>JAEXSP010000018.1 GCA_023453795.1 Bacillota bacterium
CACGGCAGTTAAGCTTCTCAGTGTCGATGATACTTGGATGGAAGCGTCCCGGGAAAGTAGATCGCCGCCAGATTTATATCAAAGCCTTACGGTTATTCCGTAAGGCTTTGTTTTTTATGTGAAAATTTTTTTTACGTGAAAATTGCAGAAGTATTTTGATTATATTAATTCGAAAGAACTTAAAATATTTTACTAAACATTGATCATGCTGTTAATTGTGAATTTCAAAGCGAGGGAAGGCAAGCACAAGAAAAGAAATATACAATAGTTTAATCCTTGTAAGAGCCTAAAAAATGAAAGTCTTAAGAAGCAAGAGTTTAATATTGATCAAAACATATCTTAAAGTACGTTAATAATTAAACTGTATAACGAATGGTGCGTGCAGAATGGTGTGTGTAGGAGGGAATTTATAATAATTAATTCCCTCCTGCTTAATTCATTTTGGTTAATCTGGGTACCGCGCCGGATTTGATAATTTGTATAAAATAGTTAAGGTATGAGAATGATATCGACAATTGCTTTATTATTTTATCTGGTCATTGGTTTGAAATACTGACTTTTGCCTAATATAGACATGGTATCGGACAGAGTGGTCTTAAGCCGTATAACATCATTGGCGGTCAGCTTTTTATCTACCTTGGTTTTATAATTCTCCAGTGCTTCTTCCACTGCGACAACTCTGTACTTTACATCACTTCTTTTTATTCTGGAATCATAGGTAAGAATGTCATGGTCCTGCATACTTTTAATTACCTTGTCTGTCAGCTTAACCGGACCGGAATATTCACGTATAACAGCTGTAGGTATATAGGTTATATTCCGAAGAAAGTTTATTTTGCCATTCTTTTTTTCTATATCCATGTTCAAAATAAGGCCATCGGTAGAATAGCGCCAATATTGGTTGGAGATGAAGTTCCCAAGGCTGTAAGCAACAAAAACCTTACGTTTTCCAACTTCGAGTACATTCATAGGCTCAAGAACATGAGGATGACTGCCTATAATAACATCTGCACCCAGTTCGGCAATCTTCTGAACTATGTTTTTTTGATATGGTGTAGGCTGTCTTTGATATTCTGTACCGAAATGCAGCCAGATAATTATGACATCTGCTTTTTTTGATTTTGCAAATGAAATATCCTTTTTTATTTTATCAAGATTTATTAGATTGAGCATATATTCGCTTGAAGCAGGTACTTTTATGTTGGAAATCTGAGTGTAACTGGTAAATGCCAGCTTGATATTGTTTTTATTCAAGAACAAAACAGGATTCTGCTCACGTTCTTTGGCAGTACGGAAGGTACCGGTTGCAGGTATTTTATAATAATTCAACCATTTCATTGTCGCCAGAATGCCGGAGGTATACTGATCGAAAGTGTGGTTGTTGGCTGTTGCCAGTACATTGATGCCTGAATTATTGATAGCGGCAAGGTATTCTGACGGATTTCTGAAACAGGGATAACCGGTGTAAGCACGATCGGAAGCCAACTTGTCCACAGGAGTTTCCAGAGTGCCGAAGACAAAATCCTTATTCTTAAAATACTTTTTTACATCTTTAAAAAAATAATCAAAATTATACGAATTGGTTGCGGCATTATAGCCGGATTTCCTTTGAGGGGAGTGCATAAGCAGGTCGCCTATAAAGGTCAGACTCAGCTTTGAATAAGTTCCGGATGTGTTTTTAGCTACAGCTTCCGTTTGCAGCGCAAGTGGTTTTGAAGCTGACTGCGCTGATGATTGCGAGGTATACATTGAGCCTGACGATACGGTAATAAAAATTGTGATTAAAAGAAGACTAATAATAAATCTTGTTATGTTATGTCTCATAAATACATTCTTCTCCTGACTGAAATAATGAAAAGCGACTATATTCAAATAATAACATAGAATTTAGCAATTTTATATCGCTGAAATTATTAATTTATCGATGCTGTGAAGAAAGAGAACGAAATAGTAAAAAAAGTAATAAAAAATACATTGACTGGAAACAAGGAAACACATACAATATATATCAATAAGCAAAAATTGTAATTGTGAACAGAATAGCCCAGAATACTCACATTAAAAATATAATAGCATTATGTTGAGGTTTAAATGCTTTTATCGGATCTTAAGCCATATCTGAGCAACATTGAATATTTAGAGGATGAATTAAGGTGTTTGGATCTATGTATAGTCCGATTTATCCTGAATGATAACAGGTGCTCAATGGAGGACGAGGCATATCATAAAAGATTTGTGTCTGAATACATACAGGATATTTTAGATAAATGCAGATTGAAAAGGGAAGAATGCAATAAAATAACCTTAAGCTATAACTCTTTTGAGAAGTATGTTAACCAACGAACAAAGCTCAGTCTGGAAGCTGGTGCATACCTGACAATACCGTGGCTTTCAAAGCTTTTCAATCTTGACAGGTTTGAAGAAAAGATAATTATAGCTTGCATTGCTCTCGAAATTGATGAGAAATATATAAAAATATTTAACTGGCTAAATGGCAGTACAAAAAATGAATGTGTAAGTGTTGGACTAATCCTGAAAATTCTTTGTACAGATAAACAAGGGGAAATAAAAGCAAGGGCTTATTTCTATAAAGATAAACCGCTAATAAAATACTTGTTAAATGACTTTGGAAGAAATGATACAAGCATCCCCTTTATTCTTAATACCATACAACTTAAAAATAGAATACTAAATTATGTTTTAGAAATTAATGAAAAGCCTGATGACATAGGTTGTATAGAAAATATTTGGGACGTTAAGAGTGTTAGGCACTATTTCAATAATGAAAAAAAGCTTAACACAAGACTAGTTGATTTTTTTAAGCTGTGTCAGGAAGACAGCCAGCAAACGGAAAGGAACCTGGTTGTTTATTTATACGGAAATGGCAGAGAGAATAAATTAAAGCAGGTTAAGTTGTTTTCAGAAAGAGTGGGACTTGAAGTACTTTGGATAGACATAAAAAAGATAATTAGCAACAAACCTGATATTAGGGATAAAATGCTGCAAGTTGCCTGTGAGGCTGTATTACGTCAGGCAGTAGTGTGTTTCGAGAACATAGATGAGCTGTTTGAATCGGATTCAATCGAAAGAAGCTGTGTGCATATTGTTGAAGAAATAACTAGTATAGTTCCGGCAACATTTTTATTATCAAGAAACTATTATAAGCTCCATCATCTATTCAAAAGCAACGTTTTCATGGACTTTTGCTTAGATATTCCTACTGAAGCGGAAAGAAAAAAAGTCTGGACAAGCAAAAAGGAATTATATAATTTTGATACCAAAAATGATGTAAGTGAGCTGGCTGCCAAATTTAATTTTACTGAAGATCAGATTGAAGATGCCGTATTAATGGCAAGGAGACTATGCATATGGCGTTACGGTAAAAGTAAAATAATGCCGAATGAGTTGTATGAAGCTTGCAGAGCTCAATCGAACCGGATGAATAGTAAAAGCAATAAAGATGATACTGTCAGCGGTTTTGATGACATTATTCTTCCCAAACAGCAAAAATCACTGCTCAAAGATGTTTGCAGCAGATTCAAATACCGGAATCTGGTGTTAAACGATTGGGGATTGAAAGACGGAACCGGTAAGGGTTACGGAATCAATATTCTATTCTATGGTCCTTCCGGGACAGGAAAAACAATGGCTGCAAAAATTGTAGCTAATGAATTATCGCTGGAATTACATAAAATTGACCTGACTCAAATAGTAAGCAAATATATCGGCGAGACTGAAAAAAACATTGATGAAATATTCTTTCAGGCGGTAACAAGTAATGCAGTTCTGTTCTTCGATGAGGCAGATGCCGTTTTCGGTAAAAGAACTGAAGTAAAGGATGCTCATGACAGGTACGCAAATATGGAAACAGCATATCTTTTGCAGAAGATGGAAAGTCATTCGGGAGTTGTAATACTTGCCACAAACCTCTCAAAAAATATTGATGAAGCTTTTACAAGAAGAATGGACTTCAGTATTGAATTTCAACTGCCTGACCGCATGCATAGGAAGAAAATATGGGAAAAGATGCTTGGCCCAAAGATTCCGTCTGAAAATATCGATATTGGCTTCATTGCAGACAGCTTTAACCTTTCAGGCGGTAATATAAGGAATGTTGTACTTGCTGCTGCATATATGGCTGCTGAGGACAAGCGTGTTATAACAATGGAGCATATAATTCGGGCTATTTACAGAGAGTACAGTAAAATGGGAAGATTATGCCTGGAAACCGATTTCGGCAAGTATTACGGAATTGTAAAACCGGAAAAAGCAGTTGATTAGTATAACACGGGGTTCATAAGCATTTAGACAGGAGGTCGCTATGGGTAGTTTTACTGCAATAGCAGATATCGGAGATACTTTGGTAGCCTTGTTGCAGAGTAATATGAAGGATGTCATAGATTCCGCCAATTCAATCGTTTTAGGTTTACCGGATAACGAAACACCTAGAATTTCTCTCTTTTTGTATAAGGTCGAAGAAAACGCAAGTTTGAAGAACCAGAACATGATACCGATAGATAATGAATCATACCGGCATCCCCCGTTGGCATTGGACTTGCACTATATATTAACGGTGTATTCCAATACTTCGGAACGTATAGGAACTTCGGAGGAACACAGGATACTGGGCAGGGCCATGCAGGTAATGAATGACAATATGATAATCGCAGGCCCGGTTCTGCAGGGAGGATTAAAGGGTTCACCCGATGAATTCCGAATTACTCTAAATCCCATGTCTATGGACGAGATAACCAAAGTATGGAGTACATTTCCCAAACTGGCTTACAGGACCTCGGTGGCTTATTTGGTTACACCGGTTTTAATTGAATCATTAAGGATAGATAATGAAAAAAGGGTACTCACAGGTAAGTTTAATTTTGTTCAAAAAGGTTTGAATAAGACAAAGTAAACAGTATATAAAGTTAAAAGTCAGATGAAAAAGGAGGAGTCGAAATGCCGGAGTATTTGTCACCAGGTGTTTATATTGAAGAGGTAGAGACAGGTTCAAGGCCGATTGAGGGTGCGAGTACAAGTACTGCAGGAATGGTTGGAGTTACCGAATGGGGTCCTGATAAGGGCTTGCCGGTACTTGTAACAAGTTTTGCCGAGTATCAGAGAAAATTCGGGGGATTTTTGGACGAACAGGCGGGAGAATTCAGGTATTTGCCTTTTGCGGTTCAGGGCTTTTTCCAAAACGGAGGACAAAGACTGTATATTAAAAGGGTAACAGGAGAGGGCGCAGAAGCCTCCAACCTGCCTTTACTTAACGGAGTTGCAACCAGACTGAGTGAAGATATGTGTGATACTACACCTGGACTCAAGCATGCAAAGCTTGTATCTTTAAGAGGGATTTACACCGGGCTGCAAATAAGATTAGAGGAAAGAGACAGCAACGGCAATACCTTTATTATTGATACAAGTGTTGCTGCCTATAATGAAAAAAACAAGGAGATTACTTTTTGGGATACCTCAACTCAGCATAAATTCAGCAGTGCGGGAACGATTGTAAAAGCCGGGGCAGCTGTTTTGGATTGTATAAGTGTTAGTGCATGCAGTGCGGGTAAATGGGGAGACAAGATATTTGTAAATATAGAACCGGCCAGTAAAACCTCTTCTGTTATGTATGTCAATGAATCTCTAGCAGTCCGAAAGGCTGTTAACCCAATTGATGATTTAAAGCTTGCCGATAAAATCACTGCAAAAGATACGAAGATAAACCTTGAAGATGCTGTAAAAGTCAGGGTTGGAGATGAAATCCAGGTAGGAGACGAGAAGAAGCTTGTACAGGAAGTAAACGAAAATGAGGTCGTGGTAGATTCCGCTTTTAATAATGCTTACGATACAGCAGCTTCAATAAAGGACTTGACTGTAATAAGACCGGTAAATCTCGAGTTTGCCGAGAACCCTGCAAAGGGAGCAAATTCTTTAAAGCTCGCTGAGGTAAGTAAACTGAAAAAGGATGATGCCATTATTGTCAGGAATTCAGCTGGCATGACCGAAACAGTAAAAATTACAGCTATTGATGCCGCTGCCTCAACGGTTACTATTGATAAAGCTCTTAGCAATGATTACAGTCTGGGAACCGGCAGCATTTTTTTAAGCACTGTTTTCAACTGTGATATTTCTGTTGACAATACTGCCGGATTATCTGTCAATGACCGTGTAGCAGTATGTGATAAAGTATTAAATATATCTGATCGGGCCGAAATCAAAAAAATAAAAGGCAATGTTATAACGCTTGGGTTTGACCCTTTAAAAGGTGTTTCAAATACATATGCCTCCGGTACAGTGCTGGAACTGAAAAAAGCTGCACGCCCGGGAGAAACTGCCCTTACTCCTGCAACTACAAACAATTTTTATGCAGGTGCGGTTGTTGAGTTGGATAACGGAATCCAAAAAGAATACAGAGTGATAGAAAAGATAGATGAAAGCAAGGGTTCTATTATATTGGACAACCCTGTGAGCAATATGTACATCAATGGGGACAGCATCAGGACATGCGAGTATAAAATGTCGTTTAATCATGTTCCGCAGAAGGATGCTGTCGCTGGTGAGGTCTATGAATACCTTTCAATGAACAAGGATGCACAGAATTATTTCTCCAAAGTGATTAATGATTCATCCAAATTAGTCAGTGTCATAGATAAGACTCCAAATAATAAATTCAAGAACCCGATAACAAGGGAAGATACTCTGGCATGTCCGCTTGGCGGCGGTAAGAACGGTGTTGTAAACTATGAGTGTTTCAAGGGCGGCGGAAATGAAACTCCCGGTAACAGAAGCGGAATAAATGCCCTTGTCGATATTGAGGATATAAGTATTGCTGCTGTACCGGGAATAACAGATAAAGGTGTTCAGGGTGCATTAATAAATCATTGCGAGCTGACGATGAAAAACCGGTTTGCAGTAATAGAAGCAAGCCAGGGGCTTGATATAGAAGGCGTTCTAAAATACAGGGAGCATTTTAATTCGTCATATGCTGCAATGTATTATCCGTGGCTCAATACATATGATCCTGCAACTCAAAAAAACATTGATATTCCTCCAAGCGGCCACATGATAGGAATCTACGCCAGAAGCGATGAAAAAAGGGGAGTGCATAAAGCTCCTGCAAATGAGGGCATTAACGGTATTACAGGCATAGAACTTCAGATCAGCAAAAATGAGCAGGATGTACTAAATCCCAAGGGGATAAATGCTGTCAGAATGTTCCCCAATTCAGGTATTTTGGTGTGGGGGGCCCGTACTCTGTCCGATAATTCGCTATGGAAATATATCAATGTCAGAAGACTATTTATTTACCTGGAAGAATCAATTAAAGATAACACGCAGTGGGTCGTTTTCGAACCGAATAATGAGAAACTGTGGGCAAGGGTTATATTAAGTATTTCCGAATTCCTTACAAGAGTATGGCGTGATGGTGCACTAATGGGAACAAGAGTTGAAGAGGCGTTCTATGTAAAATGTGATAAAACGACAATGACCCAAAGCGATATTGATAACGGCAGGCTGATTGTTGAAATAGGAGTAGCACCTGTTAAACCTGCTGAATTTGTAATCTTCCGCATATCCCAGTGGAGCGGGAACACCAAATAATAGTGAGGAGTGATATGAATGCCCAGTATCAGGAAGGATCCGTTAAGAAACTTTAAATTCAGACTGGAGATTGACGGTATTCAACAGGCGGGTTTCAGCGAGGTTACCGGAATTGACACCACAGTTGAACCAATAGAATATCGTGAGGGAACAGACGGAACATATTCAAGAAAATTGCGCGGGCTTGTTAAGTACGGAAATATAACTCTCAAATGGGGAGTAACAGATTCTACAGAGCTTTATGAATGGTTTATGGATGGTGTAGACGGTTATGTAGTGAGAAAAAATGTCTCGATTATTGCAGTAGATGAGGCAGGAAATGACAAAGCCCGGTGGGAGGTAACAGGTGCGTGGCCTACCAAATACCATACCCCTGACTTTAATGCAAAGGGCAACGATATCGCAATTGAGAATATTGAAATAGTACACGAAGGAATAAAGCGGGTAACTAAAAAAATGTAATGTTTACTCATTGAAGTGAAGGCAGTATCAGTAATTAATTATATTTATAGAGAATGGAGAATTAGTTATGGCTTTTCAAACGGAATTTGAGTTTATTTTACCCAAGGGGTATGTAGATGAGAGCGGCAGCTTACATAAAAACGGCATCATGAGGCTTGCAACCGCAGCAGATGAAATACTGCCCATGAAGGATCCGAGAGTTCAGCAGAATCCTGCTTATCTTATGGTTATCCTTCTGTCGCGGGTAGTGGTAAGACTTGGAACTCTTGACGTTATAAACCCTCATGTGATAGAAAATCTATTTTCCACCGATTTTACATATCTTCAGGACTTTTACAGAAGGGTTAATGATAACGGAAGTTCCGCTGTTAAATGCCCGAAGTGCGGTTATGAGTTTGATGTTGAAACAGGCATTTTGGGGGAGTAATAAAAGGCTATCCCATAGAACGGATTTACGAGGAGGTAGCCTTCATAGCGTACTACTTCCATTGGACTCATGACGATATTATGAATATGGATCACTTTGAGCGAAGAAAGTGGTGTGAGCATATTTCAAAAATTAACGGAAAGCTGAACAATGAGAAGGAAAACCCTTTTGAATACTAGTAGTGCAAGCGATTATTAGGGGGATTCAGGATGATATCGGAGAATTTGTTTGATCCATTGGCAGGATTTAAATTTGCTGTTGAAATTGATGGCTTGATTGTAGGCGGATTTACAGAGGTTTCCGGACTTCAGATTGAAACTGAAACTGAAGAATACAGGGAAGGCGGAGTAAATGATTTCATCCGAAAGCTTCCGAAGGTAACCAAGCATTCAAATCTTGTTTTAAAAAGGGGCATTACGAACTCTCCGGTTCTCTGGAACTGGTATAAGGATGTCACAAAAGGAGCATTCAGGCGCAGGAACGGCTCTGTCTTGCTTATGGACAGTGTTGGGCTTGAGAGATGGCGATGGAACTTTTACAGGGCATATCCGGTGAAATGGATTGGGCCTGACTTAAAGTCAGATAGCAACTCAATTGCAGTAGAGAGCCTTGAATTGGTTCATGAGGGGCTGGTCAAGGGAGGAAAAGTATGACTGCAGCAGGCAACGTTAATAGTATTTCCGATATGGTGTTCAATAAGTACAAAACACCTTTAAGAAATCGTTTTATCAGCTTTCCGCAGCTGGTACTCCTCCGTCAGTCGAAATGGCTTCAACGGACACAGGTTTACCGGAGCATTATAAATAATGTGTATGTCAGTACAGCACTAAGAATTGAGCCCATAACAATACTGTCTGCAGAAAAGTACTACAAAAGCTTTATATATCAAGGGATGCAGCAACTTTATACGGTTGACAAAAAAGTTCGCAGTATTAATCAGAACTTTTTATTTAATACTGTTAGTTTAAAACCTGTAGGACGGTTTGAAAGCCTAAAAACAGAAAAGGCAGTTTTAATCAGTGAGATTAAAGAACGAGTCAGGGACAGAGGCCTCGAGGAATTTTACAGTGTCAACAAAGACGTAAATACCGGTTTTCCAAAGCCGTTAAAAAAGGTATTGTCAGGTACTCGGCGATCCAAAATAAAAGAAGCAGATATTCAGAACCAGGTTCAGGGTAATGTTGATTTGAAACTGGATACAGCACTGAAAACGTTTTTGGTGAACTCTGATTTTATTTTAAAGAATGAAATATTAAAATTATATGAGTTTATTACTAAAAAATTTAGCACAAGCGGAATTTACATTAATCCGGCTTCAACTTTAGAAATTCATAAGAAAAACGGACGGCTGCATGCTGTGCAGGACATAATGCAAAACAGTTCCTTTAAGCGAAGTTTACGTCAAGTTAACAGGTTTGTTGAAACAGATGAACATAACAATTACATTAAAAAAACTGAATATAACAATTCAGCGTATGAAAATTTAACCTATAAAGAAGCAAGAATCAATCATACAAGACAGTCCGGGGAAGACAGAGAATCTCGGGATAATCAGGAATATACGACAAGGACGGTTCAATTGTCAAACAAAATACCGGACAATACAGGCATTCCACCTGTTGTTGACATAGGTAAGCTTGTTGACAGAGTTTATTTGGAACTGGAAAGAAAAATCAGATCCGAAAAAGAAAGAATAGGTTTATGATTTCTATTTAAGGAGGAGGCTGTGCATGGCATTAGCAAAAGCATGTATACAACCATTGGATGAAAAAGGCGGTTTTAAGGGTGATCCTATATATGTGCTTTTCAATCCGCCTGAATACACGATTGAAAAAAGCAATCAGTTCCAGAGTACTGTAATACCCGGTCTCTCTTCGCCGATAACGCATTTTATAAGCGGTAATGCGCAGGCGCTGTCAATGGATTTGTTTTTTGATACTTATGAAACCGGAGAGGATGTACGCAAACACACATCAAAAATTACCGGATTGCTTGATATAGACAGCAAGTTTCAAGCTCCGCCGGTGTGTATGTTTGTATGGGGGGAGCTAAAGTTCAAATCCATCATCGAGAAGGTAAGTCAGAAGTATACGATGTTTATGGACACCGGCGTCCCTGTAAGAGCTACATTAAACGTTACCTTCAAGGAATACAAGACGCTGACGGAGCAATTGGAGGAAACAAAGAAAAATGACAGTAATGACATAAAAATCGGCACTGCCCAGCCTGAAGAACAGATTTGCCAGATATCCCAAAGAGAACTGGGGGATTCATCCAGGTGGAGGGAAATAGCAAGAGTAAATAAAATCAGTAATCCAAGAACAATCAAGCCGGGAACGAAGCTTGTTATTCCAAGTGGCATGTAAAGCAATTGATGTGATACAAACTTCTAAATAGGAGGGCATAATGGATTTTCCCGATTTGGTGCTTAACAAAATAAGCCAAGGCACCGGAAAAGGCCTGGATGAATTCGAAAAGCTGAAGGCCAATCCCGATGAGAAGCTGAAAATCGAAAAATTGGATGAGAAGTATGGATGCTTTTATTCACCTGCTTTTGAGCTGAAAGTAGAGGATGCCGACTTGCTGCGCCAGGGTGTTGAGGTAACAAATATTACTGTAAAGAACAGCCTTAACAGTGCAGGACAGTTTTCATTTACAGTTACAAATGCCTATGACTTTGTCAGGAAGGATTTCAATTGGCTGGAGGATTTATTTGCACCCGGAAAAACAGTATCAATCAAGCTTGGATATGCAGGCTTGTTAAAGCCTATGATGCTCGGGTTGATAACTTCGGTAAGGGTTACCTTTCCTGCGGGAGGAGCACCCCAGATCGAAATCGGCGGAATGGATTTTCTGGAACCCCTTATGAAAAACAAGAAGCAAAAAAGCTGGTCGAATATGAAGCACAGCGAGGTTGTCAAAAAAATAATTTCGGAAACCTTCAAGGACAAGAATAAGCTGGAAACGGTTATTGATGAGACAGAGGAAAAATTCCCTATTGTTATGAAAAATGAACAGAGTGACTTTGAATTTATAAATAATCTGGCCAAGGAAAACCATTTTGAATTTTTTATCACCGGCAAAACTATTTACTTTAGAAAACAGCCTGAAAACATTGATTCGGTTATAGTCCTGGAATGGGGTAGGAATCTTGTCAGCTTTTCACCCGAATTGAATGTTTCAAAGCAGGTAGGATGTGTCAAGGTCATTGGCTGGGACCCGATAAATAAAAAGGCTATTATAGGCAAGGCGGACAAGGTTACCGAAACTGTCAAGGGTAATGGCACTAAAACAGGAAGTGATCTGGCAAAGGAAATACATGGGGAAAATTCTGCAATATGTGTCCACTGCCGTGTTACCTCCCAGAAGGATGCAGATAAAAAAGCACAGGCTATACTGGATGAGCGCGCAAGCAAGCTTGTTACAGGAAATGCTGAGTCGATAGGTATTCCGGAACTGATAGCGGGTAGGTATATTTCACTTGATTCTCTAGGAAAGAAGTTCAGCAAACAATACTATATAGTGTCCTCCAACCATACCATAAGCAGTTCGGGTTACAGGACAACCTTTGAGGTTGAGGTGAATACAATATGAGTTTATATGATGTATTGAGAGACGGAAGCGAGGATGGAGGCGACAAACTATCCGGTGTATTTATCGGTATAGTAACAAGCCTTAATGACAAAGAGGGCTTGGGACGTGTAAAGGTTAAATTCCCGTGGAGAGAATGCAACGATGAAAGTTACTGGGCAAGGGTGGCTACAATGGCAGCAGGGAAGGATAGGGGGAGTTATTTCCAGCCCGAGGTAGAAGATGAGGTGCTTGTAGCATTTGTGAACGGGAATATTAATGATCCATATATAATAGGATGCCTGTGGAATGGAAACGACAAACCGCCGGTTAAAGACTCCGAAGGAAAGAACAACATAAGGAAAATTAAATCAAGAAGCGGTCATGAGATTATTTTCAATGATGACAATGAAAAAAAGGAAGAAAAGTTAGAAGTTCATTCAAAGTCAGGACATTCAATAGTGCTTGACGATTCGGATAAAAAGGAAAAGATAACTATTACGGATAAGACGGGTAAAAATAAAGTTATAATTGATTCCGTTAAAAATAGTTTAACTATAGAGAGTGTCGAAAAGCTGAAAATAAAATCAAAAGAGATTGAGATTGAAGCGGATTTAGGCTTAAAAATTAAAGCCGGTGCTACACTGGATATCCAGGGTACGCTGGTTAAAATAAACTGAGTTTCTGATGGAGGTATTGATATGCCGCCTGCAGCAAGGGTTGGAGATGCAACCAGTCATGGGAAACCGCTGGGCCCGGGGCCCGGCAGCACAAATGTATTAATAGGGGGCAAGCCTGCATGGAGAGCGGCAATGGATATGCACACCTGTCCTCTTTCTTCAGGCCCTGTTCCACATGCCGGGGGTGTGGTGGCAGCGGGAAGTACAACCGTACTTATAAATAATTCACCTGCGGCCAGAATGGGAGATATGATAGTCGAAGCAGGCCCGCCGAATTCGATTGTCTCAGGAGAATCAAAAGTACTTATAGGATAGAAAATTGCTGGAAATCGGAGGTGGAATGTATGCTTGGCAGCTTTATCGGTAAAGGATGGAAATTTCCGGTAGGTGTAGATAAAGACACCGGAAAAATTACGATGTCTGAAGCGGAACAGGATATTAAAGAAGCTATATGGATCATACTTTCCACCGATAAGGGAGAACGCATGATGCGGCCTGACTTTGGCTGCGATATTCATAGATATGTATTTGCTGAAATGAATGCAGCTACACTGAGCATGATTGAACTCTGTGTAAAAGAAGCACTTGTTCGTTGGGAACCCAGAATCGATGTGCTTGGGGTTAAGGCAAAACCTGATTATTCGGCGTCAGGAAGGCTGGAGGTAGCTATAGATTACAGTGTAAGGATGACAAACAATAAATATAATCTTGTCTATCCTTTTTATCTGAACGAGGGATAAAGCATAGTGAGGTGATTGTAAGTGCAGGCTCCGGAGATTGATGGAAGAAGCTATGAAGATATTTTGAAGCAGATTCAAAAAATGGTTCCGTATTATACTCCCGAATGGAATTTTAATGATAAATCGTCAGACAGCGGTGCTGCATTGGCAAGGATATTTGCGGCTATGCTGAGCGGTACCGTAAAACGCCTTAATCAGGTGCCGGGCAAAAACTTTATTGAATTCTTAAACATGCTGAACATAAAGCAGATTCCCGCACGACATGCAAGAGTGCCTCTCACCTTTAAACTGAGCAGCGGAACAACACAAAATGTTTTTATACCGTCAGGTACTGAGGTTTCTTCTGTTTCGGATTCCGGCGAACCTGTTGTTTTCCAGACGGAAAAGAGCCTGATGGCTGCTCCGGCTAAGATAGTCTCAGCCTACTGGTTTAACGGTAGGCAGGATCATATATCCGAAATTCCATCAGAAATATATGATATTGATAAGTTGGCTAAACATGAGACCAATTGTACAGCTCTTTTTGATCTGTCAGGTGATAACAAACAAAGCCATGAATTATATATTGGTGACACGGAGCTTTTGAACATAAAAACAAGCTCCACGCTATGCCTTTCCTGGGACATGGAGGGTATGCCCAATGACTTGAGGCTGGAAGACTGTATCAGGTTTTATTACTACGGCGAGGTTACACAGCTGAATGATGACAAAAAAGAAGGCTGGCATGAAATAGAAGCTCCCGTATTTTCAAACGGCCGATGGAGACTGAATATTAATGCCGGAAAAAATATGGCTTTTGAAATAAAAGAACATGAAGTAGATGGTATAAACAGCCGTTGGATTAAAGCTGTCGCAGAGGTTGGAGCAATAAATAAGATAAATAATATACGAATAAAAAGCATTATGCTTTCGGATAACTGGTCTTCGCCAAGCATGGTTCCTGAAATTGTTTTCAAAAATGATGTGCCTGTTACTCTATCCGGTACTATTTACCCCTTCGGTGACACACCGCACTTGTATGACACCTTTTATATAGGCAGTGATGAAGCTTTTTCTAAAAAGGGTACTCAAATTACCATAAGATTTAGAGCGAATACTGTTGATGCGCAAGATATGACAGCGAAACTGTCTTGGGAGTACTGGAATGGAACAGCATGGGTGGGACTTGGAGCTTCAAATAGTGTTAATAAGGATTTTATAAAAACCGGTGATGCAGCTATTCCTTTTACCTGTCCTGAGGATATGTCAAAAGTATCGGTTAATGGTGTAGAGAAGTATTGGGTCAGGGCAAGGCTTGCCGACGGTGACTACGGCAGGGAAGCCCTTGAGGAGGTTAACGTTGCACCCGGAAACACACAAAACGGAAACAATCAATCACAAACCGTAAAAAAATACATTCTTGTACCAAGATATAAAGCGCCCTGTTTTTCAGCGGTTACAATAGACGCTGTTTCGAAAAAAGCTGTATACTTTAAAAATTATCTTACATATAACAACCTCGAGTATTGCAATGTAACAGATACTATTAAAGCCGGAAGCACCTCTGTCAGAGCATTTCCTACATTAGACTGTGAGTGTGCGGCAATCAGCATAGGCTTTGATATGAAGCTCATGAAGGGGCCGTTAAGCGTTTTCTTTCATCTTGGAGAACAGCTGTGTCCGGTTGACCTTCGCCCCGGATTCAGGTGGGAGTATTGCAATAAATCGGGTGAATGGAGTGCTCTGAAGCTTTCGGAGGACGGTACAAACAGCCTTACGAAAAGCGGAGCAGTTGTTTTTGCAGGAGCAGAGGATTTCACTGCAAAAAGGCTCTTTGGAAAGGAACTGTATTGGATCAGGGCCGTTGATAACGATAATTCTTTTTCGAATGAAGGCATTAAACCTCCGTTTCCGATATTGAAAGGAATACTGAATAATACGGTTTGGGCCTGTGAAGCTGAGACTCACACCGATGAAATACTTGGATCAGGCAAGGGAAACCAGCATGAGCAGTATTATATGTCGAAGAAGCCTGTACAATCGGAGTCAATATGGGTTAATGAAGCAGGAAGGTTGTCTGAAATCGATATGAAGGACATTGCTGCTTCTGCAAAATATGAGTTTAAAGAGGTAAAAGATTCGGCTGGCGGAACAAGGGAGTTCTGGGTTAAATGGATTAATTCTGAAGACTTTTTGAATTCGGATCCTTACGACCGGCATTACACCATCGACCGGGCACAGGGGGCCATTGCCTTTGGAGACGGTATTAACGGAGCTGTACCGCCCATAGGAAATAACAATATTAAAACTGATTATAAAAGCGGCGGCGGAAAAAAAGGAAATGTCGGAGAAGGGGCTTTAAAGGAATTGAAAACCTCTATTGCCTTTGTAGATTCCGTAATTAATATCCTGCCTGCGGAAGGCGGCTTTGACAACGAAGCTGAGGAAAATGTCCTTTTGAGAGGACCAAAGCTTATAAAACACAGGAATCGTGCAATTACGGCAGAGGACTATGAATGGATTGTTTTACAATACTCAAGGGATGTTGCTCGAGTAAAATGTATTTCGAACTTTAACGACAAGCTGGAATATGAATCAGGATGGATTACATTGGTTATCATTCCTGAAAGCACTGCGGCAAGACCTGTGCCATCATTATCCTTAAGTAATTCCGTGAGTGAATATGTCAAGCTGCGCTCACCGGACTGCATTGCTTTCAATGACCACATAAATGTAATCGGACCCGAATATATAGAGGTTTCGGTAGATGCAGTCCTTTGTGTCCAAAGCATTGACGATATGCCTCTTGTTGAACTGGCTGCACAGGAAAGCCTGAATTTTTTCTTACACCCCCGAAACGGCGGAAATGACGGAAAGGGATGGGACTTCGGAAGGCTGCCGCATCTCTCTGACTTCTACCCGGTTTTGGAACAGGTTAAAGGTGTTGATCACATTGAGGATATTACTGTGTATGTAAATGCAGGCGGAGAAGTTTATACTTTCAGACACGGGCTGCAGGATGAATTTGAAATACCCGAATTGATGCCGCATGTGCTTGTTTGCAGCGGAAAACATACTATTAATGTAGATTTTGATTAGAGTTTGTACAAATTGTATCATACGAAAAAATGGGGAGGGATATTGTGCTGAAGCTTCCGAACTTGGATGACAGAACCTTTGAAGAATTGGTGGATGACGCGAAAAAGTTAATATCCAGATATGCACCCGAATGGACAGACCACAATATTCATGACCCCGGAATCACCTTTCTGGAACTGTTTGCCTGGCTTACAGAAATGCAGCAGTATTATCTGGATACGATAACGGATGAAAGCTATCTCAAATTTCTCAAATTATTCGGTGTAAAGCCATACATTGCCGAACCCGCAAAGGCAGATGTTTCCTTCAAGACCGGTGATTTTTCAATTGAGGAGAGATACATACCTGAGGGTACAAAGCTGCTTGCAGATGATGTCGTTTTTGAGACTTCGGAGAGGCTGCAATATACAAATCTATGCTTGGAGCAGGTTATAAGCGAAATTGACGGAAAATATGTTTATTATACCGAGGCTAATGCCAGGGATGGCATATTTTATAACCCATTTGGGATGAGCGGCTCGAAAGGGAACAAGCTTTACCTCGGATTCAGGCGGGACGTCAGCGAAAAACTGGATCAACTGCCTCAAAGTGTACTCGCTCGCGGGTTTAACGAAACAAGAGCTTATTATGATAGTGTAAAACAGGCCCTTTGTTTCAAGGGCATTATGAGTATAAATGAAAAGGATAGCCTTATCAGCATTTCGTCAGAAGAGGATACAGACTATAGAAACACCGTAGAGGTTCTATATAGAAAATCGAGAGAGCCTTTTGCCAATATAAGTACATTGACTCTAACCTTTGATATATTTGAAGATTATTTAAAAAATCGTGAAAAGCCGGTGCAAACTGATGAAACTACACTAAAGTATTCCTGGGACAAGCCGCTTGGAGAACTGGCATGGGAGTATTTCACAAAGGCTGAAAACGGAGCATATGCATGGAGCCGCATCGAAAATGACGATAAAACCAACATGTTGTTTAAAAGCGGGAGGATATATTTTAAGATACCGCCGGATATACAACCTACAAGCTTTCCAGGTGCAAAAGACGATTTTTGCTGGATTCGTGCAAGAGTAGTGAATAATTATGTACTGTCTCCCAAGGTCGACAGAATATTATTGAATGCAGTACAAGCACTGCAAAAGGAAACATTGGTTGAAAACTGTGAATTAGTTTATGAAAATGATGAAAGCCTGATAATAGATGCAACATATCTATCACTCACCGGTAAATGCATATTACAGGTTCAACAGGATGAATTGTGGGAAGATTGGATTCCTGTTAATGCTTTCGTTGCATCAGGATATAACGACAGACACTATAAGCTTACAGTTGATGAAAAGAATTGCATGCTTCGTCTTGCATTCGGAGACGGAGAACATGGTAAAAGGCCGGAACGGTTCTGTAAAATACGCCTTATATTTTTTTCACAGGAATATGAAAACAAAATGAAGCTTGGTGAGAGCTGCGGACTTCCCGGTCAGGTATATAAAATAGACAGATACCCCGTAATGCCGGAAAGCTTTCGCCTCCAAGCTCCGGTTAAAATAAACGGAAGCCTGTTATGGCAGGATTATACCAGGGTCGACAGCCTGGATGCTTCAACTCCTTCAGATACGCATTATGTCCTTGATACACTGAATGGGGAAATCAGCTTCGGCGACGGAATCAAAGGTCTTGTTCCTGTTGCCATTTCCGGTTTTGCAGATGCAGGTCTTCGTATTATTGCGCTGCAGGTCGGAGGCGGGGAAAAAGGCAATATAAAAGAGGGAGTTATAAATAAAATAGCAAAAGACGCAGGAAGCTTACAATGCTTGCGGGTAGAGAACAGGCACCCTGCAGTAGGAGGTAAGCTGGAGCAGGAGCTTGAGCCTGCAAAGGAACGTGTGCTGGAGGGACTCAGGGCTGCATCCAGGGCTATTACCTTAGAGGATTATGAAAGGCTTGCACTTGCTGCACCGGGTGTCAGGATTGACCGCGCGAAGGCTTATATTGAAGGGGATAGGTATCCTGTAGTCAATGTAGTTGTCCTGCCATACAATGAAAACGGCCTGGCAGTGCCCAATAAGAAAACCCTTGCAGCCGTGTGCTGCCATTTAAACAGGCACAGACTTATAACATCAAGGTTAAAGGTCAAGGCACCGGGCTTTGTGATGGTTTCAGTATCTGCAAAGGTTGTATATAAAGCTGGATTTACCCCCGATAGCAAGAAAATTACCCATTGTCTTGAGGAATTCCTGTCTTTGTTTGAAACCGGTTCGGGGAATGGCTGGCAGTTCGGACGTAATGTTTATATCTCTGAAATCTATGAAGTCATAGAGAAGGTTGAGGGAGTCGATTATATTGAAAATCTGGCGTTATATGCTGATAAAGCTGCTGCACAGAATCCCAAAGGAGATATCATTATAGCTAAAGATGAATTGGTATACTCCGGACAGCACAATATCAGCGTTTCAGGCCCATCATACAAGTGTGCTCTGAAAGGAGGACAATGGTGAATAGTACATCCTTGGAAGAAAAATATCTTGTTATTAATAAAATATCCGATTGGGAAAAAGGCCTGTCTTTTAACTTAAGAATATCCAAAGCTGGTATCGAGCTTAAAGAAACGGATTTTGAGGTTAAAAAGAAGGTGGATTTATTTTCGCTGACGGTTCTGTCCGATGATTTGGACTTCTCACCGGGAATCTGCGATGTCCTATATGTTTTAGACAGGAAAAAGCTGCTGCTTTGTGCATATGACTATATGCAGGAACAGTTTATCTGGGTCAGGTCTATAGGGAGCATTTCAAAATGTGTTAATGAAATTGCTTTTTTAAAAGGTTCCTTTTATATATCATTACCGGACAATCCTGAAATAAGGATTGCCGCAATAGCCCAAATCAACAGCAGAATAAGGTGGCTGGTTTCCAAAAAGCCTGCGAGGCTTCCTTCTGCTCCGGAAATAGCTGAATTACAGCCGCTCCATATGTCGGTTGATGAGGATGGCTGCCTGTATGTATTCAATGCTTCAACCAAAAATGTTTTGAAGCTTAATAAAGGCGGAGTAGTTGAAAAAAGTTTTGATATCGGTACGGAAATCGATGTACAAAACCTGGAGCTCAGTGTCAGAAAAGGTATTCTATATTTGCTTGATAAAACAAAATGCTATTTGCATATATTTAAGGATAATATGGAATTGGTTAAACAAGGCCTTTCCTTTAAGCCGTCTGCTCTTTGCGTCGATTCCAACGGATATGTTTTTATCGGTGAGAAAGTGGCTGAAACAAGCGGCTACACAAATATTTCCGGTTTTATTTACAAGTTCGGACCCGACGGTGCCAATCTCGGAAAGTTAAACTGTTATTACGGAACAGTGCGGAAATTATTATGTGACAGATATGATAATTTGATAGTCTACGAGGATGTAAAAAACATTATTACCGTTCTTGAACCGAACCATGGCATTTCAAGAAATGATGAAACCAGGCTGCCCGAAGGAAGCTTCTTTTCATGCTCGCTGGACAGTACAGCAGCAGGTATGAACTGGCATAGGATCTTAATGGATGCTGAAATTCCGGCAGATACCCAGATTAAAGCAGGGTTTTTCTGTGCCGATGAAAAACGAGTGATAATAGAAGGCAAGGAGTGGGATCTTGACGAATATATAGGCAGCAGCATACCTCTTTCCGTGAAATACAGTGTTTTGGCCGGATTGAACTGGGTGCAGCTGCCTCCGAATCCTGTGGACTCGCTTTTACCCGTCAAAAAAGGCAGATATCTTTGGATGAGGCTTGATCTTACAGGAAACGACCGGAAATCACCCCTTATTAAAAGCATAAAGGTTGAATTCCCTCGCAAATCATATCTCCGGTATCTGCCTGCTGTTTACTCTGAAAATGATATAAGCAGGGATTTCGTTGAAAGATACCTTTCGATTTTTCAGTCTCTTTTTTCCGATTTGGAAAATCAGATAAGCAGTATGGCTCATAATTTCGATGCCGATGCTGTATCAGGCGATTACCTGAAATGGCTCTCTTCCTGGCTTTCGATAAATACTGACGAAACATGGAGCGATGACAAGCGCAGGAAGCTTGTTAAAAAAGCCTTTGGAATATTTTCAAAGAGAGGAACGAGGGAAGGACTTGAAGAAATAATTGAAATCTATACGGGAAGCAAGCCGTTTATAGTTGAAAAGCAGCAGCTGGAGGGCGTAGAAGAGGGGACATATCTTAAAAAAGTTCTTGATATGCTGTTTGGAAGCGATCAATACACATTCCATGTATTGATGAATCCGGGAATCAATAGTACAAAGGAAGAAAGGAACGGCGTAAGAAGGATAGTCGCATGTGAAAAACCTGCTTTTACAAGGGCTGAGGTCGTATTCCTAAGACCCTGGATACACCTTGACCAACACACCTATTTGGGAATAAATACATGTCTGTCCAAGCCTGACTTGAGAGTTGATACAGGCTCGGATATGCCGCATGACACCGTTTTGAGCGATGTTAAGGAGGCCGGTATGGTTGAAATGCGGACACGGTTGGGTATCGATACATCATTAACATAAATCAACGCTTATAACTTTAGGGTTACATTAATAGACAAGGGGGAATTTTAAAATGAAAGATTTTCTGGATCAATTTAAGCGGAACCGCTATTTCTACGGCAAGCTGCTAACCGTACGTGATTTTTTGATGGAACAGGAGTATTTCAACGGGAAGCGTTATCTGAATAACCTCCTTGTTAACGGAAGCGGTGTGGTATCGGGATTGGATGTTTCCTATGACGGCAACACTCTAAAAGTGTCCAGGGGCATGGCAATAGACAGCAGGGGCAGAGAAATAGTTATCAATCAGGATATCGAATTGGATGTTTCCAGAATAGAAGGCTTTTTCTGGCCCACATCGTCACAAAACCAGATATATCATTTGTGTATAAAATATGCGGAAGACAATAAGGAAGCAGGCTTTCCTCTGGTTCCTGCAAACAGCCCTGATGCTGCTGCAAATCCATGCTGTAAGTCCTCATGTGCATACTGTGAAGAATTTTGTGAGCATAACTCAATACAGGAGGGGTATAAATTCCAATTAAGGCTTGATGGTAATACTTTACCCAATGGGTTTGAGCTGATGCATAAAAATGAGGATGACTTATTGACATCATCTGAGGAAGTGTATTATGACGCTGCACTAATTAAAATTACCCGTATAGTTCCCAAGTGGGTCAATCCGGGGGAAGCTTTTCCGGTAAAATTGAGATTTCAGAAATTGACAGCGGGAAGCATTCCCAATATTGAAGTAGCCGAAAACTTTTCGAATGGGGTTGCTGTAGATAAGGGAATGAATGCTGCCGATAAACTTATTAATATATCCGACAAGGATTTCGGCCATACATCTGTTGTTGAAAAAACTTATTTCCTTCGCACTGATGGAGGTATACCGGGTGGAACAATAAATACAGCAGATTTAAAAATCGGAAATGAGAAAAAGAGCGCAGGTGAAAATACCAACAGCTTTGGGGTAATTGAAGAAAATATATTCGATAAAATCGTAAAGGAATATAACAAAGGCAGGGGCTTTGGGTCATATGTAAGATCCGAGGAAAACCTGATTTGCCTTGCAGAAATCAGAATCGATTGGGCCTCGAAGGGAGGAGACGGTGATTTCTTTTATAATATCACCGGAATAGGGGAACAGAGCAAGTATGTTTATAACAATGAACTGCTTTTCAAACTAATCTCCTCATGTGAGAAAAGGCTGCCGTCAACCATTAAGAACTATATTGACCAAAAATACACTGAGAAGATTGTAGCAGAACCGGGAGTAAAATCTGTCAAAAGCGGTACCAGCATGGAATTGATAGATAAGCCTGAGGTTGATGTGAAGCTTCAGGATCAGGAACTGGACTTCACGTTCAAATTTCCAAAGGAATCTGCAACAGGTACTGTACGCTTTGATACAGGGTCAAGGCTTTACGCAGGTGACAGGGATGTTTCGGTTGAAATTGACCCCGGACTGGGGAAGGGGCCGATCTGTGTTCAGCTTGCCATAGAGAATGAGCCGGCTAGTATTTATATCAATCCCGCACAATATGAATTGGGTGCACTTGTAAAAAGCAATTCGGGAAAACTGCAGGTTTGGTATAAAGCAAGAACCGACATTGCTTATGTGGATTATGTCAGAATACGGTGGTGGGCCTTCAGGGTTGCGGATTCCACAGGTGAAATATCCGCAAAAGGCCTGACAATCATACCCAAGAACTCAGTAATACTTCCCGGACAGACCATACAATTCAAGGCGCTCGTTAACGGAGCACCATCAGACAGAGTAGTATGGGCAGCTATTGAACATACAGGAAAAGCGGGTTTGGACGATTTGCTTGAAAGAATCAGAGGAGAGGTACATAATGTAAGACTGAATCAAAATATGCTGGAAATAGAACTGGAACAGGATTCAAATTTCGGTTCGGTTGATAAAGCACCGTTGTTTGCAGAATTCAAAGTATTTGCAAGTTCAGCCGTCATTGAAAAAAATATTATCAGAATTCCGATAAATAATGCTGGCTCTATAGATCATAACGGGTTTTATAAAGCGCCTAATAAAGCAGGCAATTACATTATTATTGGTGTGAGTACGGATAATGCAAGAATTTTCGGAACAGCAAATGTAACAGTAAGAGGTATAAGCTCCGGAACCGGATCAGCGGGCAGAAGCGGGGGCTATTATACGTCCAATTCCGTAGGGCTGAATAACATATACGGAAGAACATACCCATACTCTCCGGGGGGGAATCCTGGTCATTAGAATTTAAAATAACGTGATACATGCCGGAAGGGGAGTTTCTATGGATGCAATTCATATAAATTGGACAAGACCTTTTTTTGCGGGAGGAAGAAGTGAATCGGAATATTACATAGAGGATGCGGATTTATTAACTACAATAATCTCTGCGTTAAAATGGAGACAATTCAACGGATCTGTCAAACTATACACGGATAAAGTGGGTGAAGCCTATTATGAAAGCATGGGCATAACCGGAATATGGGACAGGGGGATCAATACAAGTGTTCTTGAAGAATTTGGACATAATATGAACCCATATGTTTTTTGGGCGGCAGGCAAACTGGCTGCCCTCGGAAATGAGCAAGCCCCCTGTACAATGCTGGACACCGATCTTATTGTCTGGGGCAGCATAAGTGAATCGATCAAAAATGACATTACGGTATTCCATAGAGAAGAACTTATAGACTGGGTTTATGTTCCGAGACATTACCTGAATACTGCAGACGGCTACGAATTTGATGAAAGCTGGCATTGGGATGTACCTGCCTGCAATACTGCTTTTGCATGTTTTATGGACAATGACTTCAAGAACTATTATGCTGGTGAAGCGATCAGGTTTATGGAAGGCAATTGTCTGCACAATACAGACCCAGATGCAATAAGGGTTTCACACATGGTCTTTGCAGAGCAGAGGCTGCTTGCAATGTGTGCTCAGAAGGCAGAGCGTTCGATTGGGACTTTGCTGCCCAATGATCCCGCATGCTGGGATAATCAGCAGCTTTTCACACACCTTTGGGGCCATAAGGAAGAACTCAGAAATGATGCAGCAAAAAGAGAAACATTCTGCTCGAAGTGTATTGAAATCATAGTGAATGAATTTCCTGAATGGGTTGATATGCTCTATAAAATAAAACCCTTGGAGAAATATATTAATAAAGTTAACATACCTTGAAATAAAGGGTGATTAATATGGGTAATGGCTTTGCAAATCCTGTTATTGATAATAATGTGCATAAATCATATTTAAACGGACCTGTTCGCAATGCATATGAACAGGAAGCCGACCGCATGGCCGAGACTGCGGCTGCTAGCGTCTATTCCGAGGGAACAAGGAGCAAAAGCAGGATTAACTTACGCAGCGCAGGACAAGCGATTGATTCAGGCTACAGCCTGCCTGTTAAAGAATCCAACCTCGTAAGCGATACGATAAAATCATCGGGACGTCCGCTTGACGAGTCTGTCCGTTTGCCTATGGAGAGCTGGTTTAATCATGACTTCAGGGGTGTACGCATCCATGACGATCCAAAGGCTTCGGAGTCTGCAAAGGCTGTTAAAGCTATTGCATATACCGTTGGAAGAGATATTGTATTCAGAAACGGTGCATATGCACCTCATGCAAACGCCGGAAGAGAGCTTTTAGCGCATGAACTGGCACATGTCGTTCAGCAATCAGGAAGAAAAGGCTTTCAAAGAAAGGCTGACAGTCAGAAAACACAAAGTTTAAAAGAACAAGAGTATAAAAACCTAAAAACGGATTCGCAGCTATTAAAAGAAAATAAAGTATGGACGGAACATATAAAAAAAATAGCAAAAGGGATAGATGATCAGGCCGTGATAGGAATACTGCGTCTGCCCGAAGACTTTAGGGCTCAAGTATTAATTAACTTTGAAAGGGATCCCGCTGCATTAAGCTATATGGGCCATTTGTTATATAAATCTCCATACAATATAAAGCCTCTTGAAAGGCTGAATAGTGTTTTAAACGGGAATCAGTTTAAAGGACTCATAGAACTTCTCAGATCTTCCGGAAAAGAAATAGACGGAGATTTTCTCTTTAAGTTGGCTGACAATTACTCGATTGAAAAGTTAAAAACACTTTTGCAACCTCCCAAAGTTGAGGAAATAACCTTTGATGAGCCGGAGGTAATCGAAGGCAAAATCTATAAAAACCATCTTGAAGTTATTGAGGAGATAAATGAAGCGCGGAAAAGGAATGAGCCTGAAGTTGCTGACTTGTATAGGACAGGCATACTACCGGAGCTTTCTAGAAAGGAAACCAATAAAACAATGAAAATGGCCTTCACTGTATGGGGATTAAGCGGCATAGCCGTATTCAGCAGTGTTGGCGGAATAGTTGTTGCCGATGCTATTCTGATTAAGGCTAGTGTTGCAGGGACAGTAGGTCTTGGAACCAAGATTCTTGCTGCGGGAGCCGGAGGCCTTGTAGAGGGAGGCATAACGGTTGGCGGGCATCAGGTCCTTCGAGTTGCTGTTGGTGAAAAACTTATGTCGGAAGGTGAGGTTTTGGCGATGGTTGGTTTGTCAGGCGCTGGAGCCGCAGGCTTTACTCTAGTAGGGGAGCTTGCAGCAAAATTAATTACAAGGATTCTTTCTGCGAAAATTCCTCACTTAACTTCAAACAGTAAAATGAAGGCTGCAATTCAAGAATTAAAGGATAATCCACCAACTGTTAAAAAACCGGGTCCCAGTGGTTTTACTCCCAATGAAAAGGGCTATATGAAAGAGGGGAGAGTTCGCGATCTTTATGGTGTACCTGATGTCCCGGAACACAAATTGCCTACAATACGCTCAAAAGGCGGGAAACGCAGGCTCGATGCACCTATTATTCCAGCTTCAAGTTATATGGGTGAGACAACGCCCCCTATTATGGTGCAGGTAAAGGCTGTAAAAGGATATCTTTCAGCGGAACACGATTTGCCGCAGCTTGTAGCCACAATTCGTTCTGCAGACAGGAGAAAGGCAATCGTTATGCTGCATGTTGATGAGGATACTAAATTCTTGTGGAATGCAAGCAACCCGAAAATCAAAGCTCAATTAAAAATAATCCGCAATGCCATAAAGCGCGGCAGACTAATTGTGCGTATCGGCGATTAAATACAGGCTAAGCAAATTAAAAGAGGAATTTTTAATTACATGATCGGCGTTATCGTATTTTGATTGTATTCATTTTAAGACTAACTACATTGAGACTAAAGTCCCAAGTCGTAAGAGTTTCGCAGCAGATAGTTTAAAAGCCGGAGTTATAGAAAATATAGGAGATTCATATGGGAAGCAGCTTTGCCGAACCTGTTAAGGATAATAAGGTCTCCAGAGAGAATGAAAAAATCACAGGACCCCTTCACGATGCAGATGAGAAAGAAGCTGATTATATTGCTGAATCTTTCTCAAATAAGGAAAGTGAAAAAAAATGGACACGCAGGGCTATTTCCAATGGTACGGGTACGCCGGACAACTCTGGCTTCAGCATCTCGGGAAAGTCATCACGTCTTGTTAGCGATACCTTAAAATCATCAGGACGTCCGATTGATGATTCTGTTCGTGTGCCTATGGAGAGTTGGTTTAATCATGATTTCAGAGGTGTGCGCATACATGACGATTCAAAGGCTTCGGAGTCTGCAAAGGCTGTTAAAGCTATTGCGTACACTGTTGGAAGAGATATTGTATTCAGAAACGGTGCATATGCACCTCGTACATACAGCGGAAGCAGGCTATTAGCCCATGAACTGGCGCATGTGGTGCAGCAAGGCGGGAATAAAAGTCTTCAGAGAAAGCCTGACGGCAGTGATGCCGGTGAAGGCTCAGCAGCCGATTCCGGAAACATTGACAAGCTTGAAGATTCAAAAAAGTTTTATCAATTATATAGATCTAATAAAACAGGGTACGTAAAAGTAAAATGGGGAGGATTTGATGTTACCTATGAGAAGAAACCCGGATATGACGAGGCCTTAAAGGATGCCGGCTTTGAGAGCGTTTCGGAATATGAACAGGCAATTGCAGAATTCGAAAACTTCTTCTGCAGCCATACTTGTAAAATTGCATCGGAAATGCTGCTGGAGAATGAAAAACTGGTTACAGCCGAAACCGAAAGATACGGATTACCGGATAAAGACGGTGACGATAAAGCGCTGCTTCAACTGGGGGCTTTAATCAAACCTATGCTGGATAAGGCTTGGGAATATCGTGAAAAAGCACAAATAAGAGTACCTCTCAGCGGAGGAGGAGATATCATTGATGGGCCATGTCCTGAGGCAGATCAACTGGACAAACAGGTAAATGATATAATTTTAGCTGCATCAATGAGATTTCCGGCTTTAGCCGACCCAGCCATAAGTCGCTATATGCTTGCATCCGGTAACATTGGTCAGATACGGGGGATGCTTAAGGGGCAGGGCAACGACAGACTGAAAGATATTAAGGATATCAGGGAAAAAATAGAAGAAGACCCCAGTGTTGTTTGGGGCCTGGAAAACGCAGTAGCCCGCTCCCGCATGAGCCTTAATATCGATAAGGATTCCGTCTGCGATTTAATCATTAGCGACAAGATTTCATGTGCAGCAGTCAGTAAAATCGTGAGAGATTTATTTTTGGCAGCTCTGGCAATCGGTATTGGTATTGCAACGGCAGGAGCGGGTACACCGGCAATAATTGCAGCTGCAGGGGCCTTAAGTGTTGCTGGGATTTCAACCTATGTTGCTGTGGATCATACAAAGGAATTTCTCGTTCAACAGGCAGCATACGGCAGTGCATATGACAAAGCAAAAGCGCTAACTGCAAATGAACCGGATATGTTGTGGCTTGCGTTGGATATTATAGCAGCAGGTATTGATGTAGCGGCTGCAGCTAGAGCTGTAGCTAAGCTTGCACCGGTGATAAGGGAAGTACTTGCCGGGGCTAAAGATGTGAAAGTAATCAAGGAAGAGGCATTAGCGATAGCTGAAGTAAATGCCAAGGATGCGGAAAAAATTGCAGAGACAGCAGCCAAGGCCATAGAAAAGCAGGAGACAAATACTAAGCTTTTAAAGGATAATAAGAAATTGGTTGAGGCAATAAGAGCGGCAGCAGCTGATCTTGATGATTCTGCAATTGCCGGAATTCTTAAAATGCCGGAAGGAACAAGAACACAATTACTGAAGTCGTTTGGAAAGGACCCGCAGTTCCTTCGTAATCTGGGGCATGCGGCTAATCAATCGGCAGATACTATTAAAGCAGCGGAAAGACTCAGTGGGATTTTAGACAAAGGCCAGTTTGAAATTATCATGGAACACATAGTGAACAATAGGAGCCAGAATACCAGAGATTTGCTCCGAAGAATTGGAGAAGCCGACTTTACGGCTGATGAGCTTAAGGACTTGTTAAAGGATGTCAAAAATCTATCAGGGAAGAAAACACTGAGGGAAGGGTTCAAAAAAGCATTAGACGATGCTGCTAAAGCGAGAATAGAGGCTAAAGGAGAGGCTGCTGCAAAGCTTGCGTCGGAGGCTGATGTAAAACTGCTTGAAGAGAATAAGGCATTTGTGAGTGAGATTAAAAAAATTGCCCCTGAGATCAAGGACAATGAAATAGCCGGAATTCTAAAGCTGAATAAAAGCATTAGCTCCGAGCTGCTGAAAAGGTTTAGTAAAAATCCGGCTTTTTTCAGCAAGCTGGGCGGTTTTGTAAACTCCTCCTCGAATAGTATAAACGGGTTGGAAAGGCTGTTTGAAGTCATAGGCAGCAGCAAACAGTTTGATACACTCATGGAGCGTATTATATCTTCAAAGGGCAGAAAAGTCAGAGAAGTGATTAGTAAGATCGGAGAAGCCGATTTAACAGCAGGGGAGCTTGAGAATTTGCTGAAAGGCACCGAGAAATTAACCGGTAAAAACGAGTTTGTTTCCAAATTCAATGCAAGTATTGAAAAAGCAGCAACGGAGAAAATTGAGAAAGCGGAAAAGCTTGCGGCACTAGAGAAGCATAAGGCCGATATGAAACTGCTTGATGAAAATACGGCACTGGTTAAGAAAATTAGGAAGACAGCAGCTAACCTGGATGATTCGGCTGTTGCCGGGATTATTAAATTACCGGACAATATGCGTTCGCAAATACTGGAGAGGTTTGGGAAAAATCCTGTTGTCCTTGGCAACCTGGGACATATGGCAAATCAATCGGCCGATTCTGTTAAAGCAATGGTCAGATTGAGTGAAGTCCTAGGGAAAAGCCGGTTTGAGACTATCATGGATTATCTGATGTCCCTAAAAAATGAAAATATCAGGGATTTGCTGCGCCAGCTTGGAAAAGCCGATTTTTCTGTCGAAGAACTTAAAGAACTGCTAAAGGGAACAGAGAAGTTAACCGGTAAGCGGGAACTTGCAAAAGAGTTCAGATCTGCGCTTCAGGAAACCTCAAAGGCAAGGATTGTCACAAATATCTTTAATAAACTTAATAAGCTTCTTCCTGTATTAAGAGGGAAATATCCCATTCTCAAAACCCTTGATGAGGCAGCATTAAAGCGTGTAATAGAAAAGATTGCCTATGTAAGTGAAATAAAGGATGCACATATTCAACAAATGAAGGGTCAGCTATTTGAAGAGCTGCTTTCTGTAAAAATTAAAGCTTCACTGGAAACCGGTGCTGGAAGGGCAGGCCTTGGCCTTGAAAATGTAAAGGAAACAGTTGAATTTATACCCGGTTATAAAATAAAAATCAATGGAGAGCAGTATACTGACGGGCTCTTAGTAATTCGTGATCCTGCAAAAAAAGAATTGAAGGTAGTTGCAATAGTAGAAGCTAAAGCCGGAGAAGATGCTGCCGCGGGGCTTGCAGATGAACTTGGCAGTAATTTTGCTAAAAACACTTCAAAAAAGAGTATGGGTTCACTTAGTAAGCTGAGCTTTGAAGAAATGTCTGAATACAAGAAGGTACTGGTTGAAGAGATACTTGAAGTTAAGAATACCAGGGAATTCTTTTTTAAAAACTATAGAGACTTAATAGAAAAATTCTTCCCGGGTAAGTTTAAGACACCGGACGAATTCGCCACACTAAGCCGGTTCGGTGCAAGGAAAATGTTTGACGACCTTGAAGTTGCTGAAAAAGTAGGTTCAGATATAGGCTTATCGACTTCTGAGGTTTCCGGTCAGGTAAGAAGGGATATTGAGCGGGGATATGATGTGTTGGGCACAAACGTCACGATTAGTGAAGGTGCGGCCAAAGAGAACTGGAAAGTTGTTATGGATAGTCCGAAGAGTGTAAAAACATGGGGAGGACTGCCTAAAGACGTATATGAAAACAGTGCAAAAAGTCTGACAAAGGAGATTACTGATCAAGGTCTGAATTTTGAAGGGATGTCCGTAGATATTAATGAGTCAGATTTAATGTCAATTGCCTGCGACTTAAAGAGTGCAGTTGAGTGAGATTCCTGCAGTACTATGCTATAATTCTTCTTATTATTATAATAATTTTAAGGATTAATTGTATTAATATGAATATCTTTTTAAAAAATGAGAATATTATAGTGTATACTGAAGCAATTTTAACTATTCGGCAATAATATTGAGATAATTCGTAGTAATCACATTTTTAGGCGATATATCAATATTGCCATTCAGTTATGAATGGTGGTATAGTATACAAGCTGTCACGTGAGCGGCACTGAAAACTAAAGAACGACATAGAATGAAGGCATCTGGCAAAAAGTTCTTGAGAAAAAAGTGTTGACACAAAAGCGGCGGCATGATAGAATGAACTTCCGCTCGAGAGGGCGAAAGAAAAAATCGTCAGAAGCGAGTAGTACAAGGCGCAAGTTGAAGTGAGAAACGGAGTTTATTTATATAAATGAGTATCGCAATAAGACTTGCAACGCAGTAATGCGACGCTTATCACGGTTTTGAATGGA
>JAEXSP010000032.1 GCA_023453795.1 Bacillota bacterium
ACAGTTGATAATGTACAGTTAGGGATAAACAGTCCGCTATCAACCGTCAACTAATAATTGGCCCGGTAGTTCAGTTGGTTAGAATGCCAGCCTGTCACGCTGGAGGTCGAGGGTTCGAGCCCCTTCCGGGTCGCCAATTTGCCCAGATAGCTCAGTCGGTAGAGCAGAGGACTGAAAATCCTCGTGTCGCTGGTTCGATTCCGGCTCTGGGCACCAAGAAAGTTAAAAGAACTGCTTTTAACTTTAAATGCGGGATTAACTCAGTGGTAGAGTGTCACCTTGCCAAGGTGAAAGTCGCGAGTCCGAATCTCGTATCCCGCTCCAAAAAAACAGATCATCTTAGATGATCTGTTTTTTGTTTATACATATAATATAACCTAAACTCCAGTGTTATTTATTATTTATTATACTATACAATATAAATAACCCCCCTGGCTCTGCCAGGGGAGTAAGATAGCTTAAGCTTTAAGCTTAAAATGTAATTTAATTTAAATCAACTAACTATTCCCTTCATGAATTCATTCAACTCATCTTTAAGCTCTTCTCGCTTTAAGGCAAACTCGATTGTTGCCTGCAAAAAGCCAAGCTTATTTCCGACATCGAAACGTTTTCCAATAAAATCATATGCATATATGTCTTCTTTTGACATCAGGAGTTTTAATGCATCTGTAAGCTGAATTTCACCGCCTCTTCCCGGCTCTGTGTTTTCAAGGCATTCAAAAATACTTGGGGAGATTATGTATCTGCCTAAAATGGCATAATCCGAAGGTGAATCGGCAATTGAAGGCTTTTCAACCAGATCTTCAACCTTTAGCAATCTGGTTTTGCTTTCCTGGCACTTTATAATCCCGTACTTTGAAACATCCTTGTGAGGAACTTGCTGAACACCGAGAATGGAAGACTGACAATCTTCATAAATATCAATAAGCTGCTTTATACAGGGAATACTTGAATCTACTATGTCATCACCCAAAAGTACTGCGAACGGTTCGTTCCCAATAAATGATTTTGCGCAATATATAGCGTGCCCGAGGCCTTTTGCTTCCTTCTGCCTGACATAATGAATATTTACAAGGTTGGCTATATCCTGAACCAGGTTTAATAATTCATATTGTTGTTTTTTCTTCAACTCTTCCTCAAGTTCATATGATTTATCAAAATGGTCTTCAATAGCACGTTTATTTCTTCCTGTTATAATCAATATATCCTCAATGCCTGCATCAATTGCTTCTTCAACTATATACTGTATGCTTGGCTTATCAACTATGGGGAGCATTTCCTTAGGTTGTGCTTTAGTTGCTGGGAGGAAACGGGTTCCCAATCCGGCCGCAGGTATTATTGCTTTTCTGACCTTCATACTATACCTCCATTCCTCTTATGCTTATGTATTCGTTTTTTATAATAGCATAAATGTAAAATATTATCAATGTCAAAAAGCTGATGGATTTCAGACAATTCCATAAAATGTACTTGACTAGGCTGTGTTAAACTGCTATACTAATCTTCGCAGGAAAAAAGAACATTTAAAATGGCGCCATAGCCAAGTGGTAAGGCAGAGGTCTGCAAAACCTTTACCCCCAGTCCGAATCTGGGTGGCGCCTCCAAAAAGTAAATCCTCAAAGGACTTGAATACAAGACTTTTGAGGATTTTTGTTTTACCGGGCGGTTTTATCAGTTCGGTAACTTTCGGTGGATTAAAGAAGTCGTTCACAGTTCCAAGTCCGATATCGGAATATGAGCAGACGCATATATTTGATTTTAAAATAATAAAGCTTCATGAACAAAAAGCAACAAATACCAGCAATTTGTAAAGAAAAAAAGAATTGACATACAATATGTGTTTGTCTATAATTAAATAAGAATAATAATATTGGAAATAAAGCGAATTGTTAAATATTTTGACATAATTTTAGATTAATTGGGAATTGTGGAGAAGTTTTTAGTGCACTTAATCTAAGCCATATGTATATATAAACATATTTATATATATTTGGCTTAGATTTTTATAGATAAGGTTTCCTTACAGATATTTGTTATGTTAGGTAAAGCCTTTTTGTTTTTGTTAATATAATGTTGTAAAGTTGAAGCTAGGATAGGATATTATTATATAGTAACAATTTTAGTTAATCAGATGTTAGCAAGGAAAGATATAAATTTAAACCCATAAATCATGCAACTTCTTGGCGGAAACGAATGATTTATGGGCTAGCAGCATAATAGCTTTGCACTATTTTGCTATGCTATTTTATATTGTATCACAATTATGATAAAAGTAAACGTTATGTGGAGTAAATGAGTAAATGTATAAATATTATGTTTACATAATAAACGCTTGTTGGGTGCTAATCGCTGGTGGGTCACGTTCACCAATCCCTAGTCGAGTGTATTCTTTTATAGATAATTTAAAAATAGAATTAAAATACTCTCTTAATTAAAAGGAGATATAATTAATCATGTATGTACAAACAAATCACGATGAAAAAACAATAAAAATTCAAAAAGAGCCTATAGCTATAGTAGGTATAGGTTGTAGATTTCCAGGAGGGGCTTCGGATCCAACAAAGTTTTGGGAATTGTTATGCAGTGGAAAAGATGCAATTATTGAAGTTCCAAAAAACAGGTGGGATATCAGAAGATTTTACGATGAAAATTCAGATAGACCAGGAAAGATGTATGTAAAAGAAGGGGGATTTCTTCAAGAAAATATATTTGAATTTGATCCAATGTTTTTCGGGATATCTCCGCGTGAAGCAGCGACTTTAGATCCACAACAAAGGTTGTTGTTAGAAGTTACATGGGAAGCAATGGAAGACGCCGGAATTGTTATGGATGATGTTTCAGGTTCGAAAACAGGAGTTTTTATAGGCGGGTTCTTTCTTGATAATATGGTTCTCAGACTTAGTGATTCGAATAAGGAAATCATAAATTCCCATACTGCAACAAGCTTAAGTTCAACACTCCTATCTAATAGAATTTCTTATACGTTTAATTTAATGGGCCCAAGTATTAGTGTAGATACAGCTTGTTCTTCTTCATTGTCTGCAACTCATATTGCTTGTCAAAGTATATGGAATAAAGACTGTACAATGGCAATCTTGGGAGGGGTTAGTGTAATGCTTTGGCCAGAAGCTTCAATAGCCTTGTGTAAGGGGAAGTTTTTGTCAAAGCATGCTAGATGTATGACATTTGATGAAAGAGCAGGTGGATATTCTAGGGGAGAAGGTTGTGGAATAGTAATTCTTAAACCACTATCTGAAGCACTAAAGGATAATGACCGTATATATGCACTTATTAAGGAAACAGGTGTAAATCAAGATGGAAAAACTAATGGTATTACTCTACCAAATTCACAAGCACAGAAAAGCTTAATTCAAGAGGTTTATAATAAAGCACAAATAACCTCCAGCAATGTAGGATATATTGAAGCTCATGGTACTGGAACACAAGCAGGTGATTTTGCTGAAGCAACTGCATTGAATGAAATCATGTCTATCTATGATAGGAATGAAAAATGTTTTGTTGGGTCAGTAAAAACAGTTATTGGGCATACTGAAGCTGCAGCAGGAATTGCCGGATTGATTAAATCAGCATTGTGCTTAAATAATCAAGCGATACCTCCACATATGAATTTTCAAAAGGCTAATCCTAAAATACCTTTTGAAGATATGGAAATACGATTACCCTTAGGAATTGAAAAATGGGAGCGTGGAGATAAGCCAAGATATGCAGGTGTTAATTCATTTGGATATGGCGGAGCTAATGCACATATACTTTTAGTGGAAGCACCAATTATTAAAAGTAGAGAAAGTCAAGAACAAAAAGGACAATTTATTGTTCCAATTTCTGCACAGAATGAGAATGCGTTAAAGCAGATTGCAGAAAGATATCATGATTTCCTTTGCTCTGAAAGTAATGTTAATCTAAATGATTTTCTTTATACAGTTACAAAACGTCGTACTCACCATAATTATAGAACTGCGCTCATTGCTACTTCACAGCTTGATCTATGTAGTGGACTTAAGGCTGTAGCAAAAGGAGAAATGAATGAGAATATCTTTTCATCTAAAGTTATAACTGAAGAAAAGCCTAAGTTGATATTTGTATACACTGGAATGGGTCCTCAATGGTGGGCAATGGGTAGAGAGTTAATGGAAACAGAACCGGTATATGCTGAAATGATGATTAGATGTGATTCTATTTTCAAAAAATATTCAGGGTGGTCGCTAATTGAAGAATTGAGCAAAGATGAAGATCAGTCTAGTATGGGAAAAACTTTTGTTGCACAACCTACTAATTTTGCATTACAGGTATCACTAACTAAATTGTTGGAATCAATGGATGTCATACCTGATGCTGTAGTTGGACATAGTGTTGGAGAGGTTGCTGCTGCATATGTGTCAGGATCGTTGACCTTAGAAGATGCAGTGCTTTTAAGCTACCATAGAAGTCGATTACAGCAAACATTGGCAGGCAAAGGAAAAATGATGGCAGTTGGATTATCTGAAGTGGATGCTGAAAAGTTGATTAAAAAGTATGAGGGTGTTTCTATCGCAGCAATTAATGATATGTCTTCAGTTACGCTTGCAGGTGAACAAAAATCATTAGAGGCTATACAGATTGAGCTGGAAAAAGAAGGCATTTATAATACTATGCTCCATGTAGAAGTAGCATTCCATAGTCAGCAAATGGATGCAATCAAAGAAGAATTTTTAACGTCTTTGACAAATATCAATCCTCAAAAAGCGGATATTCCATTTTATTCTACAGTAACAGGTATATTTTCCGAAAGTGCATTGTTAGATGCCGAATATTGGTGGCAAAATGTTCGAAAGCCTGTATTATTTGCTAAAGCATTAGACAGTGTTATAGATGACAATTATAATATTTTATTAGAAATAGGGCCTCATCCTGTGTTGCGGAATTCAATTATTAAAAGAATCAAAGAGAGAAGTCATAATGGAATAGAAATTCCGACTCTTATAAGAAAGAAACCAGAAGCTAGAAGCCTGGTGGAAAGTTTAGCTAGGTTATACCTTGCAGGCTATTCTGTTAATTGGGATAAAATAACTCCAAAAGGAGGACGCTTAATTACACTTCCTAATTATGCATGGCAGAAGGAATATTACTGGGAAGAATCAGAGATTTCTCGCCAAGAACGATTTGGTCAAAGCGGACATGTATATTTAAATAATGATCTTAGGCAAAACTCCCCAACTTTTGAAGTAGAGCTAAATAATCAATTTTTTCCTTATTTAAAGGACCATTGTATAGGAGACACAATAGTATTTCCCGGAGCTGGATATATTGAGGCAGGATTTGCTTTGAATCAAAAAATATTCAATAAAGATGAGTGTACATTAAAAAATATTCAATTTCATCAGATGTTAGCAATTGAAGCGGATAGAATTCAAAGATTGCACCTCAATTATGATGCTTCAAAAAAAACGTATTCAGTTTTTAGTAGATTTGTTGAAGATGATGTATCATGGATGTTACATAGCACCGGAAAGATCATGCAATTTATTCCGGATGAAGATATTACCTCTAAGAATTTAAATGACATTGTGCGTAAATGTAAAGAAGAAATTAATATTGAGGACTTTTATAACAAATTAAGTAGTAGCGGCTTATTGTATGGATCTTTTTTTAGAACTGCAGAAAGAGTATGGAAAGGAACAGAAAATGAGGTTTTAGTAAAGATTAAAATCAATACATTATTGGAAAAAAGCAATGATGGATATCTTATTCATCCGACTATTCTTGATGCAACTTTTCAAGGACTTGTTGCATTATTTGACATAGGAATGGAAAAGGAAGGAACCCCATATATTCCTGTTGAACTTGAAAGAATAACATTATATAAAAGCGTTGGCGATAAGTGCTGGGCATATGGCAAGATAATGGAAAAAAGTGATAAGAGAATAAAAGGAGATATACTAATTTTTAACGATGAGGGAGAAGTAGTTGTAGATATTAAAGGCATTCATTGTCAAGCAATAGCTGGTATTAAGGAGCAGTCAAAAGAAAATAGTACTAAAGAAAAAATATATGAATACTCATGGGAAAATTCAGAACGTACAGATGAAGAAATAGACGGAAAAAGACTTCAAAACTGTCTTGTTTTCCTGGACAATAGTAATTGGGGACAGGACTTTATAGAAATGTTGAAAAGAAATAATATTGGATATACTGAAGTTGAGGATGGAGAATGCTTTAGGAGAACTGATAATAATAAGTATACCGTTAGAAAAGATAGAAGTGACGATATATTGCAATTGTTTTCAGAACTCAAAGGGCAGGCATTTACTGATGTGATTTATCTCTGGACATTAAATGAGAAACAGTCACTTTTGGATATTAACGTTTCAAATTTAGTAGATCATTGCTTAATATTGGCGAGTATTGTTAAAGGCTTAAAAGATAATTCCTATGAAACAAGTGTTTCAATTATAAGCAGAGGATCAGAGTATGTTAATTCCGAAGATAGCATAAGTAACTTAATCGGGGCTGGAATAGCAGGATTAGGAGAACTTATAACGAATGAGTACCCTAATATTCAATGTAAAGTATTTGATTTAAGCTATGTTGAATCGCAGGATGAACAAAAGTTAGTTTTGGATGAGCTGCTTTCTGGAAATACGGAAAGAGATGTTGCTTTTAGAAATGGGAGAAGATTTGTAAAAAGATTAATGAAAATCTCAACAGATAATAAGGATGTTGAAACAATGAGTGTTTCAACGAAAAGTCCTGTTTGTTTGGTTCAAGATATTCGTGGGAATCTGAATAGTTTGCATTATATAGTATCTAATAGAAACGAACCAACAGCAAATGAAATAGAAATTCAAAATTATGCTTCTGCTTTAAATTTTAAAGATGTTTTAAAAGTACATGGAAGAATATCACCTAAAGCTATTAAAGATACCTATATCGGTGAAAATATAGGTATGGAATGCAGCGGTAAGGTTATACGAATCGGAGAAAATATTAAGGAATTTAAAGTAGGTGATGAGGTAGGGGTTTTTGCATCAAATACATTTCAGTCGTATATTACATGTAATCCTGAAACATCAATTATATATAAGAGGCCAAAAGGGTTTAGCTACGAAGATACTCCATTATTTGTGCCATTTTTTACTGCATATTATGCTCTGATTAAAATAGCAAACCTTCAGAAAGGTGAAAAAGTGTTGATTCATAACGCTGCTGGAGGAGTAGGATTATCTGCAATACAAATAGCACAATGGAAAGGCGCGGAGATTTTTGCTACAGTTGGGAATGAGACCAAACGGGATTACCTAAAATCAATGGGAATAGAACATATTTTGAATTCAAGGAGTCTGGAATTTACTGAATATATTTCCAAGGCAACAAATAATAAGGGTGTGGATGTAGTTTTAAATGCTATGACTGGTGACGCATTGGTGGAAAGTTTTGAGTTATTAGCTCCATATGGCAGGTTTATTGAAATTGGGAAAAGGGATATTACCGAAAATTCTGATTTACCAATGCGTACATTTAATAATAATGTAATATTTGCAAGCTTTGATTTGGATCGTATGCTAAAAGATAAGCTGTATTTGGTAAAAGAAATATGGAAGGAAATACTTAGTGGTTTTGAAGAAGGATATTTTGTTCCACTTCCAACAACTGTTTTTGAGGCATCAGAAGCATTGGAAGCATTCGACTTTATGCATAAAAGTAATCATATCGGGAGAATTCTGCTAAATTTCAAAGAAAGTAGTGTTAATGTACCTTTAAAGACAAAAGAGGGATATGACTTCAAAAAAAGTGGTACCTTTTTAATCACGGGTGGGACAAAAGGCTTTGGACTAGAGATTGCAAAATGGTTGGCTAATAAGGGAGTCGAACAATTAGTGCTAATTAGTAGAAGCGGTGTAAATAGCATTGAGGGAGCTAATACTATTGCTGATATTGAGAAGAATGGTACAAAGGTTGTTGTTAAGTCAGTTGACATTTGCAATAAAAACCAAGTTCAAGAGTTATTGAAATATATTAAGAGCAATTTACCACCTCTACGTGGTATATTCCATGGGGCGATGGTACTTAATGATGGCTATCTTATTGACTTGGATAGAACTAGTTTTAATGATGTAATAAATCCAAAAGTTCTAGGTGCGATTAACCTACATAATTATACCAAAGACGAATCACTTGACTTTTTTATATCCCTTTCATCAATATCATCAATCATTGGAAATCCAAAGCAAGGAAATTACGTAGTTGCAAATACGTTTTTGGATTCATTTGCGCATTATAGGAGAAACAGAAATTTACCAGCAACAACAATAAACCTTGGGGTGCTAGGTGATACTGGGGTTGTTGCACGAAGCGAGAAATTAAATAAGTATTTAGAAATGTCAGGAGTCAAAGCGCTTAAAAATGAGGAGATATTTAATGTATTAGAGTATATATTAGAAAATAAGTTTACTCAGGTGGGTTTGTTTGATATAGATTGGGTAAAGTGGGGGAAGGCAAGAGGAAGTAAAATAGCCTCTTCACGTTTCAAACGACTTATTGAAGAAAGTAAAAAGCAAAATAATGAAACAGGGATGGTCAGTGAGTTCATAGAAAAAATACATATGTTAAAGGAAGAGGAGATAAAAGAAAAATTAATATTTATATTAAGAAATATAGTTGCAAAACTTTTAAGGTGTCCGGTAGATGGCCTTGATATAAACAAAGGTCTTGTTCAATTAGGAGTTGATTCACTTATGTCTGTAGAACTGCAAGGTATGATAGCTGCCGAATTAGGAGTAGAAGTTGCTGCTGTTGATATTTTAAAAGGTCCAAGTATTATACAACTAGCTAATATACTCTTGATAAGGGTTAAGTCAATGCAGTTAAAAAAGGATGAAAGTGGAAGCTAAGCATCGATTACCTATTATCAAACATATGTGAAGGAGGTCTGTCCTGTGAGAGAAGAATGTATTAAGAAGGAATACTATCCCCTATTTTCTTTTCAAAAGCGATTATATTATTATCAACAATTGCAGCCAACAAGTATAGTCAATAATATTCCGATTATTTTAGAAATAAAGGGTATTATTGTACCTGACTATCACAGAATAGAAGATATTTTTATCAAATTAATACAGCGTTATGATAGTTTGCGTTTATCGTTTCATATTCAAAATGGGGTTCCTTATCAAAAAGTTAATGATAATTTGAAGTTTCAAATTGATTTTGCTGATTTGCGTGATATGAATATTCCAGAATCCGACTATAGTAATTTAATTGCAGATTTTATTAAGCCATTCGATTTATTAAATCCACCATTATTTAGAGTAAAACTGTGTAGAACCGGTGGGAATAAATACCTGCTTATGTTGGATTTTCATCATATTATTTCTGATCGTGAGTCGGTATTTATTATATTAAAAGACTTTATTAAACTTTATTTTGGACGACAATTAGGTCAAGTTAAAATGCAGTTTACAGAATATGTCGATTTTGTTTGTAATGAGGATACTAGAAGTAAGATAGATTTTTGGGTAAATGAGCTTCAAAGTAGAACGCAGAAGGTGAATCTTCCTTATGATTTTGAACAATCTTCTGCAAGAAGTTTTGAAGGTGAGAGTATAGAGGTTAATATTGATTCTGAAGTTAAAAGGAAGATGGAACATCTTGCAAAGCAGGAAAATTGCACAATGTTTACGCTAATGTTGTCTTTATACAATGTTCTATTAGCCAAAATTTCAGGTCAAAGTGATATTGTTGTGGGTACAATGTCTGCTGGAAGAAATTACAGCGAGAGTGAAATACCAGGAACATTTACTACTCCTTTAGTGTTAAGAAACTATCCTAGTAATGATAAGACATTTACAACATTTTTACATGAGGTTAAAGATAATATGTTAAAAGTGTTTGAGAATATTACTTACAATTATGAAGATGTGCTTAAGCATTTAGAAACCAAAGATTTTACAGATGAAAGTTCATTATATAATCTCTCATTTGGATATGTTGATGATCCTGGTAATTTTATGACTATGCCCGGAGTTAGCATACGAAATATTTCTATTCCAAGTAAAATATCAAAGTTTGACATTAACTTTAAAGCAACTAATAAAGGTAACAATATTGAAATTAAAGTTATATATTGCTCAAGACTATTTTTAAGAGAAACTATTGAAAAAATATTTGCACAATTTATACCCTTGATCAATTTGGTTTTAGAAAATCCAGAAAAAAGAATCTCGGATTTAACTTTGGGCACACCTTAGTTAGATGTAACTTTGTATAAATATATGAGGGAGGCAATAGCAATTACACATAATAGATGGTGCGTTTAGAGGATGAGAATATTACCAGAAATGTAAACAGACATAAAAGGCAAGCTACAATTGAAATAGGATTTTATGGAAATATTTGATTGATAAATGTGTCATTGGAATTGTGGAGAAGACTGAGAGGTAAAAACATGAATGTAGTTGTTTTAAATGGAAGTCCAAAAGAAGAAAGTGTTACTATACAGTATATTAAGTATATTCAAATCCATTTTGCAGAAGTTGATTTAAAGATTTTTAATATAGCAAAGGATATTAATAAGCTCCATAATGAATTTGAATATTTTAGTGAAATAATAAGAAGTATAGAACTAAGTGATGGAGTTATATGGGCATTTCCAACATATATTATGATGATTCCATCACAACTGAAAAGTTTTATAGAGATGATTTTTGAGAATAAAGTAGAATTTGCTTTTAATAATAAATATTCTGCTGCCCTAACAACATCTATTCACTTCTTTGATAAAACAGCTTGCAATTACATTAACGGAATATGTGATGATCTTAATATGAACTATATTGATGAATTTACAGCAGGAATCAATGACCTTACAGAACCAGAGAAACAAAGAAATCTTTTAAACTTTGCAGAATACTTTTTTAATTCTATAAAAAATAAAGTAATTACTCCAAAGAATAATTCTGCTATTATCCCACAAATCTCATCATATACCCCCCGATTTATTGATAATGTACCAAAAAAAAATAATCATAAGGTAGTTCTATTAACCGATGAAGCAAATACGGAATCAAATTTAAGCAAAATGATAAATGTTTTTGAAAAATTACTTCCATATAACTTGATTATCAAAGATATAAACAAAATCAATATAAAAGGCGGTTGTATTGGATGCCTAAATTGTAGTTATGATAATAAATGCGTATTTAATGATGACGTTAAGAAATTTATTCAAGAGACTATTGCGGATGCAGATGCAGTAATATTGGCTGGGACAATAAGGGATAGGTATCTTTCCTCAAGATGGAAGATGTTTTTCGATCGATCATTTGCATTTGGACATATACCAGTAATTGCGGGAAAATGCACAGGCTTCATTATTTCAGGACCATTAAGACAAATTCCCAATTTACGTTTAATATTTGAAGCTTATGCCCAGAATAACTTTGGATTTGTAACGGATGAAAGCGATTCATCTGAAAAGATTACTCTACTTTTAGATAGTCTAGCAAAAAAGTTAGTTTGGTCTGTTGAAAGCAATTATAGAAAACCTGAATCATTTTTGGGACTGAGTTCCCATTTGATTTTTAGGGATCTAATTTATAGGAATAAAGGTGTATTTGCAGCAGATCACTTTTTATTCAAAAAGAACAAACTTTATGATTATCCTTACAAAAACGTCAAAAAAAGGATTCTCAATATCGTTATTGGCATTCCGGCTATCCGAAGGAAGATTCAGAAACAAATAATTAAAGCAATGGTAAAGCCATTAAAGGAAGTATTAAAGGATAGTGTCAATAGCAAATAAGAATATATACTTTTTGATTTTTTAATTTATTAATATTTACAAAATGGAGTTTTAGGCTATATGTTGTTTACAATTTTTCTTTATGTATTTGTAATTTTTACGCTGCTGTTATCCTTTGCAAAAGATAAGGAAAGGACTCTAAACGTATTAAAGCGTGCGGGCAAGACAATTAATAATATTATGCCACAATGTATTATGGTTTTGATGCTGGTTGTTCCTTTTTTATCCATTATTGATAAAAAAATAATACTTGAAATAATGGGAAAGGACTCCGGAATATTAGGGATTTTATTTTCCGGTGTTTTTGGTGCAATAGCATACATACCGGCAATGATTGCTTTTCCCTTAAGCTTACAACTTCTTAATTTAGGGGCTGGTTATTCACAAATAACTATGTTTGCGACTACTTTATCAATGGTTGGAGTTGCCACTCTGCCAATGGAGCTTAAATATTATGGGAAAAAATTATGTTTAAAGAGAAATATATATGGATTTATATATGCTTTTATACTTTCCTATATAATATCTTTTATTTTTAAATAGGATGGCTTAGTATGAAACCTTTATTTAAAGCTGTAGGGAAATATAAGTTCGTTTTAATTCTTTTTGCAGTATATGTAATTGCTTTCAATTTTTTTCCGGAAGTTAGACAAAAAATTACTTCTATTAGTTATATGGATTTTATATTTGTTATTATAATATTTCCGCCGGTTTTTATTTTAGTTAGTCTTGCTGAAGAGTGGATTAACAGAGATCTAATGGTAAAGTTGATGGGAAATGGAACGGGGGTATATGGAAATGTAATAGCATTTTTGTTAGGAAGTTTCGGAATGGGAGCAATTTATGTGGCATTTCCAATAGCAATCGTTTTAGCTAAAAAAGGGGTAAGCTTTAGGAATATGTATATTTTTCTTGGTGCGTGGTCTACGACAAGAGTTCAGCAGTTACTTTATGAAGTAAGCAGTTTGGGAATAAAATATACAGCAATTCGATTATCAATTAATTTCTTCGGGATTTTATTGATGGGAGTTTTAATTGATAAAACAACATCTTCTGAAGAAAAGAATGAACTAATAAATAGAATCGTATAGTTTTGTTAATTTTGTTTGACAAATGGATAAAATATGGAAATTCCTTACTTGATTTAAAATATAAAGAGTCGTCAAAAGAAAATGAATTATATTTGATGGATACCAGACAAGCTCAAGTAGCGATAGGACCTGTATCTATTGCTTTGGCACAGTCGTTATATAAATGAAATAAGTATGAAGGGGATTAACTGTATGGAAAGCAATATTGTTAACAGCAAGAGGCTAGTTGTTGAAGAGTATTTTAAATCAAATGAAATTATCGTGAGTAAATTTTTTGAAGAACAGCGTAAAATGTTTGAAATGCAGCAAGATAACATTTTAGAAGCCGATAGAACTAAAATATTTCTCCACCTTATGAAACTCAATGAAGACATTGTTCAAAGTGCTTTTGATGCACAGAAGTATGGGTTGTCCTATCTGTTGGAAGATAAACAAAACATTGGCTCAAATGAGCTATTGACTACCATAAAGGATGAACATAGTCTTGAAAGTCAAGGAGTTGAAATTAGGGAAGAGATTAAGAAACCGGAGCAGGAAGATATACAGTCATCCCGTTTTGGGCTGGAGAATTGGCTGAAAACGGAGATTTCAAAGATTACAGGTTTCCCATATGACAGAATCTCAGGAACCATGAAGTTTGAAGAGGACTTGGGATTAGTCTCAATAGACATGGTAGAAATGTTTTCCCACTTTATGGAAGAGTTCCCGGATCTTAATAGAGATGTAAATGACCTTATCGCTGCCACTAGTGTTGATGAATTACTGGATATTATGGCTTTAGAAGAAAAGCTGGAAATGGTTAACCGTGAAATATTAGAAAAATGGCTTATAAATGAGCTGTCAAAAATCACTGGTTTTCCAAGTGAAAGAATTTCTGGAGCAATGAAATTTGAAGAGGATTTAGGACTTGTATCAATAGATATGGTGGAATTGTTTTATAAGCTTTCTGAAAAATTTCCGGAACTTAATAAAGACCTGAACGATATTATTGGTGTTGCCAGTATAGATGAATTTCTGGATATTATGTTACAAGATGATAGTAAGGGGAAAGATGAGTTACATATTGATGGTACTGATGACTTAGGAGAAAAAGAAAACAATGAAAACAATGATGCAAGTAAATTGATTTCTGAGCTTAAAAAAACTATATCTAATATATCAAATGTACCATTAGACAAAATAACACTTGAGGAAGACTTTGACAATTTAAATATAAATATCTTTTCACTAGAAGACATTTATGATGAATTATTGTCTAAGTATAATAATTACAATTTATTCAAGCAAGAAATATTGAATGCAGCCAATCTAGAACAAGTAGAAAAACTACTTAGTTATTTTATTCCAACATTTATAGAGCAAAAAAAAGAAAATATTATCGCTAGTGAAACTGATTGTTTGGCTGAAATAAATAGGTATGCTTTTAATTATGAAAAGATGGATGCAAGTGCAGACTACAGTTTGCCAAAGAACATTTTGGTTGTAGGTATAAAAAATGAAATGTTTCATTACTTTACCAGACAGTTTAAGCAAAGCGAAATAAATGTAATAGAGGTCAATATAACTGAAACTGGCTGGAAAACTGAACAAATGGGTTCTGAAACAATTGGCTTTGATGATGTGACTAAATTTCAAGAATATTTAAAATCATATCTCGATGATTCCGGTAATTTACCTTCTTTGGTTTTCCTGGCAACGGACAGTAAGGATGTTTTAGAAGGTGCAAAGTATTCTAAATGGAATGTAAAAATAGATCAATCAGCTGTTGCGCTATTTGCTATTACCAGCATATATAATCAAGCAAAAGAAAGTAAAACAATTAAAAACTTTGTGTCTGTTATAGGGCAAAGCAATTCTTGCCCGATTTCTTCAACAACACGCGGGTTAGCAAGAACAATGGCGCATGATTTAAAAAATAAGTATCATGTACGTTCAATATGGCTTGAAGAGGATTACAAATTAATTCCGATAAAAAGCATCTATTATGCTTTGTCTCAGGGATCTAGCAATCATGATATTTTTATAAACTCAAATGATATAAAAGTAAGAACGTTGTGTTTTCCGAGATTTGAAGAAGCCGCAAAAAAAACTGTTGAAATAAATCCGTCATCAGTAATAGTTGTGTTCGGCGGTGGGGCGGGTATAACCTCAGAAGTAGCTTGTGCAATGGCGGCAAAATACCAATGCAAAATAATAGTAGTAGGAAGGACTGTTTTTTCTACTGAATGCATCTATGAAGATATAAAAGATGATGCAGCTTTAAAGCAAAAGATTTTTAACGAATTATCTATGCAATTAAAAGGAGTTGAGTATGTAACAAAAGATGTTTTAGAGAAAGAAACAAAAAGAGTATACAGACAGCGGTCTATACTTGATACAAAGAGACGTATTGAAAAAGCAGGAAGCCAATTTTTTTACTATTCGTGTGATATAGCAAAATATAGTGACTTGAATAATCTGCTAAAAACTATCCATGAGACTCACGGAAAAATTACCGGGATAATCCATGGTGCCGGGGAAGTTAATAGTCAAAGAAATAAAACAATAGATTCCTTTAGGAGAAACCTTTATATAAAGACTAGCTCATTCTTTACGCTTTATCATTTTTTTAAAGATTATCCACTTAAGTTTGCAATATTTTTTAGTTCTATATCGGCATATGCTGGTATACCAAAACTTTATGATTACTCAGCAAGCAATGAATTTGTTAATGAATTCACATCATACTGGAATAATCAAGTTGATTACCCTGCGCTATCCATCATGTGGTCACTGTGGACTGAAACAGGTATAATGAAAAATTCAACGCAAGATGTAGTAAAGCTTGGATTGAAAGGTATTTCTAATAAGCAAGGAATTGATTTATTCTTGAGGGAACTTGAGTATATTGATAAATCTCTTGATTGTGTACTTTTGACTCACGATACAATGTTGGATTTTTCAATGCCTTAATTAGATTAGATGATAGGGGAATAATATGGAATACGCGATTACAGGTATAGCTGGTATTTTTCCAGGAGCGAGGAATATTGGTGAATATTGGGACAATATTTTGAACGCCAAGGTTGCTTCTGCTACCTCAATGGAAAAAATATGGGGAATACCCCGTAGAAAGTATATGGACTTCAATGATATAAAAAAAAGTATGATATATAATGACCTGGGCTTTTGTCTGCCAGATGATATGGAATTTTTAACTTTAGCTGATTCTGGGCGTCAGGTTTCTGTTGCAAAAGAGGTGGTTAAAGAAATTTTCCGCCAGCTTAAAGAACAATCAAATGACTTTAACTTTAGCAAAACAGGTCTAGTACTAGGTACTTCCTGGACTGACGTTGATTATTTTAATAAAGATATTGAGTTGATGTTGGGGAAGTCACCTACTGATATAAGAGGAGATATATATACTTCAGATAAACAAATAAGTGCAATTGCGGACTCTTTAGGAATTGGCGGTCCCTGCTTTGCTGTTGATGCAGCATGTGCTTCATCACTGTATGCTTTGGATAGCGGTATGGGGTTAATTAAGAATGGATTAGCGGACTCTGCAATTATAATGGGATTAAATGTTTCTATACCATATTTCCTTTATGTTGGTTTTTCAAAGCTGAATGCTTTATCTTTCAATAATGAAATAATTCCTTTCTCAAAGGATGCATCCGGTATAATGTTGGGTGAAGGCGCAGGTGCAGTAATGGTAGAACCAATCGAAAAAGCACAAGAAGCTGGCCATAAAATACTTGCTGTAATAAAATCGATTGGGTTATCTTCTGACGGGGAAGAAAGATCGCCTTTTGCGCCAGGCTATAATGGACAAATAGCAGCCTTATCAAGAGCATATAGCAATTTGGAAGAGATAAATGTTAATTATATAGAAGCACATGGAACTGCAACTAAAATTGGAGATGAGACTGAATTAAAAGCACTAACAGATTTTTTTGGTAATTTAAAGCATGGTAAACAGATACCACTTGGTTCCGTAAAATCTCTAATAGGTCATGGACTGGCTGCCTCAGGTATTGCATCAATTATTAAAGCTGTTTTAATTATTAACAGAGGCATTATCCCGCCACATATTCCAGTTCAGTCGAATACTTTGTTAGAAAATGCATGTTTATATTTACCAGATAAAGCGAAGAAAATAAATAATGATTGTTTGGAAATTAACGTTGGTATTAGCTCTTTTGGTTTCGGAGGAGCAAATTCTCATTTAGTATTAAGCTCATTTAGTAAATCCGAATACAAAAATATCTCAATAAAACCAAGCAAGGATAATAACGAGGCTAATATTTTAAAAGAACCTCTAGCAATTCTGGATTTTGGATATGATAGCAGCAATGACACTGAGTCACTGCCGGTTTTTGACTCAAGTAGATTTACACAATTTCCATTTAACAGATTTCAATTAGTAAATGATTTAAACTACCTTGAGAAAGATAATGTTATTGGGAACTTTTTTCCTGACTCAGTTACCATTGAGGCACTTGGATTAAAAATGGGACCAAATGCTTTAAAAAAAATAGATCCCTTTCAGGCTTTAGTAATACATACAATTAATGTAATGTTGAGCAGAAATGATTTTTTAAAAAACACAAAAGATACAGGAATTGTTTTATGTAATAACATAAGTGGTTTGATGTCTCTCCGACAATTTCGCAGGGTGTATTTTTTATTAAACAAGGAAAAGATAGATGGATTAGAGCTAAGTGAAGAAATGAATAGCTTTTTAAAAAGTGAAGTAAGTTTCGAGGAGATTACCTCCACAATTCCTGCAATGTTGTCTGGATATCCAGCTAGGCACTTTAACATTCAAGGGTTTCATCAGACCATATCAGGTGGTGAAACCACATTTCTTCAGTTGCTTTTAATGGCACAGTACTGGCTGGAGGCACATTGTAAAAATCTTATTATTGGTGCTGGGCATATAATAAAAAGTCCTGCAGATATTATGTCATATCAAAAAAATGCAAATGTGTTGCCTCCAATTTATGAAGGTTTTTCTGCTTTTATATTAAAAAAGATTTCTGATATAAAAGAAAGTGATAAAGACATACTTGGATATATACCAGCAATTATTTTAGGCTCAAATGTCAATAACTTTGAAGGTGCATGTAAAGCTGCAAAAATTGATCCTGTATCTGTTAAAACGGTGGAGACATGTCAGGTAAACCTATCTGCATTATCTAAGGATTTTTCAGAGTCTGAAAATACATCAAAGCTACTTTCGGTTTATATGGCTGAGGCAACAGGGACTATTGAGTTTATGAGACTACTTAAATCAAACAGTAAAATGTCATGTCTTCAATTTATGGATAATGACAAATTAATAGCTGCTGTTTTCTTCGTAAAGGAAAAAGGCTTTAAAGCAGAAGGATATAAAATACAACTTCCAACAGAAATTTGCTTTAGTACCCCTAAAAAGGTTAAAAAAGAAAACCCAATTATAATAAAGTCAGAAACATCAGACCTTGACTCAAACAGAAAAAAACCAAATTTAAGTATTGAAGAAATTTCTTTAGTACATGACAATATATCCTCAATTGTTTTAAATTACCTGGAGCATCAAAAGAAGCTAATACAGGCATTGTCAAAATCTAAAACAAATATAAGTACACGAGACAATGTTTTGATTACTGAAAATAATATAGAAAAATGCTTCAGGGATTTATATATAAATCCGCAAAATATAGTTATCTCTAATATACGTTTCAATATTACAAAAGAGTCATGTGAAAGCTTGCTTGTTGTAGATCAAAGACATAACTATTTTTTTGACCATGAGCTGGACCATGTACCGGGGTTTCTCATTTTAGAAGGTATTTTGCAATTAAATAAGATATATGTAATATCCAGATTAAACTTACAAAACTTTGATGAATACTATATAAATTCACTGGTAATTAATTTTAATAGGTTCTGTGAAAAGGATTCTCCAATAAGCCTTAAGTTAAAGGAGTTAACTAATGATGCAGGTAATGGGCTTATCCTGGAATGTGAAGTTATACAGAATGAAAATGTTATATGTTCTGCCACTGTTGGAGTACGAAAGCTGAATTCTAAGCTTATAAGTGAAATGTCGAGGATTCATGATATATCACTAGCTAATCAAAAATACGTCCACAAGGTTGATAAAAGAAACATAGTCGTCGAGGACGTAGAGGTAGATAAAGAAACTGAAAAATCCACATGTAGGTCTATAATACCGCCATATGATCATGTTCTATATGACGGTAACGGTAAAGCCGCTTCCATCTTATATTTGTTAGAGGTTACAAGACAGTTTCTAGCGCAGATTTCCCATAAATTTGGGGTATCTTTTGATATGCAGCAGATATTAATCTCAATGAATATCCAGGTTAAACAACCTATTGATAAAAGGTCTACTCTTTATATTGAATGCGAAAAGCAGAAAACCATAAAGTTAAATGACACTCTTTTATCAAACTTAAAAACTACCATTAAATGCAATGATATGATCATTGCTGAGACTATATATAAAGCCCAGGCTGTAAGTAAAGATGTTTATAATAAGCTTCGTTGGAAGAAATCTAAATAGAAAGAATGTGAAATCAGATATGCATAATGTACAAAGTAAACATAATTTTATTGATAAATTTATATCAGCAGTAAATTTATATCCTGACAATATCGCTTATGAAATTGAGGGGACTGGCATTAAGTATACATATGCTGAGTGTTGTAAAAGAATGGAGACTTGGAAAGGGTATTTCGAATCATTAAACTTGAAAAAAGGTGATAAGGTTTTTATTTTATTAGCAGAAGAGATAGAGTTTATTCTAAGCTTTTATGCACTAGCTTCCATGGGGGTCATATCAGCCTTTTACGATAGTAAAGCAACTGATTATGAACTGAATCAAGTTTTAGAGGAATTTGACCCCGTTGGTATAGTTACTTCCAGTAAGTATTTGTCTGAAAGAGATAATTTAATTGAAAACAAGAGCTTGAAATTTGTCCTGCTTACTGATTCTATTGGCGGGGAAAGTAATAACTTTTCAAATTCAAAAGTGATAACTACAAGCTCCTTTCCCCAAACTTTAGCAAAATTGATACCACCTAATAGCGATACTATAGTCAGTTGCCATTTTACTTATAAAGGTTTTGGATATCCGCTTCAGGTGCGTCATAAATATAATGATTACTCTATGTTTTTAGAACAATCTTCCAGGCTGTATCCACAAGAACCAGGCTCAGTGAATCTTATTTGTTTGCCATACTATCCCATATACGGTATATCAGCTTCGGTTTTACATCCGCTGTCATGTGGATGCAAGATGCTTATATGTACGAATTTTAGTAAAATCGGCATTCTGAATCTGCTAGAGTTATATAATATTAGTTTGGTGTGTCTTGTACCTCTTATACTGAAAAAGCTTGCACATGAAGCTGCTTCAGAAAAAGAAAACATAAGAAATAGGATAAATCCCGAACTGGTAATTATATCGGGGGGCAGCTATTTGGAAGAAAGTATTCAGGATAAAATATATGAGCTTTTGGACAAAAAAGTCTTTCAGGGATATGGTCTTACAGAAACCTTCCCAATAACTTTCTGTCATAAAGATAAGGTGAGGTTTGGAACAGTAGGGGCTGCAAATGATGGGTATGCTGAAATAATAATTCTTGACAATGATGGTAAACAACTTCCAAATGGTACGGCCGGGGAGATCGTTATTAGAGGAAATTCTCTTGCAGAGGGATATTATGGCAGGCAGTCTGATACAGAAAAGTTGTTTAAAAATGGGTGTTTTTATACCGGTGATATAGGCTTCTTAGATGAAGAGAATTTTCTGCATTTCATTGGAAGAAGATATCCTTTTACGAAGGTTACATCAAAAATGGTTGATTTGACGGAAATTGAGAATGTGGTAAAAAATTATCCCGGTGTAATTGATGCGAGGGCTATTGTCAGGGAAAATAAAAAATTTGGTGAAATAATTCATTTGCACGTGAAGGTTAATGAACGTATTCAATTAACTGAAAAAGAGCTTAAAAACACATGTAGAAAGTATTTTTCTAAATACAAAATTCCTAGCAAAATAAAAATATTTAGCTAAATACTTAATTTAGACGAGGAGAGAGGTTTATGAGGAATAAAGGCATATCTTCTGCAGTTCCGCTATTATTTACTATAATAGGGTATTCTTTAAATGGCTCATTTTCTATATATAGATTTGTTAAGCTTGAGACTTTAATGGAAAAAGCATTATTTTTTATTATGTTTGTTACATATATTATTTGGTCAGTTTGGGAAATAAGAATTACATTGGGTGAATTAAAGTTGGAAAAGGCCGAGAAGGATAGCCATACATTAGAATTTGCCGGAATAATCAAGAACTTTATGCTAGTTAGCGCACTTGCCGGTACAACAACAATATATATAACGTCATGGTCAGTAGGAATGTGTATTATGGTTGTTGGTATATTACTAAGAGTTTCAGCTATAAGATCTATCGGTTCATCTTACTCACATAGAGTAAGAGAATTGGTAGGTAAACCGGTTACAACCGGTCCATATAAAATGATCAGGCATCCATCCTATATGGGAACGCTGTTAATCCACGCTGGACTAGTAATAATATTATTTAACATTTTTTCTTTAATCGGTCTAGTACTTTGGTATGTCAATGCAATATACCGTATAGGGGTTGAGGAAAAGCAATTATTTAAAAACCAATACTATGAAGAATATGCAAAGGGTACCAGATACAAATTACTGCCATTTGTTTGGTAACCCATGGGTAATAAATGGATGTAGGCTGTGAAGATAGATATTATTAATTGGGGAAAGAGTGAGGGATAGTTTTATTGCAATGATGTTTGAAAATTTATGTGTTGTAATTATAGGCGGAACTGGCTTCATAGGTCAGAGAATAATCGAACGACTAAATATTTTGAGCGAGGGCAAGTGTGAGATTCGTGCACTGGTAAGAGACGAGACAAAGATGAAAGATATGCCGAATGTTACAAAGATTGTCGGTTCACTCCCGGATGTACCTAAAGAACTCTTTCCACAAAAGCCTAATATCGTTATTCATTTTGGGACTAAGAATATCAATAACGACGGAAGTGGTTTTGAACTGGTTAATGTCATAGGTACAAAGAATATTATGGAGAGTTTGCCTGAATCGACAGTGGGAGTAATATATGGGAGTTCCTTTTCTGTATACGGACAGGGAAGCCTTTGTAATGTAAACGAAAAAAAAAGCATAAATCCTGAAACACTTCTTGCCATTTCACGTGCTGAAGCGGAATGTATTATTATGGAGGAAATGCGCAAGCGTGGTAAAAGCGCTTTGGTTTTGCGACCACGGTTTATTCTTGGAAAAGATGATGAATACACTATGCCTAAGCTTGTAAAAGCATATATGCATCACATTAACATAGGTACAGGAAAGCAGATATCTACTTATATTGAAGCAGATGATTATGCAAAAATCGTGTGTGAACTAGTTTCTTATATTCTGAAGAATGCTCAAAACAGTCAGTACCTTAACACAGCTATAAATATTGGATATAAAAGACCAGTTTCCTTAAAGGAGTTGCATGAGATATTTAATGAAGTTTTTGAATATAAGTGGCAATGTTATATTCCCATTACAGGACGGTTTACAGATTTTCTGAAGGCTACTGGGATTAAGGTTTTTGAAAAGTTAGGGATCATTCTGGAGCTTGGAGCATTTTCGCATTCTGCGGACGTAACTCTACTTGAAAGTATAATTGGGTCGGGAATCGTTGGAAAAGACCCGAAAACAATTATTTACAATTTGCTAATGGACAAGTATCATATCGATTTGCAAATCTGATTTATAAAACATTGTTAGTTGCCATAGTTACTTAAGGGTTTAAATATAAAAGATAGGAAGATGTGATTTTATGCTAAGCATGATTATAACAGCATTACCTGTAATATTAGGTAGTATTATTAATACGTTCTTTTTAAAGACTCATTTATTTCAAGTAATAAACAAGCCCATAGATAACAATATAATACTAAAGGATGGAAAGAGGCTTTTCGGACAGAACAAAACATGGAGAGGCTTTTGGGGAATGGTTTTCTTTAGTTCAATTTGCGTCATGCTATGGGGGCTTTTAGGAAAACTAATTCCGGATATTCAAAACAATAATTTACTCTATACTAATTATGAAAACAGCTTTCTTTATAATATAGCTATTGGTGGTTTACTTGGATTAGCATATGGAATTTTTGAATTACCAAATAGTTTTCTAAAAAGAAGAGTAGGAATTCAGCCCGGAAAAAGCAGAATTAGCGCATTAGGTATTATATTTGTTATTTATGACCAAATAGATTCATTATTTGGATGTGTCTTGGTTATTAGTTTCGTCCATCCTATGTCGATAGTCTATTATTTTTCTTATGTTTTTTTGGGAGGAGGTATACATATTTCGATGAGCTATGTGTTTTATTTGTTGAAATTACGTAAGAATTTTTAATGAGAATATGTTTTGATTTATAAATAACCTTTGAATGGGGTGATGTTTTGAAAATACCAATTATTAAAACAACTGGTTTATGTAAAACCTTTGAAAGTGATGGAGAGCTATTTCAAGCAACCAAAAACGTAAGCATTGATATATATGAAGGCGAATTTACTGTAATTATGGGAAGTTCCGGCTCAGGCAAGTCTACCCTTTTATATCTCTTAAGCGGGATGGACAGTATCACAGAAGGAGAAATAATTTTTTTAAACCAACGTATTGATAAACTTAAAGAAACTGAATTAGCAATTTTTAGACGAAAAAATATAGGATTTATTTTTCAAGCTATTAATCTTGTACCAAATTTGACGCTGCTTGAAAATATTTCTCTGCCCGGATATTTGGTTAATAAGGACAAGAAAAAGGTTTGTGAAGACGCAAAAGCTTTAATGGATATGATGGATATTAAACAGCTGGCAGAAAGATTACCTTCAAAAGTATCCGGAGGTCAACAGCAAAGAGCTGCCATAGCAAGAGCATTAATCAATAATCCTCGAGTGCTTTTTGCAGATGAACCTACAGGCAGCCTTAATTCAGATCAGGGCCTTAATGTACTGGATATTCTGACCAGAATTAATTTAACAGGCCAAACTGTTGTAATGGTTACGCATGATATAAAAGCAGCTTGTAGAGCAGATCGAATTCTATTTATAAGAGATGGAAAAATAGATGGGGATTTAAGGCTTGATAAGTATAATCCCGGGAATAATGAAAAAAGAGAAAGACAGTTGGTTACATATCTAACTGAAAAAGGGTGGTAATATGCAGGGGATTATCATTTTATTGCTGGCGAATTTTAAAAAAAGAAAATTGCAAAGTATACTGATTGGCATGATAATTGCCCTAGCCGCAATAATGTTTACTACAGCAATCAGTATTTCAACAAGCGTTAAAAAACCTTTTGAAAGAATGTATAATTCATTAAACGCTTCTCAAGTACAAATAGCAAATATGGATGGCGTTTTTGATACTGAAACAATAACCAAGTGGTGGGAAAAGGCAGAAGGAGTTACAGTACAAACATTTTACTATCATTATTCTGCCGATAGAATTGTACATAAAGGAGAGGAAATTTCTGATGGAGAGATTTTCTTCACTGAAAGACCTGATAAAGTTTTAGATCAAGACAAACTTACAATAATTAATGGAGAGAAAAAGAATTGTCCATCAGCCGGTGAGGTATGGGTTTGCATCAGCTTTGCCGACAAGTATAGAATTAAAGTTGGTGATTTTCTTGAAGTATCAGCAAGGAATGGTATTAAGAAAATGAGAGTATCAGCTATAGTAGCCGATCCTCAGTTTGGTTCTCCATCTATGGGACCTGTAAGGGTATGGGTAGCACCAAAAGAACTTCGAAAAATGTTCGACAATAATATGTCAAATGGAAGTTTTATTGGGATTCGCTTTAATGACTATTCAAAAAGAGATCTGCTTTGGAGCCAATTTGAAGATTTTTTAGGGAGACCATATAATGGAAGTATCTTTGACTATGAGCTAATTTCATCGACATATTTGATGCAATATCAGATTTTGGGTGCGATTTTAATAATATTTTCATTTGTATTAATCTTAATTGCAGTTTTTATAATGGCACTTACTATTTCAGCAGCTATAGTATCGGATGTAAAGATAATAGGTATCCTTAAAGCGCAGGGGTATACTCCTTTTGCTGTTACAGCTCTATATGCATCACAATACGTTGTGCTGTCGATTCTTGCTGCTGCTTGTGGAGTCTTTTTGAGTACATTTATTGTAAATAAAGTAACAGAAATGCTAACAAGATCAATGGGTATTGCTTCCATGGATATTTTGCTTTTTATACCTAGCATTACTGCATGCGGGGTTATTGTTTTCATCGTGTCCATAGTATCTTTCCTTTGTGCTAAAAAAGCCGGAAATTTGAAACCTATCAGTGCTATAAAGGAAGAATTCATAGAGATAGGAAATGTTAAATTCATAAACTTTAAAAGGATTTCGAAACTTCCAACTTCGGCTTTTATTGCAATAAGGCAGATTTTTACGCAAAGAGGGCAGTCGCTTCTTGTATTTTGCGGTTTTGTGGCTTTATCTGCAGTACTCACTTTTTCTATTTACCTGATAAATACATTCGATGGTTCAAATGTATTTAAAAAGGCAGATGAATGGGGGTTTGATAAAAGATATGATACGATCGTGTTTAAGGAAAACGCCAGTATAAATTTTAGAAGACACATGTTTAATGTAGTCGAAGCTGATAAAAGAATAAAGTATGTTTTACCCGTCCAGGATGTTGGAATCCCAACCAGAATAGAACCTCAGAATGGAAAACTGGCTAAAAATGTTACCCTATCTGCATATGATGGAGATATGTCAGCAATTGGGGAAAAGAACTTAAAGGGAAGGAATCCTAGTAGTGATAATGAAGTATCAATAAATATAAATGTCAGCAGAGAGTATGGAAAAAGTATTGGAGAATATATTACTGTTAGCATTTTAGGAAGGAAAATGGATTTACGGATAACAGGAATTTATCAGGGTGTTTTCCACATGGGCTGGAATCTAAGAACGCAGGCCTCCGTGGTCAGATTAGCAATGCCAGAATACCGGATATATAGATATGGCTTGATATATAAAAATAATAATTACCGTGAATCGTTTTTAAAGGAATATTCCGAAAAATATAAGGACAAAATCGATATACAGCCTTTTAAGAATACAATTAATGGATATATGTACGGCATAAATGAAGGGATAAATTCATTTGTAATTTTGCTGAGCTGTATATTTGCTATTGTTATGTTAATTATTATTTTCAACTCAACATTTGTTAACATTTATAGAGAAAAAAGAATTTATGGTATGTACAAATCAATTGGAATGACGCCCACTCAAGTAAGAATGATAATAGTTTGGAGAGTGCTTTTCCTTACTGCGGCTGGAAGCATAATTGGAGCACTTATAAGCTGTTTTGGTGCTAATACAATGATGGAGCTTTTTGCAACAGGAGTAGGGATTGTAAAATTCCCGGGAGTTCAGACTCTTGAAGGTATATTGGCAGTGATTCCGATGTGTTTATTTATAGGTTTTATAAGTTCATGGGTGCCCTCAAGGAATATTCATAATATAAGTCCAAGAACCTTGATCATGGAGTAGAATTTTCTGGCTGATAGATACTTTGAGTAAAAAGTATATAGATATTTTGAATTACAGGGGTATAAAATGAGTAATTTTAATAAGGATACAGAACATTCGCACATTGAAAAGATAAGACAATCATTGCCGGCGGTTCAAAAAATAGTTTATATGAATACTGGAACAATGGGACCATTGCCATTAAGAACATTTGAAGCTATTTTGAAGACTCAACAAGAAGAAGTGTATAATGGCAGGATCGGTGTGAACATGGATGAACTGGTTAAAAAGAAGGAAAAAGCTAGGAATGGAGCAAGAGAATCTATAGCTCGATTGATTAATGCTGAAGTTGAAGAAATCGCCCTTACGGCTAATACTTCCGAGGGTATTAATCATATAATTAATGGGTTTAATTGGAAGAAGGGAGATGAGGTTTTAACCATAGATATTGGATTGGAGCATGTAGCTATGTTGCTACCTCTTTATGCAATTTTAAAACGTTATGAAGTGGACGTTAAAATTGCTAGAATTTCCATTGGAGAGAATCCTTTAAAAGCTTTGAAAGAGCAAATCAGTTCTAAAACCAGGCTTATTGCAATATCACATGTTTTTTTTAGTACTGGTCAATTACTTCCTATAGAAGAGATAATTCAATTTGCTCACCTAAAAGGAATTCCTGTTTTAGTAGACGGAGCACAAGCGGTAGGAGCTATACCTGTAGATGTTAAAGAGATAAATGTGGATTTTTATAGTTTGCCATGTCAAAAATGGCTGTGTGGACCAGAAGGTACAGGTGCCATTTTTATTAAAAAAGGCATGTTAAATGAACTTTCACAAACATATATAGGTTACAATTCAATCGAAATATTGGGCCCTCCTGATTTTTTTCGTATTCATTCTAATGCACGACGCTTTGAAGTTGGATCAACTTATCTTCCATCAATCATAGGACAAAAATGTAGTATTGATTGGCTTTTAGATGAAGTCGGTTTGAAATGGATATATAAAAGAGTTGGGGATTTGTATCATATAGCGAGGAAAGAATTAAGTACCTTACCAGGAGTAAAGATTGTAACTCCAGATAGGGCGGCCGGGTTACTAAGCTTCAGGGTTGAAGGAATTGCATCTAATAAGCTAGTGGAACATTTAGGTGCTAAGGGTATTGTTGTTAGGTCAATACTTGAAATGGACTGTGTCAGAGCTTCTTTAGGCTTTTTTAATACAGAGAATGAAATAGAGCAGCTTGTTAAAGGAGTTTTAGAAGTTATTAAGAATAAGGAGGTTGATGTACCGGTAAGGTATTCTCATGAGGTATTACGAACTACTCTAAGAGATAAATTTTCTGCTGGTTAGTATAAGTTCTATTTACATAATTCTGTGCAAGTGATATATGTGTAGGCTTCGGGAAGAAGTTAGGGATGAAAAAATGTGTATATTTTGAAAAAGAGGGGAAATGTATAATGAATCTTCCAAACAAAATTACTCTGTCAAGAATAATGTTGGTTCCGATTATTTTAATATTTATAATTCCATTACCAAAATGGATGCTGAGTGGTTCGGATACTAGCTTTTTACACCAACAATTATTAGCAATAAATGACTTTATAATCCATTACGGTAACTATATTGGAGCAATTATTTTTATTATTATAGCATATACGGATAAAGTCGATGGGTACATTGCTCGGAAAAGAAATTTGCAAACAAAGTTTGGAGCGTTTATAGATCCGATAGCGGACAAGCTTTTAATATCAGCTACATTAATTGCTTTAGCAGAACGTAAGGACATTACTAGTTGGGCTGCAATAATAATAATTTCCAGAGAAATTATCATTACTGGGTTTAGATTAATAGCTGCAGGTGAAGGAATAGTTTTACCAGCAGATAGGTGGGGAAAACTTAAAATGAAAATACAATGCTATGCAATAGCATTCGTATTATTAAAAAACTATCCATTAAGTCTATTAACTAACATTCCTTTTGATAGGTATTTAATGGTGGCAGCTATTCTAATTACAATTTATTCTGGATATAATTATATTTCAAAAAATAGAAAAGTATTTGGAGGATCTTTCTGAATAAAGTGAGATAGAATAGTGCGTCACAGGATTTGACAGTTCAAGTCTGCAAAACCTTTACCCTCAGTCCAAGTCCTCAAACGCTTATTAAACTACTATTATTGTCTGGTAAATTATAGCTAAAATGGGTTATATAAGATTATAATATTTGTTACACATATGTATGAAAGCACGAACATTAGTATCTTTCAAATGAATAAAGGCTTATTGTTTTACAGAACATAATTAAAGCCAAGCGCGCAACCATACATTTAAAGAGGCAGGTGCTTTTTTGGAACATGGAACAAGGCTTTTCACCGACAATATGGACAGAAGATCCGCTCCCGGAAGCTGTTAGTGGCTGCACTTTATGTGAATTGTATAAACAGAGGACCCGAATTGTTTGGGGGGAAGGCAACCCAAAGGCTGATATCGTAGTAATTTTGGACAATCCTGGCTGCAGGGAAGATAAGAACGGAAATGCTTTTGTTTGCGGTACAAGGCAAACGCTTCAGTTTGCTGCTGATTCTGTAGGCCTGAATGAGAAGGACTTATACATTACTTATATTCTAAAGTGCAGACCTGTAAGAAAATATAACAAGGAGAATGCTCGTGAAACCTGTCTTGGATATCTGCATCAGCAATTACAAACAAATAAGTTTAAAATTGCATTTTGTTTAGGGGATGTAGCTGTTAAAGTATTCTTTTCCGATCCTGAAAGGGATGTGAAAAGCACAAGAGGAACATGGCATTTTGTTAGAAATATGCCTGCCTATGTGAGCTATCACCCTCTTGCAGTCAGAAGAAGGCCTAATCTTCATAATATTTATATAAATGATTGGGAGCAAGTAGCCGGCAAATTAAGGGAACAATATGTATAAAGCTTAGTCATGCGTCCTAAAGAAATAAATTATTGACTTAGCAAAACCTAAAATGTATAATACAATCAAAAATAAAATAATGATATCTACGATGATTGGAAAGAGTAAAAGGACAAATATCTTCACAGTGAACGGGTGATAGTGGAAAACCCGCAGGGTACCCCTTTGAAAATCATCCATGAGTTACCTGTCGAAGTTGTTGATTTGGAAACTACGAGTAGGCAGAGTCGGGAAAGAGCCGTTAATTCTTCTAAGATGCTATGTTTATGTGAATTTTGATTTGATGGCTATTGCTACGTAATATAGTAAATTGGGTGGTACCACGTGAAAAAACTTCTCGTCCCTTGGCGAGAAGTTTTATTTTTTATAAAAAACAAGCCGAATAAATGCAGTGATGACCAAATTATGAAAAATATACTTTTAAGAAGAAGGTGTTATAAATGAAATATGAAGAACTTGAAGGCAAGCCGAATATATCTGAAGTACAAGAGAGTGTATTAAAGTTTTGGCGGGAAAATAAGATTTTTGAAAAATCTGTTGAGGAAAAGACTAAAGGAGAGGTTGTTTTTTATGACGGACCTCCGTTTCCGACAGGAAAACCGCATCATGGAACTGTTTTAGTTTCTTTTATAAAGGATATGATTGCACGTTACTGGACTATGAAGGGATATTCTGTGCCACGTGTATGGGGCTGGGACTGCCATGGACTGCCTATTGAAAATCAGGCTGAAGTTTTACTTGGAATCGATGATAAAAATGTAATTGAAAAAAGTTTTGGAATAGATAAATTCAACGATAAATGTTATGAAATAGTTTCAAGTAATAATGAAGCCTGGAAGGAATATGTCGAGCAGATGGCTCGCTGGGTAGATTATGAGGGCGCCTATAAGACAATGAACACAGATTTTATGGAAAGTGTCATGTGGGCGTTCAAGCAATGTTATGACAAAGGGTTGATTTACAGAGATTATCGTGTAACTCCGTATTGCACGCATTGTGAAACATCTTTGTCTATTTCGGATACAAGGGAATCTGATTCTACACGTCCAAGACAGGATAGATGGATCGTTGCGAAATTTAAGACGGAAATGAATATCGAAGGTAAACCGGTTAGTTTTCTAGCGTGGACAACAACACCATGGACATTGCCGTCAAATATGTGTTTGGCTTTAGGCGCAGCTCTTGACTATGCATTTGTTGATGTCGGAAATGAGATATATATTGCCTGTAAAAACAGCCTTCCGAAGTATGAAAAGATATTTGGGAAAGAACCGGTTATTGTAAAAGAGTGTAAAGGCGAAGAGCTTGTTGGATTAACATATGAACCGTTATTCCCTTATTTCGCTGATAAAAAGGCTGAAGGTGCATTTAAGGTCGTTACGGCTGATTATGTAGATTCTGAAGATGGTGTCGGTATTGTTCATACGGCGCCTGCATTCGGAGAAGATGACTATTGGACTTGTAAGAAAAATAATGTGCCGCTTGTGAATCCTGTAGATTCGAAAGGAAGATTTACAGAGGAAATTACGGATTTTTACATGCCTGATAGTGAAAAGAATGTCATTGAAATGAATCCGATAATAATACGTTTCCTTTATGATAACGGAAAAGCGGTCGCAGACGGAACAATTGAACATAATTATCCTCATTGCTGGAGATGTAAACGCCCATTGATCTATAAGGCAATGGATGCCTGGTATTTCAGCATTGATAAAATAAAAGACCGTTTAGTTGAACTGAATGAAGATATTAACTGGATACCTGATACAGTAAAGCATGGCCGTTTTGGGAATTGGCTGGCAAATGCCCGTGACTGGAATATATCAAGAAATAGATACTGGAGTACGCCAATACCAATTTGGGAATGTGACTCATGCCATAAACAGGTTGTTTTAGGCAGCATTGAAGAAATTTATAAAGCCAGCGGCAAGCGTTTAACAAACCTGCACAGACAATATATGGATGAAGTGACTTTTAAATGTGAATGCTGCGACGGCACAATGAAGCGTGTTCCTGAAGTGCTTGACTGCTGGTTTGAAAGTGGATCAGTACCTTTTGCGCAGAAGCATTATCCGTTTGAGAATAAGGAGTGGTTCGAATCCCATTTCCCAAGTGATTTTATTGTTGAGTATACCGGGCAGATAAGATGCTGGTTCTATTATTTGCATGTACTTGCAGTTGCTTTATTTGATAAGACGGCTTTTCAGAATTGTATAGTTCATGGGACCATATTGGCTAAAGACGGTAAAAAATTATCGAAATCATCAAAAAATTATACTGATCCGATGAAATTGATGAAAACATTCGGAACCGATGCATTTAGATTATATCTGTATCAAACGAATGCAATGCTGATCGGAGATCTGCTTTTTGATGAGGCCGGAATTCAGGATGCATACCAGCAGGCCTTTTTGCCATATTGGAATGCATGCAATTTTTATATATCATATGCCAATATTGATGAATTTTGTCCGCAGGAATTAAAAGAGCCTGACTCTGATAATCAACTGGACAGGTGGATACTTGCAAAGTTGTATGATACTGCACAGGCAATTACCAGCAATATGGATGCATATATGGTAAATCATTATGTAGATAATCTTGTATCATTAGTTGACGGACTAACAAATTGGTATATAAGGCGTTCAAGAAGAAGATTTTGGGGCGGCGGCATATCGAAGGATAAGATGAATGGATACGAGACACTTTATTATGTTCTCGTAAACACAGCCAAATTATTTGCACCGGTTGCACCGATCATCACCGAAAAGCTTTACAAGACATTAACCGGCGAACATTCGGTTCATCTGGCGGATTGGCCAAGTATACCTGAAGCCTTTAAGGATGATGATCTGATCCGAAAGGTAGAGCTTGTTCAGAATGTTATTTATCTGGCAAGGTCCATCCGAAATAAAAACAGGATTAAAAACCGTCAGCCATTAAGCGTGCTGAAGGTTGCACTTGCAAATAATGAGCTGAATTCGGTTATAACAGAATTTAAGGATATTATCGCTGAAGAACTTAATGTCAAGGAAGTCGATGTCCTTGAAGATGTCAGTAACATTGCTTCAGTTAAGTATGATCCGAACTTCAACGAAATCCGTGAAAAATATCCTCAGAGGATTCCCGAAATAATCAAAGCTGTAAAGAGCGGGAAATTTGAGCTTCATGACAACGAAGTGTTATTAACTATAAATGGCAATAAGGAAAGCTTTGATTCAAGTATTATACTTGTTACGTATCTTGCAAAGGAAGGTATGCATGTTGCAAGCAATCAGGGCATAGTGGTATCCCTTGATCTGACTGTGACAGAGGAGTTAAAGCGTGAAGGGCTTGCCCGTGATATCATACGTAATATTCAGGATGCAAGAAAGCAAATCGGGTGTGATATCATGGATTATATAGTCATAAACATAAAGGGCAATTTCCCGGGTGAGTGGACTGAATATATTTGCAAGGAAACCTTGAGCCGGATTGGTGAAGTGGCTCATCCGCTTACTACTGTGGGGATACAGGATGATGACGGTACGGATATTTCAATAGCAATCAGTAAATAAGAAGGATTAATATAAGCAGCAGCAGAAGATCATTGAATCTTTTGCTGCTGCTTTTTATAACTTTATATTTTGCAAATTCATTAAAAACCTTCTGTTAGGCACTTTTCTCAACCTGTCAGTTTCAGATTTTCTTAAGTCTAATTATGCCTAAAAATTGGTTGGATAGTAAATGGCAGACTTTTTATGTTATTTTTCTTCTTTAGTTGAAGGATTTTACACATTTACGTAGAATTAATAGTTTACAGATAAATTTTGAACAATAACCACTTGTAGACATTAATTACAATAACCACTTGTAGACATTAATTTTGCTAACAGACTTGGAATCCTTCAATTCTACTGCAATTTTGAAAGGACTCCAATCTGATTGACTGGAGGTTGACAAATGCCTGATCGTACACATCCACCCCTGATTGAGCATTATATTGATCTGAAATTCCAAAACAGTGCAAATAAGCATGTTGCGAGGATTAAAATAATATTATGTATGTTTGTTTATTTCCTGATGATTTATTTTCAAAAATGGACCCGTGGTATGGCTGGCAACAGTTTCAACGGTATTATCTCTCAAATGCAGGTTATGATCTCTGTATTTCTGGTAATCAGTGTAGTAAAAATAGGATACTATGCGGCTTTACTTCTTAATGGCATCCAATTATTTCTAGTCACTATGCAGGTGATAGAAAACAAGGATTACAACGCTGCTCCGGGTATTATCATTCCGATTTGCGTTATTATTATCATAACGATTATTTATGTGTTTGAAAGGCGTCTTAACCGCAAAATGTCTGAGGTGATTAAACAGAGCGAGGAAATTGCCTCTCTTTGCGAAGAACTATCTGCAACCGAGGAGGAACTATCGCAGCAGAATCAGCAGTTGACTGAATATAATACCAGAATGAAGGAAAATGAGGAAAGATTGAATTATCTGGCCTATTATGACGGTTTGACCGGTTTGCCGAACCGTAAAATGATCTTTAACAAGCTGGAGATGCTTGTAAATGTATCAATGAGGAATCAAGCGACTTTTGCTGTGGTCTTTATTGACCTTGATAATTTTAAAAGAATTAATGATACGATGGGGCACAATGTAGGCGATTTGCTGCTGCAATTAGTCGTTTCCAGGCTTGAAAACGTCATTAATAAAAAGGATATACTTGGAAGACTTGGCGGGGATGAATTTGCCCTTATCATCCAGCGTTCACTCAAGGATACGGAAATTCTCGAATACGTCGAACAAGTTAGATCATCCCTGCTGAAGCCGTTTTTGATCAACAGGACAGAGGTGAATATCAGCGCAAGCTTGGGTATTTCCATATTTCCTCAGGATGGCGATGATTCGGAGGAGCTTCTTAAGAGTGCGGATACCGCCATGTACAAAGCAAAGGATTATGGTAAAAATGCAGTTCAGTTTTTCTGTAAAGAAATGAAGGATGAAATTCTTAAGAAGATTGAGTTTGAAAAAGCTCTGTTGGCTGCTATTCATAACGGGGAAATATATTTGGTATATCAGCCGCAGTATTGTTCCGGAACAAAGAAGCTGAGGGGGTTTGAAGCTCTTGTGAGGTGGCAGTCGCTTGTGCTTGGGGCAGTGACTCCTGTTGAATTCATACCGATTGCAGAGGAAACAGGGTATATTATTCCCCTTGGGGAGTGGATTTTACGTACAGCCTGCAAAGAAGTTTGTGAGATCAGGAAAAAAGGCTTCAATGACATTATTATATCTGTTAACATATCAGCCGTTCAAATAATGGAACCTTCCTTCGTACTGATGGTAAGAAATATTCTTCATGAAACCGGTATTGACGGAACATGTCTGGAGTTTGAGATCACCGAATCAGTATTCATTTCGTCGATGGAATATGCGATCAAGGTTCTCAACGAATTAAAGAAAATGAAGATACGCATTGCGCTGGATGATTTCGGTACAGGGTACTCATCCCTTAATTACATTCAACAGCTGCCGATAGATACCTTGAAAATTGACAAAACTTTTATTTCCTCTATTTCCAACGGAAATTCTAAGAAGCAAATAGTAGGCTCAATTATATCGTTGATTCACCAGATGGACATTGATGTGGTCGCTGAAGGTGTTGAAAACGAAGCTCAGCTTCTTTACCTGAAAGAATATCAATGTGATTTCATTCAGGGATATTTATGGGGGAAGCCTCTCGGCAGGGAAGAATTTGAAAAGATGTTGACTATACCTCCGCAGTCCAATATTGCAATGTAGCAAAAATAATCAAAATGCAGACTGCTCCGGACATTTATTTTATGAAAAATTGGACATTAATAATGCAAAGGATGGAGTGGATATTATAATAAGGGCGGAGTATATTAAACAATTATTTAACATTCCAAAGTAATTTGCTATTTAAATTAGCTTCTACAACATATATAATTAGGTTAATTGAGCATACATAAGGAGCTGATTCTATGAAAACGGTAGCATTAATTCTCGCTGGCGGCAGCGGAACAAGGCTTTGGCCTCTCAGTCGTCATTTGACGCCCAAGCAGCTTTTGCCGCTAGTTTCAAATAAAAGCCTTCTTCAGGCAACTTCCGCAAGAATATCAGAGGTTATTCCTGTTGAAGACCAGTGGGTTATAACAGGAAAGGATCATTATTACCAGGTCAAGAGCCAGATACCCGAAGCTAATATCTTAAAAGAACCGGTTGGTAAGAATACTGCTCCTGCGATATTTTATATGGCTGGCATATGCAAAAAGAAGTATGGAGAAGACTGCATAATGCTTGTTCTTCCGTCAGACCATCTTATTACGGCAGAAAGGGAATTTATAAAGGTTTTAAAGCTTGGTATCGAAAAGGCACAGGAAAAGTCTATTGTGACTTTTGGAATTATTCCTTCAATTCCTGAAACAGGCTACGGATATATTAAGGTTAATGAAAGGTTCGGGGAAGCCAATGAAAAGGTATATAAGGTAGATTCATTTGTTGAAAAGCCTGATATTGAAAGAGCACAGCAGTTTCTTGTCTCCGGTGAATATCTCTGGAACAGCGGCATGTATGCATTTCATGCAGGAACACTAATTGAAGAAGGACAAAACTATTGTCCGGACTTATATAAGGAATTCATTTTGAATGATGTATCAAATGAAGAGAGCCTGGCAAAGGCATATAACGATGTAAAACCTATTTCTATCGATTATGCTGTTATGGAGCACACTGACAAGGCGGTGGTAATACCGTCCGATTTCGGATGGAGCGATGTAGGAAGCTGGAGAAGCCTTCATGCTGTATCAGATAAAGATGAAGACGGAAATGTCATTTTTGGCAGCTGTATCAATATAGATACAAAAAATTCTTTAGTTTACGGAAATGACAAGGTAATAGTTACTCTTGGAATGGAAAATACAGTCGTTGTCGATACCGGCGATGCTCTTTTGGTTGCTGATTTAGGCAAGCTTCACCTGATGAATGATGTTGTAAGTAAATTAAAGAATGAAAATATCAAGATTCTGACTGAGGCGAAAACGACTCAAAGGCCTTGGGGGAGTTATACGATAATTCAGGAGGGAAAGGGCTACAAGATAAAGAAAATATCAGTCCTTCCGGGAGAAAAACTAAGCCGGCAAATGCACTACCATAGAAGTGAGCATTGGATAGTCGTTAAGGGGACGGCAAGGATATTAAATGGAGATGAGGAGATTTATCTTCACGAAAACCAGTCTATATACATTCCCAAGACGAATATTCACAGGCTTGAAAACCCCGGAAAAGTATCCCTTGATATAATCGAGATACAGGCAGGAGCATATCTGGAGGAGGATGATATTGTAAGGTTTGATGATGTTTATGGGAGAACCAGATAATTAACAACATAAACGGGTGGTAGTTTGTATCATTGAGAAGGAGTTCAATTGATATTAACTGACCATCCTTTTCTTTTATGAAGCATTCCCGTAATGAAAGCTTTCATTAGTGTTGTTCCTAGAAGTATTAATATAATAATTATCTAAAAACCTTAAACGACCCTTGCATAACGATGTACATCGTATTATAATAATTATCAGAAGGAGATAATAATTATGGATAAAGAGTTAATGAAAGGAAGCATTGACATACTGTTGCTTTCTCAAATCAAGGGTAAGGATATGTATGGCTTTGAAATAATAAAAAGTCTTGAAAAGAAAAGCAGAAATGTGTATACAATGAGCGAAGGAACTCTATATCCGGCGCTGCAAAGGCTGGAACAAAAAAAGCTTCTTAAGTCCTACTGGGGCGATTCTGATACCGGTGGAAGAAGAAAATATTATACGATTACGGAAAACGGGACTAAGGAGCTTAATCAAAAACTTACTGACTGGAAAAAAGTAAATGACCTTATAGATTCGTGCAAGGAGGGATTGGAATGGGCGGATTTGAAGAATATATCGATTCAATTTTAAATTCCAAGTATGTAGAAAATTCTAAAAGGGAAGACCTGAAAGCTGAAATGCTTGATCATCTGAATATGAGCAAGGCTGAACTCATTGAAAAAGGTATGGATGAGTCAGAAGCAGAGACCGAGGCAATTCGCAAATTTGGTGAGTCAAATGAAATAAAAAATGAATTTAAGAAGGTGTTTAATCCTCTAGACAGGCTAAAAGGCATTTTCAATTGTAAGAAAATTATGAAAGAGGCAGCCGGATGGGCATTTACTATTATTATTGCCCTTTTCATCTCTTTGACACTAAGAAGCTATGTTTTTGCAACTACCGAAGTAAAGCAATCCTCGATGCAGAATACCCTTTATGAGGGTCAGAGGCTTATTGAATACAAGGCCGGGTATTGGTTTTCCTCACCTAAAAGGGGAGATATAGTTGTTATTAATAGAGGAGATGAGAATGGGATCATAGGAACCTTTGAATCAAATGCTGTTGAGTTTTTCAAGAGTTTTTATGACAAAGAGGATGTAGATAAAAAAAGGCTTATAAAACGTGTTATCGGTCTACCGGGGGATACCATCGACATACATGAGGGTAAAGTCTACATAAACCGGAAGGAGCTTAGAGAACCATATGTAAAAGGTGCAACACTGGATAATGGCATGAAATTCCCACTTGTGGTGCCTGACAAAAAATATTTTGTTATGGGGGATAACAGAGAAGTAAGCTTTGACAGCAGAAACCTTGGATTTATAAGTTCTGGAGAAATAGAAGGGAAAGCAGTTTTAAGGCTTTGGCCCTTTAACAAAATAGGCAATATATAACTGATCGAACCATATACTCCAAAAGCGGGTGACTTCACCCGCTTTAACTTTGGGCTATTACTCAGCTTCTTCATGTTCTTCGGCTTCATAAAGGTTATAGGTTATGCACTTTGAGGCCCTTTTAGTTCTCGTAGTCTTCTTTTCTTTCTTTTGAAGTTTTTCCACTGATGCTGTTCCTTTTTTTGCTGCTTTTAGACTGCAGTTCTTGTTAGTACAGCTGCCGGCAATTATAATTGATCCGCAAGTACAAAATTCTGACAAATCTATCACTCCTTTTTTCCCACTTATAAGTATGCCACGTAATGGCAAATTTTAATACCCCTTTTATAACATTTCCCAATAATAAGGTCTGATTTTATATTGAATGGCACATTAAATTTATATGGGAACAGTTTGGCTTTGCAGAATTGGCTTTCATAAAACGACTTTTTTTTATATTAACTTTTCAAAATTAATATATTAATATATAATTTATTTATATATATAGAAAAGTCCAACAATTTACTCTCTGGGGGATATAGGGGCGGATGCATGTTTAAAAAAAAGATACTTATAATTGATGACACAGAACTGATGATCAAGATTATTTCTGACATTCTTAAGTCTGCGGGCTATGAGGTGGTTTATGCCTTAAACGGCCCTGACGGTATCATGAAGGTGAGGGTAGAAAAGCCTGATTTAGTCATATTGGATGTAGTAATGCCAGGTATGGACGGCTTTGAAGTATGCAAGTATCTTAGAGATGATGAAAGTAATAATTTAATGCCTATTATTATGTTAACAGCACAGTGCGCAGAGGATGACAAGCTTGCGGGACTTGAACTTGGTGCAGATGATTATATAATCAAACCCTTTAATCCCAGGGAATTGATAAGCAGAGTTAATAATACCTTGAAAAGGATAGACAGGAACAGGTGGGCGAATCCTTTAACCGGTTTGAGAGGAAATCTGGAAATACAGTCTGAAATAAACCACAGAATTGCGACAAAAGAATTATTTGCAGTAATATATGCAGACCTTGACAATTTCAAGGCCTATAACGATGTATATGGCTTTTCCAGCGGAGATAGGGCAATAAAGCTAACTGCAGATATAGTATCAGATTGTGTACATACCTTTGGAACTTCGCGTGATTTTATTGGACATGTAGGGGGCGATGATTTTGTTATTATATCTGTCCCTGAAAATGTAAATGCTATATGTGAAAGTATTATAAAGGATTTTGACATCAAAATACTTGAACTGTATTCTGAAGCAGACAAGGAAAAAGGTTATATAGTCACTGCAAACAGGCAGGGTACTGTGATGCAATACCCTATAATGACAATTTCTATTGCAGTAGTGACTAATGAACGTAGAAAACTGTTCAATTATTTGCAGGTAGCGGAAATTGCCGCCGAAGTCAAGAAAAGATCCAAGGCACTGTCTGGAAGTGTTTATCTGAAGGATCAGAGGAGACAATAAATTAATGAAAATGAGGAATGAAAGATGTCAAACTACTTAAAAGGGGCTTTAAAGGTTTTTTTCAGATATGGGGCATGTTTGATGTTTGTTGCTTTGTTTGGAATAGCCGTATTTAAGTTCAAAATTATTTCAACGTTATTAGTATTTTTTCTTATGTTTTTTCTCATATACGGTGAAATGAATGGTCTTGCCATACATGAAAAAAAACCTGTTCTGAATATCAAAAGCTATCCTTTGAAGGGATTAGTTATGGGGATTATTGGTTTTCTCCCTTTTATAATAATAACTGTCATACTTATGAATATAAAATTTGCTTCACCTATACATGGGGAGAGTATAAAAATCAACTATAACCAACTAAAGCATTCAATTCAGATGGGCCTTTTATCTCCGCTGTATATACCCCTTAGAATAGGGGGACAATCTATAGCAGCCTATATAATTTCATTGTCTATAGTGCCGTTGATTTCCGGGGCCGGCTATTTAACAGGATATTATGGGTTCGAATTTAAGGCTTTTTTTAAAAAATTCAGTAAAAATAAGGCACCAGCGGCCGTAAAAAAAACCGGAGGCAGAAATGTCAGATAAAGCGGATATTTTTTTTGAAAGCTATAACAGGGCTGTCGAAAACGGATATAACAAGATGTTCGAAAGCAGTACGACAGAAGAAATATTAAGAGGTGAAACAGAGGAAAAGCAGGAGTTTATAAACGAAGAAATAATTAAATGGGAGAACCTCATAATTGAGGCTTTGGATAGAATGACTCCAAAGGAGTATATCAACAGGCTCGGTTTTGATCATATGTTTGAATTCTTTAACGTAGGTGCAAGAATCTGTGATCACGATTTGCCTGATATTTTTATAGAGAGGCTGGCCTCTTTCGGAAATGATTCTGTTAACAGATTGCTGGACTATGTAACGGTATGCAGTACTGACAATGATGAAGAGATTTTTCCTAAAATCATGGCTGTCAGGGTGCTCGGACAATGGAAAAACGATGGCTCGGCAGCGGCGTTGATTAAGACACTGCTTGAGTGCAATGAAAATAACGAGCTTCTGTCTGAAGAAATTGTCAGCGCTTTGGTGAGCATTGGAAATCCGGCAGTCGGATTGATTCTTGAAAGGATTGAAAGTGTTGAAAAAAACGGGTATATTTTCGGACAGCTTATAGAGGCGCTTGTCAGCATCGGTAAAGCAAATAGGACGGACGAAATTTTTAAGTGCCTGAAAAAATTCTTTTTAGAGGCGTCCGATAAAATGCTTATAGCAATGTATCTGGGTGATTATGGGGATGGAAGGGCTGTACCTTTACTGCGGGGCTATATTGAAAAGAATATAGCTGAGATAGACAAGGAAACCTTCATTCAGGTCAAAGATGCAATAAGACGGCTTGGGGGCAAGGTTGACGATTTGAAAATATAGAAAAGCAACGACGATGATAAAACGCCTTGGACAGGGCGTTTTTTCTTTGCAAAGTTTGAGTGTGTAAGATTTAACTGAGATTGACAATAATTATGTTATGGTAACTTCATTATTTACTATACATATAGTGATATAGAAGCAAAAAAGAGTATGCATTAAATTAAGGGAGATGAAATTATGTCTACTAGACACTATGTTTTACTTGCAACAGATGGCTTTACAAAGCTTCCATCAACAAGTGATCCTTGTGCCCCACCTAATACACTTCAGGATGTATATATTTTTGGCTTTGTAGGAGGGCTTTACAGGGTAGACGATAAAATTGTAAATCCTAACCTTGACTGGAAGGTCCCTGCCAATTGGCCCAAAATGCAGGCAATGATCAGCGCCGCATCACTTCCATCACCGATTATTTGGGCAGAAGAAGGAGATCACCTGTATATCACGCTTATCAACCTTGGGATGCCTGTTGCAGGCATTACGGATCCGCATACTGTGCATATGCACGGAGCGCATGTTGCAACGCAGTTAGACGGTTTTCCTGAAGCATCTTTTGGCGTTCCAATGTGGATGGACTTCAATACACCTCCGCCAACGGCTACTTACTACTTTATGCCTGAAGGTCCTGGCACACTAATGTATCATTGTCATGTAGAAGCATCTGAGCACGTTCAGATGGGCATGTATGGAGCGCTGATAATTTACCCGTCTAGAGATAGCCTGCTTAGAGCGGGAATAGCTCAGGATAAAAAGGGTAGATGGAGGTTTCATGACAAAAAACTTCATCATATACCTAAGACGGCCACAAATAGAAATTTTGCCTACAATGATGTAAATACATTCTTCGATAAGGAATATGTCATGTTGCTATCAGATATTGATTCAGTGTGGCATGATGCTGTAAGACGCGGAATACCTTTTAAAGCAGCAAATTTTAAACCCGATTTTTGGCTTGTTAACGGCCGCGCCTTCCCTGATACACTACTGCCGCATCCCCAGACACCACCTCCTGGTAGCAATCCGGATATTGCTCAGATAAACTATGAATCGTATGTTCATGTTAATACAGGCCAAAAATTCCTTTTAAGAATGATTAATCTTGGGTATCAACCTGTTCCATGGCATATTCACGGCTGGCATTTTACTATAGTCGGTAAAGATGCTCACCCCAGTCCCTTCCTAAAGATAGCTGAAAAACTTGAACTGCACAGCCATATAGCGCAGGCAATGGGCTTTACAGTCGATGTGGCATCTGGTGAAACCTACGATCTTATTCTAATTGCTGATGACAAACGACCGGTTTATAGAAATTATATCGTTAAAGGGCAGGATGGCTTCCCTTCCCTTTGTTCACAGATGAAAGCCCTGAAAGCAATTGATCCAGGAGTGATTGCAGATATTCCAGTTGAGCCAGTTAAATGTCCAACTCCTACAACAGTAAATTATGTTGACATATGCAAAGGGACACAAGGTGTTGATAGGTTCTTTCCTCAGTTTTATCCTATGCACAATCATGATGACTATAAAGTCACAAATACAGTTATTAAAGCCAATGCAAGCATATATCCGGGTGGCCAGTTGACATTCATCCAAGCTGATGAACCGCTGCACTGTAACCATGACTCATGTGTTCATGAAGATAACGACAATGATTGCAACTGTGAATATGATCAATCTTCTAGTTCTGACAGCAATGATTTTGAGGACTTGGTTTTAGCAATCAAGGATGCTATTGAAGAGATTGACAAGGATTAATTTGTACAATTTGCTGACTTTATTTTCAATAAAAAGGTGATATTTTATGAGATACTGGATATATAAAATATGGTATCTGATGACTTTCAAACTAAGAAAAGCAAGAATCTCAATAATAAGTGCACGGTTAAGCGGTGATGGAAGTCTCATAGACATTAGATATTGGCTTTCAAGGCCAGATAAGTTACGAAAAAATTATAATGTTTATCTTTTAGATGAAACTACTAAAGAAAAGCTTTATCTCGCGAACTTTGTGAAATTCGGCGCAATCAGAACAAAACATTGTAAGAATGCAACCAATGGAATAGTACTGTTTTATAACCGGAACAATATAATAAAAGCTGGTTCGAAAGTAATACTGATTTTTGATTCTCTTTTATCAGAGCAGTCTGAAGTATCATAAAAGTTTTTCACTTATGTGTTAGTATAACTTGAAAGGTCAATAGGAGCAATCCTGTTGACCTTCATTTTTTGCCTGTAAGGCGTTCTGGCAAAAATGTAAAAATTTATCACAAATTGTATTTACATATACATTAAGGTGTACTAAAATAAAGGTATACTTGTATGTGGCATTTATTCAAGTTATTGAGGGCGCATATGATAGAAACAATAATTCTTGCATTATTGATTGCAAAGCTAAGAAAATACAGATTGAAGCCTTTACTGAAGGAATGGTCAATATACCCGGTGGCAGCCCTTGCTGTTATATACATATATCTTGATTACATGGTGTACCATGGGGAATATGGCCTATTAAAATATTCAATGCTGCTTAAGGCCGCATACATGTGTATATTTTCAATACTTATATTCAAACATAGGCTCTATAAAGCAGGATTTATCGGAGCTGCAAGTATTTCCTTCGGAGGGATTCTCAACAGCATTGCCATACATGCCAATGGGGGTAATATGCCTGTATTCCCTTCGTTATCTTATGTCACAGGCTACGTAAAGCCGGATACCTTTCAAAGACTCATGGAGTATGACAAAATACATGTTCTCGGCAGTTCATCATCCAGATTGGTTTTCCTGACGGATACAATAGATTTGGGCTATAGCATTTTATCTATTGGAGATGTATTCTTCAGGGTTATGCCGTTTGTAATAATATATGGTGTTGTTAAATCATTGAATGGGTTTAATAGTACAGTTATACATGAAACAGTGTAATTATTCCTTTGATAATTTAAAGGGGCTGGGGCTAATATACTTATGGTTTTTAATCTTACTAGCTTTTGGCTGATTGGGTTTACAGAAGAGTTATTAATGCTGATTACCTGTCTGTTGATAGTGGGCAGGAAGGACATGCTGAATATAAGAAAAAATGCAAACCTTATTAAAACATTTGCATAAGCTTTAAAGGAGGGGAGCACAATGAAAAGTAAAAGGACCTTTTTTTTAAGTTTTTTGTCGGCCTTTCTAATGCTTATTGCAGGTACGGTATCAGTTTTACCTGTTGGATATGGCTGTACCAGCCTCGAACCCCCAAGGCATTACAAAGAAAATCATAATTGGAGACAAAAAACAGAGTTAACGAAAAAACATCCGGTAATAGAATGTTTTTTCGTTGTATTTCAGTCAATTCCCGATGCTATTTTATTTTTGATGTCTTGTGCCAACTCGAGGTATTTCCAGTCAGCAGGGTTTTTCAGTAAAGCCTCAAGCTGCTAATATATTTTTATCCTATAAATAATTAAAACATTAACAACACTGCCAGTCATACCACACTTTTGAAAAGTCTCTTTTCTCCAAATCTTCTTTTTCAATAAAGAAATTACAATTTCCGCTGTCTCCAAACATTATGCCGCATTCATCATCAATATCCAACTGAAGAAGGAGTAAATGATTATCTCTTTCGAATCCGATGTCACTTTGGACAAAATACGGATACCCCCCTATTCTGCTTCCTGAAGCATATGTTTCATCAAACATTGACTCTTCGTCTTCCGAAGCCACCAAGCCGCCGAAGAGACTGGTATATTCCTCAATACTGTTTGACATAACTGATTCCTTTGCCTCAAAAAACATTTTCCCTTCCTTGCTGTATGGAGCAAAATCCTTGTTGAATTTATAGGGTATTTTATTTAATACTTTACTTTCATCTTCAATATATGACTCAATATAACGAACAACGATTGTACCTTCAAGTCCATACATCTCATCATCTTCTACGTAAAATTGCAAAAGGCCTTTCTTTGGCAGTTCATCTATTCCATAAACATCTGCCAGATTAATCTGAGCTATAAACATCATTGGCGTTCCATCATCCGTAAGAGGATAATCCTCTTTGGACTCCAGATATGGGCAGCCACCGAGTTTGCTTTCCCATGGCAGTGTTTGCCCTGCACGAAAAGTAATTTCATTCGATATTACGATTGTTTTTCTTAGGCTTTCCTCATACTTTTTTAATTGTTCAGGTACTGAATATGGAATGATTTTTTGATTATTCATGGTTTTCTCCTTGTTCTATTAGGCGTGCTTATAATTAAATAGTCTTTCATAATTATTTCAGATTGTCAATATTTCATGATTTTGTAGAATTAGCGTAAAAAAATAAAATGCATTTGACAAGGCTGGTAAAGCAATGTATAATAAATCCATACAAAACATATAGATTTACTATGAATTGAAAGAGAGATAACTATGAGCAATAACTACCCCGATTTTTTTAATGATGTATTTGGTCCGATCATGCAGCCGGGTTCAAGCTCACATATGGCTGCACCTTGCAGAATAGGTCTGCTTGCAAGAGCTTTACATGGTGAAAAACCGGTGGAAGTGGAATTCATAATGGATAAAGAAGGTTCCTTCGCAGGCACCTTTGGCATAATGAATGAGGATAAGGGAATGCTCTCGGGGGTTCTTGGAATTGGGCCTGAGGACGAAAGGCTGTACGAGGTTTTTGATATAGCTGACGCGGAAGGATTGAAATACAGTTATCAGTTTGGTGAAATGAAGGAGAGCAGTCATTTAAATGCAATCAAAATTGTCCTTAAAGGAGCAAGCGGAAAAAGAACTGAGCTTGTCGGAGATTCTACAGGCGGTGGCATGGTTCATATTAAAAGAATCAATGGATTTGAGGTCGATTTAATCGGTGATACTTACGTATTGTTAATATTTTCATCCATTTCCGAAACCCAGGTTCAGCAGCTGCATAGTATCTGTGACGGATTTCTTGAAACAGGTTCAATAACGAAAGGTGATGAGACTCTCCGGTATTTTAAATTCTCGGAGCAGCCCGACTTAGGACAAATCAGAATTTTATTTTCTGGTCTGAAAGTTGAATTATTGAAGCCTGTGCTTCCTGTCGTATATAAAAAAGAGCGGTTGCCCCAGTTGTTTCATAGTGTAGCGCAATGGCGTGATATAGCCATTAAGCGAGGAATCAGTATGAGTCAGGCAGCATTGGAGTATGAAAAGAATTCATCTCTTTGGTCTGATCAGAAGATAACAGAATACATGATCAATTTAAAAGATATTTTATACCGTGAAATTAATATTGCGTTTGACTCATCCCGAAGTAGGGAGAAGGTTCCGTTTCAACGCTATGACGGTCAATTATGGAATACATATATAAAAAAATCAAAGACCCTAAGCGGTGCTGTTATAAGCAATGCTGTCAAGTATGCAGCGGGTGTTAATGAAAAAAACAAAGGAACTCCGTATGTTCCTGGACCTATGGGGACTGGCGGAGGATATTTATTTTCGGCTCTGGTTTCTGTTAAGGAAGCTTACGGATATAGTGAGGAAGACTTACTGCGGGGGCTTTTTGTTGCAGCAGGTATCGGTGCGGTTTCTTATACGCATACAAGTCCTACCGGTGAAGTAGTGGGGTGCGGAGGCGAATGCGGTGTATGCTGTGCTATGGGAGCTGCAGGTATAGTTGAAATGTGCGGAGGGGATGGATACCAGATTGAAAACGCTGCTTCTTTAGCATTGCAGGCATTTATTGGGCTGCCTTGTGACCCTGTGATAGGTGGATACGAGGCTCCATGCTTCAGCAGGATTATTGCCGCTGCAAGTCTGGCAATTGTTTATGCTGATCTCGCTCTGGCAGGTTCAGATGCTGTCATACCTTATGACGAGGTGGTATTTGCACTTGACAGGGTGGGCAAGAGTATGAAGCCTGAGCTTTTATGCACCTCCAAAGGAGGCTGCTGTATAACACCGACAGCTAAACGCTGTGCGAAGGAATTCGAAAAAAGCAGGAGAGAGCTTCAAATCAGTAGGAATATTAAGTAATAATTACGTCTGGGTGTAAAGATTAATAGCATACATTCAGTATGCTGCTTTCGCAGGCAATAGCAGAAAAGGCGGTGGTTTATTGATTGAAGTAAAAAATGTAAAGAAATCATTCGGAAAACTGGAAGTGCTTAAGGATGTCTCTATAAAAATTGAGAAGGGGGAAGTAGTTGTTATTTTAGGACCGAGTGGCTCGGGAAAAACGACGTTGCTTCGGTGCATCAACTTTCTGGATAAACCGGACGGAGGAACGCTTACTGTCACAAATACAACTGTTAATATGAAAAAGGCTTCAAAGCACGAGATATTAAAAATCAGACGGAAAACAGCATTTGTGTTTCAGAATTATTGTTTGTTTCAACACAGAACGGCAATTGAAAATGTAATGGAAGGATTGATTATTGCCAGAAAGATTCCAAAGAAAGAAGCTAGAAGTAAGGCACGGGAAGCATTGGACTGGGTTGGTCTGTCAGATAAATATGACAATTACCCATTTCAGCTCTCCGGGGGTCAGCAACAGAGAGTGGGAATAGCAAGGGCATTGGTATTGGACCCGGATATAATTCTTTTTGATGAGCCGACCTCTTCTCTTGATCCCGAGTTGGTGGGGGAAACGCTGGATGTTATCAAAAGAGTAGCAAAGCAAGGAAAAACAATGATTGTAGTTACGCATGAAATGACATTTGCACAGGAGGTGGCAGACAGGGTTATATTTATGGATGGAGGAGTAATCGTAGAAGAAGGCATACCAAGAGAGATATTTTCAAAACCAAAGGAGGAAAGAACACAGCAATTTTTATCCAGATTTATAGAACCGGATTATATTATTTAATTATCAAAATTGGAGGTAATATATGAAAAAGAAAATTTTTGCAGTAATACTATCATTAGTAATGGCATCGGTTATTTTTACGGGTTGTAATAAATCCGCCGGCACATCAGATGAAGCGACCAGCATACCGGGTAAAGCCGACGAAGCAAAGGGAACAATTACAATTGCCTGCACAGGAAGCTACGCACCTTACGCATATCAGGATAAAAAAGGTAATGCGGCAGGATATGACGTTGCTGTTATGTCAGAAGTGGCAAAAAGACTTGGTTATGAGGTAAACTGGGTTACTACGCAGTGGGACAGTCTTTTGGTCGGCTTGGATTCTGGAAAATTTGATGTGGCAGTTAATCAGCTGTACACAAACAATGACAGAAAAAAGCTATATAATATGGGAAACGTACCCTACAATGAAAGTGTTCAGAAGCTCGTTGTTGCCGCAGACAGTAATATAGTTACGCTGGATGATCTGAAGGGAGGAACCATTGCCACCAGTGTTGGCAGTGCAGAAGCACTTCTTTTGGAAAACTACCTGAAAAAACATAAGGGAGCATATAAGATAGCTTATTTGGAGGATTCCGCCAATTCGACGCAGCAAATTGTAAATGGAAGAGTTCAGGCAACATTAAATGACCCTGTAAACCAGGGGCAGCAGATTAAAGAGAATAATCTGCAGGATAAGCTTAAGATTGTTGGCGATCCGCTGGAGATTAATTATGTTTACGCAGCATTTCAAAAAAATGATGAAGGAGCAGCCCTCAGAGATAAGTTTGATAAGACAATTTTGGAACTTGTCAAGGATGGAACATTAAAGAAATTGTCGCTCGAGCTTCTTGGTGATGATTATGCTTCGAAGGTTCCGGATGGGGTCATTAAATAAATGCGTGTTTTTGATTTTGAGTTTTTTTTAAAATGCATAGAACCAATTGTTGTAGAGGGTATACCCACAGCGCTTCGAATAGCTTTTGTTTCCTTTATCGCAGGAATCATTATCGGTACGATAGCAGCATTGATTAAAATCTATAAAGTCCCTGTACTTAAACAGATAGTGATTGTATATGTCTCTGTTTTCAGGGGAACCCCGCTGATGGTTCAGATTCTTGTGTTTTACTATGGACTGCCGATTATAATCAATAATTTTTTCCGGTCAATGAATATAGATTTTGATGTTAATTCTATTTCATCAATGATATATATGTATATAATATATTCTCTGAATGTTGGTTCTTATATGTCGGAAAATATTCGTGCAGCCATCCTCTCTGTAGATAAAGGTCAGCTGGAGGCAGGTTATTCGATTGGACTTAGTACACTTCAGGTTTTCCGAAGAATACTTGCTCCGCTGGCTATTGTCGTAGCCATACCGACACTTGGAAACACTTTCATTAACCTGATTAAGGAAACATCCCTTGCTTTTATGGCCTCTATTGTTGACATAATGGGAAAAGCAAAGATTTTGGCAGGAAGCTCCAACAAATTTTTCGAAGCATATATTGCGGCAGCTGTTATATATTGGGTCCTATGTTTCGCTTTTGAAATCATAATAAAGTACATTGAAAAGTATGCTGTAAGGCATAGACGAAAGCTTGCTGACTAATTAACTCCTCTAAATTTATATACATATTTATAATGCGCCCGGGAATTGACTGGGCGTATTATATTTAAAGTCTCCTTAAAATAAGTCATTGCATTTTTTTTTCCAATAAAGGTTTTCCACATTTAATTGCATATGTCCAACCCTTCTTTGAATATCTTTATAGTGTATTCAAAACATTAGGAGCTGGATTAAATGATACTTGTTGTTAAGAAGCAAAACATTGCGCTCATTCTTTTGATATTCTTGTTGTCGCTTGTCATTCTAAGCTTTAATATAGGCAGGAGTGATGATTCAACTGCCGTCACAGGGAATGGCGCACAGAGAACTATCATAATAGATCCGGGTCATGGGGGCGAAGATCCGGGCAAAGTGGGGAATACATCCGGAATCAAGGAAAAGGATCTAAACCTGGAAATAGCCAATAAAGTAAAAGCACTGCTTGAAAAGGAAAACTACAAAGTCATAATGACCAGAACCGAAGATAAGCTTGAATATAATCCGGAGACCCGCAATATAGTACAAAAAAGGGTTCAGGATCTTACAAGAAGAAAAGGAATAATGGATACCTCCGGTGCAGACATAGTTGTAAGCATACATCAGAATGGATTGGAACAGACGCAGTATTGGGGGTCGCAGACATTCTTTCCTCATAACTCGCCTGATAGCCAGAGGCTGGCAGTTTCAATTCAAAATGCATTAAAGGAAATTGCAGACCCAAACAATAAAAGAGGGGCTCTTGTCAGAGGGAGACCTGAAGAACAACCCATTATTATTCTAAGGGATCTTAAGACGCCGACAGTCATTGTCGAATGCGGTTTTCTATCAAATGAAGGCGACGAGAAACGCCTTGCAACGGCAGAATATCAAGATAAGCTCGCAGAATCCATCAAAACCGGAATCATGAGTTACTTTAACGGAAGCCCTTCAAACCAACAGAATACTCAAACCCAGCAAAATAAGCCGCAATAAGAGATATGCTCATACTTGCATAAAAAATGTTGATGTTATAAGGATAGGCCTTGTGCCTATCCTTTATATATTAAAGGGTGAAACATTTACCTGATGATTTAGCGGCACTACTATAATATAATCGATATATATTATGTAAACCAAAGAGGAGTGGTGAATGTGCCAAATAAAAAGCTTTTGATGGTATTAAGTCTTTTAGCAGCTATAATCTTTGCAGCTGTCAGGCCTGTGTCAGCAGACACTTCGGGTGGTGTCAGGGTTATGATGAATAACCGGCAGTTAGTTTTCAGTACATATCCGGCTTATTCAGGAACGACTTTAATGGCTCCGGCTAAAGAATTTGTCCAGGCTCTCGGCGGGACCTTCAGCTATGACAGCAGTAGTATGACAGGCAAGATTGTCCAGGGTGAAAATGAATTGATTTTCAGACTGGATAACAGCGTCGCAAAATTCAACGGGAAAAATGTTCAGGCTCCGGCAGCGCTGAAGATTATCAACAACAGATTTATGCTGCCTGCACAATTCACAGCTGAAAGACTGGGAGCTGAAGTTTATATGAACACTGCCAAAAATACAATGATGGTTTTTCAGGCAGTAAACGGAAAGATTATTTATCAGGTTGCTTCAGGAGATACTCTGTGGATCATTTCAAAGCTGTTTAATACAACTGTTACATCTATCAAAATGATTAATTCTTTGACTACAGATACTATTTATGTAGGACAAAAGCTGACTGTGAGAAACAGCAATCCGATGAATTTCTCCTTTTCAGCAGCTACTTCCAAAAGCGCTACAATAAAAAGCGGGCCCGGTTTCGGCTACTCTGACGTTAATTATTTGTATGCAAATACACAAGTCTCAATAACAGGAAAAGTAGATTCTTGGTATAAAGCAGTCACTCCCAAGGGAAACGGCTATATTTACTATTCTGTATTATCAATAGGCCAGGACATTACAGATACGGCTCCTAACAGCACTTTTTTCAATAATTCCATACCTTATGATGTTTCCGGAGATTCTTTATCCTATTCGACATATCAGGTTCAAAAGGGGGACACTATTTGGAGTGTAGCTCAAAAATTCGGGATTCCTCAAAATGAACTGGCTTCTGCAAACAGCTTTTCGTTGAACTCATATTTGTCCATAGGGCAGATTATTAAAATTCCTGTGCACACCATAGCAGTTAAGCAGGTTCCCGATCCTAAATACGGAGAGGTTCTTGACTGGTTTACTGAAGCTCAATATGTTTTCTCTATTGGAAAGGTTGGAAAGTTCATAGACCTTCAGACCGGAAAAAGCTTCATGGCTAAAAGAACGATAGGTGCAAGCCACTCGGATACTGAGACCCTGACTGCTCAAGACACACAGACTATGAAGGAGATATTCGGAGGAACCTGGGTCTGGAATAAGAGGCCTTTCATACTTGAGGTTGATGGAAGAAGGTTTGCGGTATCTGTTGCAGGTATGCCCCATGCCGGCGCAGACGGAGTGCCGTTCCTGCAGAATGTAGGCAATAGAAGCGATAGCTGGGGATATGGACCGAATTATGATTCGATATCCGGCAATGGAATGGATGGACATTTCGATGTATATTTCCTCAATTGTCTCAGACACAATGACAATAAAATAGATTCATATCATCAGTACGCAGTAGCTACTGCCGGGGGGTTAGAGTAAACCCTCAGGCACTTTGTGACACCTCCCTTTATTAAAGGAGGCTCTAATACCTTAAGCACTTGTGATAATCCGGAGACTTCTAATAATGTCCCCCTTGCAAAAGGGGGATGTCACATGTGACAGGGGGTTTTTAGTCCTCAATTTATTGGTTATTTAATAGGGTGGACACAAGGCCCACCTCTACAATTTCCTGTGTAATATCAGACTCCTGGGATAGAATCCGTATTTTGCATAGAAGGGCAATGCTTTATCGTTTCCATACATAACATTTATGCTTATATTCGCAGCCTTGTTTTCCTCAAACCAAGCCAAAGCACTCCGTATCAGCCTGTCACCCACTTTTTGGCCTCTGTACCCGCTTTCAATGAATATTGACTCGATTTCACCTTCACCCTTATCGGAAATAGAACTGATACAATAGCCTATGTATTTATCTGTTCCTACGATTCTGGCCATATCGGTTCTAACCCTGCCGGTCTTTGACTTCTCAATAACCTCCTTGATCCGTGAATCAAATGTAAGGCTTAAAGGCCGTTCCGGAAAGTATGTTGATATTTCAATGTGGTGCTGCCTTAGATGTTCCCACAAAGGCTTGACCATCTGAAGCTCCGAGATGTCAATCTGAATAAGCTCGATCTCCATTTTTCTCACTTTCTGGATTATATTTAAAGGTTCCATTTTCTTATTTTTGAGGGTGGAAGGGCTTGCTCAACCATTTTTACAAAATCCCTCAATTCATTTTCGTTCGAAAAGCACCTGTTTGGAAGGATGTATGCCTGTTCCCTTGAGGTAAAAAGAGCGCAGCAGTTCTTGTAAAACCCAGCTATGCAGACTTTATCCCATGTAATATTTGAACTAATGTCGCTGGAGCGTATTTCAATCATATTTTCTGAAAATGTGTAATGGCATTCACTCTGCAGGATCTTGCTGCTTTTAAAGTTGTTTCTTGCTGCAATACTGATGTTAACAACTAACAGTAAAGAAAATAATAGTACAAACCCCAAGACGGCTAAAATCAGCATAAAAATCCAATTGAAGTCGGAGGGGATAATGGTGTGGCTTGAAGCTTTGCTGCCCCCTGATAATAAAAATCCGGCAAGAGCTGCAATAATAAGTACAGCAAGGAAAATATCTAAAATAAATAGACTCTTTAAGCCGGACTTAAACTTTCTTCCAATGTGCGAGTAATTGAAATCGGTATAATCTTTAAGGTTTAATTTAACAATTAGTTCCATATGACCTCCGAATTAAGGCGTTATTTTTGTTATACCGTTGTTTCCTGATTCTCTGACGCAAGGACTTCCCATGTCTCGTAAAGCTCCTGAAGCCTGGCCTCAAGCTTAGACTGCTCCGTGTGGAGTTCTGTAAGCTTAACATGATCGCTGATTATAATGTCGGTATTCATTTCTGTCTCAATTGATGCCAGACGCTGTTCGATTCTGTTTATTTCCTGTTCCGTGTCGCTCAGCTGCTTAAGGATCCTTCTCTGCCGTGCCTTTTCTTCCTTGGAAGTAAGCCGCTCCATCTTTGAAACGCTGAACTTGACTTCTTCAGCCTGATCCTGGGTATTTTTCTTAAGCCTGCTTCTTTGTTCCAAGTAGCCGGAATAGCCTCCGGAAAAATCTATCAGTGAATTGCCGTCCAACTCAATAATACGTGAAGCCAGCTTGTTTATGAAATACCTGTCATGCGATACTGCAAGTATTGTGCCTTCAAAGTTTCTGAGGGAATCCTCCAAGACCTCCCTGGAATTGATGTCCAAGTGGTTTGTCGGTTCATCCAGGATAAGAAAATTGGAGCCGGACAGCATTAGCTTTACAAGCGCAACTCTGCTTTTTTCACCGCCGCTTAAGATTGATATCGGTTTTAAGACCTCCTCGCCCATAAATAGAAATGAGGCAAGGGCCGTCCGTATATCGGTTATAGTAAGCTTTTCATTTGAGTTGCATATCTCCTCAAGTATGGTACAGCTTTCATCCAATTCCTCCTGCTCCTGGTCATAGTAGCCTAATCTTACATTTGTCCCATATTCAAAGACTCCTGAGTTTTTTTCCAGGCGCCCGGACAGTATTTTTAAAAGCGTTGACTTACCACACCCGTTAGGCCCCAACAGGAAAACATTTTCCGCCTTCCTCAGCTTAAAGCTGATGCTGTTGAATAATTCCTTCCCGGGATAACTCTTGGAAAGGTTTTCAACGAAAAGCACATCGTTGCCGCTTGAGACACCGCCACGGAATTTAATGTTGATTTTCTTAGGCAGTTCCTTAGGCTTGCTTATTTTTTCCATACGGTCTATTGCTTTTTGTCTGCTTTCAGCAGCGACGATGTTTTTTTCCCTGTTCCATCTTCTCTGCTGCTCTATGAAAGCCTCCATGCGAGCTATTTCTTTTTGCTGCTGTTCATAATGCTTACGATGTATTTCTCTATTAATTTCCTTCTGCTTAACGTAGTAGGAATAATTGCCGTTATATAGCGTACACTCACAGTTTTCAAGCTCTATTGTCTTTGTAGTTACTGAATCAAGGAAGTAACGGTCATGGGAGATGAGGATGACACATTTTGTATAACCTTTTAAAAAATCCTCCAGCCATTCAAGTGCTTCTATATCAAGGTGATTTGTAGGCTCGTCAAGAAGCAGTATGTCAGGTTCCTCCAAAAGCAGCTTAGCCAACGCCATTCTGGTTTTTTGTCCGCCGCTCAAAGTCTCTATACAGCGGTCAAATTCATTATCGCTGAAACCAAGTCCGCGTAGAACCCCTCTTACTCTGCTGTTATATTCGTAGCCGCCCTGATGAGAAAATTTGTCTGAAAGGAGGCTGTATTCCTTCATTAGAGAATTCAATCTGTTTTGATCTTTTTCTGTGCTTATATCGGCTTCGAGTATTTTCAGACGTTTTTCCATATCGATCAGGTGTGAGTATGTTGCGATCAACTCATCCCATATGGTTTTCGAGGAGTCAAGTCCGGAGTTCTGCTCAAGAAAGCCCAGCTTATAGCCTTTGGCGATATAAACCTCACCGCTGTCAGGCTGCATCGCACCAGAGATAATTTTAAAGAGAGTGGACTTACCTGCGCCGTTTACACCCACTATTCCGATTCTATCATTTTTTTCAGCATGAAAGCTGATGTTTTCCAATAATTTATCTGTCCCAAATGACAGTGATATATTGCTGCAGCTCAATGCAATCATGTTGTGCCACCTTTCTTACAGCCACAATTATAGCAAAAGAGCAGTCAGGAGGCAATATTGACAATAAAATAACAAAGATGTATAATTTCTGTTAGCAGACTCACTATACTATTCTTATAATCGGAGTGAAAATATGAATTTGAAGAAGAAGATCTCAATAGCTGTAATAAGGCGATTGCCCAGATATTACAGGTACCTTTCGGATTTATTGAAACTCAACATTAACAGGATCTCTTCAAGAGAATTAAGCACCAGAATGGGAATAACAGCCTCGCAGATCAGGCAGGATTTGAACTGCTTCGGGGGGTTTGGACAGCAGGGGTACGGTTATAATGTAGAATCTTTATATAAAGAGATAGGTAATATTCTTGGGTTGACCAACAGCTTTAAAACGGTTATAATCGGTGCCGGTCATATGGGACAGGCCCTTGCCAATTACGGCAATTTTGAAAAGAGAGGTTTTATGCTCGCCGGAATCTTTGATGTTGATCCGCTGCTTGTAGGGAAAAAGATTAAAGATGTAAAAATAATGCATTTGGATAAGCTTGATGACTTTATCAAGAGTAATAAGATCGACATAGCAATCCTTACGGTGCCATACGAACAGACTCCTATTGTTGCTGACAGAGTTGCACGCTTGGGTGTAAAGGGATTGTGGAATTTTTCCCCGATGGATCTTCAGCTTCCGTATGATGTTGTTATAGAAAACGTACATCTCAGCGATAGCTTGATGGTTCTGGGTTATAGAATAGCGGAAAAAGAAAAGAACCGGGATAAAAAAGATGAGTAAGTCAACCGTAAAAATAAACAAGCTTAAACATCAAGAGGGGCCATTGGCCCCTCTATTTTTCTCTTAATAATCATAATTTATTTAGAATCGGCAGGAATTCCGGGAAAGCAATATCAACTACCTGAGATTTTCTGATCATAGTTTCGCCTTCTGCAAAAAGTCCGGCAATTGACATTGACATTGCGATTGAAGGATCACCATAACTTTCAATGACTGTTCCTCTAAGAGGCCTTCCTCCTTCTATGATCATGCCGTCTTCCGTTTCGCGGACATTTGCACCCATTTTAAGAAGTTCTCCGGTCAGTGCCTTGATCCTGGATTCTTTGATTTTAAATCCTTTCAGATCCTTTATCGTCGTAGTTCCGTTAGCCATTGCAGCTGCCACCGCAATAACCGGTATTTCATCTATGAGTCTCGGAATAATATCTCCGCCTATTGTCGCAGGACTAAGGGTTGAGGTTGATACATGTATGTCTGCTACCTTTTCGTTGCTGACTGTACGTTCATTAAGTATCTCAATATTGGCGCCCATGGATTTATAGACATCCAAAATGCCGGTTCTGGTTGGATTGATTCCGACATTTTTTATAGTTATATCAGAGTTGGGAACCAACAACCCTGCAGTTATAAAATATGCTGCTATAGAAATGTCCCCAGGTACTTCAATATGCTGAGAGAAAAGCTCTTCAATTCTATGGTTGGATACAGCAAGACCATTGACCTTGATATCGGCGCCGAAAAAGCTAAGCATAAGTTCAGTATGATCTCTGGATTTGATAGCTTCGATTACGGTAGTTTCATCCTGCGCATATAATCCTGCAATGAGGATAGGGGATTTGACATAAGTCTCAAAAGGTGATAATTCATAAGTGATTCCCTTCAGCTTTGAGGGGCTGATAGTGAGAGGACAAAGGTTTCCGTCATCCTTGCCGTTTACTGTGGCACCCATTTGGCGTAAAGGCTTTACAACCTTCCCTACAGGTTTTTTCTGGGATGAATCGTCTCTTGTGATAACAGAGTTAAACGGCTGACCGGAAAGTACGCCCATTAGCAGTCTCAAGGTTGTTCCGGCTTTACCGGAATTCAGTACTGAAGTTGGGGGCTTCAAGCCGTATAGCCCTTTCCCATGAACCTTAACTTTGTTGTTCGAAAGAATTTCTATTCCAACCTGCATTTTCCTGAAGCAATCAATTGTGGTTAAACAATCTTCGCCCATAAGGAAGCCGTCAATTTCGGTAGTTCCCTTTGCTATAGCTCCAAACATTATCGCCCTGTGAGAAATTGACTTGTCGCCGGGGACATGGATTTCCCCCTTTAATGAATTGCGTTGCTCAATCAACATATTTAATTCCCCCCGAGATACTTAATAAAATACAACTCCAAATAGCTGAAACATTAATTTTACAGCTGATATATGATGAAACTTGTTAATACAGTGTTTGGATCAATTACAATGAACTACAGTCAGTATCCGAACTATCAACATTTAAATACTTTATAACCTTTATCAGAAAGCAAGTCAAATGCAATATTTACACTTGGAGAATCAGAAAAGGATATCTTCAGGCAGCCTTGCTCAAATTCTCTGTTGTTTGAGACATTTATATTTTTTATATTAATTCCGTTAAGCCCAAGTATAGTAGTTATTTCTCCTATGATGCCCGGTTTGTCGAGAACGTCCGCTACTATTTCATATTGAGGCCTTATCAAACCATTCCGGCTTGAAGGAAAACTGTCTCTATATTGCTTTGCACTCTGAAAAAATTCAAAAATCCTGTCAGCTTCTTTATTTATAACATTATTCTTAAAACCTTCCAGCCTTGCAATAAAATTATCCAATACCTGAATGATCTCGTCTCTATTGCTGGATATTATGTTCTCCCACATTTCAGGGCTTGAAGATGCGATCCTTGTTATGTCCTTAAAGCCTCCCGCTGCAAGAAGCTGCATTTCGCCTTCCTGTGTATCCTGCTCCTTCACCATATTAACCAACGCAGATGCGATGACATGGGGAGCATGGCTTATACAGCCTGTTATCCGATCATGCTTTTTTGCATCAAGCACAATTGGTATTGCGCCGATTTTTTCTACAAAGTCCAGCATCAGTTTAATTGACCATTCCTCGGTTGTTTTGCTTGGAGACAGTATATAGTATGCATTTTCAAACAAATGTGCGAAACTCGAGAAATAACCGGTTTTCTCCGCTCCTGCCATGGGGTGTCCGCCTATAAACAGAGGAGGATCCGGCAAATTATTAATATAATCTATGATTTCTGATTTTGTACTTCCTACATCTGTTATAATGCAGTCCTTTTTAACCTTGCCGCAAATCCTTTTAATGAACTGCATGGTTTTTTTGACAGGAGTGCATATAAAGATTATGTCAGAATCCCAAATGGAGTCATCCAGATCTGCTAATCCTTTTGAAATAACGCCATCCTTAAGTGCCTGATCCAAAGACTCCGAACTCTTATTGACCGCAATGATATCTGTAATGTCCAAACGTTCCCGCAGAGCCCTTGCAAGGGATCCGCCAATTAGACCTAACCCAATTATTGTTACTTTTTTAACCTGCATGGCTGAACTCTCTTCCTAATATTTCGGCAATTCTGCTTATATCTTTACACAAATTATCGAACTGATCCGGAGTTAGCTGTTGAGCTGCATCGGATAATGCACATCTTGGGTTGGGATGCACTTCAATTATCAGTCCGTCAGCTCCGGCTGCAATAGCTGCCTTTGACAACGGCAATACATATTGGGTCTTGCCTGCAGCATGGCTCGGGTCAACTATTATAGGGAGATGGCTGGTATTTTTTACGACCGGAACAGCACTGATGTCAAGAGTGTTGCGCGTTGCTGTCTCAAAGGTCCTGATGCCCCTCTCGCAGAGAACTATATTATAGTTGCCCTCGCTCATAATATACTCAGCCGCATTAAGCCATTCATCTATGGTTGTTGCCGGACCGCGTTTAAAAAGCACAGGTTTCATTGAACGACCTACTTCTTTAAGAAGCTGGAAGTTCTGAACGTTACGTGCACCTATTTGAAACATGTCTACGTAATTCATAGATATTTCCAAAGCCTTCTCACTGGTAACCTCAGTAATTATTTGAAGGCCTGTTGCATCCTTTGCTTCTTTTAGAAGCTTCAAGCCTTCTTCCTCAAGACCTTGGAAGGCGTAAGGAGAAGTTCTTGGCTTAAAGGCACCGCCCCGAAGTATTTTAGCCCCCGACTTTTTTATTGCGAAAGCCGCTTCCAGAATCTGATCATGGGATTCAACCGCACAAGGCCCGGCAATCATGATAAGTTCTTTGCCCCCGATTTTAACTCCATTGACGTCTACAATACTGGGCTCCGGCCTGAAGGTTCTGCTGGCCAGCTTATATGATTCCACTATTGGGACAAGCCTTTCTACTCCGGGCATCAGTTCCAACGGAACATCACTCAAAACCCTTTTGTCTCCGATTACACCTATGATTGTCCTCTCGGTGCCCTGAGATATATGGACTCCCAGGCCAAGCGACTCAAGAACTTTTGACACATCATTTATTTCATTTTCTTTTGAACTGGATTTCATTACTATTATCATCAGAATTTACCTATCCATTCATACATTTTATTTTAATTTACAATGTTACCATACAAATGTCAAGAACACTTTGGACCTGCTAAAAAGCTGGTTCTATAAGGATGGGGATATTTGAGCAGGCATATTGCGCATCAGTAAAAATATTTGGTTCTATTTAATTATTTAGCTATTTACAAATATATTTTAATGATATAATAAACATATTATTTGTACAGAGTTTTTTAATTTAAAAAAATAGAATCCATATAGAGGAAAAATCCAAATTTGGTAGAATAGTATATAATATTTCTGAAAACATATCTCTTTCTTATTGGTGAAACATGCTGAAGCATGTGTTAAAAATCAAGAGGATTCGATGTCCTTGAGATTTTAACTGGAACTTTTATGAATTATTTTACAATTTACATGTAATATAATTGATATAAATGGTTTTTGGTAAAACAAAATAAATAAGGGGGAATTTTTATGAAAGATTATACCGTGGATAAAATCCGCAATGTCTGTTTGCTTGGACATGGCGGATCAGGTAAGACTACCATTGCTGAAGCGATGCTTTACAACACGGGAGTGCTTGACAGGTTCGGAAAAGTAGCTGACGGAACTACTACTACTGACTATGACCCGGAAGAAATTAAAAGAAAAATTTCTATAAGCACTGCGCTGGCTCCATGTGAATGGAAGGACTGCAAGATAAATATAATCGATACTCCTGGATATTTTGATTTTGTCGGCGAAGTTATGCAAGGGATAAGGGTCGCCGAAGCTTCGATCATAGCCGTACCGGCAAAGAGCGGTGTCGCTGTCGGCACAGAAAAATCCTGGGCCTATTCCAAAGATCAAGGCATACCAAAAATATTTTTTGTTAGCAAAATGGATGAGGAAAATGCAAACTTTTTCGCAGTACTTGAACAATTGACAAATACCTTCGGAAAAGGAGTAATTGCTTTTACCCTGCCTATTATTGAAAATGACAAGATTGTAGGTTTTGTTGACGTGATTAACATGAAAGCGAAAAAATTCGACAAGGATAAGCTGTTGGATATAGCTATTCCTGCCGATTTGAATGATAAAATTTCTCAAGTCAAAGAAGCTTTGAATGAAGCTGTTGCTGAAACCGACGAAGCGCTTATGGACAAGTTCTTCGGAGGGGAAGAGTTCACTCAGGAAGATATCAGTAAAGGTCTCAGATTAGGAATTTATGATGGTTCGATCGTTCCGGTCTTCTGCGGTTCGGCAGTAAATAACACAGGTATTCAAACTTTATTGGATGCAATTATAGAATATTTGCCTTCTCCCTCCGCCAAAGCTTCTGTCAAGGGCTATAAGCCGGGTACGGAGAATGCGCTTGAGTTCAGGACTGCAGCAGATGAACATCTTTCAGCATTGGTCTTTAAAACTGTTGCAGACCCGTTTGTTGGCAAGATATCATTGTTCAAGGTATATTCAGGTACTCTCAAGTCCGATTCAGTCGTATTCAACACAACAAGTGAAAAAAACGAGAAGATTGCCTCATTGTTCATTATGCGCGGTAAAAAGCAAATTATGGTAGATAAACTGATTGCGGGTGACATCGGAGGGATATCAAAGCTTCAAAGCACAAACACTAATGATACTTTATGCGAGCAGGCAAACCAGATAGTTCTTGAAAAGATTAATTTCCCGGAACCTGCGATTTCTTTGGCAGTTGAGCCCAAGCAAAAGGGCGATGAGGAAAAAATCAGTTCAGGCTTGCACAAGCTTCAAGATGAGGATCCTACATTTAAGCTTTCGATTAATACTGAGACTCACCAGACACTCATTTCAGGAGTCGGCGAACAGCATCTTGACGTTATAGTAAGTAAACTGAAAGCCAAATTTGGAGTTGGGGTCAACCTTGTAGATCCTAAGGTTCCGTTCAGAGAAACGATCAAAAAGAAGGTTAAAGTAGAAGGAAAGCATAAGAAACAATCAGGCGGCCATGGTCAGTATGGTCATGTTTGGATTGAATTCGAACCGGGTGAAAAGGAAGGTCTGACATTTGAAGAAAAAATCTTCGGCGGTTCAGTCCCGAGACAATACTTCCCGGCTGTTGAAAAAGGATTGCATGAGGCCATACTGAAAGGAGTGCTTGCAGGCTACCCTGTTGTTAACCTTAAGGCAACCCTTGTTGACGGCTCCTTCCACCCTGTTGATTCTTCAGAAATGGCATTCAAGGTTGCGGCCAGGCTTGCGTACAAGAAGGGCTTGACACAAGCAACACCTGTTCTTCTTGAACCAATAGCACATGCTGAAGTATATGTTCCTGATCATTACATGGGTGATGTCATAGGTGATCTCAACAAGCGCAGGGGAAGAATACTTGGTATGAACCCCCAGGATGGCGGTATTCAGCAGGTAGTGGCTGAGGTTCCTCAAGCTGAGATGTTTAAGTATGCAACCGACCTCAGGTCAATGACACAAGGAAGAGGATATTTCAAACTCTGGTTTGAAAGGTATGAGGAAGCACCTCCGATGATAAGCCAGAAGATAATTGAAGAAGCTAAGAAGACAATGACTGAGGATGATGAAGACGAGTAAAAATGAAAATAGTAGAATTCAACGGGACGTATGATATGTATGTCCCGTTTTTTCTGCCTGTCAACATAAAAAAATGTCGAAATATAGCCAAAAATATGTAATTAATGTATTAGCTTTACAAAATGGGTTAAATTTATTACAATTAATATATTAGATATCCAAATTGCATTTTACTTAAATCTCACTAAGGGGTAAAGGTTGAATGTTCATTTCAGTGAACTGGAGCCGTGTATTTGATTCTTTATTAAATATAATTCTATTGTCTATCCCGGAAAACATTTTTCTTGTGATGTTTTGCCTGATTATATTAAAGCAGTTCGACTTTTTGGGTTCAAAAAATGAAGGCACAAGAAGAGTTAAAGTAAGAGATATTTTAGAAGTGTTATTCATAGCATTTTCACTAGCGATTACATCTCAAGTATTAAGCCTAATTGATTTAAATCCTAACATAAAGCTTGGAATTCTTGCTATTCTAATGCCTGGATTAATTATTATCGTATATAGATGCTGGACAATAGAGGCAATACTTAAAACATTTCTTTGTAGTCTATGCAGTATTTTGGTTTATGTTTTAATAGAATTTTCATATTTACCGTTGGTATTTTATGCAACAAATAAAACAGCAAGCTACTATACCGATTCAATCACAAATATTTTCTTTTTATCTATGCCTGAGATAATTGTGGATTATTCAATAATAGCATTCATGCTTATAAAGAAAGTCAAGTTTAACAAGATAAACTTGATTGGTATCATTTTGAAAAGCAGAGTGCTGCAAATAACTACATTAATTATGATCATGTTCAATATGGCATCGTTTGTAACATATGGAAAGTTAATTTGGATGGATAAAATTTTGGTTGAAATGCCATTTGTGTTTCAATCAGCTGCTATAACAATTGTTCTGCTTTTACCGATAGTCAATATTTCTTTATTCTTATTTGTTATTTATTACATAAATAGTAAGCAGCAATATCACAGGTCTCTGTCTATCGAAATGATCGAAAAATTAACAGATGATTTGTATAATTCAGCTACAGAAAAAAAATATGAAAAAGTGGACTTAATAATTCAAGACATAAAGGCAAATATCGAGGACCTACATCAAGAATAAAAAAGGAGTGAGAGAAATGAATAAACTTTATTTAACTCTTGGTAGTCTTCTGTCTCTAGTTGCCGTTCATACAGCAAGTTTTGCTTGTTGGTGGATTCTTTACCAGCCCAAAATTCCCAAAAACCTTAGGTAGACACAAATCTATTGCTATAATATATGCTTTATACGATTAGTATAAACTATATTAATGCCTGTTTGAGAAGAAAAGTAATAAATTTATAAATGAGGCATAGGTGTTCTTGTCTCCATTTCATTATTAAAGCGGGTTATACATTGAAAAATTGTAGAAATATATGCAAAAATGTGTAATTTATATTACGTACTTTACATATGCCGGAATGTGAGTTAAAATTAATGTATAATCTGGCAATAATATACAAATTTAAACGTAATATTCCATGGAGGCAGGGAAAGGGTATGCGTATAGACTGGGGTAACATAGTTGACTATGTTTTTAATATGATTCTAGTATCAATGCCAGAAGAGATATTCCTTGTTGTATTTTGCCTCATTCTTCTTAAACAGTTTGATTTTCTAGGGTCAAAAAATGACGGCGAAAGTAGGTTGAAATGGAGGGATATTTTTGAAGTAAGTATTCCTGTAATAATCCTTGCCGTATTATCCAGAACTCTGACGCAAATTAACATGGATCCGAGTTTTAAGATAGTTATAATAATTTTCCTTATGCCGATATTGATTATTATTGTATATAAACTATGGTCCATGGAAGATATATTGAAAACCTTTGCCTGCAGTTTTACCAGCATAATAGTATTTCTTCTGGTTGAATTTCTATATGTCTCCCTAGTGTTATTTATAACTAAAAAGCCGACGCTGGACTTAAACGACAATGCACTCATGTCTTTCATATGGTCATTACCTGAAAGAGTGATAGAATACGTAATAATTGCTTTCTTGCTTATTAGGAAGGCAACCTTCTTAAAAGCCAACATAGCAAAGATCATAATGAAAAACAAAATGCTAAAGGCAGTCTTTTCGATTCTTCTTATATTTAATACCGGAATATTTATATTGTTCGGGAAAATAATCCTTTTCAGCAATGCCCTTCAAGAATTTAATAATTCAGTACAGCTTGCCGTGATTGGAGCTATTACTCTTTTCCCGATAGTAAATGTTACCGGTATGCTATGGGCAGTTTATTATGTTTATAACAAAGAGCAGTATGACAAATACATAACAAAGGAATCTCTTAAGGATATGACGAAAGAATTGATAGATCTTACCCAGAACGAAAATTACAATAAAATAGATTTGGTAGTAAAAGATATACAGATTAGCATTGAGGAGCTATACCGGGAATAAATAAAAATAAACCATTCGTATATAAGCAAAATTCATAAATGCAGAATATTGTCGAAAAATTGCCGAAATTGTGGAATTTTTGTCCTTGCTTTACATATTGCTTCAAATAAAATAAAATATTTATAGTAATAGCAGAAATTGTAGCAATAATCCAAATTGTATTAACTACAGTAGTGAAAAGCAAAGGGGAATTCATTAATGTTTGATCTAATAAATTGGAGCAAGGTTCTTGATTTCTTTTTAGGCACGATTTTGGTGTCAATTCCGGAAGAATTATATCTTGTATTATTCAGCCTGATATTGATGAAGCAGTTTGATTTTCTTGGGTCGAAAAATGAAGGGGAAAGCAGAATAAAGGCAAGGGATATAATAGAGGTTGCTATAATAACGGTAATTATTGCTGTATTACTTAGACTGTTAACAATTCTCGATGTCGGGCCAAGTATTAGGATTGTCCTTTCAATTGTCTTAATGTCTGTAGTAATTACCATTGTATATAAGCTTTGGTCGGTGGAAGATATTCTAAAAACCGTTATGTGCGTTTTTCTTAGTGTATTGAGTTTTATGATGATCGAATTATTATACGTGTCATTAGTTATATTTATTACAAAGAAACCTGTTGTTGACTTTAATTATAATACTGTTATAAGTTTCATATGGTCTTTGCCGGAACGAGCTGTCGAATATGCGATTATTGCTTTTTTATTAGTAAGAAAAACAACCTTTTTTAAAGCAGGTTTCATTAAAATAATTACGCAAAGCAGAATGATGAAAGTGATTTTTTCTTTCTTTTTTATATTTAATATTGGAGTGTTTATTCTTTTAGGGAAATTTAGTCTTTTCAGCAATTCTTTTTTACAATATGAATATTCAATGCAGCTGATTATTATTGTAACTATTACTTTAATACCCATTGTTAACATTACAGGACTATTATGGTCAATATATTATGTATTTAATAAAGAACAATATAAAAGGTATATTGCAAAAGAATCATTAAAAAATATGGTAAACGATCTGATTGAGTTTACTCAAAGCGCAGATAAGGAAAAGGTGGATTTGGTGTTAAAAGATATATGGACCAACATAGAAGACCTATAGGAAAGGAAGTGAAAGTTATGAAAAAGTTCTATTCATTCCTTGGAGCCCTGGCTACTATAGTTGCTCTTGCAGTATCAAGTTCTGCTTGCGCATGGGTTTTCTACCAGCCTAGAACTCCAAAATCCTTAAGGTGACTTTTTACTATGTGACAGACCGTTAATATATGGTTTATATCAGATATAAACCATATATTAATGATGATATATGGAAAATATATATAATAATGTAATGATATGTATAGGCTTAGTTAAGCCTTATTTTTTTGAATATTAATTTTCAGGAAGGCTAAAAATAAATTAGCAAAAATATATATAAGTTGAATTTAATAATTAGTATGAATTAATTTGAACTTATATTAACCAAGTTTATAAAATTATGAAGTTAACAAATTGATATTGATTATAAATACAATTTGATTTATAATATAAACAAAAGTCAAAGAAAGTCAAAATCAGCAAATTAGTAGACTAATGATAGACTGATATTGGGGAGTGGTATTGATGGCAAGACTCAGCGATCTGATTGAGGCCTTTATAAAACAGCTTATTAATGATACGGACGGAGTTATAGAAATACAGAGGAATGAACTTGCAAACCAATTTAAATGTGTACCCTCTCAAATAAATTATGTAATTGATACCAGATTCACGAACGAAAGAGGATACTATGTTGAAAGCCGGAGGGGCGGCGGCGGTCATATTCGTATACGGAGAATTAATATAAATCGTGCCGGGAATTATCTGATGCATATTGTTACATCAATGGGAGATAGCATTTCACAGCAATCGGCAGGCATATTTATAAACAATTTTGTGGACTATGATATGGTCACTCAAAGAGAAGCATCGCTCTTAAAAGCATCGACAAGCGATAAGGTGCTGGGATCGATACCAATGCCTGCAAGGGATATTATAAGAGCGGATATATTGAGGCATATGCTGGCAAGCCTTCTGACATGATAAATTAGTACCTTTATGGAAATGTTTTAAGATGGTTGGCATAAAATAAAATGTCGGTAATTTATTGTTATTATGTAAATTTAGAAAGGGTGGATAAAATGCTGTGCCAGAATTGTCAGACAAAGTTGGCTAATGTTCATTTTACTCAGAGTATAAATGGGAAAAAGGCCGAATTATACCTTTGTGAAGAATGTGCAAAGGAAAAAGGCCATATCGGCTTTGGAGCCCAACTGTCTCTGAATGATTTTTTTAATGGTTTAATAGGCTATGAGAGTGCAAACCCTTATATGAATTCTACACAGACCAATCATCCTGAATGCAAGAAATGCGGCATGAGCTATGAAGAATTTCAAAAGACCGGGAAACTCGGCTGTGACAATTGCTATGAGGTTTTTAGCGGAAGGCTGAAGCCTTTATTGAAAAGACTGCATGGAAGTATTGAACACAATGGAAAGGTTCCCGAAAAGGTTTCTAAAATAATGAAAACTACTGTTGAAATAGAGGAACTCAAAGACATGCTTAACGAGGCAGTGCAAAAGGAAGAGTATGAAAGAGCAGCTGTTTTGAGAGATCAGATCAGGGTGTTGGAAACCAAAAAGGTTGGGGAAGAATAGTGGTCTGTAACGCATATTGTTCAGGGTATGTAGACCACAACATCAAGGATGTAGATTTTTATCACCTTGGAAGAATAGGAAATTGATGCGATAAAAACTACTTAGTGGTCTGTAACGTATATTGTTCAGGGTATGCAGACCACATCAAGGATGTAGATTTGTATCACTTGGAAGAATAGGAAATTGATGTGATACAAACTACTTAGTGGTCTGTAATACAAACTACTAATCGGAGGTGGTTATTATGACAGCATGGTATATAAACAAGGGACCGGAATCGGACGTGATTTTAAGCAGCAGGGTTAGAATAGCCAGAAATATTGCCGGATACCCTTTCCCATACAGAATGGATAAGACAGAAGGCAATGAGGTGCTTCAAAAGGCAAGCGAAGCAGTTATGAAGAGTAATATTGCAAAAGGTTTGATATTCATTGATACTAGGAAACTGAGCCCGGTAGAAAGGCAGTCGCTTGTTGAAAAACATCTGGTAAGTCCTGATTTAGTGAATAGCAATAACGAGCATGGAGTCATAATAAGTAAGGATGAAAATATAAGCATAATGATTAATGAAGAAGACCACATCAGGATTCAATGCATGGTTCCGGGGATGCAGATGGATAAGGCATTGAATGAATGTGACAGGATTGACAATCTTATTGAAAAAAAGATAGATTATGCTTTCAACAAGGATTTTGGATATTTGACATCGTGTCCTACCAATGTGGGGACAGGAATAAGGGCTTCGGTCATGATGCATCTTCCTGCGCTTGTGATGACCGGCTATATAAAGGGGATTCTGGAAGCCTGCGGAAAAATAGGAATAGCTGTAAGGGGAATCTATGGTGAAAACAGCGAAGCTTCCGGAAACATGTTTCAGATTTCCAATCAGGTGACTTTAGGGCAGACTGAGAAGGAAATAGTTGCAAACATTACCAACATTGCATCTCAGGTTATTGAGCAGGAAAGGATGCTTAGAAGTGAATTTTACAAACAGAATCCATATAGATTTGAAGACAAGATATACAGGTCGCTCGGAGTGCTTTCAAATGCAAGGGTAATTTCTACTGATGAGAGCCTGCGGCTGCTTTCGGATGTTAGATTGGGAGTAGATATGGGTATAATTAAAGATATAAAGATCGAGTCTTTGAATGAAATAATACTATACCTGCAGCCTGCAAATCTTCAAAGGCTTTCAGACAGGCCGCTGACACCTGAAGAGCGGGATGTACAAAGAGCGGAGCTTATCCGCACCAAATTGGGAATGGCCAAGGCGGAATAGTGAAATACGGAATTAATCAATTAATAATAAGAAACAAGTATTTTCATTATTAATTGTATTTATACAAGATTGGAGTGATTGAAATGTACGGACGATTTACTGAAAAGGCTGAAAAAGCTATATCGTATTCTCAAGAGAGTGCAATGCAGCTTGGACATAATTATGTCGGAACCGAGCACCTTCTGCTTGGACTTGTCAAGGAGGGGACGGGTGTTGCTGCCAGAGTTCTGCAAACTCAGGGAATCACTGAAGATAAGGTATTGAGGCATATAGAGGAATTAATCGGAAGAGGGGCAGAATCCCAGGAACAGCCGCTTGGCTTCACTCCGAGGACAAAAAGGGTTCTTGAGCTTTCATTTAAGGAAGCAAGGAGGATGGGACACAATTATATCGGCACAGAGCACCTCCTGCTTGGAATAATGAAGGAAGGCGAAAGTGTGGCAGTGAGAATTCTGATGGATCTGAATGTTGACCCCCAGAAGCTGCTTAATGAACTTGTAAAGATGCTTAGCGAGGAAGGACCTAGTGCAACAGGGGAACCAAAGGCTAATACATCCTATACAAATACGCCGACCCTTAATCAGTTTGGAAGAGATCTTACCGAAATGGCCAGGGAAGGCAAATTTGACCCGGTAATAGGCCGGGATAAAGAAATAGAAAGGGTAATCCAGATCCTGAGCAGAAGGACGAAAAACAATCCATGTCTTATAGGAGAGCCGGGTGTTGGTAAAACTGCAATAGCGGAAGGCCTTGCCCAGAAGATAATAGAAGGAAATATTCCGGAAATATTGAAGGATAAGAGGGTTGTAACTCTGGATCTTTCGTCCATGGTTGCCGGAGCGAAATATCGTGGTGAATTTGAGGAGAGGCTTAAAAAAGCTCTTGATGAGATACGAAAAGCAAGCAATGTAATACTTTTTATCGATGAAATGCATACAATCATAGGAGCCGGTGCGGCTGAAGGTGCAATAGACGCGTCGAATATACTTAAACCTTCTCTTGCAAGAGGGGAAATACAGGTTATCGGGGCAACAACTCTTAATGAGTATAGAAAGCATGTTGAGAAGGATGCAGCTCTGGAAAGAAGGTTTCAGCCTATAACGGTCGGAGAGCCTACGGAGGAAGAAGCTGTTGAAATTCTTAAGGGTGTAAGGGATAAGTACGAAGCACATCATAGAGTGAAAATTACTGATGACGCACTTGAAGCTGCCGTGAAATTTTCAGCCAGATATATAACCGACAGATTCCTCCCTGATAAGGCAATAGACCTGATTGATGAGGCAGCATCCAGAGTCAGGTTGAAGTCTTTTACTGCACCGCCTGATTTGAAACAGCTTGAGGAAAAGTTTGAAGATCTCAAAAAGGAAAAGGAAGATGCGATAAGGTGCCAGGAATATGAAAAGGCAGCAAAGATAAGGGATGAAGAGCAAAAGCTAAAGAATGAACTGGATAATCTCAAAAATCAATGGGTCAAAAGAAATCAGACTAAGACTGAAACGGTTTCAGAGGAAGAAATTGCCGAAATAATCTCTAGTTGGACGGGGATACCCGTGAAAAGACTTGCTGAGGAAGAGTCCGAGAGGCTGATGAAGATGGAGGATGTCCTTCATGTGAGAGTAATAGGACAGGATGAGGCTGTAAAGGCAATCTCCAAAGCTATAAGACGAGGAAGGGTCGGCTTGAAGGATCCCAAGCGTCCTATAGGATCGTTTATTTTCCTTGGACCTACCGGTGTTGGAAAGACTGAATTGAGCAAGGCTCTTGCGGAAGCTCTTTTTGGCGATGAAAATGCAATGATCAGGGTAGATATGTCAGAATATATGGAAAAGCACAGCGTTTCAAGATTGGTTGGTTCACCCCCGGGGTACGTAGGATATGATGAGGGAGGCCAGCTGACTGAAAAGGTAAGAAGAAAGCCTTATTCCGTTTTACTGTTTGATGAAATTGAAAAGGCTCATCCGGATGTATTCAACATATTGCTTCAAATACTTGAAGACGGCAGGTTGACGGACGCTCAAGGAAGACTGGTGGATTTCAGGAACACGGTAATCATTATGACATCCAATGTTGGGGCCAGACTTATAACTGAACCCAAGAGACTTGGATTTTCAGCCGTAAGCGATGAAAAAGCAAAGAACTATGACGATATGAAGAATAACGTTATGGGAGAACTTAAAAGGACTTTCAGGCCTGAATTTCTTAACAGGATAGATGATATCATTGTATTCCATCCTCTTGATGAGGAACATCTAAAGAAGATTGTCGGATTGATGATTGACACCCTGGCAAAAAGGCTGAAACAAAGTGCAATAACTCTGGAAGTGTCTGATGATGCTAAGGTATTCCTTGCGAAAAAGGGATTTGATCAGGTTTATGGTGCAAGGCCTTTACGCAGATCCATTCAAAGTATGGTTGAAGACAGGCTTGCGGAAGAAATGCTTGAAGGCAAGGTGAAATCAGGCGACAAGGTTATGATAGATTTGAAAGAAGAAAATCTTGTTTTAACTAAAGAGTAGTAATATTATGGCCGGAATTATACTTCCGGCTTTTTTCCTTATTGGAAAAACTACTTGGAGATATTCTTCAAAACCTTGTATTAAAGGCATAATAATCAATATTTTTTACTTAATATGGTCAAAAACAAATCTTTTCGGCCTGAAACAGCACTTGATAATAATGCTGATAAGAAGTATCTTATACTAGTATGTTTAGTTATTTGGTAGAAGTATGCTATTTGTTGAAGGAGTTTTTTTATAATGGACGGGGCTAGTGGTTGGAGAACGTTTGAATATGTACTTAATATGATTGTAATGGTATTTCAATTTTCATTAATACCGGTATTTCTTTATCAGTTAGTTATTGGAATGTTTGGGTGGATAAAGAGAAAAGATGTTCCGGCAGACAGGTTTAAACCTGTAAAGAGTTTTGCAATTATTGTTGCTGCTCATAATGAGGAAATGGTAATAGGAAATATTGTACGCAATATGAGGGGCCTGAATTATCCGGAAGATTTGTATGATTTATTTGTCATTGCAGACAACTGTGACGACAATACAGCAAAAGTAGCCAGGGAGAACGGAGCGCAGGTTTTCGAGAGGTTCAACGGTAAACAGAGAGGCAAAGGCTATGCCCTCGAATGGATGTTTGAAAAGCTTTTTAAGATGGAGAAGAAATACGATGCAGTCTGCGTATTTGATGCGGACAACCTTGTATCTTCCAATTATCTGATGGAAATGAACAAGCAGTTATGCAAGGGACATACTGTCATACAGGGATATCTTGACAGTAAAAACCCTCATGATTCTTTGATTGCGGGAAGTTATTCAATAACCTACTGGATTAACAACAGGGTATTCCAATTGCCAAGGTATTATCTGGGGCTCAGTTGTGCAATAGGAGGCACGGGGTTTGTTGTTGCAACAGAGGTTTTAAAGGAAATAGGCTGGGGGGCTACATGCCTGACAGAAGACCTGGAATTTACTATTAAGCTTGTTTTAAAGGGCAAGAAGGCTTATTGGAGCCATGAGGCTATTGTGTATGATGAGAAGCCGCTGACACTGGCTCAATCGTGGAAACAGAGAAAACGTTGGATGCAGGGACAGGCCGACTGTGCAGTAAGATATCTCAAGGATCTTGTAACTAAGGTAATCAGGGATAGAAGCTGGGTTGCATTCGATGTGGTAATGTATTTGGTTCAGCCGCTGATCATTGTGCTTAATGGAATTGCTCTGGTATTCAATGTGCTTAGAATGTTATTGTTCATGGATATGAGTAAGCTGTTTACGCCGGGGACGCTGATTACTGTTTTGCTATTCCTGTTCCTGACATACTTTTTCTTACTTTTTGTTGCACTTGAAGGCAAGGTTACACCTAAGATTATTGCATACTTTTTGTTTTTCCCGGTGTATAACCTTACATGGATACCGATAATCGTCCAAGGCTTCAAAAACCGTAAGGATAGAGTATGGGATCATACAAAGCATACAAGATCATTGGAAATTGATGACCTTGAACAGCTTGAAAAGGTTTGATAAAATATTGCAGATAACTTAGTCCCTGTGAAGACAGGGGCTTTTTGTTTGTAAAAAAGCTGACCTGAAAATAACTGAAAAAAATGCACTAATTTCCGAAGTTCGTACCCTTATGCGGTTCCCTGTATTTTTATATAATTTTATATATTAAACGGAAATATGGAAGTAATTATATGAACGCTGGAATTAAATTAAAAATGTCAGAATTTCTGGTCGTATTGGCTGCTCTCATTCTAATGTTTGCAGCCGCGGGTTTCTTTATCCACAAGAGGCAGGTAAGCAGCAATGACTTTAATTGGTCAAGCTATAAAGAAATCAGAAAGAACCTTTTTGTAGAACCAGACACATCTCAAAAAGATCGGAAAATGATTGTAGCAATGGTTTCACAAGCCAAAAAAAGGGTTGAGGATTTATTTGGAGAGCGTGCTTCAAACCCAATTATAATAATCACTAAAAACCCTAAGTTTGGGAAAAGGTTTGGAATGAAAAACAATACCGGAGTAACTCAGAATACTCTTGCCGGGAGCTATGTTGTAATTGGTACTAAAGGGCTTTTAGTTGATATTATAGCGCACGAACTTGTTCATGCCGAGCTGACGTACAGAATAGGCGGGTTCAGTGGTATAAGCATTCCGATTTGGTTCCAGGACGGCTTGGCAGACCAGGTGGATTTAACACCGATGTTTTCAGATAAGGCATGGGTGAAATGGACCAGGAACGGTAAAAAAACTGTAAAAATGACCGAGTTGGAGACTACGAAGCAATTTTATGTAAATGATTACGATGAAAGAACTTATAATTACGTGGTGGCAACCCATGAAGTCCGTGTCTGGATGCGGAGCGTAGGACAAAAAGGCCTGCTGAAATTGATCAGTGAAGTTCAAAGCGGAGAGAATTTTTATAAGGCTTATGAGAAGATTGAAGCTGAATATAAAAACAATGCTCAACATTGATTCCTTATGAAAAGATAGCAGCAGCTTATGCCTTCTCAAGCTCGTTGATTGTAATCTCCCGGGTATGGGCTGTATGGCTCCAGTTCTTATTGTCCTTGCTCATGAAGCCCTGTATCGTTATCGGTATCCATGTGAGGCAGTAAAGAGGGTAAATAACAAATCCGAGAAGCACTTTGATGTTGAATTTCCTCTCAGCCATTATAATTAACGGACCATATAAGAACTGAAGAATTACAAATATGAACCAGACACCTATCGGAAATACATATTTAATGTTATAAAAGGGCGATTCGGGGAAAACAGTCTGTATCCACATCATTAAAGTAATAAGCCCGATAAAAATGAACCTTATCGGTTGAAACAGATATACAGCACAGTCAAATGCTACAAGATCCATATCTTTAAAAGCCTTTTTAAACAGGGGTTTCAAAAATCTGCTTGCGCAATCTGCATGTCCCTGCATCCAGCGTTTGCGCTGATACCATGACTGCTTAAGCGTAAGAGGCTTCTCGTCATAAACAACTGCTTCGTGAGCCCATGCTACCTTCAGGTTGCATAGGGAAAGCTTCATTGTAAATTCAAGGTCTTCTGTAAGACAGGTTGCGCCCCAGCCGATTTTTTTCAATACATTCAGGTCTATGCAAAAACCGGTTCCGCATAAACCGCAGCTTAAACCGAGGTAGTACCTGGGCAGCTGAAAAATGCGGTTGGACATCCAGAAGGCTATGGAATAGGAGCAGGTAATCCATGAATCAAAAGGATTTTTACTGTCAATATAGCCTTGTACTACCTTATGTCCCTTACACAACAGGTGATTCATTTCCAGCAGGTAGTTTGATGAAACAAGGTTGTCCGCGTCGAACACACTTATAACATCATACTTATTTTTATGGCTGTATATCTTGTTAAACATCCATTCAAGCGCATAACCCTTGCCCCGTTCTTCGTTATTGGCTCTTTTATATACAATTGCGCCATGCTTCTCTGCAATTTCTGCAGTTCTGTCGCTACAATTGTCGGCTATGACAAATATGTCATACAGCTTTTTGGGGTAATTCTGTCTGGACAAACTGTCAATAACATGGGATATAACAAGCTCCTCATTGTGCGCGGCAATTATAAGAGCGAACCTTTTTTGTGGAGAATGTAATGTACGGTTTTTGGGATTTCTTTTAATCCATCCGAAAATAGAAATACCGAAAAAATAACATCCTGCAATAAATATTATTATCTGAATAAACTGAGTAGAAAAGTATATCGCAGCAGTTAGCATCTTTTTCCTCCGTAAATAAATGTATTATTATTGTGTACTTTATTGAGGAAAAATATTTATTGTGGTCAACATTTCATTGAAATTTTTTGGCAAAATATTCAGATTAACTTTATAATATTAAAGCAAATAATTTGTGTTATAATAATTAAGTATTTTTTGTTCATATCTTTTGATTTTTCCTGGATTAATATAAATGGAACCAAGTAAATATTAATAAATTGGGGGCTTATAATGACTAAACCATATATTAACAATGCAATTATCGGCAATTCCCGAATGTTGGGCTGCATTTCCGAAAAAGGAGAATTGATCAGGCTTTTCTGGCCGAATATAGATTATCCTCAACATGTAGACAGGATGCTGTCGGGAGTTTTTAATACAGGACAGCAAAACAGTACAGTTTGGCTTAGCGACGATTGCTTTTCCCACAGCCAGCAATATGTTAAGGATACAAATATATTGGAGACCATGTGCGTGAACTTGGACAAAGGAGTTAGAATACTCCAGAAGGATTATGTTCTGACGGATAAGGATATTTTGATCAGACAGTACGAAATTGAGAATATTAAAGACTGTCATACCGATTTGAGTTTTGTTGTCTTCTCTTCGTTCATAACTACTACTCCCGAGCTGAGAAGTACTCTTTTTGATTTTAACAATGAGGCCTTAATTCATTACAGACATGGCTACTATGTTTCTATTTCTGCAGACAGGGAAGCCTTTCAGTTCCAATTGGGAAACAATCCTCATGACAGCGCTGTTTTCACTGAACTAAAAGGATACGATACTATAGGCATGATGCCTGATGGCGCAATTTCCTGGAAGCTGGGGGAATTCAAGCCGGGAGAGAAAAAATGCTTTACGGTTCACATCTGTGCATCCGATACCCTTAAAGGCGTTAAGAGGATGACCTCCTCAATAAGGGACTCGAAAATTCTTTCAGAATACAGAAAGACAGAGAATTATTGGCTTGATTATATTAAAAATGCCAAAGCAGTAGTCTCGGGAAGAAAGGAAATTGATAATCTTTATAAGAGGTCTCTGCTTGTATTTAAACTCATGGCTGATGAAAAAGGGGGCCTTCTTGCAGCACCCGAGGTTGATGAGAACTTCACGAGATGCGGACGTTACGCATACTGCTGGGGAAGGGATGCTGCGTTTATTACAGAAGCCTTGGATAAGTGCGGGTTAACAGATGTTGTAGATAAGTTTTACAAATGGACGGCAGATATTCAGGATGATGACGGATCATGGCAGCAAAGGTACCACATGGATGGCAACATAGCACCTTCATGGGGACTGCAGATTGATGAGACCGGAACATTGATATGGGGGATATTAGAACATTATAAGGTTACGGGGGATAAGGTCTTTCTTGAGGAAATGTGGGAAACAGTGCGGAAGGGTGTCAATTTCATGCTGGATTTCACCGACCCGGAGACAGGCCTCCCAAAACCCAGCTACGACCTTTGGGAGGAAAGGGTAGGCGAACACACCTATTCTTCAGCAGCAGTATGGGGTGGTATAAAGGCAGGTGCAGAAATTGCAAGGATACTTGGAATGCAGGAGGAGCAGACGGAATTATGGGAAGAGGCCGCCAGGCAAATGAAGGATGCTATCAAGAAACAGCTTTGGAAGGCTGAAAACAAATGCTTTCTCAGGAGTGTAAGAACCAAGCTTAATCCCTGGGGCGGAGAGTATTCGCAGAATACAGTTGTTATTAAGGCAAACCCGAAGGGCTATTACAGGGATGTAACTCTTGAAGACCCGATGGTAGATGTGAGCCTTCTTGGAATAGCTGTTCCGTTCGGCGTTCTGGATGTCGAGAATTACCGTGTGGTTGATACTGTAGAAAAGATTGAAAGGGTGCTGTCGTCACCTGTCGGCGGAATAAGGAGATATGAAAATGACGGTTATATCGGGGGCAATCCCTGGATACTGACCACTTTATGGGTTGCATTGTATTATCTGCAAAAGAAGGATTTCGACAAAGCGAGACATTATTTCGAATGGTCGCTTAAAGGCCGTACAGAACTTGACTTGCTGCCTGAACAGGTCAACCGGGAGAATGGAAGGCCTGAATGGATAATACCCCTGACATGGTCTCATGCAATGTTTGTTTTGGTTTTAAATGGTCTTTTGGATGCTGGAGAGCTTAAATGATCTATTTATCAGGAGGGTTTTCCCCCTTAAAAGGCTTATTGTTCCGCATTATGGTTTTAGGGTTGATACCGTAATTAAAAACCATATTTAAAAACAGGCCTATTTTTCTGAAAGCTGTCAACATCGGCCTTACTTCCTTCACTTGTTTTTTGTTGTTATTAACTCTTTAGCCCTCAGGGCGGGCTGATTATTGCACCTATTACAGATTATGATATAATGAATTAATATGTGAAAAAGGTTATATTAGGAGCATCTATGGCAAAGCTTAGATCAATATTTGTATGTCAGGAATGCGGTTATGAATCCAGCGGATGGCTGGGCAAATGTCCGGCATGCGGGCAGTGGAACACTTTTGTGGAGCAAGAGCCCGAACATGTCGGCAGCGGCATTTCCAAAAACGGAAAAGATATCATACCTGTAAATATAAATGATGTAAAGATAAGCGACGAAGAACGCTGTTCAACCGGTATAAAGGAAATGGACCGCGTGTTGGGCGGCGGGATAGTAAAAGGTTCTCTGATTCTTGTCGGAGGCGATCCGGGGATTGGCAAGTCCACTCTTCTTCTTCAAATGTGCCAGAGCATTAAGGGTGATAGTCGGATACTTTATATTTCAGGAGAAGAATCCATTAAACAAATAAAACTGAGAGCCGATAGATTAGGTGTAAACAATTCTGATTTGCTTATGGTGTCAGAGACCGATTTCAACGCCATTGAAAAAGCTATTCTTACAATAAAGCCGGGCTTGGTTATTATAGACAGTATCCAAACTATGTTTAACAATGAACTTACTTCCGCTCCCGGCAGTGTAAGCCAGGTTCGTGATGTCACAGCCGGGTTGATGAGAATTGCAAAGGGCTCCGGTATTTCAATAATGATTGTAGGACATGTAACCAAAGAAGGGTCTATTGCCGGTCCAAGGGTTCTGGAACATATGGTGGATACTGTGCTGTACTTTGAAGGCGACAGGCATTTAAGCTACAGGGTGCTAAGGGCTGTTAAAAACAGGTTCGGCTCAACAAATGAGTTGGGCATATTTGAAATGAGGGACTCGGGTTTGGCTGAAATAGAGAATCCTTCCATGACAATGCTGTCCGGCAGGCCTGAAAGCGTACCGGGTTCGGTAGTTGTTGCAAGTGTTGAAGGTACCAGGCCTATGCTTGTGGAAATTCAGGCCCTCGTTTGTGCGACAAGCTTCGGTGTGCCTAGGAGGATGGCCACCGGTGTGGATTATAACCGAATAACCCTTTTGATGGCGGTGCTGGAGAAAAGAGTTGGAATGCAGCTTTACAATTATGATGCATATGTCAATGTTGTCGGCGGAATAAGAATCGATGAGCCGGCTTGTGATTTGGGGATCATTTGTTCAATTGCCTCAAGCTTTAGGAATGAGGCCCTGGATTCAAGTACCGTATTGATAGGCGAAGTAGGATTGACGGGAGAAGTGAGAGCTGTCAGCCAGATAGACAAAAGAATAATGGAGGCTCGCAGAATCGGTTTCAAAAACTGCATTGTCCCTTCCGGCAACATGAAAATGATTAATCAGTTGAGAGGCATCGACGGCATAAATGTCAAAGCTGTCGAAAATGTTCAGCAAGCCTTGGAATTGCTGATCTAAATAAGTTGAATTAAATAATTAGTACTTTTATTGGTTATTGACGGATTATAAATAAAATATTACTATAAATTATTGAAATGAAAAATATGTTATTTATTCTACATTCTACTTTTGAAATTCATAATTAGTATTTGGGGGTTATTATGAGAGAGGATAGGCTTAAATACGATGATTTGCTCGATATTCTAAAAATGATGTCACCGGGGACGCCGCTGCGAGAAGGCCTGGAGAACATTCTTAGGGCCAGGACAGGCGCTCTGATTGTAATTGGTGATTCTCAGCAGGTTATGGATATCGTAGACGGTGGCTTTTTCATTAATAAGGAGTATTCGCCTTCCTACCTTTATGAGCTGGCTAAGATGGATGGAGCAATAATTATAAGTAAGGATGTAAAGAAGATATTATACGCAAACGCTTTGCTTATTCCGAGTCCCTCGATACACACCGATGAAACGGGAACAAGGCATAAAAGTGCTGAAAGGTCGGCAAAGCAGACTGGGGAAACTGTCATATGCATTTCGCAAAGAAGGAATATAATCACAATTTATACTGATAAGAAAAAATATATTCTCAGAGATACGCCTACAATACTGACGAGGGCTAACCAGGCCCTTCAAACCCTTGAAAAGTATAAATCGGTATTGGACGGGGCTATGAACAACTTGAGCGTATTGGAATTTGAAGATATTGTATCCTTGGACGACGTGGCTTCAGTAATTCAAAGGACAGAAATGGTTTTGAGGATAGTAGCCGAGATAGATCGGTATATTTACGAATTGGGTAATGAGGGAAGGCTTGTAAGCATGCAGCTTGAAGAACTTCTTGCAAATATAGAGGAAGATGCAATGCTTGTTGTTGAAGATTATATCAGTCCCGATTGTATGGATAGCGTCGAAGATGTATTAAAAACAATAAGGCAGTTTTCATATGACGAGCTCATGGATTTGTTTTTCATATGCCGCTCACTCGGCTATAGCAGTGCAAACGGCAATTTCGATGTAAGCGTCTCACCACGGGGTTATCGCATAATCAGAAAGATTCCCAGAGTTCCCATGACTGTTGTAAGAAATATGGTCGATACGTTCTCAAACCTTCAGGGCATACTGAAAGCATCAATTGGCGATCTGGACGATGTTGAGGGAATCGGTGAGGTCAGAGCAAGAGCAATCAAAGAAGGAATAAGAAGGATTCAAGACCAGCTATTGCTGGACAGCAGGCATGTCTGATAAATTAAAGAAAACAAAAAAACGGGTTCAACCCCGCTTTTAGTTTTTATCTCAAATTATATTTCCCAAGCATCTTTATTCTTTCATGCTCTTTTATTATGATGTCATAAAGGTTAAGATCAAGAGTATTGCATATTGATGCAAGATAAAAAAGGTTTCTCCCAATGTCTTTTTCTATAAGATCTCTGCAGTTATCACATAGTTTTCCATCCAGATGCGTTTTCATGGAATCTTTAGTATCTTCAAAATCGCCGTCTTCAGGAAAGGTCTGCTTCTTTGCATGAATTTTAATACAACCGCATTGGGTAACGGACTTAACGATTCCCCGATTCACTCTTGCGTTAGAATCCTGGTACTTTGTCAACTGATCGATTATACTTTTGTTCCTTACTAGCAGTTCCAGCACAGTGTACTGAAATTCATCAACCATTATGTCCTTCAATATGACTCACTCCTTAGTTGTAAAATATACCCGGGCATCGAGCCTGTTCGGCTTGGGCTTTCTAAGATCCGGCAGCACCTGAAGGCAAATCAGAACTCAAACCAATAAGATTCTGTTAATTCAATTATAATTGTTTGCCAGATGCTTTGTCAATTATAAAAGCCTTGGTAAACTTTTCTATTACATATCATTTACAGTGCTGATTATTTAGTTCAACTTATATATTTCAATAATTTTGACATTGTACATGCTTTGTAGTATACTATAAGTATTAATTTCCAAAGACAATGATGAAACTTCCGACAAAAAGGGGAAGTTTTCTTTGCTAGAGCGCATCTATAGGATACAGGAAAATTAAAGGCTTCAAAGGCTAACGGAAAATAACTTAATAAGCACGGAAAATTAACCAGTCATAATCTAAAATATCATGTTTCTTGACAGGATAGGGGCATATACCCAGACGGAGAAATTACGAAAGAAAAAGCTACCTGAAGAAAGGCGCTTTATTTTTGTTCGTTAGTTTAGATAATTACTGGTTTTTTATGGAGGAATTTTTTATGTTCAATGTCGGGGATAAAATAGTATACCCTATGCATGGTGCCGGTGTTATTGAGTCAATTGAAGAAAGAGAAATACTTGGTCTTAAGCAAAACTATTATGTAATGAAAATGCCGGTAGGAGAAATGAAGGTGATGATTCCTATTAAAAGCGTTAACGATATAGGAATCAGGGGAATAATAGGCATCAAAGAGGTTGAAAATGTTCTGAAAATATTGGGCGGCTCAGATTCAAATGTTACAAACAATTGGAATAAAAGATACAGAGAGAACATGGGCAAGATTAAAAGCGGAAATATATATGAAGTTGCAGATGTTGTCAGGTCGCTGATGTTAAGGGAAAAAGAGAAGGGACTGTCCACCGGAGAAAGAAAAATGTTGAACAGTGCAAGGCAAATACTGATCAGTGAACTGGTTCTGGCAAAGAATTCAAGTACATATGAAATAGAAGGAATAATCAACGATTTTTTAAATGCATGAATACCTGCCGAGTAGGGGTCGAGTGAAGAGTTCGATCCTTTTTATTTTGCTATTGACAACTATTTCTTTTACAGTGTACTATTTAACTAGGACGCTACGACAGATTTCCAACCTTTAATATCGGCAGGATTCATTTTGGTCTGTATTTCCCTAAAGGGTACTTCAATTTGCCTGTTCATTTTTATATGCTATAATTCGGTATATGCCTAAGAAAGGATTACAAAGCAAATGACTGATATATCGGAATGTAAAACGGTAAGCGCTGTTATTGTCGCAGCCGGACAGGGAACCCGTATGAATATGAATGTCAGGAAGCAGTTTATCGGGATTGCGGGTGTGCCGGTTCTGGCAAGGACAATAAAGGCCTTTGAAGATTGTGAACTTATAAATGAGATTATAGTAGTAGTCAATTCATCCGATATCATGTATTGCAAACAGGCAATTGTTGATTGTTATGGATTCAAAAAAGTAAAAGTGATTGTTTCAGGCGGCAATGAAAGGCAGGACTCCGTTTTTAACGGGCTGCGCCAAGTGGATCAGGAGTGCAGTGTTGTTGTTATTCATGATGGGGCAAGGCCTTTTGTTGAGAATGAACATATCAGGAGCTGCATAGAGGCCGCAAATGAATTTGGGGCTGCAAGCCTTGCAGTTCCTGTCAAGGACACTATTAAATCAGGAGATGCAGACGGCTTTGTTTCCCAAACGTTGGAACGGAAGCACCTTTGGTCTATACAGACGCCTCAGGGCTTTCGATATCCTGTGATAATAAAGGCCCATGAAAAGGCTATTGAAGAAGGGTACACAGGAACTGACGACTGTGTGCTTGCAGAAAGATTGGGAATTCGCACGAAGCTGGTAACAGGAAGTTATTATAACATTAAAATAACGACAAAAGAGGATATTGCTATTGCAGAAGCTATAGTACAAAATTATTTTGGGAGTGATTAAATGCTTAAGGTAACGAATCTGACAAAGAAATTCAACGAAATCACTGCTGTTAACAACATCGGTTTTGAGGTTAAAACAGGAGAAATTTTCGGCTTGCTTGGTGAAAACGGCGCGGGAAAGACCACGACGCTTAGAATGATTGCAACTATGCTGAAGCCTACGTCGGGTACAATAGATGTGTGCGGTTATAATGCCGGTTCGAATCCCGAAAAGGTAAGGGAGCATATAGGCATACTTTTTGGCGGAGAAGTAGGACTTTATGACAGGCTTACCGTAGCAGAAAACATTGCTTATTTTGCCGAGCTTTACGATATGGACAAGAAATCTATTAAAGACAGGATAGCAAGCCTTTCACGCACCTTCGGGATGGATGATTATTTGAACAGAAGGTCAGGAAAGCTTTCAAAGGGAATGAAGCAAAAGGCCGCCTTTGCAAGGTCGATAGTGCATAATCCGGATGTGATGCTCTTCGATGAACCGACCTCAGGGCTCGATGTGAGCACTATCAGAGAAGTTCATGATTTTATTGAGGATTGCAAAAAGCAAGGGAAAACCATTATACTTTCAAGCCATATAATGAGCGAGGTAGAGAAGCTTTGTGACAGGATAGGAATTATCCATAAGGGAAGGCTTCTTGATACCGGAACGATAGATGAGTTCAGGAAAAAATACGGGCAGGAAAGCCTTGAAGAGATATTCATAGGACTGGTGGGTGAGAAGCAATGAATTTCAGACATATAATGATCGTATTTAAAAAAGAAGTTAAGGATATTATAAGGGATAAGAAGACCATTATAACAAGCATGCTGGTGCCTATGATAATAATGCCGGTGCTGCTTATGATTGTCGGCGGGGGCGCTGAAAAGCTGACAAAGGATATTAATGAGAATATAACTATTGCCCTTTCACAAAGCTCAAATACCCAGGAAATCAGAGAACTTGTGAAGGACAAGCTTATAGCGGACAACAAGAATATAAAATTAGCTGAAGTTGATAATCCTGTTGATGCAATCAGGCAGGAAAAGGTGCGTGCAGTACTGGAATTGGATAAAGACTGCGTTGAAAAGCTGAAAGCAAATAAACCGTTTAATATTAAAGTCATGTATGATGATTCCAAAACCAAGTCACAGGGAAGCCTTGAGGTAATAAAGGATGTCATTGCAGGCTTCAATGCCAAAATCATAAAGCAAAGAGTAACCGATGCCGGCCTTGACCCTGAAATACTAAGTCCTTCAAACATTGTTGAAAAAAATGTAGCAGATAAAAAACAATCGGGCAATGCAATGCTTATGATGCTTTTACCAATGCTGCTGGGTATGCTTGTTACAGTAGGAGGCATACCGGCTGCTACCGATCTGGTTGCAGGGGAAAAGGAAAGAAATACTTTTGAACCGCTTCTTACGACAAAGCCAAGCAGGTTGTCTCTGCTTCTGGGGAAATACTTTACAGTAACTTTATTCTCGTTTGTCAGTGCTGCTTCAACAATAGCCGGGCTTATTATAGGATTTATTGCAAATCCGAACGCAATGAGTGCCGGAATGGGAACTCAGGGAGGCGGTGGGTTCTATATGGAACCGGGGGCGCTGATATTGGCTGTAGCAGTTACGATGCTTCTCGGAATGACTTTTTCGGGTATCCAAATAACGTTAAGCACATATGCAAAATCTTTCAAAGAAGCTCAGACGTATCTGTCTTTCCTGATATTTGTGGTAATGATACCTGCATATGCGACGATGTTTACTCAGCCTTCCGAAATACAGTGGTACATGTATATTGTACCTGTTTTGAATACAATTTCGGCATTTAAAATGGTTCTCGGCGGGATCATAAACTATTCAAATCTTGTAATGGCGCTTGTCTCGTCGGCTGTATATGTAGTGGGTGCAATCGTGCTTGCAGCCTGGATGTTTACAAAGGAAAGGGCGCTTTTCAGGAGCTGATATTGTTAAATATAAATATTTTTTTGGCGGACCTTGTGTGTCCGCCTTAATTTTTGAGACTATTTTATTGATACAAAGTTAAAGGATTTAAAGTTAGAGTAGCAATTTACGGAATTAATATGTTATTTTGAGGATGATTTTAAAGTAGAGAGTAAATGGCCCTTTAAAAAAGGAAACCTTATTAATTTTTTTGAAGGGAATGAATTGATTCTTTATTCAGAAATTGACAGTAATACTGCTAAATAATACAATTTAGTTGTTGTATCTATATGTTACTTATACGAACTAGTTCAGATATGCATATTACTATGGCTTGTTATACGAATTAGAAGTAGTTCTTCGAAATGGGGGCAAGACGGTGCATCCATACGCCAAGTGTTTGATAAGGTCTTTGAAGCAGTTGAAAAATATTATGTTGTATGATAACAAGAGGAGTGAAACAAATTATGTATACAGAGGTTACTGTAAATCATTTACATGCTTCTATTGAAGGGGAAGACGAAGATCAATACATTTTGATTGTACTTGATAAGGGAGTGGATACAAATGATTACATAATGATGCAGAAAGCTTTAAATTATACTGAAGATGATATAGAATTAGGTATGAATAAGGTTTATATAGAATGTAAATCTCAAAGGTTTTCGACCTACGGTGGTATAAAGAAGATTAATCTGAAAGATGGCTTGATTGAGATATTTGTAGATAAAGAGACAGCTACTAAACTAAATATGGAAGAACATATTTTAGTAATGTTTCCTCAAAACCATATTAATTATCCTGATATAAAAAAATATTTAAAACTAATGGTTGAAAGCGAAACTAATATTGAGTTAAATATTGTATAGATAGAATTCTATCATAGAGGAAATCTTCGTGAAAAGTTCAAGTTTTTTAGGCCGCAGCATACAGACCCGCTCTTGCTTTGCGAGGCCCCACATCGTAGAACAATTCATCTAGCGCAAGGGCACAAGCAGCGAGCTCATTCAGTCTTCGTTGCATTCATCCAGTAGTTCGAGCAGTGCCACATCCTTTCACCGGGCTGGTCATTCCGCTTAACCTCACTGCTCGCCTGTGCATCCTAGGTGACGAGCACCACCAGATTTTTTATTTTTTCGGAGGCAAAGATGAGTGAATATTATAGAACTAAGATAAGTTCAGCAGAAATAAAGGATACAATCATGAAACACAATATAAATAACAAAGGTGATAAGTTTGATATTACTGAGTGTATGAAGGGCTTTAAATATTACTATAGTTCAAATAACACACTGAGATTCTTGGATTTTACCATTAAAGGTAGTTTCTTGCAGAAACAAGATTTTGCAATATTTTCAATTGATCTAGAAATTAATAGAATTTTGAAATACTTTATTAATATAGTTTCAATATTGTATTCAATAATTTTCTTTATGTACGGATTATTAGCTTATAGGTCTCATATAAAACTAATTGCTTTTATTGCGCTCATTTTACTATTTTTTCCTATAACGTATGATTTGATAATATATCTTAAGAGTGATAAATTCATTAAGAAAATAAAGAAATCATTACCATACATGGAGCCTATAAGTAAAAATGAATATGATAGGCTTGCAGATGAGAATTCTTTGTAGATTTTACAAGGGGCAGCCATCGCCTTCCGTGGTGCGTATTATTTATATTATATGCATGATTAGAGGTGCAAGATGAAAAACCAATCAAAGTGGAACTGGTATGGAGTTAGGATAATTAAACAAATTGTTGTTATTGGTGAACCTGATAAAAAACTAATTGAAGAAGCTGCAGAGAAATATGGATTCGACTTTAGTGAAGATGATAAACAATCTTTTGAAGAATCTATAATGTTAGTTAAGGCACAATCTTTTAACCATGCATATAAAATTTCTGAAAAAAAGTCATTATCTAGTAATGTAAAATATCCAAATATGTACGGTCAAGAAGTAGAATGGAAATTTGTTAAAGCTGTAGATTGTTTTGAAATTATGGATGTATTAAAATCAGGAGCAGAAGTTTACTCTTGTTTCCATTCAACAGATAGAAGAACAAGCGTCGAAGAATTTATTGATAAATGGTTTTGCAGTACTGAAGAAGGGTGTAAAAAAGCAAGACATTTATAAATCTATGCAGCTAACAAAGTATAAGCATAATACGAAGTAAGATTTATTTCATGCAAAAAGAATAACTTTTGCTATTCCGGGCGGGATTTTAGTGCACGGACCTTGCTGCAGCCATAAGGAATTGCTTTTTTATTTACAAGATTCCCGTAATTTTTGCCCCATCTGCACATTGCCTTCAGGATGGGCTTAATGGTCTCCCCTAATTCTGTAAGTGAATATTCCACTCTGGGAGGCACTTCAGGGTAAACGTTTCTTGATATTATGCCGTCTTTTTCCAATTCCCGCAGCTGCAAAGTCAATGTCTTTTGCGTTATGTTCGGAAGCTTCCTCTGAAGTTCGTTGAAACGGGTTGTTCTTCTTGAAAGATACCATAGAATCAACATTTTCCACTTTCCGTTCAATACTTTCATTGCAGTGCTCATAGGACATTTGTTTGTCACGGCATTGGCCTTTTCCACAGCTTATCCTCCTTAAAAACAGAGATTATTTTTTTTAATAGTATCATTAATTACACTATATATCAAATTTGTGCGTACTTCTTAAAGCAGCATGGATATGGTAGCCTTTTATTAGCGCATATGATTATTAAGCTGTAAATAAAGGAGGAAAAATATATGAATGAAGTATTAAGAGCAATTAAAAACAGGAGAAGCATACGCAGCTTCAGTCCGGAACAGATCAAGCAGGAGGAACTGGATTTGATTATTGAGGCAGCTGTTTATGCTCCTTCAAGTCATAATGAGCAGCCATGGCATTTTACGGTTATCCAGAATCGGGAATTGATTCGTTATATCAGTGATAAGCCCAAGGAACTAATGGCACAATCCGATGTCAGATGGATTAAGCTTATGGGCTTAAGTAAGAAGAGGGAGGTTACTTATGGAGCACCGACATTGATTATTGTTTCCGGCAAAGAGGACGCCATTTCGTGGATGCCCGAATGTTCGGCAGCTGTTCAGAATATGCTTATAGCAGCCGAAAGCATGGACATAGGCTCCATATGGCTGGGGCTGGTGACATTCTTTTTCAACCTGAAGGATGAAATCGGAATTCTAAAAATTCCGGAAGGCTATGTGCCGTTTTGCGGAGCGGCTTTTGGATATAAACTTAAGGAATATACGCAGGGCACACCAAAAAGAAATTTTGATGTAGTGGATTATATCCGGTAACTGTACTAAATGAAATTTTCTCTCCGTAATAATATTCCTTTTATATGTTCAAAGATTCAGGCTACAGTTACAATACTGAACACTTGAATCCCAAGTCCTTGTCCGAATGCTGTCAAGCCTTCGCCGGTGGTTGCGGTGATTCCTATGCAGTTTTCGGGTACTGCCAGCAAGCTGGACAGGCTTTTCCTGATTTCGGGAATCTTAGGAGTTATCTTAGGCGTCTGGCATTCTATGGATATGGATAAATGAATAATCTTACTTCCGTCTAAATATTTCAGAGCTTCCCCAAGATAGGCTTTGCTATCCTTAATACCCTGTTTTAAGCACATTTCATCGCTTATGGCTCCCAGAATGTTAACGCATGTTACACCGGAAATTGCATTGGTTATTGAATGCAGGATGACATCTGCATCACTGTTGCCGCTCAAGGGAGGATGATTTTCAAATGTAACTCCGCCCAGGATAAGTTTTTTTTCTTTGTCTTCAAAGTCAAACCTGTGACTGTCTTGCCCAATGCCCACTTTCATCGCTATTCCCCCTGTATACTGTTTTATAAATATAGAAGACTTTCAAAATATTATATATTTTATGCCTCATGGATATAATTAATAGTACATTTGAATTATATATTATAGACATTCTGCAAACAAGTGTATTGACACCCGTAGAAAGGTGAACTATACTAATTCTAACAGTTTAATGAATTATTCCTGAGACAGGAATGAGAAAAGCAATGTTTCAAGAGAAGGTGCCGTTTTGGTGAGAGGCGCTTATTCAATAACTTTTCGTCCCACCCTGGAGGAATGGCTGAAGAAGCCGGCGGGTTGCTACGTTAGAGGCTCTTGAGTTGGGCTGTATGCCAATTTGGGTGGTACCGCGGAATTTACTCCGTCCCTATATATTATTAGGGGCGGTTTTTTAATTTATTAAGGAGGAATTAAGTTATGGCACAGGATAAAAAAATGGTCGAAGCAATAACAGCCATGAACGATGACTTTACACAATGGTATACGGACGTTATAAAGAAGGCCGATCTGGTTGATTATTCAAGCGTAAGGGGATGCATGATTATCCGGCCCTATGGATATGCGATCTGGGAGAACATACAGAAGAATCTGGATGCCAGGTTTAAGGAAACAGGGCATGAAAATGTATACATGCCGATGTTCATACCGGAGAGCCTGCTTCAGAAGGAAAAGGATCATGTTGAAGGATTTGCACCGGAGGTAGCCTGGGTTACTCACGGCGGAAAGGAAGAGCTCGCCGAAAAGCTTTGTGTAAGACCTACTTCGGAAACCTTGTTCTGCGACCACTACGCTAATATTATACATTCCTATAGGGATCTGCCGAAGCTTTATAATCAATGGTGTTCCGTAGTCCGTTGGGAAAAAACTACCCGTCCTTTTTTGAGAACGCTGGAATTCTTGTGGCAGGAAGGCCATACGGCCCATGCTACGGCAGAGGAGGCACAGGAAGAAACCATTAAGATGCTGAATGTCTATGCGGATTTCTGCGAAAAAGTTCTTGCTATACCGGTAATCAAGGGGAGAAAGACAGAAAAAGAGAAATTTGCCGGCGCTATGGCAACTTATACGATAGAAAGCCTTATGCATGACGGCAAGGCATTACAGTCGGGAACCTCGCATAATTTCGGTGATGGCTTTGCAAGAGCCTTCGGAATCCAATATACGGATAAGAACAATCAGCTTCAGTATGTTCATCAGACTTCATGGGGAATGACTACAAGACTGATCGGAGCAATAATTATGGTTCATGGCGACGACAGCGGGCTTGTTCTTCCGCCTGAGATTGCGCCTACACAAGTGATGATTATTCCTATCCAGATGCACAAGGAAGGCGTACTTGAAAAAGCAGTGGAATTAAAGGATAGGTTGGCTAAGGTTTCGAGGGTAAAAGTTGACGACAGCGATAAGATGCCTGGCTGGAAGTTCAGTGAGCATGAGATGAGGGGTATTCCTCTTCGCCTTGAAGTCGGGCCAAAAGACATAGAAAAGAATCAGGTAGTGCTTGTGAGAAGAGATAACGGAGAAAAGCTGTTTGTGTCAATCGATGAGCTTGAAACGAAAGTACCCGAGCTTCTTAAGAGCATCCAGTCAGGGTTGCTTGAGAAGGCAAGGAATTTGAGAGACTCCAAAACATATACAGTAAGCACGATGGAAGAATTCGAAAAGACGGTAAACGAGACACCCGGCTTCATCAAGGCTTTGTGGTGCGGCGATCAGGCCTGTGAAGATGCGGTTAAGGAAAAGACAAGTGCGACTGCACGCTGCATTCCTTTTGAGCAGGAAGAGAAAACCGGCAAGTGCTTCTGCTGCGGCAAGCCGTCCAAACATTTGGTATACTGGGGCAAAGCGTATTGATTTAATTCAATATTGATTAAAACTCCGGAGAAATCCGGAGTTTTTTTGTGGTTCAGAAGGCTCAGTTTAGCAGGAATTCTCTCCGCTTTTTTATTGACCAATAAAAGTATAGGCCGCTATAATGTAAAAGTCTAATACATTATTTACATTAGGGGTAAAAATTAAATGATTTACCAATTATAAAGCTTTGGCATAATATTTCCCAGAGCCTTTTTGTTGCCCTTATGTAAATAATTCAGGCAAATGTGTTAATACTATTATCAAACATTATAATTTTACAGTCAAAATATAAAATGGCAGTTTGGAGGAATTTTATGAAAAAGAAAATAGTTTATTTGATTGTAATTGCCCTTCTTTTCACGTCGGTCTTTAGTTTTGTCGGTAATGACACTGTAAAAGTTGCAGCAGCACCTTATATTAATAATATAGGAATATTAAATGCAACTGTTACAGCAAACAGTCTTAATGTACGACAGGGTCCGTCAACAAAATATTCTGTAGTATGTGTACTTAAGAAAGGCCAGGCGCTAAAAGTATTTGGAACGGTAGGAGATTGGTATGCGATTTATGAACCTGCCAAGGGATGCGTAGGAGTTGTATCCGGTAAATACATTAAAATAGCATGGCCGTCAACAAAGACACCAACTCCGACGCCTAAACCGACACCAACCCCGACGCCGACACCAACACCAACACCGTCTGCACCTCCATCAGGCGTATCGACTGATGAACAGGCAATGCTGAACCTTGTGAATAAAGCCAGGGCTGATGCAGGCATGGGGCCATTGAAGTTTGATACTACACTTCAGAAGGTGGCAAGGCTCAAGGCTCAGGACATGGTGAACAAGAATTACTTCTCACACCAGTCTCCGACATACGGATCGCCGTTTGACATGATGAAGCAGTTCGGAGTGACATTTAATACTGCGGGTGAGAATATCGCCGGCAATCAGACTGTAAATGCTGCATTTAATGCATGGATGAATTCGCCGGGGCATAAGGCAAATATTCTGAATTCCAAGTATAATTATACAGGAATCGGAATTGTAGATAGCCCGACGTATGGCAAAATGTTTGTGCAGGAGTTTATAGGAAGGTAAAAGGTAAGATGACTCAAGGGGCTGTCCTAAACTATTAATAGTTGCGGACAGCCTCTTTTAAGTTCAAATGCAGATCCCGAATAAATTAAATTTTTTCTATTAAGGTTGGTAATTGACTGTGGCAGAATATGTAAGTGTAATGGTATAATTACACATATTGCTTGGATAGACTGGGGGGGTGCAGGGCGATTGACTTGAGATAAAGCTGCCTGTTAATGGAAGTACTGCTGAATAATGAGGCTCACTGTAGCTTTTTGTCGGGAAATTTTTACATAGGGAATTGATAATATTTTGAATCTGGTCACTGGGGCAGGTTATATTATGTGTAGTTGTTGATGTTACGGTTTTGCTGGCAGGATAGTCAACAGTACGTGATACTGTTCCAGTATATACGAGAGCAATTGTATAATTGTATAGATAGCTGGGGTACGGATAGCCTAAAGGTGAACTGCTTGAAATGTAATTGCTCGAATAGTTCAGCGTCCCGGAAAACCCTCCTGCCCCCTCCGTGTAATCTTTTGTTGCAGGAGCGTTGCTGACTATTGAATTTATTTCGTTATTGACTGCATAATCCGGACAGGTAGTTGTGTAATATACGATGGAAGATACAGTTTTGTATTCGGTTACGGTCGTTGCAAAAGCACTGATGCTCAAGGATGTAACTATGAACACTACGGCCAGAATTGAACAGATGATTTTTTTTGAGGATTTACTTTTAGTTAACATAGGTTAACTCCTTTCGAATTATAGATTTTAAAGGATTATCAGGGGATCTGCATTGAATATATACTATGGAGTGTGTAGTAATATAACAAATTATACATTATATACAAAAGAAGTATATTATAATAAGGAAATAGTGTCAATATATGGGATGATATAGCTTAATAAATTAAAATGAAAATAAGCGGGCTTCATATTAGAAACCCGCTTATTCCATGATTGCACTCTTTTACTCCATATTATTCAGCCTGTTGAACAGTGGTTACGGTTACCAGAGCGCACCAATCGGAGTTGCCGGAACTGTTAACAGCCATAATACGGAATGAATATGTTGTGCCGGGTTGAAGCCCAGTAACAGTATATGCGGTTGAGGGAGCATTAACGGTAAAAGACTGTATGCCTACTTCTGCGATATAATATTTATCAGCACCTGGAACAGCATCCCAGGTAAGAGTTACCGTGTCGCTCTCAGCAGTCACTTGCAAGTTTGAAGGTATGGCAGGAACAGTGGTTACGGTTACCGGAGCGCACCAATCGGAGTTGCCCGAGCTGTTAACGGCCATAACACGGAATGAATATGTTGTGCCGGGTTGAAGCCCTGTAACAGTATATGCGGTTGAGGGAGCATTAACGGTAAAAGACTGTATGCCTACTTCTGCGATATAATATTGTTCAGCACCGGGAACGGCATCCCAGGTGAGAGTAACAGAATTACTTGAGGCAGATGCTTCCAAATTGGAAGGTATGGCCAGGTCTGAATCTGCGAGAGTTTGAACAGCCATAGTTGATACGATAAATATAACTATAACTAATGTGGTAAGTATTCTTTTGCAATTTCTCATAATTGTAATCCTCCGATGTATTATTTTTTAAGTCCCAAAACATCTGCTTTTTTGAAGCGATTTGTCTTTATCCATTAATAAGTTTTCCTTTTATTACAGTAATCCGGAATCCTGTAATAAAATTTTATTAAATGGGATAAGTTTGAATCAATTACATTATATAAGACTATAAAAAATTAGAATATAGGGCATGGCTACTAAATTTTATCACTTAGACCTATTGAATCTAAAACTTTTTACAGATGCTTTTTATTTATATTACAAAACATCAGAACCCTGGAAAACAGCAAACATCATTATTTGAAAATCTGACGGAGTTATTGGGTCTAAATGTTGTGTTATGGTAAAATAGGCCTATTCGGTCTTTTTGAGATTTATAAATTGGGTTATTGAACTGAGGTGTTGAAATAGCGTATTTATAGTGGTAGAATGTGACTAGAAGTGAGTTCTCAAAAGCAATTCCTGACCAAGGAGCATCAGCATTTATGAAGCGATTTATTTTAATTATCTTAACCATTTTAGTAATATTGTCAGCTTATTCTTATACGTCATTTGCCAGCAGCGATGCTGTTGATGAAGCAAGGAACGGAGTTGTGAGGGTACTCGTTACCGACCCCTCCGGGAAGGTTCTGGGGCATGGTACGGGTTTTGCTGTCGGTATTAAAGGGGAACCTGCTCAAACTTTTATTACAAATAACCATGTTGCTGAAGTAAACCCCGATGGTATTTATATTGTTCTGGATCATATTGATAATGGGGGGACCCTGGTAAAAGCAAAGGTGTTAACCCGTTCCGAATCACCTGATCTGGCGGTTTTGTCCACAGATAGGCCGATAAAGGAGCGTACGCCTCTTCCGCTGCTCTCGTCAGAGTATGTCAAGACCGCAGAAGATGTCTATATGCTGGGTTTTCCGGGTTCTTCCGACGTAGTGAACGATAATGGTACATCATACCCTTCTACTACTGACGATATTACAATCACCAAGGGAATTATAAGTAAAAAAGACCTCCTGACAAACGGCACTTACTGCTATCAGACAGACGCGGCTATCAACGGAGGCAATTCCGGCGGCCCGCTGATCGATTCCAAAGGCTATGTAATCGGCGTCAACACATTTTCCGCCCGTACATATGATGAAAACGGCGGTGTCAAGGATGCTCAGGGGACAAACGGGTCTATCCACATTGATTATGTAATGGATTTATTAGATAAGGCCAATTTCCGGTATTCTAAAGGAAATGATTCAAGTTCGGAAACGCCAACTAAAAGAACTAAACCGAAAAGGCCTCAAAACTCTGGTGATGATCGAAGCGCTCCGGTTAATGCAACGGCAGATGCCAAAGGGGAAAAACCAGAGAATAATGCATCAAATAGTAACGGTTACATATTAGTAATAATTATTATAGCCGTTTTGCTTATTGGAGGCGGCGCAGGTATAGCGGGAGTCGTATGGAGTATGAATAAGGATAAAAAAATACCGCCACCCCCGCGAGCAAACCCGCTTACCCCTCAGCCAAGCCCTGCCAATATTCCGATGCCGGCTTTTAAGCTTGTGTGTATAAAGGGCAGCTTCGAGGGCTGTACCTTTCCAATCGAGGGTAATATTGCAATAGGCCGTGATTCTAAACGCTGCCAAATAGTTTTCCAGGAATCAACTGCCGGAATCAGTGCACTGCATTGTGAAGTGCAAACCGATGGGAAACGCATATTTCTGGTTGACAAGGGCTCCAGCTATGGTACATTTTTATCCGACAACGTCAAGCTTATTCCAAACAAGGCTTATGTTCTGAAAAAAGGAGATACTTTCTATCTTGCAAGCCCGAAGAATCAGTTTATGCTGACTTGATGCAAGGGACGCATATAATATTTCACGACATTCTTGTCGTATAAGCGATCCCATTATTTATTCTAAAATCCCTAAGTGTATCAATGTTCAGCTATTATTCTACATTTTTTATATACATATTGACAATCTAACAGTTGTTAGGTAAAATAAACCTAACAACTGTTAGATAAATTTTAGAAAGAAGGATTGTATGGGCAGCGAATACAACAATACAAAGCAGAAAATACTGCAAACGGCGCTTGAACTGTTTTCGAAAAAGGGTTATACTGCGGTATCAATTCGCGATATAGGAAAGGTTGTAGGTATAAAGGAAAGCTCAATATATTATCATTTCCAGAATAAGCAGGATATTTTTAACGCGCTGCTCCTTGAAGTTCAGCAGATTATCAGCAATATGACGCAGAGGTTCAATAATAGGTTTGAGGATGCAATTCAAATCCAAGAAGCTGCCTTTGAAAAAGTCGGTTTAAACATTCTGGAAAGTTTTTTTCTTGATGCTCACATTATAAAGTTTATTCGAATGCTGATTATTGAACAGCATACAAATGAGGAAGCAGCAGCGGTATACAGGAATATTCTTTTCGAAGGGCCGATAAAGCAAAACGAAGAAGTGTTTAAACTAATGATGAGTAAAGGCTATATCAAGCACGAAGATGCCGGAAGCCTTGCTATAGAATATTACGGGTTGATTTATTTTATATTTCTTAGGTACTTCAGCAATGGAGCTGTGACACCGGAAGTGAAAGAAAAAGCAAAAAGTGAACTGGCAGTTTTGCTCAAAAGGTTTTATAAGAGGTATATCAAATAAAAAGCGCTTTAAGTAAAGGGGATATGGACAATGAAGGTATTTAAAAACGAAAAATCTAAAAAAGGAATTCTTGAAACCTACGATCAATTGCTGGCGATGTGGGGAGTGGACCTTCAGGAAACCGATATTGCTACAAGATACGGGAGCACGCATGTGATTGCTTGGGGTGATATTAATAAACCGCCTTTGGTCCTGTTCCACGGTGTAGGGGATAATTCGGCGCTGATGTGGATTTTTAATGCGAAGGAACTTGCAAAACACTTTCACATATATGCAGTAGATACCATAGGAGGCCCGGGGAAAAGCTGTCCTAATGAGAACTACAACAAAACCTTTGACCAAATCCTGTGGATTGATGATATTTTCATGAAACTGAAAATTGAAAAGGCATATGTTGCCGGAGTCTCCAACGGGAGCTATATTACGCAGCACTATGGAATATTGAGGCCTGAAAAGGTTATTAAAATGGTATGCATGGCGGGTTCCATTTCCTCAGTGGGGACTCCTCATCCTATGAAACGGATGATGAAGGTTTTTTTGCCCGAAGCTCTTTTCCCGACGAAAAGAAACATCGTCAGGTTAATGAAAAAACTAACAGGAGAAAACGGCAATGTGTTAATTGATGATAAGGTAATCATGGAACATTATACATATCTCCTAAAAGGCTTCAACAATATGGCAATGGGTTACCACAAGATCAATTTCTTCAATGAGGATCAAATTAAGAATATTTCAGGTAAATGTCTGTTTTTGCGCGGAGATGCCGATCCTTTGGGGGATGCTGCAAAAGACCGGGAAAAGTTTGAAAGATATAAGTTGGATTATCGCATATACAAAGGAGCAGGCCATGCAATAAATCACGAAATAGCAGATGAAATTAATCAAAGGATTGTCGAGTATTTTGCGTGAATAACAAGGGGCTGGTTTATATAAAGGCAAAACCCTGCAATTTCTATGTTTCCAGAGGGTATAACCTTTTTAATATAATATCGTCCGTGCATTGAACTGCTGTTGAATTTTACGAACAATAAGGGTATAATAATTACAACAGTAATAGCGGAAGGAGTTATTATATATGCCGAATATCAAACCTATATCCGATCTGAGAAACTACAATGAGGTTCTCCGGGATATCTCCGTTGGTGAGCCGGTGTTTTTGACCAAAAACGGCAGAGGGAAATTTGCTATTGTTGATATTAATGAATATGAAAAATTAAAGGCTTCACTAAAGCTCATGTCCAAGCTTGCGCAAGGAGAGCGTGCAGGAAAAGAAAATGGATGGAAGACTTTAGAAGAAGTAGAAGCCGAGCTTGGAATTTATAATGAATAAGCTGAAAATTTCACCTGAAGCCGGAAATGATTTGGTTGAAATTAAGAATTACATTTCTCAGGAGCTTTATAACCCGCAGGCTGCTGTAAATTTGATTTCAAAAATAACTAAAAGAATTCGTGATCTATTGAATTATCCTGAAATTGGTGCACCACTAGCATCGGTTATAGATATTCACACTGATTACCGATTTCTTGTTTGTGATAATTATCTGATATTTTATAGATATGAAGATAGTGTCGTTTATGTTATTAGAATTCTATTTGGCAGGCAGGATTATATCCATGTTTTGTTTAATGATTTAAGTTAAATTTTTCACTTTAAACCCGGGTTCAACTTGGAACTTCCGTCCTTTAAGATAACTCAAGTATCCTGGGCTGCGAAACGCAAATTCCAGCTTGTACGACCACAGGGCTTGATGCTTCGCACTTAGGGAGCGGTTGACAGCGTTGGTGCCGTATTTGCCGTCGCCAATAATGGGGTGGCCTGTGTGAGCCAAATGGGCTCTGATCTGGTGGGTACGGCCTGTAAGAAGCTCGATCTCCAATCTGCTGATGTCGTTTTTATATTCCAAGACCTTATATTTCGTTAGTATTTCAAGAGAATCCCGCATCTTTTCATCATGTATAAATACTCGGCTTTTGTTTTCATCCTTGATCAGATAAGCTTTTAGCAATTCACTGTCTTTATCCATTTTACCGGTGACAAGGCACTGGTAGAATTTCTTGATTTCGTTGTTTTCCAGCCTTCCGATAATATCCTTCAAAGCCTGATTGTTTTTTGCAATTATGATAAGCCCTCCGGTATTCCTGTCCAGCCTGTGACAAAGAGACGGTGCAAATGATGAAGCATCTGCAGGATTATACTCGCCCTTCATTGTAAGGTAGCTTCTGACGAGATCAATAAGAGTGTTTGTTTTCTGATCCCTGTCAGGATGAACGGGAATTCCTTGCTCCTTATTGACAATAAGAAGATTAGTATCTTCGAATACAACTGTAAAGCCTTTATTCAGCCTTTGCTCGTATTCCAACGGTTTTCCGTCAATAATTTCATCAGCTATAAAGATATCGACTTTATCACCGGCCTGCACTATATGGTCTTCCTTAACCCGAACTCCGTTAACTTTGATATCTTTTTTACGGAAAGCCTTGAACAAGGCACTTTGCGGCATGTCTGGGAAATATCCTCTTATAGCTTTGTCTATACGTTTTTCCGAGTATTTTTTATCAATTGTAATAGATCTCATTATTTCTCCAAGGGCTAACCTTTGATTATATTTTTTATTCTTTCCATATATTTGTCCGATATAAGCTCTGCGACAGAAGGTGATTCGCCTTCTGAATATACCCTGCAAAGCGGCATGTCTGCATCGGGCAGCACCAGCGCCCAGCCTTTTTCCAGTATAAATTTGACACCGTCAAGGAGTTCCACCTTCTCACCCTCGTTTTCCGTTATCAAGGTGCGCATTACCTTACCTTTTAGTTCCCACGGGCAGTAAACCTTCTTTTTGCTAACATAGAAATCCGGTATTTTCGAAATGGCATCCGAAAGCGCCATTTTGTGTATACATAGGAACTCAATGATTTTTATAAGCCCGGCGAGAGCATCAAAATTAAGCAAGAACTGATCTATGTTGTCCCTGCTTTTAAATAGGTTGTAATTCAGCATCTGCTCCATTACCGCATGTACTGAGGTCTTGGTTCTTATTACATTTCCGTTGTATTCCTGGGCCAATGCATCAATGACGTAGGGTGCTGTGATCGGGACGACTACTTTGGAGTTGGGGGATTTCATGAATGTTATTAGAGAGGTAAGAGAAAGAAAAAGATCTTCTTTTATGACATTCCCCTCATTATCTATCAAAACGAGGTTTTCCCCGTTGCTGTCGATAAAAGCGGCAAAGTTGGCGCCTGTTTTTTTGATTTCATCCTTTATTTCATTCGTATCGTTAGGGCTTGCTGAAGAAAAGCTTGCAACCTTGCAGCCTACGTCGGTAAGCATCGGTATGACTACAGAAATAACAAAATCGGAAGGGGAAATGATGCAGATCTTCGGCGATACCGATCTTATTTCCTGAATGTTGATCTCGTTTAATATAGAACGAACATAATAGCTCTTGAAATCTGTTATGTTGTTTAGCCTGTTGATTTCATCACCTGAACAGCGTTTAAAGTCTTCTTTGAAAAAGGCATTTTCTATTTTCCTTTCCATAACCCTGCTGATGCTTGCACCCTTGGAATCCATAAAATCGACGCGCAGGAATTCCGGGTTGTCGTCGCTTAGTTTGATATGTATTCCGCCTTCAACCGAGAGGAAGCTTATTGCGTGCCGGGACATGGGGGTAAGGAGGCTGCTGAGATTGTATACCTCCAGTCCGACGGACAGCAATCCGGACATAAATGCGTGCTTGAACATCCTTGCCGAGTTGGAAGTCGTTGAGCTGACGACTACCTTTGAACCTTTTTTCAGAATAGAGCCGTATGCGGCTCCCAGCCTTGTAGAGAATTCAGGCGTAATATCCACATTGATGATGCCCGAAAGGCCGTTTTCGCCGAATACGGTTTTAGCATGCTTTGAGCCCCATATTATATTTCTGTCTACGATGGAGAGGGATTCGACTGTCTTTTGGGGCCATATTCGTATGTTTGGTTTAATGATGGCGCGTTCGTTTATGATGCAGCCGTCACCGATTATCGAGTTTTCAAATACATTAACATAATGCTTTAGGTTTATTTTATTGCAGAGTATTGCCCCTCTTACCTCCGAACCGTACTCTACAAAATTATTCTGCCATAAAATGCTTCTCTTTATTGATACCTCATCTTCAATTATGTTATTATCACCGATAATAGACATGCTTTCGACTGTGCTGCGGCTGCCTATGCGGCAGTTGTCTCCTATAAGGCAGGGAGCATTGACTTCAGCGGAAGGTTCTATTATTGTGTTTAAGCCTGCCCAGATTCCCTTTTTTATTTCTTTGCCGCCTATACTTACCGCAATCTTGCCTTCAAAGATATCGTAGTGAGCCTGCCTGTATGCCTGCAGGTCGCCAATATCACACCAGTAGCCTGACATTACATACCCAAACATCGGTTCCTTGTTAGCAAGCATTAAAGGGAAAAGATCCTGACTGAAGTCATATTTTTTATTTTCTCTGAAATTTTTAAGAACATCAGGCTCCAATATATATGTACCGGTATTAACGGTATCGCTGAATACTTCTCCCCAACTGGGCTTTTCAACGAACCCGGTAACTGCACCGTTTTCATCAGTCATAACAACGCCGTATTCTAGAGGTACATCGACCTTGGTAAGTACAAGAGTGGCTTTTGACTTTTTCTCTCTGTGGAATTTGATGGCTTCAGTAAGATTAAGATCTGTAAGTGAGTCTCCGCTTATTACAATAAATGTTTCATTTAAAAATTTTTCTGCATTCTTTACACTCCCGGCCGTTCCAAGCGGACTATCTTCTACAAAGTAGTTAAGGTTAACGCCAAGGCTTGCTCCGCTGCCGAAATAATCCTTTATTTTTTGCGGGAGATACATGAGTGTTACGCCTATATCAGTTATTCCATGGGATTTAAGCAATTTTATTATATGTTCCATTATAGGTTTGTTCATGATGGGAACCATTGGCTTCGGAAGATCGCATGTCAAGGGACGGAGCCTGGAGCCTTCTCCACCAGCCATTATAATTGCTTTCATTTCAGGATCACCCTTTCACGTTAATATCTACATACATTGTTGATAAAAAGCAGTATATGATGCCAGTAGTGATGTATATTCAATCCGCAAGAAAAAAATTCGAACATCACAAAAAATAAGAGCAATGCATAAGCTAAGGCCTGGTCAATCAGCAAACTAGAATGGATTTGGCTATCGGATACATTTTCAGTACCTTTTGTTTACCGATATATATACTTTATTCAATAAAAATATCAAAAATCCTTCAAAATAACCTCTAAAAATCTAAAAATTGTTAAAAAGTTCTAAAGGTCTAAGGTTTTCTTCCTCCCAGATCGCTTAATTTTTTTTCTACATCGCTGAGCTGTTTTTCGTCGACGTTGACAAGTAAATGAACATTTGTGTCCATCATAACATCATTGGGGCCATTTCCGCTCATTACCGGATCGGATGCGATCAGCGGCCCTTTATCCACGTTGAAGGGCTTGGATTTTGAGTTCAGGAATACGTCTGAAAGGTTGGTATCGGCCCCTTTGCCGGATATACCAAGTTCAGCGGAAAATTCATTGTAAAATTTGTCTGCAATATCTATTTGAGCGCTATGATAACCCATACTTTTAAGAGTTTCAACAGCTTTTCTGGCATCGATAATTCTGTCGAATTTTGTATAAACCTTAACCATAAAAAATCCTCCCTGCTATAGAGAATTATTTTCATTTAGCTTTTGTAATCGATTATTTATTATTCATAGACAAAAGGTAATTAGGAATTTTGAGGGCTCGAATAGGCCGGGAATATAATGCAAATAATAAACAATAAATCGAAGAGGAGCAGACATGATATTCAGACTCGGTTATGTAGCAATGACGCTTAATCTCGAAGACTGCTCACCGTCCGGAACCGTAACGCTTACATCCTTCAACAAGCTGCCGGATGAGGAGGCCAGACTGTACAGACTGAAAAAGGTTGCAAGAAAAAACCTTGAAAATACGCTCCGCATTTTACGTTACAATAAAGCGTTGAACATAGATGTCTATCGCCTTACTTCAAAGCTGATTCCCCTAGCGACTCATCCGTCTGCCGAGGGGTGGGACTATATTGGTGATTTCAAGGACATTCTTAAAGAAATAGGAGCTTTTATAAGGGAGAACGATTTTAGAATAAGTGCACATCCGGACCATTATACCTTGATAAATTCTGAAAACGAAAAGGTATTGGAGGATTCAATAAAGGATCTTGACTACCATGTCAAAATATATGAGGCGATGGGGCTTGACTACAAGTATAAGCTGGTAATGCACCTCGGTGGGGTATATAAAAACAAGGAAGAATCTATAAGGCGTTTTAAGACTAATTTTTCAAAGCTCCCGGAAAGAATAAGCAGCAGGATTACGCTTGAGAATGACGATAAATCCTACACCGCAAACGAGATATTAAAGGTATGCAGAGAATTAAACATACCGATGGTTTTGGATATCCATCATCACAATTGCGTCAATGCAGGGGAACATTTGGAAACGATTATCAATGAAGTGTTTAAAACCTGGGAAGGCGAATATTTCAACCCAAAGATACATTTTTCAAGTCCGAAATCCTGCAAAGATTTCAGAAGTCATGCGGATTTTATCGAACTGAAAGAGTTTGCCGACTTCCTGGAGACGGTAAAAAGCACAAATATGGCTTTCGATGCAATGCTTGAAGCAAAAAGCAAGGATACGGCGTTAATTAAATTATCGAAGGAGTTGTCGGAGTTGGAAAAAGTCAGGAGGATAAATACCGGGACTTTTGAAATACTATGATAAGGAGGTATCACGATGAAGGGTGACAAAAAGGAAAAAAAGCAGGAACCCAGGGTCGCTCCGGGCTATAACGACGAGAAATTCGGAGAGAAGGCCACACGGCGGGACATGAGGGATGGCAATTATACAAAGGTTACAAGAGTATTTCTTGATGAAAATGATCCAAGCCGGACTGAGGATTAAAAAACTATATATAAATCATGAAGGGAGATTATTTATAATGACTGATAAAAGTAACAAGAATAACAAGAACCAAACGGGAGCTTCTCTTTCCAGCGATCAGCTTGGAGAAAATGCTTCTGAAGAGTATCCGGACAAATACAGCCAGAAAGCAACCAAATCAGATAATACAAGAGGAACACGTAAATGACAGAAGATATTCATATTCCCAAAATTAATCATTCCGACAGGCTTATAGAAACGATCCAGAGAGCAAGCAAGAATATGAATTTTGATGAGTACGCAAAGGCAACAGGAATTGAAAAGGAATACATTTTCATGATCCTTAAAGGGGAGATTGAGGAAGTAGATTCGGATACGATGAAAAAATTGTCGCTTACACATTAAAGCTTTAAGAGTGAAAGAGAAAACCCAAGCAGCTTCATTGAACTTGGGTTTTTGTTTTGTCTTCCACTTTGGCAGAAAAAATGGAGAATTATAAAGATAGAAATGGTATAATATTTATACTATAAATCCTTGTGGAGGCAGCATGATAACAACTATAGCTTTAAGTCCGGCAGTTGATAAGATATATTTTGCTGACAGCTTCAACGCAGGCGGCTTGTACAGAGTAAAAGAAGTCATAAAATCTGCCGGCGGAAAAGGCATAAACGTTGCAAGAGTCGCAGCAATCCTGGGCGAGAAGGTAATTTCCCTGGGATTTAAGGCAGGCGACACAGGCAACTGGCTGGCGGCCAAACTTGGCGAACTCGGCGTGGATGTCAGGTTTATAACTGTTCAGGGCGAATCGAGAACAAACAACAACATTATCGACCGGGTCAACAATACCGAAACCGAATTGCTTGAAGTGGGACCCCATATTAATGAAAGCAGTATTCGAGAATTCTGGGAAATTTTCGAAAGGGCGTTGGATACAACAAAGGTTTTGGTATGTTCCGGGGGGCTTCCTGAGGGAGTACCTGAGGATTTTTACCGAAAACTTATTGCAGCTGCAAGCTCCCGCAATATTAAAGTGATTCTTGATTCAAGCAGCAAGACGCTTGAAGAGGGAATCAAAGCCAAACCGTTTATTATAAAGCCGAATGCAAGGGAACTCAGCAGTCTTGTCGGTAAAACACTTGAAAGCAGGGATGCTGTTATTGATGCCTGCAGGCATATAAATTCGCTTGGAGTAGAGATAGTTGCGGCATCATTGGGCGGGGAGGGTGCTATGCTTGTTTCCGAACAACAGATACTGTATGCCAAAGCCCCTGAAATAAAGGTTGTCAATACCATCGGCTCAGGAGATTCAATGGTAGCAGGCCTGGCAGCGGGAATTGAGCGAGGGTATGAAATGGCAGAAGCTTTCAAGCTTGGGGTTGCCTGTGCAGCCGTGAATGCGCTGTTCAGGGAGATTGGCTTTGTCAAGGCCGAAATGGTTGAAAAATTCCAAAGGGAAATAGAAGTTGAGAGGCTATAAACAAAGACAGGTGAAAATGTGGTATAAATATATTCAAGCTTGGTTAAGCAAATGTAATTAATATAACTACTAATTCGGAGGATTGAAATGATAGACATTAATCAACAGCTTATTCGGGAATTCAAATTGAAGCCTTCACAGGTCAATAACACTGTAAGCCTTATAGATGACGGCAATACGATACCTTTTATTGCCAGATACCGTAAGGAGATGACAGGCGGCTTGGATGACCAGGTGCTGAGGGAACTGTATGAAAGACTGGTCTACCTTAGAAATCTTGAGGGCAGAAGGGAAGACGTCAGAAGGCTTATCGAAGAGCAGGGAAAACTGACCCCGGAATTATCAGGTGCTCTTGATAAGGCTGTTACAATGCAGGAAATTGAGGACATATACCGCCCCTATAAGCCGAAAAGAAGGACAAGGGCGACAATAGCCAAGGATAAGGGACTTGAGCCGTTGGCATTGACGCTTTTTGCACAGGAAATAAGAGACGGCTCCATAGAGAAAATTGCCGAGCCATACATAAACTCCGAGAAGGATGTAATTACCGTAGAAGATGCATTAAACGGTGCTATGGATATTATAGCTGAGGATGTATCGGACAATGCAGATTACAGAAAAGCCATAAGAGAGATGTTCTTCAGAAATGGTGTTCTCGTTTCTAAGGCAAAAAAAGAAGAGGACTCTGTTTACAGGATGTACTATGATTACAAGGAACCGGTTTCCAAGGCTGCCAAGCATAGGATTCTGGCGATCAACAGAGGCGAAAAGGAGGAATTCCTGCAGGTCAGTATAGATATCGAGGAAGAACGCATCATTGAATATCTCAAATCAAATACAATCAAGAAACCCCGTTCCATCACTGCTGAATATGTTGAAAGGGCGGTGGAGGATTCATTCCGCAGGCTGATATTCCCTTCGATCGAACGGGAGGTTCGTAATGAGCTTACTGAAACTGCAGAAGAGCAGGCAATGAAAGTGTTTGCGGAGAATCTAAGGCATCTTTTGCTGCAGCCGCCTGTTAAGGGAAGGGTTGTTTTGGGCTTGGATCCCGCTTACAGAACCGGTTGCAAAATAGCTGTTGTGGATGATACGGGAAAGGTTCTGGATACCACTGTGATTTATCCTACTCCGCCGCAGAGCAAGACAGAGGAAGCTAAGAAAACTTTAAAAGGGCTAATTTCCAAACATAACGTTGATATAATATCAATAGGAAACGGCACTGCGTCAAAAGAGTCGGAAATATTTGTGGCGGATTTGTTGAAAGAAGTAAGCAGGGAAGTTTATTATATGGTTGTCAGTGAAGCAGGGGCATCGGTTTATTCCGCATCAAAGCTTGCGTCAGAGGAATTCCCGCAATTTGATGTTTCCTTGAGAAGTGCTGTATCGATTGCCAGAAGGCTGCAGGATCCCTTGGCTGAACTGGTTAAAATTGATCCCAAGGCAGTGGGAGTCGGACAGTACCAGCATGACATGAACCAAAAAAGGCTTGGAGAGACTTTGGGGGGAGTCGTTGAAGACTGTGTCAACAGTGTGGGGGTTGATTTGAATACGGCTTCACCTTCGCTTCTTTCATATATTTCGGGAATTAATTCTTCTATTGCAAAAAACATTGTAGAATATAGGGAAACAAACGGGAAATTTAAGAAGAGACAAGAGCTTAAAAAGGTTAAAAAGCTTGGAGACAAGGCTTTTGAACAATGTGCGGGCTTTTTAAGAATACCCGAAGGCGATAACATCCTTGATAATACCTCCGTTCACCCCGAGTCCTATAGCGCAGTTCAAAAGCTTTTACAGATACTCGGACTCTCACTTGACGATGTTAAGAATAAGCAACTGGGGCTGCTAAAAAGTGAAATTGAAAAAAAGGGGCTTTCCAATGTTGCTGCTGAGTTGGGGATAGGCGTCCCTACCTTGACTGATATTATAAATGAATTGTTGAAGCCCGGAAGAGATCCCAGGGATGAATTGCCAAAGCCGATACTATTGTCCGATGTAATGCATCTTGAGGACTTGAGACCAGGCATGCAGCTAACCGGTACGGTCAGGAATGTTGCTGACTTTGGTGCCTTTGTAGACATTGGAGTGCATCAGGACGGGCTTGTGCACATATCGGAGCTTAGCGACAGGTTTGTCCGGAACCCGATGGAGGTTGTGGCGGTTGGAGATATTGTAAAGGTAAACGTACTTGAGGTAGATGTACAAAGGAAAAGGATTTCATTAAGTATGAAAGGGTTGAACTGACCGGACTTGTATTTCTTGTTAATGGCAATACTGTATGGTATAATGAGCGGAGTCACCTTGACTGATTATTTTTTATAAGCAAGCATATAGTGGCTGTGACAATTTTGGGAAAGGCGGAGACCTTGTGAAATATGTTGGATTGACGATCGGTACGCTGTTAAAACGGCCTTTCATATTAATATTCTATGGAATAATATTTTTCATATATTATTTTTTTATTGATAAAATAAACCCTCTCCTTACGACCGTATATGGATTGAATACAATGGGGGATAGCGACATTCTGGGCAGTTTGGTTGCTTTGCTTCAATTGCTTTTTGAACCCGAGATATTGACAAAGGGCTTGCTTATATTCGGAGCCCTGGTACTTGGAGCTTCCTTGTTCGTAGGACTGATATTTTCCGGCTTTTTTAATACGATCAGCAGCTATGTGGAAAAGGGATTCAGAACTAAAGGGTCATTCTTTAATGGGATTCGCAAATATTTTGCAAAGATGTTTCTTGCGACGCTTATTGTACTTATTGGGGGTGCCTTGATTTTCATGATCCTCATGGTCGCTTCGGTTCCTGCAATAGTAGTTACTAAAGCGGCAACGGGCAAAGTCGGTTTAATAATTGTTGCTGTACTTCTGGATCTAATCACTGTAGTTGCTGTGTTTTTCGGAATAAACTTCTACAAAATTTATGCCGTTTTCTGGTATCCGGCCATTTTCAACGGCAAAAAGGCATTCTGGCTGGGGAAGCAAACTGCAGATTCCCATTTTTGGGGTGTTCTGATCAGGCTTCTGGTTCTGGATGTGATTTTTATCGCTTCTGAAGCAATTTTTATTCAGCCTAGCGACTCTATAATTTTTTTAATAGCAAACGTGTTGTTTAAGACAATTTTCTTTTCGTTCTACACAGCATACATCTTTCAATTGTTCATGCAATACAGAAAGACAAAACAGGAGTTACCTATAAGTAATCCTGCTTTATCTTAATGTCCTTCTTAAAAAGGATATGTTATTTTGCGAAATTATGATTCCCGATCTTTAACATTATGGGCCTGCTCCATATCCAGGCGCTTGTAGCAGTTGCCGGGTTATAGTAATATATGCACCCATATGTCGGGTCCCAACCATTAAGAGCATCTCTGGCAGCATTGTATGCAGTGCTGTCGGGATTCAGATTGATTTGTCCGTCATCAACTGCATCAAAGGCTCCGGGTTGATAGATTACACCGGCGATGGTTTTCGGAAATCTGGAATCTCTGGTTCTGTTAAGTATGACGGCGCCAACGGCTACCTGGCCTGTATAAGGCTCACCTCTCGCTTCTCCATGAATAAGGTGCGCCAGAAGGTTGAGATCTTTATCTGAGGATACTCCCGAGTCATAAGTGGTTTTACTCCCCGTAGGAAGCCCTAACGCAGCAAGCGTTTCAGGACCGGCTATTCCATCTACGCCCAGACCGTGTGTGGATTGAAAATATCGTACGGCTTGGTAGGTCTGATAACCATACAGACCGTCAATTGAACCCTTGTAATAACCCCAGTTATAAAGCCTTGTTTGAATGTTTTTGACTTCCTGGCCTCTTGAACCGTATTGTGACAGAGCAGTTCTGCTAAAGCCTATAAAGTTCGAGATTTTTTCACGGTAAAAATAGGTTGTACACATTACTGTAACTGACAAGACTGCTGTGATTATTAAAATCAGTGACTTTCTTCGCAATATGATTCTCCCCTACAAATTTTCTTTAGGTTCCTTTGTGTAACAAATTTATTGTCTGTAATTTAGCCTAAAATATTCATTAATATAAGTTGAATTAAGTTACTTATATCATGTCTCAAAGGCCAGACATGATGATTTGAATAATGATCTTAATTCAACTTATTACATCTGGGAAGAAGCATATAAATAGAGATTAAAAATCAAAACCAGTTATAAGAATATAGAATAGTATTATTAAAAGGAAATCATCTTCTATGCCTTCATTGAGCAATAAGAAGATTAAGCCTACAAGTATTATTTCTTCTATGCCGATCCGTTTGAAAATGCTGCTGAAGGGAAAGCTAAAGCCCTTATTGTTTCTGAGCGCCGCATTATCAGTCTTTTCTTTTTGGTTGGGCAATGGGATGTCTTCGATTTGTCTTACCATATCATCGACAACAGCGCCCGCACTTTCGACATTATTTTGTTCGGCACCTCTATTGGGGTATCTTCTGAAGTTTGAAGAGAATCTGCTATTCATTTATATATTCTCCTCCTGGAATGAATATTGGGCAAATCATAGCTTGCTCGCAGCCTATTTTTTGTCATCCATCAAGCTGCCGAGTCTGGACATCTGGAGAATCCGGATGCAATTCGTCAGTTTTTTCTGCCTTTTGCTGTTAAGAAAGGGATGAATGGCTGTTAATAGGTTAATTCGCGGATCATCTTTAGTATTAAGTGAATTCATAACCTTCTTAACCCTTCGCATTAAATCATTACTGTCCTCAGCTTCACTCTTTTCATTCCGTTCGGGTATAGGCGCCGGAAGCTGATCCTGAGGCTGAGGCTGCGTTTCCTCCCTATTGGGTGAAGTTGTCAAAGAGGAAATCAGACCCTTCAGGTTTTCCGCCATTCCGTCCTGGGACAATAATTCAGCGATCTGTCTTATTTTATTGCTTAAATCATCACTCATCGACTACTCCTCCAAAGAGTATTCAGTAAATAATATTCCTGAATCTACTTAATAATGTCTTTAATTTTATCGATTATTTCATCCCCATGTTCCCCAAGCATATCGGACAGCTTTTTGAGGTCGGCTTCATTTATTTTTTGCTTTACATCATCAATGTTAATATTCATATCCTTAAGCTTAGAAACGTCAAACTCGTTAATTTTACCCAACAGCTCTTCCTTATCTACCTTGTTTAATTTTTTTGCCAGTTCCTTTGTGTCGCCTTTCTTCAGCATTTCAAGTGCTGAATTGACTTTTGCCTGTGTAACTCTTTCATCCATCTTTCCCATGATTTCAGCCAGCTTCTTACTTAAGCCTTCACTCATAAAAATCATTCCTTTCTAAAATTTAATTGATGAAAACGGACTCTATACATCGCCAAACAATCCCGTATTAATGAACAGCATTATTATAAAGATTATGAAGAACAGGATCTCACCCGGTTCATTTCCGTCGGCTCTTTTAAAGCCGGAACTAAAAAAGCTGCTGATAAAAACAGCAAAAAATACTAAAATGAAAAAAAGAGCCTCGTCATCTTCCCTATTAAACAAATCTCGTAAAAAATCCATAAATATACCCTCAGGAAAAATCACCATATATTCTATGTCGCAATTGAATAAAATGTTACAAGAACACTTTCAAAATGAAAGTTTCCTTAAAAAAAGCTCAGGGGTATCGAACCCCATTTGCTTTTGGAACACTTTCAAAATGAAAGTTTCCTTAATAAAAAAGCTAATGGCTTCGAACCATTAGCCTTATACTGCGGAAACTTGCGATTTGCAATTGTATGGCCGGTTTAATAAAAGAGAAGGAGGAATATTAATATGAAAAAGAGTATTTCCGAGTTCCCTGTTCCGGCAGCCGGATTGCATCTTCTCCTTAAGGATAAAAACCTATCGTCGTAAAAAAGGAGAAGAAAGATGATTATGAAAAAAAGAAGTTCTGTGTCATTAGCATTCCGGATAGTTTTGGACATAAGTTTCCCCCCAAAAAGCATTACTCTCTTTACATAATATTAATAGGAGGGTGAAAGTGTTACAGAATTTATTCTGATATTTAATAGACGAAAGTGGGTATATTAAATATTGAAAATCAATGGAGAAAAAACTAAACTGTATAATTGGAAATGATAAATTAAAAAGAAAATTTTTTATATTCAGGTTATTTGCTATAATCAAAATCATAGATAATAATGAATGGGGGAATGGAACATCATGTATGATGTCATAATAATAGGCAGGGGTCCGGCTGGATTATCAGGGGCCTTATATACGGCAAGGTCCAATTTGAAGACTCTTATCATAGGTGATGATAGAAGCTCTCTTAAAAAGGCTGAAAAAATAGAAAATTATTTTGGCTTTGCTGATCCTGTTAAGGGAGAAGACCTTCTTAAAAATGGTGAAAGTCAGGTTCAAAGGCTTGGTGTCGAAATAATCAATGATGAAGTCATTTCAATAGAAAAAAAAGACTTCTATCATGTTATGACCCCAAATAAAACGTATGAAGGAAAGGCTCTTCTGCTCGCATCGGGACAGCAGCAGAAAAAGGTTAAGATCAAAAACCTCACTGAGTTCGAGGGCAAGGGCGTCAGTTATTGCACCACCTGCGACGGATTTTTCTACAATAATATGAAGGTAGGAGTTCTTGGACATAAAGATTTCGCCATACATGAGGCTATTGAACTTGAAACACATACAAAGGACATAACTATTTTTACAGACGGACTGGAACTTGAACTGTCAAATAAGTACAGGGAAGAAGCTGAACGTTTTAATATTAATAAAAAGCCTGTGAGCAAGCTTGACGGGGCTGAATTCCTGCAAAGGATACATTTTCAGGATGGTACAAGTGAAGAGCTTGACGGAATCTTTGTAGCATACGAAAGTGCCTCAAGCATAGATTTTGCCAGGAAGCTGGGTGTTATTGCAGAAGAAAACTCGGTTGTGGTTGATAAAGACCAGCAGACAAATTTGGACGGATTTTTTGCTGCGGGAGACTGCACAGGCGGGTTTAAACAGATATCTACGGCAGTGGGCCAGGGTGCTCTGGCGGCCAGAAAGATTATCGAATACGTGAAGAGTCTTTAATAAGTATTTGAGAAACACTATAATCAATTACCAATAAATGCTTAAGAATTATACTGCGTTTGGTCAATAATATAAGCTATAGACAAAAAATGTTGCCGGGAGGAATTTTATATGGCAGTAAAGGTTTATTCTACTCAATCTTGTCCTTATTGCATGATGGCAAAGAAATATCTTGAATCCAAGAACGTTGAATTTGAGTACCTTGATGTATCCTCAAACAGGGAGCTTGCAAATGAAATGATAAGCAAGTCGGGGCAAAGGGGCGTACCTGTAATAGATATTGACGGAAATATTATTATAGGCTTTGACAAGGAAAAGATAGACAACTGCTTGTTTTAAATAAAGGTTAGGCCCAAGACAAAAATTTGTACAAAGTTAGAATACTGAAAGTGTTAACGGCATAAGAATATCACAAAAGAATTTTTGTGAGGTGGCCGGATAATGCGGAGGATTGTATCTGTCATAACAATATGTTTTATAATATTGGCTATGTTTTCAGGATGCGGAGTATTACAAAAGCTAGGTTTGGAGAAGAGCGGCAGCGATGAACTGACTCCTGCCAGCAGTGTTGTTATGGGCGAAACCGAGGCGCAGAACATTAAGGATAAGGTTCCGATTCATTTGTACTTTTCTAATGCTGAAGGAACTAAGCTGAAACTTGAGGTAAGATATATACCCTTGACTGATGCCAAGAAAAGTGTTAATCACCTTGCCGGAGTAATTGTAAAAGAATTAATCAAGGGGCCTGAAGATCCCAATTTGAAGGCGACTATACCGAAGGATACAGTGTTAAGGTCGACAGTAAAGCTTAACAAAGGTGTTGCAACAGTAGACTTGACAAGGGATTTTGTAGATAAGCATCCGGGCGGGGCAACGGCTGAGAAGCTGACAATCTTTTCATTGGTCAATTCCCTTACTGAGCTGAAGGACATTGAAAAGGTCAGATTCCTTATAGGCGGAAAACAGACAGCCAATTTCAAAGGAAACTTCCAATTCGATGCGCCTTTTCCAAGAAATGCACCGCTAATAAGCAATGAGACCCAGCCTCCTTCAACTCCGGGAAATGATCAGCAGCAACAGCCTGAACAGAAGAAGGATAATGTTGATAAAAAGACATCTGTAGATGACAGTAACGGTGATTCCCTGGATGTTAATCAGAACTTGGGCGACACGGAAGAGAATATTGAATAAGATAAAGTAATCTGTTTAATAATAAATAATATACGGATGGCAGAAGCCATCCGTTTGCTGTATTACCCGTGATGACAGTGTGCACCGCATTTATGGGCATTAGGACATTCAAACCCTTCCTGCTTCCTTGACTGAATTATATTAACACTTTTGAATACTGCTTCAAGATCAGTGTTTCCGCACTTCGGGCATTTAATCAGCTTTTGGTCTCTATCGCTGATTTTTGCCATGGTGTTGAACTCTTCTCCGCAGCTTGCGCACCTTAAATCATAGAAAGGCATAAAATAATTCCTCCCGCAAAAAGCCTTTTAATCTGTTGAATCAATTAGATTATAACGCATTAAAGCTTTAAAATAAAGGGCAGGGAAGAAATAAGGGGACAAAGCCTTGCTTCACATATAGACAAACCCCGAAAACCGTGTTAAAATAAATCAAGCAGTTCTTTTATACTTTTCCATATTTGCCTGAATAAACCAGTTTTTAATGTAGTGTTTTCCCGAAAATCTTGATGTTGTCGTAATGAAATAGTAAAATGAGAAATATATATTATAAAGGCGATGGGCGATAGCCCGGAAACATTGATTTTACGGCAAAGACCTTTTCGCATCATACCAACATTGAGGAGCGAGGAATATGTCACATAAAAAAAGGGTAGCAGTCATTTTCGGTGGACAATCTTCAGAACACGAAGTTTCAAGGATTTCAGCAGAATCGGTAATAAAAAACATTAACAGAGATAAATATGAAGTCGCTATGATAGGCATAACCAAGGATGGAAGATGGATGTCATACGATGGCCCGGTTGAAAAGCTGGGGACTGGCGAATGGCAGGCTATAGCGGAAAAGAAGGCTTTAACCGGAGCTCAGGAGAATTCAAACGAAATCGTTCCTTCAGGGGCAAATGCAAGAAGCATCCTGGCTTACAGCGGTGCAGAGAGCGAAAAAGGGAAGATAGATGTTATATTTCCGGTGCTGCATGGGTGTAACGGTGAGGATGGCACGATCCAAGGGCTTTTCGAACTCGCAGGTGTTCCGTATGTCGGGGCCGGGGTTTTAGGCTCTGCGCTTGGGATGGATAAAGCTTATGCAAAAATTATTTTTGAAAAGGAAGGGTTACCTCAGGGAAAGTATTTGGTTTTCGGCAGAAAGCAGCTCAGCAGAGAAACAGAAGCCGTACTCGATCAGGTTGAAGCAGTCCTTGAGTATCCTTGCTTTGTAAAACCGTCTAATGCAGGTTCCTCCGTAGGGGTAAGCAAGGCTCATGACAGGAAGGAGCTTTTAGCCGCACTGGAACTGGCTGCTAAGCATGACAGGCGCATTCTGGTTGAAGAGTTTATAAACGGACGTGAGATAGAATGTGCGGTTCTTGGAAATGATGATCCTATAGCATCGACTGTAGGCGAGGTTATACCGTGCAATGAATTTTACGATTATAAGGCCAAGTACTTTGATGACAGGTCTAAAACTGTGATTCCCGCTGATTTGCCGGCCAATACGATTTCAGAAATAAGAGCTTATGCAGTTAGAGCGTTTAAATCCCTTGACTGTTCAGGCCTTTCAAGAGTTGACTTCTTTGTACACAAAGAGACAGGTGCGGTATATATAAATGAAATAAATACGTTACCCGGTTTTACCAGCATCAGTATGTACCCAAAACTGTGGGAGGCATCGGGTATACCGTACGGTGAACTGATTGAACGGCTCATAGATCTTGCCGTTGAACGTTACGAGGATAGCGAAAGGTTTTTTGACGAAAAATAAGGTAAAGGATGTTGCGTGGGCATTTAAAATATTTTAGCAGGGAGTGTGCTATATGAATAAAAATGTAATCATCTCTGTAAAAGGTACACAGACTGCAGTTAATCAGGATACAAGCAAAATGGAATTGGTGACTGAGGGCAAGTATTACAAAAAGGGAGATGCCTATTTTGTAACCTATAAGGAAAGTGAAGTCACCGGAATGGATGGCACTACCACCACTCTGAAAATATTGGACGGAATCGTCACTCTTATGAGGTTTGGCGGAGTAAACACCCAGTTCATATTTGAAGAGGGACATAAGCATGTTTCATACTATGATACTGCTTACGGAGCTTTTACAATAGGCATATTAGCCAATCAGGTCAACATCAATGTTGATGAAAACGGCGGAGAGATCCGGGTGGGCTATGAACTTGAATTTGACAGCAGTAAGACGGGAGAAAACGATTTTCATATGTCGATACGCGAAGCACGGATAGCAAATCAAGAGGTAATTGAAAATTAAACTCAGGGTTCAGAATAGTTAGGTGTTTTGCTCCTTTTGTATCAATTATTTAATTCAACCTTATATAGATAAAAACAACCAAAAATGGTTGTTTTTATTTTGCAAATTTTCGCAGGGGTATGGACAATTTTTCACAATTGTGTAATCTAAAATTAAACGCTGTGTCATAATGGAAGGTAAATAAATCTCATGCAGAAGCCGATAAATGTATATAGGGAGCTTTAACAAAAAATATGAACCAAGAAGGCATATATATGAAGCGAAGCATATTCAAATTACATAGAAGACTGGTAAAAAATATTGCTATTATAACAGTTATTTCACTGGCTCTTTCAAATTTATTCTCTTCGGCAGATGCAGGTGAGACTCCTCAGGCTGTCTATTCGGGAACCTCGGATTCCTCTGTTGTCCTGAACAATATTAATTATACTGACGTAAAGAATTCTGCCAATGCCGTAAAGCAGGCTGTCTATGAATGGAGTGCTCTTGACATATTGAAAGGCTACGGAAACAGGCAATTCGGACTTAAGAACACTCTTACAAAGGAACAGGCTATAGCGCTGTTGTACAGGGCTGTGGGTAAGGAAGCTGCTGCACAGCTGGCAGGTGAAACACTGAATAATGCCAGAACCACGAAAAAGACCGACACACTGAGTGTCTGGAATGACGGGTATTTACAATTGGCGGCTAATGACGGTTTGATTTCACAGCAGGATTTTGCAGATTCACAGGCTCAGGATCAGACCAAGCTTAAAACAGGTAGCTTTATAAGAAGCTCTCCTGTACAAAGACAGGAAATGGCATACTGGCTTGCAAAGGTTTTAGGACTTTCACCTGTATACGGGCAGAAGGATATATTCAACAGCTATAAGGACTGGAAAAAGGCTGATCCCGACAAAGTCCCCTATATTGAGTCCATTCTGCAGAAGAACATAATGAACGGCGACAGCACCGGCAACTTCAATCCCACGGGTGCGGTTACCGGGCAGCAGTCCGCTCAGATAATCTCGAACGCAGAGGAGATACTTCTTCCGGTACTGAAGCTTGTTAAAAATACAGGAACTTTAGAAGGCTTGAGCAAGTCTAATGATTATACAAACGGTTCCCAAATGGTTAAGACTGTATTTAATATAAGAAACAGTAACGGAAAGCTTGACCAGATCGTAACAAACACAGGCAGCGGTACAAACAGGAGCGAGATAAACGGCAAAGCGGTCAATAAGAACATAAAGGATCTCATAGTCTATAAGAACGGCACAATAGGAAGCAGTTCCCTGTTGAAAAATGGAGACAGGATCGAATACATAGCTGCGCCTGACAATACAATAAAATATGTGAATGTAATATCAAACGTTGTGGATACTTCCTACATAGCCGCACAGATAAACACTTTGGACCCGGCAAACCTATCGATGAATGTGGCCCAGTTTTTCAAGCTCAATTACCCGGACATCAACATTGCCAAAGCGTCCCTTTCTTTCAAATGGGACGGCAGGCAGGTTAATGCTTCCTATAAGTACAGCAATAATGCCGTTGTTACAATAGATGGAGAAGCAGCCTCGATTTCCAAGCTTACTCCTGGTACTGATGTGGTATTGACCATAAAAAACAATATAGTTACGGCTATTAATACCTTCGAACTGGATGACACTTCGTACGGTGCACCTGTAATAAAAGGAATAGTTGAGGATAACAACCCGCAATTAGGCTATATAACGCTGTATAATGAGAACGGCACCGGAACAGGATCGTCAAGCGGACTCCGCACCTATAACTATGCGGATCAAAATGATATAACCGCCTATAAGAATCATAACCTCGCAAAGGTTGAGGATATAGAAACAGGCGATACGGTTTTCCTCAAGACGGATTCAAAGGGTAATATAAACGAGATAAGCGCAGTAGATAACTACACTGTAAAATACGGAAAAATCATAAGTAAAAAACCTAAAACCCTTGTTATTGGCTTTGACAGTGGAGAGCAGCAGGTGCTGGACATTGACAGCAGCGTTCTTGTTATCTCAGGCGGAAAGCTGACAACTTATGCAAGCTTGAAGGACGGAGACAGGGTCAAGCTTATTATGCATATAACAAACAAGTTTACAAGATTAAAGGAAATAACCGTTGAAGGCGATGAAAATCTGATAAGCAGCATATACAAGGGAACAGTCGAGAGGGTTGACAATACTTCCAGCAAACTGATAACACGAAACCTGCAGGTTTTGTACAACGGCCGGTGGGTTAACGGGGACAAAAAAGGGGCGGCTTCCATTAAGTTTGACAATAAAATCGACTTCTATTTCAATGACCAAAAGCTGGATATTTCCAAGGCAAATAAGTACTTGACCGGAAATGAGGCTTATGTTGCGGTCAAAAAGGATTACGGCGGAGAAGAGAAGGCTGTTGTAGTAAGCTTCCGAAATGAAAAGGATACGGAAGACGAACCATACGACGATACCGTGTTAAATGCGGTTCCGGGCGCTGATAAATTCTATCTGAGCAAAAACGATTATGGAATAGCATACGGCGGCAGCACGATCGTAGTTAAGGATGGCAGGCTGGTTTCAGGCAATAGCATTTCACAGGATGATAATGCGTATGTCATTGCAAACAGAAGCTATGATACCGGCGATTACTATGCAGGAGTGGTTCAGATAACCGAAAAGTCAAAGCTTGACTTTGTCCGGGTTTATCGGGGCAGAATCAAGAGCATAAATGAAAGCAAGGATTTCACGTTGGAGTCATTCTCCCAGCTTAATGGACTTAACTGGGATTATTCAAATACACCAAAGACTTTGAAAATTACCAAAGATACAGAGATACTTGATGATTCAGGGGTTGTAGGCGCAAGGGATTTCACAGACAGCGGAGATAAGAGTTATGCAAGCAGAACGGTATATGTCCTTGCCGACGGTACTAATACATTACTGGTAAGCACAGCTCCATTCGGAAACTACAATGTTAAAGGAGTAATAGCAGATGTAACAGGAGCGAAAATCGGCGATGAAGGAACCTTGCTTGAGGAGCCCACAGGGATTAAGCTGGTTGACTTTAAGAATTATGATACGACGACTCATTCCTGGGTTAATAAAAGTGAAACCTCTTTGAACCTTCTGAAAAACAGTATAATAGTAAAAGACAACAAAATCGCAAAGCCCTCGGATCTAAAAAAGGGAGACAAGGTAAGAATATTGAAGAAACAAGACAACACTGACATGAATGCATATATAGTTTCGGTAGAGGGTTGAAGATAAAATGAGAATCCATGGAGGATTACATATGATAAAGAAAAAAGTTTTGATGTGCATTTTAGTTTCATTCGCAATACTCACAGCATCTATGCCGGTTAATGCCTGGGAAGGTGACAGCGGTTATGCGGGCGGCATTTCATCAGGGCAAACCCCTAGCAATACAACCATGGACTACAGGGAGGTCGTCTTTTTAAGCGGTGAACCTATAGTATTTAAAGGAAACCTCACAATCAAAAAATCCACCAAGAAGGATAACGTTTCCGGTCAGAATGTTATCAGCACGACTTATACCTTCAAGAATATGCAGAACCTGGATAAGAGTGCTACTCTCACAAGATCCGCTGTTGTTTACAAGACTGTACTTTCACTTAAGGACAATGGGCAGACTGTTGAACAAACCAGCATGGAAAGGCCCTATACGGAAACGATCAAAATAGGGAGTGTCAACTATGTACTCAAGAGCGTAGATTTTACACGATCCAATCTAATTGACCCAAAGCCTGCCATCAATTATTACGCAGGTGATGTATGGGAGAAAAAGACTTATCAGATCGGGTCAACCGCAAACGGGGGTACTGTTACTGTCGAGGAAACCGGCAATTTTTACGGCTACGACCAGAATTGGAGCTCCTCGGAGGCACAGACGCTGAACTATGTTATAGAAAGTGCAGTAAAAAAAGGTACAACTGTTGACTCGTGGGGAGGGACAGCAAGCATCAACCTTTCTTCCAATTCAACTAAGCAAATAAGATATGTCGAAAACAAGCCCAATCAAATAAGCTTCAGCGGCGGTTATGTGCAAACTCAGAATAATACAAGCATCTTGGAGTATTCCTCCAGGATGCCTGAATTTGATTCGAATGGGGTATCGACCGACAAAACTATTGAGAAAAAGGATAGCTTAAAGCTTGAAAGCTTCCCTGTTGAGACCCGCCTGCCGGTGCCTGACTTAACCCGCTTAAGAGGCCATTGGGCTGAAAATGACATAAAAGAGCTGTTTAGCCTGGAAATTTTCAAGGGCAATGCTCCTATTTTCAACCCGGAACAGCTTATGACCAGAGCCGAATTCATATCCGCTTTCGTAAAGGCAGCCAGGGAAGTGCCGCAGGACCCTGCATTGGCAGGAAAAACTGCAAAGACAACAACATCAAAGTCAAAGGAAGTTATAGTTTCGCCGTTTAAAGACTTGTCGACTCAGAACATTTATTTCAATGATATTTACAATGCATTTAAGAGGGGTATCGTTCTTGGAAACGGCAAAAGCAATTTCAGTCCCAATAATGTAATTGTTAAAAGTGAAGCAGTTACCATTTTTATAAGGGCACTAGGACTGGAGGGCCTTGCACCTGACAAACCGGTAACCACCTTTGCCGATAACGACAAAATACCAAGCTTTACCAGAAAGGCCGCATATGTTGCAGAAAAGATAGGCTTAATAAAGGCTGACGGAAAAGGAAATTTTAATCCGAACGAAAAATTGACTAAAGCAAAAGCAGCCGAGATGCTTATAGGTTTTGTAAATTATATGTGCAATGGGATACAGAATGACTACAAGGATGAGATCGTAAATTTCTAATCAGTAATCTCAGTGGACTGCCAGCTTCTGATTTTGGAACAGCAAGTTCCCACAGATGGTTTACGTTAACAAAAAATTAATAATTTAGGCTGCAGTTGTAGCCAACATTTTTAGCTTCAAATATGCTAGAATAACATTAATGCTTTCAAATTAATACATATGAAAAGGGGAATTCTCGTGGTAAAAAGATCAATCAGAAGTTTCTGTGCTATCTTGGCTGTAATATGCTTGCTGTTCTCTCAACCGGTTTTTTCAGAGAATAGTGCAGCAACAGAAGATACAAGCGTAAGCAGCACGCAAGATGATTTTATAAACAGCGTAACAACCTTTGTAAAGGAATTCTACAATGGTGACGTAGATGATAAAACGCTTATTCAGGGAGCTCTCAAGGGCATGTTCTCGACGATGGATCCATATACTACTTTTTTTACACCTGAAGAGGCAGACAAGTTTTTAGGAGTTTTAGAGGACTCATTTGTAGGTATTGGTGTCACTCTCGAAAAGAAAGACAACTATATAATCATTACAAAAGCATTTCCAGGCTCTCCCGCAGAAAAGTCGGGGCTTTGCCCGGGGGACAGAATAACCAGCGCAAACGGTAAAAGTCTTATCGGTCTTATGCCTGAAGAGGCAGCATCATACATAAAAGGTGAAGAAGGCACCAAAGTAAAGCTCGGAATAATAAAGGCCGGCGATACTTCTGTAACAGAGCTTGTAGTAGATCGTCAAAGAGTTGTAATGAATCCGGTAACCTATGACATCAGAAATGGCATCGGGTATATCAAGCTGGACTCATTCAGCTCGAATTCGGCGTATTCCGTTAGTAAAGCCCTCGCCGTAATGGACGGCAAGAAAATAACAAAAATCATTCTCGACTTAAGGAACAATGGCGGCGGTTATGTAGACCAAGCTGTAAACATAGCTAATAATTTTGTACCTGCCGGACTGGTTACAAAATTAGACTTTAAGTCTCCTTCAATGAAAGATCAGACATTTTACTCATATCTTCTTAAGCAGAAGTACAAGCTTGCGGTTTTAGTAAACGAAAACAGCGCCAGCGCTTCAGAGATACTATCTGCTGCAATTCAGGACACAAATGCCGGAACCCTGGTTGGGACCAAAACCTTTGGAAAGGCAAAAGTACAAAACATGATTCAGGTATTGACACCGGAAGCTTATAAGAAGTACGAGGAAGAGCTGGGAGTCAAAACCATAAATCCGAATTTGCTGGCTGCATACGATATTACACCATCAAAGGATGAAATTTTAGGAACGATAAAAATAACTACGGGAATGTATACAACTCCCAAAGGAAGAATGATAGATTTAAAAGGCCTGACACCGGACATTGAGGTTCCTGACCCTAAGCCTGTTGGCGGGATAGATGTAAACTCCATTCAAAAATTAAGAAGAGTATCGAAGCCTGATCTGGGGGACAGCAGTCCCGACGTATATAATGCCGAAAAGATATTGAAGCTGCTTGGGTATAAGGTTGATACGCCGGATTCAAGGCTGAACGACACGACGTTTATGGCAATTAAGAAGCTGCAGGCCGACAACCATTTGCATTCATACGGAGTGCTTGACTACACTACTCAGAATTTACTCAATAACAAACTGGATCAGCTATTCATAAAGCTGGATGGACAATACGCTGCTGCGGCAAACGTATTGAAATAAAATAATTATTCATGTGTTTACAATAATGCAAAATATATACATAAATGATAAATAATTGGACATATTTGATAACACAAGGATAAACCTATGTGCTATAATATAAAATGTGAAGTTCTATGAAAAGGCTTTTACCTGGCGACAGGTGAAGGCTTTTTTGTGTTCTTGCGCTTTTTTAGGAGGGCGAAAAGTTTAGTCTGCAGACTGATAAACCGAATATTCAATTTACCTTCCAAAAAAACAAAACGGGTTTAATGCTGCAAAGTTATTTTTTCTGCGGCTTGGCCGGGCGGAATTAACCCCCCCGGCTACAAATAAAACAATACGGCCCAACCTATACGGTACATTCAAATATCAACTTCATCGAAGTATTCGATTCCAGGATGCCGAGCTTAGAACCGGGGTCCCAAGTTAGTGCCGTATTAATAAGGCATGGGTCAATTTGAAGATATGTTTGGGCCGGAACTCACACTTTGCAGTATTACAACCTAATATTTCAGAAAGGAGGCTTTTCCCGGCTGGAAGATGCAGGCCGGGAGTAATTTGTATGCAGGAAATAGTAAATGCTGTATGCAGGGATATCAAGGCATCCTTTCCCGGGGTGGAAATAATTGTGCAGAACAGGAGGATAGGTACGGTAAAGCCTTCATTCGGAGTCCAGGTTGTAAAGCTTGAAATCACCGATTTGAATAAGGTAACTACCAGAGAGAGTATCACCGTCCAGGTTGCATACTATCTTAACAATCTGAGTACTACGCCAGAAGGCAGCAATTTGCTTATTGAGTATGAAAAAATGAAAAGCATATTCATGAAGGGCTTTTTGATTGTCAACGACAGGCACGTTCCTATCACCAGGCTGCAAGGCGGAATGCTGGGATTTGATGTGCAATGGGAGGGAGGCATATCCAGCTATGACATGTACCTGAACATAGACTTCGATCTAACAGGCTTAAGGCAGGATACGTCAACTTACATGAACATGAACAGCATGGCATTCAAACAGATGTTGAATAAATAGAAGGAGGATTAACATTATGGGTTTACCGAAGATTTCCATAGCTTTTAGGACAGCGGGCATATCCGCAATTAAAAGGGGAGAAAGAGGAATAGTGGCGTTAATACTTAAGGATGATACAAATTTGGGTATGGTGACTGTGACGGTAGAAGACGAGATTCCGACAAACTTGTCTCAAACAAATACCGAACAGATAAGGCTTGCACTGATGGGAACCGTCAACCCGCCTAAAAAGGTTATAGCATACATCCTCCCCACTACAGCAGGATATGCTGATGCCATGGTCTTTTTGGAGACAGTAAAGTGGGATTACCTTGCCATACCGGATATAGTTGATAGCGACAAGTACCTTATAGCAACATGGATCAAAGCCCTCCGGGATACAAGGGGTAAGAAGGTCAAGGCTGTGCTGCCTGAATTTGCTCCAGACAGTGAAGGTATTATTAATTTTGCAACCAACGACATAAAGACCGCTTCTAAAATTTACAGTGCGAAAAACTACTGTTCGAGGATTGCGGGAATACTGGCAGGACTGCCTCTTACAATATCGGCGACATACCAGGCGCTCAGCGAGGTTGAGGATGTGCCTCACCTGACTGAAAGCGATATGAATATTGCTATTGACAGCGGAAAGCTTATCCTTTTCCATGACGGTGAAAAGGTAAAAATAGCAAGGGCGGTAAACAGCCTTGTAAGCACTACCCCGGATAAGGGAGAAGACTTTAAAAAAATCAAGATAGTAGACATACTTGACCTGATACACACCGATGTAAAGAAGACATCTGAGGACAATTACATAGGTAAGGTAGCAAACAGCTACGACAACAAGTGCCTTCTCATATCGGCCATCAAATCCTATTTTGAGGCTTTAGAGATGGATGGGCTGCTCGAAAAAGGTAAAAACAGCGTATATATCGATATAGCCGTACAGGCAAATTACCTTAAGTCGAACGGCATAGACATTACCGGCATGAACAGCCAGCAGATCAAAGAGGCGAATACAAGGGACAAGGTATTCCTTGCATCCAACATTAAAGCAATGGATGCGGTAGAGGACATAGTTCTCAATATCATAGTATAAGGGGGGTGAAAAGTATGGATGCAAAAAGAATTATTAACGGTACATGGGGAGAAATATGGCTTGATGATGATAAAGTAGCGGAATGCAAAGGACTTCAGGCTAAAATTGAAATCCAGAAGGAAGACGTCAAACTGTGCGGACAAGCAGCACAGGACACGAAAATTGTAGGCTGGAAGGGTAAAGGAACTCTCAAGCTTTATAAAACAAGCTCCAGGCTTGCAGTGAAGATTAAAGACGACATTATAAGGGATTCAAAGGATGTAAGGTTTAAAATCATTTCAAAGCTTGCCGACCCTGATTCTTTCGGGTCGGAAAGGGTTGTAGTCAAGAACGTCAGTTTCGACGACCTTACACTTGCAGATTGGGAATCAGCAAAATACGGAGAAGTTGAGGCTCCATTTACATTCACTGATTTCGAATACATGGATATCATAGAGCCGGGGGATTAATACCCCCTGCTCTTATCAGCGCAATAGCTTATCCGGCATAGAAATGAGGGCGCTTCAGCCCTCAAATTTCATTTAAGGAGGTGCGACCGATGAACAGCAATACCCTTGATCTGCTTTTAAAGCTTAATCCGGACCAGATAACAAAACCTTCGAGGCAGGTAGAAATGAAAAGGCTTTCGGAGGTGCTTGGGGAGAAAGTGGTGTTTACCTGTCAGGCCATCAACGCCGACAAGTTTTCTGAAATCCAGGAGCAGGCGGTGAAAATAGGCAATGGCCAAATAGAAAACATTGATACAGGCGAAATACAGATTTTTACCATACTTGAGGGAGTCAAGGAACCCAGCCTTAAAAGTAAGGAATTAAGAGAGAAGCTTAACTGCCATACGCCTAAGGAGCTTGTAACCAGGCTGCTTTTGCCTGGCGAGATAACTCAATTGTACAACATAATAAGTGAGCTTTCAGGCTTCGGCGGTGACACAGTGGCAGAAATAAAAAACTCATAAAAACCGACGGAATGGCTTCGCTGTGTTACTATTACTGGAAGTCGAAAGGTATAAGACCGTCGGTCATTTATAACATGCCCAGGGGTGAGCAGTTGTTTGTGATGGCATGCTTCGAGCTGGAAATGGAAGAAAAGAAAAAACTCTATGAAAAAGGACTGTCCTGTCCATTTGCAGGATTGTAACTTCGGGAGCTGATCCCGTGTTTGCCGCGATGCGCACAAACACAGGCAATGCTCGAAATTCAATCACAGGAGGTGATTATATGGAATTGGAGCAGTCCCTTCAAATGATGAGCAGTTATAACGCAGTTATAAAAAAAGCCGTAGAGACTACAGAGGTCTACGGAAACAGTCTCAGAAAAACGGTCGAAGTTTATGAAATGAGCGTGCAGAAGGCTGCCAAAGTAGAAGCCCAGCTCAAGAAAAGCGTTGATACCATGAAGGAGCAGGCTGCAAAAACCGCTGCCGTAGACGCAAAAACATCTGCCGGGATTTTAAGCGGAGTCAGGAACGTAGTAGGCAAGATTTTTTCAACCATAGGAGGAGGCATTGAAAGCCTGATCAAAGGGACCGGGCTGGTAATGGGCAAAATATTTACCGGCGTATTTAACGGCTTTAAAAGCATTGCCGGAGGCGTGCTTGGAGCGGTTTGGGGGGGAATGACAGGGCTGTTGTCAAAAGGCCTGTCAAACCTGATGTCCGGTATTTCCGACAAGCTTAAAGATGATGCATTGGCAAAGGTGGTATTTAAAAAATATGACAGTATTCTTACTTCTTTTGCAAGCATTGGAGGTATTCTTTTGAGCGCTTTAAACGGCCCGCTGGATACGTTCATCCGCTGGTTCAAAGTGAATAAGGCCGGCATAACCTCTTTCGCCCAGGCCGTAGCAAACGTACTGTCCCAGTTGGGAAGCAGCCTTATGGGCAATGTAATCGGACAGCTAAATAACTTTATGAACTGGCTGAAGAGCAATCAGGGCAGTATTATTGCTTTTATACAGGGAATAGGAAGCGTATTCTCCCAGTTAGCTCCCCATGTTGCGGCTGCAGTCGGTACTATTTGGAATTCGCTTCAAGGTCTTTTCTCGATGCTGGGCTCTGCTACGGCTAGCGGAGGAGGCTTTTTGAATTTTATCGATTCGATTGGAGTAATTATTGAAAACCTTGCAAGCATCGTCTCAAGCTGCATCAATACTCTGGCGCCTGTGATAGCGGGTATTTGGCAGCTTGTACAGCAGGTAACAGTTTGGATAGCTGAAAACATGCCTCTGTTCTCCAACGCAATAAATTCAGTGCTTCAACTGATCGGGCCCATGCTTATGGACCTTGTAAATGTAATCCAATTCCTCTGGCAGGTATGGATGCAGGTATGGCCTACTCTCTGCAGCATCGTACAAACGGCATGGGGGATAATAGGTCCTGTTCTCAGGAGCATATGGGACCTTGCAATGATTATTGTGGACATATTCAAAATATTCTGGCCATATATAGCCAAGGTTATCGAGGCTGTGTGGAATTTCCTAAAGCCTATCCTCGATGCTATAGGCAAGGCAGTGCAGTGGGTGAGCGGTCTGATAGGGAAAGTCAGAGGGTGGTTTGATGATAAGGCCAACAGCTCAACAACAGCTTCAGTTAAAACTCCCGCTTCGACTCCGGGCTTGGTAATGTCCGGAAACAACTCTGCCTTCAATATGCCTAAAATGCCGGCAGTGCAAAACAGTTATCCTTCACAGGTGTTCCAACAGCCTGTACAGTCTGCTGCTTTAAATCCCGGCGCTATGAAAACGGTCAATATCTCTCTTGCAAAGCTGGCTGACAGCGTGGTAATACGTGAGGAGGTAGATATCGACAAATTCTCGGGTATATTCGCCAAAAAGCTTTCAGAGTATGTTGTAAATATGGGGGTGGCTTAAATGGAGTTCTGGTTGTCCAACAACAATAAATCCGAATCGTTTCAACTGCCGATTCCGCCGAAGGAGTTTGACGTTAAGCAGGGGAACATGAACCAGACGGTAAATGTAGAGAATATCGGGGAAGTAAACATCATAGGAAAAGGCAAGCTGGCCGCCATAACCGTTTCAAGCTTTTTTCCGGCACAGATGTACCCGTTCTGCGCCTACAAGGATTTCCCCAGCCCGTATAAATGTGTGGAAATGATTGAAAAGTGGAGGAAGGACACAAATCCTGTAAGATTGATTATCACTAAAACGGATATTAACCTTAAATGCTGTATTGAAAGCTTTACATACGGGGAAAACGATGGGAGCGGGGATGTATACTATACCATCGAATTAAAAGAATACAGGGATTTAAACACTCCTACCGAATCAGATTCGTCACAGAGCAGCCCGGATACCTCTCGCAAGAGAGAGCAGACAAAAGAGACGCCGAAATATTATGTGGTTAAGCCTGGGGATACACTTTGGACAATTTCCCAGAGAACATACGGGGATGGCTCAAAGTGGAAATCCATTGCTGATAAGAACGGAATCAAGGACCCTAAAAAACTGCAGACAGGAAAGAAGTTGATGCTATGAAGGTTAAGTATATGTCCTCGGGAGGAGAAACAAAAGACATTACCTCTCTTTGCAGCAGTATACGATGGAGCGGCGACATGCACCAGGCGGCAAGGAAGCTTGAACTGCAGATTATCAGCCCTGCCTTCGACGGCAGCATTCCGCGTGTGGAGGCCAAACCTGGGGAAAAGATTATTCTTCTGGATGATGACGGTCAGGAAATATTTCAGGGTTATGTTTTCACAAGGGAGAAGAGCTTAAGCCAGCAGTCATTGAATATACAGTGCTATGACGGTCTTATCTACCTGACAAAATCCAAAGCAAGCTACAACTTCAGCAGAATGAGCGCCGAGGAGATAACAGGCAAGGTATGCGGAGAAATTGGGGTGTTAAAAGGTAAGCTGGCAGATACGGGTATATCGCAAAGCCTTATTATAATGGACAAGTCACCCTATGAGATAATAACGGCTGCTTACGAAAACGCAGGAGTGCACACCGGTAAAAAGTATGTAGTGTTGTTCCGTAAAGGAAGGCTTGATGTGCTTGAGAAGGGTGAGGATGAAGTAAGCTGCGTCCTTGACCACCGTACCAACATATCAAATTCCCAGTACGGTGAAAGTATAGAAAACATGATAAACAGGGTCATGGTCTATGATGAAAACGGGAACATGAAAACAAAGGTTGACAGCCAGGAATGGGTGAAAAGCTTCGGTGTGCTCCAGAGCTCCTATAAAAAGGAGGCGGGAAAGGATGCAAATACTGTAGCTAAAAGCATGCTAAAAGGCCTTGAAAGGAAAGGTAAGCTTGAGGCCATAGGAAACACGAAATGCGTTACCGGCAGCGCAATAAAGATAAAAGAACCTCACAGCGGTCTGGAAGGCATATTCTATATAAGCAGCGACACTCATACCTGGCAGGATGGCAAGCATACCATGGACCTTACGCTGGATTTTGAAAAAATGAAGTGAAAAGAGTTGATGCAGCTTGAATATAAATAATCCTTACGCCCAAATAATTCAGCTTATGAGAAGGCAGGGAGCAAAACTCAATCCTCCGTCCGTTCAGCTTGCAGTAGTAGTTGCACCGCCGCCTGATATTGTCATCAAGTGCGGCAATATTGAGATAAAGAAGGAAAACATACTGATATCCGACTACCTGCTGAAAGGCTACAGCAGGCAGTATGAGGCCAAGGGGAATTTGAAGTTCACGGACAGCTCGGCCTCAAACGGGGAGACATCAAAGGAAACACCGGGATGCATTTTTGCCGGTCAGGGCGAACTCACAGTAGTGTCCCACCAGCATACCCTTACCAAGGTTGAGATAGATACCGAGGACTATTCTATTTCAGGCGACGATGCGGAGAACGACAAATGCTTCAAATTTACAGATACCCTTAAGAAGAACGATATACTTGCTGTTATGCCTACTTTGGACACGCAGACATATATTATATTGGCAAAGGTGGTGAAACCAGAATGATTGCAGGCGAAAGCGTATTTCCTTTTATTGACGTCTATGAACCGCCGATGCTGGCTGTGGCTGTACAGCCGCCCAAGGAATATCTCTGGGATTTCGACAGGAATGATTTCATACTCGAAAACGGTAAATTCACGATTGCCGAAGGGGACGAGGCGATAAAACTATGGATATGCAAAATGCTCAGGACAAAGAGATACCAGTACCTGATTTATTCATGGAATTACGGGCAGGAACTGGATTCTCTCATTGGAAGCAAATTCTCAAAGGATGCCGCGGCGAGTGAGATAAAGAGGCACTTGGAGGAGGCTCTTCTTGTGAACCCGCATATCAAAGGGATTACACAAGTTATTGTTGATTTTACGGGAGACAACCTGCAAATCGAATTTACCGTATTGACCGATTATGGGGAGGTGAACATAAGTGTATGAGGTAAAAAATGAAGAGACAATAAAAAAGGAATTACTTGACAGAATACCTTCAGATATTGACAAATCCGAAGGTTCTTTTATTTATGACGCAATTGCACCGGTAGCCATTGAGCTTGCGCAAACCTATATTGAACTTGACAGCATAATCAGAAGGTCCTTCATACAGACAAGCTATGGGGAATGGCTGGATATGAAGGCAAATGAATTCGGGCTGTCAAGAAGAGAAGGGACAAAAGCTACCGGTACGGTAACAATAACAGGGAAGGACGATACTTTCATTCCCAAATGGACACTGGTTCAAACAGAGTCAGGCCTTCAATTCTACACGACCGAAGAAGCTATTATAAAATGTGGTTCGGTCAATATCGGCATTGAAGCCTTTGACGAGGGTTCCAAATACAATATTCCCCCCCTGAATATAAAGGAACTTCCTATACCTATCTACGGGGCGGAATCCGTAAGGAACGATGACCGTATCACAGGAGGTTCGGATGTTGAAAGTGATGAAGAACTTGCACAGAGACTGCTTTTCAAAGTAAGGTCACCCGCCACCAGCGGCAACATCCACCACTACAGGCAGTGGGCCCTTGATGTGGCCGGAATAGGAGATGCCAAGGTCATACCCTTATGGGAGGGGCCGGGAACCGTGAAAGTAAGCGTCATCGATATTGAGAAACTTCCGGCCAGCAGAGAACTGGTGGAGAATGTATCCGACTATATTGGAGGCATATGTCCGATAGGGGCTTCAGTGACAGTTGAGGCTGCAGAACCTTTGTACATAGGTGTAAAGGGGTCGGTTACACTGGAACTCAACTACACGCTGGATTTGGTAATACAGGGCTTTAAGGAGGCACTGGTCCAGCACTTTAAAAAAATTGCATTTAGGCAGGACTATGTAAGCTATGCCCAGATAGGAGCAATATTGCTTGACATTCCCGGTGTGATAGACCATACAAACTTATTGATCAATAACATCAAAGGAAATATCAAGCTGGAGGAAAACCAGGTGCCTGTACTTGATGAAAAAAATATCCTTATTGACAGCCTGGTTCTTGACAGCCTGGCTCTGAACCCCACAGGAGGTGAAGCAGATTGAGTAATTTTCCTAAAGCTGTTGACTCATTTGTAAAAAAGCTGGACAAAAAAGACATTCCTTATGTAATAAGGGATGAAGCAATTGCGCTGTATAACGGCGTTGGGGTAAAGGAACTGGATCATGATAATGCAAACAACGGAACGATAGAAATCTGGTCCGGGCCTAATAAGAGCGGAGTAAAGATAAACTCGTATGTAATAAATGAGTCCGCTGAAACCCCGTGGAAAACCATAATTAATGTCATGTGCCCGTTTGATATGGTATTCATTACATATGAGTCCCTGGGCGATCAGGTTGAAGCAGCCGACATAAACAGCCTCCAGGATGGGGTAGTATCTACCCAGACCGAACTGCTGCGGCACTCCTCAGACATAGTCGTGCATGTTAAGGACGGGATAATAGACGGGGGAAGTTTCAAGTAGACTGCAATTCATTATGTACTTTGTTTACCCAATAAGTAATAAAACAAAGGAGGTATGGCATATGCCACAGGTAATTTGCATTAGAAGAGGAACAAAATCCGAGCTTTTGAATTACGGACCGCTAGCAGCTGCCGAGATGGGCTTTTGCAGCGATACGAAGGAAGTGTATGTAGGCGACGGAACAGTCAATACTCTTGTAGGCCGTGCAATGTCCGGCACGCTGGACAACCGCCCCGAGCCGTCTACTCCGGGAAGATTCTACTTCGTTACGTCCGGAAAAAACTCAGACTATATCTATTTTGATGATGGTTCATCCTGGAGAAGGATAAACGCACAGATGCTCACCGAGTTGAGCGGGACCCTTGACGACGTGCTTGACGGTACGGCGTTTAAAAGGGTGGTAGCCGGCGATATTACAGGCGGGCACGTAAACAAGGTTTCCGACGGTTCCAACACTAAAACTGCATCGGAAATTCGGGAACATATAGACAATGGGGAAATACACCGCATGATAAACGACTCCGGTTCAGCTTCCACTGATGTATGGTCAGCACAAAAAGTCAGGACGGAGATATTTAACGCCATAAAAGGCATGGACTGGCAGGACAGCGTGAGGTCAAAGACAGCCACCACACCCCCGAGTGAGCCCGGGATTCATGCAAGGTATCTGATACCCGATGGAGCGGAGGGGGAATGGTCGGGAAAAACCGGCCAGGTTGTCGACTGGAATGGTTCTGCCTGGGACTTCTTTGTACCGTCGTACGGATGGGCGGTATATGTAGAGGATGAAAGCAAGAATTATACCTACAGCAATACCGGGATATGGGCTTTGACAGGGGGCGCCAATCAGACAATTCAAGCAGGCCCGGGCCTTAGCGGAGGAGGTTCGGGGGACACAGTTACTCTGCAGGTCGGGGCCGGCTACGGTATCAATACAACCGGTGAATATATTTATGTTGTAGGGCAAAAAGGCATCGTTGTAGACAGCAGCGGTGTGTCTGTGAACATTGACGGTGATTCCATACAATACGATCCCAACAACCAAGACAGACTTATGGTCGTACACATTGACGGCGGAACATTCTCAAAATAGGATGGTGAATAAAAATGCCAAGGAAAGTGCTGATACAAATTATAAGGGGTACTGAAGAAGAACTCAAAGCCATAATTCTTGAAACCGGAGAGCTTGCATTTACCACCGATACGCTTAAGCTTTTCATCGGTTCAGAAAAAGGCAACCTTTTACTGGCACAAGGAATCCTGCCTTGATGCGTATAATCAGGGACAGGATCTGATTGCAAATACGTTAATGAATTTATATTTAGGGGCGTAAGGAGGTGGTGTATGGATGAAATACAGTGACGAATTTTACGGACTGTTTACTTACGGTGAAGGGGAGCTCGAAAAAGGCAGGGATGTGAAACCTGTAAACCTGATGGACTACCTCCCGTTATATTACAGAGACAGCCGCGTCATGACCAGTATGCAGGACTCAATTTCAAAACAGTATGACGGGATGAATGCCGCTATAGCCGAAATACAGGGCCAGCTTTATGTAGATACAGCTGGCTGGGGTCTGGGGCTTTGGGAAAGCGAACTCGGTATTCTTACCAACAAATACAAATCGATGGACTACAGGCGCAATGTAATCAAGTCAAAGCTTCAGGGCGCACAAATAACTACTCCAGTGCTGATTGAAGACATTGGTGAGATTTTTTCGGGAGGCAGGGCCGATGTTACGGATTTTCCCATGGAGTATAGGTTTATCGTAAAATTCATCGGAACAAGGGGTATACCCCCGAATATGCCGGAATTGACAAAAGCTATAGAAATGATAAAGCCGGCACACCTGGCCTTCTCCTATGAATACACATATTGTGTCTGGGAAGAAGCTGCAACATACACATGGGAATCTGCAAAGTTCTATACATGGGACGGCTTCCACATAGCCAAGCCCAGGACGTTGTGGACATCCTCGAAACTGACAAGATGGGATGACTTCTACCTTTTGACGGTAAGACCTTCGTGGAAATACGCCAAGAAGATGACATGGGAAGAGTTCCAGCTATTAAAGTCAAATTCATAATTCAGGAGGAGTTACTATGCAATACACCCAGAATTACAATCTGAAAAAGCCCGGAGGGGCTGATATTGTAGATGTTAATGATTTCAACAGCAATACGGACATTATTGACACCGCTCTTACCCCAACTGCCAGCCCGAACCAAGTGCCGGTATCAAACGGTCCAGGTAAGCTGACGCAGTGGGTATCATGGATTGCAAACAGGATAAAGGCAATAACCGGAAAGACCAATTGGTATGAAGCGCCCGATATCACACTTGCACAGACAAGGGATCATGTTGACGCTGCCAATCCGCATCCCGGCCATGTCCTGGTCAGTGATGCCGTCAGTGCTCCCGCTGCGGGGAAGATATTGAAGATGGATTCCTCCGGGAAGCTACCCACTTCAATTACGGGAGATGCACACTCAGTGGACGGAAAACACTCCTATGATTTCCTCCAGTACTCGTCTTCTGCAAACACGAACGGATACTTTGATGTGACAGGTGTGTCGCCGACCGGGACTGCAAGATTGAACTACAGCGGTTATTTCTTTGCAACAAAAGTATACAACGCTATATTTAACGACTATGCGGAGTATTTCCTCAAAGACGGAGAACTGGAAGCCGGGGACGTAGTATGCAAAAGCCGTGACGGAGAAGGATACTCGAAATCCTGCAAGGAATACAGCAAATTGGTATGCGGTGTCGTGTCGGATGAATACGCCCAGTGCATAGGAGGAGAAAAGGATTTGTCGTTGGAGGAACAGGAAAGAAAGTATGCGCCTGTAGGAATGAGCGGCAGGGTCCGGGTTAAGGTCAAAGGCATGGTAAGGACGGGGGATTTACTGGTATCTTCGGATATCCCCGGGGTTGCCATTGCAGCGGAAGATTATATTCCCGGTACGGTTATAGGTAAAGCGCTGGAGGTTTATGACAGTGACGAAATCGGCAGGATAAAAATGCTGATTGTCAACTGTTGACGTTGGGGGGTGATAATAATGCCGATGTCAAGAGATTCTGTGGTTACGGCAGTTGATTTTATAAACCTGAGAAACAGGGTGCGGAATGAGATGCTGAGAAGAAACGGATTAGGATCTTTAACCGGTTATTCCAGCCCTAACTATGACTTTTCCACTATACCTTCTACCGGCTCGCCCATTCTGGAAGAGCACTTTGACAAGATACGGGATGTAATGGCAGTTATTAGTCCTTACAGGGTCGGGCTTGGAGAAAAAAGCAGGGGAGACATTGTTATGGCAATGAGCATACTTGAAGCTAATATGACTTCTTTTGAAGCACAGCCAAGGAACGCTACAAGCAACAATGACTGTAATTCCCAATGCAGTGGAATGTGTGTGTGGACTTGTATTAATACCTGTGCAGGTACCTGCTCAGCTGATTGCAGAAATAACTGCTCAGGCAGCTGCAGCGGTGGTTGCCGCGGAGGATGCGGATGTTGATAATAAACACGTAAACGCTAATTATTTTATGGAGGTGACATTTATGAGCGGTATGGGAGATTGTAATTTATCGTTATCTAAAATTTATATGGATTTGGTGGATACAGATACAATAGTACCTGAACATCTGATTGAATATAAGAAAAACCTGAAAGGTCTTGGGAAGGAATACAACATCAGTATGGAACAAGCCGTCAAAAGTATTATGGAGGTTGTGGAAAAGTACCTGCATCTGGCAAGAATAGAAAAACGTTTTGCCAAGAAAAAGCTCCTGGAATCATTCTCTGAAATATTAAATTTGATTAATACCAACTTCTACACTGTAAATGCCGGTTTTTATTTAAAAATGTGCGAGTATAAGCTTTGCGACAACAAAGCAACCATTCAACAGAAAATAGACCTTTTAAAAAGCTGCATTCCAGATAGCGATTCCGAGCCCCTTGATATAAAAATCAGGTGCAGGGCTGAGCTGCTGAACCTTTACATGCTGTATCCGGAAAACTATCTAAGAGAAATGAGAACTCTTTCAGATGAACTAAAACCGCTGATTGCACTCAGAGATAGTGCCAACTGATTTGAGGGGGTGTAAACCGCCCCCTTCCTTTATTTGTTATGGGTCGAAAAGTAAGAGAAAAAGGGGGCATGCAAATGGGCGAGACTATAATAAAGGATGTGGCAATACCCGAGGAGCTTTGTAGTTACGTTCAGAGACTGCAGTATGAGCTTGACGGATACAGGGTCCTGATGAAATCCATTCTAAGGTGCGGGGAGTTTAGATATAACGAAGATGTATACAGCTTGTTTATGAATGAGTTTCAAAAAACAAACATGCAGTTGAGGGTTCTTTTAGAGGAGATAAAAACCGAGTATTGTCCCGAACCTAAAGATAGTTTTCATAATGTTGATATAAGCATCTTATTTAGAGAAAATTTGGCGAGATTTACACGCAAGGATTCTTCCTGCTCATATCAGATGTGCATGGAGCGGGATGGGGGGTGCTAACTTGGTGGGTATAGCAGCAAAAGTGCCTATGTTTTCCGAATTATTCAGGAGGTTGTATCCCGAGCTTGAATTGCTCCGGTTGGATGATAGTGAGATGATAAAGGACATAACCTTTGTTGTAACTGAGGATTGTAATTTAAGGTGTACCTACTGTTATGAGCATAATAAAAACAGTAAAAAGAGAATGACAAAAGACATAGCAAAAAAGGCTGTCGATATGATCTTTAACGAACAGTCAAAACCCAGGGGAAAATTCATAAATTCTTACAATACTATAGGTGTCGTCTTGGAATTTGTGGGTGGAGAGCCGTTTCTTGAAATAGAACTTATAGACTATATTGTTGAGTATTTCAGGTATAAGGCTGTATCTCTAAACCATAGATGGGCGTTAAACTACATGATATCCTTTTCTACAAACGGGGTATTGTATAATGATCCGAGGGTGCAGGACTTTTTGAGGAGAAATGACGGGCGCGTAAGCCTTTCAATCTCAATTGACGGGAACAAGGAACTACATGACTCATGCAGGAAATTTCCCGACGGCACCGGAAGCTATGATGTTGTTGAGAAGGCTTTCAAGCATTATCTCGGATGCAGCTCACAAAAGTCTACAAAAGTGACAATTTCCCCGGAGAACATAGAACATCTATTCAGCGCGTGCAAACACCTGTTTGAAATGGGGCTCACATTCATACCCGCAAACTGCGTGTTTGAGAATGTCTGGGAACTAAAACATGCCCAAATACTGTATGAACAGCTGTTGCTTCTCGCAGGCTATCTGCTTGAAGAAAACAGGTATTCATACCTTTTATGCACATTCTTTGATGAAACAATCGGACAGCCTTTGCCGGAAACAGAAAATCAGAACTGGTGCGGAGGTACGGGCAAAATGCTGGCCATAGCACCCGACGGCAAGCTTTATCCCTGTCTCAGATATCTGCCTTTTTCTTTGAATTCGGGCTGCAGACCTCTTGTCATAGGAGATGTCGATAACGGAATAGAGGTAACCGAAGAGCAGAGGGAAGTAGTGAGAATGCTTAATTCGATAACCCGGAGAAGCCAGAGCACCGACGAATGCTTCTATTGCCCGGTTGCCAGCGGCTGCGCCTGGTGCTCGGCATACAACTATGAAGCGACGGGTACCCCTGGCAAGCGGGCTACCTATATATGTATAATGCACAAAGCAAGGGTCCTTGCCAATTATTATTACTGGAACAGAGTATACAAGAAAGCCGGAATACCTAAGGAATTCAAGTTGAATTTATCCGAAGAGGATATCAGGGCTATTGCCGGCGACGGAACTGCCATGCTTGAGAAAGAAGGAGGTGCGCTGTGAACGCCATAATATTGACCACTAAGGAATTGATAAACCATACCAAGGGGTTCAAGTGGAGCCGGAAAATAAAGCAGCTGCACATACATCACACGTATAAACCCGGACACAGTGATTACAACGGGAGGAACGGCGTAGACCTCCAGAATGCCATTAGGGATTACCATGTATATAACAGGGGCTGGAGCGACATAGAGCAGCATGCAACGCTTCTCCCCGACGGCAGATGGGTAACGGGAAGGGATTTCAACAAAAACCCTGATTCTATAACCGGTTGGAACGAGGGAGCATTTTGTATAGAGATGCTGGGCAATTTTGACATTGGGCATGACAGGTTCGAAGGGGCGCAGGCGGCGGCAATGTTCGAGTTCTGTGCTTTTTTTGTGCTGGACAGAGGGATTGACGCAGGGATGGGAGTAAAATTTCACCGTGACAATCCTACAGCCCTCAAAACCTGCCCCGGTACTTCAATAAACAGGGAGGAATTCATAAAGGAGCTTTTCTCCTCGGTTAATCATATGAAGAAAACATACTGGTAGAAAAAAAGAACTATAAGACATTAGTAATATTTCATCATTTCAAAAAAATGCAAAATGTGAGACAATAACGTTAATCAGTGCATAAATAGTGAAAACCTGAATTCTTTTGTAAAAATTCCCTGTATTTACCAATAATCAGTTCCAATACCCAGATTAAGACAAATACTTCTTATAATTATGCCACCGAATATTTCAATAAGGCAGCTAAAAAACCAAAAGGAGGTTTGGAATACCTATGGACAGCTATAAGCTAATAGAGAAAGCACTAAAAGATTACAAGTTCAACAAAGGAAGAATAGGCTTTTTAAAAAACCAGCTTGATAATATAACGCCTGAAACCTACAATGAATACATTGAAGGAGCTATGTTCATTCCGGGATATTCAGGGGCTGTACCAAAGTTTATTTCGGAGGGCGGCAGGGAAGTCTGCCAGCTGAACAAGGTGGAAGAGACCTCTGTGAACTATAGGGGCGGTTGTTCAGACATGTATATAAAGGCTGTAAATGAAATTAAAAAGGAATTGTCTGTCCTCAGATTTTATACGCTTATTGTAGACGATTCTCTAACGGTTTTGGAAAAAATCAATCCCAAGTACAAAATAATAATTGAAAGGTATTACATTAGCAGTGAGAGCATGGATAATGTAGCAAGCATGATTCACCTCAGCCGAAGCAGATGCTATAATCTTTGCAAGGATGCAATCCAGTATATGGCAAGAATAGTATTCGGGAAGGGCCACCTTGACGCGGTGTAAAAAGCGGATGCAGGTATAAGTCCGAATATGTTTTGCTCTGGGGGCTATGTCAAACGGAACATGTAAAGGTGCAAGATATTTGGAATTTCTTGCAATCACCATAAGGCCAGGCTTAAATAGGTGCTTATGTAGGGTAGGGTAAATACTAACGGAACAGATTATTTCCAGATGAATGTTGTAGCATCATAAAGAAGACAATCTTATGCAGTAAGGGCTTGTGACGTACAGGCCCCTTTTTATGCCCTCATACGGAGGGCTTTGTAACTATAAAGTGGAAAGGGTGGTTATAATGGAAAATGCAGCAACAAAAGGCGCTATGGGAGTTGTGGCCGGGGTGTTCGGATACCTTTGCGACAGTTTCAATGCACTGCTGGTGGTGCTTGGAATACTGATGATAGTTGATTATTTGACGGGTGTTACCGTGTCATTAAAGAAAGGGACTTTTGATAAGAACATGGGCATATGGGGCGCTGTCAAAAAGCTGTTTTATGTGCTGATAGTACTTTTGGGCTTCCTGGCGGACTACACCATATCGGATATCGCAGCAAGGGCCGGAATTGACTTCAGTACCCAAGGACTGCTTGGAATCGCCGTTACTCTATACCTTATCGGCAATGAAGGGTTGAGTATCACTGAAAACTGGGTGATTCTAGGACTCCCATCGCCCACATTCCTTACGAAGGCATTTGGATTTATGAAGGATCAGTCTGGAAAGTTAGTAAAAATACCGGAAGAGGAGAAGAAGGTAAAGGTATGAGCAAGAGGGGTTAATTCTTAAGGCTTGCACAATCCAAGGCCGGCGTTTGCGGCTATGTGTTCGGCTCACAGTGTTGATTAACAAAATAACTGACAAAACAAGAGATATGAAAGTTGCACGGGATATCGTGGGAAACTCCGATTCATCAAAGGGATTCAGTGGGACGCACGAGAAACCCCATGACAAATATTTTTGAGAATATGAAAACGTTAAATAATAAAAGAAGAAAGAGCACTTTATAAGCTTGGAAGCCCTATAGCACAAGGAGATAAGGTGCTTTTCTTATGCTTATATATAATTATACTAAGACTCCGGACAAATGAAAAGACCCATTGCGTGCTAACGATGGCTATACTAGTTGAAACTTATTTATAAGTAATTTGAAAGGATGGATTAGACATGAGTGAATATTTAGAGAAGGCAAAAGAAAAACTTGGATGGGGGTATGTACTTGGTGCTGACGGTCGAATACTTACCCAAAAGCTATTGGATATATGGAAGTATAACTATCCGGCAAACGAGAGAGAACATGACACGGAGCTTGCGAAAAGGTGGATGGGAAAGCGTGTTTTAGACTGTAGCGGATATGTTATATTAAATGCTCAGGAGTGCAACTACCTTCCAAAGTCATATGACGATACTGCATCCGGGTTGTATTTTAACCAGTGTACACCGATTACAAAAGCAGAATTACGTCCTGAAGACCTTGTATTTATCGCAGACAATACCGGACATATACATCATGTCGGAATATATGCCGGTGATGGAAAAGTCTATGAGGCGAAGAAAACAAGTGTGGGCGTAGTAATCGGAAATGTAAATAGGTTTAACAGGTTCGGCAGACCGATTTTTAACCCAAATATATTAACGGTCTACGATGCTATTTCTTACTACCACACTAAAGGTATCGTTACAGCAGATCAGGACATGAAGACAGACTTCAAAGGCGGAAACCTTTCTGTAACAAGATTTGGAGCATTGCTGGTAAAATCATCAGCATTACTGAACTATAGGGCTATTTCCGTCGAAGATGCTATTAAACAATGGTCTTCAAAAAAACTTAAAGATGGTACTCCTGTAATTGGCAGCCCACGCGACATGATAAAAGATTTTGAAGATGCCAAAAAGGATAAAAACCATAAGTTAAGTCCAACAAGATTTCAGGGATTTCTTATTAAGTCGATGCGGTATTTGAAGGAAGTTGGAGGCAAGGCAAAATAAAGCCAGGTTCATGTATTGCATACGTAAAGAATGGAGGCATATATCAACGCTTCAGCAATGTCTATATTGGAAAAGACTTATTTTGAACATCTACGATCTAGTTGGAAAGTTGCTTTTAAAAGTCTGATTGATTTTGCAGAACATGAAGAACTTATAAAGAAGATAGTTGAGAAGCTTAAAATAGAGGATATTGACATTCTCAAAACGGTACTTTATTACATTATTGGAATGAGTTTGTGAATTTTTTTGAGGAGTTAATATAATCCTAAAGGAAATCTACTTTTTTTATGGAAATTTAATTGTAATATAATTGGAATTACCTCTTTTACCGCTGACCTCAAACCTATCTACAAGGCACCGACCTTCTGGCTCTGCAGGAGCAGGATGCTTTCGATGTCAAATGGGGCTCGAAATATCCCAATGCAGTACGCTATGGCGTAACAATTGGGAGGAACTCAGTGGGTTTTTCAAGTATCCACAAGAAATCAGGAAAATCATATATACAACCAACGCAATAGAAGATTTCAATCGGCAGCTGCGGAAAGTGACCAAAACAAAATTGGTTTATCCATCCGATGAAGCATTGATGAAATCGCTCTGCTTGGCTGTCCGTGGACTGGACGGGTCCAAGGGCTGGGGAACGATCCTTGATCTACTCATGATTTACTTTGATGGCGACCAACTTTCGTCCATACTAATCCCATTACCCCTGCAAGATATAGCCAGCCTTCTTCAATCCAAATATATGTAATATCATTTACCCATTTCTCATTTGATTTCTCAGCTTTAAAACTTTAAAGCACTGATTTAAAAGGATCTCAGCAACCGGTGCATATTTCGGTCGCATCCGGACACTGATTCCGGCAACATCCGGATAGCATTTCGGAATTATCCGTACAATGTAACGGCACATCCGGACACCTTGTCGAGTTAATAAAACAACTGTTACTCTTTAATCAGAATGATTAGAGGGGGCAGATCGATGAGGAGGCTGGAAATGCTGAAAGCAAGAGAAATTTTAAGACTAAAACATGAAATAGGACTATCACTAAGAGAAATCGGTCAAGCCTGTAACTGTGGCAATCAACAGTATCGGAGATTCTTGAGAGAGCCAAAAAGGCAGGAATATCATGGCCAATCGACCTTGATGACAAACAATTAATGGCAATGCTTTATCCACCGTTAGAAGGCAAGTATTTCAGGTACATTCCTTTTGCAACTGTAGAATCAGAAAGCGACATAAGCGGAAGCGCGATAACAGGCATTGCCCATCAGAGATGAAGAAAAAAATAAATATGTGAAAAAGTTTCCGAACTTCTACTTATGTGACTTGACAAAAAAGAGCATTATACTTAAACTTAAAATCAAGAAATATCTGTCGAAATTTGCAATAAAATAATATATTACCAAGATTATGAGAGTGACTGATTTCTTAATGATATAATCTTTTTGCTTCAGTGTTAAATTATTTATACAGACATAATAAAAGAATTAATTTTTAATTATTAATGGTATATAAATGAAAAATAATAGCTGAAGGAATAAATTAGCTGTTATTTTTTGTTTTGCTTGAAATATTTAATAAAAGGTTGGAGAAACAAAATGAAAAAGAAACTGATCGCATCAATTATGGCAGGGGTATTTCTAATAAGCCAATGCCTGACTGAATATGGGATAGAAACTACAAGTGCAGAAAGTATAGAAAGCACATCTTCGATAAGCAATACTACAATATTAACTGGTATTTCAAGCAGTTATACAACTGACAGGTACATAGTCAAATACAATAACAACGAAGACAAAGGACAAAAAGCAAATGACAAGTTTAAGAAAAAGCTTGAAAATAAAATTGAAAAATCAAATAAGGTAAGCAAAAAGATTTATAATCATATAATTTCAAGTTTTTCAAACTATGGTATTAATTCTGTTGATGCTGTTCTAGGAGAAGATATATTTAGTACAATACCTTGCAACTATTATGGTTATTTTAGTGGGACTTCTATGGAGGCTGCTTTTGTCTCAGGTGAAGCCTTCGCAATACAAGCTATAAAAAAAGTTATAGATAGTTCTGATTTTTTGTACTCATCAAAGGATATAAAAGGGATCAATATATCTAATTCAATAACAAGAATACCTTCAACTAATCAATTAACTATAACAGATAATAAAAATTGTTCGGTTTCAGATTTTGTATATCAACAAGGATCGAATTTATTCACACAACGAGGAGCCCTTGATTCAACGATTTATAGAACAGATATTTATGGAAGGGATATGGGAACTTTGGCTGATGTGAATGGGGATGAAAGGGCTGATTATTTAGTTGTATGGAAGGATTCAAATGGATCAAGAAATTTTACATCTTACTTATCTCAAGGAAATGGCACTTTTAGTGACCCAATAAATACAACGAGTAATGAACTATACATTCCTGAGACTACAGGGAGGGATATAGGAACCTTTGCAGATGTGACGGGAGATGGTAAAGCAGACTATATAGTACCATGGAGTAATGGGGGGGGTAGATATATAGCAACATATATTTCAAAAGGCGATGGAACATTCAATGAGCTAATAAACACACCTAGTATTGGTTGTTATGTAGCGGATTCGATGGGAAGAGATATAGGAACCTTTGCAGATGTGACGGGAGATGGTAAAACAGACTATGTAGTACCATGGAATAATGGTGGGGTTAGATACATAGCGACATATGTTTCAAAAGGAGACGGCACGTTTTATGAACTTATAAATACGCCAAGTATAGGGTGTTATACAGTAGACACAACAGGAAGAGATATAGGAAGCTTTGCTGATGTAACAGGAGATGGTAAAGCAGACTATATAGTACCATGGAGTAATGGGGGGGTTAGATATATAGAAACATATATTTCAAAAGGCGACGGAACATTCAATGAGCTAAAAAACACGCCAAGTATCGGTTGTTATGTAGCAGATACAACGGGAAGAGACATAGGAAGCTTTGCTGATGTAACGGGAGATGGCAAAGCAGACTATATAGTGCCATGGAACAATTCAGGATTAAGGTATATAGCAACATATGTTTCAAAAGGAGACGGCATGTTTTATGAACTTATTAATTCATCAAGCAGCAAGGCTTTTTTTGCAGATTTAACTGGAAAAGATATTGGTTGTTATGGGTGTATATCTCAAAACAGTAGAGCTGATTATCTGGTTGTAATGAATATAAACGGCTATAGAAAACTATTTACCTATTTATCAAATGGAGATGGAACTTTTAAAGAATCCAATGTTTCTACAAATTTTTCTATAAACTTAATAAATAACAAAGAATTCGATCTTATTATGAAAGCATCAAACATCAAAGATTTTTCGAGGTATCAATTTACTATAAAATATAATATTGCTGAGTTAGAATTACTTGATCTTTGTTCAAATACCTCACAAAAAGAAAACTCGGTGGGATTAATTGCTGATGCAGGTATTGGCATTACCTACTACTCTCCAGGAACAATAATTCTTACAATAAATAAACCTATACCATCTGGAATGGAATGGTCTGGAACAATTAATACAATAAGATTCAAATCAAAAATTAATGGACAATCTAGTATCTGCATTTGCTACTAATTAAGTTAAAAGCTAATTTAAATTGTTGAAATCGTAATAATTGCTATTATATTTATAAACATTTAAACTATGGGGGTATAAAATGAAAAAAAAACTGACAGCATTTATCATTACATTGGTATTCTTGATGGTTCAATACATAATTCCATCTGGATTAGAACAAGTATATGCAGGGGAAACGAGCAACGGTCCAACTATGATAAGCAATAATGCAACATCAACCGGCATTTCAAGCGGTTATACAACAGACAGGTACATAGTAAAATACAAGGAGAATAATGGAGACAAAGGACAAAGGGGCAGGAATAACCTTAAGAAAAAGCTTGAAGATAAAATTAAGCAATCAAAGAAGGTAAGAAGCAAAAAGAATTATGATCAGATAACCTTAAAGACAAAAGAAAAGCCTGATGACTTTATCAATCAAATGATGAAGGACAATGAGGACATAGAATATATCCAGCCGGACTATGAAATGAGCCTTTCATCAAATGACGCCAATTTCACCAGTCAATGGGGGGTGAACAACGGACAATCTGTCAGTGATGCAGTGTACGGGGAAAAACATATAGATGCAAATGTAGTACCTGCATGGGAGATCTCTCGAGGGGAAGGAATTACAGTCGCTGTAATAGATACCGGAGTTGACATATCGCATGAAGATCTATCAGGGAATGTATGGACAAATGCGAAAGAGATAGCAGGGAACGGAATAGATGACGATGGTAATGGATACATAGACGATGTGAATGGGTGGAATTTCTTTGATGATAACAATAAAGTATATAACCAAGCAACAGTGAACGAAGATGAGCACGGAACGCATGTCTCTGGAATAATTGCTGCTGTAAAGGACAACTCCAAAGGGATTGCAGGAGTGGCACCAAAGGCAAAAATAATGCCTTTAAAGGTGTTCAAGAACGGAACGGCTTACACAAGCGACATTATAGAGGCGATCGAATATGCTGAAAGCAATGGGGCAAAGATCGTAAACTGTAGTTGGGGGACTGCCAAGGACAATCTGGCACTCAAAGAAACAATTCAGCAGTCAAAGATGCTGTTTGTCTGCGCAGTAGGAAACAGTGCTGCAAATATAGATACAAGTCCTGTATATCCGGCATCCTATGGCTTAAACAATGTAATAAGCGTTGCATCAATAGACAAAAGCGGTAAGTTGACAAGTGCATCAAACTATGGTGAAAGTTCAACATCTGTAGCAGCTCCTGGGGAGGACATATACAGCACGCTTCCTGCCAATACATATGGTTCAAGGAGCGGAACATCCCTGGCAGCAGGATTCGTTTCAGGCGAAGCTGCTTTAATCGTGAGCAGGTATGGTAACTTAACAGCTCAGGAAGTCAAACAGAGAATCATGAGTTCATCGGACAGGCTGTCAACGTTGGTTGGCAAGGTGAACAGAGGAAACAAGATAAATGTAAATAGCGCCTTATTGGGATTGAGCAGTGAACAGGTAATGAACATAGGAGAAAGCGGAGGCCAGCAGAATGGTTCACAGAATGTAGATGGTTATTCGACCTTCTATTCGACACCGCAAACAGGGTCCGGTACAATATTTTCTGTACCTGCAGGGGCTACAAATGGGCAGTTGAACATGACCCTTTCAGGCAATACGATCACAAACTTAAGACCTTTTAGCGGGACTACTTATACTGCTAAAAAAACTGATTTAGTTTCACAAAGCCCATATAGTGAAGAATTCAAGGTGGAGAGTCAGTATTCAGACGCTGTATATTATTATGATTTAAGCAATTATATTGGTAAATACCTATATATTACTGGCTACGCAAAAAAGGTTAGCGGTGAGGCATGTTTAGCACTATATCAAGATAACAACCAATTTCATTCTGCTAATACAGGAACAATAATTATTTCAACTTCGAGTACAAACTATCAAAAATTCAAGAAAAAAGTTTTGATAGATAATTCTACTCGATATCTTCGTATTTCTCCGCTATCAAGTGGTACAAACATGGAAATGCGAGTAGCAGACCTTGGAATATATGATTTGAGTTCAATGGGGATGGAGTCTAAGTCAGAAGATGAACTTGAAAAAACGATAAGATATGTTAGTGGAACACAAGCTGTTAATACAAAAAGAATAAGAAGTGTAGGAAAGAATTTGGTTAGGAATGGAAATGGGGAAGAGGGGATTAGTTCATGGATAAATTTTTCAGCTGTAAAACTAAGCTTTAATTCAAATCATTTTGTCCTTGAATCTCCTGTTGCTTGTGGATATGTATATCAAAAAATAAACGTAAAAAAGAACACAAATTATTGTTTATCTGCTGGTGGTATGACAAATGGCTTAATAGGTATTGATGGATATGATGGTTATGACGGTGATGGCGCTTGGATGAATACTCAATTGGGATTTATCTCTACTGCAAGTCCATCAAGTATATTTAATACGGGGGATTATTCAACAATATGCGTTTTTTTAGTATCTTCTTCGACCCCAAATATTACTGCATACTTTAGTGAGGTTATGCTTTCAGAGGGCACAACAGTACCGGAGTCTTACGAACCTTACAAAGAATCATCGTTGTTCATTCCAAATAAAATATGCATAAACTCTATAGGAAGCATGACAGATGAACTAAACCTTAATACAGGTTTATATATAGATAGGATTAGTGATTTAATTAATTTAGATGGGAGTATTGCTTGGGGGTTTAATACTAATTTTTCCGGTTATAAACGTCTATTTGTTACTGGATTATTTTCTTATCCAGGATCATCACAAAACATACAATCAAATGTCATTAAATATAATGGTCAGAAAATAAATCAAATAACTGATTGGGGAGCTATTGGAGCAGATACTTTCGTTGCAGGTGACGGAATAGATGTCAATCCATTGTATATAATGGTGGGTAATTCTGATTCTGGGTGGACGGATACGATGATTCCTACAGTTGAAGAATTAAAAGCTTATTTTTACGGATGGAAGATGTGCGCTTCAGATGGAAGTTCCTATGTTTCGGGAACAAAGTACTGGAAACATGTTATAGATGGCACTGGTATAACAAACATCTTACCAACTGTAAGCTATTCAGGGTATACGCCATATAAGCTTCTTTACAAATTACCAAACTCCTTAACAACTAAGCTTGCTATACCGCCAATTACCTGCTATTCGGGGGGTACCATATATATAGACAATGCAGTTAAGGATTCAGCAGTATACAGTAATGGTATAATTGTGACAAATCAAAATCTTCCAATTAAATCAATTGAAAGTGTATATAAAATTGATGGAAGTATACTGAGTCCGGTAGATCCCTCAAAAATAACAATTTCGCCAAATGGCCTTACATTTTCTATAGCGAGTGCAAATAACGGAGAACAGTATCAGTATACATATATCTATGATAGTAGCCTAAGTGCAGCTACTACGGTTCAGTTTATTGTACCTACAACTTCTTCGGATCAGACAAATGATAACACTAATATGATAAATGAACTTAATAAAAAATTAGATGCCTTAACATCTGATGTAGAAATGTTAAAGAAACAGATAAGGCAACAAACTATTAATGCGGGACCATTCAAAATAAATTGTACTTTGGATGGGAGCTTTAACCTTGTACTTACGGCTTCAAATTCAAAGGATTATAGTAAACGAACTTTTACTGTAATATACAATCCTTCAGAGCTTGATATAGTAGATCTCTCTGCAGAAACACCAACGTTAGAAACCGGCGTGTGCAATATAAGTGGTACGAATATCGTAATAACCAAAGTTGCACTGGGAGTCATTGAGTTCTTCATTAATAATCCGATTAATCAAGGGTCTTCCCACTCAGGAGCAGTCAATACTATAATATTTAAATCAAAAATTAACGGACAAGCTACTGTATCGTATACAGTGCAATAAATTTTGCTTACTTTGGGGGGAAACAAAATGAAAAAGAAACTGATCGCATTAATCATAGCAGGGGTATTTCTAATAACCCAATGCATAACTGCGTATGGGATAGAAACTACAAGTGAAGAAAGTACAAACAACAGCACATCTTCGGTGAGCAATAATGCAACAGCAACCGGCATTTCAAGCGGTTATACAACAGACAGGTACATAGTCAAATACAAGGAGAATAATGGAGACAAAGGACAAAGAGGCAGGAATAACCTTAAGAAAAAGCTTGAAGATAAAATTAAGAAATCAAAGAAGGTAAGAAGCAAAAAGAATTATGATCAGATAACCTTAAAGGCAAAGGAAAAGCCTGATGACTTTATCAATCAAATGATGAAGGACAATGAGGACATAGAATATATCCAGCCGGACTATGAAATGAACCTTTTATCAAGCGATACATACTTTACCAGTCAATGGGGGGTGAACAACGGACAATCTGTCAGTAATGCAGTGTACGGGGAAAAACATATAGATGCAAATGTAGTACCTGCATGGGAGATCTCTCGAGGGGAAGGGATTACAGTCGCTGTAATAGATACCGGAGTTGACATATCGCATGAAGATCTATCAGGGAATGTATGGACAAATGCGAAAGAGATAGCAGGGAACAGAATAGATGACGATGGTAATGGATATATAGACGATGTGAATGGGTGGAATTTCTTCGATGACAACAATATAGTATATAACCAGTTGTCAGTGAATGAAGACGAACATGGAACCCATGTATCTGGAATCATTGCTGCAACGAAGGACAATGCTAAAGGGATTGCAGGAGTGGCTCCAAAAGCAAAAATAATGACGCTTAAGGTGTTTAAGAACGGAGCAGCTTATACAAGTGATATCATAGAGGCAATTGAATATGCTGAAAGCAATGGGGCAAAAGTTGTAAACTGCAGTTGGGGAACTTCTAAGGATAATCCGGCACTAAAAGAAACAATACAGCAGTCGAAAATGTTGTTTGTTTGTGCAGTCGGAAACAGTGCTGCAAATATAGATACAAGTCCTGTATATCCGGCATCCTATAACTTAAGCAATGTAATAAGCGTTGCATCGATAGATAAAAGCGGTAAGTTGGCAAGTTCATCAAACTATGGGGGGAATTTAGCTTCTATAGCAGCTCCTGGGGATGACATATACAGCACGCTCCCAGCCAATAAATATGGATCAAGAAGCGGAACTTCAATGGCGGCGGCATTTGTTTCAGGTGAAGCTGCTTTAATTGTGAGCAAGTATGGTAATATAACAGCCCAGGAAATCAAGCAGAAAATCATGAGTTCATCGGATAAGCTGTCTACATTGGTTGGTAAGGTGAACAGAGGAAACAAGATAAATGTAAATAGCGCCTTATTGGGACTGAGTAGTGAACAGGTAATCAATGTAGGGGAAAGCGAGGGCCAGCAGAATGGTTCACAGGATGGAGATGGTTATTCGACCTTCTATTCAGCACCACAAACAACAACAGGTAATGTATTCTCAGTACCGTCAGGTGCTGTTAATGGCCAATTGAATATGACTCTTTCCGGTAATACATATACCAACTTATTGGGTACTGATGGGGATTGCGAGGATATAACCAAATGGCAGGTACCTTCTCCTTCGGGCATAGCGCTTGATAATACAAATAAAGTTAATGGTTCAAATAGCTTTAAGTTTACTGTGCAGTCATCAGGTAATGCGCATGCGAATAAAAATGTGTTACCTTTGTTAAATACTAGTAAATATTATTTAGTATCAGGATACATTATGAATGGTAGTGCAACTTCAGGTGCAGCAATTTTTGCATACTCAAATGGAACAGGAAACACTCCGACAAGAACTTCATACGTTACCCTCAGCCAAGGATTTACAAGAGTATGCTGTAAAATAGCTCCTTCAGATTTTGGTACAGGATCAACCAATTTTTTAATACAACCTACGGGTTATGGTTCAAGCGGACAGTATTTTAATGTTGATAGTCTAATGATCAATGAAATATCATCTTCGGATTATACATTATCAAATGATGAGCTTATGACAAAATACCCGTACATTAGTGGTACAAAATGTGTAAATGCAATGAGAATAAGGAGTATTGGCAAAAACTTGGTACCAGGCTATTTAAGTTTTTCTACTAATAAGGAACAATTTCAATCAGACGGCATAAACTCTATCAAATATACAAGCAATGGAACTCCGGTTGCAGCTCAGACAAACAATAAAATAAAAGTATTGCCGAATACCAGGTATATTTTTTCCTGCAAAAAGTCAGATATAACAGTTGGAGGCAGATTACATGTAGTCTTTTATGATAAGTCAGGAAATAAACTTACTGGTCTTGACGAAAACGGGATAATACAATTTACTGCAAATAATACAACTACAAAGATTACTGTTGACACACCAGCCTCTGCTGATTATGCGACAATAAGAGCAGTTATAGATAATGCAGACAATCGTAGTTATGACAGCGGTTTAAGCACAAGACTTTATGAAATTCAATTGGAAAAAGGGGAAAGCATTACTTTATATGAACCATATAAAGAATCATCAATGTACCTGCCTAATAATGTTAGCTTAAACTCTGTTGGAGATGTTAAAGATGAAATTAATATATATTCTTGTAATTATATTGCAAAGACCAAAAGGCTTAAATTCAATGGAAGTGAAAACTGGGTATATTACGGTGATGGGGGTACAAATGCATACGCTTTTGCATTAAAGATTGATGATTTTTCAAAAGAATCTTACATACAAAATGCAATATTAATGATACAAAACCCAATTACTTATAAAGTAGTTTGGATTAATGATCAAAGTTTACATTTTTATACTGAAAGCGGTCAAATAGTTATAATTGTACCAAAGGTATTGATTGATAATTACACAGGGGTAAACCCTTCTGATAAATTAAGGGAATATATTTCTGATAATAAGGGTGAAATTACCTATAAACTAGTAACCCCTTTATCAACTAATTTAAATATACCATCAATAACTTGTTATGCTGGAGGTACAATATACCTTGAAAATGCTATAAGAGATACTGTGTCATATGGCAATGGAATAACGATAGCGAATACAAACCTTCCGATTAAATCTATCGAAAGTATGTATAAAATTGATGGGAGTACGATGACTCCTATTGATTTAAGCAAAGTGTCCATAGCTTCTAACGGCCTTTCCTTAACAATAGCAGGGGCAAATAATGGTGAACAATACCAGTATACCTATCTATACGATAGCAGTCTGAGTACTGTTCCATCTGTACAATTCATTGTACCTACAAGTACAGACGATCAAACGAATGACAATACTTCAATGATTAATCAGCTCAAGGAAGTTATTAACAATCTGTCTGCAAGGGTGACGAAATTGGAGCAACAAGGTGGAGGTAGTGGATCAGCGAGGATCAATGCTGGACCGTTCAAAATCAACTGTACTTCAGGAAGCAGTATAAACCTTGTGCTTACAGCTTCCAATTCCAAGGACTTCAGTACCAGAAACTTCACAGTCATTTATAACGCTGCCGAACTTGACATAGTTGACTTGTGTGCAGAAACTGCAACTATGGAAACCGGAGTATGCAATGTAGCAGGTACAAACATTGTAATAACAAAAGTCGCCCCGGGGGTTATAGAATTCTTCATCAATAATCCCGTTAAGCAGGGAACTACATATACAGGGACTGCAAATACGATAGTATTCAAGTCTAAAATTAATGGACAAGCAACAGTGTCCTATACAGTTCAATAATTGGGGGAAGAAAAATGAATCATTATAAAATAAAGGTTAAAAAATTTGTATGCCTATTCATTCTTGCATTTTTCCTATGGGAACAGTTTCAAGTTCCTATAGCTGAAGCAAGCAAAAAAAGCAATTTCACAGTAAAACAATCCGAAAATGTAAGTAATGTTATGGTTGCAGACATTGATAATAGTCAAATTCTTAATTCAAAAACAAGCTCAAATAATAAAGTAGTAAATTACTCAACGAATACTGAAAGTGTAATGTCTGTCGGCAGCGGTAAAGGCCAGATACCAAGAATTAAGGAAAACCCTGAATACATAAAGGTCATAAGCTCGCTATCAAGCTTTTCAAAAGCAACCCAGAAAGAGAAAGACATAATTTCTAAGCAGTTGGGTATAGACTTTAATCAATTGATAAAAGCAGAAGAAAATGGGTTCTCTATGATAGGAGACGCTATTCTGGCTGCTAAGATTACAATCAATACCAAATTAAGCTTTCCTGATATAAAAAAGGAGTTATTCAAATTTAAAGACCTTGAATCATTCTATACTTCCTCCAAAGAATATGCAGATATCATAAAAAGATGGAATTTTTCAGCCAATACGGTTAATTGCATTAGAAATTATTTTCTTAACGGATATGATATTTTCAAGCTTGAAAATGCAGGTGTTATTGCAGAAACATTTAATGTTAACCTTCAGGATATTTTTTCTCTGAAGCAGGATGAATCCATGATGGATACACTGAGAAAAGAGTATTCTCTAAAAGAAGCAGAAAAAATTTATTCTTTTGCAACAGAAAACAATGTAAGTCTCAGATGGTTAATGGATTATACGAAAAATAAAAAAATGAAATGGATCGATTTTGAAAAGAAGGCCAGAAGTAAGTATGACAATAACTCAAAGACTTTATCTCAAAATACAACTACTGCAACTAATAGCGTATCAACAATAACTGCATCAACACTCACTCAGGCTGAAGAATCCTCTTATAAGGCTCCGTTTACATATGAGGAATATAAGGATGACAAGGTGGAAATGAATACGGGAAGCCTTATCGTGGAGAATACGGATGTTAGTCTTCCCGGAAGAAATGGGTTGGATTTCACCTTAAAGTCGAGATATAACTCTGAAAAAAATGTATGGGGTGAAGAAGAGTACTTTAATGATCCGCATACGGAAACTTTTTATTGGGTTCAACGGCAATATGACCGTTTTATATATAATACATCTACTAAAACATATTCATTAGTAGATGAAGATCTACCTGATGGAAATGAATTTGAGGCATGTAGAGGTGAATATGAAAGACTGGGAGAAATATACAACGGCCCTATTAAACGTTATTGTGACTCAGGAGAATATCGTTATATATGGAAGCTGAAACTTATTAGTCAATATTCAAAAACCGTAGGTTATAGTCTCCAAAACTACTATACTCCGACTTATTACCAACAGGATTCACCACTGGGCTATGGATGGAATTTTACTTTTGACTCCATAGAGATCGTGAATAGTGATAGTTATTACAATAATGATCTTAAAAAAGATGCATATTTTTTAAAAAAATCAGTTGGGAAATTCCTGCACCTTGAAAATGGTCAGGTATATGAAATTGACAGCAACTTAAAACTTGTCGGGTATAAACTTGATGACATATGGTTAGAGCAGAATACCTCATATACAAATGGACAAGGAGTCTCTTCCTCCTATGTTCTAAAATATAAAAATGGCTTGAAGGAATATTTCGCAAGCGATGGGAGATTGCTAGCAAAGGTTGACAGGTTCAACAACACAATACAATATCAACATACCTTGATCCGCAATCATCCTGTTGTAACCAAAATAATAGATACTCTTGGTCGGGAGGTTACAATAAACTATGATTTTGACAACTTACAGGTTGTTGTAACAGCACCGGGCAACAAACAGGTCATTTATAAACTCTCAAAAGACAATGGAGTGCAGCTTTGTGACCCAAATACAGGCAAACTTTATTATACCTATTCATACTATGTTGTTAGCAGAAAGGACATGGAAAAAAGGGTTAATTTATATGGATACAACTATAGTATGCATTTACAGATATATGCTTTTAAACAAACGAGGATAGGCTTATCAGGTATAAATGTACTGTCAAAAATTACTTATCCTACAGGTTCTTACGTGCAATATGAATACACGGATGAAAGAAGATATGTTCCCAATGGCTATGAAACTTACCCCGTTGCCAGAAAAAGGGTGATGGTGGATACGAAAGGCAATAATACGTTTAACAGGGAATATGTCTATAATGTCAATTATACCAGGTATCCATATGAGACAAGCGATAAAACCCGTCCGGAAATTAACTATCCTGAAACATACAGTTTTATTAACCTTGAGCGAAACAATACGGAAAACAGCAATGAATACAGATTTGATTACGAAAATCAGTTGATAGCACAGGAAAGGTATACCAGTAATGTATATTATAACGGAACGGATCAATATGTTGACACAGTAAACAAAAATATTAGGTTTGAAAGCACTGAATTTAAATATGACACCACTTACAAACAATTGATACAGAAAAAGACGAAAAAGTACACGATACCTGTGTCAGCTTATAACACTGTCCAAGACTTGAATAAATATTTACTGGGGATAGAGGATTATGAATATGATCAATATGGGGATCTCATAAAATATTGGAATCAGGATGCGGCAAGAGACAGTAACGGCAATCTGACTACAACGGGTAACCCCGATATAAAATACACCTATGATACGGCGAACTATCTATTGTTGACAAAGAAAGAATATAAGAAAAATGCCGATACTTCGATTACTGAAGATTATACGCTCACTTCGGATAAAAAAAATATATCGGAAATAAGCATTAAGGAAAATGGCATACCTGTAAGCAAAACAGGGTTTGGATATGATTCTTGGAATAATATCAATAGTGAAAAGAGGTATCTAAAAGACGGAGGATTTGTTAACTATATTGAAACGAATTATGGTTATCAAGATAATGTCCCTTCAAGAAATAGCAGTTATAGCTTTAACGGTGCATACCTTACGAATAAATATACACCGGAAAAAAAGAATGCGGATGGTGATTCAAACAGAATAATTGAAGAAAACTATAAGTATGACGACTATGGAAATAAGGTGGAATATGATGAACCCAATGGCAGCCCGACATATTATCAGTATGATGGATTGGGAAGGACAACCCAAAAGACCAATGCTGATAATACAAAAGCAACCTATAGCTATGATAATGTCAAAAATGAACTAATAGTTACCGACGAAAACGGCTCACAGATTAAATATGTATATGATGGCTTCGGTAATCTGTTGTCACAACAGGATGTAAATACGGGTGGGAACCTTAAATCATATACCTATAATACTGACTTGAAACTGGATACAGAAAAGGATAATACTTCGGCCCAAAATTGCTATACCATCAATTACCAATACAATTATGACGGAAGAATCAAAACAAAAATAACAAAGGATAAGTCCGGCACGATTGTTTCACAAGAAGAATATCTATACGAAGATGCCTGTGATCTTAATGGAGATAATACAGCAGATTGTTCAAAAATAACCAAATCTATTATAGGAGATGCCAATTCGCCATCCATAGTGACTACACAGTATGTTGACAACAAGGGGCATCTAATACGTGAGGGAAGAATTCATAATGGAATTGAGTACTTCAATACATATCAATATGATTATCTTGGGAACAAAACTCAGGAAAAGATATCAAGAGCCTACGATGAGCCATCACTTTTCCAGAACTGCAGCTATACAGCGAAATATGATTATGATTTTGCAGGAAGAGTGATAAAAGAAACCGATGTAAACGGAAAGTATACCACCAAGGAATATGATGTTTTTGGTAATGTAACAAAGGCTACAGATTTCAAGGCAAACACACTCACAGGCGGTGCAGTCTATTCAACTATAAATGAATATGACAACCTTGGAAGGCTGATCATAGAAACCATACCTTTTGAACAGGGAACATCGGGCAATATTTCATACACGATCAAAAAGCACTACTATGACGGGAATGGGAATGTAATATCAGAATGGGTAACCTCCAATAAGCCAGGGGAAGCGGACAAATATAATATTACAGGATATGAATACAATAACCGCAACATGCTCACTAAAGTGACTACATATAAGAATTATAAAGAACCTAATGATATATCCACTGATAAGTATACTGCTGAGAACTATACCCAGTATTACTATGATGCAGCAGGAAACAAGATCAGGATGTATACCGGACTTTCCAAGGCGCTGACAATAAGCGGATTGGATAGCGTAACCGCAAACGGTGATTCGGAATACTCGGTAACAAAATATGAATATGATAGATTCGGCAAAATGACAAAGATGACAGACCCGTTAAACAAGGAAGAAAGCTATACCTATGACCTTAACGGAAACCTTATAGAAAAGAAAGACCGCAACGGCAATGTTATTTCAATGACCTATGACGGGCTTGGAAGGCTCCTCACAAGCACAGTTGTTACACCTGACGGAAGCGGGAACAAATCACTCACATACACATATACTTTGACAGGCCAAAGGCTCAGTTCAACTGCCGGAACAAGCAGTACAGCCTATACATATGACGATCTCGGCAGACTTACGACAGAAACCTCCGGCACGATTACAAAAGAGTACACTTATGATGCCGCAGACAATCGGAAGTCATTGATAATTAAGCAGAACGGGACTGTAAAAACCAGCACCACCTATACCTACGACAATAAAAATAGGTTGGAAACAGTCAGCGAGGGCGGAGTGTTAAAGGCAACCTACACCTACGATGACAACGGAAACAGGCAGTCCTTGACCTATGCAAACGGCAACAGTACAGTTTATGACTACAACCTTGCCAATAAGCTCAAAACATTGACCAACTACAAAGGTACAACGATACTTTCGAAATATGACTATACCTATTACCTTGATGGCAATCAGGCATGCAAGACAGACCTTGCAGGGAAAACCACAAGCTATACCTATGACGGCTTAGGCAGACTTACCTCAGAAAGCCCTTCAGGAGAAAGTGCAGTCAGCTACTCCTATGATGACTATAACAACAGGGCTGTAATGACTGCTTCCGGCGGTGCAATAACAACCTACGGTTATGACAAGAACAACAGGCTCCAATCTGAAGTCAAAACTATGGATGGGACTACGGAAATAACCTACTACAGCTATGACGATAACGGAAACCAGATATATAAGTCGACAGGTACGCTGAAGCCTGTAAATGCTGCAGATGTAGAGAGTATAAGTATATCGGTGTCAGGAGAAAGCCCAGACAATTCAAACGTGACAATCAGCCGGTATGACGGATTCAATCAGCTGATAAACTCTACTGTCGGTGACAAAAATGTTTCATATGACTACAACGCCGATGGGTTAAGGATTTCCAAGACTGTTAACGGAGCAGTGACACAGCACATATGGGATGGAGACCAGATAGCACTTGAATTGGACGGTTCGGGAAATGTGACCAATAAGTATGTCAGGGGAATTAACCTCATTTATGCAGAAGCGTCAGGAGCAGTGAAGTATTATCTGTTCAACGGTCATGGTGATGTGGTACAATTAACTGGAAACATAGGGGATGTTTCCAAGAGCTATGATTATGATGCTTTTGGAAATGAAAAGAACCCGGATGCGGCAGATACCAATGTGTTCAGGTATTGTGGCGAGTACTTTGATAAAGAAACCGGGACTATTTATCTGCGGGCAAGGTATTATGACCCTGAGGTTGGAAGGTTTATTACTGAGGATAGTTACTGGGGTGAAAGTAATGACCCGTTGAGTTTGAATTTGTATACATATTGCGAAGGTGACCCTGTAAACTTTTTTGACCCAGATGGGCATGCAGTTGCACTTGGTGGGTTACAAGCATATGCAAGTTCATTAAAAAAGGAATTAAGTTCTTGTATAAAGAAAATTGATTCACTTTTAAGTAAACTAAGCAAAATGGATAAAGATGACCCCGCATATAAGAGCACACTAAGTGCATTAAATAGTACTTTTGACGATTATGAGCGGGTTAATAATAAGTTAAGAGCACACTATAAGGCATCAAAGTTTGCATTTACTGTAGTCGTTTCTGCTGTTGCAAAATCCATAATAAATCGTTTAGGCAGTTTGTTCGGAAAAAAAGCAACTCCTGCAGTGAAAACTACTGGAACTGTATGGGATTCAATTAAGGGAACGCAAGGAGTTTATGCAGGAACTCCTATACCAAAGTCTTTTGAATTGTCAATGATAGGGCGGAAATTTTGGGTACACCCAAATGCAACTGAGCACATGTTTGAGTATGTTACGAGGAATTTATCATTTGGTGTAAATATTTCTAGCCAGTTTATTCTTGATAGCTTTAAATCAGCAGTAAGTAGTGCTATGGACCAAGGTATAAAATATGACAAGATGATGAAAATAGGAAATTGGGAATTGATTTTTTCTAAACCTCGTGCAGAAGGACAGTTACCAGTTATTAAACATGCATTATATGTACCTTAGGAGGATAAAGATATGCTAAGAGTAGATGGAATTTCAAATCAAACCAAAGAAATTGTTGAGATAGACGAATTTATTCCTCTAAAGATTAGGTTTGATAATTGGGACTCATCAAAAGAAAATATCTACTATTGGAGAACAGGAGATTTTGATAACACATTATTTGAAATTGGAATAACTTCCATGAGTCATTCTATACATTCAATAACAATAGTACAAGGAGATAAAAATTCATTTGAATATATAAATTATAAAATAAATAGTGAAAGTAACATAAAAACTTATGGTATTCCTAAATGCAACATAGAGAAATGGGAGAAAAATAGAATATTAGATGAAAGTGGACCATTTTTTGTTTATTTTAATGAAGAATCTATAGTAGTTGTATTTAACAAGGAAAGAGTGACTCAAAGAGTGGTGACAAATGGAAGGGTTGAGTTTCATATTGACAATGAGAATTTTATTTCTAGTATTCAGCTTAATGACTTATCATATAAGGAAAAGCAATTTCTACTAGAACAATTTTGATAATCACTAAGATTTTATCACTTCAGCCGACTACTTAAAAAACTTGGTATGTCGGCTTTCCTTTATCTCTACAGGAAGCGAGGGGACGGTTCAAAACCACTGAAAAACGTATAATAAATAATGTAAAATTATCAATAAAATGCCAATTGTGGATATCAAAAAACCCCTTAATGTGATATAATGAATGTGACGCAAACGTTACATACAAGGGGGTTTTAAGATGCTCAAGATTGAGCCCAAACAATTAAGTTTGTATTCAATATTATATAACAAAATTCCAGAAAACCATATACTAAAATCCATAAATAATGCAGTTGATTTCAGTTTCATCAATGAACTTCTTGAAGGTTCATATTGCAAATATTACAGAAGACACAGGGACGGCAGACTGTGTGAAAAGGCTTCACATGTATGTCATCCTAGTAATTTGTAAAGTGTTAATTTACATTCCCGAAGAAACGAGTACTGGTACTTATATCAGTATCGGTTTTCTTTTTTCTCTTAATCTTTTTAGCATCTCTCTGGTTCCCAGTACGCTTATTGCTCTTCTCATGTTATATGCTAGATATACATATAAATAGGGACATATAAATAGGGACAAAAATTGACAGTTTTATCATCTAAGCCCTACAGGACAACAGAATCAAGTGCACCAATTTCGCCGACAACCAATAAAATTCCCGGTATGTCGGCTTTTCTCTGCCCGGCTCAACTCAACGGCGTACCCTGATGGCTGCGCCTCACCCGCCAATCAAGCCTGCTGCAAGCGTTCCCAGAGGCGACATAACGACTTGCCACAATTCCGGAACCCGCTTGCCGTCTGCATTCCGGCACATCCCATAACGCAGTATTCATGCAGGTTTCACACCCCCGCTCAAACGAGCCTGTATCAAGGGCTGCTGCCAGTCGACATAACATGAATTTATGAATTTATGGGGACAGTTAACAATAATTGACATTAATTAGGAAATAAGATGGATATTAACCCAGTAAAGGAGGATATATCCATGCCGAGAACTGCCCGAAAAAAGGATCCGACAGCTATATACCACATTATGGCACACAGCATAAGCGAATTTGACCTTTATCCGGATAACTCCGATAAAGAGTACTTTCTGGATACTCTCCAGAAGTACAAAGAAAAGCATGACTGTAAAATATACTCATACTGCTTAATGTCAAATCACTATCACATACTAATAGACACCAATGGATATGATATATCGAAATTCATGAAGAGCCTGAATCAGGCGTATGTGAGATATATCAATAAAAAGTACGATCGAAAGGGACATCTTTTAACAGAGCGATTTCACAGCAAGATCATCGAATCGGATGATTATCTTCTGACAGTAAATGTGTCGGGGGACGGTTCTTAGATACGATGCATGTAAAACGCAGTTTTTAAGCCTATTTTTGAAACTTAAAACAAATATCAACATGAGAATAAATATATTTCTTGCCATTTTTATCCCAATAATATATAATTTTGTTGGGGAAAATTAAAATTGCCGTGACCCTCAAGTGGTGAGACACTTGAAGGCTCATGCAGGTAGTCGCTCTACCCACACGTACGGACACCGTCCGCCACAGCAACCAACACTATTATACTTGCTTTTATCTTATTTTGCAAATTTTAGGTGCGTGTAGGCTAATTACCTGTACGCACTTTTTAATTTTCCCCTCCTAAAAAATCAAAGGAGGGGAATGTTTATATGTATTGTAAAAAGGTTGTACAAGCCGGGAATGATGTCTATGCGAAGCTTGTTGGACTGGCTTTCACTCGTGGCATTGATGTCTATGAAATCGACAGCCCCGATTCTATCCGGGGCATCTACCACAGCTATCTGGATGAGGGAATCGATGCAAAGGTTTTTATGGTAGGCAGGGAGTGGGGAAAAGAATACGTCCTTGCCCGTATGCTCACCTATTATGTTTTACATAAGAGCCAGAAGGCGTTTATCCTTTCAGATAACACTCGGGTTACCGAATTGAGCGAAAAAGCCGATAGAATGGCTTTCAGACTGTATGTATACCTTAATACGAAGAAAAATAAGGCGCAAAACAAAGGCAAGGTGAAATATCTGTACCTATGAAATACGGAAGGCTCCTAAGCCGGTCGAACGGTGCTGAAACAGTCAGCACCGGAACCACAATCACCCTAAGGTTTTTACATCAAAAATGCAGGCTGCTAAAGCAATTACAATCTTATTACGACTAATGAATAAATAATAAAATGATTGAAAACACAGCGAAAAGGTTTTAAAACCTTCTCGCTATGCAGCCTATTTATTTATATTCTGTGAGAAAAACGGTATGACAGCCTTCTCAACCCTATCGATTACCATGTCCTGATGACCTCCATCAAAAGAAACCAATTTGTGCGGAATTCCCGCCTTCTTAAGTAATTTTGTAAAATATTTGCAGCCAGCCGGAATCCACGTATTCTCTTCATAATTACCGTACTCGATTGTAAAAGCCTTCAGCTTTAAAAGATTTTTCTTACTCTTATTTACTTTTTCGACAAGATTTCCGAATCCATTTTCCCATCTTGCCCAGATTTTATCATGAGTCCATCCCTTCTCTATATCTCCCTTTGGACATTGGATGAACGGAATTCCCGCCTTAACATCATACGCAAAAGCTGATCCATAGGCAAATGTAACATCTTGATTCCATCCCATTTGCTCTACCCGTTTAACGTATTCCTCTTTTGACAATTTGCGAAGCCCCGTATCCTGGAGATATGAAAAATCAAACGGTCCATCCTTCAAGCCGCCCGGAGCAAAAATCCCCGGACTCATTGAATATGCGCTGTCAAAAATCCCGGGGCAATTCATTACCAGGTTAAGGACGCCGAAGCCGCCCATAGAATGTCCGGCTATCCCTCTTCCCTTGGCACTTTTTATTGTTCTAAAATTACCATCAACGTAAGGGATAACATCCTTAACTATAAAATCCTGCCAATTGCCTATAACGGGTGAATTGACGTAAAAACTGCCGTGGAACCTGTTCTTTCCGTTAATACAGATAACTATCATTTCATTTGCTTTGCCTGAAGCAAGAAGCTTGTCCATCAACATCTTGAACATGCTCCCGTAGGTATCATAATCATCGCCGTAGCCGGGCAGAAAATACAGGACGGGATACTTTTTACCGCTGGTTGAATAATTCGGCGGGAGATACACAGCTATGTTTTGAGTTAACAGTTCACCGATTATATTGTTTTTTAATGAAGGTGCATTCACTTTTTTAATAATCAAGGTGCCCTTTTTTTCTTTTGTTACCTGCGTAGTAGCCGCAGTGGCTTTTTGAGTATTTACGCTGAAAGCCGGTGTCATTGCCGTAAATGATGCAATTAAAAGTAAAACAATCAGTCTTTTGATCATATATGCCTCCAAATTTTTTATTTAAATTGCTATATTTTATTTTAGTCCCTTATATTCAGGACTATTATCAGTCCTTGCTAACTTTTTCTTTGGATGCTAAAATGATTTCTATAAAATCGTAGAAGGAGCTCCAAAATGTAATGAAAGAAAACACAGCAATGCATATAATAGAAAAAGCGATTGATTATATTGAAACTCATATCAATAAAAAAATCACCCTGGATCAAATTTCGAACGATCTGTTTGTTTCCAAATATCATCTGCACAGATTATTTGCTGCTTTAACAAATAAAAAGCTTGCCCACTACATTAATAGCCGCAAACTGGCAGCAAGTCTTCAGGAGCTTCTTTATACAGACCTTCGTATTGTAGACATTGCACAGCAATACGGTTTTAATTATGAGCAGACGTATATCCGCTCGTTTATAAGAGAATTCGGAATAAGCCCCGATGCCTTTAGAAAGGGAAGTCAGATACTGTCTATTACAGACCGGCTATGCCTTGATGCTTTGAATCCTATTGAAGATATGGGTGTTGTTTTTGAACCTGTTTTTGTTGTTAAGCCATCATTCTATGCTGCAGGAAGAAAATACCGGATACATTCCGATTCCTCTAGCGTGTATGAATTGGCAAATGATGCGGGAATTAATTTTATAAAAAATGATGTTCCCAGGTTATCCACTGACTATTCCAACAAAAAAATATATACCGCTATTGTTTATTTATCTAGTCCCAAATGTATAGAATACATGCCTTATATTGAAATGCCGAAGCCCAGCCATGTGCTTGATGGCTTTGTGACGATTAAAATAATGCCGCATCAGTATGCGTGTTTTAAATACATCGGATTACAGTCATATGATAAAACTACAAGTGAATTGGACTTGATTTACCGATATATATTTGATGTTTGGCTAGAGAAATCGCCTTACTGCTTGGATGGCGGTTTTTTACTGGAGAGGGCGGACATGCGTCTGTCAAGGGAAGACTACTGTGAGTTTGAAATCTATATCCCAGTAGTAAAAAAATATGGATTGGAGACAGCCCGCAAAATTACTTTATAATATAGTTTTTATCCCATACACTTTCAGGAAAATATAGAGTACAAATTTTTGATTTTTTACTTGTAGTATTTTCTTTATAACTTTGATAAAATGGATGTGAAAGGTTGTGAGGTAAAATGGATGATAAGTCCTTTGATTTACTTTCCAAGATGTATAGTGAGTTTTCTGAGTTTAGAAAGGACATTTCTGAAAAGGTAGAGGGCCTTACAGAAAAGGTAGAGAGTAATACTAAGGAAATCAGAATTATAGGCAATCAGGTTACAAGGCTTGAAAATGAATTGAAAGACGATATTAAAGCTTTATATGACGGTTATAAGCAAACCTATGAAAAGCTTGAAACTGTTGAAAACAAAGTTGATAACCTTGCATCCAAAATCGAGAAGCAGGAATTGGAGATAAAAGTAATAAAAGGTGGAAAATCATAAATAGACACGATGACAGTTCTTATGTCTAGGTCGTGCAACCCAATAGAATCAAGCATTTCAAGGCCGACAACCGAATGATACTCCCGGTATGTCGGCTTTTTCATGTCCTGACGGCGAAACGCTTCGAACTGAGCCCTCCTGCCTGCATTAAAGCAGATATGCCGACAATGCCGGGACAAGCTGTTTTTTTCTTGACATAACCCCATCCAGGAAAAGATCCTCGGTTTTCTCCCGACTGTCACGCAATCCGAAAGCATTCAACAGCAAATCCATATCTGCTCCGGTGTTTAAAAGGGTGCTGCCATTGCGTATGATTTCGGTCTGCATGAAAAGCACCATATCAAAACGCTCGACAGTACGCAGCTTCTCCATTGCGTTCCTGATGTCTGCTGTTGGAATATTGTCTGCATCCCAGCAGGTTATCTGGCCGATACCGATTTTTTTACCGCCGAGGAGGTACTCTTTGAAATCGTAGAAAAGCAGTTCCTCCGGATTCTTTTTGACCAACGCGTTGGTAATTGCGTTGAAAAGCTCCCGGCCCAGCTCGGCGGTGTCCTGTTTTGCAATACCTGCCAGCCACTCGGCCATTTGCCTGTCTTTTGAAGTGCTGGTAGGTGATTTGAATATTACGGTGTCGGACAAAATTCCTGCAAGCATCAGCCCGGCCATCTCCTGTGACGGTGTGCGGCCCTGCTCCTGATATATACTGGCTACGATCGTAGTCGTACTTCCCACAGGTTCGTTACGAAATAGAACGGGTGCGCTGGTCTGGACGTCGCCAAGCCTGTGATGGTCAACTACCTCGACAACCTCTGCCTGCTCAAGACCGGGTGCCGATTGGCTTTTCTCATTGTGGTCCACCAAAACCATACGCTTTTTCCTGTAATTAATTAAATGAATGCGGGATATGGCTCCAACAACCCTGCCTTCACTATTCAAAACAGGGTAGGAGTGATGGCGCGTGGATATAAGAACCTTACGCACATCATCCACGTAATCGTCCAGTAAGAATGTTATCAGGTTGTCGCTTTTCATAATGGTAGAAACCTGCATGGAATGACTGATTAGTCGGCTTACAGTGTATACGTCAAAGGGTGTGGCAATAACCGGCAGGTTACCGTCCACGGTCACCGCATCGTATGCCTGGCATAGAATCACCGCCGAGGCTGTGCCATTGGCTACAATATTTTCAATCCCCTTGCGCCATTCGGCAATTAATATACCCGTTTGGGTAGTAAAATCCCTATCCCCCAGAGATGTTCTGACCTGCCCGGACACCTCGCTGTTACATCCGGAGATGCACCAGCCTGAAAGCACCTTGCACAGGTTATTAACAGATGTTGTAATGGTATAATTCTTATCGGAGGAGGCCATCTCGAAATCTACAATATCACTGGATGTGCAAATCCCCAGAAGCTGGCCTTCTTCCCCGACAACAGGAAGAGAGCGCAGTTTGTTGGATAGCATGGTTTCCCATGCTTCACGTATGGTTACAGTTGGTAAAACTGTTTTAGGCAGATCAAAGTGAATATCCTTCAATTGAGTTCTGGCAGATGGCAAAAGTACCGGCTGATGAAACCCGAAACGCTCCAGTACAAAGGATGTTTCCGCTCCGATGCTGCCAAGGCGGACCGCTAAAGCATCGGGCTCGCCCATCTCTCTTTTCAGCGATGCATAACTGATAGCCGCCACGATGGAATCGGTATCAGGGTTTTGGTGCCCGCATATATATAAAGCTTCCAATATTAAATCCCTCTCTTTTATTGATGATTTTATCTCTTGTACATTCCCGTATTTTCATACTTAAATGGGGTATCTCCATTATATCCATGATATTTGAAATTGGCAACATTGACCCGGTGGCCATGCAACGAGCATAAGACATTGGTGACGGCTCTTTAGTCTAAACTCTGTAGACCTAGAAAACCAAGCCATCCAAACCCTAGCTATGGAATTTAAGTAAAACAGATAGAAGCCAATGTAGTAACATATCCCTATAAAAAATAGTAATAATGTTCAAGACGCATTGATACACCCGGACCATGCCCTCTGAAAAAATATGTATTAAAATATAAGTAGGAGAGGTGTGGCATATGAAGATCAGAGATCTGATAAAAAACACAAAAGGCGTGTCTGCCATTATCTATACAATAGCTCTTACCCTTCTGATGGGTATGGCTGCCGTTGTTGTGGACATCGGGAATGTTATGGCCGAGGACCAGAAGCTTCAAACGGCATCTGATGCTATGGCGCTTGCCGCGGCGCAGGAACTTCCGAACACGGAGAATGCATACGACGTTGCAGTAAAGTATGCTGAACTGAATGGATTCAACAGCTCCGATTTTACAATAAGCTTTTCAGACTATAACAGGTCAATAAGTGTAAACGGCAGGAAAAAGGTCAACTACCTGTTCGCAAAGGTTCTGGGGTTTGACCATGCTACTGCCAATTGCAGCGCAGTAGCCACGGAAAACAGCATGGGGGCGGCTTTTGATTATGCTTTGTTCTCCGGAAGTCAAACTGTTGCCTTGAGTCTTAACGGCAGTGATGAATATGTCAGTGGGGATGTACATACCAATAAGAATTTTGTTGCCAACGGATCAAACCTCAATATTACCGGTGCCTGTGAGGCTGTCGGAACTGTAATTACCAACGGCAGTAATATGAAAATAGGTGAACGGCTTCCTGACTCCCAATTCATTGATATGCCTGATTTTTCCGAAGAGATAAAAGCTCAGGCAGAGGCAGCAGGTACTGCCTACGCAGGGGATAAGATCTATAATGGAAGCAATGTGAATGTCGATTCTTCCATCTACGTCAACGGCAACGTTTATGTCAATGGCGGCAACTTCACCGGTAAAGGCTGCATTCTGGCAACCGGTGATATCATATTCAACGGAAGCAATCTGAGAGCCTCAACGGATGATTCGGTTTGCTTCTATACAAAAAGTGGAAATGTATATGTTAATGGAGCTAAAGCCGAGGTGTACGGAATCGTGTATGCTCCTAAAGGCAACATTATTTTTAACGGATCAAACCAGACGATCTACGGAAGAGCCATCGGAAATGTTGTTATATTCAACGGAAGCCATCTGCAGGTCATTTCCGGCGCAAACGACCTTAACAGCCTGCCAACCCATGGTGTGAAACTTATACATTAAGTCATTAATATTTTCATCATAATGCCTATTGACACTCAATAATGTCGAATATAAAATATATAAGAAGCTTATTTTTGACATTAAATTTCATAATAATAATTGTCAGCCATTAGGTTCTTTACCAAAAAAAAAACCGATTTTTTGGTTATAAGACTAAGATGGCTTTAATTATTTTATAAGCTAAATATTTTTTATAAATATTACTTAAAATATTCTTGGGAGGAATTTTGTCATGCCAGTAAAGTACATATTTGTAACCGGTGGTGTTGTATCCGGACTTGGAAAGGGTATAACCGCAGCTTCTCTTGGAAGACTATTGAAGCTGAGAGGTTTGAGGGTTACAATACAGAAATTCGATCCGTACATCAATGTTGATCCCGGAACAATGAGTCCATATCAGCACGGTGAAGTGTTCGTCACCGATGACGGAGCTGAAACAGATCTCGACTTAGGCCACTATGAAAGGTTTATAGATGAGAATCTCAGTAAAAACAGCAATGTTACAACAGGAAAAATATACTGGTCTGTAATTAATAAAGAGAGAAAAGGGGATTTCCTGGGTGGCACAGTTCAGGTCATTCCTCATATAACAAATGAAATTAAGGAAAGAATATACAGGGTAGGAAAGTCTGATCGTACCGATGTAGTTATTACAGAAGTAGGCGGCACGGTCGGAGACATTGAAAGTCTGCCGTTTCTTGAGGCAATAAGGCAGGTTTCAACTGAGGTGGGCCGTGAAAATGTAATGTACATTCACGTTACCCTTGTTCCATACCTCGGAAAATCAGGAGAATTGAAAACGAAGCCGACACAGCACAGCGTCAAGGAATTGAGGAGTATAGGAATACAGCCTGATGTGATAGTGTGCAGGACCGAAAAGCACCTTTCGAAGGATATGAAAGATAAAATAGGTTTGTTCTGCAATCTCCAGGGAGACTGTATAATACAGAACCTTGATGCAGAGATACTGTATGAAGTTCCTCTGATGCTTGAAAAGGAAGGTTTGGCTGATATTACATGCAAACGTTTGAACCTGAGCTGCAAAGAGCCTGATCTGGCTGAGTGGCAGGAGATGGTAGATAAGCAAAAAAATCTTACAGATTCCGTTACGATTTGCCTTGTAGGGAAATATGTCGAGCTCCATGATGCTTATTTAAGTATTGTAGAATCTCTGAAACATGGCGGTATTGCCAATAATGTCGATGTAAAGATTAAATGGGTCAATTCAGAGTATATTGATGCTGAAAACATTAAGAACCACCTGATGAAGGCAGATGGCATCCTTGTTCCGGGAGGTTTTGGAGACAGGGGAATAGAGGGTAAGATACTTGCTGTGCAATATGCCCGTGAGAACAAGATCCCTTACTTTGGAATATGCCTTGGAATGCAGATGGCTGTTATAGAGTTTGCAAGGAATATAGTTGGCTTCGAGGGAGCTCACAGTTCGGAATTCGATCAGGATGCCAAATACCCTGTAATAGACCTTATGCCTGAGCAGAGGGATATTGACGAAAAGGGCGGAACTATGAGATTGGGACTCTATCCATGCAAAATAAAAGAAAACACCAAGGTTTCCGATATTTATAAGGAAGAGCTGATTTATGAAAGACACAGGCACAGGTACGAGGTTAACAACGAGTTCAGGGAAGCTATTGAAGAGAAGGGATTGGTGCTTTCCGGCCTTTCTCCCAGCGGCAAACTTGTTGAAATGGTCGAACTTAAAGACCACCCTTGGTTTATAGGAGTCCAATTCCACCCTGAATTTAAATCAAGGCCCAATAGAGCGCACCCGTTATTCAAAGGATTCATTGGGGCAGCAGTTGAAAAATCCAAAGCTAAGTAAGCTATAACCTCTGACAGGAAACTGCCGGAGGTTTTTTTAAAGCTTGCCTTAGGGCATGAAATCAATTGCTAAAATGTAGATTGACAAAAGATATAATTGAAATTATAATTAATTTATTCGATAGTTTATTGATTTAGCGTGATAAAGTGTTAAACAAATAAAGTACAAGCGAGGTGCATTTTGTGTCCAAGTGGAAGATATATACCCCGGAGGGTGTACAGGATATATTGTTTGAAGAATGCTATGCAAAAAGAAATATTGAGGAACGGGTGCGAAAATACTTCAGGGAGTGCGCTTATTTCGAGATAGAATCCCCTACACTTGAGTTCTATGATACTTTTTCGGCGGAAACTGATCTTACTCCGCAGGAAACAATGTTCAAGTTTTATGACCAGCAAGGGCGTATACTTGTTCTAAGGCCTGAAATCACAATACCTGTTGCAAGGATTGCGGCAACTAAATACAGAGAGGCAATTTATCCGCTGAAAATCTTTTATATGGGAAATACGTTTAAGTATAACGAACTTGGCGGCGGAAAACAGAAGGAATTCACCCAGGCAGGGGTTGAGATACTTGGTGCAAACACACCTGAAGCTGATGCTGAAGTGATTGTATCTGCTATTAATTCGGTTAGGGCCTGCGGTTTGGAAAACTTTCAGATAGATATAGGGCAGGTTGATTTCTTTAAGGGGCTTATGGAGGAGACAGGTCTTTCAGAAGCAGATGTCGAGCAAATGAGAGTTCTTATAGACAAAAAGGATTTTCTTGGGATTGAAGAACTGGTAGAGCAGCACAATATAAGCAAGAACCTTAAGGAATTGATTTACAGCCTTCCGGGGCTATTTGGCTCGACAGATGTTATAGAAAAGGTTAAAAAAATAACTAATAACGAAAGATCACTTGCTGCTTTGGAGAATCTTAATCAGATACTTGAAATCATAACGGATTACGGGCTTGAGAAGTATGTATCAATTGATCTCGGTATGGTGCAGAATCTTAACTATTACACCGGCATAATCTTCCGTGGGTTTACTTATGGCGTAGGGTTTCCGATATTAAGCGGGGGAAGATATGACAACCTTGTAGAGAAATTCGGGAAAGCTTGTCCGGCTACCGGTTTTTCGTTGGGTGTAAACATGGTTATGACCGCATTGGAAAGGCAGAAGGTTCCTTTGGAAAAGCCGGGAATAGATACGCTTGTTTTATACAGCTATGGCGGCAGGAAGACTGCGTTTACCGTCTGTGAAGAGTTAAGAAAACAAGGATTGTCAATTGAAATGGACATCACAAGGGGCAGTCTGGAAGAAATAAGTGAATATGCGAAGAGCAAAAACATCGGAGGGATAATACTCGTAGCCGATGCGAACAACATAGAGATACATGACCTGCGAACCGGAGACGCAGTATTTACGAGCATGGAGGAACTGCTTAACAAACAGTAATCCCCTGCAGAGGTTTAAATAATAATGTGGAGGAATAACATGAGATATCTTACCGTAGCCCTTTCCAAAGGAAGGCTGGCAGAATTGTCAATAGATTTGTTTGAATCAGTGGGAATAGATTGTTCGGAGCTTAAGGGCTCTTCCAGAAAATTAATTCTTTCGGATGAAAAGAACAAAATCAAATTTTTTCTTGCAAAGCCAAGTGATGTTCCCACATATGTTGAATATGGAGCGGCGGATCTGGGAATCGTCGGAAGGGACACCCTGCTGGAAGAAGGAAGGCATCTTTATGAGGTTCTGGACTTGGGATTTGCCGCTTGCAGAATGGTTGTGGCCGGACCGGTGGAGCTTCAAGGAAAGCTGGATCAATTGAATAACAAAAGGGTGGCAACCAAATATCCCCGTATAGCAAGGGATTATTTTGAACATAAAAAGAGAGAAAGCATAGAAGTGATAAAGCTGAATGGTTCAGTAGAGCTTGCCCCGCTGGTAGGGCTTTCGGAAGTCATCGTGGATCTTGTTGAAAGCGGGAGGACGCTTAAGGAGAACGGACTTGTGGTGCTGGACACGATTGCCGACATAAGTGCAAGGCTTGTTGTGAACAGGGTAAGCATGAAAATGGAGAGCGACAGGATTAATAAAATAATTGAAGGCTTCAGAAAACAGCTTGAAAAGGGGAGAGATCAGAATGATTGATATATTTGATGCAAGAAAAGACAATATAGACGGGTTGTTCAAAAAGCTCTCCCAAAGAAGTCAAATGGAGCTTGGGGATATTTTCAGGAGGGTTGAGGACGTTGTAAATAACGTTAAAGCAAATGGAGATAAAGCTTTAATTGAATATACAGCCAAGTTTGATAAGGTTGAACTCGGAAAGGATAAAATAAAGGTTTCAGATGAAGAAATAAGCAGTGCATATGCTAAGGTGGATAAAAAGCTTATTGATGTTATAAGGCGTGCAAAAAGCAATATAGAAGACTTTCATGGGAAACAAAAGGAAAATTCATGGTTTACCACAGGAAATAACGGTGTTCTGCTGGGACAATTATATCGGCCTCTTGAGGTGGTAGGGGTGTATGTTCCGGGAGGGACTGCCGCTTATCCGTCCTCAGTGCTTATGAATGTTGTTCCGGCAAAGGTGGCCGGTGTCAAAAGGGTTATAATGGTTACGCCTCCGAAGAGTGAAGGCGTGAATCCTGCAATACTTGTAGCGGCAAAAGAAGCGGGAGTGGATGAAATATACTGTATTGGCGGTGCTCAAGCTGTTGCTGCGCTTGCATTCGGAACCGAAACTGTTCCAAAGGTCGATAAAATTGTCGGACCCGGGAATGCATATGTAGCAATGGCTAAAAAGATGGTATACGGCTATTGCGACATAGATGCAATTGCGGGCCCAAGTGAAATATCCATTATTGCCGACGCATCGGCAAATCCGAAATATCTGGCCGCAGATCTTTTGTCACAGGCCGAACATGATATACTTGCATCTGCGATTCTTGTCACAACGTCTGAAAAGCTTGCAGGGGAAGTACAGACGGAATTGGAAAGACAAATCGGTTACCTTACAAGAAAGGATATTATAAGGCAGTCGATAGACAATAACAGTGCAATTGTCATTACGGACGATCTTGATAAAGCGGTAGAAATTATAAACAACATTGCACCTGAGCATCTTGAACTGTGTGTTGAGGAACCGCTTGCACTTTTGGACAGCGTGAAGAATGCCGGGGCAATTTTCCTGGGGCACTATGCATCTGAGCCTCTTGGAGACTACTTCGCCGGGCCAAACCATGTACTTCCCACCAGCGGAACAGCAAGATTTTTCTCTCCGTTGAATGTCGGTGATTTTATTAAGAAATCAAGTGTCATTTCATATACAAGAAAGGCTTTACAGGGGGTAAAGGATGACGTAATCCTTTTCGCCGAAGCAGAAGGCCTTGACGCCCATGCAAATGCAATAAAAGTGAGATTCGAGTAACTCATCCCCAGCCCTTCTCTTTAAAAAGAAGGGAGCTATATTTCACCCTCGTTTATAAGAAATAAGAGGGATAAGTTTAAAAGTGATTTGCACTGATGTTTTTGTAAATTAGGAAGGGAATTATATTATGAGTAAATATTGGAGTGAAATCGCAAAAAAGATTGATCCTTATGTTCCGGGCGAACAGCCCCAGGATAAAAAATACATTAAGCTGAATACGAATGAAAGTCCATACCCGCCATCGCCAAAGGTGATCGAAGCTATAAGAAAGGCTGCAAATGAAGACCTAAGGCTGTATCCTGATCCGGAATGCGACAAGTTGAGAGAAGCTATTGCCCAAAGCTCCGGGCTGAAAAAAGAACAGGTTTTTGTAGGAAACGGCTCAGACGAGGTTCTTGCATTTTCCTATATGGCATTTTTTACTTCCAAAAAACCTATACTTTTTCCTGACATTACATACAGCTTCTATCCCGTCTATTCCAAACTTTTTGGTATAGACTATGTACCGGTGCCATTGGACGAAGAGTTTAACATACCTGTAGAAGCTTTTCTGAAGGACAATGGCGGCATCATAATTTCCAATCCAAAAGCACCCACTGCCAAATTCATGGCTCTGGAGGAAATAGAAAGAATATTGAAAAACAATATGGAACAGGTGGTTATCATCGACGAGGCTTATATTGATTTCGGCGGTGAATCGGCGGTTTGTCTCATTGACAAATATCCGAACCTTCTGGTTATACAGACACTTTCCAAATCCCGCTGCCTTGCAGGCTTAAGAATCGGGTTCGCACTTGGAAATGTGGAGCTTATAGAAGGAATCAACAGGATAAAAAACAGCTTTAATTCATATACTGTTGACCGCTTGGCTCTTGCAGGTGCAATAGAGGCAATTAAGGACGAAGAATATTTTAAGGAAGTAACGCAAAAGGTTATTAATACAAGGGAAACCACAATATTAAGACTTAAAGAAATAGGCTTCTCGGTAATAGATTCCAAAGCAAATTTTGTGTTTATCACCCATCCTTCGGTTAAAGCAGAATTAATTTACTCGATGCTTAAGGAGAAAGGAATTCTGGTAAGATATTTTAAAAAGCCGAGAATAGACAATTATTTAAGGGTTAGCATCGGGACTGATGAAGAAATGGAGAGTTTCATAAAAGCAATTAAAGAAATTACAGTTTAAGCTACAATATCCTACATAAATTATTTTCAACTTATCTAATTAATATGGCAGACCTACCGGTCAATCTGTTATAATATAGTTGCTCATAAGCTGGGTAGGATATATCGCATAGATACATATGGAGGTTTGGTATGGATAGAAAGGCAGAAATAAAAAGAAAGACTAATGAAACGGATATTTCTCTGAACCTATGCATAGACGGATCAGGGCAAACCCAAATTGCAACCGGTATTGGCTTTTTGGATCATATGCTTACCCTTTTTACGAAGCACGGCCTGTTTGATTTGACACTGAAAGCAGACGGAGATCTTGAAGTGGATGGGCATCATACGGTAGAGGATGTTGGCATCGTTTTGGGACAGGCAATTAAGCAGGCTCTTGGAGATAAGAAATCCATCAAGAGGTACGGTTGTTCCCATGTTCCGATGGATGAGTCTCTTGCAATGGTTGTTCTTGACCTCAGCGGAAGGCCATTTCTGGTCTATGATGTTAAATTGACTTCAGACAAGGTTGGGGATATGGATACTGAGCTTGTTGAGGAATTTTTCAGAGCGGTAGCCTTTAATGCGGGCATAAACCTGCATATAAAAGTGTTTTACGGCAGCAATAATCATCATATTATAGAAGCTGTTTTCAAAGCTTTCGGAAGGGCCCTTGACGAGGCTACCCGAACGGATTCAAGAATCGAAGGAGTTATGTCCACAAAGGGAAGCCTGTAGTTAGTAGCGATGTGAAACATAAATTTTTAATATATATAATAATTATAAAGGAGTGTATGCAATAATGTTAATTAACGATACCGATTTTATTAAACTTCCTTTACATATCAAAGGAAAGGTAAGAAACGTATATGACCTTGGGGATAAGCTGTTGATAGTAGTTACGGACAGAATATCTGCATTCGATGTGATTTTTCCGAACCTTATTCCCAATAAGGGAAAGGTATTGAACAGCATATCTGATTTTTGGTTCGACTATACCAAAGACATTATCGGCAATCATGTTGTTTCCACTGACGTAAGCACTTACCCGGAAGGGCTTTCAAAGTTTAAAGAGGAACTTCAGGGGAGATCCATGCTTGTTAAGAAAATAGAAATGGTTGAAGCCGAATGTATAGTAAGAGGCTACCTTGAAGGTTCGGGACTTAAGGATTATCAGAAAACCGGAGGTATTTGCGGCCTTAAGCTGCCACAGGGACTGAGGCAGGCTGAACGTCTTCCTGAACCGATTTTCACCCCTTCAACAAAGGCAAATGAAGGACATGATGAAAACGTAAGCTATGAAGTGCTTTGCAGCAGGATAGGTACAGAACTTGCGCAAAAACTCAGGGATACAAGCATAGCGCTTTATAATAAAGCCAGCAAACATGCGGAAAGCAAGGGCCTTATTCTTGCAGATACCAAGTTTGAATTTGGAATACTTGACGGTGAGCTTGTAATAGGGGATGAAATGTTTACCCCCGATTCCTCAAGATTCTGGGATGCAGCCGACTATGAAGTAGGAAAGGCACAGAAAAGCTTTGACAAGCAATTTGTCAGAGAGTACCTTGAAGAGATCAAGTGGGATAAAAAACCGCCGGCTCCGGTTTTGCCTGAAGATGTAGTTAAAAAGACTGAACAGAAATATATTGAGGCTTATGAAAGACTTACAGGAAAGAAGCTAATTTAAGGGGTTAACCTATGATTGCTATAATAGATTATGGTGTTGGAAATTTAAGAAGCGTTGAAAAGGCGTTCCATTTCATTGGGGCTGAAGCAAACATTTCTTCAGATAAAAGAGAGATACTTAAAGCGGATGCAGTTGTGCTTCCGGGTGTCGGTGCATTTGAAGAGGCTATGGACCGTCTTGACAAAGCAGGCATGATAGATGTTGTTAAAGAAACCATTGAGGGCAATAAGCCGTTTTTGGGCATTTGCCTGGGAATGCAGCTGTTGTTCGATTACAGCGAGGAAGGCAATGGGAAGACTAAAGGACTTGGTATACTGAAGGGTTCAATAAAACAGCTCCCTGCCGATATGAACCTTAAGGTTCCGCATATGGGCTGGAACAGTCTCAAAACAGGCAGTAACTGTACGCTGTTTCAAAACCTTCCTTCAAATCCTTATGTTTATTTTGTCCACTCATATTACCTGACAGCTGAGGATAGGACCATAGTTGCCGCAACTACAGATTACGGTATTGAGTTTGATGTCGCAGTAAATAAAGGAAACCTCTATGCGACTCAATTCCATCCTGAAAAAAGCGGCAAGGTCGGGCTTTCTATGCTGCGTAATTTTGTGAGTATCGTATAAAGCTAAATATTATTAAGAATTAAAGGAGCGAAATGTATGAGAATTTACCCAGCCATAGACGTTAAGGACGGCAGGTGTGTGAGGTTGGTTCAAGGTCAGTTTGATGATGTTACTGTATATTCCGACAACCCGGTAGATATGGCATTCAAATGGGAAAAGACGGGCGCCGAATACCTTCACATAGTTGATCTCGATGGGGCGCGGGAAGGCGAGCCGCGCAATATTGACGTGATAAGCGAAATGGCTGTCAATCTTGGAATACCCGTTCAGGTGGGCGGCGGAATCAGAACAATAGAGATGATTGAACTTGCATTATGCAAGGGCATACAACGGGTGATTCTTGGGACATCGGCAGTGAGGGATCCCCAGCTTGTTAAAAATGCATTAAGAACCTTTGAAAATAATGTTGTTATAGGTATAGATGCAAGAGACGGAATTGTAGCTATTGAAGGATGGGCAAAAAAAAGTGAATTCACAGCTGTCGGCTTTGCAAAAAAGATGGAGGAGCTTGGTGCCAAGACCATCATTTATACTGACATATCAAGAGACGGCATGATGAAAGGGCCAAACCTGAAAGCAATGGAGGAGATGGTGAAAGCTGTCAACATTGAGGTTATTGCATCGGGAGGGGTAAGCACCCTTCAGGACGTCAAAAACCTTAAGGATATAGGAATGCCCGGTGCCATCATAGGAAAGGCGCTATATACAGGTGCAATTGACTTGAAGGAAGCCATAGAAGCTGCAAAATAGAAAAATAGTAAACTCATCCAATCCCTTTTCTTTTAAGTTATAGAAGGGGAGAAATTGTTGCTGTACCCCCTCTTTTTTGAAAGAGAGGGGCAAGGGGTGAGTTAGGGGGTAAATAAATATGCTGACAAAACGTATAATTCCCTGTCTCGACGTACACGCAGGCCGGGTTGTTAAAGGTGTTAATTTTGTGAACATAAGGGATGCAGGAGATCCCGTGGAGATTGCCGCAATATACGATAAGGCCGGAGCGGATGAACTTACATTTCTGGATATCACCGCGTCCCATGATGCAAGAAGCATAATGCTTGACGTAGTAAGCAGGGTGGCAGAACAGGTTTTTATACCGTTTACTGTCGGCGGCGGAATCAGAACGGTAGAAGACTTCAGGGAGATATTAAAAGCCGGTGCGGATAAGATTTCCGTAAATTCAGCAGCGCTGAAAAGGCCGGAGCTTATTTCTGAAGCAGCCTGCCGTTTCGGAAGCCAATGTGTTGTCGTAGCAATAGACGCAAAAAGGAAGGCTGACGGATCAGGCTGGGAGGTTTACTTAAACGGCGGCAGGATTAATACCGGAAATGATGCTGTTGAGTGGGCTGTCCGGGCAGAGAAGCTGGGAGCCGGTGAAATACTTTTGACAAGTATGGATTGCGACGGTACCAAGAACGGTTACGACATAGAGCTTACAAGGCAGGTATCTGAAAGCGTGAAAATACCTGTCATTGCGTCGGGCGGGGCAGGTACGCTGGAGCACTTTTACGATGCTCTGAAAGAGGGTAAGGCAGATGCGGTACTTGCAGCATCTCTTTTCCATTATAGAGAGATGGAGATAAGAGATCTTAAAAAATATCTTTCTGAAAGAGGAATTGAGGTCAGAAATTAAAAAAGGAATCAATTTTATTAATATAAGGGAGTAGTTGAAATGAATGATTTTTTAAAGGAAGTCAAATTTGATGAAAATGGACTGATACCTGTTGTTACTCAGGATTACATGTCAAATGAGGTGCTGATGGTAGCCTATATGAATAGGGAAGCCCTTGAAAAGACTCTGGAAAGCGGACTGGCTACTTACTGGAGCCGCAGCAGAAAGAAGCTCTGGCTGAAAGGGGAGACCTCCGGGCACTTTCAGACAGTTAAATCATTGAGCCTTGACTGTGACGGCGATACAATCCTCCTGAAGGTTGAACAGAAAGAAGCAGCCTGCCATACGGGACATTGTTCATGCTTCTTCAGGGAACTTAAAAATGATGCTCTTGTTGAAGTATCCTCAAAAACGTCTGACGAAGCAGAAATTTGTGAAGATAAATCAAAAATATTGCAGGAAGTATATAATGTCATCGTAGACAGGACAATAAACCCAAAAGAAGGATCATATACAAATTATCTCTTTGAAAAGGGTTTGGATAAAATACTGAAAAAGGTCGGAGAAGAGTCTGCGGAAGTTATAATCGCGGCAAAAAATAAGGCAAAAGATGAAATAAGATATGAAATTTCCGATCTTTTTTATCATATTTTCGTTTTAATGGTTGAGAGAGGAGTAAAACTTGACGATATATATGATGAACTAAAAGGCAGAAGATAAAAATGTAAATTGACAATTAAATCGGCAGTCCGGTAAGTATGCAAGCGCCGCATTATAGCGCACGTAGAATTCCAGACTGCTTTTATTGTGCAGGGCTCCGGTATTCGTAACAGTATAAGTTGAAAATAATTTGTGCGATTTCTTATTGGAGGTTTGCTTTGGATAAGTATAAACTCAAGCAGCTGCTAAGGCAGGAAGAAGGCCCCAAGCTTGATTTCAAGGCTTCTTTATGTTTAATCACCGAAAGTGAAAAAAAAGAATTGACAAAGGATGTAATTGCTATTGCCAATTCCAGGGGTGGAAGGGGCTATATAATCTTTGGCATTGAGGATAAGACCAAGAAAATTCTCGGAGTGGATACTACGGCCTTTAAGGAAGAGCAGATCCAACAGATAATTTATAACCGGTGTGATCCGCCTATACCTATTTCAATCGATTTTATCGAGCTGGAATGTAAAAAGGTAGCTGTTCTCACTATCTTTAGAAGCAGCCAGCAGCCTCACCAAATGATCAATAACGGTGCATTTTACATCAGAAGAGGTTCAACTACGGATACTGCACGAAGGGGAGAACTGGCAAACCTATTTCAGGAAAACGGCCTTATGACTTACGAAACAGTCATGCTTAAGTCTGTAGATATAAGTGAACTTGATTACGGAATGATCAGGCAGTATTTTCAAAACCTTAATGTATTCAGCGACAACCCGAGTGAAGTATTGTTGGAGGCAATGGGGATAGTCAGCAAAAAAGCTGAAGACGACGAATATCACCCAACTATAGGGGGACTTCTTCTTTTCGGCAATAATCCTTCCCTTTACCTTCCCCATGTATATGTCAAGGCAATAAACGGGGAAGAAGCGGTATGCTTTTACGGGAATATATTGAAAATGCTGGATGATGTCACCGATTATCTGAAAGAGAAGATCCCTGACGAGGGATACCCCATTGGGGCAGTCTCGGAAGCGGTGGCAAATGCCTTGGTTCACAGGGATTACCTGGATGTATCAAGAGGAATTACAGTAACCATTGGAGAAAAAAATATAGAAATCAGCAATCCTGGGGCTTTAATGTCCGGCAACAGCATATATAAGTACATTAAGGAGAACAATCCCGACAGGAGAAATTCCTGGCTTTATCAGAGATTGCTCACCTTGGACACTAAAAAGAGGTTTATGAAGTCAGGAATAGGTATGACCAGAATTAAGGACTCATTTAAGGACATAGGTGAGGTCAAATTCCTTAACATAGGCTCGCAAAATCTGTTTAAAGTTATTTTACCAAAGATAATCACACAAAATTGAGGTGAAATTTATGAAAGGAAATGCCAAAGACATAACAATGCTGAGGCAGGATCCCGAGTTTTTTTTCAAGCTTGGGATGAAGCATGCGAATAAGAAGTCTTTTGAAAAAGCTTTAAAATTTATTTCAAGCGCGATAGCATTAAATCCGCTAAACCCGGATTACCAGTTCAATTATGCATGCGTGCTTGCTGAACTTAAGGAAACAGATAAATCCAATAAAGTCCTCAAGATGATTCTGGCCAGTATAGACCCTGAATTTTATGAATGCTATTTCTGCATTGGATGCAATTATTTTGAAAAGGGTAATATCAAAAAGGCTGTAGAATATTTTAAAAAATACATATCTGTAGACCCGGAAGGTCAGTTTGCCGAAGAAGCCCATGAAATTATTTTTTACCTGCAGGCCTACGATAAAACAATAGATACATCTTATGAAATAAGTCCTGTGCAGAGCGGATGGAAAAGAGAATGGGACCTTGTGATCGAATGTGCATTGAGAAACAGGGAGTTTGCATATAAATCCGACTATAAGAATGAACTTAAAGAGATATTAAAACGCTTTGTTAAAAATGCGGACAGCGGTAACGAACCGGTAATCAGAAAGTCTGAAACCTGGGCGGCTGCGCTGGAATACATATATTGCAGCATGCACCTTATAAAGGTGTCAAAAAAGAGCCTGGCTAAAAAATATAGAATTTCACCGTCGTCATTATACAGCAAGCTTAAGAATCTTGGAATGTAATTTATATTCAAAAATTGATTGGTAGGGATAGGCCTTTTGCCTATCCTTTTACTTTTATATTTCAAAACAGAAGAAAACCTGAGAAAAAGGGTGAATTTGCTAAGCGGTTGATGAAAAACACCTGTTATTCGCCAATATCAAATTAATTTGAAATAATCACATATTTGCTTATAAATTGGTTAATATATTATATTATTAATGTAATTAGCACTCGGTAAGAGTGAGTGCTAATAAAAAGTGCAAATAATAAAGAGGAGGTAGCTTTATGAAAATAAAACCTTTAGGTGACAGAGTTGTTGTAAAAATGTTGGAAAGCGAAGAAACTACAAAGAGCGGAATTGTCCTTCCGGGATCTGCAAAAGAAAAGCCACAGGTGGCTGAAATAGTTGCGGTTGGCCCTGGAACAGTCGTTGACGGAAAAGAAGTCAAGATGGAAGTCAAGGTTGGGGACAAAGTACTTATGAGCAAATATGCCGGAACTGAAGTAAAGTTCGATGGCCAGGAATACACAATACTAAAGCAGAGTGACATTCTTGCGGTAGTGGAGTAAAACAATTAACAATTAATAATTAAAGATTTAGGTTAAAGACCTTTTTTGTCATCAATTATTAATTATTATTACTAATTAATGTATGTAGGAGGATAAGAGAATGGCAAAGGAAATTAAATTCGGTGAAGAAGCCAGACGTGCACTCGAAAGCGGTGTAAACCAATTAGCTGATACAGTTAAGATTACACTTGGACCAAAAGGAAGAAACGTTGTTCTTGATAAAAAATTCGGTTCACCATTGATCACAAACGATGGTGTTACAATTGCTAAAGAAGTAGAACTTGAAGACAAGTTTGAAAATATGGGTGCTCAGCTTGTAAAGGAAGTAGCTACAAAAACCAATGATGTAGCAGGAGACGGTACTACTACAGCTACACTTCTTGCTCAGGCAATAATCCGCGAAGGATTGAAAAATGTAGCAGCCGGAGCAAACCCGATGATCGTTAAAAAAGGTATAGCAAAAGCAGTTGATGCTGCAGTAGAAGGAATTAAGGAAATAAGCCAGAAAGTAAAAGGAAAAGAAGACATACAAAGAGTTGCTTCAATTTCAGCTAACGATGAGGTAATCGGAAACCTTATAGCAGATGCTATGGAAAAGGTAACTAATGACGGTGTTATAACTGTTGAAGAATCAAAGACAATGGGAACAAACCTCGAAGTAGTTGAAGGTATGCAGTTCGACAGAGGATATGTTTCAGCATACATGGTTACTGACACTGAAAAGATGGAAGCAGTTCTTGACGATCCATATATATTGATCACTGACAAGAAGCTTACAAATATTCAGGATATATTACCGCTTCTCGAACAGATTGTACAGCAGGGAAAGAAGCTTGTTATAATTGCTGAGGATGTAGAAGGCGAAGCTCTCGCAACCTTGATCGTAAACAAATTGAGAGGAACCTTCACCTGCGTTGCAGTTAAGGCCCCGGGCTTCGGTGACAGAAGAAAGGCTATGCTCCAGGATATAGCAATACTCACCGGCGGTGAAGTTATAACAGAAGAACTTGGTTTGGATCTTAAGGAAACTAAGATAGAACAGCTTGGTAAGGCAAGACAGATCAAGATTCAGAAGGAAAATACAATATTAGTAGACGGAGCAGGCAATACTGAGGACATCAAGAAGAGAATTGCATCAATCAAGGCTCAGATTGAAGAAACTACATCGGACTTTGACAGAGAAAAGCTCCAGGAAAGACTTGCTAAGCTTTCAGGCGGAGTTGCTGTTATTCAAGTAGGTGCAGCAACTGAAACTGAAATGAAGGAAAAGAAATTGAGGATTGAAGACGCTCTTGCAGCTACTAAGGCAGCAGTTGAAGAGGGCATAGTTTCCGGCGGCGGTACTGCTCTTATCAATGTTATACCAAAGGTTGCAAAATTGCTTGAAAATACTTCCGGTGATGAGAAGACAGGTGTTCAGATCATTGTTAAATCTCTTGAAGAACCGGTAAGACAAATTGCTGCAAATGCGGGTCTTGAGGGTTCCGTAATCGTTGAAAAAATTAAAAACAGCGAAGTTGGAGTCGGATTTGATGCATTGAACGAAAAGTACATCAACATGATCGAAAAAGGTATTGTAGATCCTGCAAAGGTAACCAGATCTGCTCTGCAGAATGCAGCATCTGTTGCATCCATGGTTCTGACTACCGAGAGCATAGTAGCCGATATTCCGGAAAAAGAAGCTCCTGCACCTGCAGGAATGCCTGGCGGAATGGGCGGAATGTATTAATAGAAATTTACAAGTTAAGATATAAAAAAGGGCTCATTACAAATGAGCCCTTTTAAATATTGTTCTTTCCAGCATTTTTTACTTCACATAAAGAAATTTTGGGTATAAAATAGAATCAGCATGGACTTCATTTGATTTTATACCAAGCTATCCATTTTTAATTATTTTTCCTCAAATATATATTGCCATTTTACTTCCTATAGATTATCTTAAGAAAGAGGACGAAATATCAGGCAATTGCCCGATAATATTATATTGCTTTGCAAACCTTTGATTTATGACGAATTCGAAAGAGAAATTATTAAATATCTTTAAGGGGGAAAGTAATGGACATTTTTATAGAAAAGATGGTCAAAAAAAATAAAACAATCGGTGAACGCATTTTTGTTGCAGGGATTATGACATTAGGCATAATATTGGCCTTGTTCTTTTTCCTCATAGCCGGTTCGTTTGGGCTTCTGCTGGCTGTAGGAGCAATATTCGGGGCATATTATCTTGCAACATCGAAAAATATTGAGTTTGAATATATTTATACAAACGGTGAATTGGATATAGACAGGATAATAGCTCAAAAGAGAAGAAAAAGGATGTTCAGTACCAGTTGCAAGAATTTTGACATTGTAGCTAAAAAAGACAGCGATATGTATACCGAGGAGATCAAAGCGATTAAAAATAAGATTATACTGGTAAGTTCAATGAACTCACCGGATGTATATTTTGCGACCTTGAACCATAAAGGGCAGAAAACTCTTCTCCTTTTCGAGCCGGATGGACGAATGCTTTCGGGCTTTAAAACATTTATACCCAGGAAGGTATTCATTTAAATGATCTAAATGTGGGATACTTATAGCGAAATTGAACAAATAAATAGGACAGAAGGGCGTATTAATATATACGCCCTTTTGCCGTAATATGGCAGTGTGGAAATAAATTACAGGGAGACAAGCTTGTACAGACTGTATGTACAAGGATATCCCTGAGCCAATCCATATGAGGCCTTACTGATTTGATACGGGGGAAAAATGAAAAAATTCTTTATACTGCTTGCAGCAATTACATTGACTTTTGCTGCGGCAGGAATCATATATTATATCTCTTCCATGCCTAATAACAAGGTAGTGCCCGCTTTCGACGAAGGAAAACTTAATATTGTTATTGAGGGAAAGGTCATAAATACCAGACAGCCTGTTCAGATGGTTAATGATGAGATACTGCTGCCTTTTGACATCGTAAAGGAATATTTCGATCCATATATTTTCTGGGACGGGAAACTGCAAAAATTGTCTGTCACAACAAAAAACAAGGTTATAAGAATGAAAACCGACAGCCTTAATGCCCTGGTCAACAATAAGCCGGTAACCCTTAACATACCTGTGTCAATAAGCCGGAATACAGTATATGTACCGATACAATTCCTGAGCGGGCTATACAACATTAAGATCAATTATAATAAAGAAAATAATGTAATTATTATAGATTACATCAATAGAACAAAAAAGGCGGGAACTATCACAGGCTCCAGCCTTAAAATAAGAAACGGGATGTCCCGGCAGCATCCGATTGTGAAAAAATATGAGCAGGCTGAAGCTGCAAAAGGCATCAATGTTATAATATACAGCGGCAATGGCAAGTGGTGCAGGGTAAGAACACCGGATGGAGTAATCGGCTATATAGAGAAAAGATATATTACTCAAGAAAGGGAAATTAAAAACGAGCCTGCTCCGGACGTGAATAAAGAACCGGCTTGGAAACCTTCAAAGGGTAAGATTAATATGGTTTGGGATTACTTTTCCCGGACAAGGTCCTGCAAGCCTGTTTTAGATGATGCCAAAGGGCTTGATGTTGTTTCTCCTACATGGTTTGCTGTTGAAAATGCGAAAGGTGAAATCAGGAATAGAGCAAGTGCTGAGTACGTTCAAACTGTACATGCCAAGGGCTTGAAGGTTTGGGCCATGATAAATAACGATTCAACTGACCCCGATATGACAAGCGAATTTCTGAATAATACAGATTCCCGGGATAACATTATCAGGCAGCTGCTTGCATATGCAGCGCTTTATAACCTGGACGGAATCAATATTGACTTTGAAAACATTAAAAAGTCCGATAAAGGTGCTCTAACACAGTTTGTCAGGGAGATTACCCCTCTGCTTAAGGAGCAGGGGCTTGTCGTATCCATCGATGTAACAATACCTGACGGGAGCGATAACTGGTCAAAGTGTTATGACCGTGCGGAGCTTGGACAAGTAGTGGACTATGTAATGTTGATGGCTTATGACCAATACTGGAGCACAAGCCCCGTAGCGGGTCCGGTAGCGGAAATCGGCTGGGTTGAAGACAACCTTAAGAAAGTACTTGAGCTTGTCCCGAAGGAAAAGCTGTTATTAGGACTTCCTTTCTACTCCCGGGAATGGATAGAGAGCAAGGATAGTCAGGGAAACGTGACTGTCTCCCGTCCGGCAAGAACATTGACTATGGAAATGGAGCAAGAAATTATTGATGAGAATAATGCGAAGACTGTATGGAATGAGAAAATGGGCTTATTCTACGCAGAGTTCAGTGACAACGGCAAAGTTCACAGAATATGGGTTGAAGACAGCAACTCCATCAACATAAAATCATCACTGGTGCAAAAATACGGCCTTGCGGGAGCGTGCTCATGGAGAAAGGGCTTTGAAACAGCTGAAATCTGGGATGTTCTGAAAAAAAACCTCAAGGATATAGGCAGCTATCAGCAATGGCTTAATGACAACAAGAGTAAAAAGTATGCTTACAAATAAAATATTCTGTTTGCCAAATTTATTTGACACATCCAGCCTAATAGTATAAAATGTTCTATAAATTTAATGGGACTAAAAGAAAGAGGAGGAGATATTGGTTGGCATATTTTTATAATGAACCTTCCAGAACGTTTAACGAATATTTGCTGATTCCTAACTTAACGAGAAAAGATTGTACACCGGCAAATGTTTCACTTAAAACACCAATTGTCAAATTCAAGCAAGGTGAGAAATCTCCGCTGGAAATAAACCTGCCTTTTGCATCAGCCATAATGCAGTCGGTTTCTGACCACAACATGGCTATAGCCTTGGCAAGATGCGGCGGAATATCATTCATATATCAGTCACAGGCAATAGAACAGCAAGCAGAAATGGTACGGAAAGTAAAGAAGTACAAGGCAGGATATGTAGTAAGCGATTCCAATCTGAAGCCTGATGACACTCTTAAAGATGTACTGGACCTTAAGGAGAAAACTGGGCACTCCACGATTGCAATCACCGAAAACGGGACACCTACAGGCAAATTGCTCGGAATAGTTACAAGCAGGGACTATAGGTTAAGCCGTACACCTCTTGACACAAAGATTAAAGAATTCATGACTCCATTCTCATCACTGGTCTACGGTAAGGAAGGCATCACACTCAAGGAAGCTAATGACATGATCTGGGATCACAAGCTCAATGCTCTTCCGATAATCGACAGCAAACAGAACCTTGTCTATATGGTATTCAGAAAAGATTATGACAGTCATAAGGAGAATCCCCTTGAACTTCTGGACAGCAGTAAAAGGCTGATTGTAGGAGCGGGAATCAATACCAGGGATTATAAGGAAAGAGTACCTGCGCTTGTTGATGCAGGCGTTGACATTCTTTGTATAGATTCTTCCGACGGATATTCGGAATGGCAGGGAGATACAATCGAATGGATCAAGAAAGAATATAAAGGGAAAGTAAAAGTCGGAGCAGGAAATGTTGTAGATAAAGAGGGTTTTCTTTACCTGGTAAAGGCGGGTGCTGATTTTGTAAAGGTCGGTATCGGAGGCGGCTCAATCTGTATTACAAGAGAGCAGAAGGGTATAGGAAGAGGTCAGGCAACTGCTGTTATAGAGGTAGCAAAGGCAAGGGACGAATATTTCGAGCAGACAGGCATATATATTCCTATTTGTTCAGACGGCGGAATTGTTCACGACTATCACATGGTTTTAGCCTTGGCGATGGGAGCGAACTTTATAATGCTGGGAAGATACTTTGCAAGGTTTGACGAAAGCCCGACCCGAAAGGTTAAGATAGGCGGTAATTTCGTTAAGGAATATTGGGGAGAGGGCTCAAACAGGGCCAGGAACTGGCAGAGGTATGATATGGGCGGCGACGGCAAGCTCTCATTCGAAGAAGGAGTAGACTCATATGTACCATACGCCGGTCTTTTGAAAGACAATCTGGATCTTACCGTAAGCAAGCTAAGATCAACAATGTGTACCTGCGGTGCACTGGATATAGAAAATCTCCACAAAGATGCCAGAATATCTCTCGTATCAGCAACCAGTATTATTGAAGGCGGAGCTCATGATGTCATCCTGAAGGAAAATGACAGGTCATCCTGATATAAAATTTAACCCGAATGAGGCATTTCGAATTGGAATGCCTCATTTTTAAGTTATAAGTATTATTTCCTTTAATGCATAATTTCTATCCGTTCCTAATATCCTCTATTATAGAACAACGCCGGTAAAGGACAAAACCATATGAGTAATTTTGCTCTGATAACATGTTCAAAAGCAGAGCCTCCGGACACAATTGAAGTAAATTCTGCGTCTGGCAAAAATGTCATAGCAAGATTGATTGACTTTTTAAGAGCCAAATTAACAAAAACCGATCTGCGAACTGAAAACACTCAAAAACTTGTCCCAATAGAAGCAAAATCGATTGAACTTTATGAAAATACATCGATGTTTGTCATCAATATTCCCTATGAAAAGGAAAAGCTCATAAAAGAAATAGAAAGAATTACTGAGTTCATTCATAACTTCTCACGTGAAAATGAAATAAATTGCATAGTCATGTCTGATGAGCTTAAAGACATAGAAGCCGATTGGAATTCGAATGCTTCCTTCGATGGGCACATACTTTATTTATCTCTCCTTAACGTAATTTTAGATGAGATTTGTTCAAATAAGGGTATAAAAATCGGTGATTTAGATATAACTATTATTCATGGAAAAAGCAATGAGTTATCTGCGATACTATCTCTGCTTGCACCCATAGTAAAATATATGACAGTTCTTACCGACAGAAAGGATGATCTTGAGTATGAGATAAATCAAATTTATGATGAAACCGGCTTATCGGTTAGTCTTTCCTCGGAACCGAAGGCGGCCCTTAAAGGCTGTGACATAATAATAAACCTGGGTGATGCCGGCTGCATCAACAGCACTAAACTTAACAGCAAAACATTGATAATCAACTTTGACGCAGCAGCTTCAAAAAGCATAATAAATGAGAATGTAATCATTACCGGAGTGGAGGTCGTTCTGCCGGTTAAACTTTTGCAGAAGCTTGACAAGGAAATACTTAAAAATTTTAACACAAGCAGCCTGGCAGAATTAGTACTTTGCAATAAATTAGGGTATTTTCATGCAAATAAAGAGAATAAATATGAAATATTGAAAAGCATTGCCGATCAATTTAAAAAAGACGGCTACAGAATTGCGTCCTTAAAGGGCAGGCATAATACTATAAGACTTGAACAAATATAAATAATACATACCCCCCTGACGAAAGTAATGAGCACTTATTAATCGTATATTAACTGGACATTAGTAGCTTTTTATGTACTCTTCTTGACAATGGGTAGTTTGTATTCTATAATGAAAAAAATAATCAATAAGTATTAGGTTTGTATCTGTCAAAAAGGCGCTGTTCTAGGCATCAGTGCTGTGTCCATTTTTATACTATGTACTGATTCAATCACCATAAAATTTCTATAAAATATAAGCTATTAGCAATATGGAATTGCAAACTATTAATGAAAAATAATAATGGTAAAGGAGAGGCTTCAAATGACTAACAAAGAAGTCGTATTGACTTATGAAGGCTTAAAGAAACTGGAGGAAGAGCTCGAGTATTTAAAGGGTACTAAAAGAAGAGATATAGCAGAGCGAATCAAGCAAGCCCTCTCATTTGGCGATATATCAGAGAATTCGGAATATGATGAAGCTAAAAATGAACAAGCCCACATGGAAGGCAGAATAGCCCAGCTTGAGACAATGCTGAAAAATGCCAAGGTTATTGATGAAGATGAAGTCAGCACTGAATCGGTAAGTCTCGGATCAAAAGTATTGCTTTTAGATATGGAATATAAGGAAGAAGTGGAATATCATATTGTCGGTTCGACTGAAGCCGATCCCAGCAAATTTAAAATTTCCAATGAATCGCCTGTAGGCAGTGCTCTTATGGGGAAGAAAAAAGGCAACGTAGTTGAGGTTACAGTACCGGACGGAGTAATTAAGTTTAAAATATTGAAAATTCATAAGTAATAAGAGGTTGTAAAAACAAATTAATTTGATATATAATAATTAAAATAACAGTTTGCATTGATTGTAAGCTGTTATTTTGATTTGAGACCATGGCAAAGCGTGAGCTCAAAGCCGGGGGCTTGTCTCCGGGGTTTTTGCTTTTTATTATCATTTAAATCAATACAAAAGTTGCAGGAGGAAGTAATAATGTCTGAAAATCAGGAAAATAACAACGAAATGCAAGATCTAAACGAGATATTGAAGGTTAGAAGAATGAAACTGTTGGAACTCCAGCAGAATAATGATGACCCGTTTAAAATAGTAAAATATGACCCTGACCACTCTACAGTTCAAATATTAGAGAACTTTGAGCAGCTCGAAGGAAAGTTTGTATCCATTGCCGGAAGACTGATGTCCAAAAGGGGAATGGGAAAAGCAAGCTTTTGCGACATTCAGGATAGAGACGGAAGGCTGCAGGTCTATGTAAGGATTGATGAAATAGGCGAAGAAAGCTATGAAAAGTTCAAAAAGTTTGATATAGGTGATATTGCCGGTGTGAAAGGAGAAGTTTTCAAAACACATAAGGGTGAAATATCTATTAAAGCCAAGGAAGTATTGCTGCTGGCAAAATCCCTTCAGCCTCTTCCTGAAAAGTGGCATGGCTTAAAAGATACAGACATGAGGTACAGGCAAAGATATTTGGATCTCATTGTTAATCCTGAGGTTAAAAAGACATTTATTATAAGAAGCAAGATTATTAAGGAGATTAGGAAATTCCTTGATGAAAGAGGATTCCTTGAAGTTGATACTCCCTTACTTAATACAATTCCGGGCGGAGCTGCGGCAAAGCCGTTTATAACTCATCACAACACACTCGATATTGACCTGTATCTAAGAATTGCGCCTGAATTATATCTGAAGAGGCTTATTGTAGGCGGGATGGAAAAGGTTTATGAAATGGGTAGGATGTTCAGAAATGAAGGTATGTCGATAAAACATAACCCTGAGTTTTCAATGATGGAGGTTTATGAGGCTTATAACGACTATAAGGGTATGATGGAGCTTACGGAAACCTTGGTGTCAACTGTAGCTCAGAATGTGCTTGGGTCTACCAAAATAGTGTATCAGGAGCAGGAAATAGACCTTACTCCTCCATGGAAGAGAATGACTATGAGTGAAGCAGTAAAACAGCAAACAGGTGTAGATTTTGATTCAATAAAAACAGATGAAGAAGCCAGAAGCATAGCAAAAGAAAAGAAACTGCACTTGGAAGGGAATCTGACCAAGGGTGAGATTCTTAACCTTATGTTCGAAGAGTTTGTAGAAGAGCATCTTATTCAGCCGACATTTATATATGACTACCCTGTTGAAGTTTCGCCACTTACCAAGAAGAAACCTGACAATCCGGAGCTTACCGAAAGGTTTGAAGTATTTATAACAAGCAGGGAAATGGGCAATGCATATTCAGAGTTGAATGACCCGATAGACCAGAAGGAAAGGTTCATGAACCAAATGAAGAAAAGGGAAGCCGGTGATGAAGAGGCCAATATGATTGACGATGATTATATTAATGCTCTCGAATACGGTTTGCCTCCGACGGGTGGACTTGGTATCGGTATAGACAGACTTATTATGCTTTTAACAAATTCATATTCCATCAGGGATGTGCTTTTATTCCCAACAATGAAACCAAGAGAATAATACCCAGCCGACAAGCGGCTTTTAAGGGGTGATAATGTGCTTGAATTGAGCGAAGCCTATGAAATCCTTGGTTTAACAGAAGGTGCATCCAGGGATGATATAGAAAAGAAATATGGAAAGCTTGTCAGAAAATATACAGCGGACAAGTCCGGGGATACTGACAGCAGCGAGATGCTCTCAAAAGTCAATGAGGCGTACAATAGGCTTGTTTTCCATGAAAATGAACTGTATGAGGCAGCACAGCCTAAAAAGAAGCCTAATCCTATATATAAATTAGTTGGCGTCGATGATAAAAAAGCATCAAACTTCATTCATTATCATAAATGGCATTTTATTATTGGAGCACTAATACTTGTATTAGTCATATACTTGGGCAATTCCATTTTCAATAGGCATATACCTGATATTACTGTAGAATTTATCGGGGAATACGCTCAAAAAGCAGATGATACTGCTTTAGGTCAGACTATTAAGGAAGATATAACAAAAAATATACATGAAATAAAAGATGTACAAGTTAGTATGGTTAGCGCCTCTGCAAAAGTAAAAAACCAGCAGGATGCGGCATTGAATAATAAAGCCAATTTGGAGCTGGTGTATGGCGAAGGGGATGTAATGATCGTAGATGAAAGATTTTTTACTGATGCCGTGGCAAATGACCTTTTTATGAATCTTGATAGTGTGATAAAGGATATTAAAATCGACGAAAAAGCAAATGAAAACTATAAGGTTCTGATCGAAGGGAAAAAATCACATCACCAATATGGTGTTGATGTAGGTAAAAGCAAAATTATAAAGAAATCAAATGTTTTGGGCAGGGAATATATAGCTGTAATAAAAAAAGGCTGCAAGCATGAGGATAGTGCAAAGAAGCTAATCAGGCTTTTGCTTGAAAAATAGACTTAAATAAAAAGGGGGAAAAATCGATGCCCGGCGAACTTATAATAAAGGAAGAGCTTTTGAATGAGTATGTTAAGATTACTTTAGCTGGTGAGGTTGATATCTATACCTCTCAAAACCTCAAAGAAAGACTGTACGGCTTAGCGGATGAGAATAATAAAGACCTAAGGATAGACTGTAAGGAACTGAATTATATTGACAGCACTGGGCTTGGGATTTTTGTAGGAACTCTGAAAAAGGTTAAACTCAAGGATAAGAAAATTTTTATATTGAATTTGAAGGACAATATTAAAAAGCTGTTTTTGATAACAGGACTTGACAAGCTATTTATTTTGGAGGAGTAATAGAATGAGTGAACCAAAAAGCACAATAGAGCTTTCACTACCATTTAAAAGTGAGTATGTAAGCATTGCAAGGCTCACCGTATCCGGGGTAGCCAACTCCATAGGATTTGACATGGATAGCATTGAAGACATTAAAGTTTGTATAGCTGAAATCTGCAATAAGCTTGTTAGGGTAGGCAGCAGTAAAGCTGACTGCTTCAGGATAATATTCAACATTTATGAGGATAAGCTTATTTCTGTCTTTGATTGCAATGACAAAACTCTTAAGTGTATTTTTGACAATAAAGAAGATGAACTTGCATTGTCAATAATCAATGCTCTTATGGATAGTGTTGAATTGTGTACAGAGAACTACCTCTTTTCAATAACAAAAGTTCTTGGAAGGAACAGCATGGAGGTTTAAATGGTTGATGACAGACTGGATATAACTCCAAATGCCTCTGTTGACGAAGATGAAGTGCTGTTTCTCAGATATAAGGAAAATTCAAGCACTTCACTTAGAAATGAAATTGTTAGCAAATATCTTTATCTTGCAGAAATCATATCAAAAAAGTTTGTTAACAGAGGAATAGATTATGAGGATATATATCAGGTAGCTTGTGTAGCTTTAATCAAGGCAGTTGAACGCTTCAGTCCTGATAAAGGCGTTAAATTTGTCAGTTTTGCTACCCCTACGCTGATTGGAGAAATAAAGAGGTATTTCAGAGATAAAGGATCTGTAATTAGAATTCCGCGAAGACTGTATGAGGTCTATCAAAAAGTCGGGCAAGCAAGAGAGCGGCTTACTCAAGAACTTCATAGGTCACCGAGAGTAGATGAAATCGCATCCTACCTAAAGGTAAGTGAAGAAACAGTGCTTGAAATTACTGAATCGTGGGGTTCTCATAACATCCGGTCTTTTGACCAGAGTGCATATTCGGAGGATGATACCGATTTGTATGAGACAATAGGGTCAGAGGATAAAGCATTTGAAAAAATTGAAAACAGGGATTTTTTATATAAGAGCCTGGATAAGTTCAATGAAGCTGAAAAGAGGTTTATTAAACTCAGATACTTAGAGAATAAAACTCAAAAGGAAATTGCAGCCTTCATGGATGTTTCTCAAATGTACGTATCAAGGCTTGAAAGGAAGGTATTGGAAAGGTTTCGAATGATTCTGGGAAAATAGCAGCTTTAAATGAGCTTCTAAACAAATACCCAAATAATTGTGTTTACAGGTTATACTCAGTGGGTATTAATAAATTATGAGTTTAATAACTTGTATTACTAAGGCTAATGGAGATGGATGCAACTTGAAAAAGTTTAAAGGTTATAGCTCCAAGATATCCAGCGATTTGGGGAATGTAAAAAAAGAAGTTGAGGATATTATATCTTATCTCCGGGAATCCTATGCTTCTTTGACTGAAGATACAGTATTTGAAACCAGAGTAGTACTTAACGAATTGATTATTAATGCCATAAAGCATGGCAACAAAGAAGATCCATGCAAGCACATCATGATAGACATTTGTGTGGATGATATGGGATATGCGGAATTTACGTTGGAAGATGAGGGAAAAGGATACGATCATAAAATACAGAAATGTGCAGATATAAATAAACAGTCGGATTTATGCGAACTGAATGAAACAGGCAGGGGTTTGATAATAGTAACAAGCCTTTGTGATAGTGTTATATTTAATGATGCCGGTAATCGAATTGTTGTCAGAAAGAAATTAAATATTAAATGATTTTTAGACGTTTCGTAGAAAATGCACATCTATATATATGGATGCTTTTTTATTAGTATATACCCGAATGTATTTGAAATCTTAAGAACTTGTATTCTTGAGATTTTATTTTTTACTGCGGCGGTATAAGACTTTTATAACTCCAAACCTTTAGGAAAAAATAACCTGATCTCGAAACCTTGACATCGAAAAATAATAATGATATTATGTAAAAACCGCTTCGGCAAGACATAATATGGGGCACCTTGAGAAATGAAGTATTAAAAAGGTGTTGACAAGAAGAAAGAGGCGTGGTAATATATAAAAGCTGTCGCAAAAACAGCACTGAAAACGAAAGAGCGACATAGAATGAAAGCATCTGGTAAAAAGTTCTTAAGAAAAAAGTGTTGACATAAAAGCGGCGGCATGATAGAATGAACTTCCGCTCGAGAGAGCGAAAGAAAAATCGTCAGAAGCGAGTAGTACAAGGCGCAAGTTGAAGTGAGAAACGGAGTTTATTTATATAAATGAGTATCGCAATAAGACTTGCAACGCAGTAATGCGACGCTTATCACGGTTTTGAATGGA
>JAEXSP010000024.1 GCA_023453795.1 Bacillota bacterium
TATGCAGTGATGGATAAAATTTTTTCCTTAGAAGAAACTTTTCCTTTTCTCCCCATAAAAATATGCCCCTCCTTGTGCTAAACAGTTTTTATTATTTAAACTGTCTACCACAATGGGAGCATATCATCATCATATACGCAGGTGTTTTTTTATACCCATTTTTACCGAAAGGAGGCTGATGCCTATACCCCTGCTAATCTACAAACAGCGTGACCCTGTACCAAACAAGAAAAATACCCCGGCATCTAATTTCCATCATGTCAAATATATTGCTACTCGTCCAAGGGTAATTAAAAACGAGCTTTCCGGTCATGGCCTTTTTGGAAATGCTGAAACCGGAAGCGCAGCACCTATTGAAAACCTGCATTGCATGCAAAAATTGATACTTAAAAAATCTCATGAAAAAAAGAATATACATCGGGGTGTAATATCTTTCACATCTGAGACTGCATGTCAGCTTGACTTAAAGACCAAAGATGATTATCTGAAACTTGTAAAGCAAAATGTTCACATTTTAGCAGAGAAGAATGGAATCAAAATCGAGAATCTAAGATGGATAGCAGCTGCCCATAATGAGCGTAAGCATCCGCATGTCCATATCATGTTCTGGGATGAAACACAAACAATGCCGCAAAGTTATGTTTCACCGAAAATTCCAAATGAAATCAGAAAACAGCTTATAAAAAGCATATTTGCAGCAGAGCTTACAGCCTATTATGAAGAGAAGGAAAAAGCAACTGTGAGCTTTCGGCAAATATCAGACCAGATGGTAGCGGAGTTTGAACAAGCAATAACATCGTTAAAGCCGAAAGATTACCGGGAGCTAAAGGAACTTGCTGAAGAAGATGCAGTAGATACTTTCTGCTGGAACAATGAATTTGAAGTGGCAAGTGTATCTTCGCTTGCAAAAAAACTATTTGACCTGAAAGAAAAATTGCCTGAAACAGGCAGGCTTAGTTTTCAATTTCTACCTCAAGACATCAAGAAAGAAATGATGGAGTTCGTTGACGGACTTGTTGAATCAAACGAACAGCTTAAAAGCATATTTGGGCTTTATGTGGATTCAAGATTAAATCTTACTGAGATGTATTCAGATAATATGCAACTCTATGAAAAAGCCGCTAAGGAATATGCTGACGAAGCCAAAAAGCTGATTGCAAACCGGATTCTAAAGTCAATTAAGATTATTGGAAAGAAAGAAAACGAGATTCAAAAACATGAGTATAGCCAACGTATGAAAAATGCATTTGTTAAAGAACTGGGGCTGGAGGTATTTAGCTTGCTTGGCAGGCTGGTGAAAACAAACTGTATAAATAGCAAAAGCCAGTATTTGTTCTCAACAGAGCTTTCAAAACAGGCACAGAAGGAGAAAGCAAAGGAACTTGAATCGGCAGGTGGTGAATGGAATGGAGAAAACGACTATGAAGTATAAGGAGGATACCTAGAGAATGCTTAGAATCCAATCAAAAAACAATGTCTGTCCATGTCTTCGATGTATGTATCTTGTTCAGGCTGCAAGGATAAATGAAAAACCGGACGGCAGCCATGACTTGCGCATATATTGCGGGATTTCCGGATGCCCGGCAGGCTTTGTAAGCAAAGACATGGCAAAAACTAATGGGGGCAATTTTAATGGATGAGAAAAGAAATAAGTTGATTATTTCTCTGATCATATTTCTAACAGGATTGATAGCAAACATTTACTTTTCCTCAGCGCTGCATTTGATTTTATCCGGAAGAATTAAAGTCCTGAAGCTGATTCCAATAAGCGGTTGTATTTCAAGTATCGTGACGCAAAAACAGCATACGGTGCTTTTTTTATGCTTGCAGGGTTTTGTAACACTTCTTGGCATTTTATACTTCACTGCAAACAACAAACCCTATCAAAGCGAACTGAGAGAAATTACACCTCAAATCATGACGCCGGTTCCGGCAGGCCAAAGGCAGCACGGTTCAGCGGAATGGCTTGGAGAAAAGGAAAAGGAGGCTGCATTTGAAACTGTTGTAATTAATACAAGAGATAAGTTTATAAAGAAATTGATTGCCCAAGGTTGCGCAGAAATCATGGAAATTGATGTACAAAAGAAGATAAAAATGAAAGGAAAAAACGAAACCAGTGAAAAGGAAGAGAAAGAAGAAACAGATACAAGTAATAACGAATGTCAACCCGTTAAGGAAACAACTGATGGCAAAACTGATTTTAAACCGGCAGAACCTGAAAAACCGGAAGGATATATACCGCAGGGCGGTGTTGTACTCGGATTGAAAAAACAGCCCGGCAGTGAAAAGTTGTTCTTTATAGGAGACGATGTACATGCTCTTTGCATTGGTGCCACACGTTCAGGAAAATCAAGGACAATAGTCCTTCAAAGCATATGCACTCTTGGGCTTGCAGCAGAAAGTATGGTCATTTCAGACCCTAAAGGCGAACTCTGTTCATATACAAGCCCGTTCCTTGAAAGGCTTGGATATAAGGCCATTGCAATAGATTTCAAAAATCCACTAAAAAGTCAAAGGTATAATTTCCTGCAGCCCATCATTGATGCAGTAGATAGAGATGATATTGCAAAAGCGGTAGATGCAACCTGGGATTTGACTGCTGTTCTGGTTGGTGAGCCGAAAGGAGAACGGATCTGGACTGACGGGGAAGCCTCAATAATTGCAAGCGCAATAATGAGCGTGGTTTATGATAACCGTGGGAAAGAAAACCGGAAGTACCAGAACCTGACCAATGTATATTATTTCATAGCCGAAATGTGTAAGACGGTAAACAATAAAATGCCTATCATTGAGTATGTCAAAAAGCTTAAAAAAGGGCATCCGGCAAAGGCACTGCTGGCAATATCAGAAGTTGCACCTTCAAAAACACGAGGAAGCTTTTACACTGCGGCTTTGACTACACTCAGACTGTTTACCAATCCTATGATTTACTCTATGACATGTGTTTCGGATTACAAGCCCAGGACAATTGCAGAAAGCAAAACAGCCCTGTTTATTATCCTTCCGGATGAAAAAACAACCTATTACACTATAGCAAGCCTTCTGGTGTCTCAACACTATGAATTGCTTGTAAATATCGCAGATGAAAGAGGTGGTCGCCTTTTAAACAGAGTTAATTTTCTTATTGATGAGTTTGGAAATTTCGCCGCAATACCGGGCTTTGCAAACAAGCTTACAGTAGGCGGTGGTAGGGGCATTCGTTTCAATCTATTTCTGCAGAGCTTTGCGCAGCTCGATGAAAAGTACGGAAAGGAGGTGGCAAAAACTATCAAAGGAAACTGCCAGACTTGGATTTACCTTCAGGCAGATGACCTTGAAACACTTGAGGAAATATCAAAAAAGCTCGGTAATTACACAGTAGCGACCTATTCCCTGAGTGCTTCGCATGGGAAGTACTCAACCCCTTCAAGTTCACACAGTGTGAACCTTACAGGAAGAGCCTTGCTTACAGTTGATGAAGTAAGGCTTATTTCACGTCCGTTTAGCCTGGTAACCTCACGGAGCAATCCAGCTATCATGTATTCGCCTGACCTTCTGGAATGGAGTTTTAACAAAATGCTGGGGCTCGGGAACAAAGAGCATAACCGCAAAGTGCGGGAGTTGAGGGAAAATAGACGCAGCATCAGAACCGCAGGATTGTCTGAAATGGAGCTATGGAATATATGGCTCTTTTATATGGCCGGTTGTGAACAACAGGCGCAACAGCCCTCAAATGCAGCATTGAAAGCTTATGTTACCAATAGAGCCGTTGATGGAAAAGAAGATGGAGAAATGTTCAGGGACCAGGCGGTTGACTTAACAGAAATTGATACTGAAGGACTTAAGGACAGTTCATTTTAAGAAAGGAGAAGACTATGAAAGGAATTTTTAGATGTATTGGATCATTAATAAAAACCGTAAAATTATCGGTCAAAAAAATTACTGCTGTAATTTTTGCAGCTTACATTTCACAAATAACAGCAGCACCAGTATTTGCTGCAGATGATGTATCAAATAGCAAACTTGCAAAAGGTACCGAAAAAATGATACAGGATGTGACTACATGGCTTATGGTACTTGCCCCGGTAGTCGCAGGACTTCTTATCATTTACTTTTGCATTCGCAGGTCTGCAGCGGATGAGATGGATCAGAAAAAATGGAATAACCGTATTGTAGTAGCAGTTGTGTCCTGTATAGGTGCAGTTCTGGCTTCAGCAACACTGAACCTTATTATTGGGTACTACAAGTAAGGATCGGTTAAATACTTCCGATTCTTATTGAAGAATAACCACGAATTTAAGGGCTTCTACAAAAGATTAGCGGAAGTCATATTTTAACGATTCCTAAACTTTTTGAGGAGTAAAAAATCACTAATCTATTATATAGGAGGATTTGAAAGATGAAAAATATCACAAAGGCATATATTAGTGCTTCAAACAAGATCAAAGATATAAAGGACAAAGCAGGTAAAACACTGAAAAACAAGCGCGCAGAAGGCTTTGTTGATACGGCGGTTAAAATTTTGATGAGTGTTGTAATTGGTGCACTCGTCCTTGGAGGACTGTATATGCTGTTTAAAGACACAGTACTGCCGGAACTGTCACAGAAAATCAAGGATATGTTCAATTTTAAGGGGTAACCAAAACTTATAAACATATTATCAACAGCTTATTAACAAGGGCTTGTGGATAAAAACCCAAGCCCTGCTTAGGAGGTGTTAGCACCTGGAAACATTATTAATGCTATTAATTGCAGCTATACTTACCGGCTGCCTTGCTTATGTCAATAATATATTATCCGGACTTGTTCCAGCGTATTTCACATATGATATGCTTGATAAGCTGGAGAAATAGAGGCTTATAGGCTCTGAGGCAGACTGACTGCTTCAGGGCTTTTTTTATTGCCTTTTTTCAAAAAATTAAGGAGCTTGAGACCAAAAAGGGTCGCACATTTTTGTGCGGCCCTTTTTGTGTTTCTAGCAAAAGAAAGGGGTTCCCGGAATGAAAGGCTGGTTTTGGTATTATTCCCGCTATCCATAAATGCTTCCGTTCTTGCCACTAAATCAAAACGACGAAACGGAGGAATTTAAAATGGATTTTATTAATAATGATGATAAAAATTATTGGGAACAGGTACTTATGAGAATGAACAGGGAGGATGATAATTCTGCCCGCAGATACCGGAGATATAACAATTCACTTGAAGCAATGGGGGAGAAAACAGTAATTAATGAAAGTAGGCAGTATGCGGATGGTGAATGTAGGGCTTTTGATGCACTGCTTAGTTTTATAGAGACTATTGATAATGAAAAGCTGCTCGTAGCGCTTAAAAAGCTTAAACCTATAGAGCTTCAGATTATCATACTCAGGTTTGAATATAAAATGCAGGTTTCTGAAATTGCAAAAGCTCTTGATAAGGGAGTAAGTACTATATCAGAACGCCTTGGAAGGATTATGGACAAGCTGATTTTAGAAATGCGTTAACAGATAAGTAAACAATGAAAGAAAAGGTTTCTTGTTGACAAATAGAACATTTTAGGGGTTATGCGGGTTAAGTTCGCATAACCCCAATTTTTGAAAATAGCTTGTTTTACAAGCGAATTCAAGCAGTTTATTAAACATAAATGCTTTATGACTGGACATACTGAGTTTTACCTCTCGATTATCAAAAAAATGTAGAATACAAATATATTATGGAATGTATAACATAAAAAAGGTATAATGGACATTGATGGGAAAGGAAAAATTATATATAATACTCATAACAGTGGAAAAAAATAAATAATAAGATGCATTTTGGAGGGTCATATAAGTGAGGAAAATAATTAAAGGGTATATTTCAGTAGCATTATGTATTGTAATATTGGCTGCAAGTATTGTGCTACCGATCAATACTTTTTCTGCTACAGCGGCTGCTGATCCAATAGGAGTGGTAGGAGATGTAGACGGCGACGGTGTAGTAACAGGTATAGATTTTGCGATGATGAAGCAGTATTTATTCGGTGATATTAAGGACTTTCCTGTTGTAGATGACTTATGGGCCGGAGATGTAGACGGAAGCGGAACCATTGACGCTTTGGATTTTGCTTTAATGAAGCAATACCTGCTAAAATCAATCCGTTGGTTTCCGAAAGAACAGCCGACAGTTCCATCGGAGCTATCTGCCTCGGATTTGACAGATACCGGGTTAACTTTATCATGGACTTCGTCTTCGGGTATCAACGAAATAAGTAGGTATGAGGTTAAAAGGCAAGTCGATAACAACACCGTAACATTTAATGCGTCCGGGACAAGCTATAATGACACAGGCCTAAAGGCAAGCACAAGCTATACCTATACAATAGTCGCAATAGACATAAAGGGGAGGCGCTCGGAAGAGAGCAGCCCCATAAGTATTACAACAAAAGAGCTTACAAAACCAGAAAATCTTGAATGCATTGAAAAGACAGATACTACAGCGACATTATCATGGGAATCACCAAAAGGTAGTATTGGTATAAAGGAATATTATATTTACAGTGGGGACTCAAAAATTGCTTCAACAACTGGAACAACGTCATATGTTGTAACTGGATTGATGCCTGGAGTTACATATTCTTTTTATGTAAAGGCTCAGAATATTGGAGGGAGTGTATCTGAAGCTAGTAATACTGTTTGTGTGGTAATAAATGTAAATGCTACTCCGCCTTCACCTCTCAATGTCTGTATTCAGAATCAGACGGAAACATCAGTAACTGTGAAATGGGACGCACCAGTAAATGAATCTGATATTGAAGGATACAGGATATTTAGAGATAACGCTGAAATCGGAAGTTCTACAGGCACTTCATACACTGATGAAGGACTGAAGACAAACACCACATATTATTATACGGTTAAATCTATTAAAAATGATTTGTTATCTAAGCCTAGTGAACCGCTGCGTGTTACTTTGATAAGCATAAAGACTGTAAGTATTCTAAAATGCACAAGTAAAACTGATAAAACTGTAGAATTGAGTTGGATTCCGTTTGATGCTGATATAAAGGTGTCAGGATATGAGATATATAGAAATGACATTAATATATCTACAGTAACTGGCTTGAGTTATAGAGATACCTGTCTTGAGCCTGATGTTGATTATACGTACAAAATTGTAGCAGTTGATAAAGCAAATGGAGTTATATATGAAAGTAATGTAATTAATGTAAATACAAATCCTTTGCCCAATGACTGGATTATCGAGCATACAGGTACTTCATCAAGTAATGGATATGTAAGTTGCTCGAATGGTTCCTATACTTTTAATACTTCACAATCAAATGGAATGTTATATGCCTATAAAAAAATTACGGGTAATTTTACTCTTGTAGTTAAACTTGACTCTCTGCAAAATGTTTCGGGATCTGCAATAGCCGGAATTTACGTAAAATATGGTCCTGATTCGAATTATGCTACGGCGTCTAATATGATTTCACCTTCTGATATATCAACCAGCGGCTACAAATATTTAAAAACTGTTGTTGTAGGATATACATGCCGTAATTATGTTTCTAAGGATGGCGTGTATTGGGAGACACGAACAGGGCAAACATCGTTTGATGATTCAAAACAGAAGTATGTAGGAATTGCCACACAAAACTGTGATGCTGTGTTTAGCAGGATTGTTTTTTGGAACGATAATGATACTCAAGAACCTTCGCAACCGGGAGGATTGTCAGCTATATATAAAAATAGTTCGGTAGATTTGAAATGGAGTCCGTCAACAGATAATGTAGGGGTCATGTATTACAAGGTATACTGTGACGGTTATGATATGGGAATTGCTTATGATACCAGCTTTACTGTTGATGGTTTGGATACGCATGATAAATATATTTTTACAATTAAAGCTTTTGACTACGCATCAAACTCATCGACAAGTAGTTTGCCTGTTACTCTTTTGCCGGGTGAATCTCTGGATGTACTACCTCCAGTCCCTCCAACAGTGATTTCTATGGAATCCAGGACTAAGACAAGCATAACGATAAAATGGTCTGGTGCAAATGATAATATTGGTGTAACTGGCTACGACATTTACCGTAATTCTAACAGGATTGCAAGTACGGAAAATACATATTATGAAGATACTGGTCTGAATGATGGGGCTTTATATTCCTATTATATTATTGCAAAGGATGCAATAGGCAACCCATCAATTAAAAGTAAAGCTTTTACATTTAAAACTGTTTCGGCGTCGGATAATATTCCGCCAACTACACCAAGTGGTGTGAAGGCAGTAGTTAAAAATTTTTCAGTGGATTTAACATGGACTGAATCGACAGATAATGTTGGAGTAGCAAAGTATGTGATTTATCGTAATAATATAGCTATAGGGACAACAACAGCTACAAATTATACTGATAGTGACTTGCTACCTGATACTTCATACTTGTTTACAATCGAAGCATACGATTTAAATGATAACTGTTCTTCGGCAAGTGAGGCTGTGTCTTTTACAACTGTAAAGGATGACTATGGGGATTATTTTTCTATATCATATATAAAACAAGATGAATTAACACCGGTATACTTAAATGTAAATGATCATGACTTCTTAACATTTAAGCCCGAAAGTACAAGAAAATATATCATTTCAAGTACAGGTTCAGGTCCTATTATGTTAGCATACCTCTATGATAGTTGGATGAGGTCGATAGCAGCTGATGCGTTTAATGGGGGGCTAGGTAATTTATATATACCATTTGAACTTGAGGAAGGAAATACTTATTATATAAGATTGTTCTGCAATAATTCAACGGATACTGGCAAAATAAATGTTATTGTATCTACTTTTGAAAAGCTAGCAACTCCACAGAATCTACAAGTAGTATCGGAGACTTCAAATTCAAGGACGATTTCCTGGACAGCACCTATTTCAAACGTTGAGGGTTACAATATTTACAGAAACGGTGTTAATATAGCTACATCTAGTGCAATAAGCTATACTGATGTTGATTTTACAGGTGACAAAAATACATATACTGTAAGAGGGTATGATGACGCAGGTAATTTATCTAATGAAAGTATGCCATTAACTGTAATGACAAAAGAAATAATCGAGCCTGAAATAAACGAGCCGGATAAAATTGCGCCGAGTGTTGTGTCAGGGCTGGAAGTATCTATAAAATCGGAATCATCGTTAGCTTTAAAGTGGGTTGCTTCCACAGACAACATTGGCGTCGAAGGTTACAAAATATATAGAAACAATAAATATATAGGTTCTTCAAGAGTATCAAGCTTTTTAGATAAAGAACTGTCAAAGGATACAATGTACAGCTATGTGGTTGTTGCATATGACTCAGCAGGAAACTATTCAGATATTTCTAATAAAATTTTTGCATATACCGGACTTGATGACACTCCCCCAACCATCCCATCCAATCTTCAAGTTGAATCAAAAACGCATAGCGGTATCGTTTTAAAGTGGGATAATTCGAAGGATGATATAGGGGTTGCAGGATATGAAATATACCGTAATGATACCAAGATTGGGAAATCCAATACAAATAAGTATGCAGACAATGGACTTGAATCCAATACCGGATATAAGTATTATGTTAAAGCTTATGATATGGCAGGAAATTATTCAGCACAAAGTGATATTTTGAATGCTTGGACATCTGATTCGAAAGATGACTATGGCAATGACTTTGACTCTGCATATTCATTGAAGACAGATAACACTGTACCGGGCAGGATAGATTTTTCAGGGGACGATGACTATTTTAAAATAATACCCGACAGAGATGGAATATATACAATTGAAACAACAGCTAAATTTAGCAGGAACCTTCATGTTTATGACGAGAATTTACTGCAAATAGGCTTTGATAATAACTTAAGTTCTATTGGGTTAGAATTAAAAATGAATCATAAGTATTATATTAGGGTATCCACTTTACGAGATGGTAGTACCGGGGACTATAAGCTTTTTGTTTATAAAGACACTCAAGCTCCTACAAGACCTAATATACAGTGGGATGGGTATCAGGATGACTTAATTACATGGCTACCTACAACAGATAATCTTAATACAATTTTTTATGATGTATATAGAAATGGTGAAAAAATAGCAACTACAACAGATAATAGATATTATCACTATCCTATTAGACAAGTTAATGGCTTAAATTCTCTTTACATAGTAGCCCGTGATGCCGCTGGAAATGCATCACCACCCAGTAATACCATTACAATGAGTATTGAAGGTCAAACACTTGATAAGCCTGTAGGCTTAAGTGCATCAAAAACGCTTTCTTCAGTTACACTAACATGGACCACATCAATAGTTAGTCCATCGGGGATTACTTATGACATTTACAGGGATGGTTACAAAATCGGAAATACGACCAATTATAGCTTTACCGACTTAAATGTAACTTCCGGAAAAACGTATTCTTACTTGGTTGTTGCGTATCAAAGCGATAGAGTCAGATCCTCTGCAAGTGATTCTATATTGGTATCGATAGATCCGGATAAAATACCGCCGTCTGCACCAACAGGCTTAAACTTTATAGGCTCTGCATCATCAATTATTTTATACTGGACGGCCTCGACAGATAATGCTGCTATTGATTATTATGAAATAATGCGGGATGGGAAAAGTGTTGCTACTGTAAGCTCGTTATTTGAGCCGAAATTTTATGATAATGCTGTTTTGCCGAATACTGCTTATAAATATAGTGTCAGGGCTTATGACAAGGCAGGCAATGCCTCTCAATTAACAACACCTCTGAGTGTGACTACAGGTGATTTCAGCCAAGCTTCTAAGCCTCAAACTACAGAAATGCAAATATCTGCTGATGCCGGTGATAAGCATGTTTTAGCAACAAAGAATGATGGCAGTTTATGGGCATGGGGTGATAATACTTACGGACAGTTGGGAATCGGGTCGACTGATAGTCAGAGTAATCCGGTACAAGTGGGAACAGATCATGATTGGGCTGTTGTCTCTGCAGGAAGCTCTCATTCGGTTGCTGTTAAAAGTGACGGAAGTCTGTGGGCTTGGGGATATAACTATGGGGGCCAGCTTGGAGACGGCACTTCATCAACCAGATTATCTCCTGTAAGGATAGGGACAAGTACAGATTGGAAAACAGCTTCTGCAGGAGATACTTATACAATTGCCCTGAAAAATGACGGAACCCTTTGGAAATGGGGTGATTACATAACAGTGCCGACAAAAATCGGGACAGATAAGGATTGGGTATACATTTCTGCGGGATATTATCACTTTATGGCAATTAAAAAGGATGGAAGCTTATGGGGTTGTGGTGCAAACAGTTATGGTCAGTTGGGGAATGGAACCAAGGTAGATAATTATACTCTTGCTAAAATTGGGAATGATAACGACTGGGAAATAGTATCTGCTGGAAAGAATGCAACAGGAGCTATAAAGGAAGACGGAAGTCTATGGCTGTGGGGAAGTTTACCTAATATAAATTCTTCAGTACCAACAAATATTTACAGCACAGAGAAATATAAATATGTTTCTGTTGGTGGATACTATAATTATGCAACGATAAATACCTACGACTGTGTGAAATTAACAGGATATTATTATATGGGAGGAAGTAGATTCATTTATTCTAGCAGCCTGTACGGCGACGGGTTTACTAAATGGTCTTTTGTTTCGCTTGGAGGAACAACGGATATATCAATACACCAAAACGGTGAATTATTCAAAATACGGAAAGAGAATGGGGGATATGTTGATTATAATAGCATTGAAAAACTGACATCTCCATCCAGTGAAAATATGAATTATGATATTACTGGAATACTGCGAAGTTATATGTCTGCAGGACCAAATGCGCAGGTGTACATTAATGGATGGAATAACTCCTTTAATGCAAAAAATAGTGAAAAGACCTATGTAAATATTGCAGTAGAAGATTCTTCGCTAAAAGTTACTTTCCTTTCCTCTGATAGTGGTGAACCAATAGAAGCAGTTATAACACTACCATCAGATAAAAAGGAAATAAATATCATACTATCAACTGATGTACCTCAAATAATGGAAAATGCAAATTTGGGTTTTATAGTTCATATAACAAACAATTCTGACAAAATTATTAAATTTACCCTTTATGATGAAAGAAAAACATATATTTCTGACAGGTTAAATAATGAAATCTTTTCGTACAGTCCTACAGAAAATGTATACATAAGAAGAGCTGAGTGGGATTATTTTCCTATTGAAACCACAAAACCCGAAAATTTAATTCTGAAAGGCGAAGGTTCAGCGTCCGCAGTTATCGGTAATAAGATTTACATTACTGGGGGTTGCAACTATGAAAATGACGGATATTACAAGACCGTAGATGTTTATGATGTTCAAAGCGGTCAATGGTCCGTAGCAAAGGATTTGAATACGGAAAGAACCGGACATGGAACAGTAGAATTGAACGGCAGAATATATGCGGCAGGAGGATATAACGGTACATATCTTGATTCTATAGAAGTTTACAATCAGGAAACAGATTCCTGGACTAAGCTTACTGGTAAAATGTCTTCACCAAGGGCTGATTTCGGTATGGTTGCATTTAATGGGAAAATATATGCAATCGGAGGGGTTAATGAAACGGGTTATCTCGACACGGTGGAGGAATATGATCCGGATTCAGATGAATGGAAATATGTGGCTTCAATGCCGTCAAAAAGAAGCGGTTTATGTACTGCTGTAACAAATGGTAAAATATACATTTTTGGAGGGCGAACGGAAGATGGTGATTATCTTTCGGAAATGGACATATATGACCAGATAGCCGATAAATGGACAACAGGACCTTCCATGCTTACTCCAAGGAGTTCAGCTGCTGCTGCCACAACAGCAAGTAACGGAAAGATATATGTAATAGGTGGCTGGAACAGCCAGAATTTGGGTGTTATCGAAGAATTTAATCCAGCTAACAATGCTTGGGGCTTTAAGGAAAACATTCAGATCCCCAGACATGGCCATTGTGTAGCAGCGGTAAATGAAAAGATATACATAATTTCCGGAGTTGGGGACAGTGGGTATATAGATACAATTGAAGTATATGGGGGTAATAAATAGATGAGAAAAAAATATAGAGGTTTAAGTGTTTTACTGATCATAACGTTTATTTTTCAATGTTATGGAATAAGCTTCGCTTATTCAGAACAAAACAATAATAAAATAAAAGGTATTAGGTTTGACTCTGAAAAATACATTGTTCAGGTTGGCGAATCTAAAAAAATCAAATTGTGTGCAGTATATGAAAATCAAAGTGTAGGTCAAGCAGTATATGATAATGAGATAAAAAGCACATCGTCATCAGGTATTGAAATAAATACGCTCAGCGCAACCACTTCAGGAATTGATATAACTACAAACGGAGGTATTCAAAGTAATCCTATTGTAAATACTGTTGTGCAAACTACTGAGTTGCCGACAATCGGAGGAATTCAGGTTAACCCATTAGAAAGTATTGGGGTAATGTCTAATGAATTGGTGAAAGCACCAACAGTTGGTGCCATAGAACCGGCTAATAATATAAATCCCTCTATCCCTGATGAATTAAATACAAGCAGTAATTCAAGTACCCCTCAAAGTATTAAGTCAGGAACAAGTGATAAAAGCACTTTAACAAATCAAACAGATGGAAGTAAAGATTCTAATCAGCAATTAATTAATTTGGATAAGGTTAACCTTAAGTCATCTAACACAAAAATTGTAAAGCTGGATAAGGATGGTACTCTGACAGGTTTATCACAAGGGACGGCAACAATTACAGCAGAGTATGGAGATTTTATTGCAACTGCTGAAGTTTATGTAGGGCAGGTATCGGGATTAAGGCTTGATTCAGCTGTTTACACAGTTGTTATGGGAAAAACTCAGAATACTGCCGTAAAACTGTTTAATAAACAAATAAAAGATGGATTGGAATATTCGATAAAGGATCCGTCTGTTGCAACAATAAACCAAGATGGAGTTATCAAAGCTGTAGGCTTGGGAGAAAGCGTTCTCATTGTTAAATACCATGACTTGATATGTACAGCCACAGTAAAAGTAGTAAATGAAATAATAATGCCTCCAATACTCAGTTTTTCGGAAAACAACGGAACTGTTACATTAACTTGGACTGAACCCAAGAAAGGTGCCATATATAAAGTGAAAAGAGGGACAGTTCCAGGGTTAAAGCTTGAATTAGCTTCTGACCTGACATCAAACACTTTTACTGACTCAAATATTCAGAAGGACATGGCATATTTTTATACTGTAACTGCATTCAAAGACGGTAATGAGAGTGAAGAATCAAATATGGTTATAAGGACTCCAGCTCCGTCAGCTCCTACATTAAACGCATTAAGGCTTCAGAATACAATAAAACTTTCATGGACTTATGAAAACGGAAGTGATAAGTTTACCCTTTTAAAAAGTGACCATCAGGGGGGGCCATATCAAACGGTTCTAAATAAAAGCAATTTAAACCGGTATACAGATACAAATATTGAACAAGGTGTTACATACTATTACATCGTAACACCGTATGACAACCTTGAAAGAGAAGGGGTTACATCAAAAGAAAAGATAGTCCTTCCATTTGACAATTCAGTTCAAAAGTTCAATCCTAAAGGTGATGATGATAATGACCAGATTTCAAATGAGGATGAGGTTATAAACGGTAGGGATATAAAAGGTAAAATTGATATAGACAATATAAATAAAAAGTTAGTTAAGTCTTCTCAAAGCGTTAAAGATATAAACAATTCCAAATCTCAAAGCAATCAGAAAGGAAAGGTTCCGAAAAAGAAAAAAAGAAATCTCAAATCAAAAGATGGCAAAATAAATATTGATGTATATGGCGACGATTCTTTGGATAAAGCTCCATTGAAGGTTGAGGATGCAAAAGACGCAATGTTTTTAAAAGGAGTTAAGGGCGTTATAGGGACTCCGGTAGAAATAAGTGCAGGCGATACGCAAATAAATTCTGCTGTAATCACAATGAAATATGATAAAAAGCAATTAGGAAAAATTCCTGAAGATAAACTGAAAATATACTGGTTTGATACTGAAAATATGAAAATGGTTCAGCTTGAAAACGTACACGTGGATAAGAAAAACATGGTTGTCACGGGGGAAACACCTCACTTCAGTATATATGTTCTGGGTGCGGATGTTGAACCAAATATGAAAAACATAGATATGTTTATTGCATTGGATCAATCTACAGGTATGAAAAAACAGGACATTAAGAATTATAGAATATCTTTGGCAGACAGTTTCATAAAAAGTATCAGCGATATTTATGATAAAGGAAGCTATAGTACAACTGACACACCTGAAAAGTTTCGTATAGGGTTGCTTGAAATATCCAATTACACAAATATAAAAGCCAAATTGTCAAACGATTATAATGCTTTAACAAGTAACTTGAACAATATGAAGCATACCATTGGAGCAACCAATATTGCAGATGCATTACTGGCAGCAAACAAGCAATTAACTGAGGTTTCAAAAAGAAAAATGATGCTGCTTATATCTAACGGTCAGGATACTTGCGGAAACAGTAAAACAAAAATACTCAATTTGACAGACAAGCTTGCGGCAAAACAAATAGTTGTTAATACAGTAGCTTTAGGCAATAATGCCAATTTTGATTTACTTAAGGCTATTGCAGATAGGACTGGGGGTTCATTCTTTACATTTAACCTGTCGGTTGATGCCGCTCAAAAAGAAATTGACACAGCAATATCTCAGATTAATGAAAAACTGATAAAGCAGATTGCATTTGATTCAGTCACAGCTGTGCCTTCAGGTGTGGACATGCAGCAGGTGGCGGCATTATATCCTGATTATTACATTGGGAAGGATTATGATGAATCAAATAAGTTATATGATATCAAAACCAGTTCAAACATTCTGACAGGAAATTATATCAACGAGGCAACAGATATAAAGATTGGCTATCAAGGGCTTCCGCTGGCAGTAGAAAGAACGTACAATTCATACGAAGGAAGCAATAAAACTATCCTTGGAAATGGCTGGCATTTGAATTATGATTCTCATCTTGAGGTGGAAACATGGAGCAGTCAAACCATGATAGGAATAGTAACTGCGAGTGCTTTAAATGTAAGAGTTGATGCAGGTATTAATTATAAAATACTGGGGTACATAAGCAGGAATACAAGGTTTAATGTTTTAGGGACTAAAAAGGACAGTACAAACAGAGAATGGTATCAAATAGGACTTAAAAACGGACAAAAGGCTTATGTCGCAAGCTGGTATGTTAAGGCAGCTTGGCTTAGTTCAGGCGGAATAAGCTGTATTAACGTTACATATGGTTCAGGTACAAAGGTAACATTTGATCTGGATGAAAGTACAAAGAATTCAACAATCAAAAAGTACATTACACCTTTTGGATGCTCTGATAGCCTTGTTCAGATAACAGACGGCTATTTATTAACAAGGAAGGATCAAACAAAATACAAGTACGATAATAATGGCTACCTTACTGATATATCTGACAGATATGGCAATGCACTGTCTATAGTATACAACACTGACAAAACCATTAAGGAAGTATCCGATCCTTTGGGCAGAAAGCTGACTTTCGATTACATTCAGGTTAATAATTTTAAGTTACTGCAGAGGGTAACCGAAAGTGCACTAAATAGATATGTTGAATATATGTATGATGAAAATTGCAATCTTACCGGAGTGCTTGATCTTTCAGGAGAAAAGACTTCCTATGAATATACTAACAAATACTATACAAGCAGTGTTCCGGAGCAAACCGGAGCCCAAATATTTGATAGAAGCTTACTGGAGAGGATTGTTGATGCTAATGGGCATCAGGAGGTTAAAAATATATATGACCCGTTTGACAGACTTGTAAAACAATATGATGGCAATAATAATGTAAAATATCAAATGTACAAAGACATATACAGATACGAGGATTCGGGAACTGTGATCGGAGATGCTGATCAGGAGTTCGCAAGATATTATATAGATGAGAATGCCAATGAATCAAAAGAAATATACAATCTAGTAACTCAAAAGCTGATAACCGAAGTGGATGCAAAGGGCTTGAAAATTCAGCACAGATATTGGATTGACAAAGGTAATAAAAATTACGTTGAAATAACAGGGATGACAGATGAAGCTACATATATTCCGCTTGTTTCAGGCGGAAGAAAGGCAACAAAGGAAGAAATCATTGATAAAAAAGGTTTCCATACAACTTATGAGTATGATGAAAATGGGAATCTGACTAAAGTAACGGACCATTATGGCAAATCAATTAACATGGAATATAGCAGTACGAACGATTTGACCCAAAAAACCGATAAGAGTGGAACCAAATCTACAGTCTATAATTACATAACTGTAAGTGGGGGAATATACCTTGATACTGTAACCGATCCTTACGGCAATATACAAAAATATGATTATTATAAAAAGGGTGATGATTCAGGAGCTTCCGGTTTTGATATTTTGCTGAACGGACTTGTAAAAAGGGTTTCTGATAACCGGAAAGACAAGGATAATAATACTATTACTGGGTTTAAAGTAACTGAATATATTTATGGTGATAAATATAACAACCTGACTCAGTCCAAGGATAGTTACGGAAACTTGACAAAAGAAGTTCATGACTCAGCCGGAAGGCTTACTCAGCAAACAAATGCAAGAAATTATACAACAAAGTACTTCTATGATAATATGGACAGACTTCTTGTCAGTGAAGACCCGCTCAATTACAAAATAATAAATCAATATGACAATGCCGGTAATATAAGGTTTGTAACGGATAAAAATAAAAATATAACCGAATATATTTATGATGCTGCCGATCAACTCATTCAAACAGTTAATCCAAAAGGTTATAAAATACAATACAAATATGACGCCAAAGGAAATAAAATCGAAGAAATAAACCAAAAAGGCGGAATAACACAATATGACTATGATTACCTTGACAGAGTCATTAGAACAACTGATCCTTTAAATAATGTAACAACTTATGACTATAGTACAGGAAATCAAACCCTGATTTGTGCGCCCGGCAACAGACAGACCATCATATTTTATGACGAACTATACAGGAAGAAGCAGGAATCAAGGCTTTATTACGGAATGTGGATAATAACCAAATACAGCTATGACCCGGTCGATAACCTCGACACAGTAACAAATGATGCCGGGAAAGTGACAAAGTATTATTATGATGCATTAAATAGGGTTACGAAGATAGTTGATGGTTATGGACTGCCGGAAGCCGATACTACAAGCTATACATATAATGTACTGACAGATAGTGATGTGAATTATGAAACTGTCATTGAAGAAAATGCCTTGAATCAGTCAACAACAAAATATTATGATGCACTCGGAAGACTTATAAAAATAACCGATGCCCGTAATAACAGTACAACTTACACTTATGACGAGGCAGGCAATCTCAAAACAGAAAAAGATGCGCGTAAGAACAGTCCAAAATATGAATATGACAAAACAAAGTATTCAGCGGTATATGATTATGATGCCCTTAACAGAGTAATCAAAATTACAGATCCCTTAGGTAAATTTGTTAAAAAAGAATATGACCACAACGGAAACATTGTCTGCCTAACCGACAAAAAAGGCAATAAGACCCAGAATATCTATAACAATCTTAATCAACTGGTTGAAACAATAGATCCGATGGCTCATTCAACCAAATATACATACGATGAACTGGGGAATAAGGCTTCCGTTACTGATGCTGTAGGCAACAGGACTGTATACGATTATAACGTTGCTGGCCAGCTGATTTCAGAAACAGATGGCATGGGGCATAAACAGTATTACCGGTATGATGATGCAGGAAACAAGAGCTGGGTATCAACAAGAAGAAACGAATATATAGGCACAAAATACATTTATGACCAGCTTAACAGATTGGAAAGAGTAATTGACCCTGAAGGAATGGGGACGGTATATACTTATGACACTGTAGACAATGTTTTAACAAAAACAGTGGGAGACAGTAAAACGTCCTATCAATATGATTCATTAAACAGAGTTAAGAAAGCTGTATTTTCAGGAGATGCAACAATCCCGGCGAATGTTGTGAATTATGAATACGATGCGATCGGGCAGCTCAAGCAGACTGACAACAGCATGGGTATAACAGACACATATGATTATGATGAAAACGGAAACCTTACTGTTCACACCAAAACTAAAGGGTTGCAAAAAATCATAATAAGCATTGTCTACGATGAAATTGGCAACAAATTAACAGAGAAAGATGCAAACGGAACAGTTACAACATACGGGTATGATGAGCTTAATAGGCTTAAAGTCAGTTCGGTGGATGTTTCAGGAGTAACCCATACAACAGCCTACGGTTACGATGCAAATGATAATCAAACTATTGTAACCGATTGGAGAGGAAATACTATAACAAGAGTTTACGACGATTCAAACAGGCTTATTGAGAAGATTGACGCTTATGGGAAAACAGAGCAGAAGCTTGAGTATTATGACAATGATATTCAGCATTACTCGTATGACGCTTTAAACAACAAGACTGAATTCACATATGACAGGGATAAGCGACTACTTTCAACAAAAGATCCTGAAGAACATATAGTATCCCAAGAATATGATGAAGATGACAACATAATATCAAAGACAGATGGTGCGGGTAATACTTTATACTACACTTATGATTACAATAACCGTTTAAAATCTGTCTGGAATCTTATGGGTGAAATATCCGGCTATACCTATGATATAAACGGAAACCTGCTTAAACAAAAGGATGGCAGGGGAAATGTCATAACATATGAGTACAATAGCGCAAACAAGGCTATTAAGAGGATTGATAACGGTGGAGCAGGCAATCCGGCGAAGACAGAGACCTATACCTATTATCCGGATGGGAGCCTGGCAGTAAAAACAGATAGAAACGGAACTAAAATAATATATGACTACGATGTACATGGCTTGATATCCTCTGAAACCACAGATTCCGGCGAAAAATTAGTGTCATTTACTTATGACGGCAACGGCAATCAGCGTACAATGACTGACAAAACAGGTGTAACAATAAGAACGTTCGATGAATTGAACCGAGTTACGACAAAAAATGTACCTGATATCGGCACAATAACATATACATATGATATTACGGATGGGATGGAAGATGGCTGCACAGCAGAAAGATCAAAAGACCCGAATAACAATATAACTTTAAAAGTTTATGATAAAGTCGGGAGATTGAAGGAAGTTACAGCTGACGGAAAGACAACAACCTATAATTATTATGACAACAGTAACAGGCAGAGCGTAGTATACCCTGACGGTTCCAAGGAAGAATACACCTATTATGCGGATGGCCTCGTCAAGGCACTGTATAATTATAAAAAAGCGGAAGATCAATATACAAAGATTGACGGATATTCATATCTGTACGACGGAGCCCACAATCTGACGAATAAGACAGATAATAAAGGTGTTACAGCCTATACGTACGATGAACTGAACAGACTTCACACTGTAACTGAACCAGGCGGAAAAGAAACAACATATGACTATGACTTAGCTGGTAATAGGGAACAAGAGACAATCAAACTACACGATGCTGCCGATACGACTACTGTTACAACCTATAACCGTGATGATTGCAACAGGTTACGGGGAACATTTACATATGTAAATTGGCAGATTACGGAAACTGAGAACTATACATACGACAATAACGGAAATCAGCTTATGACAACAAAAACTGTGTATTCCGAAGGTAATCAGGTATCGCAGGAAGTACCAGTGAACAATACATACGACAAGCAGAACCAGCTCGTAAGTACAACGTTACCAAACAATCAGACAGTAACATGCACATACAACGGCGAGGGCTTAAGGGTAAGCAGAATTGCGGGTGGAGTGCTTACAAGGTATTTATATGATTATGATCAGGTAATCCTTGAACTCTACGATAATGGCAATCAGGCCAGAAATGTATATGGAACTAATCTGTTGACAAGAACAGCTGGCAGTGATACATATTATTACATGTACAACGGGCACGGCGATGTAACAGCCTTGCTAAAACCCGACGGTACAGTTGCTGCGACTTACTATTACGATGCATTTGGTGTTCCTGATCTTGCAGGGACAACAGGTAATGTGAACAATCCGTATACATATTCGGGATACCAGTATGACAAGGAAACAGGGACGTATTATTGCAATGCCCGTATGTACGATCCAAAGACAGCAAGATTCCTGCAGGAGGATACTTATTTAGGTGATCCGAATGATCCGTTGAGTTTGAATCTATATACTTATTGTTCAAATAATCCAATAGTATATTATGACCCAACAGGGCATGGACAGTACTATTCAGGGTATGGCGAAGATTATGTAAATGCACAAATACAAAAACAAATAGATCAATATTATCAACAGGGGATGGAGCAGTACTATCAAAATATAAATTCGGAAATGGATGATTATTATGAAGGAATTGCGGTTAGTAAATCTTCAGACCCACAAGTTAAATTTAATTATTCACTTAAACAAGCGAATAAGTCTTATGATAAATATATTGCTGATACAGTAAATTACTATGAAAAAAATCAATATGACATTGCTGAAAAAATGGTAGGAAATCAACTGGGATATAAAGTGCATGCCCTTAGACCTTGGGAACATATTAGGGAACCAAATTATAAAGCTGCAATGAATTTAGTACTTGGATTTCTCGCTGTGCTTGCACCTGAATATGCACCTGTACTATTTGCAGCAGAAGCTTTTTGTGAGAAAGATTATTTAGGCGCTGGCTTCAATTTAGCATTAGGAATGATTAGTCCTTTATCTAAACTTGGATTTATCCGCAAGTTAGACTATACAACTGAATTAAGTTATGCAAGTAAGGCGATTGTAGCAGATGACTTGGTTATAAGTAATTATTTTAATAAATATGATAAATTAACAAATTTATTTGCTCAGAGAGATTTTAGCATAGTACAGTCTGGGGAAAAGTCATTATTAAAAGTGATCGAAAGCAATTCATATAAGTTATCAAAGCCTGTTGCCGGAGATAATATAGGTGTTAACTTAAGAGTTTCAGGAGTGGATGAAGCCAAAGTTGGAAGCAAGGTGTTTACAAATTCAGTTGAGTATGTTGCTGAGAACGGAACAGGTATTACATATAAGGTTTTCCAAAGAAATGATATTGATTGGAATATGGTTAGAAATACGGGAGCAAGAAAAGGAAGAGGGTTGACTAATGAAGAAGCTGCTTCAAAATATGGATTAGCACCAATCTTGGATGATGCTGGGAATGTTGCTACATTACATCATTCACAGCAAAGAAGTGTTGGACCACTGTTTGAGGCTTCAACTCGATATCATAATATAAGTAATGCCAAAAAAGCACCTTTACATCCTTATAAGGGTAAACTAAACCCTGATTATCCTATGAATGAAGCAACAAGAGAACTGTTTCAGAAAGAAGATTCTATAGAATATTGGAAATGGCGTGGAACTAATGCAATGGAGGGATTAAGATAATGAGCAAGCTACCAAAAGGATTAGAGCAAATTTTGAGTGATGATATTTACAAGCGTCAAAACAAAAATGAAGTGGGGGAGGCGCTGGAGCGTCTAGATGTGAAAGTGTCTGAGACATTTAAAGAGTTTTATGAAACTTATATAGGTTCATTTTGGGAGGAAACTGTGCCATTTGAATTATTGGATATAGTAGATGAGCCAAATAGAAATATAGAAACTTATACCAATATATGCAGAAATGAGCATGATTTTCCGAAACATTATTTAGTTCTAAGTGAAATGTCAACAGGTACTGTAATTGTATTGGACAGTGAAACTGATAAGGTTTATAAGGTTAACTTTGAAGGTGGACAAGAACTACTTATAAGGGGTGAACTAAACGAGAGTTGGTTAAGCTTTTATGAGTTTCTGATAGAGTATTTTAATTGTTAGCCTACATACACTATAGGCGGTTATCTATGAGCAAAGGCAAATGGTCAAACAGTAATAGATATTGCTGCAAGTAGACCTATTTGCTCAAATTGTACGACTATTATTGAGGAGTCGCAAATCCTATAAAGCAAGAAAAATAGATAGCATGCATGGAAAACAACAAAAAAGATGTAAGCATAGAAGCAGGTCGTCAATTATGGCAAAAGGTATTAAGCTGTGACCCGGAAGCGAAAAGCAGGGGACGGTATTGTTCGGACAGGGGCTATATTCCATGCTTCGTACGGATGCAGCCTTGGAAAAGATGTTATACCTAGCATCCTTGAATGTTATGAAGAAATGGACAATGCGGTATAGGAATTGGGATAGGGTTTTAAGCCAGCTCCTAATTATGTTTGAGGGACGGCTTGAGCAGTACTTGTAAACTACTGTAACCGTCCCTGTTTGAGCTAAGTAGGGAGTCGTCCTCATTGCCGGACGGGCTAGACCCCATAAATTGAGGAGCAAGCTATACCCTAATACAATTATTGCCAGAGTTCTTTAATTTCATGCATAAAACCAAGGGATTCTGGCAATTGCTAAACTATAATATTGGTTATGATTTCCTTGCTCTAGAAGGAGCGATCCGATTTGAACCAGCAAAATTATTTACATACCCAAATGCTCCAATAAAAACACTAAAACTTTAACTGCCCTGAACAGTACCAGAGCCCCCTTTCTTTTTTGTTTTCTAAGTAAAAACATTTTATCAGAAAGGTGTCTCTTATTTTATTTTTCCTACAATAACTTTACACTAACGTGCTTTATGAGTATCAGAAGACTGAATTAGTATTTTCTATTTTCAAGGTCAAAACCAAGTAAGTTTTACATTATAAATCCCTGAGAACTTAACTTAAGACTTAAGTTCTGGGATTTTTCCTCTTCTGACTTCTGACATTCATTTAGAAATAAAAAATTTAATAAAATACGAAATTTTGCCTCTGTAGCTGACCTAACTATAGGGGCATTTTTTTATGCCTTGCTGTTCTTTGAAAATTACATACCAGGTATTTCAGGTACATTCCTTTTGCAACTGTAGAATCAGAAAGCGCCATAAGCGGAAGCGCGATAACAGGCTTTGCCCGAGCGACAAACTTCCGGCTTGAAATTGGCAGGTGGTACTCCAATTCGCGACGACCTGCAAAAGGGATAATGATACTTCCGGGTAGCTGAGGTTAAGTCCCAAGATCCGGCTCGCCATCACAATGGGGAGAAAAAGCACGCCAAAATTTGAGAGAAAATTGCGGGGCTTTTATGACATCTGTAAACCGCAGGTGGCCTGTGATATTCCTGACAATAAAAACGATTGTCATCGACTTTAATAAATAGCAGATCAAATCTCTAATCATATGTGTTAGGCATTTGATGTGCTATTAAATTTTTAGATAGGGGGCCTGTAAAGCTTTATTTTTCAGTTAAGAGAAATGCAGATGTTGAGGATACAAGAGCAAATGCTGTTCTTGATATCAGGTAAAGACAATCAACTAGAATACCAGCTAATCATATATTGATTTATAAGTAACTAAAGGGGTAAGACTTATGATTATAACAAATAAAAAGATTGAGCTCACGCAAGAAGAAAGTGAAAGTTTTAAATATCAGTTTAAAAAAGGTATCATTTGCCAATTGTATAAAGAAAAATTACTAACAAGTGAGCAATTAAAACAAGTATTAAAATCCATAAAAAAGTAAAGTTGCTTGCACATTATATCTATTTGTTGTAAATTATAAATAGATTATATTTTACTTCTTTAAAGGCGGATATACATATGAAAACAAGAGTGGTTGCATACTGTCGAGTTTCTACAGAAAAAGAAGATCAGCAAAATTCATTTGATAGTCAAAAAAAATATTTTGAAGAGTTTATAAAATCCAATACTAACTGGGAGTTTGTTGATATTTATGCTGATGAGGGAATAAGCGGAACATCGGTAGAAAAAAGAGAAGATTTTAAAAGGATGATTGAGGATGCTCAGAATAATAAATTTGATTTAGTTTTGACTAAGGAAATCGCAAGATTTGCAAGAAATACAAAGGATAGTCTTGAATACACCCGAAAATTAAAAAAAATGGGTATAGGTGTTATCTTTACAATTGACAATATAAATACTTTTGATTCGGATGGTGAACTGAGGCTTACAATTATGTCTGCTCTTGCGCAAGACGAAAGCAGAAGAACTTCAGAACGTGTTAAGTGGGGACAAAAGAGGCGAATGGAGCAAGGTGTTGTTTTTGGCAGGGAGCTGCTGGGATACAATTTAGAAAAAGGTATATTATCAGTTAATCCTCAAGAGGCCGAAATAGTAAAATTAATTTTTCATAAATATGTTGTTGAGGGTAAAGGGACTCTCGTTATTGCCAGAGAATTATATGAAGAAGGCATTACTACAAAAAGAGAGAATTACAGATGGTCAAATACAATGATCCTTAAGGTATTAAGAAATGAAAAGTATGTTGGTGACTTGGCTCAAAAAAAGACTTTAACCCCTGATTACTTAGACCACAAAAAGGTTTATAATAAAGGCGAAGAAGAGATTATTTATATTAGAGATCATCATGAACCAATTATTGATAGAGAAACCTGGGATGCTGCACAAGTAGAATTAAAAAAAAGAACTACTTCGATTGAGCAGAAAAGTAAATACAGCAATAGGTATTGGTGCTCAGGTAAAATCATATGCGGTGAATGTGGAAATAGATTTGTTAGCAAGACAAAGAAACTTAAAAACGGACAAAAATATAAGGCTTGGAGATGTATTGAAGCAGCAAACCATGGCACATCAAAAATAGATTTGCATGGTAATCAAGTTGGCTGTAATATTGGCAGTATTAATCATGTTGTTTTAGGAAACATAATCAATTTTGTTTTAAACTCAATTAATTCTAATAAGGAGCAAATAATATCTGAGTTGTTACAGGAAATTAAGAAGCTAAATAAACCTCAAAAAATAAAAAGTACTGAGGCTTTAGTTAATAGATTAAATACAATCAGCAGTAAGAAACAAAAAGTCATTGATTCAATGATAGAAGGAATTATATCGAAAGATGACATGATTTTAATGAACAAAAAGTATGATGCTGAGATGAATACAATTAAATCTGAAATCAAAAATATTGAACAGATTAATCAAATAAACAGCAGACAAGCTGACAATTTACAAATATATGTCGATAGAATAAAAGCAATTGTAAATGAAATGGATAGCGAAGATATGGAGGAAGTATACAAGCGAATGGTAAGTAAAATTATTATATACTGTGGAAATAAACTAGAGATTTTTCTTACCTGTATTCCTACACCGGTAAAGCTTCAATTTAGTAGTTCCGGTAAAAACGGACTTTATAAAATTGACTGTGATTTTATTGATTAAAATATCCATATCGATAACAGTATAAGATACTTTTAAGAGGAGAAATTCAATGTTGAAATATGCTAAACCTTACGAGGAAAAACTTCAAGAGAGGTATTTAAACATAATTTTGGATAAGGACTATATGTTTTATAATAACGATTGTTGGTGGGAAAATGAGATAGAATTAAGTAATGACACGTGGGATAGTATTGATTTTGTGAGTATTGATGAAAATGATGATGTTCTAGGATTTATAAGTGCCAGCATTTCAAGAGGAAATGAAAAAATATCTAGTATTGCTGCAATAAATTTTGCGAATAAAGGTAATTATACCTTTTCAAAAGACATGTACAAATTTCTAATAGATATTTTTGAAAAGTATAATTTCCGAAAAATAGAGTTTTCTGTTGTTGTGGGCAATCCAGTAGAAAAGATGTTTGATAAGTATGTAAAAAAGTTTGGTGGAAGTATTACTGGTTATAAAAAGAAATCAGTTAAGTTACAAGATAACCTTTTTTATGATACGAAGTTTTACGAAGTATTTAAGCCAGAATTCATTAAGGAAAGTAATAAGCTGAGTAAGTAAGAGCCAGTTCATTATCATTGTAAATCATCCGTTATCAAAAATGCCGTTACATCTAGTGACGGTTTCTTTTAGTTTCAAGAAAAATTGGATAATTAGTCATTATTTGCTATAATATATTCGATACTTATATTTTCGATTCAAGTCAATTATGAAAAATAAATTTTAATGGAAGTTGATTATATCCTTGAAATTATTTGTACGATTATAGTAAAAGGAGGAACGAAATGGCTAAAAATAATTCTGACTTTTTTAAGGAGAAAAAGGTTTGGTCTGAAATAAAGGATTCATTATTAGGTTGTTATTTGAAACCATATATGCAAAAGATCATATCTACAAGGCGCCCAATTCTTTACATAGATTGCTTTGCTGGAAAAGGTCGATTTGATGATGGAAAGCCCGGTTCTCCTGTGATTGCACTTGACATAATTAATGGATGCCTTCAAAATACAAGCATAGGGAATCCTATTGTTAAAACCTGCTTCATTGAGCTTAACCATGCTGATGATTTGGAGAAGAATATATCAAAGTATAAAAATGCAACTGTTATATCAGGAAAATATGAAGACAATATTGAGTTGCAATTAAGAAATAAAGTATCTCATAATGTATTTTTATATATTGACCCATATGGGATAAAAGCACTACAATTTAATTTGTTTGAGAAGTTAGCAAACATGGATTTGAATAGTTTTGAATTGCTAATAAACATGAATTCTTTTGGATTTATCAGAGAAGCTTGTCATGCTTTAAATATTAAGTTTGATATTGACGTATCAGATGAAATTATTGAATATGAACCAACAATTCTTCAAGCTTCAAAAAATGCAGTTCAAGACTTAAACAATATTGCTGGTGGAGATTATTGGATATCAATAATTAACGAATATAAGCAAAATAAAATTGATGGTTATGAGGCTGAAATAAAATTTTCTGAAGAATATTGTAAAAGGTTAATGCAAGTTTTTAACTATGTTTTAAATATGCCTATTCGGTTAAAGAGAGGGCAACGGCCTAAATATAGAATGATACACGCAACAAATCATCAAGAAGGTTGTATTCTGATGAACGATAACATCTGTAAACGATGGGAAGCATTACAAGATGTTCAAAGCTGTGGACAATTATCGATGTTTTCAGAAGACATAGAAAATAATATATTTGATAAAGAAGAAATACGGAAAGATTTAATAGAATCTTTAAGATTTAATAATGAATTTGTAAACCTCAATAAATTTCTTGCAGAATTTGTGTCAAGACTTGGTGTTAGATGTTGTACTAGTGAAATAAAGGAGCAGTTAAAAATTTTAGAAAGAGAAAAGAAAATAGAAGTTAAACGCTGTCCACCAAAAACACCAAAAGGTAAAATTAGTGCTTTTTGGGATTGCAAAGGCGGAAATATTGTAGATATAAGGGGATACTTATGAAAAAAGTTGCAGGGTATATAACTAGGAAATCCTTAATATACAAAACGAATGTAGAATATGGTGATTATACAATTAATCATGTTTTTGGATGTAATCATGGTTGCAAATACCCTTGTTATGCATATTTGATGGCAAAACGTTTTGGTAAGTTAAAAACTTATGAAGAGTGGCTGAACCCATATATAGTTGGTAATGCTCTTGAGTTGCTTGAAAGTGAGATTCCCAAATATAAAAGCAAGATTAAATTGTTGCATCTTTGCTTTACTACCGACCCATTTATGTTCGATTATCAAGAGGTATCCGATTTGAGCATTAAAATCCTTAAAAAATGTAACGAAAATGGAATTACATGTTCAGTTTTAACTAAAGGCATCCTACCAATTGAATTGGCAAAGTTGTCTAAAGATAACGAATATGGCATTACATTAGTATCCTTAGACGAAAATTTTAGAATTGCTTTCGAACCATATACTGCATCATTAGATAATAGAATTGAAAGATTAAGAAAACTTCACGATTTGGGATGCAAAACTTGGGTTAGTATGGAGCCATATCCAACACCAAATATTGTGAATCAGAATTTAACTGATATTCTTAATAAAATCAGTTTCGTTGATAAAATTATCTTTGGACGTATGAATTATAATTCAGAAGTTTTGCAGTTTCAAGGTTATAAAGAATTTTATAACTCTTTAGCACAAGAGGTTATTAATTTTTGTAAATCAAAAGGAATAAAGTATCATATAAAAAATGGAACCATGTATGAAAAGTAGCATACCTATAAATGCGCCATATTGATAACGATATACCTATATCGTTAAGGGTAGCCTTTGCGAAATCAGTCGGTATGCTGAACCTTTGACTGAGGTATCTGAGGGATGCAGCGAGCTCACCATCCGGCCCGCCGTACTGTGTAATTATATATTTAGCCATCTTTGGATTTCTGCATTTTATCTTTACCGGGTATTCCAATCTTTTCTCATAAACCCACATTCTAAAACCTCCTCTTTCAAATCTATGCTTCCCAAGGCCATGGGCTTTGTATCCACTGCCAGGGATAATTATTGGAAGCAGATGCTGTCAGCGGCCCATAAAGCCTTTCATATTCCAGTGTCGCCATTTTTGCCTGCTGCGTAGCATTGTTGAAAAGATATAAAGCCATCATGTCGTAAGGATGAGTGTTTAGGTATAAATGAAGGTCATAAGCTGTAAAACCTGCAGCCATAACCTCACGCATCAATTCTTCACGATTCGGATCCATAATTTTGCACCTCCTATCATGCATCAACGGTATATTCCGGGTCAAGCCCGTATGGTCTGTCCAATTCAGGGAATACTGTCCCTTGATTTAAGGCTTCCATAGGCGTATAAATCGTAGAAAGATATTGGAACGGTATATATGCATGTGCATATAGGAAAGGTGCTCCCGGAGAGCATATTTCTATGTTTTCTTCCACTGGTGACATGTTGTTATCCATAAAGTCATTATTCATTCTTTTACCTCCATTAGCCAGTATATATTTACATAATATTCTCATTATTTAAAAAGGTTCAATGTAACGGGAAAATTATTAGTATAAGCAGGACGAAAATGAAAATATGGTATAATATAAAAAAGGAAACAATAAGGATCGTAAAGATTAACTAAAGGCATAATTCAATTAATGTTTCCTGAATAAGTATAGGGAGTCTTTCATGAGAAAAACTTTTAGGATTTCTATATGTCAGAACAAAGTGACAGATAATAAGCAAAAAAACATAGATAAGGCAATAAAGCTGCTGGAAGAGTCCAAATCCGGCGGAGCAGATATGGCAATTCTTCCTGAAATGTTTAACTGCCCATATGAGAACTCAAGGTTTGGGGAGTTTTCGGAAGAGGTTGGCTCGGGAGAGACATTGAAAGCAATATCGGATGCGGCTAAAAGCAATTCGATTTATGTGATTGCAGGCTCGATTCCGGAACGTTTGGACGGCAGGCTTTATAACAGCAGTTTCGTTTTTGACAGGAATGGCATCATTATAGGAAACCATAAAAAAATGCACCTTTTTGATATAGATGTAGAGGGAAAAATCAGATTTATGGAATCCGATACCCTTACTCCGGGAAGCAAAATAACTGTTGTCGACACCGAATTTTGTAAGGTAGGGCTGGCAATCTGCTACGATATAAGGTTTCCCGAGCTTCACAGGCTTATGGCATTGCAGGGAGCAAAACTTATTGTCATACCCGGAGCGTTTAACATGGTTACAGGGCCGGCGCATTGGGAAATACTAATGAGGGCAAGAGCACTGGATAATCAGGTTTATTTTGCTGCGGCATCGCCGGCAAGAGATGAGGCTGCAAACTATATTGCTTACGGCAACTCTATGGTAGTCGAGCCATGGGGAGATGTAATAAGCCGGGCGGGAACAGATGAAGAGGTTATTTTTGCCGATATAGACCTCACAAGAGTTGATAAGGTGAGGGATGAACTGCCGCTCTTGAAGCATAGGCGTACTGACATTTATAATCTATCGGGCAAAAAAGGTTAACGGATCAAATGCTTGAATAAAGCAAGCTCCCTATGTAAGATTTTTTTGAACGATGATGATGGTTGCAATGTATTCCATAACAATTGTAGTTTTCACCAGAATTCTGACTAAAACATCACCATAACCATCTGAAATAGGTGGTCTTGGGCTTTTTTTTATCAGAAAGTTATAGCTATAGAAAATGTTTATTGTAGATGATAAATTTTTAAATTTCCAAGACATTTTACTCTTCTTGCGAAGTCTATATTTAATATTTCGGCGATTTCTAGAAGAATTCCATACAATAATTGAACAACAAGGGATTACCGATTTGCTATAGACCTCGGAACAACTCAATAATACGATCAGTTCATTATTCCATCTCGATTGTCACAATCAAATAGTAAATCAGATGTAAGTAAGTGGGGAATTTCACAAAAAAACGAGCAAGATAATTTTTTATCCAGTTTGACTTCAAAATACCTTGTATGTTTATATATAAAACAATTGTTAAAAATGTTGAAATATAGTAATAGATATGGTAATATACCAATAAAAGGATTGTAAATAGCGAATATTGTTGAAAATAAAATACATGTAAACATAATACATGTAAACATAATACATTCTTAAACTTAATAGGGTACAAATTTGATAGGCTCTTGACTAAATTAAAGTATACAAAAATAAAAAGAGTGAGTATTAGAGGAATATTATGGGCGGCTTTTTTAATAGGGGACTTTATTATAATCAGATTAAAGCCCGAATAAAAAGAATGATTTCCATTGGTGATACTATTGGGGCTGAAGCGCTTTGCTTGCAAACACTTCGGGAATTGGTGGGTGTTGTTATCCTTACATATCACGAAATAGGTCATAATGAAAATCAATCAGTAACAAAGCCTTCAGTGTTTGAAAAACAAATGCAATTTATTAAAGAATATCGGTATCCTGTCCTTACCTATGAGGATTTGGTAAATGGATATGATTATAATAAAATGGCCATAATAATTACCTTTGATGATGCCCGGGCAGGGGTAAAAGACTATGCCGATTCAATACTCAGAGAGTATAACTTTCCATACACTATTTTTATAACTCCCGGATATATAAACAATGCCGGTTCGTTTGACCCAAAAGAAGCATTTTCAAATTTTCTGACATGGGATGAAATAGGTTACCTGTATGAGAAGGGCGGTGTGACATTAGGATCCCATTCGTATACACACCGATTAATGACTGAACTTGAATCAGAAAAAGACATGAGATTTGAGATCTGTGATTCAAAGAAGGAAATTGAAAAACATTTTGGCATAAAAGTAACTGATTTTGCCTATCCATACGGGCGTTTTACTGAAAATATTGAGAAAATGGTCGTTGAGGAAGGCTATAAAACCATATCTACAATTCTTCCAGGTATCAATACGGCAAGTACATCGGCATTCAGGTTAAGAAGAAGTGTAGTTTTAAGTATGTTTTCTGAAAAAGATTTTATAAAAATTATAAATCCTGAGCAAATACGTAATGAATTCATAGAAATATTACAAGAATTGAGGGATAAGAATTGAGTGAAGTCTATAGCTATAAGATTACCGCAGGATCGGAGCAGGCTTATTCTCAAATGCTGAAAGACTCGGTTTTGGATATCTTAAGAAAGACTAATACAGATGTAAAACAGAAGAAGATACTTGTTAAACCTAATATGTTGGGCGCCTTTGAGCCATCACGTGGTGCTACTACCGATCCTAGACTCATAGAGGCAATTGTGGATGTTTTATCAGATGAAGGTGCGGGTGAAATTTTTGTCGGAGATAGTCCTGGTGGGGTTGAAAAAGGGATTGTAAGTACAGCTAGTAAATGTGGACTGTACCAGGCTTCAAAAGGGCATTTTATAAACTTTAATGAAAATGTAAGAATGCTACCTGTTAAATCCAGATTTATTAAAAAAATCAGTATAGCTGGTATTGTAAATGACGTTGATCTTGTAATTAATGTACCTAAACTGAAAACACATGGTTATATGGGAATGACAGGCTGTATTAAAAATATGTTCGGTATCATTGTCGGCCCTGGTAAAGCAAAACTACACTTTAAAGCTCCCAATGTAATGCAGTTTGCAGAATTACTTGTGGATATTTTCCAAATCAGAGTTCCTGATTTACATATTGTAGAGGCCTTAACTGTTATGGAAGGTACAGGCCCTACCTCTGGTCCATTACAAAAACTTGATATGGTTATTGCTGGTAAGGATGGAGTCGCAGTTGATACTGTCATGGCTAGGATGATGGGCTTTGAACAGGATATGATTAGATACATTAGCATTGCTAATAAAAGAGGGCTGGGAGAATCCGATATAGATAAGATTTCAATTCATGGTAACTTTGGGGTTGAGCATGATTTCGATAAACCAGTTACGTACACAGTTTCAGAAGTTAAAAAACAGGGTATTGGATTTAACACTAAAGGGTTGACATATTTATACCAGTTGGGAACGATGGTACCTAAATTAATACGTCCGGATGCATGTAATAAATGCAGGCGATGTGTGGTGAACTGCCCTGCACAGGCTATTACCTTGAATGATTTACCAGATGTTGATTATAAAAAGTGCATATCATGCTTTTGCTGCTCAGAGTTGTGCCATCAGAATTGCTATGAAATACTGGATAACTCAGAAGCTTTCACTAATATATTTAGCAGTTTTGAAGGGGATGATGGAAACAAAAATGAGTAAAGCGATAGAATTTTTAAGGGAAAGAGAGTCGCAATTTTCTGGACCTATAAAGGAAAAGACTTCCGTTTTGGCAATCGGCAGCGGTATTGGAAGCTTAACAGCTGCTGCATTGTTATGTAAAAACGGAGTAGAAACACTGTTGGTGGAACAAGGGGAACATTTAGGTGGATATTTTGGGTATTTTGTCCATGATGAATACTTGTTTGATCTTGCGATTTCATATGTTTTATCATGTGATCCCAGAGGAGCAGTAAGCGAACTTTTAGGTGAATTGGGTTTGATGGAAAAAATCAGGTTCAAAAAACTGGAAGTTTTAGACTGTATTATTTTCCCTGACGGTGAAAAGTTAATTGTCCCATCGTCTTCCGAAGAGTTTGTAGCGAAGCTTAAGGTTCTTTTCCCTGATGAAAGTGAGGGTATAGAGAGCTTTTTCAAATGGCTTAGGGAATATGATGAAGGTACTTTAAACATCAAAGGGAAGTCTTTTTTACCTCCCAAAATAATATTACAAAACTTTCTCAAGGATTATAGACCGTTTTTAGATAAATATTTCAGAAGCAGTAAATTGAAGAATATACTATCCATTCGTATACAGGCGGATCCGGCATCCCTGTTTATAATGGGAGGTTTTATAAATGAATGCTTATTGAGGGGAATGTATTATATCGAAGGGGGTTCATTACAACTGCCGTTAGCGTTAGGAGAGTATATTTCTGATAATGGCGGACAGGTAATTTTAAATAGAAGAGTTTTGAAGATTATTTATCAGCCTGATATTGACAGGGAATATCCCTACAAAGTTGAATTTTCCAACGGACAGACAATTAGGACAAAGTACATAGTAAATGGTATATCAATGGATTCTCTTCTTGAACTTATAGATTGTGAGAAGGGGCCTCAAATCCAAAGCAGCTATGAAAGACTTCAAAAAAACATACAAAAACGTAAAATCGGGCATTCATCTTTCAATATATATTTGGCGGTTAAGGGTTTGGATCTATCCAAATTCAATATGGGGCGGATATATATATTGCCGGATAATATAAATGAGCAAAGTACATTTGAGTATTATACGAAAATTGAGGGCGGTAATTTGTTAAAGGATGCTATTCTTAAAGTGCATGTCCCTTCGTATTACGATAATACTCTCAGTCCGGAAGGAGAAAGCATTATTAGAATTGAGACAGATGTCTGCAATGATGAATTCCTTAAGTTCCGGGAGGAGTATCTATCCGGTAATGTTACAAGTGAATGTAAGAAATTTGAGGAGTCAATTGAACACATTTTTGTGAAGAGAGTTGAAGAAAAACTGATACCAGGTTTACGGGATAAGATAGTATACAGCAGATTTATAAGTCCTTTGGAATTTGAAAAACTTACTTTGAATTATAAAGGTTCAGGAACGGGATGGGCGCATACTGTCACTAATTATTTTAGAGTACCCTTTCCTACTAAACTTCCTATTCCAAACATGTATGTGGTAGGACAATGGGGTGAGCTTGGTTCGGGTTTAAGGCAGTTGGTTTTATCAGGAAGACGTGCGGCTGATCAAATAATAGAAAGTAGATAACTAATTATTAAAGAATTAAGGACTATTGAAAAATGAGTTACTTAAATAATAATGTGAAAATAAAGGACAAATATCAATGTGTTATTGTAGGTGGAGGCCTTGGCGGGTTGACTATGGCTGGAATGCTGTCTTTATACGGGATAGAGGTACTCATCGTTGAAAAGAATCCAAATTTGGGCGGATATGTAACGGATTACAGGGTGGGTGAATATGTTTTTTCTCACTCAATAGACTGGATGAGCGGTCTGCATGACAAGGGAAAATTTGCTGTTTTTCTTGAAAGGCTGAAGCTTCTGGATTCGGTGCGCTATTTTCATCTTGAACCCTTTAAAAGAGTGATTACTCCTGACTATAACATTCCATTCAACAGCGATTTTGATATTTTTGAAGAAACATTGATAAGTAATTTTCCTAATGAGGAACATGGCATAAGGCAAATCGTAAAGATAATACGTTCGTTCGGAGGCCCTGAATGGATTGATTATTTCAGACCTTTTAAGAATTTTGAATACCTTCCTTTTCTTAAAACATTTATTAAAGATGAAAGATTAATTGCAATTTTGAGTGCTAATGTTAACGGAAATATACCGGCATATTTATTTGTATTGTTTTTGTACAGGTGTCTGTGCAAACAAGCATACATACTTAAGGATATGACACTAACTCAACTTATGGATTTAATTGGGACACGTCTCGTTGAGATGGGGGTTGCGATTTCAGCTAATTCTGAAGTTACAGATATTCAGGTTGAAAACAACAAGGTAACGGGAGTTCGATTGGCAGACGGCCATGTGATAAAAGCTGATTGCATAATTACAGACATGGATTTACTGACAGTATACAATAAGTATTTGCCTCACGGAACTATTAATAATTATTTTATGAACAAGCTTAACTCGAGGGATAAAAGCTATTCGCTTATTTCCATTTTCCTTGGGGTAAATAAGAAATTTGATGATTGTAAAATCACAGGTGAACCCACAGTTTATCTACCAACATATGATATTGATGACTTGTACTCGGATGACCCTGGAAAATGGCATTTAAAAATGAATATTCGTTCGATATGGCAACCGTTTTTGGCTCCCGGGGGGAAATCAGCTGTTGATATCCGTGCATTGGTCAAAAAGGATTTCTTTAAAAAATGGTTAAATGATAATAACTATCGCAATGATCCTGAATATCTTCATCTAAAAGACTTTGCAACCGAAAAACTCATTCAGAATAGCAGACTGGTTCTTGGGGAATATCTTGAGAACATCGAAGAAAAACGAGTCGCTACTCCATTAACATTGCAAAGATATACAAATAACAGCTGCGGTTCCGGTATGGGTTGGGAGGTTACACCCCTTGAATATTTAAATGGTTTTAGAGTAACTTCACCAATAAATAATCTATTTCATGTTGGGGCTTGGGCCAGCTATCCAGGAATTGAGGGAGTGGTTAACTATTGCATGACTCTGGTATCACGTATTGTAAAGTATTATAAATAGAATAAAATATTGAATCTTTCATCTGTAAAAGGTGATTGAAAATAAATAATAACTATTGGGGAGGATTTAACTAATGGATAACAATCAAACTTTGGAGTATCGTATCAAGAAGTGTATAATTGACCGCTTGAGCTTAAGGGTGACACCTGAAGAGATTGATGATAGTGCACCAATTTTTAATATGCACAATATTGAAAATATGACTGAAACAGAAATGGAAGAGGCAGGAATTACTCCTGAAATGATTGAAATGGCAAAGTCCTCAGCAGATCCTGATCTTAAGGGATTGGAGTTGGACTCTATTGACAGCTTGGAAATTGTAGTGGCTTTGTCAAATGAATTTGGTGTAGAAATTGGTGATGATGATATGATGATATTCCAGTCAATAAATACTATTGCTGACTTTATTCGAGAAAAAACAGGTATTGAATAGGAGAATTTGGTATGAGAAGAGTAGTAGTTACCGGAATGGGATGTATAAACTCTGTTGCAACCAATATCCCGGAGTTTAAGCAGGCTTTGATTGATGGAGTTGATGGTGTTAAAGAGATATCAATATTTGGTACTACAAACTATCGTACTAATCATGCAGCTCAATTATCTGATGAAAGTTTTGAAAAGGCTTGTAAAAGGTATGGTATTGATAAAAACCAGTCGAGGATACGAAGTTTAGCTGCTATTGCCTGCAAGGAGGCTGTAGAACACTCGAAAATCGATTTCTCATCTATAGATCCGCAGAGGGCAGGAATAAGCATTGCTACTTCTTTAGGAGGAATAGATTCCATAGATAAGTTTTTTATGAATCAGAATGCGGGGAATAAATCGGATTATAATTTGTATCTTGATAATTGTGCGACTCTGGGAGGCATTATTGCAAAAGAGTATAATCTCAATGGCCCTTTTATAACTATTTCAACTGCTTGTGCATCAGGTACCAATTCAATTGGAACGGCGTTGGACATGATACGCTATGATAGAGCCGATGTAATGATTTGTGGTGGTGCTGATCCAATTTCAAGAATTTCAGTAAATGGATTCAATGCGCTGAAGAGTCTGTCTCCTTCAGCCAGGGTAAGATCATTTTCAAAGGAAAGAGATGGCTTGATTATTGGAGAGGGTGCTGCAATATTGGTTCTTGAAGATTTAGAGTTTGCACAGAAAAGAGGAGCAACCATACTGGCAGAAGTATTGGGATATGGTATTGCAAATGACGCATATCATATGACCTCACCCGAGCCACATGGGGGTGGAGCAATACGTGCCATGAAGAACTGCATGGAAGATGCAAAGCTTAATCCTAGTGATGTTCAGTATATAAATGCTCACGGAACGGGTACATCATTTAATGACTCAATGGAAATGAAGGCAATACAAAGTGTGTTTGGTGACTATGTAGATAATTTATCTGTAAGTTCTATAAAAGGAATGGTAGGTCATACTTTGGGTGCAGCAGGTAGTGTTGAAGTTGTTGCAACTTTACTAAGCATAGCTGAAAATTTCCTTCCGCCTACCATAAATTTTGGAACTCCAATTGAAGGATATGAACAGTATGATTTTGTCCCTGACAAATCTCGTGAAGCCAGTATTGGTTATGCATTATCAAATTCATATGCATTTGCAGGAAATACTGCTTCAATAGCATTAGGACGTTATACAGGAAGGTGAGAGTATGGAGACCCGAAGCATTGATGATGTTGCATCTAAAAAATACGATGTTATTATTATCGGTAGTGGGATTGGTGGGCTCACTGCAGGCTGTTATCTGGCATTAAAGGGTGTAAAGGCACTTATTGTTGAGCAGATGAATTATCCTGGTGGGTGTATATGTGAATTTCGTCACAAAGGATTTTATTTCGATGGTGGACCAACAAGTGTAAGCTTTTTGAAAATTTTAAAGAAAATATATGGCGATTTTGGGCTGTGGGATGATATTAACTTAGTAAGGGTGCACCACCAAATGCTTGCACCAAACTTTAATATTGAGATTAATGACAGAGACACCTTGATCGAAGAGCTAGGAAAGGTATATCCGGAAAGCAAAAAAGAGATCGGGAACTTTTTCAAACACCTGAAGAAATTGGTAGATGCCATTAATCCTATATATGACCACCATCCTTCATATAAGGAGGGAGTACGACGCATTTTAGCCCAGATTACAATGCCTTTGTTTCATTTTAGGACATTTTATACTGCATTAAAGTATACAAATATCTCTAAAAAGCAAACCATTGAAAAATACATAAAGACAAACGAAGAACTAAAGCAATTCCTTTTGGCAACAGGGTATTCTGAAATAGCAACGGTTGATCTGGCTTTTATGTGGGAAACTTTTACAGGAGATTTATACTATCCTAAAGGAGGCATGGTAGAGTTAATTAAACCTCTTGTTAGATTTTTTAATGAACATGGGGGAGACATACTTTATACCAAAAGAGTTGAAAAAATAGCCACTGATGGGAAAAAGGCCACAGAACTTCAACTGAATGACGGCAATGTACTTAGCGCACCTTTTTATATATCTAACTCCGATTATAAAAGGACATTTTTGCATTATATCGGCGAAGACAAGCTGAATGCCAAATTGGTTGACAAGTTGAAGAAGGCTGAGGTGACGGAACCAATTCTAAACCTTTTCCTGGGCCTGAATATTGATGTAAAAGACTTACCTGTTATAAAAAAGCCTAACAGTATGTTGTTCTTGGACGATGGAGTTCCACATTACATGTTAGATAAAAACGACCCTGATTATTACAAAAAAGTGCATCTTTCCGCATACATTCCCAGCTATAACGACTATAACCTGAATCAGCCGGGAAAAACCAGCTTTATATTGGCTACGATAGGCAACTATCATTTTAAAGATATGTGGAAGACTCAAGATGGTAAAAGAGGGGAAGATTACTATAAGCTTAAGGATGAAATCAGTGAAATTTTAATTCAACGACTTGAGAAGATTATACCTGATATCCGGAAATATATTGTATATAAATCTCTTGCGACACCTTTTACATATGAAAGATATACACTGACATGGGAGGGCGCCTCCTGTGGTTGGGCTGGTGCGAAGGACAAGGCATTCTTTAAGAGCTATCAGGAAGCAGCCATGGGGCACCTGACACCTTTTAAAAATTTGTATATGGCTGGCCAATGGACTTATTTTAATGGAGGAATTCCTTCTGCAATGACAAGTGGGAGAACAACCGGGATGGATGTGGCTGCTCTTGTAAAAAAGTCTAAAAAAAAGTGAGCAATTTTAAAAATTCAGCTAAAGATGGGGGGGCGTGAGGTGAATAATGATGGTAACTGCTATGATGCAATTATAATCGGGTCCGGGATTGGGGGATTATCATGTGCTAATTTTCTTTCAAGACAGGGTAAAAAAGTTCTTGTACTGGAACAACATATTACACCCGGCGGTTATGTATGTGGCTTTAAAAGGAAAGGTTATTATTTTGATGGAGCGAACACAAGTTTTAGCTCTCATGGGATTGTTTTTCCAACACTTAAAGACTTAGAAATTGATTTAAAGCTTAACTTCAAATTGCATGAAAATAGTTTATCGGTTCCTGGCATTAAGTTTAAAACTACATATAAAGATTTTGCAACATTCCGCAATTCTTTAGCAAGCAATTTTGCTTATGAAAAAAATATTAATAAGTATCTGGAAATAATAGAAGACTTCTTTAATTTTTTTCGTGTGATAGAAAAGTATCCGGTTCCAATAATTCATTTCGGCTTAAGGCGTTTTCTGGCTACGCTTACCTATTCCAAGGTTTTATTTGAAAAGGGTATTTTTAAAATCATAGGATCTTTGATGAAGTACGGTAGAATGAGCTGTGAGCAATTTGCTGGGACTTTTTTTTCAAAAGGCAGCGATGCATATAATTTTTTCAGCAACTATGGCAATCCAAGGCAAAGCGCAATGGTACTTGGAGCTATGATATCCGAATTTATCAATGACAAGTGGTATCCTGAGCACGGAGAACAGTACTTTGCCAATGAATTGGTAAAAAAAGATGAAGAACTTGGTGCCGAATTTAAATATAAGACACTTGTAACTAAAATCATAACGAAGAATGGCAGAGCAATTGGTGTTAAAACAAATAACGGGGATTATTACGCAAAAAACATAATTTCAGATGCGGATTACAGGATGACCTTTAACAAACTGTTGGACAAACCAGAGCTTCTTCCTGATAAATTCAAGGAACGGTTGAATAATGCATGGTTATCTGAACCTATATTTACTGTTTATATTGGTGCAAGGTATACACCGGAAGAAATACGAAAGATGATAGATGGAAATCATATATTCTTTACACCTGAACTAAAGCCCAGGCATTTCTCGGAGGAAGTTAACAAGCCTGATTTCTTCAAGTATACCGGACAGTCTATTTTTGTTCCTTCGATGATTTCTCCGGATATTGCTCCTAAGGGATGTTCATCTATTATTGTTCAATGCTTTTGCCCTAATAAGTGGATGAATAACTGGGGAAAAGGAAACAAGGACGAATATAAAAGATTAAAAGAGATAGCGACATCAGATATCATGGAAAATGTAAGAAAAGTTTTTCCTGATATTGATGGCAGGATTGATGTATTGGAAGCTGCAACACCAGTTACCTATGAGCGGTATAGCTTTAACTCTGACGGTGCTTTCTCGGCATGGAGTTGGGAAACAGGCAAATCATTTTTTAAGGATTTAAATGTTCATATTGAAACTCCTGTGAAAAATCTATATTGCTGTTCAGATTGGTGTTATAAACTTGGCGGAATGGTTGGGGCTTTGGTTGCCGCTAAAATGATAGCACAAAAATTAAAGTAGTTTATTTATTTAAAATTATTTAATGATTTAGGCAGGCTTGAGTCATTAAAACAAGGGGGAATAATTTTAAATGCTTAGTGAGAGAAGATCAAAGATATTGTTTGTAACACCTCCCAGTTTGGTGGAGAAGTACCATGAACAGTTTACAAAAATGCTGCCTTTCGGCATTCTTTATCTGGCTTCATATTTACGTCAATATGAATATGAAGTTGATGTTATGGATGCATACACAATAAATGCAACAGTAGCTGATGTTATTCAAAGATTAAGGAATGGTGGCTTTAATGTACTGGGAATAAACAGCTATTTGGTGAATTTAGTAAATGCAGAGGCATTGGCAAAAAAAGTTAAAGCGGAATTTCCCAATATTGTAGTTGTTATGGGAGGGCACGGTGTATCGGCTTCGCCGGAGGAGGCCTTAAATTGTCCTGAGTTTGATTATGCGATACGAAATGAAGGGGAAGAAACATTCCTGGAATTGCTGCAGGCAATTGAAGGCAAAGGAAACTTCAGTGAAATTAAAGGTCTTATATACCGTGATGAAAATGGCAATCAGGTGATTAATCCTAAACGCGATTTTATAAAAGATCTGGATTCTCTTCCATTACCGGCTTATGATTTAATACCCAATATGAGACAATACAATTATTTTCCGTTTCAGCTTAAAAAGTTTCCTATAGCTGGGATTGTAACTTCAAGAGGCTGTCCCGGTAAATGTACATTTTGCGATAAAAGTGTATGGGAGGGTTCCTTAAGGCTCCGCTCGGCAGAAAATGTTGTAGATGAAATTGAACTTTTGATAAAAAAATACGGAGTGCGTGAAATAATTTTTGTTGATGACACGTTTACTGCTAGTAAGAAACGTATTTACGACATTTTCAAACTAACAAAAGAAAGAAATTTGAAATTCTCATTTTCCTGTGCATCCAGAATTAATACTGTTGATTATGATTTATTGAAGTTCATGAAGAAAAATGGCTGCTGGTTTATAGCCTATGGTATTGAATCGGGAGATCAGGACATTCTCAAATTGGTAAATAAAAATATTAAACTGGATGACGTTGAGAAAGTTGTTAAAATGACACATGATGTAGGAATATCACCTCAAGGATATTTCATTCTCGGAAACCCTACTGAGACAATGGATACAATCCAGAAGACTATTGATTTCGCCAAAAGACTTAAGCTTGACCGTATGATAGCCTGCTTAAACACACCAATACCCGGAACTCCTCAATATGAAACAAAGGATCAATATGGTAGTACTGTTGAACCTGAGTTTTCAAAGTACAACTTTCAGGTTCCGGTATATGCACCGCATGGACTTACACCAGAGATATTAAGTAAAAAATTAATGCAGTTTTATAAAGAGTTTTACTTTCGTCCCAGGGTTATATTCAAAATAATTACTTCAACTTTTAATTTTTACAATTTCAAGCTTGTGTTACGAGTAGCTTCTTTGACGATTCATTTAATAAGAAAATTCAACAAACAAAAAAAACTTGAGAAAAAATCGGCTGCTATGTAAATTAGTAGAATAAAGGAGAAAAAATGAAAGTAACTCTTATTAAACCAAAGTATCCGAGTACCCATGAAAGTGGTGCACTTAGTAATAAAATTAATTTGTGGTCATACTTTAGTTCATTAGTGGTCGTTTCATCCTTATTTCCTGATTCTTGTGATATTGAATATTATGATGAGGATTTCGAACCTATTGATTTTTTGAGGGAAACTGATTATGTATTATTAACCTCATTAACATATTCATCTCCACGAGCCTATGAAATTGCTGCTATTTATAAAGAAGCAAATATCCCTGTAATTATGGGAGGAATTCATGCCAGCCTGGTGCCGGATGAAGCTTTGCAGCATGTCGATTCAATAATAATCGGAGAAGCTGAGGCAGTCTTTGACGAGCTATACAATGACATGTTATCAGGACACCTGAAAAAGGTTTACAAATCTAACAGTTTTATCCCTGCTGATAAAATTGCAGGATTGGATAGACGACTGATTGTAAGGAAGGACTACTTAAAAAAGAAAAATGTTACACAGTTTGTACGCGGTTGTCCGCATAACTGCACTTTTTGTACTGTTACAAAGTTTTTTGGAAATAAGTTCAGATATCGCCCTTTAGAACAGGTTATAGATGAAATAAAGTTCCAATTGAAGTTGAGTAACAATAAAATGGTTTCTTTTCTGGATGATAATATTTTTGCTGACAAAAGAAAAGCAAAAGAATTTTTAAGAGGACTAATACCTTTAAAAATACATTGGTGGTCGCAGGGCACACTCAATGTTGCAGATGATGAAGAACTTTTACAGCTAATGAAGGAAAGTGGTTGTGTTTGTATTTTTGTAGGTATTGAAGACATATCTCAAGAAGGCTTAAGAGAACTGAATAAAAATTGTAATATAATTAGCAAATATCATGAACAGATTGAGAAGATACATAAAAAAGACATTATGGTAATGGCGGGCTTTATATTTGGTTTGGAAACTCACGATGAAACTATCTTTGGAGATGTACTTGACTTTATTCAAGAAAATAAAATCGAACTTCCATTTTTTTCAATACTAACTCCTTATCCGGGTACTGATATGTATAATAACCTTCTCAAAGAAGGACGTATTCTTACTAAGGACTGGTCGCTCTATAACCACAGCAACGTGGTTTACAAGCCCAAAAACTTATCACCTGAGGCTTTGTTGGAAGGCTTTAATAATGTAATGAAAGAGACCTATTCAATATCAAAAATTAATGAAAGAATCAAAGGCTTATCCCCTAAGATCAGGATGTTGCTAAGTCCATTTATTCACTAGAAATTTGTTGTACATAGCTTTACTAAGGGGGGGAAAGAGTGGTTAAAAAAATAATTGAAAATTTTCCTAGACGGTTGGGGATGAACTGCCTTACATCCGCAATACGTGACATTATGGAGTATTATGGTCATAGTTATTCAGAAGATTTTTGTTATGGTATGGGTGCTGGATTAGGTTTTTGGTATAGCAATTACAAAAGACTAGTGCAGGTTACCGGCATTGGAAACAACATTTTCGATGAGTTGTCAGCTACGACCAATGTCCAGCATAGGTATTTGTGCTTTGAAAACAATGACAAAGCCTGGGACATTGCATGTGAATTTATCGATAATAACATCCCTTTAGCTCTGGACGTTGAGTTTGCCGGATATGCAGCTTCGATAGATGCAATGAATTCCGAAAGCAAGGTTGAAAAGAAAATGCTAAATGTATTGGATGCTATTGACTTTCGGGTTGGCGGTCATGTAACCACAATGGTTGGTTACGATGAGCAGTATGTATATCTGAGTGAGAACTTGTTTTATAAACCTGTTAGAGTTCCTATTGAGGTTTTTAAAAAAGCAAGAAATCCGGAACAAATTGATTTTGTTCCCCCAATTAACGGCATGCATGCTTTCTACTTCCCTGAAAGGCTGCCGCCTATTGAATATTGTATAAAAATCGCGATAAAAAGAGTAATACATAACATGCAGAATTCATATTCAGCTCCGGCTTATTGTTACCCGGATCTACCCTTTGATTCAAGTGGGCTAAAGGGGATAAGTAATTTCTTTAATAATATTGATACGTGGATAAGCTTCGATAATGAACGCCTGGAATATACGCTTTCTACCTTGGATCAAATCCTGAATAGGTGGGGCAGCAGTGAAGTCAACAGGGTTACTTACGGAAGATTTCTTCGTCAGGCTGCAAGTATTTTGAACGCAGAGGGATTAAGTGAGTGCGCTGAAGGATACATTGATTTATCACGGATGTGGAAGAAATTTTTAAAGGAGCTGGGCAAAGCTCAATTGGAAAAGACTATTTTAACCTCAGAAGAATTTGTTGGATTAAAACAAGAAATTCTTAAAAATGAGACAGAGCTGATCAGTAGGCTGGATTCTATTGCAAGCAGCTGGAAACTGGAGTGAGGGAGGGGTAATGATGAGTATGGCACAAGATAATGCCGGTGAAATGTTTGAGATTCCATGTGAATTAATTTTGAAAATGTTGCCGCATCGTTTTCCATTTCTTCTTGTTGATAGAGCATTTATCAGCGAACCGGGAAGAAAAGGAAAAGGTATTAAGAATGTAACTATAAATGAACCTTATTTTTCCGGGCATTTTCCTGAGAGACCAATTGTTCCCGGAGTTTTAATTATTGAATCTCTGGCCCAGCTTATTGCAATTATTTATAATAGTGTGAATTTAAATAATTCAGAAGTAAATGGGGACGAAGATATCAGAGAAAATGTAGGTTATTTGGCATCAACAAATGTCAAATTTTTGAGTATAGTTCAACCGGGCGATACGATGGTTTTGGAGGCTGAATTAAAACAGAAGATCCAGAAAATGTCTCTCTTTGATGTTCAGGCTTGTGTCGGTGGCAAATCAGTTCTAAAAGGTACTATAAGTGTCACAGAGCAGTAACCAATAGACGAAGGGATGTATTTTAGTGAAGATTAATGAAATTTTAATAAACGTGCGGTTTTCAGAAATTGATAGTATGATGTTAGCCCATAACTCGGTATATTATATTTGGTTTGAGGAAGGGCGTTTTGATTTTTCCTTCAGGGTTCTGAACTTTACCCACAAAACATTGAATCAGGAAATACTATTACCGGTTATAAAGTCTGAGTGCAAATATTTATCACCCATAAGACTGGGGGATACTCTACTATTACAGACATTAATGAATGTTGGTCAATCAGCTAAAATAACTTTCTATTATAATTTGTTTGATAAAGACCGCACAATCTGCCATGCAATAGGCAAGACAGAACATGCATTGGTAACAAGAGAAGGTAAAATGCTTCTTAAATTTCCACAGGATGTTAAGGAAATTTTTGAAAATGCCTATGAAAATAATAAAGTTTTTTTTGCAGACGAAGAATTTGTAAAAGCCTTTGAGACCCGACTGGGTTAAAATTTTTTTGAGAGGTGTGCTAAATGTATAGTCGTGTTGTTATTACAGGTGTTGGAGCGGTAACTCCTAAAACTATGGGTAAAAGTTTATTGCAGGAATTACTTAATGCCAAAACTTCAGGTAAGAAGGAAATATCTAAATCCTTTGGAGATTTTTTAACTAGAGCAGAGGAACTAATTCCCTATAATACTTTACGTAGAATATGCAGATTTTCGGCACTGGCGTTGTATTCAAATATATTAGCGGCTAAAGACTCAGAAATTGTTATCAATGAGGGCAATTCTGAACATATCGGTTCAATTATGAATACAATTTATGGGCCGTTAAAGGTAACAGAAAAGTTATTGAATACGCTTGTTGAATCAGGGCCGCAAAACGTCAGCCCTGCAGACTTTGCAAATACTGTTATTAATTGTGCCACAGGCCAGGTTTCAATATATTTGAAAATTAAAGGGGCAAGTTCAACCATGGTAGGAAGCTCCTCGCTTACATATGCTTATGAATTAATTCGAAACCAGAAAGCGAAAGCACTATTTGTGAGTGGGGTTGAAGAATATCACGAGAATGTTGAGAAAAACTATTCTGAAAAAATACAGTTCTCAGAAAATAGTGCATGCTTAGTATTAGAAGATTATGAGCACGCAAAAGCCCGTAATGCAAAAATATATGCGGAAATTATCGGCTGCGGAACAGGTACCGACCCTGAGCAAATGGAAAGGATAGATGTAATGGGCGGTAATGGATTGAAATCTGCGATATCTTTTGCCATTGGTTCGATAAAAGAAGAAAACCCGGAAGGTTACCTGATATCGGCAGTAGATTCAGAACTGAATGAATTATATAAAAAAGAAATAGAGATTGTAAGTTCTAAAATAAAGATAAAGGATTCATTCTCATGGAAGAACATATTTGGTGAGGCATTGGGTGTAAATGAGGTTTTAGCGGCTTACATTGGTGCTATATTCCTTAACGAAAACAAGTTCAGAAATAATAATGATAATTCGGATGCAATATCCTTGGGAAATGATGCTCTGATTATATGTAATTCTTACCAGCCCGGTGGATGTTGGTCTACAATTTGTATGAAAAAGGTGATTTGATGATCAATTTTAAAGGTAAATCAGTTTTGGTTACAGGCGGTTCAAGAGGTATCGGCAGAGCAATGGCTCTCAAATTCGCCGAGTATGGTGCCAATGTTTGTATTAATTATCTAAGTAACGATGAGAAAGCCGAAGCTGTTGTAGATGAATTAAAAAAATGCAATGTTTCTGCCTTCTCCCAGAAGGGTTCGGCAGCTTCACTGCCATTTGTCAAGGAAATGATTGCAAAAGTAAAAAGCGAATTTGGGGGCATTGACGTATTAGTGAACAATGCTGGAATTACGAAGGACGGTTTCCTTATGACCATGAAGGAAGAGCAATGGGATACCGTTGTAGATACAAACCTGAAAAGTGTGTTTAACTGCTGCAAGATGGCTATACCATGTATGATCAATAATAAAGCAGGTAAAATCATAAATATATCATCAGTGTCAGGCCTTTACGGGACAGTCAGTCAAACGAACTATTCTGCTACAAAGGCTGCTATTATTGGGTTGACAAAGTCTCTGGCAAGAGAGGTCGCCAGATATAATATACAGGTAAATGCCGTTGCACCTGGGTTTATCGAAACTGATATGGTGAGCAGTATCCCAGCCCACATAAAAGATGAGTACATTAAGAGGATTCCGACTAAAAGATGGGGTAAGGCGGAAGAAGTAGCAGAGGTAGTCGCATTCCTGGCATCATCGGCTGGCGATTATATTACAGGACAAACTATAGTTATTGATGGTGGTATGACTTGCTGACTTTATACTGCAAAAAAAAATAATGCATAATACTAGGAGAAACGACAATGGTATTTTTAAGTGTAATTATACCATCCTTTAATAACAAAAAAAATCTTTCACTTACTTTAAAGTATTTTTATAAACAGAATACGCCTCTAAATCCTGAGGAGATAGAAGTTATTGTTGTAAACGATGGTTCTACGGATGGCACTGAAGAGGTAATAAGATACTGGCAAGGAAAGGTGAGAAATTTAAAAGTAATCAATCATCTGAAAAATAGGGGCCCGGCAGCCGCCAGAAATAGCGGCGCAGAAAATGCACAGGGAAAGCTACTTCTTTTTTTGGATAGTGATATTATAATGTCACCTGATATTTTAGATACACATTTATCCTATTTTCTTAAAAATGGGAACAGCGATGTTATAATTTTAAGTGAAATATATAATTTTAAGCCTGAAGCTAAAGATGAACTTTATGAATATCTGGATGATGCAGAGGAACTAAATGAAAACTATCTAAAAAATAATCTTACAGAGGAAATTGACCCGTATTTTGACATCCGCCATGAGATTTTAAACTCAGGGGAGGTAAATAACGGAGTTATTTGGGTTTTTGGAGCTCTATTTTGTTCAACTATGTATAAAAGTACTTGGGAGAAAGTTGGCTGCTTTGATGAAAAATTTACCGGTTGGGGCCCTGAAGATATTGAGTTTGTTTATAGGGCATATAAAAATGACTGTAAACTTGTTTATAAAAGCGACTCAGTGTGCTTTCACCTTGATTTCAGGAAAAAAGACAAAAATATTTTATTCCAAAGCGTACAGCGGAATGCAAAGTATTTGTATGCAAAACACCCTAATAAGGATATAAAAAACTATTTGCGTTTTTATAAAGGAGATATATCATTTGAAGAATTTGATTGTCTTCATAAAGATGTATCTTTTAAAGCGGAAGAGTATAAAAAGTTACATTATCTAGGGATATTGAAGTTTCTTTTCAAAAAAACAGAGTAGGGAAAGAGTAACGTAAATGATAGATAAGTTCGTAAGGAAGGTCAATTTTGGAAAGTACAGCTCCAGTTCATTGGGGTCTAATTTACTTAATTTTTACAACTTTAAGTTCTCTGAAGCTATGGCTTTTGGCCTCGGTGAAGGTCTGTTTTTCAGATTATATAAATATCATGAGGAATGGAAGGTAGAAAACTGTAATTTGAACCTAGTATATGATTTGGGTGAAAATCTTACTTTTTTTATTAACCGTTTCATGGCATATAGTCCGGCCGAGCTTTTTGACCGGATTAAAGAAAACTTATATGTAAAAAAGTATCCGTTTTTAATAACTTTTTTGGTATGTAAACCAAAACTTGACTTGGCTTTTGGAGAATATAATGTAAACGCCGATTATAGCTCAGATGCAGAAAAACTTTTTCAAAGAATATTTGTATATGCATATGATCCTGAAGATGAAAGCTTAGTTATTAATGATGGGATTAAGCATTATGCAAAAATACCCTCACAAGATTTTTTGAATCTGTTTTCATATGAAGATATTGATGTAAAAACAATCGTATGGGAAATATATATTCCCCCAAGGCGCATAGTAAGAACCTCTTTTATTATTAGTCACCTCTTATACAGAACTAGTAATCGTATGCTCTATCTGCAAGGTGACAGTAATAATTTTTATGGAGTCCAAGGGATTGAGAAAACTTTTGATTTCATTAAATCCTCTAATATCAAAAGTGATACGTCCAGAAGGCTGATTAAAAGTATAGTATACGACGAGACGAAAGATGGCTATTACAGAGATATTTTTGCTGACTTTTTGGTTGAAGCTCAAAATAAATTAGAAGCTATCGATTTACATATGCTAATAAAGTCCTACCGAAGGCTGGCACTATTGTGGAAGGAGCTTTTTGTACATTTGGAAAGTGATTCTGTCATGGAACCAGGTAAAACGTATGTGATTTTAATGGATGAAATTCTAAAGTTGGAAAAGTATAATTTAATTAAATTAGAGGAAATTGTTTGCAATAATACTAGTTTAAAGACTATTAAGTGTTGATTAGTACGGGTTGGGTTAAATTGGCGAAAGTAAGAATAGTACATACGGAGGAAGAATATGTACAAGATAACAGAAGAATATCTGAAAACGAATTATTTAGGTTCACATTGTGCAAGTACATCAATTAGAAATATTTTGGCGTATCATGGACACATGTTTACAGAGGATTTGTGCTTTGGCCTTGGCGCTGGGCTTGGGTTTTCAATATTCAAACTTCCCGAAATGCCATACTATTCTTTCAGCGGAAGGGCAAGAAATATTGAGCATTTATTATGTAGGAGTCTGGGGTTTTATCCTGATTGCTACTATAATTTGGATAATGAAGAAATGTGGTACATATTCGAGTCGATAATTAAATCAGGAGAGCCACTATTAGTTAAGCTTGATATAAATAACCTAGAATATTTAAAGCAGTTTATGAAGATTAATGAAAGAATTCAGCTAGGTGAACATATGGCAGTTCTTATCGGAGTAGATGAAAAATATGCCGTTTTATCGGAATATTTTAAGAGGCTGCCTTTTACGATAGAAAAGAAAAAACTTATTAAAAGTATGAATACAAAATTTGAAGAAAAGTCTTTATATAATATATTTTACCGTTTTCATTTTCCGAATAAATTGATTGAACTTCCATTAGCACTCATCAATTCAATTTATTATAACAGCCACGAGATGATAAATGGGTTTGGTTCAAGTCTGGGTTTACCAGGGTTGATAAAATTCATGAACGAAATATTTATGTGGCCCGATATAATGAGCCAATCTGACTTGAAGCGAAATGCATATATGGCATGGGCTTCTTTTGAGAAAATCGGTACAGGCGGAGGAAACTTTAGGTTAATGTACGCAAGATTTCTCAATCAGGCCGGAGATGAATTAAATAGTAGCTACTTGAAGAAAGTAGCAAATGAGTATGCTGATTTGGCAAGATACTGGAAAATGTTTTCGCTAGGGATGTACGAAACTTTTCTTGCTAAGGATAATAAAAAGTCGGATATGGAAGAGAGGTTGCAAAAGCTCAGCAGTTATATAAAAACAAAGGAAAAGGAAAATATAGTTAAGTTAAATGAGTGGGCCTTAAAGTATTCTGCTGATGATATTGACTTAAGCCTGACAAAGGCAAATTGAGGTGTTTGTTTTTTACTCTTATGATTGTGAAGGTGGGAAAAGCTATGGAGAATGTGAAATATCCAATTAACATGGTTGGAGTTAATCTTACATATAAATGTAATCTTAAATGTTATATGTGTGGCCAAAGAAATCTGGATCTGGGTATACAAAAACAGGAGGTTGATTATGATACCCTATGCCGGTTTATTGATATTCTCAAACCGTATGGACTGCGGTTTGGAGTTTATCTGTGGGGTGGCGAACCTTTTTTATACAGTAAAATTTTCGAACTGGTTGAATTTATTCATTCAAAAGGGTTATTTGTTACTGTAAACACAAATGGTACAATGTTGGAGCAGTATGCGGAAGATATTATCAAAAGCAGGATTGACAGGCTGATTATTTCAATTGATGGCTTAGAGGAAGTCCATGATGATATCAGAGGGGTAAAGGGTACTTTTAAAAGGGTAATAGATGGGATTAATAAAATAAACTCGTTAAAAAGGTTTCGCCCTTTTTTGAATTCCAATACAGTTATATCTTCAAAAAACTACCACCAATTGTTTGAACTGATAATGTATTTGAAATCGTTACGGCTTAGTTCAATGGAACTTCAACTTCCAATGTTTTTCACAGAAGAGATGGGTAATGAATATGAGCTTAGAATGAAGACTGATTTTAATGTAGATGCACATAGTTGGAAAGGTTTTGTCGGGGATTACCATGAAATTGATATTCCATTACTTATATCACAACTTGAAAGAATCCAGGAAGCAATTCCTAGACATCTCAAACTTGTTCCGGGTCTGAACAAGGGACAGATTGCCGAATACTTTACAATCCCCAAGGCAGCTTTTACCAATAAAATGTGTAATCTGCCTTTTAGTCAGATTGGTGTTGAGCCAAATGGAGAGTTAGTTATTTGCCCGGATTTTCCCGATTATGTCGTAGGTAATATATACAACGTCGAGAAAGTCTCCGATTTCTGGGACTCAGAAAAGATGCGTACTTTCAGAAATAGTTTATCGGAAAAGGGTTTATTGCCTATTTGTTCGAAGTGCTGTCAATTATACCAGTTCTAAAACATTTAGTAAATAGATAATCCGGAAATTAGTGGTATGTATTTATTAAAAAAACGTTTTGATAGATAAGGAGGAGATATTATAGTGTTTTCATTTTTCAAGATATCCGCCAGAAATTTACTGCGCCGAAAAAGGAGAAGCGTATTAACCGGATTAATGATTTTTGTAGGTACATTGACAATGATTCTGGTAATTGCACTTTCCTATTCTATGGAACAGAGCATCACCAATGCTGTGTGCCAAACTTATACAGGGAACATAGAAATACATACTGCTACAGATCAAAAAATTGATGTGTATTCAGGGCCTGCTTCTGCCACACCCTTGCTTAAAGGGGCTGAATCTATTAGAAATTTGCTTGCAAAACAAGAAGGAATTTCTTATGTGGTTCCACATTTGAGATTTCAAGGTATTATAACAAACAGTAATGAATATACGTCCTCCACAGTGGTTGCTGTGGATCCCGCACAGGAGATGAAGGCATTTCCTAAAATAAAGCTTCTTGAGGGGACATTTATTAGTGAAAAAGAAGGTGTAGTAATTGGAAAGGATCTTGCAAAGTCGATAAATGCCAAGGTAGGGCAAGAGTTTTATTTTGATACAGCTGATGCAAACGGACAGAATAGAAGAACACACATGAAGGTACAAGGCATATTTACAGCTGAAGGCATGGGAATGTTTTTAGACAATAATATCTATATGGATATCAACAATGCAAGAGATTTTTTGAACTTGAAGCAGGATGAAGCTTCAGATGTAATTGTGATAACAAAAAGCGGTGTAAATGAGAAGAATCTGATAGACAAAGTTCAATCTTTACTTACAAAGGAAGGATTTTCATTGCGGACAGAAAGCTGGAAGGGAATTGCGTCTATGTTTTATGGCATTATTATGGCTGTTACAATAGTACCTCAAATGTCATTGGGAATAATCTTGTTTGCAGTTGCAATAGGTATTATAAATACTATATTAATGGTTATACTTGAGCGTACCAGAGAAATAGGCATGCTTATTGCTTTAGGTACCAAACGAAGGCAAATATTAGCAATGTTTGTAATGGAAATGGGTATCTTAAGTGCCATTTCAAGTGCTATTGCAATTTTGATTGGTCTGGCTGTCGTGTTTATACTTGGCAAGATAGGTGTTCCGGCAATCTCAAGTATCTTGGAGTTTGCCTTTGGCGGTGAGCGGCTCTATTTTAAATTTAATTTTGCTTCGTTAATCATATCTTTTGTAGCAATGGTACTGATAAGTATGGTAGTTGCATATTTTGCAGCACGGAAAACAAGCAAATTACAGCCAGTAGAAGCGATGCACACGATTTGATTATGCGGTATTTCGATACAGGAAATGTAAACAGGTTTGTCATCTAAACCGTTTTGTAAGGGGGAAAACAGTGTGAAGGATTTTGTTAAAATTGCATTCCGCAATTTATTACGCTATAAACGACGTACTATTCTGACAGGAATATCAATACTTTTAGGCAGTTGCATTTTGACCTTTGGGCAGGCATTAGTTGATGGGGTTCAGAATCAACTGAGTTTAAATATTATTTCTGCAGACAGCGGTCATATACTTGTAACAAAAAACAATGATCTGAAAAAGAATGACACAACTGTACAAGTAGGTAACTGGAAAAAACAACTTATTGAAAATCCCGATAAGATTGAGAATGAGCTGGCTAAGCAAAAAGGAATTAACTCTATTTCTAGAAGAGTCTATATCAACGGGATGCTAAGCAATGATTCCAAAACAAGTATGGAAGTTGTTATTGGTATTGAACCTGATAAAGAAAAGGACCTTTTTGAAAAAGTAATCCCCGTTGATGAGGGAAGTATTCTTAAAAAAGATAGTAATTATCCCGGTATTTATATTAGCCATACGGTTTCTGATATTAATAATGTAGGCGTAGGAGACAGCTTAAAAGTAATAACTCAGGATATTAACGGGAAAGCAAATGTCTTAGAGTGTTGTGTACAGGGAATTTTTAAGAAGAGTCCTCTAAAAGAATACTATGCTTATATGATGATCGGAGATGCTCAGAAGCTTGGAGGAATAGGCAGCGGAATTACTCAATTTAAGATTATGCTTAATAAACGGGATATGTCAAAATCCACTGCCATAAATCTTCAAGAACTTTTTGGGGAAAAATACAATTTAAAGTTTGAGGGATGGGAAACGGCAGGTGGCTTTTTAATGGGATCGGTTCTGATCGCCAGGGCTATGGTGGTTATTTTATGTGTTGTACTATTTTTAGTCATTACCACAATTTTGATCAATACTATGTCAATGGCTGTTTTTGAACGGACTAGGGAAATTGGAACAATAATGGCCATCGGTACAAAAAGGGGCCAGGTTATTCAATTGTTTTTGTTTGAATCCATAATTTTAGGCGTAGTTGCTACAGGTCTGGGAGTTGGAATTGGCAGCGGTATATCATTGTTATTAGCAAAAGTCGGAATCCCGGCAGTCACAGAATCTTTGGCTTTAGGATTCGGAGCAGACCATGCATATCCCTACCTGACGTCAAATACGGTGGTGATTTCGCTTGCTATTGTATTGGGCCTGACTATCGTATCTACTTTATATCCTGCATTTAAAGCTTCAAGGTTGGAACCAGTAAAGGCTATATATTATGTTTAAAGTGCAAGAACCTAATCCTGGGATTCTTATATTTTAAGTTATTCAAACCGGAATTTATGAAAAGTGTATGGCGGGGTAAATATTATGAACTTATCAGGTAAACTGGAGATTCAATGCTTAAGCGGTGATTTCCTTATCAAGGACGCTGGCACATACATAGCCGGTAAGATAACCACTAAAGAGGAACAAGGAGAGTTGGGCTGGTCAAGGTACATTGAGAAAATATCTAGGGAGTTAATTAATTGGAGAATTCCAGATCAACAAAGATATCAAAAGGTTCAATTGTGCAGACACTCAGGCATACGTGAAGGTCAGCCATATATAAAGGCTTTTACCGGCATTGATGAAAGAGTTTATAATATCTCAATAAGCCATTGCAAAGATTTTGTGTCAGTATGTACTGTTAACAGTGGACTACCCGGCATTGATATCCAAAATGTAAGAAGCGTGGATAGGTCAGTAGTTGAAAGATTGTTTTCTAAAAGTGACATTGACTCTATTGAAAAGATATGTGCATATGATGGTAATTTTCACTGGAATAAAGCATTTGCTGTTTTGTGGACTATAAAGGAGTCCTGCCTTAAGGCTTTGGGAATTGGTTTAAAACTAGGATTTAACAGTGTAATAGTAAAGGATATTGATTTTTCCAGGAACTATATTGAGTTGTTTTTAGACAATAAGTTGATAGAAGCGGTCTGTAATATGCCTGATAATATTTTTGTTCATATTTCTTTTGAGTCAGAATTCATTATCACACTTACAGTATTTATGTAGACGTGAGGAGGAAATAAAATGATAATTGTCCGAACAAGGAAAATAAAAAAGGTGTTTAATGTGGGGGAAGTAATCATTAATGCTCTTAATGGAATTGATATTGATGTTGAAAAAGGTGAATTTTTAGCTCTAGTCGGACCGTCAGGCTCCGGAAAGACGACCCTTCTGAATCTGTTGGGTTGTTTGGATAAACCGACGGAAGGAGAAATCTTTTTGGCTGATCAGTCTGTAACTAAACTTTCAAGAAATCAATTGGCCGATATACGAAAGTCAAAATTGGGTTTTGTATTTCAGTCCTACAATCTGATGCCGGTATTGACAGCATTTGAGAATGTCGAATATCCATTGATTTTGAATAGGGTAAGTGCGGCAGAGCGTAAGAAGCTTGTCAGGCAGGCCTTGATTGATGTGGGCCTTGAGAGCAAAATGGGCAATTTTCCAAACCAATTAAGTGGCGGACAGCAGCAGAGAGTATCAATTGCAAGGGCATTGGTAAACCAGCCGATGTTGGTTTTGGCTGATGAGCCTACTGCAAACCTAGATTCAAAAACAGGGGAAGAAATTATATCTCTTATGCAAAAATTAAATAAGGAAAAAGGCATAACATTTATCTTCTCTACCCATGATCAACGAATTATGTCCCATGCTTCAAGAATTATCAGGTTACAAGATGGTGAAGTTTTGCACGGAAATAGCGAACTAAATAATTAAATGTCTAAAATAAAGTGGTTTACCGCTTCCTTTTTATGTTGTTATACGTCCAACGAAGCCGGACAATACTGTCCGCAAGCTATAAAGGACAGCTTTATTTTCAATTTTTGTTTACATTAATTGAATTATATGCTAGAATATTTTAGTGTTTAAATAACCATATGCTCGGTTCTTGGAAGACTCCGGCCAAATACCTAGCTTATGGCGATTAATAAAAAGGAGGCGTATTTCGCATGATTAAAGAAGTAAAACAGGAAGTAATTAATAAGTTCAAACTCCATGAGAGTGACACAGGTTCACCTGAAGTACAGGTAGCAATTCTCACAGAAAGAATCAATCATTTAAATGACCACTTGAAAACACATAAGAAGGATCACCATTCAAGAAGAGGTCTTCTTAAGATGGTTGGACAGAGAAGAGGACTTTTGAATTACCTTCAAGACAATGATATTGAAAGATATCGTGCCATCATTGAAAAATTAAATCTAAGAAAATAAAAGAGAGCGGAGTTTTCCGCTCTTTTTTTTCAGAAACAAGGTTATTCAATTATATGGATTAATACCAATTGTACAATTGGGTATAATATTTAAAAACTGCAGACGGTAGAAGGTAGATTGTGCATTAATAAAGCTAAAATATTAGTGCAGAATCTACATGCTACAGTCTGTAGAAATACAGAAGGAGGCATAATATGCAGAAAACTTTTAAGATGAATCTCGCAGGGCGGGATTTGATTATTGAAACAGGAAAATTAGCACAGCTTGCAAACGGAGCAGTCATGGTCAGGTATGGTGAAACAGTCATAATGTCAACTGCTACAGCTTCGCAATCGCCAAGAGATGGAATAGACTTTTTTCCTTTGAGTGTTGATTACGAGGAAAGACTTTATGCTGTAGGTAAAATCCCTGGGGGTTTTATAAAAAGGGAAGGAAAGCCTTCCGAAAAGGCAATCCTTACATCGAGAGTAATAGACAGGCCTATAAGACCTCTTTTTCCGAAAGACCTTAGAAATGATGTTGCGGTTGTTAATACTGTAATGTCGGTCGAACAGGACAATTCACCTGAAGTTGCGGCAATGATAGGAGCTTCAGCTGCTTTAAGCATTTCGGATATTCCTTTCAAAGGCCCTATAGGGGGAGTTGTACTGGGATTGGTTGACGGTGAAGTAGTGATCAATCCAAACACGGAACAGCGCGAAAAAAGCCAGATGTACGTTACACTGGCCGGTACCAAAGATAAGGTAACTATGATAGAAGCAGGCGCAAAGGAAGTTCCGGAAGATGTTATGATTGATGCTATTAAAAAAGGTCATGCAGAAATTAAGAAAATAGTGGATTTCATAGATAGTATTGTTAAAGAAGTAGGTAAAGAAAAGTTCAAATATGAGTCTTGCGATGTTCCCGAAGATATGTTTGCGGCAGTTAAAGAATTTGCTTACCCCAAAATGCGTGAAGCTGTTTTAGCTGTAGACAAGCAGGACAGAGATAATAAGATTAAGACGTTGACTGATGATGTTAAGGAGCACTTTGCAGAAACTTATCCGGAAATGGAGTCAACCTTGGGTGAAGCAGTTTACAAGCTTGAGAAAAAGGTTGTCAGAGAATATATATTGGAAGAGGATAAGAGAGTTGACGGAAGGAAACTTGACGAGATCAGGCAATTATCTGCCGAAGTAAACATATTGCCGAGAGTACACGGTTCAGGGCTTTTCCAGCGCGGTCAGACTCAGGTATTGACTACATTGACCCTTGGAGCGCTTGGCGAGGTTCAAATGCTTGATGGAGTAGATCTTGAAGAAGAGAAAAGATACATGCACCATTATAATTTCCCGGGATATAGTGTTGGAGAAGCTAAAACATCAAGAGGACCGGGCAGAAGAGAAATAGGTCACGGAGCTCTTGCTGAAAGGGCGCTGGAGCCTGTAATTCCTTCTGAGGAGGAATTCCCTTATGCAATAAGGCTTGTGTCTGAAGTATTGATGTCTAACGGTTCTACATCCCAGGGCAGCGTATGCGGAAGCACATTGGCTCTGATGGATGCAGGAGTGCCGATAAAGAATCCCGTTGCCGGTATTTCCGCCGGACTTGTAACTGATGAAAAGAACCCAGAAAGATATAAGGTTTTCATGGATATTCAGGGAATTGAGGACTTCTTCGGAGACATGGATTTCAAGGTAGCCGGAACAAAGAAGGGTATAACTGCGATCCAAATGGATATCAAGGTTACAGGATTAACATACGACATAATTGAGAAGGCGTTCGCATTAACCAAAAAGGGCAGAGAGGACATAATTGATAACATTATACTTAAAGCAATAGCTGAGCCCAGAAAAGAGCTTTCACAATATGCTCCAAAGATATTTACCACCAACATAGATGCCGATAAGATCCGTGATGTAATCGGACCTGGCGGAAAGATGATAAATAAGATAATTGCAGAAACAGGTGTGAAGATAGACATTGAAGACGATGGAAAGGTATTCGTTTCTACTTCGGACGAAAAAGCGGGTAGAAAGGCAATACAGATAATAGAAGGAATTGCAAAGGATGTTGAGCCCGGTCAGATATTCATGGGCAAGGTAATGAGAATAATGCCGTTCGGAGCTTTTGTTGAATTCCTTCCAGGCAAGGAAGGCCTCGTTCATATCTCAAAGCTTGATAAAAAGAGAGTTGAAAAGGTAGAAGACGTAGTAAAAATCGGTGATGAAATCATGGTCAAGGTTATGGAAGTCGACAAGCAAGGCAGAATAAACCTCTCCCGTAAGGATGCTATGCCTGCTGACACGAACGAAAAGACAGAAGGCTGAAAATAAGCGAGGATTAAGGCGTAGGCTTATTAGCCTGCGCCTTATTAATATGTGTAGCCCGGAGGAGTTATGTATAAAAAGACAGTATTAAATAACGGCTTAAGGATCGTGAGTGAAAAGATTCCACATGTCAGGTCCGTTTCTGTTGGCATATGGATAGGCACCGGTTCAAGGAACGAAGGTCTGGAAAACAACGGTATTTCACACTTTATTGAGCATATGATGTTTAAAGGAACAGAAAAAAGAAGTGCCAAGGATATAGCTGAAAGCATAGATAATATAGGAGGGCAGCTTAATGCCTTTACCGGTAAAGAGTGCACCTGCTATTATACCAAGACTCTAGATACACATTTGGACATTTCTTTTGAAGTATTATCCGATATGCTCTTTAACTCGAAATTCAGTGCAAAGGACATCGACATTGAAAGAAAAGTGATCCTTGAAGAGATCGGCATGTATCAGGATAATCCTGAGGAGCTTGTACACGATGTGCTTATAGAGTCTGCCTGGGATGGAAATTCATTAGGGTTTTCGATTCTTGGTACACAAAACTCATTGGAAAAGATAGACAGAAAAATAATCAAAAGCTATATTAAAAGTAATTATACACCCAAGAATACGGTTATTTCAGTTGCGGGCAACTTTGATGACGAAAAGCTTATTGAACTGGCAAATAAATATTTTGGTAATTGGAAGGCTGAAGAATTGATTTCACCTGAATTTGATAAAGCAGTTTTTATACCGAATGTAAACATAAAAGAAAAGGAAACAGAGCAGGTGCATATGTGTTTTGGCTTTAGCGGCATAGAGCATGGTGATGACAAACTGTATTCCTTACTGGCAGTCAACAATATATTCGGCGGAGGCATGAGTTCGAGGCTATTTCAGGAGATCAGGGAGAAGAAGGGCTTGGTGTATTCAATCTATTCATATCCTTCATCATATAAGCATGCCGGTTTATTTACAATATACGCAGGTATGAATCCGTTACATGTAAATAAAGTCATCAATCTGGTTGAACATGAGATTAGAAAACTGAAAGAAAGCGGTATTACAAAGGAAGAGCTTGAAAAGTCCAAAGAGCAGCTTAAGGGTAACTACATATTAGGCCTGGAAAGCACAAGCAGCAGAATGAACAGCATAGGCAAATCGGAATTGATGCTCGAAAGGATATTTTCTCCTGAAGAGATTTTAAAAAAGATTAGTAACGTAAGTTTAGAGTCTGTTGAAGAAGTAATTGATAATATATTTAAAGAAGGAAAAATGAGTTTTGCTGCGGTCGGAAACATAAAGAAAGAGGTAAGCAAAAATAAAATAATAAAATCAATTATGTAAAACTGTTCAAAGAGCCTCTTGTGAGGCTTTTTTTGTTTGCTCAGAATTATAATAAAGGGGCCTGAATTAATTAATTTTAAGTTATAGGAAAGTTTATGTAAAATAAATGATACAAGCACTTAAAAAAAGTAAGATACATAAGATATATTAGCTGTACGGTATCGGAGAGGATAAGAAAGATGGGTTTCAGGAAATTCACAATTATAGGTGGGGACTTGCGCAGCATAAAACTGGCAAATATATTGGTAGAGGATGGCAATAAAGTTAACATATTCGGGTTTAAAAAAGCCGGATTTGTATTAGGAATGGAGGAAAGCGAAGACTTGCGGCTGGCAATTGATGAATCGGATGTAGTGATAGGACCGTTGCCGTGTTCCAATGACAATGAAACCATAAACGCACCATTTCATTCGGACAAAATTTACATAAATGACGTTTTTAAAATTATGTCTAAGAACCAATTGTTTCTTGCAGGCAGGATAAGTGATAAAATTGTCCACCTTTCACAGATATATAATGTGTATGCAATTGATATTCTTGAAAGAGAGGAAATGGCAATTCTAAATGCAATTCCAACGGCGGAAGGAGCTATACAGATTGCAATGGAAGAGCTTCCGATAACTCTTCACGACTGTAACGCACTCATCCTTGGATATGGCAGGATAGGCAAAATACTTTCAAAGATGTTGAAGGGCATAGGTGCTGAGGTTTTTGTTGAGGCAAGAAAGTGTGCTGATATAGCATGGATTAAGGGAAACGGCTATCATCCGGTAAATCTTTCAGAACTGAAAAACTATCTTCCCAAAATGGATGTTGTTTTTAATACCATACCTCAAGTGATCCTGAATATAGATCTTTTAAATCAAATCAACAAGGAATGCGTTGTAATTGATTTGGCATCAAAGCCCGGGGGTGTTGATTTTGAGAAGGCAAAAGATCTTGGAGTTAAAGCTATTTGGGCTTTGTCACTCCCCGGAAAGGTAGCTCCGGTTACAGCTGCAAAATTTATTAAAGAAACTGTGTATAATGTGATTGACGAGTTGGGGGTATAAAAAATGCTGCTAAAGGGGATAAAAGTAGGATTTGCAATTACTGGTTCATTTTGCACTATTAGTGCAGTATTGCCTGAAATAGATAAACTGGCTGGAGAAGGGGCGGATATTTATCCCATAATCTCAGAAGCAGTAAGCATGTCCGATACAAGATTTGGAACTGCAAGCGACTTGAAAGAACAGCTGAAAAATAAAACAGGCAAGGAGCCTATTTCAACAATAATCCAGGCAGAGCCGATAGGCCCCAAATCACTGCTTGACATACTGGTTGTGGCACCGTGCACCGGTAACAGCCTTTCGAAAATTGCAAATGCAATTACTGATACTTCTGTTACAATGGCCTGTAAAGCACATATGAGAAATAGCAAACCTTTGGTAATCGCTATCTCAACTAATGACGGCCTTGGTTCTAATGCAAAGAATCTCGGAATGCTGCTTAATATGAAGAATTTATATTTTGTGCCCTTCTGTCAGGATAATTCTATAGGCAAGCCCAACTCACTTGTAGCAAAGATGGAATTGATTTTGCCTGCCATAGAAGGGGCGTTGGAGGGTAAGCAGATCCAACCTATATTGGCACAGGTGCAAGCGATTAAAAATATGCAGTAGAATCGGACTTAATTTAGCAAGCTTAATAATTAAAGGGGCTGTCTCAAAATCAGATAAAATCTGATTAGGGACAGTCCCTTTTCTCTAGCCATTAATATTCAAGAGAGTGTAAATAGTTTTGTGTAAACCTTCAGGGTGATATAAAATAATATCAAACTGGAGGTTTTTTTATGCAAAAGAAACGTTTACCAAACGAGCTTCTTGATCAGCTCATCAAGGAGTACAACA
>JAEXSP010000027.1 GCA_023453795.1 Bacillota bacterium
TCCGTATTGACGACCTAAAAAACAAGTGATAAAGTACAAATGACCAGATGTAAGGAAAAATCCGGACATCTGGTCATTTAAAAAATATATTATCCCTGAGTTTACACAAAATTTAGGACACTACCAACTGGTAAGGAAATCACCGTACCATGGGCAGAAATACAGCCACCAGGCCCCTTCATTAACTATATTCTGAATGTCAGGGATCGTGTCGTTTTCGGTTAACGCAACCATCTTTGTGTCGTTTGTATCATTTACAAGTGCGAGAAATACTGTTGTTGCAGCACTTGTATTCCATGTGCTGGGTGAGCCTTCATACTTATCATATCCTACAATATCTACATATTCATCCCCGGGATACCATTTGGTTGAATTTGCATAGGTATAAAGATTTACTTCCCATATTACATTGTGAATGCCGTATTTTTCGGTCAGGGTTGTGTAAAGAAGCTTCCAGAGCTGCTTGTAGACTTCCGAGCCTGCGGAACCCCACCAGAACCATGCACCGGAACCGTCTGTGTTGTTATAGCCTTCGGCTTCATGGAAAGGCCGCAGCAGCAAAGGAACTTTGGCATCCTGGAGAATTCGGAGCTGCTTGGCAAGGTCATCAATTGCCAGCATCAGGTAAGCGTACTCCTTTGTTGTTTTATCAAGACAGTTTGCGGCATTAAAGCTTGCGGTAGGCTTATATGTACATTTTGTCCAGTCCACTTTATCTCCGAGTTTATAGCTTGCAAAATCGGAGGGTACATTGATATGCCAGGACGACGTTGCAATACCGCCGCGCTCCTTTACCCACTGTATTATACGGCTTGTCGTACCGTCTTCCCATCCGTACAGAGGATTGTAATTCATCAGATCAAAGCCTCTGATTGCTGGATATTTGCCTGTCTTATCATGAATGTAATCAAATTCAAGCTCTGAATTGCCGTTATTTCCTCCGCCGTAAATTTCCTGCTGCCCGGAAATAACATGATTGCCGTAGACACCGGTAAGATACTGCTTGAGGCTCTTTGTTTCGGGGGTTGCATTCACATCGCATGGAGCTGCGTTGACCTTAAGCTCAGGCATATCGGCGTAATCAAACATAACTGTATCATACAGTATAAAGCCCCAGCTTCCGGATGTCCCAATCTCAATTTTTGCAGTACCTGCCTTAAGGTAGACGTATCCAAAACTATAATCAGTCCATCCGCCTTTGTTCGGAATATAATAATTGCCTTGAGCTGCACCGTTGATGCTAACAACCTGAAGTCTGGTCTCGTCCTTGTTCCCCAGGTACATCCAACAGCGTGTTGAAAGCTCGTACATAGCGTTTTTAGGAACTTTAACCTCCAAGGTTATTGTTCCTGCATTAGATACCCATACAAATCCTTTGCCGGAATAGCCGGGATATTCAGTTCCATAGACATTGGTGGCAAGAGCAGCACCGTTGCTGAGATTGCAAGCTTCTGCTTCAACTTTTAGAGGCAGGGAATCGTCAGCCTGAACCGGTACAGGTATGGTTAAAAGAACAGTACATAACATTGCAAGCATTGTCAGCAGAGACAGTGCTCTGCAAAAAACCTTCTTCATAATAAAACACCCTTTCAAATTTTTGACTATAAATATATATTCGTTTTCTGTCTGTTTTTTTAGACGTAAAAACCTCTTAATACTAGGCATAAACGTGAAAAAGGCAAGGAAGATAGCAGTGTCATTGGAGATAGCCTGAAAAAAGGGTTTATGGTATTCTAGGCTTGGGAGGTGTATTATGACTGAGGATGAAATTATGAAAATACTTAGAGGAAGTCCGTTATATGAGATTATGAAAAAGGAGATCGAACTTGGCAACCGCTGCTCGGAGCCGTCATATGACGCTGCTTGGCTGAAAGCAGTGTGCGTTATTTTTGACAAACCCTTTATAGCACCTGTTAAAAAAATTGATGGAGTTATATTCAGGGATTTGAATGACCCGCATTATTGGAAAGCCGAATATATTGATAAAATAAATCATTGTATGCTTATATGCATGTTTGACAATAATCCCGAAAATCTGAATTTAAGGTTTTACTATGAAGACGGGTCTGTTATTGAAAGATATTAATATAAATCGGTTACACATTTGTTATATCCATCTTGTCTCCGACAATGGTCCTGCTGTTGGCTATTGTCCCGACAGGCAGTTCAATTACGCTATGAGCCTTGGCGACTATTTTGGATACTCTCCAGGGCTTTATATTTTCTATCAGATGGACAACGTTATGATTCTTATCTAAAAAAATTACATCAAGCGGAATTTTCATAAAAAACATATGGATCGAGTTGCAGGGTACTATCCATAAACCGCCTCCGGCAGGCAGAGTACGTGTCCCCATGAGACCCTTGAAACGGGTGAAAAAATTGTTTGCCAATCGGCACTCCGTTGCGATTATTGAAGCTTTTGTGCTGTTTTTTATTACCATGTTCCACCTACCGTGCAGATTTAATATTATGATTATAACAGATTTTAAGGATAAATCCATTTGAAAATAGAATCAAAATAATGTCGTCTTGAATGAATATTTTGACGAAAATTTCACTCTGTATTTACTATTATAGCAGTATATGGTAAATTGCTTTTGCAAGGTTGTTTCCTGGCAAAACTACCGTAAATTGTAGTTTTTATGGGTAAAACCTATGCCAGAAATAATATAAAATTCGTCTGAAGCCAACATATATATTATGTTTGGGCTTTGAGCGAAAAAAAGGAGTGAATATGAACATGAGTAAACTCAAAAAATCAATCCTATTTCTATCAGTATTCACAATTTGCCTGTCAACGGTATATGCAGGTACAAGTATTTCCAACGCAGCTACAGATCAGCCTCTTCGTGTTTTGGCAGAACAGTTAAGACAAAAAGGAAGGGACTTTTATATCGGTTGTGCAGTGCCTTCGAATTTCAGCAGCAGCGATCAAGACATTGTAAAGAGGGAATTTGATATTGTGACGTGTGAGAATGACATGAAAATCGGAACAATATCGCCAAGCAGATATCAGTACAATTACTCCGGAGGCACCGGACTTGACTTACTATCAGAAGGTACAGATCACGGCAAGCACCGATGTTAGCGGAGTGCCAGAAGTCCCCTACGTTAAGGCGGACATCCAGACCTACAAGTACCTCAAGTTTGAGCAGGGTCCGGGCAACACCAATGTTGCTATAATTGAAGCTACAGGCACAGAATACGCTACCCTTCAAGAAGCGTTTGATGAGGTTGCGGATGGTCAGACCATCAAGTTTATGGATAACATCATCTTCACAGGTTATATAAGCATTCCCGATGGTACGACCAAGAGCTTCACCCTCGACCTAAACGACTACACGCTGTACGGTTACTCGACGGGCGGTGGCTTGATCAGTCATTCGGGCAGCGGAACTATAACCATTACTGACAGCAGTGTTAACGGGGGAGGAAGGATCATCAATGAAGCTGATTGGGGGCAAACCATCGCTCTGAATAGCGGTAATCTTGTTATTGCCGGCGGAACGGTGGAGAATCTTGAAACACAGTCTGTTTCAAGTCCTGCCACAATTGTAAATAATGGCTCCGGCAGCATCACCATCACCGGTGGTCAGGTTCTGGGTCGCTCGAATGTGATTCTAAATGGAACTGGAAGCGTGGACATTTCAGGCGGTATGGTGCGTAATACCGGTACAGGCAGGGTGATTTATAGTAGTGGAGGCAAAGTCACCATAAGTGGTACGGCTATGCTCACCAGTACATATGGTGGCGGTAGCTTCACTGGTGCGATTGAATTCTATAAGGTTAGCGATACCCCTATAACCATCCTTGAAATCAAAGGCGGAACAATAGATAATAACGGTAGCGCCAATGCGATTTATATCCGTCAAACAGACTTCTTAGCAGTCAGTATTTCAAGTGGTCCTTCCGTCATCAAGAGCGGTGGCAGTGCTATAAATGTGGCACCCCATGTGGAGGAAGGTGTTAAGGTCACGGCAAGCACTGACTACGATGGAACGACAACGGTTGATTATGTCCAAACCCAAATAAATAACTACAAGTACCTAAGGTTTGAGTAATTAACAGATGCTGGTTCAACAGCTTGCATTTGACAAGCAAGCTGTTGAACCGCCCTGAAGCATAAAGCACGGCGGCGGCCATCTGCCGTCGCGCTTCTTTTAAACGTGAGGTAACTCCGATGAAGCGATTAGTTTATTTTGCATTTTCCTTACTTATGATATTCACCCTAACAGTGTTCCTTGCCGTTCCTGCCCATGGGCTGGAGAACGGTGCGGTACGCGTCGCCGTCATTGACACCGGCATCTCCACCGCCGCCATTGCCCAAAAGAATCTGGACGTGGGGCGAAATTATATTCTGCCAAACACCTCCACCGAGGACACCATGGGGCATGGTACCGCCGTTGCTGCCATCATAGCGGGCAGCGATGCAGCAGGGGCCACCGGCCTTTGCCCCGAGGCGGTGCTGGTGCCGCTGGTCTATTACAGCAAAACCGGGGATGACAAAGCCGTCAAGGGGGATCTGCCCATGCTGGCGCAGATTATCCGGGACGCGGTGGACGTTTACGGCTGCCGCATTATTAACATTAGCTCCGGGGCCAGGGTCGATACCCCAGCTCTTCGGGATGCAGTGGCGTGGGCGGAGCAACGTGGGGTACTTGTCATTTCCTGTGCAGGGAACGATGGCGATGGTACCGCCTATTATCCGGGTGCTTTTCCCACCGTCCTCTGCGCCGGAACCGTCAACACAGCGGGGGATGGTCCTGCTCTCTTTTCCAACACCCACAGGAGTGTGGATGTGCTGGCGCCCGGTATAAAGCTAAAAACGGCCAATCCCAAGGGGGAGGCTGTGACCGCCAACGGAACCAGCTTTTCTACGGCCTGGGTTACCGGGATAGCGGCGTCTTTGCTGACTGCCGACCCCACCCTGACTCCCTACCAACTGCGGCAGATGATATGCAATACTGCCCGGGACATCTGCTCTGATGGCTATGATGAACAGTCAGGCTGGGGGATTGTGGATCTGCCTGCGGCCATGGCAAAATTACAGGCCGACCAAGGAAAGCCGCTGCCCTTCAATGATGTGGCGCGGGATGCCTATTATCGGGATGCAGTGGAATGGGCGCTGAAAAACGGCATAACCGGCGGCACTTCCTCCACCACCTTTTCTCCTGATATGGCCTGTACCCGCGCTCAAACGGTAACCTTCCTTTGGCGGGCTGCGGGCTACCCCGAGCCGCGGATTACAAAGAATCCTTTCTCCGACGTGGCTGAGACTGACTTTTTTTACAAAGCCGTTCTCTGGGCGGTGGAGAGGGGTATTACCTCGGGCACCTCGGGCACAGCCTTCAGTCCCCATGCCCCTTGCAATGAGGCACAGATCATTACCTTTCTATGGCGCACCAAAAACCGTCCTAACGCAGCAGGGCACAGCGAGCTGGCCTCAGGACTTGGTGAATACTACTATACTGATGCTGTGGCCTGGGCGGACACTTACGGCCTCTTTGCCGCTGCTCAAACGGACTTTGTTCCAATGCAGGAAGCAACCCGCGCCAATATTGTGGTTTACCTTTATCACAGTGCAGGCGGTGAACCTTGATTATGAAGTCGGGGTTGGCCATACCAAGGTAACCAGCCAAGTTTTACGTATGATCCCGTATTGAGTATTTGAAGTAAAGGCATAACAAAAAGTCTTTCTCAGGAGGAATACGAATATTAGAAGGTCATGGAGCTATTTAGGGGCAGACAAAAAAGTACCGCAGTATCAAATGTGATCTGCGGTACCAATATTGTGCGCCCAGCATTTTTGTTACTAATAGGGTGCGAACGGATTCATAGGCTCCAGTTTTTAAAAAACTTGTCACCTAGGAGGGAGCATCTTTTATGTATTATTAAATTTTCTCCAATTATGCAGGTATAAATCTGAACTCTGCATGATTAGGTGCATTTGTGTTCTCGTATGTCCATAAAATAATCCGTGTACCGTCTGTGTTTTTCTGTCCTGAAGCATTTGCCACCATTTTTAAATTGGAAGCAGGGCGTAAGCTGAATATGTCATTATTGTTTTCAGAGTATAGAGTCCATAAATAAGGAGAACTGACCTCCTTCAGCTGAATACCGTCCTTAATTGGGTCGGTTATTCCTAAATACTTGCCACTTGCGGTTTTGATGGTGTAGTTACCGTCAGTTTGCCTTTTGAACTCATAGGAAGGGGGAGGGGTTACATTCCTAAGCTCTGCACCTCCGTTTGAAGCAATATTGAAGTAATTATACATACAACGCAAGTTATACCAGCCATCCTTAAGTGCCTTGGTATAGCTATTGTTATCTGTAACGTTACTTGAATTACTAACATTGATATTGTAGCGAAGTACTGTACCTGCAATATTTACGCGAACCTCAATCTTTCCCGCTTTAGTCAGCGGTTTACCCCTGCCCCATGCATCAGTTAGGTATGTACTGAGTTGATCTGTTATGATAAAAAATGCCTGTTTATCATTATAATATCTTATTTCCTTACCGTTTTTAGTACATTTAACTGCACTGAAGCCTTTTGTTTCAAAAGGTTCACCAAGCTTATAATTAGTTTTTGGCATTTTAATGATATATGTTCCGTCAGCTTTTGGGGGTGTAACCTCTACCACACAGCTTGCAACATTTTTTCTATCTGCGGTGTGAAAATAGACTGTAGCAGTGCCGTATTCTACTCCGCCTGGTATGGTGGAATCCTTTATTCTGACAATGGACTCGTTAGAGGATGTAAGGTAATACTCCGGCACTTTACCCGAAGAAGATTTTAACTGAACATTTCTTGTTAGTTTACCTTTCTCCAAGGGGTAATATTCCAACGCACTGTACAATCCAACTTGTTTATTCTTCGGGGTGATTGCAGCTGCCTTTCGTGCCTGTGCGATAGGGGGCTTTGGTGAGGCATTGGTTGTTATCTGTAAAGTGGTATAAATACTTTGGTCTATTTCACTTTGAGCAAAAATTTTATTTGTTGAGCCACCTTGAAGAGCAGTAACATAGCCATCCTTTGTTACACTATACTTGCCGCTGTTGCCGGATAACCAGATAATTTCGTCAAAGGGACTGTTTTCAGGATATACCTTGGCCGTTAGCTTAATTGCATCACCACAGTCCATAAATACATTCTTTTGTTCAATTACAACAGACTGCGGACGTACACCCTCAACCCATTTTGGAGAAGCAGGAGAGCTGATATCAACTTCAAACAGATAGACATGCCCAGTGTCCTCAAATTTATACTTATTAATTTTTGTGTTGTTGAGATAATAAAAATCCATTCCTGCTACCCATGGCGCAATCCAAATAATCTTATTATCTTTTAGTAATGGATAACTATTTGAATAAAAAGCTGTTTTAGCTTTTTTATTTCGTGCCAGTATTTTTCCGTTTTCATCTACTGTAACAAACTCTGTGTAGGTGTTATCTCCTTGGGAGACTGAGTACACTACAACAAATTGCTTGCCGGCTTTGAAGATGCGTGGGTCAGTGATAGTAATATCTTTATTAGCAGGGTCAAAAGTAGTAAGCCAAATATGCTTTGGCGACAAGTTTTTCTTATTAACAACCGAAAGATATACATTGCGTCCTTTGAACCATTCGCCATTGGGACTATACTTTCCATTTACAGGCTGGTTGTGAGTTACAGAGGTTCCTGCTACCAGATAAGTGCTTTGCCCAATTTCCAAGCCCGATACAGTAGATCCGGTTTCGTTTTTTCCCGAAGCACCCTTAAAAGAGAAAATATCTGACTTGTTAAAATTACCTTTGCTGTCCATAGTAGCCAGACGAATTGCTCTTGGGTAGGCATCACCATGGGACAGGGTGACAAGTGTACTTCCGTCCAGCTTCAGCATTTGATTGAAGCTATGGCTAATGTAAAAATTGCTTTTTACCTGAATGGGCTTCAGAGAGCCCCCATCAAAAACAAAGAGGTTAGCAGCCTGATGATTTTTTCCGTCCTTTGCTCTGAACATTTCATGGGACATATGTATATAAATTTTTCCGCTGCTTTCTATTAGTTCGGCTGTACCGGCATCAAAGGGAACGGTTATGCTGGATAAGGCAGTACCAAATTGCTTTGCCTTTAGCTCACCCTTTTTTATTACATCACCTGTTTTTGAGGAAACCTTAAGCAGGCTTACAACTGTCTTTCCTGCATTTTCTTCTTTGTTTTTATGACCAATAACCACATAATAATTACCGTCAGCAGCAACTGAAAAGGTTCCGAAATAGTCGTGGGTGGGAAGGTTAATTACTGTATTTGATATAACCTTGTAATCCTTGGCAAATATATAAGCTCTCGGTTTATTTCCGTTTTTATAGCTAAATAAACCAACATTTCCGTTTGTGTCTGTAAACATCACGTTGTTTTTATCGACAACACAGTTGCCAGAAGGAGAATATTGATAGCCATATCCGTTAACATAGACATCCTTCAGCTTGGTACGCGGGTACACAATGCTTTTGTTTAGGGCATTTGCAGTTAATGGCAGTAGAGATAACACTATGCATAGTACAAGAAGCATACTTAGTAATCTTTTCTTCATCTTTTTTGTCCTCGCTTTCTATGATTGGAGGTTTCTGTTGGTATGGTTCTGTTTATAGAATTGTTGATATTGGTTACAATTTTCATAATAACCGATAATTTCTGAAAAAAGTTTACGCTTGCCTGAAATGTATGGGTTTTTGCCCTGATGTGTAAAACCGGCATAGAAAAAGAGGGGATTTTATGATAAATTTATATTGAGTTTTTTCAATACGGGAGTTGAGAAGATTTGAAAATAGCAATTTGTGACGATGATTTGCAGGAGCTTGACCGAATTTCATCTTTTATAGACACATACAAGAGAGAGAGAAAAGTACCGCTTGCATACAAGACCTTTCAAAGCGCTACAGAGCTTATCTCTCATGTGAGCAGCGGAGATTACAGCATTTTGCTTTTGGATATCCTGATGCCTGGGATAAACGGAATGCAGGCTGCTCATGAGATACGGGCGTTTGATGCGGGAATTAAAATTGTATTCCTTACCTCTTCGCCGGAATTCGCAGTGGAGAGTTACGCAGTCAAGGCCTATGACTATATCCTCAAGCCGGCCTCAAAGGATAAGGTATTTTCTATGCTGGATGCAGTTATTGCAGAGGAACAAATACCGATGGAGGGGCTGACAGTCAAAACCCAGTCAGGCATGGCCCGCATTTTGTTCTCCAGGCTGGCTTTTGTGGAAATTATGAGCAAAAAGCTGTATTTTCATCTGGCAGACGGAGTGCTGGAGGTGGCTTCTTCCATGGCAGCGTTTGAGGAAGAGCTGCTCGCTCGCTCTGAGTTTATTAAGGTGCATCGCTCTTATATTGTCAACCTTTGGCAGGTGCGTGAGCTCGGACCAAAGGAACTTATCACCAATACAGGAAAAACCGTTCCTGTTTCCCGCCTGCTTTACAAGAAGGTACGGGAGGCATATATGAAGCATTTATTTCTGGAAAAGGGAGTGGAGTAATGGCTGTTTTTTCAAGCTTTTTGATAGGCATGTCCATCCTGTTTGGCATTTGTGCTCAGATGCTTCTTTTAGATATCCGCATTAAAAGCCTCCAAGGTACCCGGCTTATATTTTTCGGGGTTGGCAATCTGCTGATTTTGGCGGCGAATACGGTACTTTCCCTGGCTTTGCCGGTGGAACAGCACATGAAGCTCTATGTACTGGTCGTTCACATTCCTATCTTTTTGGTATTTTGGATTACATCCAAAGCCTCTGCTATAAAAGTAATTTTTGCCTTGTTTACGGCAGTTTTTTTGATTTATCCGGCAAATGTGGTGATGACCATCATTTCTCATACTGCGAAGTGGCTTTATCCGATAGGGTTTTATATTACCTACATTGCCATGTGTTTGATTATGCAGCTGGTTATTTATCGCTTTTTCAAAGCAAATTTTAATTATTTAATCAAAAACTATAGCAGACTTAGTTTTATAAAGCTTTGTCTTCTTCCGTCGGCGTATTATATAGCTAACTACTGGCTGGGAATGTATAACTATGCGGCTGTTAAGTCTATAGGAGTTTTTTCTCTGCGCATTCTTATTTTTATAATTACTCTTATTGCGTATGCTCTGATTCTGGATATCGCAAAATCCGCTCGTGAAAAGGAAGCCTTGCAGGGAGTAAAGATGGCTTTATCCTTGCTGCTGGAGAGTGCAGATCAGCAGTTGTCTGCCCTGCAAGCCACACAGAAGCAGGCTGCTGTATACCGCCACGACATGAGACACCATCTGGCTCTGATTGGCGGGTATCTTGCTGATGGAGACCTTGAAAAGGCGGAGAAATATATAAGGCTTACACAGGCGGATATCGAGGATATCACCCCCAACCGTTATTGTGAGAACAACACTGTCAATCTGATTTTGTCCTCCTTTGCGGCAAAAGCAAAAAAGAATGGCGTTCTTTTTACAGTGGAGGCCCAGCTGCCGCAGGCTCTTTCTGTCTCCGAAACAGAGCTTTGCGCCCTGTTGTCAAACGGCTTGGAAAACGCCATAGAGGCTGCTGCGCGGGTTACCGATGAACAATTCAGAAAAGTAAGAATCAGCTGCCAAACCCACAAGGGAAATTTGCTTGTTTTTATAGAAAACAGCTTCACGGGTAAGGTAGTAATGGAGAGCGCTTTGCCGCAAAGCCTCCGGGAGGGGCATGGCTTTGGGGTTAAAAGTATGGTCATGATTGCTGAAAAATATAATGGCTACTGCTCCTTTGAGGCAAAGGACGAGATATTTACTCTGAGAATTGTACTTCCGTTGTGACTTTCATGCAAGGATGGTGACCTGAGCAATTCCATTAATGTAGGGGTTTGACTTTTTATATTGTATTCTTTTCCAATTGTGATGTTTTCTATTAATTATTTCAGCCATAAAATCGATATTGACATGGAAATTAAATCCTGATATTATGATAATAACAAGATGATAAAAACATTTTATTGATAACACTATTTTGCTTTTCTGTATAGGATAGGTGATAACTTGAAAGAGATATTGAGGAACAGACAAGGTTTAACAGAGGAAGAGTTTCTTGAAAAATACGATGTAAGTATGTTTGAAAGACCCTCAGTTACCGCAGATATGTTGATTTTTACTGTTGTAAACGAAGAGGAAGAAAATTATCGGAAGCTTCCGGAAAAGTCGCTTAAACTTCTCATGGTAAAAAGAGGAGACCACCCCTTTATGGGACAATGGGCACTACCGGGAGGTTTTGTAGCTATGCAGGAAAGCGTAGAAGATGCCGCGCTAAGAGAACTTAAAACAGAAACGAATGTTGATAATGTTTATATGGAGCAATTATTCACTTGGGGAGATGTTGGCAGAGATCCCAGAACAAGAGTAATCAGTTGCTCGTATATGGCTCTTACAGATAGCGCCAAATTAAATATTATTGCAGGCGATGATGCAGATGATGCTAAATGGTTCAATATTAGATATGACGTAACTCAGGAAAAGAAATCAATTACTGAAAAAGGATATATAGCCGAGAAACTATATTCAATTAATCTTTGGAACGGAACTAGGATGCATAAGCGAGCAGAGAGCGAAGTGAACGACAAGCCTGAAGCCTTATCTGCAACTGTAAAAGTAGTTGAAGAAGTTGAGGGTAGGGTGATAAGGATATCAAGAGATGTTGTAAAATCAAAAGGAATTGCCTTTGATCATGCTAAAATGATTGAATATGGAATTGAGAGGCTTAAGAATAAGATTGAGTACACGGATATTGCATTTAATCTGATGCCTGAATTATTCACTTTATCAGAGTTGCAGCAAGTCTACGAGGTTATACTTGGTAAAGAACTTCTTGCTGCAGCGTTTAGAAGAAAGATTGCAGATATGGTTATTGAAACAAACCAATTTACGAAGGATGCTGGACACAGGCCTTCAAAATTATATAGATTTAATCATAGTTGGAGAACCCTATAGTAAGAAAGTGAGGAATAATTTAATGGAAAATATTGCGGGGGTGACATTATGATAAATAGACTAGATGTTATGCAGGGAGATATAACAAAACAGGCTGTTGATGCTATAGTTAACGCAGCTAATACTTCTTTGCTTGGCGGCGGTGGTGTTGATGGTGCTATTCATAGAGCAGCCGGGCCTGAGCTGGATATGGAATGCAGGGAGCTCCATGGGTGCAAAACCGGCCAAGCAAAAATAACTAAAGGGTATAAACTTCCTGCCAAGTGGGTCATCCATACTGTGGGTCCTGTATGGCAGGGGGGTAGTATGGGAGAAGATGGACTATTAGCTGCTTGCTATAGGAGTTCTTTGGAGCTGGCGGTTAAGTATGGTATAAAAACCATAGCTTTTCCGTCAATAAGTACGGGAGCATACAGGTTTCCCGTAGAAAGGGCGGCACTGATAGCGATTTATGAGATAAAAAGGTTCCTTGATACGGATTCAAACATTGAGAAGGTTTCGATGGTTTGTTTTGATGACAGTACATTTCAAGCTTATAATGAGGCAGCTTTAAATGAGACAATATGAGAGGAAGATCGCTTGTGAAAATAAAGGGATGGAACTTATTTGAAATTGTGTGGCTCGCTGTATTTTCAATAATTATGCTGGCTCTTTCATGCTTTTGGAAAAGTAGTATATTAGGAATCACTGTTTATTTAGCTGGAGTTATGTGTGTAGTCCTGGCAGCCAAAGGGAACATATGGAATTATGCCTTTGGTATTTATAATTCTATCGGGTATGCCTGGTTAAGCTACCAGAATAGTTTATATGGCGAAGTTATGCTGAACATTCTGTTTTTTGTACCGACAGGAATAATTGGTTGGTTTATGTGGAGAAACAGAATTCATGATAGTACAGTCTTTATGAGGAAAATGAAGTGGCGAAGTATTATAGGTTTAGTGCTACTATGTGCTGCAGCTACAATTACTTACGGTTTTTGGCTGTCAACACTAAAGGGTCAAAACACCCCGTATTTGGATGCTTTCAATGTTGTTGCGTCAGTCCTGGCAACACTTGCAATGATGTGGAGGTACAGAGAACAATGGTTTTTATACATAAGCATCAACATTGCTGAAACAATTATGTGGGTTATCAGGTTAATGAATGGAAGCAGTGATGCAGCAACAATGGTAGTAATGTGGATAGCATATCTTGTTAACAGTGTTTATGGACTATATGTCTGGAGTAAGGGTTCGCAGACAGAAATGCAAAAGGATATTTCACAAATCGTTGCTTAAGAGGGTGAAAATATGAAAAAGACTGGCTTGATTCTAGGAAAATTTGCTCCTTTACACAAAGGACATCAATTCATGATTGAAACTGCATTAAAGGAAATGGACGAACTTATTGTACTTATTTATGATACTGATTTATTTGAAATTCCTTTACATATCAGAAGTGGGTGGATTAAGAAATTATATCCTGGTGCTACAGTGGTTGAAGCATGGGATGGGCCGCAGGAAGTTGGGGATACACCGGAAATCAAAAAACTTAATGAGGATTATATTCTACAAAGGCTACAGGGAATTAAAATAACACATTTTTACTCAAATGAATTCTATGGAGAGCATGTGAGTCAGGCACTTGGGGCTGAAAACAGGCAAATTGACAGAAGTAGGGATACATTTACTATCTCTGCGACGATGATCCGTGAAGATGCTTACAAGCATAAGGAATATATCGACCCTGTTGTTTACAGTGACTTGATTACAAGAGTAGTTTTTGTTGGCGCCATGTCTACAGGAAAAACAACTATATGCGAAGAGCTGGCGAAAAGATACAATACAGTCTGGATGCCCGAATACGGAAGGGAGTATTGGGAAAAGCATCATGTCAACCGGAGAGTCACAGAAGAACAGATGGTTGAAATCGGCAGAGGTCATATTGAAAGAGAAGATAAGCTGGTATATGATGCAAATCGCTACCTTTTTGTAGATACAAATGCAATAACAACCTACATGTTTGGGATGGATTATCAGGGATATGTTTTGCCGGAACTTGAAACTATGGCATTAAAGGCTCAATCCAGATATGATATATATTTTCTTTGCTGTGATGACATACCCTATGATGATACATGGGACCGGTCGGGAGACCAGAAAAGGCATATATTCCAAAAACAGATTATTGCAGATTTAAAGGAACGCAAGCTCCCATATGTTGAGTTAAGAGGGACTCTTGACGAGAGAATTGCGATAGTGGAGAGAGTGTTAAAAGGAATCAAAAAGTATGATAATCCTGCAAATTTGGGTATGCTTGCGAGGTGCGATATGACTAAAAAACAGATTGAAAATTCAATAGCTTATTGTGGATTGGTATGTGGACTATGCAGGCCGGATGGCGGCTGTAATTGTAAATCAGACAATCATTGCGGAAAAAGGTTGTCACCGCAAGGCTGTTATCAATACGATTGCTGTAAGGCAAAAGGACTAAATGGATGCTGGGAATGTGCAGAAGCTCCATGTGGTGTTGATATGCTTGCACCTGAAAAAATTAAACTGAGAGCTTTTATAAGATGCATAAAAGAGGATGGCATTGATCGGTTTTCCGAATACATAACAAAAAACGAAGAGAACGGTATTGTTTATCATCGCAGTGGTATTATCGGAGACTATGACCTAAGTACAGAAGAGGCTATATTAAATTTACTTAGAAACCCATTGCTGACAAAATGAAAGGAGGGTTGATTATGCAGGACTTTACAGTTGAAGAGTTGAGCGAAGCACATCGTGCCTTGCTTTCTACGCTCCACAAGTGTGAGAAGATAGACGCTATGAAGCTGGGCAAGTCACAGCAGACCCTTCTTGAACGGCGAATCGCCGCTCTGAAGGTTGCACTGATACTGATTGAGAAGGAACAATACCAAAAAGAGCGGGGAGAAGAAACACTATAAAACCAAGAATATTTTCGACTCCTTTTTCAAAAGTCTACCCATTACTCGTCCAAAAAGCGGAGAAAAGGGCCGTATAAAAGAAGAAGTTGAATTTTTCGACATTTTATATAACAATGATGTATATTTGTTGACATAATATTATGCCGGAGGAAGCTAAAAAGGAAGCCACAATTTATGATTTGGCTGAAAAGCTGAAAAGTGCAGTTGCTGGAATTCAGGCAACTGGAGAAAGATCTTTCGGCAGAGGAGCAAGGAGCCGTCGCAATAGTTATTGAAAAATAACTGTGCGCGGCTCCTTTCTATTGAGTAAATAAAAGTCCGATAAATAACTAAAAATAATAAATAGAAAACAAATATATTGACGGCGAAAGCAAAAAGAACTATAATCTAATTAAAGGAAAGCAAAAGCAATATAAAATAATCTAAAAAAAGAAAAAATAACCGCATGCTAACTAAGGGGGACACAATTATGGACAATGATATACTTTTTCAAATTGAAAGACAAAAAAAGATACTTGATTACGTAAACGAATCCAAAAAAGCAACTGTTAATGAGCTGAGTGAGCTGATAGGTGTCTCGAAAGTGACCATCAGAAAGTACATTAATGAACTGGAAAGTAAAGGATTGGTTATCAAAACGCATGGCGGTGTCGTATCTATAAACAGCGAGCTCAATAACGAAATACCGTATTCAAGTAAAAAAGGTCTCAACACTACTGAAAAGCAAAAAATAGGATATGCGGCAGCTCAACTGATTGAAGAAGGCGATGTAGTTATATTGGATGCCGGTTCGACTACGCTTGAGATTGTAAAGCATATAGAAAATAAACATATTACCATAATAACCAATGATATTAAAATTGCATATGAATTAGCTGCTAAACCCAGTATTAATTTGATTATTACAGGTGGAGTAAGTCATAAACATGTATACACGGTTGTAGGATTTGAAACGGAAAAATTCCTCAATAAAATTCATGCAAATAAAACATTTCTGGGTGCCGATGCCATAAATCTCGAAAATGGTATAACAAACAGGACTCTTGAGGAGGTCGCAATTAAGCAGGCAATGATTAAAGCAGCTGAAAAGGTTATTTTGGTAGCTGACCATAGCAAGCTTAATAAAATGGCCTTTGCGGATGTCTGCAAAATTGAGGCTATCGATACTATTGTCATAGATTCTGTTGATGAGGTATATGAAAAAGCCTTTCGAGAGAAGGGAATTAATGTGATATTATCATAATAATTCCTGATTATAGTATTTTCCAATGCAATATAATAATATTTCCGGTAATTTTTCCAAGGCTGTATTCAAATTTAAATACAAGAAAGGGAGAAGACTATGTATTGGACGAAGGAATTTTTTGGTACAAACAAACCAATAATTGCAATGTGTCATTTACAGCCGTTACCTGGCGACCCAGGCTATGATAAGCAGGGTGGCATGGAAAAAGTTTTAAATGCGGCGCGTCATGATTTGCGGGCGCTCCAGGACGGTGGTGTGGACGGTGTTATGTTTTCAAACGAATTCAGTCTGCCTTACCTGACAAAGGTTCCTACCGAAACTGTTGCGGCCATGGCTCGTGTTATCGGTGAACTCATGAGCGAAATTACTGTTCCTCATGGAGTAAATGTTTTATGGGATCCTACTGCATCCATTGATCTAGCTGCTGCCACAGGAGCTAAATTTGTAAGGGAAATATTTACCGGCGTTTATGCCAGTGACTTCGGCCTGTGGAACACAAACTGCGGAGAAGTTATCCGTCATAAGCATGCTATCGGCGCTGAAAATGTCAAGTTGATTTTCAATATTCTTCCCGAAGCAGCCAAGTACCTGGCCGACCGCGATATTCAGGAAATTGCGAAGACCACGGTATTCAACAACAAGCCTGATTCCCTCTGTGTTTCCGGTCTGACCGCGGGAAGCGGAACCGATGCTCAGAAAATTAAACTGGTAAAGGATATGGTTCCCAATACTGTCGTTTTTGCAAACACCGGTGTAAACAATGAAACTCTTGAAAAACAATTATCTGTAGCAGACGGCGCAATAGTAGCCACAACCTTCAAATATAACGGCAAATTTGAGAACCAGGTTGATGTTGAGCGCGTCAAGGTCTTTATGAATCACACCAAAGAATTCAGAAAACAATTCGATTAAAATTAACGCCTAAATTTAATTAGAAAGAGCTGAAATTCTATGAAGGATCTTGCATTAGGTATCGATATAGGAACTACAAGCGTTAAAGTAATTTTAATAAGCAAAAACGGTGATATAGTTAAGGAAATTTCAAAGGCACATGATCTGGTTTCTTTGGAGCCGGGATTTGCCGAAGAAGATCCTGAAATATGGTGGAAGAGCGTTTTGGATATTCTCAGGGATATTAACGGCAATGGATTTGCAGAGAGGATTGCATCAATCGGCGTTACCGGTATGGTGCCAACTCTGATTCTGGTGGATGAGGAATTGAACCCAATCCGCTACTCAATTCAGCAGAATGATGCGCGTTCAACTCATGAAATCGAAGAATTGAGAAGTGTTGTAGATGAGAGCCGCTACTTCTCTGAAACTGCAAATACACTGAATCAACAGGTTATCTTTCCTAAATATCTATGGCTTAAAAAGCATGAGCCGGAAAATGTAACTAAAACCCGTTGGATTATGGGCTCTTATGATTTTATATCCACCAAGCTGACAGGAAATCCGCATACTGAAATCAACTGGGCACTGGAAAGCGGTATGTGGTTTGTAAAAGATAAAAAATGGCATGGTGAAATTGTCAAAACGGTTGATATGCCTGAACATATTCTCCCCAAGGTATATGAACCGGCAGAAATTGTTGGTCTGACTACCGAAGCACTGGAGAAGGAGACCGGCTTCCCGGCCGGAATTCCGGTAGTGGCAGGTTCGGCAGATCATATAGCCTCCTCCCTCGCCGTAGGCCTTAAGGACGAAGGCGATCTCCTCCTGAAATTCGGTGGTGCGGGCGATATAATGTTCGTTACCAATTCTTTAAAAATGGATAAACGTTTGTTTCTCGATTATCACGATATTCCCTCCCGTTATGTGCTTAACGGCTGCATGGCGTCAAGCGGTTCCCTGGTAAAATGGTATATGAATTTGCTGCGGGAAAAAGGCTATGATGAGCTGCGAGAGCTGGCAGAAAAAAGCGGCATCGGTTCTCAGGGATTAATCACACTTCCGTATTTTCTTGGTGAAAAAACCCCCATATTTGATACAAAAGCCAGAGGAATTATTTTCGGGCTAGATCTCCATCATAACCGGGGTGACATTTTCCGGTCCATTATGGAAAGCGTCGTATTTGGTTTTATGCACCATATAGAAGTGCTGAATGAAAGTGGTTTTGAAATCAAACGTGTCTTTATTTCTGACGGAGGAGCAAAAAACCCGCTGTGGAGAAAAATTACGGCAGATGCAGTTGGCGTTGATGTTCAATACATTACAGATAATCCGGGCTCATCACTTGGTGCTGCATTTATAGCGGGTGTTGCCGCGGGATTGTTTGAAGAATGGGATGAGATTGATAAATTCCTGTCCCGCTCCGTATTTGCGACTGCTGACCAGCAGAACCATCAGCTCTATGAAAAATACTATAAGCTATACAGGAAGCTGTATGAGACTCTAAAACCACTTTACGAAGAACTGTATTCACTGGAAAAGGAGGGGAAATAAATGAAGTTCGAAAACAAGGTTGTTTTTATCACCGGTTGCGCAAGGGGTATCGGCCGTGCAATTACTCAGCTGTTTGCTGAAGAGGGAGCGCTGCTCGCACTTGCAGATCTGGATGATAAGGAACTGGAAAATGTTAAAAACGAACTGAAAGACACCGTAAAGCAGGTTCGGATTTATAAGCTGGATGTATCGGTAGAAGCCATGGTCAAAGAAGTAATTGAGAAGGCGACTTCCGATTTCGGACAAATTGACATTCTTATCAATAACGCGGGAGTTTCCACAATGAATTATTTTTGGGAGCTTACTGAAAAAGAATGGGATTTCAACATGGATGTCAATGCGAAGGGCGTTTGGCTTACAAGTAAATATGTAGTTCCGCAGATGATAGCCAGAAGAAAAGGGAAAATTGTCAATACTGCATCAATGGCCGGAAAGATGGGAGCTGCGCTTGAAGCTCATTACGCTGCTTCAAAATTCGGTGTAATTGGATTTACCCAGGCTGCAGCTCATGAGCTTGCTCCATACGGAATCAATATCAATTGCGTATGCCCCGGATTTGTAAAGACCTCCATGCAGGAACGTGAAGCTGATTGGGAGGCTAAACTGAAAGGTGTGGAAAACCCCGAGGATATTATTAAGGATTATATAAGGCAAACACCTCTTGGAAGGCTCTGCTATCCGGAAGATGTTGCAAAGGTGGTATCATTCCTGGCATCGGAGGACGCTGATTTTATGACAGGGCAGGCAATAAACATCACAGGCGGCGCTTGTATGCATTAAGTGTTTAAAAAATACTTAATCTACTAAATAGTCAATTGAGAAGACCGGATAAAAAAGCAAATAAAATTCAATGTAAGGAGAGTGAAATGATGTCAAGTGGAAAATCGAATTCTTCCATGTTTGTTCGTAATGCCACAGGTCTTGTGCGGGAACTTACACCGTTTGATGCATTCAATATGGTGTTTGCCGCCATCTTAATTCCTGTCGGAATGTCTCAGGCACTCAACTTTGGTACTGCAGCCTTTCCCGGTGCCAACATAGCACTGGCTTTCATCATAGGAGCAATACTCCTATTGGGGTTTGCCGCTGTCTATGTCCTTTTCACTATTGCAATGCCGCGTTCCGGTGGTGATTATGTATGGGTCAGCCGGGCGCTGTCACCATTTGTCGGATTTGTCGTCAATGTCACACTGACTTTCGTATTTGTGAACTGGGTTGCATTCAACTTTACTACAATGATGAATTTATTTGTACCGGCAGCTGGAGAAGTAATGGGCTGGCCCGAAAGCGTTACAAGCTGGTTTACAAAATCGGGCAACCAGTTTCTGGTAGCGACAATTTTGACAGCAGTCTTTGCGGTAATTATGATTCTGGGAACAAAATTTGTTTCTAAATTCATGCGTCTTTTGTTCTTGCTGGTATGGGCCGGAATGGCTGTGTGGTTTATCGGCCTGATTATTACTCCAAATGCCTCGTTTGTCAGCAACTTTGTAGCTTCAACTGGTGTTCAGCCGGATACAATCGCAACATTGGCAAAAGACTCAGGCTTTTCAGTGTCTGACGGCTTAAATCTTGGAATGACATTACTGGCTATGCTGTGGGCTTTTCAAAACCTAACTGGTTTTGAATTCACCGGCTACTTCGCTGGTGAGCTGAAGAGTGTTCGTAAAACAGTTGTTATATCTGTAATGGGCGGTCTTATCGCCGGAGCACTGCTTTATGCAATCGGATCCTTCCTTGTTTACCGTACTGTTGGTTTTGACCTTTTCTCCAATCTATCTTATCTCGGAGCAAATGCTTCGGATAAACTGCCGGCAGGTGTTCCTTATGTTCTGCCTGCTTTAACTAAATTTTTCGCAATTCCTTTTGCTTTAAAATGTTTTATAGTGTTCTCATTTATGATTAGTATTCTTTGGTGGACTCCGGTTGGATTTATGCTTGGCACACGTAACCTGTTTGCATGGTCTTTCGACCATCTGGTACCAAGCGGAATCTCAGATGTTCATCCAACATTGCACACACCGGTAAAAGCAACTATAATAATGGCTTTATACATTGAGCTTCTTAACTTTTTGAACATTTATGCCGGACTTGGCAACTTCCTGATTAATATTGTTGCAGTTATGGCTCTGGCCTTCGCAGTTGTGGGTTTGGCAGCTATTGTTTTCCCATACAGACGTAAAGACCTGTTCGATAATGCACCTGAGGTTGTTCGTAAAAAAGTGTTCGGTATACCGTTAATGACTCTTGCAGGAATAGTGACAACGCTTAGCTGGGTGTTTGTTCTTATAGCAGCGTTTTCAGCATCACAGTTCGGAATGGATGTAACGCCTATTGCAATGATTGAAGCTTTTTGCGTACCGATTATCGCGATTATATGGTATGTTGTAGCAGTTAAAATTAGAAAACGTCAGGGCCTTGATATGAAGAAGGTATTTTTGGAGATTCCCCCCGAATAAAAAAGTCATGTGCGAAAAGCAGCAGTTTGAATAAAGCGGCTGCTTTTTGCTAAATATTTTCAGTCCGTCTTTACCGCTGTGATTGGACTTTATCAGATTTTGGCGGAGAAAGGAAGCCTGCTATGAGTTACTCAACAGAACAACTATTAAAGCTTGGAATGGATGTTATAAATGAGGCGGAAAAAGATGGGGCATCACTTCGGCTGCTAGGTGGGATTGCCTTTTATCTCAATTCACCCAACGCCAGAAATTTGCCTCAGTTTCAACGAATTTACAAGGACTTGGATTTTGCAGTAAACTCAAAAGGCACAAAAGGCATTATAAAAGCATTTAAAAAGCTCGGATGGACCAGTGACCAGCAGTTCAATGCCCTTCATGGTGCTACCAGAATGCTTTTCTATTATGGAGAGAAGCTTGATTTGCAGGTTGATATTTTTGTAAGCGTTTTTGAACAGTGTCACAAGCTGGATTTTGAAAAAAGGTTATCGCTTACATCACCTACGTTACCCCTTTCCGACTTGTTGCTGACCAAGCTGGAAATACATCAGCTCAACCGTAAGGATGTACTTGATATTATAATGCTTCTGTATGATCACGACTTCGGCCTGCATAGCAGCACGGAAAAAAGTGAACTGCAGTATATCCTTGATATTACCGGCACTGATTGGGGCTGGTATACCACTATTCATGATAATCTGAAGGTTATTGAGGATATGGCAGGTGAATTTGTGGAAGGAGAAGATCTGTCACGAATAAAGGACACAATTAATTGGCTTCGTACATCTATCGAAGCAACTCCAAAATCTATAAAGTGGAAGATGCGCAACAGCATCGGTCGCAGGATTCAATGGTATGAACTTCCTGAGGAAGTAAACCAGTAAAGGAGCTATAATCTATGTCATTTAAAATATTTTTCACAACTGATATTCACGGCTCGGAACGCTGCTTTAGAAAGTTTGTAAACGCTGCCAAGTTCTATGAAGTACAAGCCATTATACTTGGAGGCGATATTACAGGTAAAGCCATTATTCCGATAATCAAGCAAGCAGGCGGTAAGTACACCGCAACTATCACAAATACCCCCCATTCATTCTCGGCAGATGAGCTGGAGGGTGTACAGAAGGAAATACGCTTCAATGGCTATTATCCTTTTGTTACGACGGATGATGAACTGGATGAGATAAGTAAAGACCCTGATGGCAAAAACAAGATTTTTAGAGCGGCAATAAAAGAAAGTCTGGAAAACTGGTTTGCACTTGCAGAGGAGAGGCTTAGGCCAATTGGAGTTAAAATCTATGTTGCTCCGGGAAACGACGATGACGAAATTGTTGATGAGGTTTTGGCAGCATCCTCCTTTGTTATAAATCCAGAGGAGCAGGTTATAGAAATTGCACCCGGAATCGAAATGATGTCTTTTGGATATGCTAACCCAACTCCATGGGACAGTCCGCGTGAGCTCCCTGAAGAGGAACTTGCAAAGAGGCTTACTGCGCTGGCCGATAAAATGTCTTATAAAGGTGTATCAATCTTTAATTTGCATGTTCCTCCATTCAATACTCCGCTGGATCAGGCACCCAAATTGGATGCCAATCTAAAGCCTGTTGTAGAGGGTGGGCAAATTGCAATGGCAGGTTGCGGCAGTAAATCAGTGCGTAGTCTGATAGAAAAGTATCAGCCGACTGTTGCACTTCACGGCCATGTGCATGAGTCAGCCGGAGCATTCCGTCTTAATAAAACTATTTGCCTTAATCCGGGAAGTGAATATAACGACGGTGTTTTAAGAGGAGCAATTGTGACAATTGATGAGAAAAAGAAAAAGGTTTCTTATCAGCTCACGGTTGGATAATAATATGGATGAGTTGAAGATTGCTGTTAATATTGTACGACATGCGGGGAGAATAATTTCAGATGGCTGGCATAAAAAAGATTTGAAAATATTTTTTAAAGGTGAAATTAACCCTGTTACTGAGATTGATAAAAGCGTTGAAAACTTTGTAACCGAACAGCTTAAGACGAACTTTCCGGATTATGGTATACTTTCGGAAGAAAGTGATGAAAAATCGGGAAAGATAAGTGCAAGGTGGATACTTGACCCATTGGACGGAACGACTAATTTTACAAAGCGGTATCCATTTGTTGCAACTTCGCTGGCACTGGAAAAGGAAGGCGAATTGGTTCTGGGAGTAGTTTATAATCCAATTCTGGACGAAATGTTTACAGCCGAAAAAGGGCATGGAGCATTTTGTAATGGCAAGACGATATGGGTTAACGAAACTGCTGAACTTAAATCGGCTGTGCTGGGTTCCGGTTTCCCATATGATGCATGGAAAAACGATGATAACAACACTGTGCAATGGTCCAGACTGATTAAGCAGTGTATTTCCCTACGCTGCGACGGCTCGGCCGCATTGGATCTTTGCAGGGTTGCATCCGGACAGCTTGACGGATACTGGGAAAAAGGCCTTTCACCATGGGACATGGCAGCCGGGATTGTAATCGTCCGCGAAGCGGGAGGAATCGTTACTGATTATATGGGCGGCAATGATATTTTCTCAAGTGCTGAAATTATCGCCTCAAACACTGCTCTACACCGTGAAATAATGAAAGCAGTAACCGAATAAATAATAAGTAAAGTTATATAAGGCTCATATAGTTGAAATTGCAGACATTCCGCGGCAACAGCTTTAAGGAATGTCTGCAATCTTTATACCAAAACTTTGTCTGGCAGAGCCTTTAATAGCGAGCGTATCAGGCCCGGTAATCTACCTGTCTCTTTGATAAAGAATTTGATCTATCTCTTTCATTTGAGCCTGTGAAAAAGGACCAAAACTCATAGCCTTTGCGATTTCTTCAACCTGCTTTGTGGTTTTAAATCCCGGGATAGGGACAGTGCTGCCGCTTTTGCCCCAAATCCAGGACAAAGCCCCCTGAACCAGAGTACGACCATTACTGGTTAGGATTTCTTTAACTGAATCAAGAGCCTTTAAGAACTCTGGTACAGGTTTTCCATCCTTGAAGAATGGAACCCAGGGATGACCTGCACCTCGAACATCATCTTTTGATATAAGAGATTCCGAAGTAAATTTGCCGCTAAGAAATCCCATGCCCAGAGGGCTGCGATTAATACTGGCAAGGTTGTTATTCTCACACAATTTGACTAAACGCGAAGAATCCTCAAATACATTTAAAGTGTGCATAATGACAGAGCAATTGGCTCTTTCTGCAAACAACCTGGCACCATCAACAAGATCTGTACTCCAGCCGTAAGTACGAATCTTACCTTTCTCAACAAGCTTATCAAGAGTTGTACATATCGGTTCAACATCAGATACTGATATATTCCATTCATGAAGCTGGTATACGTCGATGTAATCGGTATTGAGTCTTTTGAGAGATGCATCACACGCTCTTTCTATGTAATCAGGTGTTAAATTGGTCCCATGTAAGGTTTTGGTGGCTTCGTTGCCAAAATTCCCGAATTTTGTAGCGACCACAATGCTGTGCCTTTTTCCTGCAATTGCTTTTCCAATTACTTTTTCACTATGTCCGACACCATAGCAATCAGCCGTATCCAGGAAGTTTATACCAAGCTCAAAAGCTCTGTGTAAAGCGTTAATTGACTCATTATCGTCAACATCACCCCATCCATCAGACATTCCGTTATAAAAAAATGGTCCGCCAATAGCCCAGCATCCTAATCCTAACGCGCTAACCTCAATTCCGGATCTCCCAAGTTTTCTCATGAATCCTTCACTCATACAAACTCCTCCTAAATAATAATAAGTTTCTTTGTTTTATGCTGCTGAATCATAGCTTTATGCCATCTAAAAATATGGTTGTACATTTAACAATATCCTTATCGATTTCTTTTCCGTCATAAAACTTAATAGCCATTGCAAAGCCTATCATCATATAATAAAAGGATAAGGCTATATCATGTGCATTTTTATTACTGATGTCTCCATTTTTGATTCCTTGCTCAATTATGTTTGTAATTTTTTCAAGGAAGAGCATTTCAATTTCATATGTTTTTTGTAAAATATAGTCTTTCAAGTATTGCGGCGGGTAATAGTAGTATCTGTCCCAGAAGACCATTTTTTTATTATTCTTACAGTTCTTCACATAGCCGGAGAAAACACCTGTTAACTTTTCCAGATAGTTTGTCTCCTCACTACATACAGTCAAATCATCAATAAAAGAAGAATAATCGTCTAAAATGTTATTGAAAACAGCCGTGAATATACTTTCTTTACCTGTGTAATGGGAATACAGGGAAGCTTTCTTGATTCCTACGGCTTTAGCGATATCATCCATGCTGGTACCGAAGAATCCTTTGTCTGCAAATAACTCCAGTGCTTTGTCCAATATTTCAATTTTTTTCATAATACCTCCATAAAAAAAACTACCTACCGTTTGGTAGTATAATATCATACCTTAAATCCAGCGTCAATAGAGGAATATAAAATTTTGTCTTGTTCTACTGGGGGTTATAGCTTTCTTAAATTGTAATTGAAAAAATATTGACATTATGTTAACTATATATTATATTATAAGTGGTTATATCAACATATCGACATATTAACATACTCATGTGTGTTATCTGAATGGAGTGGTATAAATTGAATACCGGAATGGCCCCTAAATATTATAGTGTAAAAAAGAAAATACTTGAAATGATTGACCAGGAAGAGGTAGGTCCTGATGGTATGGTTCCCAGTGAACGGGAACTAATGAGTATGTTCGAGATCAGTAGGATTACAGCAAAGAAAGCCATCGATGATCTGGTCAAGGAAGGTTATCTCTATCGTATACAAGGTAAAGGGACATTTGTTAAAAACGATACGTTGAATCAGGACCTTGTATCGATTACCAGTTGTACGGAAGATATCATCAAAATGGGAATGACACCGTCTAAACAACTTCTGGCTGCTGAGGTAATACCCGCCGATCAAGCACTTATGAGGAAGCTGCATCTTTGTAACGGAGATAAGGTTTTAATGGTAAAACGTGTCTACTTTGCCGATAGCGAGCCATTAAATCTGACAACTACTTGTCTGCCATGCAAGCTTTTTCCGGGGATAGAAAATTACGATTTTGGAGTAGAATCCATTTACAATGTGCTGGAAAGTAAATACGATACACGCATTACCAAAGCCAAGAGAACAATTGAAGCTGTATTGGCAGCGGACGAGGTGTCAGAAATTTTCAAAATTGATGAAGGTAAACCGATACTTTTGTTCAGGGCTGTTACACTTGGTTTCGTGAACGGGAAAGAAGTGCCGATTGAGACATTTAAAAGCTATTACAGAACAGATAAATTGAAGTTTTACATCAATCAAGTCAAATGATTTATATCAGTCAAATAAAATGAACAAACAGTATGAATAAACCCTATATCAAATAAATAAAGCAGTAATACAAACTTATAAGCAATATATAAGCAATATATAAGCAATATATAAGGCTATAAGTCAATTCTATCGGTGGACAGGCTTTAGCCATGGAATTGATTATTATATCAAATTCAGTAGTTTTAATGTCGCGACTAAGGCTACTGAGCAACAACAGCTGTTAAAAAAAAATTAGGAGTGAATAACATGAAAAAAATTAGTTTTGGAAGGATCATTGCTATTGCAGTTACAACAACCTTGCTTATGTCTCTTTTATTCACCGGCTGTTCAAGCAAATCGGACAGCTCAAGCGAATCGGACAGCTTAGGAGTTGCACTTATTACTTCTGCGGCGGGAGCTAATGACAAAGGTTATAACGAATCTGCTATTAACGGACTTGAAAAGGCTAAAGAAGAACTGGGAATCAATTATAAAGTAGTAGAATCCACAGATGTTCCAGGCAGTCTGACTCAACTTGCCGAAGCCGGATATAAAGTAATATTCAGCCTCGAATACAATTTTGACGCTCTTATCAAGGGTGTCGGCGGTAATAAGCCGATTGCGGAGCAATACCCGGATACCACCTTTGTAATCTTCAATGATAATCCAAATGTTAATGAAGATGGTAGTGTAATCAACAAAAATGTTGTTTCCGTGCTTTTTGATGTCCATGAAGCATCTTTTATGGCTGGTGCACTCAGCACTCTGGTCAATGAAAATGCAAAAGCTCTCTTCAATCCACAGGATTATAATTTCACTTCAGGAGATGCAGGAAGAAAAATCGGATTCCTTGGCGGTACGAAGTCCAATGGTATTACGGTGTTCAGCTATGGATTTGCTGAGGGTATAAACTATATTGCAGAAAAACTGAATGTCAAATATACCTATCTCAGTGATTACAATGCGGGCTTCAGCGATTCAGCCGCAGGCTCAACAAAAGCAAACACATACTATCAGGATGGTGCCAACATTGTAAATGCGGTTGCAGGAGCAGTGGGCGATGGGGTAGACTCCAAGGCAAAAGAAGTTAAAAAGCTGTCAATTGAAGTCGACGCAAACAAGGACGCAAATCAACCGGGTTACGTTTTGACAAGTGTTTTGAAGAACACTGAGGTTCCTGTTTTTGAAATCATTGAGCATTATAAAAACGAAACACTCGACAAGGTAAACGGAAAGCTGTTGAGTTACAATCTGGCTTCCGGTGCTACAGGTATTACTGACTTAAGCACTATAGAATCAAAGATCACTTCAGAAGGTAAAGCTAAATGGAGCGAGATAAAAAGTGAACTTGATGCTATTGCAGAGAAAATTGCCAGCGGTGAGATAAAGGTAACGAATGCACAGGCAGGAGAAGCTTTTGACAAAACAAAGCTTAAAAATCTCTCCATGCCAAATGACTAATATCTAAATAAAGAGAATGAAGGCGGGAACTATGAACGCAATTGTAGCTGTAAATTTAACAAAAAAATATGGAGATTTCGTTGCCAACGACAATATAAATCTTTCTATTGCTAAAGGCGAAATCACTGCTATTGTAGGAGAAAATGGGGCAGGTAAAACGACTCTCATGAACATGTTTTACGGTTTGCAGCGACCAACCTGCGGGGAACTGTATGTATCAGGCAGCAAAGTAAGCTTTAATTCCCCCCTGGATGCTATAAATTGTGGTTTGGGAATGGTGCACCAGCATTTTAAGCTGGTGCCCAGCCTTACCATATTTGAAAATATCATGCTTGGTACAGAGATAAATCAAACTACTGATTTTAAGGGCATGTTTAAAATCAAATGGCCGCTCATAGATAGAAAACGTGAGAGAAGAGAAATCGAAAAGCTGATTAATACCTACAAGTTTGAACTAAACCCTGATGAACGGGTTGAAGACATTTCTATAGGCGCCAAGCAGCGTGTAGAGATTCTAAAGATGCTCTACCGGAATGTTGATATTCTGATATTTGATGAACCGACAGCGGTACTCACACCGCAGGAAGTCGATGAACTGCTTGTAAGTTTCAAGGAACTGAAGAATCAAGGTAAAACAATTATTCTTATAACACATAAACTTCGTGAAGTTATGGAAGTCAGTGACCAGGTCATTGTTATAAAAAGGGGCAAGGTTGTCGGGAGCAAACCTACAAGTCAGACAAACCCTGAAGAGATCGCCACGATGATGGTCGGGCATGAAGTTGTGCTTCAGGTCAAAAAGGAAAAACAAACCGTCGTGCAAAACAAGACGGTATATAGTGTAAATGGTTTATCTACCAAAAACTATTTAGGCAAGAAGGTTTTGGAGGACATCAGCTTTGAGATCAAGGAAGGTGAAATCCTCGGAGTTGCCGGAGTAGAAGGCAACGGACAAAGTGAGCTTGTAAAGGTTTTATCCGGACTTATGCTTTCAACTGAAGGTAAAGTACAGCTCTATGATGAGGATATAACCAACAAGTGGCCGAACGAACTTCGTAAAGCAGGAGTTGGAATAGTTCCCGAGGATCGATATGCTCAGGGACTTTGCAAGGAAATGTCACTTTGTGACAACCTGATTGCAGGTTACCACTTTGATGAAAAGTTCTGCAGATATGGAATTCTGGATAAAAAGAACGTATGTGAAAACAGGAATATTCTGCTTGAAAAATATGATATAAGGGTAGCGGATCCTGAAGGTGCCGTATCACAGCTTTCCGGGGGTAATGCGCAGAAGGTTATTATCGCAAGGGAGTTTGATTCCAATCCGAGGATTTTGATTGCAAGTCAACCGACCCGCGGTGTTGATATCGGTTCCATTGAATTCATTCACAATAAGATACTCGAGCTGAGACGCCAAAATAGGGCTATATTGCTGGTTTCGAGTGAACTGAGTGAGATCATGGGACTAAGTGACAGGATTATTGTCATGTACAAGGGTAAAATCGTTGGAGAGGTTGAAGGGGATAAGGCTGACAGCTCTCAGCTCGGAATGCTGATGGCCGGTATCACCCAATAACCCTATGATTTGAGGGATAATATGAAAAATAAGAATGTAATTTTATCAAGTATATATAGTGTCTTACTGCCTATAATTATTGCACTCTTTGTCGGTGGAATCATAATTGCTGTAATTGGTGAAAATCCGTTCAAAACTTATCAGGTTATGATACAGAAATCACTTTTCAGCGTCAAGGGCATCTTGAAAACGTTGCATTTTGCAGCTCCCCTGATCCTGACAGGCCTTGCCATCGCTATTACCTTTAAAGCCAATATTTTCAATATGGGTGTAGAAGGTGCGGCGGTTTTGGGAGCTTTCTTCACAGGTGTAGTAGGCTTCAGTATTACCGGCATAAATCCGGTTCTTCATATCACGCTTTGCCTTCTCACAGGAATGTTGGTAGGTATGATTTTTACACTCATTCCTGCAATATTGAAAGCTTATTTCAAGGTTAATGAAATGGTTGTTACTTTAATGCTCAACTATGTAGTGGTTGAGGTCGTAAAATTTCTTGCACAGGGTGTATTTAAGGACCCGGCTTCCGGGTATGTTGCGACCTACACCATTGCCCCAAGTGCCATGTTCAAAAAGATTTTCAACAGCGATTTGACACCGTTCTTTTTCATAACAATTTTAGTGTTCGGCATTATCTATGTGGTTTTTATAAAATCAAAACTTGGGTTTGAAATTACTGCAATAGGTAAAAATCCGGAGTTCTCTGAAGCCACCGGAATGAATGTCGCTAAAAAGATTATTGTCATAATGCTCATCAGCGGAGCTGTGAGCGGTTTGGCAGGAGCCGGCTTCCTTATGAGTGAGAAATACAGGTTTACGCTTGATTTTTCCGGAAGCCCGGGACTTGGCTGGGACGGCATGCTGATTGCCTTGCTTGGCGGCAATAGTCCGATCGGTGTTCTAATTGCAGCAGTGTTCTATGCTGCATTAAAGACAGGCAGTGAATATATCGGATTATTTACCAATGTACCCAAGGATATTGTAGGTGTTATTCAAGGAATACTCATACTCTGTCTTTCCGTAAGGTTTGTAAACCGGAAGAGCAACCTTGTTGGCAAGTTGACAGGGGTGTTCAACAAACTGAGAAGTAAAAGGATAAAAAGCAATGAGTATTGATCTGACAGAAGGAGAACCGGTATGAATCTAATCGATAATATATTATATGATATGCTTTACCACAGCACACCGGTCATATTGGCTGTTTTGGGCGGACTATTCGCACATAAGGCCAATGTGCTGAATATAGGACTTGAAGGCATGATGCTGATGGGAGCCTTCTCCAGTGCCTTGACTGTTATGCTTACGGGAAGCTTGTGGCTGGGACTCCTTATTAGTGTTCTGCTCACACTTGTTCTGGGGCTGGTCTTCTCTTCTCTTAGTGTAACGCTGAAAAGTAATTTTATCATTACAGGCTTTGGAATTAACTTGTTTGTTGCGGCATTAAGCGCATTTGTACTCAAGTTCATGAAGCTTGCAAACATTAATGTCAGCTCTGTAGTAGATGTAGCAAGCTTGAAAATTCATATTCCGTTTATTGCGGACATCCCCATTCTGGGCAGCATTTTAAGCGGACATACTGCTATTACCTATACCGGCTTTATTTTGATAATAGTAGTGAGCATTGTGTTGTACAATACAAAATTCGGAGTGTATGTCAGAGTTGTCGGAGAAAACGAAGAAGCAGCCAAATCCGTGGGTATCAATGTAAATGCGATTAAATACGCTGCGGTGCTTATAGGTGCTGTGCTTTGTGCTCTTGCAGGTATGGAGCTCTCTGTTGAAAGATTGGCGCTCTATACAAATAATATGACTGCGGGCAGAGGCTTCATTGCCATTGCTGCGATTTACTGCGGCAGAGGTGAACCATTAAAGTGCTCGCTGTATGCTTTGCTCTTTGGCCTTGCCAAATCGCTTGCGATCAATCTTGCTTTATATGCAGGCCCTATATCAGGATTATTTGAGATTGTGCCTTATCTCACTATAATAGTAGTGCTGTTCACGGTTTCTGTCATACAGAACCGCAGCAATAATTTAAGGGGGTTTAAACTTGAGTAAATCAGCTTTGATCATTATAGATATGCTAAAAGATTTCACAGATCCGAAGGGATTGGTGTTTTACCCCCAGAACAGGGAAGTGCTGCCCAGGATAAAACGAGTGCTGGAAGAGTGCAGAAAACACGGCATTTTGGTCATATTCCTGAGGCACTGCTACCGAAAAGAAAAGTTTGACAAAAATCTTCAGAATATGAGGCCGAATTGCATAGAAGGTACTGATGGTGATGAAATAGATCCCATGCTTGAAGTGGACCCGGCTAAAGATTATGTGATAAAGAAACGCAGGTACAGCGGTTTTGTCGGGACCGATCTTGATATGGTTCTCAGAGAAAATAAGATTGAAAACGTAATCATAGTCGGAACAAAAACCAACTGCTGTATTCGGGCAACCGTTACAGATGCTTATAACCTTGACTACCTGCCTATTGTAGTGTCGGATTGTGTAGCAACTAATGACGAAATTGTCAACCAGGTACATTTGACGGATATTAAAAAATACTTGGGCAAGGTTGTTACCTCCGAAGAACTTTTTGGCCTTATGGACAAAGGAGAGATATCAAGATGAAATACGATATCATAACTAGTGGATATATAAGTCTCGATAGGATCATAAAAACCAAGACCCCTGTAAGATATGGCTATACCTCAATTATTGAAAACAGCAGCAATGCCAGAATATATTATGGAGGCTGCCCTACGAATATTGCGTACCTTGCTGCCAAGCTCGGATTAAAGGCACTTCCGATCATTCGAGTGGGAGAAGACGATTATAAAGAGACAGGATTCTATGAATATCTGAAAAGTGGCGGAGTATGCCTGGATGCAGTTGAAAGCATTCCAAATGAGACTACTTCCAACTGCTATCTGATTGCAGACTCAAATAACAACCACATAACAATTTTTTATCCGGGTGCAATGGACAGGAAATATGCAGGCAGTATGAAGGACGAATTCTTTGAGGAAACACGCCTTGGCGTATTGACCGTAGGCTCTTATGAGGACAATGTAGAGTTTTATAATAAGTGCATGAAGCATAATGTTCCATTGGTTTTCGGCATGAAATGCGATTTTGATGCTTTCCCTGAAGAATTCTTCAAAAAGGTACTGTTTTCAAGCAAAATTATTTTTACCAATCAGGGTGAACGTGAGGAAATTGAGCGAATGTTCAAGCTTGGAGCAATAACCGAACTTTTTGAAAAGGGAAATGCAGAAATCATAGTTACGACACTTGGTAAAAACGGAAGCATGTATTTCCGGAAAGCAGACCGGGGCATGGCTTCAAACAGGATCGAAGCTGCTGAGTTCGGCAAAGTAGTAGATACTACAGGCTCCGGAGATGCTTACATGGCAGGATTCCTTTATGGATACCTGAATGGAAAGGACGTTGAGGAATGCTGCAAGCTCGGTAGTGTTCTTTCCTCCTTTGTAATTGAAACTGTAGGATGCACCACTAATGCACCGACACAGGAACAGTTCATGGAACGTTATAAGAAATTTATATCACAGGAAGGGAAATAAGATGGAAACATTATACTTGCACGGTGAAGATAAAACTATTGCAAAATATGTGATATTTTCAGGAGACCCATGGCGTGTTGAAATTTTATCAAAATTACTTGATGAACCAAAACATGTTGCATTTAATAGAGAATTTAATACCTATACCGGCACTTATAAGGGTATACCGGTAACGGTTTCGTCAACAGGAATAGGAGCACCGTCTGCAGCGATCGCCATGGAAGAAATGTATCAGTGCGGCATGGAGGTAGCGATAAGAATGGGCACAACAATGGGACTTAAGGATGATATGCTTGGAAAACTCATCATCCCAACGGGTGCAATGCGTGAGGAAGCTACGAGTGCCACCTATGTTCCTGTATCCTATCCTGCTGTTGCTGATATCGGACTTATAAACTGTATGAATAAAAGTGTGCTTGATAATGGAAGAAGCTATGTGAATGGCGTTACCTGCACTATGGACGGCTTCTACAGCCAGATGCGCGAATCAAGACTGAGTGAAAGAATGCTGATAGATATCGATGAGACCTTTAGGAGGCTTAAAAGGTACAATATACTTGCTGTAGACATGGAATCCAGTTGTATGTTGGTTTTGGCCAATCTGATGGGTATTAAAGCCTGCATTGTCACTATGACAACAGTTCTTGAGAACCTCAAGGATCAATTAAGAGGCGATGATAGAAAGAAAGCTGAGGAAGATTTATGCAAAATCGTACTTGACGGACTTCAAATTTATAGTAAAGAGGTTGATATAAATGAGTAATTCAAATTTTATTGAAAGAGGCAAACAATTTGTTATTGGCATGGTGCACTGCCTTCCGCTCCCGGGAATGCCAGGCTTCTGCGGGGACATGCTAAAGATTATGGATCAGGCTGTTAATGATGCTATAGTGCTTGAAAAATCAGGCATGGATGCCATTATAATCGAAAACATGGGGGACAATCCCTTCGGAGTTGTAATGGATACGGAGCAATCCTGTGCACTTGCAGCCATTAGTGCAGTTGTAGCTCAAAATGTAAAAATTCCGATAGGAATAGACGCAGCGATGAATGACTACAAAACCTCCATCTCCATAGCAAAAGCCATTGACGGAGCTTTTGTGAGAATCCCGGTTTTTGTTGACACTGTTGAATTCTTTGGAGGGATAATAACTCCATGTGCAAGACAGGCGATGCTTTTCAGAAAGAATCTGCAGGCGGAGGACATTAAGATACTTGCGGATATACAGGTGAAGCATACTCATATGGTGCTTACGCATGTCAGCATTGAAGATTCCGCAAAAGCCGCGGAGTCCTGCGGTGCGGATGCAATTATTGTTACAGGTACGCATATCGGCGTTGAAACACCAATTGAAATAATTCAGCGTGTAAGAAAGGTTACAAAACTTCCTCTCATTGCAGGAAGCGGAGTTAAGACGACCAATATCAAAGAACAGCTTTCCGTTGCCGATGGTGCGATTGTCGGATCCAGCCTCAAGGAAGGCGGGATTATTGAAAATCCTATCTCATTAAAACTATCAAGTGAATTAATAAACGCGTTAAAAGGATAAGTGATGAATATGATGAGACCTATGAAACTCGCAGGAAGCGAGTTAATGTTTGGCAAAGACTGCCTCGAACACCTGAAAACACTAAAAGGTACAAGAGCCCTTATTGTAACCGGCGGCTCAAGCATGATAAAAAGCGGAATTCTTCAGAGTGTTATTGATTTGCTTTCTGAAGCAGGTATAAAAAGTGAAGTTTTTTCCGGAGTGGAGCCGGATCCTCTTTTTAGCACGGTATACCGCGGAGCAGAAGCGATGAAGGCCTTTTGCCCTGACATAATCATCGGGCTTGGCGGAGGCTCTGCAATGGATGCTGCCAAGGCCATGTGGGTATATTATGAACATCCTGAGCTTACGAAACTCTCAGACATTGTACCGCCCAACCCGATACCGAAGCTCAGGAACAAGGCAATTCTCGTGTGTATTCCGTCAACAAGCGGTACCGCGAGTGAGGTAAGCCGCTCAGTGGTGATCACCGATGATGAAACACATGTAAAGTATGGTATCGGAAACATGGAAATGATGCCTGATATTGCAATCTGCGACCCAAAGGTGACGGTCACGATGCCGCCGGCTATTACTGCAGAGACCGGGATGGATGCTCTTACGCATGCATTGGAGGCGCTTGTGTCGAAAAGAGCCAACTACCTCAGCAACATATTGGCATCAGCTGCTGCAAAAGACATCATTCACTTTTTGCCAAAGGCTTATAAGGATGGTGCGAATCTTGATTACAGGGAGACCATGCTCAATGCCTCTATGGCTGCAGGAATGGCGTTTACGAATGTTTCACTCGGAATTGTCCATTCCATGGCACATACACTTGGAAGCTTTTTCGGCATTTCTCATGGGCTAGCTGACGCGGTTATACTTCCTTATGTTATGACATTTAATCAGGCAGATGAGTCCGCGAGCAATTCTTATGCAGCGTTGGCAAAAGAGCTTGGCGTTCAAGACCTTGTTGCAGAGATAAAAGAATTGAATGGTACGCTGGGTATTGCCAACTCTTTAAAGGAACTTATTAAAGATCAGGCTGCATACATGGGAAAACTTGATGAAATGGCTGAAATGGCTAAAAACGACGGCTGTACTAAAACAAATCCGATTATCCCGACTGTTGAAGAATTAAAAGCATTGTTTATAAAGGTTTATTCGGGAAACTGATATCTTTAAATAGTTTTAATGAACTATATATAATACAATAAAGATTTTACATTGCACTTATATTACCTTGATTTAATATCGCAATAATCCAATGTAATCCTTGTAACATCATTATTGCGATTTATATAAGTATCGATATACCAGATGATATACTAATAGAAAGGTACGATTTATCATGAAATTAATTTGCTATTTATCTAACGGATACCCGTCAATAGAATCCAGCATCCGTATTGCCAGGGACTATGCAGACGCTGGCTGCGATATAATTGAAGTGGATTTTCCGTCTTCGGATCCATTTCTTGAGGGAGAATACATTGCGGGAAGAATGAAAGCTGCGCTTGAAACCTGCAATGATTACAGCTGCTACATGGATGGTATAAAAACCATAAAAAACAGCAATCCAAATACGAAATTTATTATACTTTCTTATGAGGATACGATTCTGAGTATCGGTACCGAACGCTTTATCGAATTTTGCACTCAAAATGACATACATGATATGATTTATGTCGGCAGCAATAATGAAGAGGTAAAAAATAAGATAATTGAAAACGGGATAAAGATTTCTTGTTATGTGCAGTTTCACATGCCGGAAGAAGAGATCAAAGCAGCACTTTCATCGAACGGGTTTGTTTACATGCAGGCAAAGCCTACTACCAATAATATAAATCCGCAATACCCCACTTTGAAGGATTGCATAAATGAACTGAAAAGAAGGGGTATTACAAGGGATATCTACGCCGGTGTGGGGATTTACACAACCGAGGATATTCAGATGGCAAAGGACGCCGGAGCAGATGCTGTATTCGTAGGCAGTACGATTCTAAAGCTTCAGACAGATATTCCGGAAATGAAAAAGACGATTGCAAGCTTCAAAAAGGCCTGCAATGAATAACGTATAAGAAGTTCCAGTATTCTTGGGGCGCAGGGTAGAGTAACTAAATACAAATGCAGAAAGCTGCGCCATAATATCTATTTAAACTTTACTCTGCCGCCAAGGATGCTATGCAAACAATTAGTGTAACAGCTCTTCTAAAATATTATCAAAATTTAAGCTTACACCAAATCTTGAATATTAGTTCCAAAACCCTGCCTTATTATGTCTCCCATAATGGCTTTAAAGCTATTTCTCAAATTCCTTTTTTACAGCATACCGCCTGATATCCAATTCATAAATTAATAAAGTCATAGTGTTCTGAACTTTCTTATGAGATGCTTGCTAAATGAAGAAGAACAAGCTATAGTTGAGTTAAACAAATAATTTTAGAGAAAATGAGATGTTTTTTTCAGGGTTCAGTAGTTGGCTTTCAGGACAAAACATATGCAACTCTCAATTCCCTCGTTGGGATAAACTTGACTGGTAACAGTCTATATCTTTGAGGGATAGCTGTATGTACTTAAGGAGAATCACAAAACATGAAAATCAAAATTTCAAAAACATCTGCGATGCATTACTGGAAGCTGATGTTCCGTACCGTTTTATTCATTGCGGCCATGGTCATATATATAGTTAACAAAGTCAACAAAAAGCCCACACTTTTCGGACGATTTGAGAAAGATTACTTTTTTCTATTTATTATTTGGGGGATTTTCATAGTGGAGATGTGTCTGCGCTTTTTTCCGTCTCATATTGAGAGTATGGGCTGCCGGAAGCAATTCAAGAAAAACTATATCCCTATCAGGGTGGGCGCACCGATAGTCCAGACAAACAAAGTGACGATCCTTATAGCTTTGGGCTGGATAGGCCTTAACTCCGTTTTCGGAGTGCTATATCTGACAGGTGTCGTAGACTGGGGCATCATGCTGCTCCTCAGCTTGGCATACTCTGTCTGTGATATGATTTGCATACTGTTTTTCTGCCCCTTCCAGACCTGGTTCATGAAAAATAAATGCTGCGGCAACTGTCGTATCTACAATTGGGATTATGCCATGATGTTCACACCACTCGTTTTCGTAAAAGGCTGGTATACCTGGAGCATTCTCATTTTGGCCGTTGGCCTGGTAATAAATTGGGAATTGCTGGTGGCGAGGCATCCTGAGCGATTCTCAGAGAAGACTAATGCAGCACTTTCTTGTGCGAATTGCACCGAGAAGCTCTGCAGCCATAAAAAACAGCTGCAGAAATTTTTAAAGGAAAATCGAGAGATGATAATGCATAGTATAAATAAAGAGTAATACATATAAGGGGTGTGTTTTTATGGATTACAAGAAAGCAGCTGCCTATTGGACGGAAAAGGACGAAAAGGCAGACAGGATGGACCGTGACGCACTTTTGGCCCAAATAGAAAAGTTCATCAATGCTCATAATACTTGCGCCTTGGCTACCGGATGCGGTGATTTTGTCCGCTGTACTCCAATCGAGTACAACTATAAAGAGGGGAAATTCTGGCTGCTTACTGAGGGCGGTCTGAAGTTCTGTGGGCTGGAGGGCAATAAAAACGTCTGCCTTGCCATCTACAACAGCTTTACCGGCCTGGGCCAATTGGGCGGAATGCAGATCTCGGGCACCGCAGAGCTTGTGGAGCCGTGGACAGATGAATATATGGACTTGTTGGCGTTCAAGAAAATTCCTGCAGACAACCTGAAAAAGCTGCCCACCACATTGTACCTTATCAAAGTTACGCCAACTCGCATTGACTTTGTGAGTTCGGAGTTCAAAAAGTTGGGTTTTGATTCGCGGCAGCATTTGTGTCTATCTGATAGCGATGCTAAATGATCTGGAATAGCTGAAAAACACACTTTATTCTTTTTCCATCGTTCTATAAAATGAGTGAATAATAATATTTCTTGTTGCTAAAGCTAATAATAATTTTATATGGAGGAATAGCATGAAAGCTTTAGTATACGAAGGCATAAAAGACGTAAAGGTAAAAAATGTCGGAGACCCTCAAATTAAAAATTCCGACGATATCATTGTCAAGGTTACATCAACAGCCATATGTGGTTCTGACCTCCATCTTATCCACGGCATGGTGCCAAACATGCCCATAGGCTTTATTCTAGGGCATGAAACTATGGGAATTGTTGAAGAGGCTGGAAAAGAAGTTCATAAGGTTAAAAAAGGTGATAGAGTCATCATTCCCTTTCCTGTTTCCTGCGGACACTGCTGGTACTGCGAGCACGACCTCTGGAGCCAATGTGATAATTCGAATACAAATGGTGAGGTTGGTGCAATTTTCGGCTACAGCAAAACTTATGGCGGATACGACGGCGGACAGGCAGAATACCTCAGAGTTCCTTATGCAAATGTAGGCCCGACGGTTATTCCTGAAAGTCTGACTGATGAGCAGGTGCTTTTTCTGACAGATATACTCCCAACCTCATATTGGGGGGTAGAAAACGGTGGAGTAAAAAAGGATGACACAGTTGTAGTGCTAGGTTGCGGGCCTGTCGGCCTCTTAACCATGAAGTGGGCAGCCTTTCACGGGGCAAAGCGCATTATTGCTGTTGATTATATCGATTACCGTCTGGAGCACGCAAAAAAGTACAATAATGTAGAGGTAATAAATTTCGACCATCATGACAATACCGGAGAATATATAAAAGAAATAACACATGGCGGTGCGGATGTAGTGATAGATTGTGTCGGAATGGACGGGAAAATGACAACCTTTGAATTGATTGAAACAGCCCTTAAACTCCAGGGCGGCTCAAAATCCGCAATCGAAATAGCGACTCAGGCTGTCAGAAAAGGTGGAACTGTATCCATGGTTGGAGTCTATGGTGCAAGATATAACATGTTCCCGCTGGGTGATTTCTTTGCAAGAAATATTACATTGAAAATGGGACAGTGCCCTGCACACACCTATGTCGGAAGAATTCTTGATCTAATAAAAGAAGGAAAATTTGATGCTACAGATATTATTACCCACAGGCTTTCTCTGGACAAGGGAGAACATGCATATGAAATATTTGATGAAAAAAAGGACAATTGTATTAAGGTAGTATTGAAACCATAACTCATAGATAATGGAGGAAGGAAAATGAAAAAGGTTATAAAACCAGTTACCCAGGATGCCGGCTTTAAAGGCGAATTGGTGGATAGCAAGGATTCAAATGACTTTCAACCTACTGGCAGAAATATGCAAAACAATCCCTACAAGACTCCACCCAACAACCTGACTTCAAAGCAAAAGCGCTGAGAAATAATGAGACAAAAAAAGGGTGCGTTTAAATGTACGCATCCTTAGTTTTTGGTAAATTTTCTATAAAACATATTTCAGTCAAATATTAAGGGGTTTTAAAAAGTAGGAGATAGAAATACATAGAGAGAATTTTATCCTATAAAAGTTTAGGCCCGGTTTCTTTTATATTGAAAAGGAAACCGGGCATTCTTTTATGCCTGTAATATGTAGCTATTCATAGAAGTACCTATACGTTATCAAAGATGTACTGCCTTGGTTTTAATAGAAGAAAAAGGAGAATTAGTTGAACAAAAAAACCCATTGTGGTATTATTTACCTATGGTTACAGATCTTTTTATTAGATAGCAGCATAATTATTTTATAAGGGCTGGTCATATTTACAATCTATAAATAATTTATTTTAGCACATACATTATTTGATTGGGGATGAATAGAATGACACCAGAACCAAAAAAAAATATGGTTTTTAATAAGAAGCTAATATTTTCTTTAGTGGTATCAATAGCTTTGTTATTTATTTTACTTGTTGCCTACAAAAAGGACATATTCGACAAAAAAAACCCTAACGCAATTTTAATACCTATTATATTTTCTTTATTAGTATTTATTCTAATTTTCATTTTACTTAATGTCAAAATAATAAAAGACAAAAGGCTTTCAATAGATGCTTTTATGAGTAACAAATATTTGTTGTCAACAGTTGTAAGTGCAATAATTTTAGGGTTTTCGGTTATATATAAAAATCAAGATATTATGACTAAAGGATTACCCTCATTATATCAACCTTTTATAATAGTTTTATTTGTATTTATCATGATAGAAGTAAAAGTTATTGATCATAGTTTTTCAGCTATTCAGAAAAATATAGCAGCAGCTAATGAAACTCTAAATAACTCATCAGAAGTCCTTAACGAAACAAAAGAACAAATTGGTAATATTTCAAAACAAGCTGGTCAAGAAATACAGAATTCTTCAAATATTATAACAGATGAATTAAGGAATTTTAACGAAGTATCGCAAAAATTTTTAGAACAATCAAATAGCTTTACAGATGGGGTGAATAATGCTAACAGAAGCTTACAATCCTCAATTAACGTCATTTCAAGTGTGCTAGATAGTCGTATAAATCCAGAAGACGCATCAATGGACTTAAAAAAAATAGAGGATAGAAATAATGTGAGTATTTTAATTTCGAATACTTTTGCACACTATCAAAAAGCATGGTTTGATTATTCAAAAGATTTGAAAATAAGAGGTAATACCATTCCTTCATTTGCTTGGACAAAATTTTTCGAAACATATTTAAATTCTGAGCAAATAAATTTAAAAAATCAAATTATTTATACAACCTCAAAAGTATATACTGATATTGTTATAAATTGCTGTGAAAAGGTGATAGAGCTTTGCCCGGAGGGCGAGGAAATAACTCTTTTTCTTGCAACAGCTATGCTGCCGAGTGGTTTCTTTAATTGGCCACAATCAGAGGTTTCAATATCGGCAAATCATTTTGATGTAATTGGTCATACTTGGAATGGATATAATAATTATTTTATGAACATCAAGAAGCTAATAAATAAGGGTGTAAAGATTAGAAGGTGTATATTGGTTTCTCAAACATCAAATGAATACTGGAAGGATAATAGTTCGTTAATGTTTATAGGTTCAATAAAAGATTTAGTTAAGGACAGAGAAAGATGGATAACAAATGAGCCTTTGCAATATAGGGATTTTGCAACATTAAGAATTGAAAATGTATTTGAAGAATCAACAAGCTATAAATACAAAGATGCAAAAAAATTTATTGATATTGATAATTTTACATTTTATCCTTTTGGTGAATTGAATGATTTTGGTAAAAATAGTGATATAAGACCTAATATAAAGCTGCTGGATTTCTTTGTTAACAGCTATCATTCCAGCTCAAATGATGCGCTGTATAAAATCATTTCTTTTTCTGAGGTAGATAAAGACATTATTGAAAAGTTTTTTAATAGTGGTTCACAAATAAATAACCAAAAAACCATCCCGGAACTTTCAGTAATAAAAATTGGGAATAGATGGGAAGTTGGGGTTATGGGCTATTTAAAACCATTTACAGACACAATATATATTGATTTTTTATCACATTCAAAAATTTATGACTCAAAGTTATCTGATATTTTAGTTGACCTGGAGAATAGTCCCAAGCTAATTGACTTGTAATAGTAAATTAAGGAGGTTGCATGAAATGGAAAAAGAAAATCAAACATATGATGAAAATTATTATAAAAAGCTAAATAGACAAAATGGTATGAGAAATAAATGGGATGAAAAATATGCACAAAACAAACTTATGGATTGGGAGCTAATAGATCCTGAAAACATGAAAAATTACATAAATTCTATTTCCATTAATAAGCAAAAAATAAATAGGATACTTGAATACGGTTGTGGTCGTGGGTTTCGTGTGCTTAGTTGGGTTTTACTTGATCCGGATATAAATCGGGAGGATGTTTATATAAAATGCATAGATATTTCTAACGAGGCTATAAAGGATGCAAAAAGGAATTTGGAACAGCTAAAAAACAATAAATTTCCAGATGATTTTGTAGCTCTAACTAATGTCGAAATTAATAATAAAAAAATTGTTTCCAATCAATTTGTTAGTATGGTAAATGATGGGGATGTTCCTGAAATTAAATGTAAAATAGAGTTTGTTAACAAAGACTTATTTTCTGGTTTTCCTGCTGAGGAAAAATATGATTTGGTTATTGATTGGATGTGTTTTCATGAATTGGCGGTAGAGTATAGACGCGATTATGTTAAAATTACAGATGAAGTTTGTGAAAATTATTATATGCTTACAGTATTTTGTAAGGATACCTGTGACCTCCCTATTGAGGAGTTTAAGCAGGTTGCTGATGGTATACCCAAATATATGTTTTCATGTCAGGAAATCAGGCAATATTTTGGTATAATATTTGATCAGATTTCTGCTTTTGATGTATATTATCCTTCTATCCGTGATAAAGTACATAGTGATGGCATGGTATTTCCTAAAAAATCTTATTTTATGGTGAAAAAGAACAGAAAACTTCAAGAAGTAGACACGGGGACGGTTTGAGGTGACCCGGTGAAAACACAGTTAGGGATGAACCTATACTTTAGGGGCTTGTCAACAAAGCTAATGACAGTGTAAGTTTCTGAAAGTTTACTTTGCTTTAAGGCCTTTGATGCCAGCGGGGACGGCAGATCTGCCGTCCTTCTGTCTGCTCTTATTCACTAATACCATTTACAAGATAGGTAATAAAGGCGGTGTAGCAAATATGTGCACTTCGCTATTTACTGTAGATTGATGTGGTTTAAATTCTTAGTAATGAAATTACTTTCAAATTTTTACAAAATGTTGTATAATGATTGCAAACGCTAATCTAGTATTTTGCAAAATTGGTTTTGATTTGTAAAATGCTTTTTGCAAAATAAATAGATGATGAAAGTAAATATTATTTATTTTTTAGCGGATTTTTTGTCATTTACAAAAGAAGGGCACAATTATAGTGGAAATATATTTATACTGTGCCTTGGTAATAAGGGATTGGAAGTAATAATTCTATTTAATTTTAAGGAGGATGTATCATGTTTAGGAAAAAAGGTTTTAAAAAGAGCTTGTGTTTTATTCTGTCGAGCATCATGGTTCTCAGCATTCTGGCTACTTTTAATCTATCGGTATTTGCAGTTGATGCTACTGAGAAAATTTTTAAATCACTTCCTTATGAGTACAAGACGGCTAATTCAAAGCAAGGTACTATTGAAAGACTAAGTTACACTTGGGGTAGCGATGTTAAGTATTTTAATGTCTATCTTCCTTACGGATACAACCAGTCTGATACTTCTAAAAAGTATAACGTTGTATATCTGATGCACGGTGGCGGCGAAGATGAAAATTTATTATTCGGCGGGCCTGGTCAGAACAAGGAATTAAAGGTAATAATTGATAATATGATTGCAAAGGGAAATATTGCTCCGGTTATAGTTGTTACACCTTCATTTTACAAAGGTAATAATGATGTGGCAGGTTTCCCTGAGGAATTGAGCAAAACACTTATTCCGTTGGTTGAAACCAAATATAATACATATTTAAAATCAAAAAGCACTGATGATATGAAAGCTTCCAGGGGGCACAGGGCATTTGGCGGATTCTCAATGGGTTCGGTATGTACCTGGTACACATTTATTAACTGCCTTGATTATATCAAATATTATATGCCATATAGCGGTGACTGTTGGGCACTGGGTTCGACAGCCGGAGGCAGTAAACCCACCGAAACAGCAGCATATCTGCAAAATGTTGTAAAGAAAACCGCTTATAAAGCGCCGCATGACTTCAAGTTGTTCTGTGCAACAGGCAGTGACGATATTGCATATCCTAATATGAAACCTCAGATGGATGCAATGAAAAAATTAACAGATACTTTCATATATTCATCCGATATAAAAAACGGGAACTTCTATTTTATGGTTGCGAACGGTGGTACACATGCATGGAATTGGATTAATCAGTACATTTATAACGTATTACCGGATTTGTTTCAAGATGAACCGGTTCAAGTCTTGGGCGATCTGAATGGCGATGGATCGGTTGATGCGACAGATTATGCAGCCTTAAAAATGCATTTACTCAATGCAGCACCGCTTACGGGAGATGCTCTTAAAAATGCTGATGTGGATCGAAGCGGCAAAGTTGACGCCATTGACTTTTCATTAGTTAAAATGTATCTGCTTCGTATCATATCATCTTTCCCTGGATGAAAAGACAAAGGGACGGTTTGAGGTGACTCCTTAATGTGATACAATTAAGTACGGTTAAATTGTATGATTTTTCTGATTTTTCTCAAACCGTCTACCTTTCTTACAGTCTGGAGAATGCTATGGAATCAAGTTATAAGAAAACTATTCACGCTTGTTATACCGGATATATTGTACAAGCTATTATTAATAATTTTGCTCCGCTTTTATTTTTAACCTTTCAAAACAGTTATAATATTTCGTTGTCCAAGATTACTATGCTTGTGACTATAAATTTCGGTTTGCAGCTTATTATTGACTTTATATCTGCAGGCTTTATTGATAAAATCGGCTATCGTGTTTCTGCTGTGCTCGCCCATGTTTTATGCGCATCCGGTCTTGCTTTAATGACTGTATTGCCGGAATTGTTTCAGGACCCGTTCATGGGCCTGTTAACTGCCATACTGGTATATGCGGCAGGAGGCGGAATGCTTGAAGTATTGGTAAGTCCCATTGTAGAGGCTTGTCCTACCAAGAACAAGGAAAAAACGATGAGCCTTTTGCATTCCTTCTATTGCTGGGGATTTGTCGGAGTAGTTTTAATTTCTACCATATTTTTCATACAATTCGGGATAAATAATTGGAAAGTACTTGCTCTTATATGGGCGCTGGTACCGATTTATAATGCCTATATGTTTGCAAAGGTTCCGATTGCTCCTCTGATTGCCGGGAATGAGAAAGGACTGTCAATAAATGAACTCGTAAAGCATAAAACCTTCTGGGTTTTTATGCTTCTAATGCTGTGTGCGGGGGCTTGTGAACAATCAGTCGCCCAGTGGGCATCATCGTTTGCAGAAAGGGGACTGGGTGCTGCCAAAACAGTCGGCGACCTTGCCGGACCTATGTTTTTTTCGATTATGATGGGAATTTCAAGAACTATTTATGGAAAATACGGTGATAGCATTGATCTTAAAAAATTTATGCTGTACAGCGGTATTCTTTGTGTTTTTTCATATTTACTTATTTCACTTTCGCCATTACCGGTTTTCGGTTTCATAGGCTGTGGTCTTTGCGGTTTGTCAGTGGGTATTCTATGGCCCGGAGTTTTCAGTATCTCATCTGCGTCTATAAAGCGGGGCGGAACCGCTATGTTTGCATTTCTTGCGCTTGCAGGTGATTTGGGCTGTTCGGCAGGACCCTCATATGTCGGTCTTATTTCAGGTACACTTGGTGATAATTTGAAAATGGGTATCCTTGCAGCTATAATATTCCCTGTTATGCTTATAACTGCAATTATAAGCCTGCATTTGAAGAAAAACAGACAGGAAAACAATTAATTGCTTTGCCTCTTTTAACTCCTTTCCTTAAAGCATTAAAATAGTTATTCTTTTTTTCCTAAATAGATTAATACAACTGTTTTCAGAACAACCCACTCATAACAAGGCATTTTTACGAATTATTATATGGCGGGGTGTATCTATTATGCAGATATGGTGCATGGTGGGAAAACAATAGATGCATATTTACCCGGAAAAATAAAAACGTAAGGCTAATTTACTTTGAGGGGGTTACAAAATGAAAAGGATTAGTACACTTATTATGCTTGCTATTTTTATTGTAAGCATAATTCCGCAATCAGCTTTTGCGGAAGAAACAAATTTCAACTATGTTGATGCATTTGCCAAATCAATTCTGTTCTATGAAGCAAACTGGTGTGGCCCTGATGCAGGCAACAACAGGATAAAATGGCGCGGACCCTGCCATTGTGAAGACGGAAAAGATGTTGGACTTGACCTGACAGGCGGGTTTCACGACTGCGGAGACCATGTCAAGTTCGGTCTGCCGCAATGTGCTTCGGCTTCTACTCTTGGATGGGCTTACTATGAATTCAAGGATGTTTTCATTGCCAAGGGGCAGGACGGGTACATGCTGAATATTTTAAAGCATTTTTGCGATTACTTTATTAAATGTTTCCCCAATAAGACCACGTTTTACTATCAGGTGGGTGATGGTGATGTAGACCATCAATACTGGGGGCCTCCTGAGCTTCAGACCTACAACAGGCCTGCTTATTATGTAGCAACACCTACAAATCCCGGTTCCGATGTAGCTGGTGATGCTGCAGCTGCATTGGCACTTATGTATTTGAACTACAAAGACAGGGATTCGGTATACGCAGATAAATGCTTAACTTATGCAAAGGACCTTTATACCTTTGGTATGACCTACAGAGGCAACAGTAAGGGTCAAAGCTATTATCTCCCAAGAGATTATCTGGATGAACTCATGTGGGGTTCAGTCTGGCTTTATATTGCTACGAATGATCAGACATACATGGATAATGTCGAAAAGCTGATGGTTGAGAAAAAAATCAGCGGAGACAACATGTTTAACGATAATTGGACCCAGTGCTGGGACTATGTTTTGACAGGAGTATTTACCAAGCTTGCGACAATTTCAAGCAATCCCAAATATAAAATAATTACCGAAGACCATTTGGATTACTGGCAGAATAGATTGAAATCCACTCCGGGTGGATTGAGATATCTGGATAGCTGGGGTGTATGCAAGTACCCTGCTGCAGAGAGTATGGTTCAGCTTGTTTACTACAAGTATACCGGTGACAAGAAATGTCTGGACTTTGCGAAGAGTCAGATCGATTATATCCTTGGAAATAATCCCAATCATATGTCTTATGAGGTCGGCTTCGGAACTAATTATCCCAAATATCCTCATCACAGGGCAGCAAGCGGAGTGCTGGAAGGGCCTCCTGCCGATGAAAAGAAGGAATTGCCGGAAAGGCATATTCTTTATGGTGCTCTTGTAGGCGGAGCAGACATGAATGATGAATACCATGACAATGTAAATGAGTATGTTTATTCGGAAACGGGATTGGATTATAATGCAGGATTCGTTGGTGCAATGGCAGGAATGTCTAAATATTTCGGCCAAAATCAGGTGCCTGAGGCTACTCCGGGTATTGAGGCGCAGCCTGCACAATACTCTTCGGAAGCAAAAATATACAAGGTAAATTCCGAAGGTGTTACGATTGACCTGAATTTGTACAATCTTGTTACATCGCCGCCACAGTATGAGTCAGGGTTATCCTGTAAATACTTTGTTGACTTGTCGGAATATGCTTCAACAGGAATCGATCCTTCCAAATTCACAACTAAGGTGTATTATTCGCCTGCAAATGCAAAAATATCTTCGCTTCAGCCGTGGGACAAGGAAAAGAACATTTATTACGTAGAAATAACTTTCCCGGATAGTAAGCTATATGCAAGAACCTATGTGCAATTTGCATTTTACAATTATGAAGCTAAGCTCTGGGATCCTTCAAATGACTTTTCTGCGACCGGTCTAACCGACCAATATACGAAATTGGAAAACATCCCGATATACAAAAACGGTATCAAGGTTTACGGAAAGGATCCCTCAGGGGGAGTAGAAATTTTATACGGAGATGTGAATAATGACAATGCAGTAGATGCAATTGACTTTGCTGCATTAAAGACCTATCTGTTAACTAAGAACACGGAAGGAGTATCTTTAAAAAATGCTGATGTTAACATAGATGGGAAAGTCGATGCAATTGATTTTGCAAATTTGAAGCTCTATTTACTTCACGTAATAAAATTGCCTGTTGGTTCATGATTTTTATAAAATGATTTTTTGGGAGGTATTTAAAAATGCACAGTGTACTGAAAGAAAGGAAAAGAAGGTTTATAAAGGGCCGGTTATCTATATTTTTGGCTGTGATCCTCATTGCCGGACAGCTTTTCGCATCAAGTGCGGCATTTGCAGAAGCACCGCCTTCGACTTTTACGCCGGCTCCGGGCTGGGAGAATTATAATTATTTCAACTATGCAGAAGCCCTGCAAAAATCGCTGTATTTCTACGATGCTGAAAAATGCGGTGAGGCTGCCGGTTACGACAAAGGCGGAAGGCTTGAGTGGAGAGGCTCCTGCCATGAAGGTGATGCCAAAATTCCTTTTGCCAATACAAGCCTTTCAAGTGCTTTTATAGAAAAGTATAGAAAAATTCTTGATCCAGATGGAGACGGGACGGTAGATGTACACGGCGGATTCCATGATGCAGGCGACCATGTTCGGTTCGGCCTGCCTCAAAGCTATGCGGCCGGTACCCTTGGATGGGGCTTTTATGAGTTCAGAGACTCCTTCAAGGCAATAGGTGAAGAGGAGCATATGATTGAGATTTTAAGGTACTTTACCGATACATTTTTACGCTGCTCTTTCCTGGATGAGAATGGGAACATGATTGCATTTTGCTACATGGTAGGAGAGGGAGACGTAGACCACTGTTACTGGGGGCCACCGGAGCTATATCCGGAGGAATATGCCAAGTCCAGACCGGCTGATTTTGCAACTGCTGATTCTCCGGGAAGTGATGTTTGCGGCAGTACTGCGGCAGCACTTTGCACCTCATATTTGATTTTTAAGGATTCAGACCCGGCATATGCAAAGAAATGCCTGACAGTTGCAAAGGCAATGTATGAATTTGCCAAAAAATACAGGGGAAAAGCAAAGGGTGACGGTTACTATACTTCGGACTATGATGAAGATGAACTGTCCTGGGCTGCAGCATGGCTCTGTGAATGTACCGGAAATATGGACTATATAAAGGATATAAATTCGGTTGATGAGGCCGGAAATTATACCGGATATATGAAGAGGATAATACCGGAAACACTTAAGCAAAATATTTGGTATAATTCCTGGACACATTGTTGGGATGCAGTATGGTCGGGAGTGTTTTTAAAGCTGAATCAGTTACTGCCCGACAACAAGCTGTATGACTTTATTGCAAGCTGGAATGTTGAATATCTTTCGGGCGGCATGGCAAAGCATAAAGACCCGAATGATGTGAATTATACCAAACCGTCCCCTGCGGGATATACAATGATTAACGGCTGGGGCTCTGCCCGCTACAATACAGCTGCTCAGTTATGCGCACTTGTATACATGAAACACCACCCCGAAAGGACGGACTACGGTGAATGGGCAAAGAGCCAGATGCAGTATCTTATGGGCAGAAACCCTATGGGATATTCGTATATAGTCGGCTACGGTTATGAACAAGGCTTGCCTTTTGCACACCATCCGCACCACAGGGCAGCCCACGGATCAAAAACAAATAGTATGAATAATCCGACCGAACACAGGCATATTTTATGGGGAGCGCTGGTGGGCGGACCTGATAATAGTGATTATCATATGGATTCAACAACCGAGTACGCTTACAATGAAGTTGCCGTCGACTATAACGCTGCTTTTGTTGGGGCCTGCGCAGGATTATTTAAATACTACGGTGAGGGGCAAAAGCCTATTGCAAATTTCCCTCCTAAAGAACCAAGAACTGACGACTATTACTGTGAATCACGTATAGAGCGGGAAACTAAGGACAGTACACAGATCGTTTTAAAATTGCATAATGAATCAACCCAGCCGCCGCATTATGAAACAGGAATGACTGTAAAATATTTCTTCAACATAAGCGAGCTTTTGGAAAACAACCAAACTATAGACGATGTCATATTTGCCATTGAGTATGACGGTATGGTTTCCAAACAGCAGGCACCCGTTAAATACAGTGGGCCTTACAAATGGGATGAGGGCGGAACATACTATTATATATTTGACTGGAGCGGGAGTAAAGTATACGGAGACAGGGAACTGCAAATTTCGTTCAGAGCGAAACAGGATTCGAATTACACCACTCACTGGGATTCATCCAATGACTATAGCAGAAAGAATGTTATAAGCACTTATGCAGTAAATAAAAATGTGCCTGTTTATCTGGATGGGGTCTTGAAATACGGAGAAGAAGCTCCCAAGCTGGACAAGCCGATTCCCCCTGACCCGAATACATCTCCGGCAGCAATTTCGGTATCATACCAGTGCGCAAAAGCTGACTCGACTAAAAATGCAATAAGGCCTACAATAAATATAAAAAATATAGGAGATGTTGCTGTAGATTTATCAGATATAAAGATCCGCTATTGGTTTACAAGTGACGGCAGTCAGGAGAATACATTCTCATGTGATTATGCGGCTTGCGGAAAAGAAAAAGTAACAGGAAATTTCTATACTATACAGAATCCTGTAACCGGTGCGGATACCTATTGCGAAATAGGCTTTGCCAGTGATGCCGGCAAACTTGGTCCGGGCGGAAGCACAGGAACTATGCCTTTTAGAATCGAAACTGCTACAACGTATGACGAGACAAATGACTATTCCTGTGATTCTACTATGACAAGCCTTGGAGACAATAAAAAAATCACAGCTTATGTAAAGGGTGAGCTCAAATATGGGATTGAACCTGTCGTAATCACATCCGTTCTTGGCGACTTAGACAACAGCGGAGGTGTTGATGCACTAGACTATGCGATGATGAAACAGTACTTGCTTAAGATTATTAACTTGGATTCAGGGGCATATGCCAGAGCAGATGTAAATAAAGATAATTCGGTAAATGCGCTTGACCTTGCGTTAATTAAAATGTACCTTCTTGGTTCAATAAAATCTTTTGAGGCAAAACCGTCTACGGTTGAAGTAAAACCATCAGCAGAAGTTAAAGACGGGCTGCTTGTAATGAAGCTATCCATTACAAATAATACCGACAAAAGCGTTGTTATCAATCATTCTTCAGATCAGAAGTATGATTTCAAACTGTTTGCCAATGGAATGGAGTACTATAGATGGTCTGAAGGCAAATCCTTCACACAGGCCTTGACAGAGACTGTCATTAAGCCGGGTGGCGTAGTGGAATTTAGTGAGGTTGTAGGAAATAACATATATGACCCGGGTTTATCAATGGATGTCTTGATGAAAGCTTATATTGTAGGGACATCTGCTGATTTTAACATCCAGACCGGCGGATATGAAGCTGCCATTCATTAAAACAAAGAATGTTAAATGGGCAAGCTTCAGATTGAATTAAGACTTGCACCATATGAGGTAAAGTTGATTTAAGCCTTCTTTCTAATGAGAGAAGGCTTTGTTTATGTAAAATATTGCGGCTGGAATATACAATAAACGGGAGACAAAAGAAAATCAGATGCGGCATTCAGCCAAAGATTTTGTTACATTTAAAAATAATAGGGTATTTATAGATTGCATGGAAATAGAGTAATTTGTAAATTAATATATAATAACAAAATGAAAGGAAAGAGCAAAAATGATTGGTGAAAAACTTGAAAGACTATTAAATGAACAGATTCAAAAGGAGTTTTATTCCGCATACCTGTACCTTTCTTTCGAAGCATATTTTACTTCCAGAAATCTTAATGGGTTTGCTCATTGGTTCAGAGTGCAGGCAATGGAGGAAAGAGATCATGCTATTATTTTTCTTAACTATTTGAATCGTATTGGAGGCCGCGTAAAGCTTCTGCCGATAGATGCACCTGAGTGGGATTTTAAATCCATAGAAGAGGTGCTTTCAAAAACGCTTGAACATGAGCGCCTTGTAACGAAATCCATTTATAATATTGCGGATCAGGCTATTGAAGAACGCGATCACAAAACAAGTTCCTTCCTTAACTGGTTTATTGACGAACAGACTGAAGAAGAGTCCAATGCCGAGCAAAACCTGGAAAAAGTAAAGCTGGTTGGAGAAAGCGACGGAAAGGGAATTCTTATGCTGGATACAGAATTGGCAGCCCGGATTTATGTTGTTCCTTCACCTCTTGCAGCAAATAATCAGCCATAATTATGCAGGAAATCTAATGGCAAAGGAAAAAGGTAAATAGCATGAGTGAAACAAGGTATGATGACAGCATTGTTATAATCGGAAACGGGATAGCCGGAGTCAGTGCGGCTGAGGCAGCCAGAAAGAATAATAAAGAAGTCAGGATAACTATAATTTCCGATGAGAATTACCCTGCTTATTACCGCTTAAGGTTGTGTGAACTGATAACCAATGAGCAGGAATACAGCAATGAGCTTATTTTACACGATGACCAATGGTACAGCGATAGGAATATTGAGGTTATACTTGGAAAAAGGGTAATAAAAATATATCCTGATGAAAAATCCATTCAGCTCAATACCGGTGAGAATATAAAATACTGCAAACTTATTATTGCCAGCGGTTCTTCAAGCAGAATACCTGAGGTGCCCGGCAATGATAAGTCTGGGGTTTACGGCTTCAGAACGCTGGACGATATTAAAAAAATCAAAGAAAAATTAAAAAATGCATCTGAGGTAGTTATTCTGGGAGGCGGATTGTTAGGGCTTGAGGCAGCTTACAATTTAAATAGAAAAGGACTTAACGTATCGATAGTTGAGTTAAGTCAATTTTTACTGCCCAAACAGCTTGATAGGAAAGCTTCATTACTGTTTGAAAAAAAGGTAAGAAGTCTGGGAATCAACTTGTATTGCGGTTTGTCGGCAAGAGCTATAGAGGGCGGAGCTTCGGTTGAAAAGGTTATACTTGACAATGGATATAGTATAAAAACAGATTTTGTACTATACTCTGCAGGTGTAATGTCAAATACAGGTTTTGCCGGGTATTCGGGAATAGATGTCGGCAGGGGAATTGTTGTTGATCAAAGGATGATGACGCAAAATCCTGACATTTATGCCTGCGGTGATGTTGCAGAATTTCAACGATGTATGCCGGGCCAGTGGAGTGTAGCAATGAATCAGGGCAGGGTTGCGGGAATCAACGCTTCCGGCGGAGAGGCCGAATACAGTTGCAGTATTATGCCTTACTTTTTAAACACAATGGGAATTAAAATATACTCTATCGAAGATGTTGGGAAAAACGGGGGCGTTTATGATACCCTGGAGTATTCGGATGAGGGCAATTATATTTATCAAAAACTGTTTTTCCTTAATGAGTGCTGTGTCGGCGGAATCCTGATGGGGGATATTGAGAGCTTCAATAGAATAAATACTGCTATAAAGAAAAGGTTAAGTAAAAAGGAAGTAATTGAACAAAAGCTTATAAAACAATAATCTTGAAAACAAATTTTCCCATTAGGGATATTTTCCATGAGATTATTGAAGTAATAAAAGGTAGGCAGCAGGATGCTCTGAACGAGTTTGGTGAAGGAATATGCAATGCGTTGGTTGAGAAGATGAAAGTTATCTCGCCGACGCATTTTGTTTTAGTACTGAAGAGTGGGGCGAAGTGAATAATGGTTTGTTTGAATAGAGGTATAATTAATCTTGACAACTATATCACTCTGATATAACATATACCATATCAGAGTGATATAAGGAGTGAAGTGATGAACATTTTATTTATAAATGCAAATTTGCATGGGCATATTAACCCTACGCTTGGATTGGTTAAAAAACTTAAAGAGAGAGGAAACAAGGTCAGCTATTTTTGTTCAGAACCATTTTCGGAACAGGTAACAAAGATGGGGGCGAAATGGATTGGGTTTAGTAACAAGTTGGATCTGTTTTTGAAAGAATACCGACCGACAGACAGGCATCCTTTTTTCATGTTGATGGAATATATTCTTTTGTATGATGAAGTGGTGCTGCCGGAGATATTGGATATTGCGAAAGAAGATCTGTATGATATGATTATTTGCGATTCTATTTTCGGAGGAGCCTGTTTTTTAAAACAGATTACTAAAATTCCAGTTGTGTGTTCCCACTCTTCTTTTGCTATGAGCCGGGCACCGGTACCAAAGCAGATGCTTGTGGCAGGATTTCATCCTCAATTGGATCATTGCTATCAGATATTAAAACGAATTTGTGAAAGCTATAAAATTGAGGAGCCTTCATTAGAACAGGTTTTTACAAGCAAAGGAGATTTGAATATCGTATACACCACTCGTAATTTCAACGGAGATGATGGGGTACACGAGCCGGACTATTTATTTGCCGGTCCGTCCATTAACCGCCTGCAGGAAGCATATGATTTGGATTTTTCCATGATAGGAGACAGAAAGCTTGTATACATATCGCTTGGAAGTCTGAATACAGATTATGTAGATTTTTATAAGACATGTATTTCGGCATTTCGTAACACGGATTATTACGTATGCATGTCCATTGGAAAGAAGTGTGAAGTCTCACAATTAGGTGAGATTCCACTAAATTTCCTGGTAAAGAGTTTTTTTCCGCAGCTGGAGATTTTAAAGCGGGCTGATGTATTTATTACTCATGCAGGTTTTAACAGCGTCAACGAAGCTTTATATTTTGGAGTTCCGATGCTTGCATTACCTCAGGTCAATGACCAGCATGCTGTCGCCAAGCGTCTTGTTTCTATGCAACTGGGAATGACAGAAAGCATAAGGGAATTGTCTCCGGAAATATTGAGATCTAAAACGGAAGTACTTATAATGGATAGAAGAATCAAGGAAAATTGTATGCAAATTTCTCAGGAAATGAGGAATTCTGATAGGCTTGAGCAGACAGTATGGAAGCTTGAAAAAAATGTTGATGCTTGGAAAGAGAGGAGATAGGAATGGGGTTAAAGAATAAATCCATGTATGCTATTTTGGGGGTTTTGAATATATCACCAAGTACCGGCTATGACATAAAAAAGTACAGTGACAAGGTACTCTCTGGATTTTGGAATGAAAATTTCGGACATATCTATCCAACATTGAAAAGGATGCTGAAGGATGGGATGATTGAAATTGTTTTCAGAGAAAAAAATGAAAAGAAAGTCCGGTATAGAATAACCGAAAAGGGAAAGCAGGAGCTTGAGACATGGCTTTTAGAAGAGACAATGCAACAGCCGATACGTTCTGAGTTCATGTTAAAATTATTGTTTTCAAGCAGCCAGCCGAGGGAAAATGTAATCCGGATGCTGGAGAATTATAAAGAACTCCATGAAAAGAATTTAGAGAAGTATCTTGGAATGCAAAAGGATTTGGAACAGGGCATCCAGGAAATATCGAAGGAGCGAGTCCGTTTTATCAAAGCGGTTATTAGAAAGGGCATAATATCCAGTGAGGCTGTTATCCATTGGTGTGATGAAACAATAGATGAATTGCAACATACTTAAACAAAAGACTATTTTACTACGAATTAAATGGTGCATTTGATCATTTGGGTGAACGCCTGCAATCAATTGGTTTAACATTTGAATCAGTTGTAAAGATGGATTGTTTGTTTAGAGATGTCTGGAATATACCAATAATGGAGAAGGTAATCAAAGAAAGATTTAAAGGAAAGTATCCGGCTAGAAAATCTATACAAACAGAATTTGCTCACAGAAGCGGACAAGAAGGATTATTGTTTCAGCTTGATGCTATAGCTTTTAAAGGATAAATAGCTGTAAGTAGTATTATATATAGAACACAAAAAGCCCTTCGTCTACAATTAGTATCGGAAGGGCTTTATTACAGAGGATATTTTTGCTATTTTACTTCTAACGCCCTTGCGGTAAATTTGCCGTTTGCATCCTTTGAATATTGAATGATTATCAATTTACCGTCGATCTTAGTCATACTTACTGTTTTTGTTCCTGTTTCGTCCTTTTTAAAAAGAGCATTCATATTTACACTGCCTGTGAAGCCCTTATAATCATATTTTGCCATGCCATCTTTATCGCAGGTTACTTCTTTAACTGATTCAGGAATTACAACACCTTTTTCAGCAGCTAGTTTCGGATTTATATTCAGGTCCATATTCGGATCTGTATATTGTTCCCCGTCAGGTTTTGTACCTTCATCTTTTGGATTATCCTTAGGTGATTGCCATAATTCTTTCAGGTATTTTTCCGCTTTATCATGGTCGGCTTTTTTTATATCAAGGGGCAGATCGAACAGAGCGTTAGCCCCCTCATAGTTTGTGTTAAGACTGATTTCACCGGTTTTCTGATTATAATTAAAGGCCTTTGTATCGTAAAATGCACTGGTGCAAATACCTAGATAGAGTCCTCTGTCGGCAAACATTTCGATTCCGTCGCATTCGAGCAGCCTGTACATTACTCCGTCAACCACACATTCACTATATCCTCCGTTCATAGATGCTATATTGTATTGCCATGGTTTTTGGCCTTTTATCAGAGGAGATACGAAAAACGAGACCTTGCCGTATTCCTCATCCCGGGTTGAGGGCATTTTGCTGCCATCCTTCTTTGCTATAGATACTACGGCATAAGTCTTATCAGCGTTTATATCATGTGCAGAGTCCTTGAAGTCGCTTAAGTTCTTTCCTGAAACAATTCCGTGCAAGGTGAATAAATAATCGCCGGAAGTGGCTGATTTATTAATTTCTACTGCATTTTTATCATCAAATGCATGTGCAAGAGCTTTGTCTCCGAAATGTTCGGCAACCTCCTTCGGACTAAGATAATTCCATGCCGCAAATGCAGTTAAAGACATTACCAAGGTAAGTGCTGCAGCAATAAGAACAGCTGCTTTTCTTTTTTTGAAAAATGGTTTCATATCATTCTTCTCCTTTAGTCGATTTATGAGCTTTCGGTTTAATTCATCACCGGGTTCAACAGATGAAGAAAGGGCTTGCTTCAACTGTTGATCAAATTGATCTGATTTATTCATATTTACCAGCCTCCAGATCCAAGATTTCTTTCAATTTCTTCCTAGCCTTGTGAAGCCTGCTTTTTACAGTTCCCTCAGGGATATTCAATGAGGATGCAATATCTTCATTGGACATTTCTGCTGTATAGTACATGTACAAGGGGATTTTCAATTTATTGCTCAGTTTTTCCGCCGCAGCCTGTATAGCAGTGCATAGCTCATTAGTTATAACAATATCCTCAGGAGTTGGTACGCTATTGGTCACGACATTTTCATGTGCAATAAGCTCCTCGGTCGGTGCTATCCTTTGCCTTCTTGCATATTTGCGGCGGTTGTTTTTCCAAAGCTTTATTGCGATGGAAATGAGGAAGCCCTTAGGGTTATTATCCTTGTTAATTTTATGATGAAGCTCCAATGCCTTGAGAAAAGTCTCCTGATACAGGTCATCTGCGTCATCCCGGTTTTTAGTAAGTTTGCAGCAAAATCCGTAAACAGCTTTGCCGTGCAGCTTCACAAGTTCGTTTATGTCTATGTACAAGTAACTTCTCCTTTCAGTGAAAAAAGATATCTTTTTCAAGGCCCTTCACCTATATATTGTCATGGAATAAAAAAAGGTTCACTTTTATTTATAATTATAACATCAGCAAAACCCTCCAGTATACCACCACTATTAAGGTTGGATAGTATACTGTTCTTGTTTATACAAGGATTTGAGGGGTGATAAAAATATGTATATAAATATTAAAGGCGCGAAAGAAAATAATTTAAAGAACATCGATTTGCAGATTCCCAAGAATAAGCTGATTGTATTCACAGGACTGTCAGGCAGCGGTAAATCAACTCTGGCACTGGAAACTCTGCAAAGGGAATGCCAGAGGCAGTATATGGAATCCATGGGAATGACGATGGATATCGGAAGCAAGCCGAAGGTTGATTATATTGAGGGCTTGTCTCCCGCTATATCGATCAACCAGCATCACACGAGCAATAATCCGCGTTCGACAGTAGGTACTGTTACCGAAATTTCCGCTTACCTCCGGGTTTTGTTCGCCAAGCTGGGTGAAAGACCATGCCCTCACTGTGGTAATATAATCGTCCAAAACTACAATGAAGAGGCCTTTTCCGTGTATTCAGAAATGCCGGATCAGGATACGGACGGTGCTGAGTTGTATGAGCAGATGCTTCCATGTCCCCATTGCGGCAGACTGGTTGCTGAGCTGACAGCAAGTCATTTCTCCTTTAACAAACCACAGGGAGCCTGTTCTGTATGTAAGGGAATCGGGGTTGTAAACTCGCCTGATATTAGTCTTCTGATCGATAAAATCAGAAGCATAAGGGAATTTGCCATCAAAGGCTGGGATCAGGTATATATCGACAGATACGGGGCTTCCATGATTCAGGCTGCGAAGTATTATGGCTTTGAAATGGGTATTGACACTCCTGTCTCTGAATATAATGACGTCCAGAAGGACCTGCTTCTATATGGTGTTCTGAGTAAACAGTTTCAGGAACGTTTTCCGGATATTGCTCCGCCTAAAACCGTTCCTGAAGGGCGGTTTGAAGGAGTCGTTACCAATCTTATGAGAAGGTATATGGAAAACAGTTCTGCAAGTGCTAGGCAAAGACTTGAGAAGTTTTTGCTCCGTCAGGAATGTCCGGAGTGCAAGGGGATACGCTTCAGAAAGGAAACGCTTGAAGTAAAGGTTGGAGGCAGTAATATAAAGCAGCTGCTGTCCATGTCCCTCACGGGTGCAAACGAATGGTTGAAAGGGCTTCCGGGTTTTATTTCACAGGAGGCATCAGATATTGTGCGACAGGTTGTTGATGATCTGCAGCGCAGAATTGACAGGATTATAGATGCAGGTGCCGGATATTTGAGTCTTGACCAGCCTGCTGCTTCCCTTTCGGCAGGAGAATGGCAGCGCATCAAGCTGGCTTCTGTTCTTGGAAGCGGTCTGACCTGCGTGCTATATGTACTGGATGAGCCGACGTCGGGCCTTCATTCCAGAGATACCGGAAAAATCATAGAGGTTTTAAAGCGGCTGCGGGATATGGGAAATACGGTTATTGTAATTGAGCATGATTTGGAACTTATGAAAGCTGCAGATCATATCATCGATTTCGGCCCCGGCGCAGGAAAGCAAGGCGGTCAGATTGTAGCCTGCGGAACAGCGGGAGAAATCGCAAGCTGTGATGCCTCGATTACAGGCAGATACCTTAAGAACAGCACTTATCAGTTGAAACGCAGGAAGCTTCAGGGCAGTAATAGTTATGTAAACATTAATAATGCCGCAGTAAACAATCTGAAAAACATAAATGTCGATATTCCTCTTGGGCGGTTTGTTACGGTTACCGGTGTCTCAGGCAGCGGCAAATCCAGCCTGATCTTCGGAGTTCTGGCAGAGGCTTCAGAAGCTTATTTTCATCAGCCGAAGAATAACAGGAGACATGACATTTCAGGCTTGGAGAACCTTAACGATGTAATTATGATAAACCAGCAGTCAATCGGGCGTTCCGAACGTTCAAACGCAGCAACCTATACCGACCTTTTTTCTGATATCCGTGATCTATTTGCCTCACTGCCGGAAACAAAAGTAAACGGCCTTTCAGCCAAGGACTTCTCATATAATGTGGCCGGAGGCAGATGCGAAAAATGTCAGGGTACAGGCAAGTTATCCGTCTCCATGCATTTTCTGCCGGATGTGGAGGTCGTTTGTCCTGTTTGCCGGGGCAAACGCTACAGGAAGCCGGTTCTGGATATTAAATTCAGGGGGCACAATATTTCGGACATTTTGGAATTAAGTATTGATGAAGCAGTAGAACTGTTTTCAGGTAAAAAGGACATCCTTTCAAAACTAAAAATACTGCAGGAGGTAGGGCTGGGGTATCTGGGTCTGGGACAGTCAACAGCAACCTTATCCGGCGGGGAAGCACAGAGGCTGAAGCTGGCTAAGGAGCTTTCCGGGAGCAGCGGTGTGAAGGCAATGTACCTTTTTGACGAACCGACTACCGGACTTCACCCCCATGATGCAGGCAGGCTTGTAAACATATTTGACAGGCTGGTGAGATTGGGAAACAGTGTAGTTGTTATCGAACACAACGCTGAAATGATACTGGAATCGGACTGGGTCATTGATCTCGGACCGGAGGGAGGAAACGAAGGTGGTGAAATTGTAGCTCAGGGGACACCGGAGGAAATCATGATGAATCCACGCTCCTGTACTGGCAAAGTGCTGTCGGAGCTTTACAAACGATAAACATTTACTGCATCAAGAAGTAAGGTATAATATATTTACGGAAATAAAGGGAGAGGAGGCGGTTATCTGAAAACTTATAAAACTTCCCAGATAGCAAAACTGATAGGAGTTCATCCCAATACCATAAGGTTTTATGAGGAGATGAAGCTGCTTCCTGTAATACCCAGAACCGAAAATGGTTATCGTGTATTCAACGACAGGCATATCAAACAGCTTCGGCTGCTTCGGACAGCTTTCCGGTCTGAAATTATCAGCAGCAGGTTAAGACAGGAAGTATTTGAGATTGTTAAGACAGCGGCTGAGGATGATATTGACGGGGCATATCAAGGCACACAGAAGTATTTGGTGCATCTTAGGGAAGAAAAATCGGGAGCGGAAGAGGCAATCCGAATCACTCTTGATATCATTGGCAATAGTCTGGAAGCGAGCGAAACTGATATATACCGCAGCAGGATTGAAACAGCAGGAATACTTGGCATCACTGCGGATGTTTTGCGTGATTGGGAAAGAAATGGTCTGATCCGTGTACCGAGGAATTCCAGCAGGCACAGAATATATGGGTTAAAAGAGATGAACCGGCTCAAAATAATCCGTACCCTCAGAAATGCTCACTATTCCATGATGTCTATCCTGCGTATGCTGAACCGCCTGGACAATGGAGAAACCAATATCAGAGAGATCATAGATACGCCCGGTGAAGAGGAAGATATCGTTTGCGCCGCCGACCGATATATTACAGCACTGAGCATGGCAGAAAAGGACGCGTTGGAAATGCTGGATATTCTTGATTCCATTCGGGAAAACAAAAAATGAACAATAGCTTAATAATAAACAATCTCCTTAAGGGGGTTGTTTTTGTTTTCTTCAAAAACAATCTGTCCTATTCTTTAACACTAACAATTTATAAATATATATGCTTCGATTTTACATCAAAGTAAAATTTGTCTCAGATGGTTATATATTGGCTGTTAAAACAGAAAAATGGCATTATGGGTATTGATGACAAATAAAATGTCATATATAATACTCATAACAATGGAAAAGAATTAATAATATGGTGTAAAAGGGGCATATAAATGAGGAAAGTAATAAAAGGCTGTATTTCTGTAGTTTTATGTATTGCGGTAATGGTAACAAGTTATGCGGTACCCGTCAATATTTTTTCCAGTACTGCAGCGGCTGAATCCAGAGGAATAGTTGGAGATTTGGATGGCGATGGTGTAATAACAGGTATAGATTTTGCATTGATAAAGCAGTATTTAGTCGGGATGATTAAGGACTTTCCGGTGGAGGACGACCTATGGGCCGGAGATTTGGACGGAAGCGGAACAATTGATGCTTTGGATTTTGCTTTAATGAAGCAATACCTGCTAAAAATGATTAAAGGTTTTCCGAAAGAACAGCCTACTGTACCTACCAACTTAACCTGTACAAGGAAAACGATGTCTTTGTTGGATCTGAAATGGGACTCTTCAACAGACAATAGCGGACAAGCATGTACATATGATATTCATTTGAAAAGCTTGGCGGATGGTCATAAATCGGTATTTTCGACGGGTATGGTGCAGACCTCAATATTTGGATTAAACCCTGATACCTCATATGAAATTTTAGTATATGCGAAGAGTGTGTCAGGAAATGTTTCAACAGCCAGCAATTTATTAACAGTTAAAACAAATAGTTTAGCTGAAGATACTGTTAACGCACAGACATTGCAGCTGAATGTACCGCTGGCTGGTTCTATAAATAAGGTAGATTTTATATATTACAATTTTACACCTTCAGCGAACGGGACATATGATTTCTTTACAACTGGTTCGGATGGAACCTGCGGTAAATTGTATGATAAAAATGGAGCAATGCTGGCTTATAAGAATAGTGACATTTCTAATTTTAAAATCTCATATAAACTAAAAGCAAATCTTACATACTACTTAATGGTAAGCTTAAGTGATTGGAATCAGTCACGGAGTTTTAATGTAAACGTAACAAAACAGCCACAAGCTAGTGAACCTGTATTCAGTCTTGCATCGGGTAGCTATGGTACATCCCAAATGCTCGCAATCAGCTGTAATACTCCCGACGCTAAGATTTATTATACAATAAATGGAAACACACCTACAGAAAATGATTCTGTATATACTGTTCCAATACAAATAAACGGAAATATTACAATAAAAGCCTATGCGGTTCTGAATGGCATTCTGGACTCGGAAGTAAGCAGTGCAGTTTATACCATAGCGCCAAAAATGGACATGCCTGCAATTTATCCGGATACAGGCACGTATCATAATCCGGTTTCGGTAACTATAGGTTCTCTGACTTCAGGAGCAATCATAAGGTACACACTGGACGGAACAACACCTACATCAATTTCGGCAAAATTCAGCGGACCAATTACCATAACAAATAGTGCAACTCTAAAAACATATGCATCGATGCCTGGAATGACTGATTCTGATATAGCTAGCGCAACATATACAATAATACCCAAAATTGAAGCTCCGGTTATTACAGGTGTATCAAACGGGGATGTCTATCTGGCAGCAGTGACTCCAGTCTGGAATGATATTACCGGAGCCTCAATAACCGCGACATTAAACGGTTCTCCATATACCCGCGGAACCCCTGTTGGTGCCGAGGGGGTATATACATTGATTGTAAAAGCTGAAGCAAACGGAATGACAAATCAGGCAGCTGCTGTATTTGCTGTTACATCTGAATCTGTAAGCTCTGTGAAAGTAAACGGTCAGGAGGAATTCAAGAATGCACTGGTAAATAATTTAGCTGTTAAGGGAAAACAACTTATAATAACTTATAAGGGTGATACATCAAATATACCTCAACTGATTGAAGCTGCGGTAAAAGATGCACTGGCAACAGACACTGATAAATATAAAGTCAAAAGTTACAGCTATAATTACGGTGGATATCAAGGAAATGCAATGATCCTTCTATCTTTTGTATATGAAGATCCGGAACAAGGAGTTAGTACAATTGAAGAAATCAAAACAAAGCTGATAGAAGGCTTAATAGTTAAGTCTACACTGATATCTCTTAAGTACTCCGGTGACATGACTGATTTTTCTAATAAATTAGATGCCTTAATAAATGCTGCAATAAATGAAGAGCCAAACAAGTATGAAGTATCTAATTGGCATGCTGCATATAGTGGGTATGAAGGATATGTCTCGGTTAAAGTCAGTTTTCAATATAAGCAGATTGAAGGAATAAGCACTATTGAAGGGATACAACCCAAACTTGTTGAAGGCTTGAAAGCAAACTCGGATCAAATTTCCGTAACTTATACCGGAGATACTGCCGATCTGGCCAATAAGTTAAATGAACTACTGGCTTCAACATTAAACGGCGATCCTAACGGATATAATGTTTCTTCCAGGGGCTTCATCATTCAAGGAGAGACAGGCAAATTAACAATTGTGTTTACCTTCAAGTATTACAGCGAGCCAACAGAGACGGTCAACACGATTGACGAAATCAAAGCAAAGCTGATAGAAGGCTTAATAGCCAAGACAACAAAAATAACGCTGAAGTACACAGGAGATAGCACTGATTTAAGCAGCAAGCTGAGTGAAATGTTATCCTCTGTATTAAACGGGGATGAAAACAGGTATTACATAGCAACGGCAAATACCAGTACGGATGGGACCGCAGGCGATATTACCGTCTCGTTTGCATTAACATACAAAACAATACCGACTCAGCAGGCAGATGCAGAGGCTGCTTCTCCGGACGAGCTTAAGAGTGTATTAACCGAATACTTAGATAGTTGGACAGCCGATTTCAAAATACTTTACAAAGGTGATACCGCCAATATAGAAGATACCGTTAAAAATACTTTGCAGGAGATTTTGGACAACGATTCTTATTTGAAACATTCAATATCATACAGCATTAAATGTGTTTTATCTGAACAGACAGCCCTGATAGAATTTAATGTGAAATATGCTACATCAAAGAGTCAGGAAGAATATATAAACAAAAAAATTAATTTGATTATTTCCGACATAATTAGTCCCGAAATGAATGTTCATGAGAAGGAAAAGGCAATCCACGATTACATACTGCTGAATGTCGATTATGATTACAGCTTTAAAAACAATAATGCATATACCGCTTTATACTATGGGAAGACAATCTGCAACGGTTATGCATTGCTAACCTATAAAATGCTAAAGGCTGCCGGAATAGACAACACCATAGTGAGCGGACAAGCAGGCGGAGGTTCGCACGCATGGAATCAGGTTAATATTGGCGGCAAATGGTATAACCTGGATTGCACATGGGATGATGCCGACTTTGTTACCGACTATTACAAATACTATAACCTTACGAACGATCAAATGGCAGCTGATCATACATGGGATACAAGTACAGGAAAAGCCTGTACAACGGATTACCGTATTGAATTGAATGATTTGGCCTCTGACCCTGATATAAAAAGTTTGCTATCATCGCTGAAGGATACGGAAGGAGATTTCGGGGTTCATGATCCCCAGCCGTCCATAGGTGTTCAGTTCCTGTACAATGACATCCTTCTTAAGGAAGGAGAAACATCAGACCTTTTATTTGACACAGAAATTCCTGATAACCTAGACAGCGAAATACAGTGGATCAGCAGTGATTCATCGGTAGCGGATGTGATAGGGGGAACTCTAATTGCAAAGAAAGCAGGACATGCTTTCATAACAGCAAGATTTAAAAATAACACAGGCTATTCGGATATTTGTTCCGTTGAGGTTCTTCCGTTCGACTCAGGCAGCGGCAAAACCTTTCAGGCACTGGAACAAAGTAAGCTGAGTGTATTTGACGGTCAATCAGCAAAGCCTGTCGTCAATATATTCGGGGACGGTGACGTAAATGCAAATACAACCGTAACCGATTGCTATAATGACCTTAACGGCAAAGTTGACATGATCGGACATCCTATAGAAATAAAAACGACCTCTCAGTTTGATTGGGCAGAAATAGGCTTCAAGGTCGATGACAGCATAGATGCTGCAGGGCTGAATGATCTGACTATATGCTGGTACGATGAAGCAAATAATATAATAGTGCCGCAGGCAACAAGGATAGACTACGAAAACAAGATCATTTATGCTACGGTATCGCATTTCAGCAAATATTATCTTACCTATAAGAAAAGTACAAATAAAAAGCAGATTAATATTGTTTGTGTAGTGGATACAAAATTTGCAACACAAGATAATGTTGAAAATTCGGTAGCAATCGCAAAAAGTATGATAAATTCTTTGATTAGTAAAAATGAATATAACATTAATGTATATTGCATTGATACAACCAAAGACAATGTGCAATACTTTACCAGCAAACAAGTGGCTGATACAGACGCTCTTTTCAAAAACTTGAGCAGTGCTGAAAATATGGAGATTACAAGCGATAATAAAGCAGAAGCCGAAAATATAGTACAAAATAAAATGCAGCTTGGAAGTAATATTTTGAACAATGATGCTGCTGCAAAGCCTTTAAAGAACGGTAGAAATCATAATTTTGTAATAGGATTCCTTAATGGATACTGGTATTATACGGAAAATAAAGATGATGATAGTTTAAATCAAGAAAAAAGACCAATCGCCAGATTCCCCAATAATAACACGGCGTTGCTTGTATGTGACAACAGCATATACTTTAAAGGAAAACTATATAATAAATCTTCAACCGATATAAAAAATGTCTTGTCGGATGTTATTACAAGCATATTTGAGATAAATAATACGGTAAAGCCTCAAGAAGTTAAAATAATGCAGAATGGCACAGTAATAGATACTTATGGAAACATAATAATCGCAAATGACAGCTATTCGATGGATGATGCAGTTGAAAGGCATGTAACGGATTATTCGGGAAAAATTCTAGTTGGCACATTTAGTGCTACCGGTGAGGAATTTCTTGCAACATACGATGATGTTGTGATATGTTCCTCTGCATACGATATTGATAGTAAACTGCAAAGCTTGGAGAAAACAAACTACGATCGGATAACTATTGGTGTTGATGGGATAACCTTTTATACTGAGATACCTGGAGCATATGGATTAAAACAATGGGGAAATGTGAACAGGTTAAGTGATTTGGTTAAGTTGGATGGAAATAAACCATCTGGTGATCCATATGATGAAAACCTGAGTGATACAGACCCAGACTATAATATGGATTCAGACATTTCCGATGAATTAATGAGAGAACTTGACAGCATGGATCCAATGGATTCAGAAGCAGATTTGGTGCAAAATTTAATAAATTGTGGGTATACTGACTTAGATACACTAGTTGTACCAATAGCAAGCACCGTGCCAAGCATCAAAAAAGCTCATTATGGAGAAAAAAGTCCGAATGTTTTTCTCATACAACTAACGTTACAAAAAATGGGGTACTGGACGGATTATTCCTATTCTGCAACTGGACTTTTCGGGAAAGTAACGAAGGCATCCCTGATTAATTTTCAGAAAAATGCCATGCATTTAACTGATAATGACTTATATGATAGTAAAGGGCAGTATGTTGGTTGCGGACCAAAGACAGCAGCGGCATTATCTAAATTATATGATAAATATGTAAAGAACCATAATTGGGTAGGCTGGAATGAAACTATGACACCGGGAAGTCCATATAAAAGAGTGCCTCCACCATACGGAAATCAGGGGCCGGGTATTGCAGAGATTAGAGTACTACATGTATATACTAATAAGGTTGTTCTTAGCTTGAACTATCCGAATTCCACCGACCCCGACAATACTTTAGAAATATATAAAACGATAACCAAACAAAGAATAGGAATATATACGCAAATGCGTAATATTCAGCAGGATATCGCTGGTTTGGATGCAGGAACAGAGTATAAGTTTGTAATGAAATGGGACGGGGGATCAAAAGAGGTTAGTGCTACAACTCAGGGGACGAGTAATGATACTGGTCCAATTGCAAATGTTAAGTTGCATACAGATAGCTATGGTGATATAAATAAAGTCATTACATTAAAAAATGGCAAAGTAATTGTTAATATAGTCGATAAGGCTTTAGGTGCAGATGAGTACATTGATGCAAGCAAAGCAAAAAAAACATTTGAGGACGCATTGGATTCATATGATACCATTACACTTGCAGCCGCAATAGGTGCACAAAAATGGATAGATAAAGTTATTAGTGATCACAATGAGTTTCCGGAGTTTGCATGGATTGAGCCTAAAACACCTGAATATTATGTATGGGCGTATGTAAAAATGCAAGCTAATATCGGATATCTTGTGGCTCATGATAAATTGGACAAGTTAATTTTAGACTTATGCGGTGTAGCTATGCTAACATATGAAACAGTGGGCTTAGCTGCAAAAATTAGAGCGTTACCTATTGGCAGAACTGTTGTAATTGATGATATAGCACTAAAGACGGTGGCAGAAGCCTTATCGAAATTGAGATTTAAGACTGGATATATAGACCACTTAAAGACTGTTATAAGTTTCGATAGGAATGCAACCAAAGGAATTGTTGGTGGACACAATTTTACTGAGTTTAAGAATTATTTTAGAAATGTTGAAGGTTTGGCAGATTCAGAATTTATTGAATCGATAGTTCCTCATCCGAATTTTAAAGGAATATATGAGGTTACATACAAAGTTCCACTGAAAGATGGGACAGGAGCTATAATTCCAGGACAATACAAAATATTTAAAAATCCTAAAACTGTTTACGACCCAAGTATTATATCTGATGCAGATATGGTAAAATGGGGAGAAGAAGCAATGAGGAATGGCATTGTAAATGGAACTATAGATGGAACTAAAATAACAGGAACAGCATCGAATGGATTAAAGTTTGAAGGTTGGATTGATAGTGCAATTACAGATGCCACTGAAGTGAAAAATTTCTATCCGATTATAAACTAATAAACAAATAGGAGTGAGTTAATTGAATAGCCAAGAAATAGACAAACTTTTTGAAATGTATTTTGGGTGTATGAGAAGTGAATATTATTTTATACAAATGCTTAAAGCTTTTATTACTCCAAGGATGGAGGGATATGGTCGAGAATGCGTTTGCTGTGTTTTAGCAAGTGCATTTAGAGAAGGTGAAGAAGAGTATTTTGGTGAAACTGGTGTGAAGTTATGTATCAATGAGCCTGCGGTATCAAAAGATGTAGAAATAATTGTTTCTAATGAAGAATTTTTAAGAAGGCTAAAAATTGAATATTTAAAATTTCTGCGTAATTATCCTCAAAAATCTCAAGATGCTACCCAATATTTTGAAATGCTTGAGGAAAAATTAAAGTAGGTTTAGTTTCAATAACCCCGACTGTAGCAATGCGGCTTCGAAGGTTACGAAGGTTAATTGGGACAGTCAACAATAATTTACTTTTTCAAGCGACTCGACACAGCCCAGTATTCAAACAATTTCAAGGCCGACAACCGAATGAAATTCCCGGTATGTCGGCTTTGCTTCGCGTTCCACGCTCCCGCTGCGCTGCTGGCGAAAAGCTACGAGCCGTGCCGACCCGCAAACCTCGGCTTTGCAATGTGGGAGCAAGTGAATAAACTTCGTACTTTAAAAGGATTACCAGAACCATTTGCAGTTGACTCTGGGAATATGGGTTCAGCATGGGCGAAAATTGATGGAGAGATGGATGAAGTGATATCAGCTTTTAGTAGTTATGATGATGAAGCTGGATTCGCAATATTAAGAGATAATAGACATTTTGACACATTGAAAGTAAATTCACAGCAAATTGTTGATGGTGTTAATGCTTATGATAGAATGTTTGACTCAGAAGCGAAAATCCTTGAAGAAATTGCAGCAAAACTTGGAAACAAAACAGGTGTAACTGGAACGATTAACCTTTATACTGAAAGGGCATGCTGTCCTAGTTGTGAATATGTAATACAACAGTTTCAACAGAAATATCCCAATATTATTATTAATGTACTCAAAGGAAAGCCATAAGGAGGTATAAAAAATGAAGGAATTTGACAATTGTATACCGGGGGAATATTTAAAAGATGTAGTACTAGAATTGTCCACCGTGATGGGAATTGATGTAGATTACGAAGAAATCTTAAAAGCATCAAAAAATGATGGTGAACCGGGAGTACATTGTGTATGTATATTTAAAAAGGGAAATTCATTTATTTTGGTGGATGTACAAAATATAGATATTTTAAAGGGCATAGTTATTAGGTGTGAAGATACCATATCAGATAATGTGAAAGCTGTAATTTTAAAATGGGACATACTTGCACGTAAAAGATATCACCAAGAAATTCGAGATGATATTGAAGATAGGTATGGAAGTGAAAGAAGTTTATTAAATGATATTATCAAGGCACACAAAATTTCAATCTAGGAATCTTGACTTGTGCAGTAAATGTAAATATTTATGCAGCTATCCCTAATTTGGAATACACAATACTTAAAAAAGACATGGTGAATGGGTTCTTCTGTTAACCCTTATAATTTAATAAAATCAAGTGTTTCAAGGCCGACAATCAAATGATGAAATTGAACGAGAGTGTAAATAGTTTTGTGTAAACCTTCAGGGTGATATAAAATAATATCAAACTGGAGGTTTTTTTATGCAAAAGAAACGTTTACCAAACGAGCTTCTTGATCAGCTCATCAAGGAGTACAACA
>JAEXSP010000014.1 GCA_023453795.1 Bacillota bacterium
CAGCCATTAGAACAGCTATTGCAAAACCAACTGGTGATATAATGGAAAGCGATCTGGCTAATATAACCATGCTGGACATAAAAAGCAAGGGTATAGTTTCTCTCGAAGGACTTCAGTTTGCCAAAAAACTCAGGACTTTGTATTTGACAGATAATAAGATTGAGGATATTTCCCAATTGAAATATCTTACTGATTTAAGAGATCTTTATTTGAATTTCAACAAAATAAAGAACATATCGCCATTATCAAGCCTTACCAATCTGACATCTATATCAATAGACGATAACTCAGTAACAGACCTTAGTCCGTTGAGTAACTTAACAAATTTGACTTATCTAGATGTATCCCGTAACAAGATAAGTGATATAAGTTCTCTTCAAAAGCTTAAAAATTTAGGGAGCTTAACGTTAAATGATTGCGGTATATCCGATATAAGCGTTGTCGCAGGATTTACAAAGCTGACAAGCTTCAGCATTGACAATAATTACGTCTCAGATATTTCACCCTTACACGGTCTTACCTGCTTAACTGATTTATGCTTGTCAAACAACTTGATAGAAGACTTTACATCATTAACTAACCTTGCTAATCTGACAAGGATTAACCTGAGTGGTAATAATATAAGGGATTATTCAAATTATAATTTGTTTAGCGACAATATCAAGATAGATTTCTGGGGACTGGAACAGACTAAATCCGAAGTTGCCGCAATCATGGGCAAAGCAGATGAAATCATTGCAAGTGTTACAACACCAGACATGACACAAATCCAGAAGGAAAAAGCCCTGCATGATTATATTTGTAACAATACCGTCTATACATTGGGTATCAATAAGGGCGCATACGGTATTTTGATTTTAGGTAAGGGATCTTGTGCAGCCTATGCTGATACCATGAATCTTCTATTGAACAGGATCGGAATATACTGCATTAAAATACGCGGATATGCCGGCTCTGAAGCACATGCATGGAATATTGTCATGATAGACGGCAAGTACTACCAGTTGGATGTAACATGGGATACTTGTTACACGAATGATAATGGTACTCTTTGCACTACATATTTCAATGTCAACGATGAATTCATGCTTACAGAACGTACATGGGATAGAAGTAAGTATCCTGCCTGCAATTAGTATATAGGTCATTTAAAGGGACGAAATTTTGTTTTCGTCCCTTTATTATTTTTACAACTTTTACGACCTTGAATTGGGTCCGCTGCTTGCGGCCTTTCACTAGATGCATTGTTATGTAAAGAAACGCCCTCGAGTTGACGGCAGGCCTTGAATCCTTTGTCCAAAAAAGCATTTTATAACTAATAAGCTTCAAGTTCTAATCTATCAATAAATTCTTTCATTTCATCAAAATGTTGTTTGCTAGAAGAAGCGTAGAGCATATCGTAATCACTGTTCTTAATCATACAAATTACTTCGTCATCATATTTTTTATAATATGAAATTTTCATCCAAAGGTTTAATTCATAATCGATCTTCTTATATCGATTTCTAATGATCTGAGCCTGCTGCTCGCTAATCATATATATACCTTCACTAAAATATTCAAGACCCCAGCTTGCCGCCTGAAAAAAAGCCATAGCATATAAAAAGTCAAGTAAACTTTCACTTTCAAGTTCAAACTCATTTTCATCTGATGAGCAATATACAGGTGGATTATCTTTATTCAAATCACTCTTTTTTATAGCCCATTGAACAGTATACTGATTTTCCTTGTAAAATATAAGATATTCTTTTGTATCAATTAATTCACCTGGACGGCATAAAATATTCTGCGTTTGATTTATCTGCCTGTAATTACCGAGTTGTCTGTAATATTCTTGCAATATAAAAGGTAAATTTCCATGTTTTTTACAAGCTTGACTTATATCATTTTCTGAAAAGCCATTATTCTTTTCTATATTAAATAGTTTTCTGATAACTTCAAATTCCACGTGCTTCTTCCTTTCATATTATTGTTGCTCCACTCCTAGGCTTGACCACTCACTTCCTAACGTACAGAATAAAATTTTTTATTCCCTTGCCCCGACATCTTCTAGTTTCTTTAATTTCTGCCTCCCAATATTACGGGTCACAATTTTTCTATTTCCTTTTTTATCAATGGTAGTGATAATTTGATCACCAGTTATACAATTTGTGTCAATCGTTTCCGACTCTCCGGTATGAATATTTTCTGATAATTCAGTTTCACCAATCAAATACCATCCGTTATTTTGAAATCTGTATCTACTTGTAAACCCCCATCTCCAAGCACTTCCGCCATATGAGGATACTACAATTGAACCCCGGCTAAACTTGATACCATCAAAAGGATCTCCAAATACTCCACCTTCATCTGATCTCATTACTATTTTTGATGATTGAATAGATAGTTTGTAAGAACCATTTTTCTGCTTAAAAACTATGAATAGTATCCTTGGTTGTCCGAACCACTCTTCGTCATTATTTGAATTATGCTTAACGGTATATTCTATTACAACAGCTATATCAATTAATTTGTCTTTATTCAAATCTCCTTCTGCTTTACAGATTACTTTCCAGTCTTTTGGAATAAAATCGTTCAAGCTCTTTCCAGAAGTTTTGATTCTTATATTTTCTGGCTTGTCCATTTTGTCATCGGCGAAAACAGCATTGCTATTGTTAAAAACTATAAGAAATAATAATAATGCCATACTTACAATTCTTTTACCGAACATAATTTTTCTCCCTTACATGTAAAAGCCTAAATTTTATTTATAAATTTAAAGTTGAGAAGTCCTAAAAATCTGGGTTTTCCTTATATACAATTCACTAATAGCTAATTTATGTATAAATTTTATTATTTGTAAATCCCACCGTCAAGTGGAACCCATAAAAAAGGCCGAATCTGGTATTTTACCGGACTCAGCCCTTATATTAATCCAATTTTTTGTCTTCCAATCCCTTTAAATAATACTCATAAAGCTCCTGACATTCCTGCAAACACTTTTTCCCTTCAGGATGAAGGTTATATAACCCGGGCCCTGTCTTTTCAAACCAGCCATAAAAATTCTTTGAAAGTATGGAATAGGTTTTCGGCCCTGTTCCGAGCTTCCTTAATTGTTTTGGCGATAATGGCCCGAACCTTTCAAAACAGCAAGCAATTTGAACAGCATTTTCCTTATAGGCGGTCATTAGTTTTGTCTTATTACTCCCGCCTGTATTATAATCATTATGCCTCCCGGCAATTTCACGAATGATGGTATGCCTTTTCTTTTTATTTTTAGTCAATTTTAAAGTATCGGGATGAAATATGATTTCTGCAGCAGCAGCATCACCTTTAAAATTGACGACAATCAACCCAAGTTCAAGTCGTTTCAGTAAATGGCACATCTCATTCCAGCCTTTTGAAAATGCTCCCCCTTTGGGCCTAGGTATTGCAACATATACCGAGTCTGCCGCTTTTTGACGCTGAGTAGCCTGAATCAGGAGAGTGGCATTAAAGCTTGTTTTCATTTCAATAACGACAAGCTCTTCACCCTTTACCGCCGCTATGTCGCAATCCTTAACCTCACTCCTGACAGTATATCCCTGCTCAGTAAGGTAATCATAGATCGGCCTATAGAGGTCGGTTTCTTTTATTTTCTTGGCAGGTTGCTTTTTAACCATAAATAACCCCGTTACATTTTTTTTATTTCTTTCCGCTTTTCACCGCCGAAAGTCGGATTTCTCGTTGAAAAGGTAAAAACAGTTTTAATTCTATAGCTTTTCTCTACAGTGTCTAAAGCCTGTTTATTAGTGTCTCTGAAGGCCGCTATTAAGTGTTTGAAAAGACTTCGTCGTACTTTCAGATTATAATTGCAACGACTCTGTAAAATAAACACGATGTTTATTTTAGGAGCAACTGCGCCATGGATGGTGCATTTGCTCCGACAGACAAAGGCAGCAATTAGAATCTGCTTAAAGTACAGAAGTCTTTTCATTGTGCCCTAGCCAGACCCCACGTCGTATGAGTGGCGATTTTTCGTTACCTTTTCATCGCTGAAAAGGTAAATGGCAGTAATGTTATTGCATATATTGGGGTCAGTGTGTTTTTGACTTTTTTCAGTGCGTTCAGTGGTGAATATATTAATTTTTTATCGCTTCAACGCCTGATGGCTTTCCTTCAGCTGCTCAATTATCGGAAGCTTCTGAGGGCACTTTTTCTCACATACACCGCATTCAATACATGCATCTGCTCTCTTGCCCGGTACCCACTCGCTTGTACCTATCTCGGCATAGCCGTTCTTAGAGTGCTCTTCTATTCCGTATATCTTATAGTTATTCATCAATTTGAAGATTTGAGGTATATTAACTCCCGATGGACAAGGCATGCAGTATGCGCAGCCTGTACAGTAAAGCTGGGCCAACTTTGCATTTTCCTCCATCATCTCATTTATAGCCTTTAGCTCTTTATCGCTTAAGGAATCTGAGTTTGATGCTGTTGCAGTATTTTCCTCAACCATTTGAAGATTTTCCATCCCCGAAAGTGCACAGTCAATATTCTTGTTTGCCAGTACAAACCTTAGTGCAAGTTCCGCATTGCTTTTTACTGTAATACCAAGCTTAGCAGCCAGATCCTTAGGCATCCCTGACACTCTTCCCCCGCCCAGCGGACCCATAACCGCCACGCCAAGTCCTTTCGCTTTTGCATATGCTATGGCTTCCTCATTACTCCTGTCAACAGCATTGTACTGGCAGAGAACTGATTCAAACAAACCTGTGTCAATCAGCTTAATCATACTTTCAGGTTTATCATGGAAAGAGAAGGAAATGTGCTTTATAATGCCTTGTTCCTTAGCTTTCTGAGCTTCGCTCAGCCAATTTGTATTTTTGTCTGTTTCAAAAAAATTATCATAACCGATTCCATGGAAATGGTAGAAATCTATATAATCAATATCCAGCCTTTTCAACTGTTCTTCAAGGATTCTTGTATAGTCGCCCGGTTTCTTCAGCAAATGTCCCGGACTCTTTGTTGATACATACACTTTGTCTCTTATTCCCTTCAGGGCTTTTCCTAATGCACCTTCACTCTGTCCATTGTTATAAAAATATGCCGAGTCGAAATAATTGACACCTTGTTCATAGGCTTTACGAAGAATATCTACGGTTTTATCGGTATCAACTGCATCCTTACCGTTTATATTTATCATAGGCAGCCTCATGCAGCCAAAACCCAATGCCGAGATTTTAATTCCTGTTTTCCCGAAATCTCTATACCTCATAGTTATTCTCCTTATTATTTTGTAAACTTATTGTTCATTATACCAGAATTAAATCTCTATAAAAATAAGCTTTGTTGTTATTTTTTCGGCGACACGCCTGCAAGCATGTTCGTTTTTTTTATTCCATCTGTCAGGAGATATATCATATAAGACAGCAAAAGAATAAGCATTAGCCTTATTCTTGTCAATAGAAGAAAGTCATACAAGCCATGAAGTATTAACGGAATTAGTAAACTGTATAAAAGGTATAGCCTGCGCTTGCGCTTTCTAACAGTAAATCTTGCAAGCCCAAGATAATATCCCATTGTAACTGCGTACAAGGCATGTCCCGGTATCGCTGACAGTGCACGCATAAAACCAATGGCTGTGCCGTATGAAAAAATATATAGAAGATTTTCTACTGTTGCAAAGCCAAGAGAAACGAAAATGCTGTACACAATTCCGTCAAATAATTGGTTGAAATGACTGTTACCCCAAATGCACCACCTGAGGATCAGATATTTTAAGCTTTCTTCTACCAATGCTGCACCAATAAACGCATAATATAAAGCATTCCACATCCCGGACTTTTCATGTCCATTCAGCCCCAACAACGACTCAATTAATGCAGCGGGGACTATTGCTCCGCCTCCAAGTGCGAACATAATTGCAAGCAGTTTTCCAGGCTCCTTCTCGTATCTGTCCCTGTAATAAAAATATATCAGAATAGCCGCTGATGGCGCTATTCCCAATACCAATAGGTACAAGTCGTTTCTCCTTAAATCAGAACTTAAGATTAAGATTGTTTTGTTTCAACCATTTTCTTCTTGACCCATAGTCAGGCAGAACAGACTCCACAGTTGCCCAGAATTCCTTTGAGTGATTCATATGCCGAAGGTGAGCAAGCTCATGGACAATCACATAATCTATTATTCCCATCGGAGCTAATATAAGTCTCCAGTTAAGGTTTATGTTTCCCTTGCTGCTGCAGCTTCCCCATCTCGTTTTTTGTTCTTTAATGAATATCTTCTGCGGCTTGACTCCAAGTTCATCGGCAAATCTCTCTATGCGTCCCGTAAATACTTCCTTGGCTCTTTCCTTATACCACGTTTTAATATTATCTCTTATCCTATCCTGGTCCTGTGCCGGATCAGCACCTTTTATGAAGCATATTTCTATAAGGGAGCCATTTAGCTGTGTCTTTCCCTTTTTAGGTGCAATCCTGATTAGGTACTTTTCACCAAGATATGAAAGCACCTCTCCCGTTTCAAACACCTTCGGCTTATTTTCGGCTGCTTCCTTTTCAAGCAGGCTCAATCTTGACATAATCCAGCCTGCTTTTTTATCAATCAGCTCTTTTATTTGTTTCAGTGTTACCCAATTGGGTGCCGTTACTATTACTCCTTGCTCATGTGAGACTGAAATACCTACAGTTTTCCTTTTTCGTCTAGCGATCTTGTATTCGAACGTCTTATTTTCTTTACCAAGCATAATTATCCTCTGAACTGTTTTTTAAAATTATAACACGTATAAGCAGCAGACAGCAAAAAGAAGAACTGGCGTGAAAGCCAGTTCAAAAAATTTAGTGGGGTATTTAAATGTTTAAAATCATTGTAAAACTATTTTATTAATAATTTATGTACTTTCTGTTAAGCTTATCTGTCGTTATATCCGTCGGGGTTGTTCTTATGCCATTTCCAGGCTGTATCAATTATAAATCTCAAGTCGTTGTACTTTGGAATCCAGTTCAACTCCTTCTTAATCCTGTCTGAGGATGCAACCAATACGGCAGGATCGCCAGGCCTTCTTTCCATTTTTACAGCCTTGATATTGACTCCGCTGACCTCTCGTGCCAGCTCAACAACTTCTTTAACGGAAAAGCCTTTTCCGTTTCCGAGGTTATATATGCTGCTCTCACCGCCGCTTCTCAGCTTCTTGAGAGCAAGGATATGTGCCTGAGCCAGATCGGTTACATGTATATAGTCTCTAACGCAGGTACCGTCGGGAGTTTTATAATCATCTCCGAAAATACCGACGGACTCCCTTTTTCCTAATGCAGCCTGCAGTACTATTGGTATGAGATGGCTTTCAGGACTGTGATCCTCGCCGATAGACCCGCTGACGTGGGCTCCTGCCGCATTAAAATATCTTAATGATACATATTTTATTCCATATGCATTGTCAGACCATTTAAGCGCCTTTTCGATTGAAAGCTTGGTTTCTCCGTACGGATTTGTAGGAAATGTCCTGTCTGTCTCAAGAATAGGTACATTTTCAGGCTCTCCGTACGTTGCGGCCGTTGAAGAAAACACTACTCTATTTACTCCTGTCTCTTTCATCTTTGTAAGGAGCTTTAAGGCTGATACAACATTATTGTTATAATACTTCAGAGGGTCGGATACACTTTCGCCCACCAGTGAATCTGCCGCGAAATGTATTACTGCTTCAATTTCGTTTTCTTCAAAAACCTTACTTAGAAATTCATCGTCCCTAAGATCACCTACATATAATTTTCCTCCAAGAACAGCTTTTTTATGTCCTTTACGGAGATTATCCACAATTACGACTTCCTCTTCGGCCTCTATAAGCTCGGCTACCGTGTGGCTCCCAATGTAGCCCGCTCCGCCTGTAACAAGAACGGCCATTACAAATTCCACCTTTCAAAGCCTAGTATTTACGTCTATTATACTATTATTTCTCTTCCGCCGTCCCCAATTTCAGAAATATAAAAGGAAGCTCGTATCCCCGTCTTTCTATAATAATTTTCCCCGACATCAAAAATAAATCTCTCAACAGCAGCATCCCTTACAATGCTGACCGTGCAGCCCCCGAAACCGGCCCCTGTCATTCTTGAGCCTATGACCCCCTGGATTTTTAACGCTTCTTCAACAAGGGAATCCAGCTCATAACCTGTAACTTCATATAAATCCCTTAAGGATTCATGGGATTGTATCATGAGCCTTCCAAAGCTTGTTATATCGTTGTCCTCGAGAGCTTTTACGGATTTGACGACTCTATCATTTTCAGCTATAACATGTAGTAGTCTTCGTTTTATTACATTATCCTCCATCTTTTCCATCTTGTCTATAACCCCTTCATAAATAAGCTCTCCAAGGCATTTTATTTCCGGGAAATATGTTTTCAACTGCTCGAGACCCTTTTCACACTCGTTTCTTCTCTCATTATATTTCGAAGCAGCAAGGCTTCTTTTTTTGTTTGTATTGGAAATAACTATCTTGTAACCGTCAAGCTTAAGCCTTACATATTTGTATTCCAGGTTTCTGCAGTTGAGAAAAATGGCATGGTCTTTCTTTCCCATTGCAGATGTAAATTGATCCATTATTCCGCAATTGACTCCTACATAACTGTTCTCGGCACGCTGAGCCAGCTTCGCCAATTCAATCATATTCTCGCTTCCATTTACACCTGAACAGTTACTGACTGCCTTAAACGCCAGTGCCGCTGCAATCTCAATAGCCGCCGAGGAGGATAGCCCGGCTCCAAGCGGCACCTGATCCTCGTAAAGCATGTCACAGCCGTCAAGCTGAATTCCGCTGTTCTGAAGCTCATTTGCAACTCCCAGCTGGTAATTTCCCCATTCCAGCTGCCTGTACTCGTCCAGCCTGTCCAGATCTGCAGTAACAAGTTTATTCAGGTCTGCTGCAATCAGGTTAACTTTTCTGTCCTTTCTCGGCCTGACTGCAACCGTAGAACTCAATGTCAGTGCCGCCGGGAAAACGTAACCGCCGTTATAGTCGGTATGCTCCCCGATAAGGTTGACTCTTCCCGGAGAGGAAAACACTCTTATGCCGTCCTCTCTGCCGCCGTAAATATCAATGAATTTTCGTTTCAACTCATTAATCTCCATTGGATGCTACACCCCTTCCTTTGCAATAAACTTTTCATGCGCTGCCCTGAGCTCCGCAGCCTTATTTTCCGGGCTTGTAGGATTGCAGTGAGCACCGGCTCCGGTTTCGCTTGATGCATTATATTTAATCTTGTTGCTCGCTCTCATAGGGGGAAAGAACTTTATATGGAAGTGCGAAAAACTGCTGTAATCTTCTCCATTCACGGGATTCTGATACATACACATCATGTATGGGAATGAAAAGCCGAACAAATAGTCCAGAGCTCCCGCTGCCTCCCTTATAGTCCTTGCCAGGTTCATCCTTTCATATTCATTCAGCCCGGTTATGTTTGATGTGTGCTTTTTTGACACTATATAGATACCATAAGGATATTCCGAAAAGAATGGTATAAAGGCTGTAAAATCATCGTTTTCAAAGATTATCCTTTCACCGGACAAGCTTTCTTCTCCAAGCATGTCGCATATTATACAGCTTTTGTGCTTTTCATAATGCTCCCTGGCGGAGTCCAGTTCCATTTGAATTCTTTTGGGAATGAAGGGATAACCGTAAATCTGGCCGTGTGGGTGGGGCATGGTAACGCCGACAGACTCCCCTTTGTTTTCAAAAATGAAAACATATTTTATCTTTTCATCCCGGCTTAGCTCGACAAACCTATCAATCCACAGCTCGACAAGTTTATTTATATGTGTTGAAGATAATTGAGGGAGCGTTTTATTGTGTTCAGGCGAATAGAGTATAACCTCGCACTTTCCATGCGCAATACGGACCTTGTAAAGCTCAGTGGATTTGTGTCCGGGTTCCTGCGGCTCCTGTGAAAGAACCGGAAAATCGTTATCATATTTGTATACTTCATACTTTTCAGGCACCTTACCCGATCCCGGGCAAAACGGACACCAGTCCTTAGGCAAATTCGGCCGATTCTGCCTGCTCGAGGCTATCATCACCCAATCTCTTAATAGGGGATTCCATCTCAATTCAGCCATAAACCTTCTCCTTCAAGCATTATTGCTGCATTTAATTATATTCTAAATCCGTGAACAGAAAAGTAAATAGAGCCATGTGTTAAAAATATGTTATAATGTTGTATTAATAATATCTTATCAGGAAGTGAACATTGCTCAAATGCTCGAGAAAATATATACCAACGTATCTAATAATACAGATATAAATATGTATAAATGCGGCATTGAAGATTGTGACCCGGACCACTCCTGGGGCCCTGCCGTAAGGGACCATTACCTCGTACATTTTGTTTTGAGCGGCAAGGGAATATTCCGGTATATGGATAAGATATACCGTCTTGAAAAGGGGCAGGGGTTTCTGATCAGTCCCGGAGTCATAGCACAATACGAATCTGACTCATCCGAACCATGGAGCTACGCATGGATCGGGTTCAATGGCCTGATGGCGGAAAAATACCTTACCTATGCGGACTTAAGCCGCGAAAATGCGGTTTTTGAATATAAAAATGAAGAATATGTACGAGAATGCTTTAAAGGAATGCTTTCAACCAAATCTCTGGCTAAGAGCGGGGAAATCCGAAGGCTCGGTTTTCTTTACATGCTCCTGTCCCAGCTGATCGAAGAGTCCGACAAGGCAGCTCCGCAAAGCAGCGAGGATAGGAAGGAAAGCTATGTACGGAAAGTTCTTGAATACATTCAGGTCAACTACTCACGGGAAATTACCGTTATGGAGCTCTCTTCCTATATAGGACTGGACAGGAGTTATCTTTCCAGCTTGTTCCGGCACTATATGAATACCTCTATTCAAAAGTTTATTATAGAGTACAGGGTCAATAAGGCATGCGAGCTTATGAGAAATGCTGCACTTTCGCTTGCAGACATTTCAAGGTCGGTCGGGTATGAAGACCCACTCCTGTTTTCCAAGACATTCAGGAAGCTAAAAGGGCTTCCGCCTAGGGAATACAGGAAAAGAGGGCTATAATACCAAGGTTTCTTTGAAAAAACGTTCTAGTAGATGCATGCATATAGTATCGACAGTAACTCATTTAATACTTCTTCCGATACCTTCTCTATAATTTCAACATTCCTGGCGCTGTAGTCAACTGATTTCACTTGCTCAGCCATTATAAATCCCTTTACCTTTGAAGAACCAATTATTTCAACATGTAAGGAAAATCCTCTATTTGTATTTGTAATCGGACAAACTATCGCCATTCCTGTCTTTTGATTAAACAAATTATTACTTAATACAATAGCAGGCCTTCTACCCATTTGTTCATGCCCTGATTGAGGATTAAAATCAAGCCATACAATATCACCCTTTTCAGGAATAACCATGCTACCATTCTTCCTTTCCAACAGAGGTACCCCAATTTTCTTCAACTTGCGTCTCATTACAACCCTTTAGTAATTCTTCAAGGGAATATTTTTTGATAGGTTTATATAAGCGTCTTATAATAATGGTATCCCCATTAGATGTAATATCCACTTTATCACCTTCGCTTAGAGAAGTATCCATTAATACTTCTTTTGGAATCCTTATGCCTTGACTGTTTCCCCACTTTTGAAGTTTTGTAATCATATTTGTCAGCTCCTTAGGTATATACTCTGTATATACCTAAATTATATACTTTTTACCTTTAGAATGCAATTGGAATTCAAACCTTTCCGGATATCAGCCAATACTTTACGAACCTCATATTACCTCTTTCTTGTAGTGTATTAAGGTAAGCTTATCATTTATCTTTTCCTCAACTCCGGTCCTTTTGTAGCCATACTTCTCATAAACATGATGATTCCTTTTTAAATCATGCGGCGTCTCCAATACCCATTCAATCGCCTGACTATGTATTTTTTCCACTTCTTCTATTGCTTTCTGCCCGACCCCTCTCCCCTGCAGTTCCGGTAATATAAAAAGTGTATGCAGCTTAAAATGTTTGGGATCGGGGTTTTCATGCACATATATTCCGCCTGCAAAAGTCCTGTCATAAAAGATTTTATAAAAGTAGTGGTTTATTATGCTGTTTTGAATGCTTTCTAAGCTTTCATTGCATGGATTAAAATCGTCATCGTGGTACTTCTCCAATAAAGGCAAAAAGCAGATTCTCTGTGCCTCTCTTATCATGTCGGCATCTTCTATTTTTCCCTTTTCCAAGATTATTGCCATTTTGAATCCTCCATTCTGAATAGCCATCACCTGAAAGTCATTTACTAAAACCGTGACTTATTCTCCCAACTTACAACAAAATCTTTCAGGTTAACAAGTTTCCTTTTACCCCTATTTCCTTTTATAGTTTTGATTTTACCATTTACAAGCTTTTTGGATATATAATCGCCGGTAAGAAGGTTGTAATCGTCTTCTACGCTATCCATTTCTCCGTTAATATCTACCAGTGAACCCTCTGTCGCTCCGATTAAATACCAACCATTATTCTGATACCTGAACCTATAGTCCATATACCATCTCTCTCCTGAACCTCCGAAGAACTTCAGCAAGACCGAACCTCTGTCTACTTCTATATCATCAAAAGGATCTCCGTAACCTCCCCCCTCACATGCAAGAAGAATGGCCTGTTTTGCTTTTATTGACAATTTGTATGTATGATTCTTTTGTCCGAATACTATTATTAAATGTCTCGGCGCATTCAGGGCATACTTTGAACTTCCCTCGCCTTTAATACTTTGCTCAATTACAAACGCTTTATCAGCGATCCCGTCTTTATTCAGGTCGCCTGCTGCCAGAGCCGGTTTCTTATCGTATTTCTCTAATATGTGCCACCCTTTTGGTATAAATGATTGTATGTCTTTAACGCCGTTATCGGTTTTTATTTGGGCCGGACTTTGTGCCCCAAGCAAACTGAATGATAACACTGCTAATAAAATAAATTTTTTCATACACTAATCCTTTCAATATGTATTAAGTGCCAAGTATCCTGCAAATGCAAATTATATCCATTGTCCCGGAAGTTTCAGCTTTTCCATATATGGAAACTTTTTATCATATTCCTCGGCAGCTTCTTCGTTGTTACAATCATCAAACGCTTTTGACTCATAAAACTTCCCTTTTACTCCATCCAAACCGCCGGGCACCAATTCAATTCCCATAAATGCATCAAAATTCTTACCGTCTTTTGTTGTAATGTTAAAACAGTCACATGGCTTAAAACCATGACGCGGATAATACTCCGGTTCTCCAAAGATAATAATCGCCCGATATCCCTTTTCTCTCGCCAACTGCATTGTATTCTCCAGCAATTCTCCGCCAATGCCCTTTTTCTGATACTCAGGGTCAATGCACAAAGGACCAAAGGTTATTACATCTGTTCTCTTATCACCATCCAGTACATATGCTTTTGTATACATAATTGTCCCAACTACCTTACCATCCAATTCTGCAACTCTGCTTAATTCAGGAATGTAATCGTCGCTGGAGCGAAGGATGTGAACCAGATAATGTTCATTGCATCCGGGTACATGAAGATTCCAAAATGCTTTCTTTGTCACATATTCTGTTTCATACCAATCAGATTCCTTTTCTTCTCTTATTATGATTCTATCCACCTTGAATCTCCTTTCTAATCCTTACTTTATTCATTGAACATTACTAAACTGCACTATCGGGTTTCCTGTAAGCGCATTGACACAGCATACTTATAAAGTTTAAGGGAGTGCTGCCCTTATTTGCAACACTCCCTTTTAACAAAGAGATTTGCTCTGTAGCAACCATGTCATGCCTTTTCTACTTCTCCGTAATCAACTCCAAAAGTCTCCACCGTTGCCTTTTTCATTTTCTGTTCCTTTACAGGCTTGTCAGTATAATCCCTCTTCACCTTTACGATGCTGTCGACTTCCTCCATGCCTTCCGTAACCTTACCGAAAGCGGCATATTCGCCGTCAAGGTGTGAAGCCTTGTCTACCATTATGAAAAACTGTGAGCCGGCTGAATTGGGGTTCGAAGACCTTGCCATGGAAATTACTCCGCGATCATGCTTCAAGTCGTTTTTAAAGCGGTTCCTGGAGAACTCTCCCTTGATTTTGTAGCCTGCATCTCCGGTTCCGTTCCCCGTGGGGCATCCCCCCTGAATCATAAAACCAGGTATTACCCTGTGAAAGGTCAATCCGTCATAAAAGCCCTTCTGTACAAGCGATATAAAGTTTCTTACAGTATTCGGCGCAATTTCAGGGTACAATTCAATCTTGAAGCTATTTCCGCTTTCCATTTCAATAGTTACTATAGGATTCTGACTCAAATTCAATCTTCCTCTCATCTATGTTTGTAATAATCCTTATTATACCATCCTTCGTTCTAAATAAACCACTATTTTTTAGTATCCTTCACATCAATACATAAAAAAACGGTTCGGTTTTATTTTTCAGGGTATATCTTATTTAAATAATCATATTATACTGTAAGTGATTATTAATAAATATTGTAAAGGAAGGCAAACCGAGCATGTGGAAGGAATTTAAGGAATTTGCCGTTAAAGGCAACGTAATGGATTTGGCTGTCGCTGTCGTTATAGGTGCTGCTTTCGGTAAAATTGTTACTTCTCTTGTAAATGATATAATAATGCCGATTGTAAGTGTTTTAACGGGTGGTATTAATTTTTCACATTTGAATATTCTCATAAAGAAAGCCCATGAGGATGTGCCTGCAGTTACTTTTAACTACGGAAGCTTTATGCAGAATATTATTGACTTTTTTATTATATCCTTTTCTATCTTCCTTTTTATCAAACTGATTAATAAGCTTAAACGTGAAAAGAAAGCAGAAAATGTTGAGCCTGAAGCACCCAAACAATCTCAGGAGGCCTTGCTGCTTGAGGAAATAAGGGACTTATTAAGAAAATAGAGTTAAATTTTTAGAAACTGCAGGCCAAAAAGGCCTGCTTTTTTACACGTCAACTAATAAATATGTCATCTTTAATTCGAGCCGGCATTTGCAATTTTACTGTTTACGGAGTCAATTATAATAAAAAATGCCAGAAAAATTGGCAATAGGAGATATCTTATACAATGTTCCGTTGAAAGAACCTGAATCATATGTATGTAAATTGTCCTTAGTATAGCCGAGGTCATCAAGAGCACCTTGCTTGGCATTATCAAGAAATTAGCCCCAGCTTTAGCAGGACTTCAGTAAACTTATCCGTATCGATGGGTTTTGAAGCAAACGCTTCACAGCCTATCTCAAAGGCATTCTGTACGAAATCTGTACCCGAAAGGGCTGTTATCATAATGACCTTAGTCCTTTTATGCGGAAGAATGCCCTTTTGAGTCTCTAAGTCCCTGATGGTTTTTAAAACCTTTATGCCGTCTACCTTCGGCATCATCACATCCAGGCAAATTAAATCGTAGTTTTGTTTGGTTTTCAAAGCAAAAAGAAATGCATCCAATGCTTCAAGTCCATCCACTACAACATCGCACTCTCCATATTGTGACAAAAACTTTTGCATAAACTTCCTGCTGGCAAGGTCATCTTCAACAATTAAAGTTTTCAATTGGTATCCTTCCCTTCCTTAAAATACAGATTTCTAATCGTATTTAATTCCTGCTCAAACAAACGGGTATTTTCGACAGCATTTCCAATATCTCCGCGTCTTGCAGCTAATTCGATCTGAAACCCCGCGCTTTTCAATTCGTCAGCACCGATTTGGTTGCACAGGTTTTTCAATTCATGTGCAATCGCCTCTATATTTTCACTATTGCTTCTTTTCAAACTGTCAATCAGTTTAATGTAAGCCTCTTCGATTTTTATGATGTCCCGGGGCTGAATATAATTGATATCTTCATTACACCCCTGCACCAAAACGACATTACCATCATTATCCAACCTTACGCCGCTTACTGTCAAGTTTTTTTCGATCTCAGCCATCGTTTTTTCAATTATGTAATACAATTCCTCCATTTGTATGGGTTTCGGCAGGTATTCGTCCGCACCCAGGGCTATAAATCTTTCCCTGTCCCCTTGTAGTGCATATGCCGTAATGGCAATAATAGGAGTATGCTTTTGAGTACCTTCAATTTCTCTTATCCTCCTTGTCGCCTCCAAGCCATCCATTTTGGGCATCTGAATATCCATAAGTATCAGATCGTATATTCCGCTCGCGTGTTTCTTTACTGCCTCGATGCCATTATTGGCAATATCCACGCAGTAACCGTGCTTCCTCAGCATCCGTGCTATAACAGTCTGGTTAACGTTGTCATCCTCAGCAAGAAGTATTTTCATTTTTTGCACTGATTTCGTCATGACCGGCTGGAACAAAGGAGTGACTTCGCTTTTTTCTCCTTTTATAGCTTCTATCGTAAAATAGAACGTACTCCCTTTACCTTTGTCACTCTCAACCCACATTCTTCCGCCCATCATTTCTACAAGCTTCTTCGAAATTACAAGCCCCAGCCCTGCACCACCAAAATTTCTTGTTATCGAGCTGTCAACCTGGCTAAAGGTCTTAAACAGCCTGCTTTTTTCTTCCTTGCTTACTCCTATTCCGGTATCTGAAACAGCAAAGAGAAGTTCAATTTTGTCATCTCTTTGCAACTTTTTCTTTATTGAGACATTAACCTCTCCTCTTTCAGTAAATTTTATCGCATTTCCGATCAAATTGTTCAGAACCTGCCTCAGCCTGTTAGGATCGCCTACCAGATAATGAGGTATGCCGGAAGATATAGTATAGCTGAATTCCAGGCTTTTTTTATCCGCAGTATGACTGTGAGCTCTTGAAACTTCCTCCAGCAAAGGCCTTATTTCATAAGTAATATTATCAATAAACAGTTTTCCTGCTTCCATCTTGGAAAAGTCAAGAATGTCGTTGATTATCCTTAGAAGCGAATTTGCACAGCCTTTTGCTATTGCAAGGTTGTCCCTTTGTTCATAGTTCAGTTCTGTCTGCATTGTAAGGTCAATCATACCCACGATTCCGTTAATAGGAGTACGTATTTCGTGGCTCATATTTGCAAGGAACTCGCTCTTGGCGCTATTTGCCGCCTCCGCCTGTTCTTTTGCCTTTGATAGTTCCAGCTCCGCAACCTTTCTCTTGGTTATGTCCTTCAATATCAACGCAAGGCTATTCGGTGCGGGAGAGTATATCGAAATTGAAAGCCACTTATCCAATACCGGGATGTAGTGCTCATTCATTTTGAAATCCTTGAAAGTTCCATTTGCATAATGCTTTTCTATCATATTAATTATATCTGTGGCATAGTTGCCATAAACATTTGTTACAGATTTTCCCGCAAGCTTTTCCTGTGACACATGGAACATTTGCTCAAAAACCGCATTTCCTTCAACGAACTGAAGATCAAGGAATGCTCCGCCGGCATCAAAACAGATTTTCAGAAGGCAGAAAGCATCTTTCATATTGAAGAAAAGGCTTTGGTACTTTGACTGGCTCTCGAGGATTTTTTCTTCAGCCTTCTTTCTTTCCGTGATGTCTCTGACGATTTCTATCATCATTTTCTTTCCATTCAGTTCAAATGAATGTGTATGTATTTCAATATCCTTATGACTGCCTTCTCGGCTTAAAAACTCCCCTTCAAGGGCGGCATGCTTTTGCTTGAACAGCTTATCCCTCAACTCTCTGATCTTCGAGATTTCCTTTATTTTTATAAAGTCAAGAGGCGTATTGACAAAAAACTCGTCCCTGCTGCAGCCAAACATTCTGCAGGCAGTGTTATTAACTTCAACAAGCTTACCGCTGAGTATTCCTTTTGAGACCTCTCTGACAAATATTGCGTCCGAGGAGTTATGAAACAGCTGACGGTATTTTTCTTCACTTTCGCGCAGGGCTTCTTCGGCAATCTTCCGTTCGGTAATATCCCTTGAAATGCTTATAATAAGCCTTTTGCCCCCTATATCAATACCCTGTGCACTGACTTCCGCTGGAAATGAACTTCCGTCCTTACGAAGGATATCGATTTCTTTGAACATTCCCGCTTCATCAGCTTTCTCGAACTCACCCGGGTTCTCTTCATTTGCTCTCAAGCTGCTGACTTTCATGGATAGCAGCTCCTCCGCTGTATATCCGAATGCCTGAATTGCGGCATCATTGGCATCTAGGATGTTTCCCTCCGAATCAAGGAACAAAATCTGGTCGCGTGCCATCTTTGCCAATACTTCATATCTGGCTTTTCCTTCCTCCGCCGATTTTTTCTCTGTGATATCCACGCAAAAGCCCATAAATCCTATAAAGTTGCCATCTATGTCATAGATAGGCCCCCGTCTGTCATTGATCCAGCGGTACTCGCCATCTGCCCTTTTAAGTCTGTATTCTATCTCAAAGGGTTCATGCAGTTTCATTTTTTCCAGCCATTCTGTGTGCCATCTTTTTTTATCATCACTATACACCTTTAAGGGCCAAGGCGTGTCAATTTCCTCTTCCAGTGTCCTTCCGGTAAACTGAAGCCATTTCTTATTAAAATAGTCGCATTGCAGTTCTGTCCCGCACCTCCATATCATGGAAGGAAAATTATCGAACATAGCCAGGTAATAGTCTCTCGAGCTGATTAATTCCTCTTCGGAGTTTTTGATTTTTGTAATATCCTCGATTACTACCATAATATGCTTTTGGCTGTTCTCGGTAATGGGAACAAAACACAATTTGTACCACCGCCTTGACTCCTTGCCGCTTACTGACATCTGAAATTGTATTTCAAATCCATTTAGGGACGTTTCCGATGCAATGACTTTTTTTATTGCACGCCAGATCTCACACAGCCCGCATTTTTCATTTCCCTGGCAGCCTTTTGTCAAACTGTTTACACATGATAAATAATCGCCTATTTTCTGTCTGTCAGTATTGCCGGGTCCAAGGTTCATCATTTTAATAAGTGATGGATTTACCTGTTTGACAACTGCATTTTGGTCTACGATCATCATTCCCAGTGGATTCGATTCAAATATTTCTCTAAAGTTGTTCCGTTCGCTTCTTAACTCATCCTCCATTGCTTTGATGCAGTGTATGTCACGAAAGGTTATTACAACACCCTCTGCGATTCCTTTATCACCTTTTACAGGCGAAAAGCTTGCAGAGAGGTACTTTTTACTGCCGCCCTTGGTTATAAGCATGGAATTGTCGGGCAAGCCTGCTTTATTACCTTTCGAAAGCACAATATTAATAATGCTTTCGATTGCTACATTCGTCTGTGCATTAATAATAGTCAGAACCTCTTCTAACAGCTTTCCGCATGCGTCCTCCTTTTTCCAGCCTGTTATTTCCTCAGCTGCCGAATTCGTGTATCTTATTACGCCGTCAACCCCGGTTATAATAATTCCGTCTCCGATACAAGCTAAAGCAGCGGTCAAAAAATCACTTTTTTGAGTATTCCGGTCCATTTCATATCACCTCGAACCAATTCAGCTATTGTTTATGATTTATCAGTACTTTCCAAAATCCGCGCTGCTCAAGTCAATTTTTCTTGAATTGGCTGCAAAGGTCTTTATCGTATCGGGCGATTTCTTTTTTACCAGCATTGCCTCGGCTGTACTTGCCGCATCTGATTTATCATCCTCCATATCGATATTGGATGCACTTTTCCTTCTTAACCGGAACCTGCTTACCATTTCTCTGAGCACTTCAGCCTGGCTGGAGAGCTCCTCGCTGGCAGCAGCACTTTCCTGAGAGGTTGCCGAGTTTGTTTGTGTTACTTCAGAAACCTGCATAATACCTTGATTGACTTGAGAAATGCCTGTTGCCTGTTCATTGGAAGCGGATGTAATACCCCCAACGAGTTCAGCCGCTCTTGCAACAACCTCAACAATAGTATTCAGGGCTTCTGCTGTCTCATTTGCAATTTTTGTGCCAACCTCTGCTTTCTTAATCGATCCTTCAATAAGCGTCGTGGTTTCTTTGGCGGCATTTGCCGATCTTGCAGCAAGGTTCCTTACTTCTTCGGCAACAACAGCAAACCCTTTGCCGTGCTGTCCCGCCCTTGCCGCTTCCACTGCAGCATTTAAAGCTAAAATATTTGTTTGGAATGCTATTTCATCTATAACCTTTATTATCTTGGATATGCTTGCCGAGGAGTCATTGATTTCTATCATTGCCTTCAGCATTTCCTGCATCTGTACATTTCCCCTGACGGCATCTTCTTTTGCTGTTATAGCCAATTTATTGGCATCGTTTGCATTTATCGCGCTTTGCTTGGTCTGTGCTGCAATTTCCTCCATGGACGCAGTCAGCTCTTCGATTGAGCTTGCCTGCTCTGTTGAGCCTTGAGACAGGGCCTGTGCAGAATTTGATACCTGTCTTGACCCTGCAGCAACCTGAACCGCAGCATTGCTTATGTCGTTAAGAACATCATGAAACGATTTGATTGTAGAATTAAGAGAATCCTCTATTTTCGAATACTCACCTCTATATACACCCTTCATACTAACCGTCAGGTTTCCTTTAGCCATTTCCTCCATAATGGCAGATGCCTCTTGAATCGGCTTGACAACAGCTTCAAGCGTCTTGTTCATACCTGCAATTATTTCCCTGTAGCCTCCTTTGAATTTATCTTCATTTCCTCTTACATTCAAATTACCGTTAACAGCCGAATCCACAAGAATCCCTACTTCATTTATCAATTCTTGGATAGTTCTCATTGCTGTTATAATTGCAGGCAGCATTTTATCATTTTCCGTTCTTCTTCCAACCTTTTCGAAATCTTCGAGCTTGCCTGTATTTCCCCTTCCGACATCCTCCAATGCATCTTGAATGGTGAACAGCCTTGTACGGACAAGGTTAATCGAATCTGAGAATTCTTTCAGTTTCCCCTTGTATTCACCTGTCATTTCCATAGTATAATCATTTACAGACATTTTCTCCAATACCTTCATTGATTCGTTCAGTGGAGCAAGGATCACTTCAACGAGTCCGTTAAGTCCATTGATCAATGATGCCCAGTCACCGTGGAAGGGGCTTGAATTTGCTCTTTCATTCAAATTTCCCTGGTTTGCAGCTGAAATAAGCTTGTTGATTTCAAAATGTACATCTTTCAGGTTTGCCCTGAGGGCTTCTATATTTTTATTGATAAATGCCTTCTTGCCCGGGAACTTCTCCAGTTCGGCATTAAAGTTACCCTTTCCGAACTGGTCTACACAGGCCATTATTTTTTTATTGGTTTCTATGTGATCCTTCACCATGTCATTAACACCTTTGGCAAGCGATTTATAGGCTCCATTGAATTTGCCCTCGTAAACAAACACATCGATATCTCCAAACTCATGCTGTTTCGACATGTTGTCCATTTCATAAATCAGTCCCCGGAGAGTCTCAACCACCTTCTTCATACCCTTGGACAGAACATCATTTTCACACCTTGGAGTTATTTCTACAGACAGGTCTCCCTCTGAAATCATTTCCATTGCTGATGCACTTCTTCTGGTATTTTCAATTATGTTTTTGAAAGCTTTTACCATCTGGCCGATCTCATCTCTGGATTTGGTTTCAAGGTTTATATTGACTTCTCCCAAAGCTATTTTATTCGCTGCATCGGTCACTTCCCTGATAGGTCTGCTGATAAGTCTGCTGATAATGAAGGCAATAACTCCCCCGATTACAAGTGCAGCAATCAAAAGAATTATGGAAACAATCAAAATCATGTTCTCAATGTCAAGAATATCAGCTATATCACTCCTTGCAGTGCTTTCCTGGTAACCTACATATGAAGTAAGCACAGATATTGCATTGCTGTTGTCTTTCTCAGCAACTGTATTTACATATTCAATAGCTGCTTTCTGTCCCTTTGTCTTATATATCTCTATCGTCTTCATTGGATGCGGTTCATATTTTGCCAAGGCATCCTGCACCTGCTTCAGCTTCTCTCTGTTCTGAGCATGCTTGTCTAGAAATGCAAGCTTTTCTTTCACAATTTTCGTTGCAGCATTCAGTTTATTCACATTGGTTTCGTTCCCTGTCAGCAAATAAGCCCTTGTATAAGCAGCCTGCAGCGCAGTATTCAAGGAAAGTTCCTGTGTTGCCATAAGGTTATTCAGCCTTCTATCCCGAAATTCGACAGTTTTGTTGTCAAGAGTTTTTAATCTGACATAACTGAAGCCCACAATAAAGGTCATAATCAAAAGTATTGCTATGAAACCTGCCCATATTTTTGTTGATATCTTGTTTATACTCATATTAACACTCTCCTTTTTATATACATTGAACCATTCTCTGCCACATTTTAAACTATGTTTACTGTTCTTGTAATTGAGGCTCCAAATTTTCCAGTCCTGCTGCTTCAACTTCGCTTAAAAGCTTCTCACAATCCAATAAAAGCTTAACCTCACTTCCCGCCTTCCCAATGCCCTTAATATACCTGCTGCCACCTCTGTTCAAATCCGGGGGTTCAACAATTTCAGACTCCGGGATAGATATTACCTCCGAAACGCCGTCCACAATAAGACCGATGCAAGTATTCAAAACCTCAACGATTATTATGCAGGTCCTATCGTTGTATTCACGGAATTGTTTTTTAAATCGCAGTCTTACATCCATTACCGGGATGATCTTGCCTCTCAAATTGATGATTCCCTTAATGTATTCCGGAAGCTCAGGCACTTCACTGATGGGCTGTATGCCAATAATCTCCGTTACATACCGAATCTCAATCCCATAGTTTTCACTGCCTAATGCAAAGGTAAGAAATCTGTCCTTGAGTGTGTCTTCATCCTGTTCCAGCAATTCTTTTACATCATCAGCCATTTCATCAACTCCTTCCAAACCTATTACTTCATACTTTTTATGTATACAAGTGATTAACTTTATCGGTAATTCCTTGCCTGCTTTGCATTGATCAGTCCGCCGATGTCAAGAATCAGGCTTATGCTTCCGTCGCCCAGCAGCGTACAGCCTGCCAGCCCTTGTATTGTCCGCGTTTTCTTCATGTAATCAGGCAGTGTCTTTACAACCACCTGCTGTTGACTTAATAATTCATCAGTAAAAATACAGAGCGTCTTTTCATCCTGTTCCGCCATTATAAGAATACCTTTGGTGAAATCGGTAACATCGGTTTTCACATTGTACAGCTTGTGAAGCCTCAAAATCGGATAACACTCTCCGCGCACCATTATCATTTCGTTCCCGTCAGGATCTTCGATCAGGTCTTTGCCGTCAGGCCGGAAAGATTCTTTGATTGAGGTTGTAGGAATCGTATACCTCGAATTCCCGACCTGGATATTCATACCGTCTATGATAGCAAGGGTAAGAGGTATCTTAAGCGTAATTGCCGTTCCCGAGCCTTTAACGCTTTCTACAAGGACAGACCCGCCTACTGCCGCAATATTTTTTGTTACAACATCCATACCCACGCCTCTGCCGCTGAATTCCGTGACCTTATCTTTTGTTGAGAAACCGGGGAGGAATATCAGATTGTATATTTCCTTATCTGTCATCTCTTTTTCAGCCTTGATCAAAAGACCGTTTTCTCTGGCTCTTTCCAGAATTTTTTCTTTATCCAGCCCCTTGCCGTCATCTTTTATTGTAATTAAAACATCACTGCCGGCATTATCGGCTTCAATCGTAATTTTCCCTGCCTTTTGCTTTCCGGCCGCCTCCCGTTCGCGGGCAGGTTCGATACCGTGATCTATTGAGTTTCTTACAATATGCATAAGCGGATCCGATATATGCCCAATGATGTTTTTATCCACTTCAGTCTCTTCACCGATCAGCTCCAGCTGTACTTCCTTTCCCAGCTTTCTGCTCATGTCCCTTACAATACGGTGCATTTTCTGAAAGGTCATAGAGAGCGGAACCATCCTTACCGCCATAACAATATCCTGCAGTTCGCTTGTAATCTTGTGCAGCTGGCGTCCGGCTTTCTGGAAATTGTCAAGCTGCAGCCCCTTCAGATCAGGATTCTGTAATACCATGGCTTCTGCTATAACCATTTCACCGACAAGATCCATAAGCTTGTCCAGTTTTGCCACTCCCACACTTATAATGCTTTGTCCAAGTGCTCCGGAGCCTCCTTCACTTTCAGTCTTCTCTGCATCTTTCTCCTGCTTTACTAAACGAGGGACCTTGATCGGGCTGTCTTCCAAAATGATATTAACTGGCTTTTTAACACGTTTGAATTCTTCATCATCTTGCAGCAAGGTAAGTTCAAGGCTTTTAAGAAATATTGTCTGATTTAAGAGTTCTTCCGTTTCCGCTTTCGATCTGCCGGTCTTGAAATAAACGGTAAAGCCCTCATTCCTGATTATTCGGACACTTTCCTCGTTCTCAATGATATCCTCCGGAAGATAGAATACTTCTGTTGAGATTTCTTTGAGATTATGTACGACTGTAAAGGCCCTTATATTTTCCATTTCACAGTCGTCTTCAAAAAGGATAACAGCTTTAAAGGCGTTAAGTTCATTATTTCCGGGAGAAATGTAATAATGGGACGGATTTTGTAAGACCGTCTTTTTAACGTCAGCTTCAATCAGGTTTTCCTTCTTCAGAGCATTAAGAAAAGCCTGGATGCTTTCGATTAGGGTGCAAGGATCCCCATCAGTCCTGACTCCGTTAGTGATTTTCCGGACCTCAACCTTAAAAAAATCCACTCCTCTGAGGACCAAATCCGAAAGGGCTGAGCAGTCAAGGTTTTGCAGCCTTTGCTCACGGATAAAGTAGAAGAGATCTTCTATAGAATGCGCCAGCTTTGAAATCCCGTTAAAGAGCATCATAGCAGATGAGCCCTTAATGGTATGCATAATCCTGAAAATTTCATTAACAGACTCAGAAGAATAGCAGCCCGATTTCTCAGTCTCAAGGATACACATCTCCAATTGCTCGATATTTTGGGACGTTTCAAATATATACATGTTCAGCATGGATTCATCGGACTTTAAATCTGACATTAGCATTTCCCCCCATATATCCATTTATCTCTATTTATTAAATTTACATTTATAAGATTGAAGTGTTACAAAACACTAGCTGCGTGAAAAGGAAGCTAATATGGTATTTACGGTATCAAGCACTCTTTCCTTGAGTGGAAATCCATAATCCTCCATCCTCCACCTAAGTGTAATCAAACTGCTTGAACCGAGAATAATATCCGCTAAACAGCCGCTCTCAACATCGGAACATATTTGTCCTGCAGCTTGAGCTTCTTCAACCATCTGTTTTATATTCATCCGCCTGCTCGAGAAGATCGCCTTTACTTTTTCAGCAAACTCAGGCTCGCATCTCAAAACGTCATACAACTGAGCAATCGCAGTAATAGCGGGATAATTTTCAAAGTAAGTGTAGAACATCTCCATATAGTTTATGATTGCAGCTTTCGGGCTGTCTTTCCTTAATCCGACTGCCTGTATCAAGGCATTGTCATATTGTGTGTAATGGTCAAGCACTGCATTTATTAAATCACCCTTAGACTTGAAATGGTTGAAAATTGCTGCATTGGACATTTGCTGCCTTTTTGCGACTTCTCTGATCGAGAGCCCCTGTATCCCCATTTCGTTGATCACTTCAATTGCAGTCAGTATTAAGCTTTCTTTTCTGCTAAGTATGTTATCTGCCATTTTTTACCTCCGGTATTACCAAGCGTTCGCTCATATATTATTATATTCCGGTTTACGTAACATGTCAAATTATTCCTCAATTGTGTTTACATAAGCCACTAAAAAAGGAACCGGAAGTTATCCTTCCGAATTCCTTTAAAACATACGAAATATTACAAGTACCTTTATTTTGAATCCGCAATTTGTTTGTTTGCTGAATCCAGTACTGTTTGGGGATATTCTGCAGACAAATAATTTTTGATGATATCATATTCGTCGAGTTTAGCCTTTGTCAAAACAAATGCTGCTTCTCCGTTATCTTCAGTTACATCTATTGTCGGAAGACCAAAGCTGAGCAGTTCCTTCAGGCAATCACACTGGAGTTGACTATTTTTAAAAGACGGAGTTTTTGTTTCAATAATCCTGCAATATCTATCATCATCCATCATATATTTTAAAAATGCTTTTGCGGCTACCGGTGACGTTGAATTTGCTGAAACTCCAAAAGAATTTCCTGCCAGAACACTTAAAGCTTTTGCACCAGGAGCCGGAAACATACCTATGTCAGGTGAATCAGGGACAAGCCATACTCCCGAATATGCCATTCCGGCCTCCCCCGTTTTTAAGCTGTCAACCATTGCAGTGAAAGCTGCTCTGCCCGGGTCCTGTTCCAAATATCCTTTTTCCTTAAGCGAACGTATAAAGTCAAATCCTGCAAGCATTGAGCCATTATAATATGTGCTTGAATTCAACTGTTTGACTTTAAGCTTCTGATCCCCAGTACATTCATACGGATATATCCGTGCCCAGGAATAAAGAGGCCAGCCTTCAGAGTATCCGGTGGCAACCGGAGTAATGCCGTTATATTTAAGCTTGTCGCAGGCATTATAGAAGTCCGTAACAGTTTTAGGAAGGCTTGATATGCCCGCCTTTAAAAAAGCTGATTTATTATAAAGGACGCCTGTAAATTCAGCAGTAGGCGAGATTTTATAAAGAATACCATTAAAAACTCCTGAATCGTATGTATATAAATCGTCCTTGGAATAGCCCAAGTCACCCAGCGGAAGAAACACACCAGGAAACCGCTCATTTTTGATGCTATTATTAAGTATGGTTATATCATCGAGGCTGCCCGAAGCCAATTTTGTCTCCAGCACCATGTCAAGGCTACTATTTTCGGCTATTTGTTCAAAGGACACATGAGTATCGGGAAATTCGTTCATAAAATCGTTTGCAATCTGGTCAAATTTATCTTTATAGCTATAATCATTTTGAGTAAGTCCGACAACAATACTGCCCGAAATATCTTTGCTCTTCAAAATGTCTCTGTCTCTGTTTATTATTTTATTCCCGGAAGCCATCTTTATTTCGCTATTGTTTGAATGACCATCAGTTAGATTACCCATTAAAAATATAAAAATTAATAAACATATTACAGCTGCAGCCCCCAGGACTATACCAATCAGCTTTTTGTTGATATTATTCCTCCCACTGCCTGTACTTTCATCACTGGCGGGGGTCTTAACACCGGTATACTGCTGTCGGCCTGCATTATTAGCGGGTTGGACATTCTCTTCTGGTTCTTTGACATTACTACCCGGTTTTTTTATCTCAACCGTCTTTTCTGTATCAACAGCCGCTGGCTTTTTTGTCTCAGGACTCTCATCTACTTGTTGTCCAAGCAAAGCATCCATAAATCTCAACATGCTTTGATACCTTTCGGTCGCCCTTACCTTAAGAGCTTTGGCTATTGCGGCTTCCATGCTTTCCGGGATTTCCACGCCAAGCTTGGAGGGCAGAACAAGTGTATCTGCATCCAGCCTGTCCAAGGACTCCGGAGGTGTTTCACCGGTAAGAGCTTTATACATTGTAGCTGCTGCAGCATATACGTCAGTCCATGGCCCTTGATTTCCCCTGCTTCTATACTGCTCTTCAGGTGCATAGCCGGGCTTGAGTACCACAGAAAGGCTTTTGCTGTGCTCGCCTATCGCAAATCTCGCCGCACCGAAATCGAGAAGTCTTACCTGAAAGCTTTTTGTTATGTATATATTATCAGGACTGATGTCCCTATGGAGTATTCCTGTCTTATGAACCTGCTCCAATGCCTTCATAACCGGAAGCATTATGTTAAGCACCGCATCCAAAGGCAGTCTGCCCCCATTATTTGCAATGTATTCCTTAAGAGTTATCCCCTCTATATAATTCATAACAATATAAGCGGTTCCGTTATCCTTGAAGAAGTCCCTTATTTTTACGATTTCGGGCACTTCTTCGAATTTGGCAATAGTCCTTGCCTCATCCAGAAACTTTTCCAGACCGTACTCAAATTGCTCCTTAACATTACCGGAATATACGGACACCTGCGTAGATCCAAGGTTCCTTGTTGCGATGCCCTGCGGAAGGTACTCCTTTATTGCAAGCCTCAATCCGAGATTGATTTCACGGGCAAGGTAAGTAATTCCAAAGCCCCCATGGCCCAATACCTTACCGATAAGATATTTACCGGCAAGTATAGTTCCAGGCTTCAAATATATCGGCGATTCCTGTTCCGTACCTTCAATCCAGCCGCAACCGGGGCAGGCTTTCTCTTCGCCCTTTTCCTGCATACAGCCCAAACATATGTTATTGTTGTTCATCTATTTCATCTCCGGTTATAAAAATTGCTTTTGTTTTCCTAGCATAAGCTTGCTGAACTAATGGAACAGTAAACCAGTACCGATTGTACTCAGTAGACATCGAATGTATCTTCTATTTGTTCCATCAGATCCTTCTTTTGATCAAACTTATAGCTGTAAGTCCACCCCATTAGCTGCGAATAATAATTAGGACTGTCAACCAGTGTAATCAAATATGTTACCTTTATGCTGCTTACAGTGCCTTGAGCTGTAAATCTCAGTGCATTATTCTCACCTACGGTGATATTTTCGCTGTCGCTGTATACTACATCCGTTGCAACTGTTTTGATGTGATCCTGCAAAAGCCTGCGATAATCATCTAATGTAATAGAGTTAAGGCTTTCCTTCTTTTCACTTATAGACATTATCCAGCAGTCATTGTCACTGTTAACCATTTGAATCTGTGCCTCATCGTTCAAACCAGACGTTTTGGACCAGCCGTCAGGCACAGAAAACATAAAATTCTTGTCATCGCTTTCGATTGTATTAAGGAACAGTGAAGAATTATCATCGTCGGTGTCAGTATTATCATCATTAAATACAGGAGGCTCTTGGACAGTACTCTCGTTGGCAGTACTTTCTTCGACAGGGACTGTTGATTCATCGTAGCTTGTAGAATCATCATATGGTTTCCATGATGGCTCGGTACTATCAATAGTGCTGATTTGGTAGCATCCCAGAGGGATCAATACGGCACATAGAACTAACACAACGATGGAAACTGCAATAGGTGCCGCCGAAGATTTGCTGTCTTTTTCTTTTGCCAACGTATTACAGGAGCCCTGTATTATAGCTATGCAAATCGGTCCTATTATAAACAGTGAAATAAAGTTAATGAACGGTATGAAATTCAGGATAAGCATGGTTATGATCAAGCCTTTGGAGATCGGAGCTCTCTTTCCCCTCAATCTGAACTGCAGGTTAATCCTATCTGCAAGTCTCAGATATACCATGAATATCCAGTATATATTAAAAAACGGAACGAACAATAGTCCAATGGCCTTGCCTGCGCCGAAATCATCACTCTTAATCTTAGGCAGTTTCGAATGCTTTGCTCCAACTATAAACATAGAGGAAAGGCCAAAAGTAAAGATGTGCAGAAGAACAGCCAGAACGGATGGAAAAGTTTTTTTGAAACCGTTCCCTGTGTAGCACTCCTTCTGTGTATCCGAAAGTGTATTTAACGGAAAATATTCGTTATATATGTTATTTAATTGGCTGCCCTGCGGATAAGGAGGCTGCGGTTGTGGCTGCGGCTGCGGCTGTGGTTGAGGTATTACAGGTCTAGGCTCAACAGGCAAAGTCCCCTCAAGTGATTTCTTAAAATCAGAAATGCTCTGTATTCTATAATCTGAATTAACTGCAAGGGAATTGATAATTGTCTGCTCTACAATTGCAGGTATGCCTCCAACCAGCTTGGAAGGCAATATCAGTTCATCCTGATGAAGCCTGTCGACAGACGGCGGCGGTGTCTCACCTGTTATCATTTTATAGAACATCGCCCCAAGGGCATAAATGTCGGTCCAGGGGCCTTGTATGCCCTTCGTTCTGTATTGCTCTTCCGGAGCATACCCGGGCTTCAATATGATTGAAAGGGTCTTATTATGCTCGCCCATAGCAAACCTTGCCGCACCGAAATCCATCAGCTTAATATTCCCGTCGCTGGTCAGATAGACATTATCAGGCGCAATGTCCCTATGTACCATCCCTTCCTTATGGACAATGTCAAGTGCATCGGCAACCTTAAGGACTATTTTTTCCGCTTCTTCAAACCCAAGCTTGCCTCCGTTTTGCTTTAAGTATTCCGAAAGGCTCATTCCCTCGATAAAGTCCATTACAAAGTATGCTGTTCCGTTTTCTCTGAAAAAGTTCCTTACTGATACTATTGACGGCACGTTATTGAATTTCGCCATCACCTGTGCTTCTTCCAGAAACTTTTCAAGGCCGTATTCAAAATTGTGCCTCTTTTCATTAGTAAATACGGATACGGTAGTATTGCCCAGACTCCTTGTAGCAAGTCCATCCGGAAGGTATTCTTTAATTGCGACCTTAAAGCTCAGATTAAGGTCATATGCAAGATATGTTATTCCAAAGCCGCCCTGGCCCAGCACCTTTCCGACAAGGTACTGCCCGTTCAGTATTGTTCGTGGGCTTAAGACTCTTTGATCCTGCTCTTCCTTCGACTCATCATACCCGCAGAATTCACATTTTCCGGTGCTTGATTTTTCTTTCATACACCCAATGCAAAGTTTATCGAATTCCATCCTGCACCCCCAAAAAAATTATTTTACCGGCTTAATCCTTCCTGAAAATCAAAATATAGCGCTGTGGGATAAACTGCTCCGATTTAACCAGACTGAACCCATAATATTTAAGCTGCGCTATTGCAAGCTCTTTCGCGATTCCGGACCCGAAATAAGGCACAACAGGAGGCTGTGTTATCGCATTATCAACCACCACAAGCCTTCCCCCCTTTTTCAGCGCCTTTTTAAGGCTTGCTATAAATTCATCCTTCACAAATTCTATCGATGCTATGTAAACCGCATGGTACATCGAACAGAGGAAAATCGTATCTACACTGTTTTCAGGCAGGCATATGTCATTCAGCTTTGCCTCAACTGTTTCTATGTTTAAATCAAATTTTTCATTGATCTTTTTCACATAAGCCAATGCATCCTTATTAATCTCGGTAGAATAAACCTTTCCGCTCCTGCCTGCCATTTGTGCAAACTTAAATGTGAAAAATCCGAAGCCGCAGCCGACATCGGCAATGGCTTCACCTTCGCGGATATTCAGGAAGCTGAGCATTTGACTTGTCTTTTCCCAGCTTTCCCTGTTGGGATTATTAAAGGATACATACTCATTCCAATCATTCAATTGGTCGAAGCTTACTTCACTGCCTGTATATTCATAAATAACGTCGTGAACCCTGTCATGCAGTTCTTCTCCTATTTCAGGGTCAGGATCCGGTTTTTCCAGATCGTATTTGATCCTGAGATACCTTTTCAAAAAGGCATAATCATCATCCGCCATACTATTATAATACTCGGCATCGAATACATTATAAAGCATTTCTTTTTGCTTTTCGGGAACAGCCAGCATATAACGGCATATCCACTGAAAAGCGGTGTACTCGTCGCCGATTCTCTCTTTAGGTATCAGTTCATCATACGCAGATAAAGCAGCTTCAATACTCGCCCTTTCCTTACTCTCCAAGGCGGAATAGAAAAGACGGGCAGCCTTTTTACCAAGTCTGGTATACCCCTGTGAAGAGGTGCCTATCATCCTGTAGCGCACAAGTGAAGATCGTGAAGTCACTGTCATCACAGTAGAATCTCCGCCCGATAGTGCTGCGGGGAGTGATAATGACGGATCAAGCTTCGCAGGAAGGGCCTTTGACATCTTGAATTCAAGGACATACCTCTGCGGAGAAAACTGGTATTGTGCTGCGAGTTCAAAGCCATAATGCCACAACTGGCTAATAATAAGGCTTCTTGAAATGTACGGCCCATGATAAGGCAAGTCCTCACCCTCAACAAGATCGTTGTCAATGATGACAAAACGTCCGTCTTCCTTAAGACAATTCTTTATGCCCTCTATGAAGATATCCCTCTCACCGTCGGTGTAGGCTGAATATATTACGTGATAAAGAGAGCACATATATATCAGGTCTGCTTTGCCTAGCTTCTTCATACTTGAACCGTCGGTCGCATATTCAACCACATCTACATTTTTAATTCCGTATTTCTTAATAAAATCGTTCAGGTAATCCAGGTGCCGTACATTTGTCTCAACTGCGTAGACATGTCCTGTTTCACCTACGATATCGGCAAATTTGAAGGTGAAATACCCGGGGCCCGAGCCAATGTCAATAACATGATCTCCCTCCCGAAGATTGAGCGTTCTTATATTATCACTGGTTTTGTCCCATCTTTCCCTGTCGGGATTATTGAAAAGTATAAAATCCTCGAGGAAACGGAGCTTGACTTTAGCTATAGGATCCTCCTTCTCATTCTCTATATAATGATATTTTCTTTTAAGATACTCCTTAAGGTTTTCATAGTCATCCCTTGCCAGCAGGTCAAACCAGCTTTCAACCATTGGATGCGCCAAATACTCCCGCCTTTCTTCTTCAGATGCAAGGAACAGTCTGCAAACCCACAATAATGCTGTGTATTCACCTCCGAAATTCTCATTCGGTATTATATGATTATAAATATCAATTGCACCCTTCAGAGCTTCCTCAGAGCCATTTTCCAGGTATTCAAGAATCTTCCCTGCCGCCTCGATTCCGCCCTTTGTAATGTCAAAGGAATCCAGACTTCCCATATGAATCAGAGAGGAACTTGAGCCAATATCAATTGTAATGTCTGATATCTTATCCCTAGTATTATCTGCCATTCTTTTCTCTCCTTATTTGCGATTTATTGAATCAAATTAACCCCAGGCTCGGATAAAATATTAATTCCCGGTTCTTGCAGAATACCCACGAATTTAAGGGTTTCTGCAAAAGATTACCGGAAGTTATATTTTAACGATGTCTTGTGACCGTCAGTCCTGCTTGTTCGGCAGTCTTTACAGCATGCTCCAGGCCGACTATATAACGATCCTTTGAGTAAATCTTATAGTTTTCCCTGTAAAGTTTCGGTGTGAAATTAATAGTCATTACATTTGCACCTGCATTAAGTCCCATGAGCTGTCCCCCCTGGCAAATGCTTTCCAGGGCGCTTACGGCAGGAATCAAGGGATATTTTAAGCCTATGCGCAGGATAGCCATCGTATTCAGTGTAAGGTTTATATCACCGAAGGCACAAGCCTGAAAGGGCGTTCCGCTATTGGGTATGAACGGCGCCGAGCTGATGAAATCAGGCTTGTATTCGAATGCAAAGCGTATGTCCGCAATCAGATTATCCATTGATTGATACAGCAGCCCTACAATATTCCCGGTTCCTATCTGCATCCCGGATTCCCGTATCCAATTCATGCAGTCGATTCTTTTATTCAAGTCGGCATGCGCAATCTTTTCATATATGGAGGTGTCCGAAGTCTCAAATTTCAGTATGAAGGATTTAGCCCCCAGCTCGGCAAACCGCCGATAGGTTTCCTTATCCCTCTCGCCTACGCATAAAAGGACTTCCGCACCCATTTCAGCTATTTGGGGAATTACCTCTTCAAGTATGGAATCGCACTTGGGGTCCTGTCCCGATTGTAAAAACACCGTGTCAATCCCTGCATCCATTATGTCTTTTGCTATTTCCATAATAGTTTCGCTATTCATTCTATATCTTTCAATATTCTTATTTCCGCAGCGCATAGCACAGTAGTCGCAGCTCTTCTGACAATAGTTGGAGATCTCAATAACACCTCTCAGCTTGATATTTTCTCCGACATGTCTGGTTCTGACTGTCCGTGCCTGTTCAAAAAGCTTTTGCTGCAAGCTGCCTGAAGAGGTAAGCAGGCTTAGAAGCTTTTCATTGCTCATATTTACAACATCCCATTTGTCCAGTGCTTCTTTTCTCCGCAAATCCGCTGCGGCAGCCTGATGTTCCAAATTCCCGGCATTACCCAAGGCGTCATAGGACGAGTTGTCCGAATACGGATTCAACGGTCCTTTGGCATAGGCTTCACTCGGGAACGGTATAAATTCATTTGAGTTGAACTGTTCTACAACTTCATCTGCGACAAACGAACCCAGTTCGGTAAGTTTGATGATATTTCCCTTTTCTTCGATAAGGCCGTACTGCTTAAGCCTTTCCAGCTTCTTAGGAAATACCTTGTCGAAAGGAATCCCTGTCACCTTTTCGTAATAGTTCTTTTTTATGTCGCTGTTTTTTAGCGGCAGTACAATAGCCCATCTTGCCTGCTGTTCCTTATCACGGATATATCCGCGGTTGACCGGCAGCCGGCCTTTTTCTATGCTGGCATAATACTCCTCAAAGGTTTGGGTATTCAGGGCAAACCTGTCCCTCAGACTGCTGAATGCTGTAATCCCGAAACCAAGCTGGTCATATAGCATGCAGCACTGATTGTACGCATAATGTGAATAATGCTTCTTTTCTTTTGAATACACCCTGCGCAGGTTCTCATGGAACCCGTTTTCATTTAAAATGTCTATTGCAAGCTGCTTCATTATCATTGTATCTTCAAAGGTCGGAACGTTGCAGGGATTCTTTTCCCTGAACGCCTTTATATTGCCCTGAAGGTCACCGTATGCAAGCACCTTCAAACGATAAATCTGTATCTCATCCACATCCAAAGCAACCGCTTTCTCCATTACCTCTATCCAGTTCTCAAAGGTCTCTCCCGGGTGCCCGTATATAAACTCTATATTCAGCTGGAATCCGTATTTCCTGCAGTTCTCTATAGACTCATAAACAGCCTTCGAATCGTGGTGGCGGTTCATCAGCTTAAGGACATTGTCGTCCAGGGATTGCACACCTATTGTAAGGCGATCGACTCCGTGATCCCTCATGATACGGAGACGCTCGTGCCCATCTTTTCCGATCAGTGTGACGGGGTCTACGTCATAGTTGAATTGACGGCAGCCCGACAAATCTGTCCGCTTATTGAAGAAGTCCAGAAACCTGTTTAATTGTTCCGGCGTCAGGTAAGTCGGCGTCCCTCCCCCTACAAGCACTGATCTGGGTTTTATCCTGTCTATGCCCAGCAATTCCATGTATATGTCCATTTCTTTTTCAAGCGCTGCAATATAACGGTTCTTTTCTTCCAGCTGCGGCCCGAGCTTCCCGGGATAATGGCAAAACGTGCACCTTTGCTCGCAGAATGGGAAATGGACGTATATATCAAGCATTCCGTCCTTAGGTACTGTATAACCTGCAAACAGCTCCTCCTGAGTTGTCGGCGGGTATTGTGTTATAGGCGGATAATGCACTGATGGCACAAATTCTCCATTATAGCAAATAAGGCCCTCATCCTGAAGCTTTTTTACTTCATCAAGCCGTTGCCGGGCTTTGGCAAGCAATTCCTCATATTTTTCCGGATTAATGGACATGTCCATGTTTCTTCCTTTCACGATATCTTAAGTAATAGCTCTGCTGCTTTAATCTTGTTTTACTGCATATCATAACCGTTAGTATCGGGAATTACGACCTTTACCGCTTGGCCTGGGTTTACAACCTCTACCTTCATGTTAATTTTAACCTTGGATTTTTTGTCACTGCTTTCATTTGTCAAAGCCGCAGGTAATTTCATGTCCATATCCACAATATAGTTCATCCCGCACAAATAACCCTTTTTGTTTTCGAATACAAAGAAGTCAAAGCTTTTCTTGGTAAATTCCGGCTTGGAAACATTAGCCCCGCTGTTCTTCTGGCTGTTTACCAAGGCTTCGAAAACGGTATCCGCTACCTTGTCGGACAGCTTAATGGTATATTGCTTTCCTGTGCTTATGCTTTTCTTTGTGATTTTGGATACATAGCTTTCATCAACCTTGTCAAGTATCTTGGTTTCCTTTATCTTTCCCGGCTCCAGAAGATTGGCAAATTCCTGCTCGAGCAGCTTCATGTCAAATGCGCCTTTTTCTCCCTGCGACGGTTTTCCGCCTATTTCCATCTTCGTTTTTTGTCCGTCTATGTCACGGTAAACATATTTGCCGTCGGAGAACATCTTTATGTCCGCTCCGTTTGCAAACATGTCGGCCACAAATTTCATAACACCTTTGTCATTTGCAAGCTTCATTGTGCCTGTGGTCTTGATTTCCTTGTTGTCCATGTTAACAGTGGATGTCAGTTTGAGTTCCATGGAACCGGTCTTGAAAAGCTTGTCATATGCCCTTTCATAACTGGAATACGCATTTGTCAGATATGCAATCGCCAATACCGCTATAGCGATTACCACCACGGCTATACCCGTAAAAATGGTTATTTTCTTTTTCATCTTCTTTCCTCCTGATCAATTTTTATTTTGATTTATCATTTTAATGTTATTCCCTGCCGTACTGTGATAGAGCTACAATGCTTACAGCAGTACTCGCAACTATAAAAATCCCCATTACAAGCCATGGCTTGGTTAAATCCCAAGGCACATAATCGAAAAGGTTTCCGTCTATTGCCGGACTTGCGTTACCGCTATCAACAAGAAGGTTTTTCATGCCTGCTGTCGCACTATATGCATCCATTGCCCAGTTGCTGGACACGAAAACAGAAAAATACTTTATAAAACCCTTAAGGGTGAAGGTAATTCCCGAAAATAGAATCTGGGGCATTAAAAGCAGCGGAGCGATGGTCAACGCCCTGTCGGGATCCGGCGTAAGGGCCGAAACTACAAGTCCCAGCGTTGTTGCGCAATACGCTGCAAGGAAGGTGGTAATTACGATTTCCAGGAAAGTCGGCATAATCAGGTTTGTTTCCGGCAAGCCCCTGATAAGCGCCAGAGTTCCAACCATAGTAACCGATTGTATAAGGCATAATATCCCTTGAACAAACAGCTTTGAGCCTATATAAGGCATCAGCTTAAGGTTAGCCATCTGTTCACGCTCAAGGATGCTTCGTTCCTTGCAAATTTCCTGTATCGAATTGAGCATTCCGACCCAGAAAGCCGCACAGGAAAGTGAAAACAGAAGAGCATTTGCATCCTTCATGAATACAAAGGGCGAATTCGGACTTGCATCGGACACAAGCGCCAGCAGCAAACCGAGGAAAGGCGCCTGAAATAAAAGCAGTAAAAGCCTTTTCTTATCATTTATTACAAGCTCCAAGTACCTTTTGCTGAGAATGATAAATTGTTTAAATGCGGAATACTTATTCTTTTTAGCCTTTTGCAGCACTGAATCGGAATTGCCTTGAAACTCTGCAGCAGACCAATATTGTGAATTCCTGTACTTTTCCTCCCACATCATGGTATCGGTGTTAATAATATTATATATGTCAACAAAGTCATTAACTCCAAAAAAGGCCAGTGCCTCATCCGGTGAGCCATAGAAGCATAAACGTCCGCCATTTCCAAGAAATATGATCTTGTCGCAAAGGTGAAGGTTCATTGTATTATGAGTGACCAGCAGGACTGTCTTCTCTTTATCGGTCATTTTTCTCAAGGTATGCATAAGATTTTTTTCGGTACCCGGATCAAGTCCCGAAGTTGGCTCATCAAGGAAAAACAGGCTTGGATCTGAAAGCAGCTCGACAGCAATACTTGCCCTTTTTCGTTGTCCGCCGCTTAGCTGCCGTACATATGTATCTTCTTTTCCGTCCAGTTCAACTATGCTTATAACCTCTGCAACCCGCTGCTGTATTTCAGGAGTTGTTGCATCCTTAGGCATCCGCATCTGTGCGGCATATGTAAGCATACGTTTTAAAGTCAGATCGCCATGGACTATGTCCTGCTGCGGCACATATCCTATTACACATTTCAAAACATCATAATTCTCATACAGATCATCACCGTTAATGCGTATACTTCCTTCCGTAACGCCTGAAAAACCGCAAAGGCATTTAAGGAAGGATGATTTTCCGGCTCCTGAGCCTCCTATGATTGCAACAAATTCACAAGGCTTAACCGACAGGCTCACATTACTTACAATATTATGTTCATTACGTCCTGTCCTTACTGTCTTTACAACATTGAAGGCATCTATGCCTATTCCGTCGTCATTTACCTTGTAGCTGATGCAACCTTTCTGGAAAACAAACCTTGCTGTTGTGATGGATATTACATCCATCTCATTAAGCCTGTATTTCCCCGAAATTTGCCTGCCTTTTATGTATACTCCGTTTGTACTGTTGTTGTCGGCAACGTAAAAGCCATCGTTATCCTTATATATTATTGCATGAACACGAGACACTGTTATATGGTTGATTCTTATGTCGCATTCTTCACTGCGGCCTATCGTAACCTGGCTTCTCTCGCTCAAGTCAAGCTTCTTCCACGTCCCACCTGAACTTCTCAGAGAAAAAACCATTGAAACGCTTCCATCCATTGGTGAAGTTAAATTGTCGATTCTTATTGTATCCCCGTCGCAAAGCTTATGCTGGGTTATTTTACCGCCATTGACATAGAGCCCGTTAGTGCTGCCGTTGTCATATATAAAGCATTCATCCCTGCTTATAGCGATATATCCGTGAAAGCCTGATACTATCGCAGCTTCCAGTACAATGTCATTTGTTCCGTTCCGCCCGAATGTGACCGATTGCTTGTTAAAGCTTCTCAGATTTATCTCATAAGGGGCCTTCGGGCCATCGAAAATCGTCAGTATTACGTTGGTATTTCCCGTACCGGCAACTGATTTTTCTTCCAATGAACTGTTTAGCATTTTGACACCCTCTAAACTCAAGTAATATTAAAATATTGCTTTGGTTTCCTAAATTATGCTTCTACATTTTTCTTTTACGGCTGTCAGATAAAATCGGATACATTCTTCCGCAGCTTCCTTGACCGACAATTTGTCAATGCATACATTACAGTTGTATGATTTCTTATAATATGCCTCCCTGATCAACAAAAGCTGAGTTATTCTCTCATACAGGTTATCAGCCTTTAAAAGAGGCCTATCCTCAATACATACGCCTTCTCTTTTAAGGTTTTTGAATATTGTATCCGCAGTAGCACTCAACCAGAAAATCATTCCGTTTCTCTGCAGCATCGCAATGTTGTTATAGTCAAGAACAACTCCGCCGCCTGTGGAAATTACATGGTTTTTTACTGAAGAAAGCTCTTTTACTACCTCGGACTCCACCCTTCGGAAATGCTTCTCTCCGTAGGCCTCAAATATGTCGCCTATGTTCATGGAATACCTTTTTTTGATTTCTTCATCAATATCCGTGAATGAAAGCTGCAGCTCTTCTGCGATTACTTTTCCGACTGTTGTTTTGCCTGTACCCATGAAACCGGTCAGCACAATATTTTGACCCATTATATCAGGCTCCCCAAAATTATAATTCAACCCCTCACATACCGGGTAAAGCTTCTTCGTTAAAATTCACCCTGAGCTCCATTGAGCCTATCAGCAGAATATCATCATTTCTAAGCCTATGGTAATTATTGATCTGGACTCCGTTCACGTATGTTCCGTTTGTCGATTTGAGATCGCAAACAAAAACCATATTGTCCTTTATCATAAGCTCGCAGTGTCTTCCCGACAGCTTTTCATCCTCTTTGAACACAAGCTTTGACCTGCCCGGATCTCTTCCGATTATAACGCTGTCAACAAGGTTTACGGTGTAGGCTTCATCTGTATTTTTCCCAAGCTTTGTAAATTTTACCGACAGGCCTTTCCTTGCAGATACAGCCTCCGTTGCCGATATAGGACTGCTTACCGGATTCATTTTATTCTTTGTTTCAGTACTTACGGTATGCGAAGCATCGATGGAAATTTTGCCGGGTGCGTTGGCAGGAGCGCTTGGTACGGGCGGCTTCTTCTTCCTTCCTGTCAGGAAGATCAATAAGAATGCGGCAATAATTACTACCAAAGCTCCGGCGGCAATAACATATGGGTTTGTAAGATAATCCGTTATTGATGTTGAATCATCCCCTGTAGTTGGGGTTATAGGCGTCCCTCCGGAAGTCGTTTCAGTTTGTGTTGATGTGGAATCATTGTCATTTGTATCAGGTTTTTCATCTTTGGGTTTCTCGTCTTTGGGCTTTTCTTTTCCGGTTGTTTTATTTACGGTGAGAACCACATTAAGCCCGTCTTCAGCTTTATTCCCGCTGCCGAGGTCAACCTTAAGCTTCAAATAGAAGGACTGCCCGTTCAAAGCTGTTCCTGTACAGTCCAATTTAGCCTCATAGCTCTTGTCAAGCCTATCCTGCAAAGACTTTATTATACCCGGCATTGTATCGCTGCCCATTCCGATTACATAGTCTTTTCCAGAAGTTATTCTTGAAAAGCTTCCAAGCGTCTTTATTGAATCTATTCCTGCCTGGCCTGAAGCTTTATTATACATGCCTATTGTAAATACCGGAATATGAGCTTCCTTGATCTTCATGAAAGCTTCATCTTTCGTAATTCCGCTGCTGTCGTCCTCTGCCCCGTCCGATATTATTACAAGGGTTCTGCCCCGAAGTATACTGCTCGTATTTGAGGAAAGCATTTCAAGGGACTTTACGATTCCCCTGTAAAGGTTTGTCTTGGTGTCATTGTTCTTAAGCCCTTTTATTATGGTTTTGAATTTCTGTTTATCGTTAGTGAAATCCTGTTCGACTTTTACCTTCTCTCCAAAAGTAACCAGAGCATAACTGTCGGCTTTTCCCCGGCTGTTGGTCATGTCTCCCAGCATCTTTTGGATCTGCTGCCATTGGGAGGAGGTTATTGATTTGGAAATATCAACGAGAAAAACATATGCGGTTGATTTGCCTGTCTTTGAAAAAACGTCGTTTGACTTAACGCTCAGGCTTTTGTCTCCAAGGCTTGCTGCAAGCTTATCTTTGCCTATATTTTCAATTATTCCGCCGTCTAAATCCGTGACATCGTAGTAAACACTTATTTCATTTTGGCCTACGTCCACGTTTTTAATATGCAGAATACCGTTTTGCGGCTCTCCGAAGCACCATACGGTTGAAACAAACAAAACCAGAACCGTTGATACGGCTGCAATGAATTTTTTCATCTCTCGTCCCCCTCATAAGTACAAAATACAGCAAGAGCCGTAAAGTTGTCATTGTCCTTGCCGAGCCGTCCGTAAAGCCTACCCGACATATATTTAAGCCACTCGTCAGGTGTTGCAGACTTTGCCAGATCTATTTCCATTTCCAATTCATATATGTACTCCCAGAAGCCATCCGTACAAAGCAGAAAGGCATCACCCTGCATAATGGGCGCTGAAGGCTCGGTGATCTCGATTTTAAGCTCCGGCCCCGTTCCCAAGACCCTTAATAATTTATTTCGGTCGTCATGAAATCTGATCTGATCGGCTGTTATTTCTCCGGATGCGACTGCTGCCTGAGATACGCTGTGATCCCTTGTTTGTCCTATAAGCCTGCCGTCCCTGAACCAATACAGTCTGGAATCCCCGACATGAGCCCATATGGTTTTATCTCCGTTCGAAAACAACCCCACGATTGTAGTCCTCATTCCGGAATGCTTAAAGTCAGCTGCCTGACCCGCAACTACAGCCATGTTGGCCGCATTTACAACCTCTTCTATTTCTTGTTTGGATATAGTCGGATTTGACTCAAATCGACTCAAGGCAGTGTCAGCCGCAAGTTTTGACGCCACTTCCCCGGCTTGATGCCCCCCCAAACCGTCTGCTGCTATCCATGCTCCATAGCCGTCCCGGCAAATATAAGCCGCATAGTCTTCATTATTATCCCGGCCGCCTTGATTAGTTAGGATTGAAGTTAAAAAATTCACCGGCATCTCTCCATTCACAAAATCAATTATCATAACCAATGACAATTACCGTCATATTATCCTGACTGGAAAAGCCTTTGGCTGTTATCCTGCCTATCAATTCCTGAGCGGCATATAAAGGCTCGAGAGAAAGGCATTCTTTAAATTCCTGCTCGGTTACGGAACCATATATTCCGTCGCTGCAGAGGATTATCCTGTCTCCGGGAAGAAGTTGAAAAGGCTTTATATTCTGATCTATCTCTTCTATTGCTTGTGAACCGATGTAGCTTGTCAATGACTTTCTCTCGGGATGAGTTTTCGCTTCCTCCATTCCGATTGTCCCATTAAGGGCCTCGCTGTAAAGCTCCAAGCCGTAGACATGATCTCTGTTAATCTGATATGCATTTCCCTTGCGGAATAGGTAAATCCTGCTGTCTCCGACTGAAATCCAGTACAGCTGATTTTCCTTCAATACAACTGCCACTACTGTGCTTCCGCTTCTTTGCCGATCCCTGAGGTCTGAAGCCTCACCTACCCTCCGGTTGGCAAGAAGCACTGATTCCCTAAGCTCTTCGGGAAGGGATCTGCTATTTAATCGGGAAGAGAAATCCTCCAGCATCGTTGACACTACAATATTGCTGGATTCCTTTCCGTTACTGAGGCCTCCCATTCCGTCTGCAACGACTGCAAATATACCTTTTTGCTTTACAAGTTCTTTGTTATTAATATCCGAAACGGCAAAGGAATCCTGCTGATCCTCGCGCATACCGATATGCTGCGCATTGCCGATAGAAATGCCTCTTTTTTCAGGTTCCTCAGAAGGGTTGTTAAAATATCTGACTGTTTTCACATCCTTCTTACGTTTTCTTCCCAATGTTAAGACTGCCATTATTGCCAACACTATAAGAGCTATAGCCAAAGCGATATAAAGTGCATTAGCCCTTGCGAAATCAATTATTGATGCTATTGACTCTTCAGACTTATTTTTATCCTTGGTTTTTGCTTTACTATTGGTCTTTTTTATGTCATTCTTCTTATTTTTCTGACTTTTAGAAGCTGAATCCTTTTTATCAGAGTCCTTTCCTAAAACAGCAGAGCCTTTGATGCCTATGCTGCCTGCAGATGTCTCATATCCTGCTTCCACAGCTATTTTTGAAGGTGCTGCAAAACACTGTATCATTCCGCTGAACAAAAACAGAAAAGCCAAAGTGCAGATTAGAAGCAGTCTCTTTACTCCCATTTAAAACGCTCCCCACATAAAGGAATAAATACAAGCTTTGTCTTACCCATTTCTATCAGGTCGTACGGCTGCAATACAACCGGAGTAATAACTTCCTCATCGTTATGGTAAACTATACCTTTTCCTTCACCCTGAAAGAGCCTGAATGTATTCTTTCTGGCATCATAGCTTATAACAGCGTGAGACTCCCTTGAGATGGTATCATCGCCCCGTATGCAAATATCCATTTTTTCAGAGCGCCCGATAAAGTTTCTTTCTGCGCGGATACGGTAATCCCTGCCCTTGTCTGCCCCTTCAGTGCAAACAAGCCATCCGACTACCGGGTCTATGCCCTTGTCTTTTCTCATTATAGCGACTGTCTTTTCATTATCGGTACGAGAGGGGTTCACCGGGTTTGAGAAATTCATCGGTATGGTTTTCGATATGCTGCTATCCTCTGCAGGCAATGGCGGATCCTTTATTATTTCATTCTGTTGAGACGAAATCGCAACTGTCTTTGAACCCAAATCGGAATTCAATGGACGGTTAATTCCTCCGTTTATGTCTGTATTACAGTAGGGACAGGATGGAGTTCTTTCCGAATCATAAAAGTGCCCCTTTTCACATCTTTTCATATCCATAATCTTCTCTCCTTCTTAGTGAAACTCTACTTCTAAAGATATTCTACCAGATACAATTAATTCCTTCTACAAATACATTATTTTATTTTAAAAAAAATGGTTCTTTAGGTAAAAAAAAATACTTTTATGCTCTGAAGCGAAAATCTAAAGTATTAAGAAGATTATAAACGTGGAAGGATTAGTAAAAAATATGTAGAATTATATACAATACTAAAAATCGGAGGTGTTTTATGTCAGACGTCTATAATCATTCACAATACCTTATCAGAAAAAAGATTTTAAAAATGTTCGGTTCTGTCTTCCATGTTTATGACCCAAATAATCAGGTGGTCATGTATGCAAAACTTAAGGCATTCAAATTGAAAGAGGATATCCGCCTTTTTACAGGAGAGGATATGCAAACAGAATTGCTTAGTATTAAAGCAAGAAAAGTCCTCGATTTCTCCGCAACCTACGATGTGGTTGATTCAATCACAAATGAAAAGGTAGGTGCTTTAAGAAGAAAAGGATTAAAATCACTTATAAGAGACGAATGGATTTTGGTCGACACGAATGATATCGATATCGGCACCATCAAAGAAGACGGTACAGCACTAGCTCTGGTAAGGCGATTTCTTACAAACCTGATCCCGCAAAAATTCCATTGTGAAATCGGAGGAGCAAATGTTTGTGATTTTAAACAGAATTTTAACCCCTTTGTCATGAAGGTAGCTGTTGACTTTTCAAAAAACACTGCGGGTATTCTTGATAAAAGGCTTGGGTTGGCAGCAGCAATACTTTTGTGCGCTATTGAAGGCAGGCAAAACTAAAATTAAATTGCAATGCAGGGGCAGTTCGCATGCACATTGCTGTTTCAAGAATTTTTTATTTTCGAACCTCTTGAAATGTCGCGGCAGAACCGTCCCCCTGCGCCATTAATTAAGCTTCAACAAAGCACCCCGTGTTTTCTACCCTCATTCTTGCTTCAGATCTCCTGATGCACATAAAAGCCAGTATGAAAGTAACTGCTTCTGTAAGAGGCGCAGTAAGCCAAATACCTGTATTGCCTATAATCCTCGGAAGAACCAGAATAAAGAATATTATCAGCACAAGGCTTCTCAGCATGGAAATCAGTGCAGCCACCTTGGCATTCCCAAGCGATGTAAAGTATGCCGCAGCTATAATATTGTATCCGTTAAGTAAAAATGCTATTGAATACAACCGCAGGCCCGGAACCGCTATCTTCTCCAGCCCTGCGTCATTCTTGGAGAACAGGCTTACTATTCCGTCCGCCCCAGCCAATGAAACAATAAACACAGTAATTCCTATTACAAAAACCGACTTCAGTGCTATTGAAAGTAATCCCAAAATGATTTTACGGTTATTTGCCCCGTAGTGGTAGCTTATGAGCGGATGCACCCCGACAGCAATCCCCGTAAGCACCATGTTCTGTATGAAGGAAACATACCCTACTATTGTCATTGCAGCGACTCCGCCGACCCCTATTCTTCCTATAATTACATAATTGAAAAATGAGATAGTTATTGAGCCGGATATTTGTGCAACAAACTCTGAAGACCCATTGTAAAGCATAGTTCCAAGGCCGCTTAAAGTAAATTTAAACCTTGTAAACTTATAAACCGACTTGCCGGAGATAAAGTACAAGACGCTTAATATGAAGGGAATGAGCACAGATATTCCTGAAGCTAAAGCAGCCCCTCTCATCCCATAGCCCAGCTTAATTATGAAAATGTAGTCAAGTATAATGTTCAGTATATTACCTGCAATCCCGAAGAACAAAGAAAGCTGCGGCTTTCCTTCACTCCTTATAAACATTGAAAAGGTCATGTTCATCATCATGAATATATAGAAGAAGGTCATTGTGCCGAGAAAGTCCTTTACATAGCCATACATTTCCCCTTTTGCATGGAGCAGATGAATTACAGGGTCCCTAAAGAGTACAAGCACCAGCATCGCACAAATATTTACTGCTATGTTTACTGCAATCGACATTGAAAAGCTTTGGCTTGCCTGTCTATTGTTTTTTGCGCCCAAGCTTTGCGCTCCGAGGGTTACACCACCAACACCCGCCATTATAGTCAATGCCAGCAGGATATAAAGCACCGGCAAAGTGAGGTTGACGGCTGCAAGTCCCTTTTCTCCCATCTTCCAGCCTATAAAGAAGCCGTCAACAATTGTTATGAACGACGTGAGGAACATGCTTATTATACAGGGTACCGAATAGCTTAGAAATGTTTTGAACAAATTTTGATCTTTACTGATTTCAGTCATTTGACATTCTCCTTCCGAAATTTAAGCTCAAAACGATTCTAATACCCAAATAATAAAAAAACTTCTGAATTCGTGCTTTAAAGGGGCATGAAAAAACCGCAGGATTCCAAAGCCAACGGTTGACGTTTTTTTCCTATTTAATCGGCATGCAAAGGTCGATCCTCATCCTTCCCTCGGCATCAGTTTGAGAAAGGTATATTTCAATAGGCATTCCATTTCGAATATCATATTTTGTGTATGGCAGCCAAATAGTAAAAATTTCATTATATGCCTTCGAAAGATTCTCCAGTTTGTCAAAAAACTCATAGCAGGCGTATTTTCCGCCTTCGATTTTATGAGTATTCACGCTCTGCTGCCTTTCGACCGTGATACACATATCGTATATGCAATGGTTTTCGTCCGTAATCAAAGGATCGTCATAGGATATACCGATAAATCTGGCTTCTTCATTCATTAGGTTTCTCTCTTCAACGCTGTTGCAGAACCTTTCCCAGTGTTCTGCCAAATCAAAATAATTGCCTATGAACCTTTCATACTCGAGAATCAATTTGTTCAGTGTTTTAATTTTAATTTTTTGATCAACCTTGGCGAAACAGTCTTTATCCTTCTTCATTGATTTGATATGCTCGACTACCGATAAATACGATTCTTTTACAGGCACCTCGTTTACCTTTCTGTATTCGGAAGCGCTCATGCCAAAGTTCTCTTTAAAGGCAGTTGCAAAATTTGAAGGGCTGTAGCCCACGAGTAAGGCTATATCGGTTATAGATGTGCGCCGGTTTGACCTGAGCATGAAGGCCGCGCTTTCCAGCTTCATTCTTTTAATAAACGAATAAAGGCTTTCATTTACCACAGACCTGAATATCCTATTAAAATAGTACTTTGAGAAACAGCAGTAATCAGCGATTTCATCCACAGTAAGGTTTCTGTCAACATTATTGCGTATATAGGTTATTGCCTGGCTGATTCTTTGCTTATATTCCTTCTCTAACACCTGTATCACCCTGTCTTAATACCTTTATGTTAATTATATCCGACTTTTAACCTGAACTGTCAAGGAAATAAATCTGATATTTATTGATAATAAGCTATTAGAAAAAAATAATTACTATATAATTATATTTATATATAAAGCACTTCCATTTATTAAAGCGGCTGTCCTCATACATAACTCAGGACAGTCTTATTTTGCAGTTTAATATATAAAGAAGAATCAGATATAAACAATCCAGAATAATTTGCCCTATTGCGAAGTATTCTAGATTATTAACAATTAAATATTGATTAATATTTCGCATTTAGGGGGAAAATTATGATTACAAGCAGAGGCATCTTATACAAAAAGATTTTTAGCAGTAAAACAAGTCTATTTGAATTATCCTTGTACGCACTCTCTTTTATAAGCCTTATATATTATATTATTCAAGGAAACTCTGCAAAGGCCTTTAAATGTCTGATCATGGCCGCCCTGTTAATTGCCTACAGGTTCATTCCCAAGCTTTTAAATGTAAATCTGCATAGTATTATAAAAATTTCGATGCTTGTTTTCATTTTTATGGCAATATTTCTTGCAGAGATACTGAATTTTTATAAGCGGATCTTTTTCTTTGACAAGATACTGCACTCGTTATCCGGCATTTTGTTTTTATTTGTTGGCCAGAGTCTGTTCCGCCGTATAGACAATCAGGACGACAGAGATAAGGAAAATAAGCTCATGATGGTTTTGTTCAGTTTTTTCTTTTCCTTGGCTGTTGCAGGATGCTGGGAGATATTTGAATTCTCCGTGGACAGATTATTCGGATGCCATCTTCAGAACGACAGCCTGATGGATACCATGACAGACATCATCTGTGCTACTGTCACTGCCTCTGCCGCAGCGTTATATACTATAGCCGCAGTGCATAAAAGGGGCACTGTTAAAGCTCTTGACACTATTGACGAATCTGCAGACAAAGGCAGCAAAGAGTATTCATTAAGCATTCATGCTAAGAATATGCCGCTATGAAGATATTAAGCTGCCTGCAGAGTTTAAATATCTTTTTTATCCATTATACTTTCTAAAAATTCAGACCCCTTCTCTACACAGCCTACACAGGATAACTTTTTCAGGCTTCTTACATTACTACAGTTCAATGCCCCCGCATGGCTGATGAAATATTTATCAAGCTCTGCGGCTTTTTCCTTGTCAACCTTTTCTATAATGCATTTAGCTGCATAATAAGCCCCGCATAGGCCTCCGGGAGCCCTTCCCCCGCCATAAGCCCTAAAGGTCTCGATCATATCGTCTTCCAGACCAAAAATATCTTTAAAGGCCGATACAACTGATTGAGCACAATTCATCCTTGTACCGTTTTGTCCTGTATAGTTGTTTCTTGCTTTTGCGACCAACATTTTTTATCTCCCCGTTAGCGAAAATTGGTTCATGGTTCAGCCTTGCCCAAAACGTGTGCCATTTTTTCTTTGCTAATAAGTTTATCCTGTGCCATATCTAGAATCTCTGTAACAAATATATCCGACAAATCCTCTCCCTGAAAGCTGTCAAGTATCTCCGGCAAGGAGCAGCCCTTTCCAGCCTCTTTGTAAAAGGCAAGTGTAAGTATATATGCAGTAATATTGATAATATGTTTTATCAGTATAACGCTCTCACTATCTTCTATGTGGGTTGTAAGTTCAACAATATCCGTATAATCCTCACTGCACAAAAGATTATGAATCTCTTCAGTTGTGATATTTTCTCCTTGAACAAAGCTTTTGCAGGCTTGAAGAGTTTTTTTGGCAACACCTTCACAAGAAATGCCCAATTCCGGCACCTCTTGTTTCCAGGCTTCATTTTTTTGCAGTTTTATATCATTAAGCAGATCTTCCCCGATTGCAACCAAAAGGCTGCCTAGTTCCATATCTGTTAATTTTGCGAAACCTTCTAACCATCCCAAAGGAATAAGATACTCTGATAGAATCCCCGGAATTCTCATCAAGGTCTCCTGTACAGGCTCAAAATAATACCTGCCGTTATCGGCAAGCTTAGAAAAATTATTCGCATGCCCCAGAAACAAGTCCTCGCTCATCTTGTAACGCTCAAGTACCCTTGGAGGTTCTCCCATTTCTATTTCATACCTGAAGCCTTCAACCAGACAATATGCCCTGCCCCTACTGCTGAAGTATATTAACAAATCACTGAAATCCGGGTTGTTCTTTAAAGCATCCGCTAGATTGGGTGCAATCATTTCCCCTGAAATTAACTTCTCCAGACTTTCCTTACGCGGCATAATATCCCCCTGTCATCTATAGTACTGCTATTCCAGGCTGCAAACAGTTAAACCAACTTCTGTTTCTTTTAAACACAATCTCCTTTACCTGTTAATTATATTATACAAAAAGAAATGCGGGATTAAAATCATAATGTATGTCCATCACTAAATTTTAATGAAATAACATAACTGAGTTCCTCAGGAATTTTGCTGTTTTCATTTACATCCGGATCATTAAAAAATGATGTGTTAATTTTTTGTTCCTTACAGCAAAGGTAGAAATGAGCTATAAAAATTCCCGCATCCAACTCAGACCAAGGATTGATAACCACACCGTTTTTTTTATTCTTTACGAAAAATAAAACACGGGAATCCTTAAAAAGTACATATACGGGCTGTTTATTCCCTCCCGAAGGAGCTAATATTGAATAATCAAGAGCTTTCTTAATTGCCGGATTTTTGGACAGGTACATTGAAGCACTTTCACCCCAGTTATTGCAATACGCCATTTCATCAGGCTTCTTCCTGCTGCTTCCAAGGAGGTTCCTGAAGCCGTTATTTCGAAAACTCCCCGCAAGCGGATAGCCTAGTGAAATAACGTTCGTAATCTGTTCATCCTCTCCAAGGCTTAATAACTGCCTTATCCTCTCGCCGTTAAAGGTTCCCAGCCAGCACGTGCCAATGCCCATGTCCGTTAATTCAAGGACAAGCTGCTCCTGCATGAAGCCTATATTCTCCTTATAGCCGTTTTTAACCTCCGAAATTGCGACAATGCTATAAGGCGCTTTGATTTTAGCCAAGCCGTAAAAAAAGCCCATGCCTATGGAATTTGCTTCTTCAGGGTTTTCTATTAATTCTATTCTGACCTTTATACCCTTATATAACGGTTTGACATACATTATTTTTTGCTTGATTTGGCTGATGATGCCCTCATTAAAGGTTTCATCCCCATATTTCCTTATTGAAATCCTTTTTTGTATTGCATTATATAAATCCATTACAGCATCCTCCTTCACCATTTAATCCCTCTCTCAGAATCTCTGTTATTAGGATTATAAGGTTTGTAGTATGCTACAAAGTCAAGAATTTTTTTGCGATATATAAGAAATTTTATCCAAGGTTGTTTTTATGGGACATTCCACACCATTCAGAATACTGGCCTTAACCTTATTCAGAGTATTTTTTGTACGATGCAGCTTTAGAATGCTTTCATCTATCTCATTCACTTTCTGATCGATAAGCTCAACGATCAGATTATAGTCAACATTATTAACTTCGAGGAACATCGGCATGATGTCTTTGATTTCTTCCAGGGTAAGACCGCATGACTTGGAATATCTTATGATCTCAAGCAGCTTCAAGGCTTCATCATTATATTGTCTATAGCCGTTTGCATCTCTCTCCGGTGCCGGCATCAGGCCGATATTCTCATAGTACCTCAAGGTTTCAACATTTATGTTTGCCTTTTTAGCGATTTGGTTTCGAAGGTAAGGCATGGTTTTCACCCCATTTTTAATTTATTCTGCCCGGTTTTATTCCTCCAGGAACGGCAAAATAGTATGAATTATAATGCTATTGGTTTCAAATGCTGCCGATATCCGGTTTATTGTCTCAGTATTCACACTGCTTGTGAGCAGCACAATACCCATCCTGCCCTGCACTTCTTCCTTTTGAATTATTTTTTCGATATTGACTGCATTTTCAGCCATGACTGATGCAATGAAGGCAAATCTGCCTATCTTGTTATCAACGCTGATCCTCCAATACAGGTTGTTCTCATATTCCTGCAAATTATCTGCGGCTTTGATTCCATTATATAGTTCACTGCCGAAAAAATCGAGCCTTCCATTCAAATATTGAGCTGTAATACCGATCAGGTCATCAAACATGGCTGATGCTGTGGGTTTGGAACCTGCTCCCTGTCCGTAGAATCCTAATGTACCGCTGTTAGTTCCTTCAAACACAATAATATTGTTGTTATTAAAGGTATTTGCGGCAATATGGCTGTCCCTGATCAAGCAGGGTCCGACCCGGTAAATTAATGCATCCCCGATTTCTGCGATAGCCAGCGGCTTGATCTGATAGCCCAGTTCCCTGGCATATTTCATGTCCTGCACATTTATGTCTGAAAAAGGAGTTGTCCTGACCTTTTTTATGTCCACCCATTTTTTCATCGAAAACAAAACCAGGATAACCGTCTTGTATAAGGCATCAAAGCCATTAATGTCTTCTGAAGGGTCATTTTCTGCATACCCAAGCTCCTGTGCCTTTTTCAGGGCATCTTCAAAGGTTAAGCCTTCTTTCTCCATTTTGCTGTATATGAAATTCGAGGTAGCGTTCAGTATACCGATAACCTTCTTGATTTTCTCACCCTTAAAGCATTCTTTTATAATTTTAGCTACAGGGATTCCGCCTCCAACCGTTGCATCAAATTTAACTGCTGCATTATAATTGCTGGCCAATTCCAGGATTTCCATGCCATAAAGAGCCAAAACTTTTTTGCTCGATAATACAACAGACTTACCGTTTTCGATTGCTTTAACAATATATTCTCTCGTTCTTTCTGTTCCGGCCCCGCCTATGCATTCGCATATAATATCTATTTTCTTATCATTAATGATATCATAAGCGTTTGTGGTTAAATGCAGTCCGGTAGTATCAATACTCCTCTTTTTCTCCGGGTTTTGAACAAAAATTTTGCCAGGTTCCAGATCAATACCGTATCTTTCGCGCATTTGTTCCCTATTGTTTTGAATGATAGAAACCAGCTCAGAACCAACTACGCCAAGTCCTAAAAAACCTATTTTGATAGTTTTCAAACAACATCCCTCCACTCTGTCCATGATAGACGCACAAATGTATTTGTATTAGAGATAGAATAACACATTCGTATTCTATATGCAAGCGAGAAATTTATGTCGTAAAATCTGATATTTTATGGTAAAATATTGAATAGTTGTTATCCAGGTGCATTATTGCATTATGAATATAATTTAACCATTTGAAAGGAGCAGACTAAATGTATACCATATTTGGAAAGGTATTCGCACAAGACAAGGCGGGTTATATAAAAGCCAAGCTAACAGCAGCATCTATAGCATTCCCGGGAAGGACGGATGCGGCATCCTCTGATGAGATCAACAATGCTGCTGAAAAAATGTTAAGTAAAATGGGAACGGCGGAAGTGCCTATTTTCTTATACAACAGCATGAAGGATCATGCTACTGCAGAACAAATTGCAAAGATCAAGCTTCGGATGCGCTGCGCTAATCAAACTCTTGCAAAGAATTCTCCTCTTCTTGACGGAGAAACCATACAGGATGATTTCTTTACATACCTGACAGGGCCGTACTTTGATATTCCGGCGGGCAGTGCAGTCCTCAGACGCACCACCAACATGGCTGAGCTCTATTATGTATTCGAAGAGCTGGAGGTATCCGATGGAAATGTCAGCTTTAAAAAGGCGGATGTACAACATAAGGCCCTTGTATGTAATGACTCGAATTCAATGATCGTAAACCTATTTGAAAAACTGGCGGAAGGACTTTTGGGAACCTTTGGGGGAAAAGCAGGTGAAATAGGTGCTTCTGTTCTTGGAAGTGTATTTGATCAGGTAGTCGGCGACCAGGTTCCAAGCTATTTCGATCAGGTATATAAGGAGATCAGCCAAATTGTGCAGCAGATAGTCGACCAGAATACCATAGACCAGGTAAATGGTATAATAAACGGACTGCAGCAGTGGATCCGGAGCAGCTATATACCCCGTAAAAATCAATCTGGGATTACCAAGCAGGAGTTGTTCGATATGCTTTCTCAGCCCGTACTTGATTTCTATAAGGCAATAGGCATACTCCAGCAGTCGTCCTTCAGCAATGCCAGTCTCCCTGTATTCCTAGCGGCTGCCAGTACCCATCTCAGCCTACTCCAGGAGCAAGCACTTGTTGATCCTCACACCAGCGATCCAACCCAGTCGAGCTATGCCAGCTCAGTTCAGATACAGGCACAGCTTTACAGCAGCTATGCCGTAAACACTTACAATAATGTTATAAGTGCCCGTACAAGCCCAAGTGTTATATACGTAAGGCAGGTTACTCATGATGTCAAGAATGGCCAATATTCCTGGACCCAAACCGGTCACGCATGGTATGATGCCTTTACAAACCAGTTTGGAAGCTTCTATATGGACGGGGATAAAAATGATGACGGCACAACTTCGGCGACCAAGGAAATGCAGGGGCATATTGCCTATGTAGCCAATCAGCTTACCTGTGACCTGGGATACCCTCTTAATATAGCACAGAGCTGGCAAACTCTTGTTAAAACGCCCATTCCGGGTAATTAAGGAAACAGGCGGGCAGAATACCCGCTTAATAAATGAAATATAAAATTACTTTATACAAAAAGGGAGTGCCGCAATTTTTTTGCAGAAACTCCCTTTTTGCACATTCAGGTACGCTGGTGAATTAACTAACCTTATCCAAACCGCTAAATAATATCCCAAATTATATGAATAATAATTCCCGGTATCAGTGTTTTTGTCTTTAAGTACAGCTTTCCAAAGAAATAACCTATTAATATGTGGGAGGATGTGATCAAGAATGCGATAATTACACCGCTGCCAAGGTAGTTGAACATGTGAACTACTCCGAAAATGAATGCCTGAAGCATATTAGCCTTGGATTCAGACAGTCCGATGCCTTTCAGCCACGACAGTAATACCCCTCGGCAAAGCAGCTCTTCAAAGAAAGCTGTTAAAACTGTAATCCGTAGTATGTACAGGAAATAGTCAGGGATGCTGTAATTAAATTTGCCTGCAAACTTCGAACCATCCAACAGCAAAAATGCTACAGCAATAATGCTGCCGACAGCTAATGTAAAAAACAGCTGCTTCCGGGTTACGCTCCAATTGAATTTACTAAGGCTAAACCCTGAAAGCTTGATTAATACCAGCGAAAAAGCCAATGCAAGAATCTTAACCGCTATTTTTATATTGTCCGCACTTATATCAAGGCTTTTATACACCTTTAAAGCAGTCATTATACCTTGAAGCAAAATCAATAAGTATGGAATCAGAAAAGCCAATGCCAGCGTTTTGCAAGAGGGTATCGCTATAGCTTCCCTTGAAGGTATGCGGAATACTAATGTTAAAAGCAATAGAGGCAATACTGTCAATGCCGTATAATAGCCTAAGGCCAAAGAAATCGCAGAACAGCAAATAATAAATATTCCCTCATGAATCATTTCACGTTTGTTGATTGATTTTACCAATTTATACACCTCACAATATTTATGCTGCTATTCAATACGTATAATTACAGCTTTTGTCTGAATTCTTAATCGCTGTAAAAACAAAAAAGGCCTGATCCCAATAGTATATTGAAATCAGACCTATACTGCAAAATCTTACCTACCTTATATTTTAAATATTGCTACAGCCTTAGCAAGCCTTTCAGAACTGCTTGCAGTCTCTTTCATCATGTCTGCAACCTTCGCCGCCCTCTGCATTACATCCGATGTTTTTTCTGCTATATTCTGTGTTCCTTGTGCTTCTTCGCTATTGGAAATTGTCACTTCATTGATAGCTTTAGTCATACTTTCAATAGACACCGCTAGCTTCTCAGCGGTTGAACTAAAGTCTGTTACTAATTCCTGTACGGCTTCAGCATCTTTATGGTATTGCTCTCCTGTACTTACCATTGTTTTATAGTCATTTATTACTGTTGTATCGATAAAGTTTAAGGCTTTCTCGGAGCTTTTCGTCAGACTTTGCACCGCGTTAACTACAAGCTTTGTAATTTGTTGAATTTCATTTGCAGTGTTTTTTGAATCTTCCGCCAATTTACGGATTTCTTCAGCTACAACTGCAAATCCCCTGCCCGCTTCTCCAGCCCTTGCCGCTTCTATAGCAGCATTTAATGCAAGCAGGTTGGTCTGATCGGTAATCTGCAATATGGATTCGGTTAGTACGTTGATTTGTTCCACAGCCTTTGACTTTTCAATTGAGGCTCTTATATCATTGTCTATGTCTAAATGGATATCTTGAGCAGACTTTTGTGAATTCAAAACATTTTCTTTCAGAACCTGTGCACGTTTGCTGATTTCCTTAGATATTAAGGAACCATTTTTCGCTTTTTCAGCAATAGAGTCTACTGCACTATCTATTTCGGTTGATGTAGCACTCATTTCTTCCGCTGATGCAGCTGTTTCCTCCATTCCGGCAGACATCTCCTCGGTAGTCGCGGATACATCCTCCATTTGTGAAACCAACTCAGACAAATTCTGCGATGAAACCGTAACATTATCCTTCATTCCATGAACCTCACTGATAATATTCTGGAGAATGGACCTGATTGATTTACTCGTAGTATCCATTGACTTGGCAAGTAATCCGACTTCATCCTTCCTCCTGAGATATTTTCCAGGTACCTCCACGGTAAAATCCTTATTAGCCAGATTGCTTAAATGTTCCGCCGCTAATTTAATAGGCTTGGCTATAAAACCTGACATAAAGATTGATAATAAAATTACAAGGATTATAATTATTAATATTGTTATGATTGTAGACAACATAGTCTGGTTAAATTCCTTAAAAACTTCACCGGAAGGAGCTTCCACCACTATCTTCCATCCGGTAATGGGCACAGTAGAATATGCTGCCAGTACATCCTTGCCATCATCATTCTTGTATGAAACCGTTCCCTCATTCTTTGATAGGACATCATCATTAAATATCTTTTCCGTACTCTTATCTTTTATATAATCCTTATAGTTTTTCCCTATTCTTTTAGAATCCTTGGAAAATATGTAATCCCCTTTGGTTGACAGCATAAAAGCGCTTCCGGTTTTCTCAACGTTTATTTTACCAAGTATGTTTTCTAAAGCTTTTATTGCAGGCTGGCTAAAGATTACACCTTGAAAGCCGCCGCTTTCATCAAAAACAGGTACTGCAACCGTTATAACATTATTTCCTGTTACTTTACTTACAAGAACGTCGCTTATATATGTCTTTTTTGTATCTCTGGCCTTTTGAAAATACTCCCTTTCAGAAAGGTTTATAACACTGTTATCTTTTATACTGATTGCATTACCGTCTTTATCTATAAATACTGCTGTCTCCAGTTCCAAATCACTTTCCCGGATTGGTTTAAGTATGGAATTAATCTTAACCGCATCTGCCTTGCTGAATTCCGGATGGGCTTTCAGAATATTTTCAAGTGTCAGAACCTTCCTGTCTATCCAGGAATTAAAATTGTCAGAATTTGTTTTAGCTATTATATCCATCTGCTTTTTAATATTGTTTGATAATGTTCGATTAAACTGACTTAACTGCAATAGAGACAAAAACATAATCGGAATAAGGGCTACACACGTTATTGTAAGTATTAGCTTGAATTTTAGCGAGTAAAAAAATTTCATACTTTTCCCCCTTAATAAGTTAATTTATAAATGCTTGCATTTCGGAATTTAACAACCATTTAACCAATGTTAGGAAAATTTTATAACTCCAAGAAATAGGAATGCGGTATGCCTCCTTTCTTACTGAAAGGCGTTTTTAAATAAAAAATGGGAAATTTGAATACATCTTGACAATTTTAGATAATAATGAATTTGTATTATATTATAACAAATGTTATTAAGAAATATAATAGAATATTTTGTCATAATTTTAAATCCATCTATGAATGTCCGGAGATTTGTCAATGACAGAAAGGATTACCATATACAAAAAAAGGATCCCTGCATATTTATACAGCAACCCCTTTATGTGTACTTTCTGATGTTATCTATCCTATTTGAGCAGCAGCATTTTCAGCTGTGCGAAATCAAGCGCATCAATAATTCCATCCTGATTCATGTCTGCGTTCTCATAATTTATGACTGTACTTGAATCCAGCAGGTACATTTTTAACGCCGCATAGTCAAGTGCGTCAACCGTCTTGTCATCAATGACATCTCCCAGTACAACGCCGGGATGCGGTGTATATATATACGGCTGCGGCGCCTGCGCCATGCCTGTTCCCAGATAAAAGCCGGTATGCGGCGGCTGATTGTAGGCCACGTTTTGCCATGCTATGCTAAGCCTGTATTGAGGGTCATGCATTAATGTATAGATTCTGTTATTGGCTGCGGTTGTTGTCGTGTAAATGTATAAGTACTTACTGTCTGTCGTTCTCCAAATAACCTCTTCTCGCCAGTCTCCCAGGATATCCCCGCTCAAGCATGGTGTTGCCTTGGTGGAGTTGTTTGAGGCGCAGGCATCGGCTGTAAGCAAACTGCTGACCCCATTTCCGGTCCATTTGGTTATCCCTGTACCATCCAGCAATTCTCGGGACAAGTCCCCGTCCCACCAGCAAAGGAAGTTGATTGAAGGCTTGGTTGAGGAGATTTTGCTGCCGTTGACGTTATAAACTCCATCTGTAGCCGAAGCCCACATTTCGAAGCCCGGATATTTCGGATCTATGTCCGCAGCAAGAGCCCTTCCGTTGTCCTTTGTTGACGCAAGGCCCCAGATTAATTTTCCGGTTTTTGCATCACGGTATTCTGAGCCTGCGGTGCTGTTTGCTACCTCATGAGCATCCCATACCTCAAGGCCCGGCCTGTTCGGATCCATATCACTGACATGCATCGCGTCGCCATGTCCCAGTCCGGTCGTATACAAGCCTTTGCCGTTGTCATCGATGCAGCAGGCGCCGTATACTATTTCATCCCTTCCGTCCTGATCCACATCCGCAACGCTCAGGTTGTGGTTGCCCTGCCCGGCATAACCGGAGTAACCGCTGCTGCTGTCAAAAGTCCACCGTTTTGTTAGAGTTCCGTTCCTCCAGTCGTATGCCACCAGAACCGCCCTCGTATAATAACCGCGGCACATGACAAGGCTTGGCCTGGTTCCGTCAAGATATGCTATGCACGCCAGAAAGCGGTCTACACGGTTACCATAGTCGTCTCCCCAGGAAGAAACAGTTCCCCTGGCCGGTTCATAGTTAACCGTTGTTAATGCGGCACCTGTCTGCCCGTTGAATACTGTAAGGTATTCCGGTCCCGACAATATGTAGCCGCCGGAATTGCGGTAATCCGCAGAGCTGCTGCCGATAACCTTTCCCTTGCCGTCTACGGTGCCATCAGCTGTTTTGCAGGCGACCTCCGATTTGCCGTCACCGTCGAGGTCATAAATCATGAACTGTGTATAGTGTGCACCCGCCCTGATATTTCTCCCGAGATTGATCCTCCAGAGCTGGGTTCCGTTTAATTTATATGCATCCAGATATACATTGCCGGTGTATCCGCTTTGAGAATTATCCTTTGCGTTGGATGGATCCCATTTCAGAACTATTTCGTATTGGCCGTCTCCGTCCAGGTCACCGACAGAACAGTCGTTTGCGCTGTATGTGTAGTTCTCCCCGCTCGGCGTAGTACCGCCATCAGGAATATGAAGGGGTACGGGTAAGTAATTCTGAGCCCATACCTTCGCTGTCTCCAATGGATACTGCTCAGCCCCATATAATACAGGACGGACATAATATGCCGAGTTTGTTGTTCCGGCAGAATCCAAATAGTCGGTACTTGAAGTAATTGGCGATGAATTTACTTTCTTACCGTCCCTGTATAGATTGAAGGCTATTGAATTCAAATCGGTTCCAAGCATCCTCCAGCTGACAAACACCCCATTACTGACTTTAACAGCTACAATCCCTCTGTTCAGGTATTCCATTTGCCTTCCTGACTCAGCTGTGCTTTGCTGTGGCATGCTTAATGAGCTTATTAGGATGAGAGAAAACAGGCAAGCTGTAATTTTCCTAAGCATATGCTCAATTCCTCCTTTTTTATATTCCTTTATTATTTCTTATTTACGATCAAGCAGTAAGATTTTTAACTGTGCAAAATCAAGGGCGTCAATCGCTCCATCAACGTTCATGTCTGCATTCTTTTGATTAATGACTGTATTATTCGGAGCCAGCAAGTATATTTTCAGCTGTGCATAGTCAAGAGCGTCAACCGTTTTGTCATTATTTACATCTCCCGGAACACCCTGCACATCCTGTGCCATTTTGGCTGCATGGGAAGCAAATACTGTTTCCAATATGGGATCTCCATGGGTAATATAGAATCCGCCTGAATAAGAGGCATAGTCCCAGAACAAATCTCCTGAAGCATTCAGCTTCTCTATTTCTCCATACATTGCGTTCCAGTATTCTTCTCTTTTGCTGTAGGTATTAAACTCCTCCATAACAAAGGGCTTTTTAACCACATTATGTGAATCATTAATCCATGCAGCTACCAGCGAAGCGGCCTGTGCAGGGCTCAAACCGGCCCACGCTTCGTCCGGGTACGGATGTGCAGTAGTAAAGTCTATATAGGGCGATTGGTGAATATAGACAAAAGGATTTCCTGCGTCCGCCCCATAGCCATACTTTGAGGCTTGACCTTCGAGGCCTGCACTTACCATATGGTTTGGATCAAGGTCTTTTATAAGCTTACCCATCTCGTCAACCCATGCCCTTAATGTTGTCCCGCTGACATTCTCCTCTTTGCTGACATCCTGATATCTCGGTTCATTCATCAATTCCCATGAAAAAATGGCCGGGTCGTCTTTATACGGTTTGTTTGTATAATGATTGATCCTTGTAACGAAATGTTTTACATAATTCTTATATTGCTCTTTACAGCCTTCATTAGTAAAAAATACCGCACGATTTGGATGGGACACCCCCGGAAGGCCTTCCCATTTAAGTCTTGTATCAATACCGCCATATGCTTCCCAGTAGTTTTCAAGCACAATGATTACCTTAATGTTATGTAATCTTGCCGATTCGAGTATGTAGTCAAAGAGCATGAACTGTGCCTCATTATAAACTCCCTTTTGAGGTTCGAACCCATGCCAGGTTTCATGGGAAAAGCCCCATGTTCTTACGACCTTGACTCCATCCTTCTCCATATTGCTCATCATTTCATCTATTCTTGCCTTGTTCATAAATTTTGTTTCTATATCCTCTTGTGTAGCAGTATTTGACCCATCACCGTAAGTAAACAGGTCGTAATTATTGCAGCCTGCAAAACGAAATGGTTTTCCGTCCAGCATAAAAGAAGTTCCGCTGACTGTAACAATTCCGTTTCCGGCAGAAGCGGCGGCAATCCCCATATCCGGAATGAATAAAGCCAACTGTAGAATAAGCAGCAAAGCCATGAGTGTTTTCAATACCTTTTTCATCTTAACACCACCTACTATTTTTCTAGGATTAAAAATCATGCAGTACCCCGCATATTAATATGATTGCAGAGTACTGCATAAAAGTTTTTCATGAAGTTTAGTTCAATTATTTTATTATCTGTTATTTGCCCCTAGTAAGTAAAAACCCTTTCATAAGTGCGTAGTCAATAGCATCAATACGATCGTCGTCATTCATATCCGCATTTTTAAGATTAATGTCAACTGTAATTCTTAAAAGGTATTGCTTCATAAGAGCTAAGTCAATGGCATCACATGCATTGTCGTTGTTAAGATCACCCTTGAGTCCCTGCGTGCCTGATACTGTTATTAAAATATCGGGATCCGTACCCGCACTGAAATCAAATATGAGATCGGTAGTCCCAATAGGCTGTTTTGCAAGATATGCCGATAAAATGGTCACTGTTGTTCCTGAAACTTTATAATCTGTTCCGGAAACCAAAGTGGTTGAACCATTTTTAATGCCATTAAAGGTATTGCCGTTCAAAGTCATTGTTACGTTGACATCTTTTTGTGCAGTCTTATCAAAGTTTGCGGCTGTCGGACTAATAGTTGAGTTATTCGTCGGGTTGTTTAACTTGATAACACCGGCTATTGCACCAACAATACCTGCGTTGTAATCGAGTGCTACCTCGGTATATTGATATTCTGTCCCAGAATCAACGAAAACGTCATTACTTTGAGGTCCTCCTACCATAGCACCTAACAGCAAATTTTTTGCTTCCTTCTGATTATCCCCGTTTGCGTATGTATAGCCGTTTGCTGCCCTGTGATGGGGATGTATGCACCATTTGCTCCCGAAACCGATTACATATGACATGTTAGCAGGGTTATTTCCAAGAATGTAATCAACCTGCGACTTGGCAAAACTATTATATGTTGTGTCTCCTGTCTGCTTTGAGTAAACAAGCATCATCATAGCTTCTGCAGCAGCATATCTGCAAGCTCCCCAAACGTCAAGATATGCAAGTCCTCCGGGGGTCTTTTTAAGTTCATTTTTAAAGTAATTGAAGTTATACAATACTGCATCCTTGTATTTTTGAGTGTTTGTGAGCTGTGACAATCTCATTTCCGCAGGTACATACATGTCATCCCAGCTCATTGTCCATCTGTCATTGAACTTGTCTTCTCCCCTTGTATTAGTTTTTGTTATAAATACTTCTGCATCTGCCAAATATGAGCTGTCGCCTGTTGCAGTATAGAGCCAGGTAGCACCCCATGCCATATCATCCCCATAGCTGGTAGCCTGGTAGAAGGATTGGCCGTTGCCGACACCTTGGTTTGCCTTACCCATTGCATACAGTTCCTTTGCAGCCTTCAGGCAGTTATTCGCATAGGTAGCGTCAACACTTTTATAATTCAGATACATAAGTGCAAGAGCTGCTGTTGTCTCACCGAGGACATCCGATGCAGGAGTGCTTGCATCCGCTTTATAAAGGGTTGGTCTGTCTCCGGGCTGTGCCTCCGGTGCTCCCCAATATGCATGATCTGTATTTCCATCGCCAAACTGATAATAAAAGGTATTGGCATTAGGATGGCATTTCATAAAATAATCTGTGAAATACTTCAGCTGCTGAAGCATTTTTGTTGTATTTCCGGTTGAGTCAAATACATCTTTGAATTCATATATTGACCACCCCAAAACAGAGGCCGCATATCCTTGAGGCAGACCAAATTTTACATGGTCGCCTGCATCATGATAACCGCCTGTTAAATCCAATCCAACATCTTTTCCGTCAGTAGTGTGACATGCTCCTCTCCAGCTGAAAAAGTTATTAACAGCAACATCCTTGCCGCACTTGTTGGCATCATAGAAAATGATTGTATCCTTCAAAGCCAATGAGTAATCAAAGCTCGCTGCGCTAGCAGCAATACTTGAAGGAATAATGGTAGCAGCTATTACTGCTGTACTAAGCATTACTGATCCAATACGTTTAAATTTTTTCCAATTCATTGTTTCTTCCTCCTTTTATTTAGCCTATACTACCGGATATGTAGGGTAATGGTTTTGTTATCTTACAATGTCCGGGTATTCTTTTTGGAAATCGATAAAATCGGTTCCGATGTGAGGTTTGCAGTCAAAAGCCCCGTCATTCCATGACCACAGCATATAACCCGAATAACCGTTCTTAATTATGGCATCCAAAACCTGCTTGTGACTCATTTTAAGAGATGACGTTGCCGTGTCGGGCATCATTTCCCCGATTATTACGGGCTTGTCAAGCTTAAGAGACGAAGCCGGAGTCGTAACCGGATTAAAATACGGTGTAGCCCAGTCATACCAATGGAAGTCATAGAAATCAAGTCCCAAATCATCCCATAGGTCATATTGTGCGCCCAGCCATTTCATATTGGCACTTCCGAAGCTTACAGGCTGCTTTGCATACTGATGAATATAAGCGCAAGTTGTCTTAATATAATTTCTCATTGCTGAAAGCGGGAAAATTTCTCCCTTGTTGTTAGGTTCACCATGATCTTCTGCTTTGACGATCCATTCCGGTTCATTAATGATATCCCAGCCCATAACACCTTCATGATTCCCCAATGCCTGTAATATAGGTTTCATTGCATTGTCAAGGAAGCTTTGGAGGACTGTAGGATTATCTATGATATCGTCATGATCTACGGTGTCATCCCCCCTTGCACAGTCAAAGCTGGTTATTGTCCAATAAATCTTAATATTCTTCGAAAGTGCATAGTCACAAGTTTCTTTCATATGATTCACCCAATTTTCAGGGAGTCCCGTGCACAGGCTGCCTTCTTGTGTTCCAGCCCAAAGAGGGCCGTATGCAAGATCCGGGAACACCCACCACCTGAGTGAATGGATACCCTTTGTCGCCATTGTATCCAGGTCGCTCTTAATCCGGCTGAAATTGGAGCTCCAGTTATTATCGGTAAACTCATAGCTCCAGTTATACCATGCATAATTAACTCCTACAGGGTAGAGCTTTTTCCCATCCATCCAGGTAATGCCTACGCCGTTGTCTGTTTCCCCTGAGAATTTGGTAATAATCTTAAGCAGGTACTGCTTGATTTCAGCCAAGTCAAGAGCATCCACGCTGCCGCTTGCGTTTACATCAGCAGCTTTGTATGCATCTCCCGTCAGAGTGATTGACTTCAGCAGGTGCTGTTTAACAAGAGCCATATCCAGTGCAGTCACTACAGAGTCATTATCTACATCACCCAGTTTAAAAGTTCCTGCAGCATAAGAGAGCGTAGGCAATGCAGCAACCAGTATTATGACAACTGCCAGTAAAAGACATATTTTACTCTTAACAACCCTCATACTCGTTCACCTCATGATATTTATTAATAGATCAAATTGGCTTCCTATCAAGCAGAATCATCTTTAATGCAACCATATCAAGCACATCAACCTGATTATCGTTATTGAGATCCCAAATGCTCTTGTCCACAGGAGAAACCGGATTCAGCAAGTACATCTTCATCATTGCATAGTCCAAAGCATCAACAGTCTTGTCACCATTCAAGTCACCAGGCTTGGTTGTAACATTCTCCGGCTCATTTCCAAACTTCTTCTCGCCGTCCAGGTATACCGAAATATTTTGATTCACCGCATATTCGTTGGTTATACCGCTCCTGCTCCAGTCATTGGTGGTATCCCAGTGTGTTTTCCAATTGGAATCCTGTTTTGCGACAAGTGCAAAATGATATTCACGATCTCCATAAAAGCTGCAGCCGGTCCAATCAATTTCAATATAGTAGATACCCTTGCTTTCATCCCATGCAAAAGGCCCCTTGATCGCAGCAGGCTTGCCATCCGATGCTTTTGACTCATCATACATGGTCTGGACATCTACATCCTTGATAGTCTGTCCGGCACTTATCATTTCAGATATATCAAAGAAATATCTGCACTTTAATCCGTCCACATAATGAGGCGGTCTGGAGGTTTCATTGTGAATTTTGACAGTTACCTGTGTTCTTTCGGCATTTTCCTGCTCAAGTTTGGATTCGGCATAAAAATCAATACTGCTCGGTTCCTTCGGCGGGAAGTTTTCCAACGGTTTTTGCCCTTGTCCGTAATATTTGTACAATCCGGCCAGTGCACCTACGAAACCGGCATTATAATCAACAGCTACTTCATTGGAAACAAAGTCTGTTGTATCATCTACATGATTATCCTTAGAATCCGGTCCACCAACCAGAGCCCCCCAAAGCGTATGTCTGTGCTCCACAGGGTCGTTCATACTCAGGGTTTTCGAGCCGTGTGCTGCTCTATGGTGAGGGTGCTTTGCAGATATGTCTGAATACCCCACCTCATAGCACCTGTTCATGGGATTGTCACCAAGGATATAGTCCATCTGACTTTTTGCCCAATCTGAAACATCCATCTTATCCGTATTCTTGGAATAAACCAGCGCACATAATTGTGCTGCTGAATTATATCTAGCCGAACCCCATGTATTAACTACCTTGAAGCCTGCAGGTGTTCCGGCCATAAAGGTTTGATCGGAAGGATTCTCATGCTGTATTCCTGACCAGTACTCAAGGTTCCACCTGAAAATATACCAGTACCTTGTAGAATTGGTGAGCGGCGCAAGCTTTGCAAAAACGCCTCCCCATACCGTATCCCAGGAATGAACCCATATGTTCTGCCAATTATCCTGTGTAGACTTGATAATCTTCCCCAGATAACCGGTAAAATGTCCATCTGAGGATACAGCATCTATATCGTTAATGTAGGATTTTTCCCCTGTTGCAATACTAAGCCAGACTGCTGCCCAGGAAAGCTCATCGTCATCATATGCAGAACCGTAATATCCGCCAGAATAGCCTATACCACGATTTTTGACTGCAAATCTGTAAAGGGCCTTTGCTGTATCAAGACATTTCTTTGCATATGCCGGTTCTGTATCCTTAAAATTCAAATAATTAACTGCAAGAGAAGCTGCGGCATCGCCGCATTGATCGCTTCCGGGTTTCTCTGCCGTTGCAAAAAATGCAGGTCTCTGGACCTTATCCTTTAAATTAAGTTCAGGCGGCTGCCACCAGCTATGGTCAATATCACCGTTACCAACCTGATAACAGAATGCTACTACCTCACCATTACCGTCAAGGAAAGTTGAACGAAGGAAATAATCATTTCCCCATTTAAGAATATCAATCATGTGGTCTTCTTCCTTTATTTCCTTGAAGGAATCCCTGAATTCATAGAAACCCCATCCCAGAGTAGACATTGCATACGACTGAGGTAATCCGAATTTTACGTGGTCTCCCGCATCATGGAAGCCTCCGTGAAGGTCAAGGGTTCCGTTTCCGTCCGGATCCAGAACAGCTTTGTTTTTGTCTATAAATTCCTGAGACATGTTTGTTCCCGTGGAGTCCGCACCTAAAGGCTTTAAAGGCACATTACAATCTTCAGTATGGCAGTCGCCCCTCCATTCAAGCTTCCCGCCGGTTACTCCCGGGCCGCATTTTTCTGCATCATAGAAGTATATGGATTTTTGCAGCGCCTCGGCATAATTGAAGGGCGCCTTGGTAGGGCCTGCATATGCATTTGAACCTATAAGGGCAGTAGACATAACCGTTGCAGCCATAACCACAGGTAATGTCTTTTTAACTAATGACTTAATTTTCAAGAGATCACCACCTCTTCATCAACATTAAACTATTCTTTAATATAAGCAGCTTGGAATGTCAAAGTAATTATTTATGTTCAAGCAGCTTTATTTTTAACAGTGCTAAATCGAGGGCATCAACACGGCCATCGTTATTCATGTCTGCTGCCAATTCATCTATTGAAATACCACTCATCTTAAGCAGAAATTGTTTTAATACCGCATAGTCAATGGCATCTACCCTTTGATCCATGTTTACATCCCCGGATAAATAGCTCATGGTAAATTCACCATAGACATTGGCATTACATCCTGAATTCAAATATTCCGTATCTCCTTTAAAACTTGCTGTAATATAGGTATCTACCGTAATGACCTTATTATCCGAACTTGCCGGCAGAGCTACCTGGACTTCTCCTGTTGCTATTCCGTTGGAATCCGTAACAGATGAGGAAGGCTGCACCATAACTTCATAATATGTACCACCGTTTCCTTCCCATACTACAGTTTTACCGGCTATACCTTTTCCTGAAGGATCTGTAAGCTTCACCTGCACTATTTTTGACTTTACAATATTAAACTTCGTTTCCCCCTGAGGATAGACAGGTGACAGATTAGTTGCCTTTTTTTCACCTCCGGTGGGTTCGTTTCCTGCAAGCTTTTTAAAGTTGTCCCCTTCATATATAGGCATATTAGGGGCATATTGACGTGTGCCGTTAATATAAGTGGAGTCCCAATTTTTGTATGACCAATCGTTTGACGAATCCCAATGCCCTGATTTGGATTTTATAGTAAAATCAATTTCCGGCCCGCCTGCTTCCCAGCGATAACCCGGGTAAATATATTTTGCAGATAGGTCAAGAGTATAGTAGTATATCTTATTGGCCTTGTCCCACTCAGTCGGACCGCTTACTTTCACCCAATCGGGAGCCGTTATGGTTAAATCACTGATATCACTTGCATCCAGAGTAAAGAAGTATCTGACCTTCAACTGGTTGCTTGGACGTGCAGGCCATGCGGAACGGTTCTCTACCGAAATGGAGAATTGTGTTCCATCGGTGCCGTTGAAGTAGGTTTTTGCAAAAACCGGCCATTCATCCTTTGCCTCATGAGGCTTGTCAGCCAACGGGAAATTACTATCCGGAATTGGCGTCCCTCCGAATTCCTGATACATTCTCGCAAGTGCTCCGGTAAAGCCCGCATTGTAATCTATTGCAACCTCATTGGCTACATAATCGTTTATTGAGTCATTGTAGGTATCACTTGAGGAAGGGCCTCCGACAAGCGCTCCATAGAGTATATGGCGGTGCTCTGCAGGTGTATCCATCTTCTGCCCCCATGAGCTGTGTGCTGTACGGTGATGCGGATGCTGCGGGTAATTTGAACCGAAACCGATTTCATAACTCTCTTTTAGAGGATTATCACCCAAAGCATAATTGATCTGCTTAACAGCAAAGTCGTGATAACGTGCCTTTTTCGTAGAATCAGTGAGCTTGTCCGAGTAGACAAACGCAAAAAATGCAGTTGTTGAAGCATATCTTAACGGACCCCAATCATCAAGTCTTGCAAGTCCTCCCGAAGTATACGGCACACGAGTACCGTCTGCTTCGTTTTCTGTTCCCCCTACAGTCCACCAGTTCAGCCAGCGCTCAGCATCCTGCCTGTATTCTGCATTCTCTGGACATATCTGAGACATGAGAATATAGCTTCCGTAAGATTTGTCATCCCAGCAGTGAGCCCATTTATATTGGTGAACAGTCTGATTAGCCTGTTTGGCGATCCCTGTGTAAAATTCTTTTGCCTTGCTCAGATAATTTGAACCGGAGCCCGATAATTTGGCTTCTTCAGCTTTGTATAACCATATGGATCCCCAAACCAGTTCATCGCTAAAACCACTGTGCGAGGTATAAGCAGCCGCTCCCTGAGGATCTGTTTTCTGGATGGTATCCGAGAACTTGCCTCTGTATTTGTCCCCGAACGCATACAGTTCTTCGGCATGTTTCAGCAATTTGTCAGCATATGACGGATCAGAAGCTCTGAAAACCATGGAGGATGCAGCCATAGCAGCAGCCGTATCCATAGCAACCTCTGTACCCGGATTCTGAGCATCCAGCTTAATCGCAGACCTGTCATTCATCAGGTGGGTTACTTCAATGGGTATCCAATTATTATGGTCATTTGCGGTCATGCCAACCTGAGCCCAATAAACATTCGGCTCCGAATGGCACTTAATAAAGTAATCGTTTATCCATCTGAGTTGATTTTGAAGCCACTTCATCTGGCCGCTTTTTTCATATGCGTCTTTATACTCAACCGCACTGAAAGCCAGCATAGTAGCAGAATATGCGCAGGTAATCCCGAATTTTATATTATCTCCCGCGTCTACCCAACCTCCTGTAAGATCCAGTCCTTCCTTCTGCCCGTCTGTCAGCTGAGCGTCTCCACGCCAGGTAATACGTGTGGGAATAGCGGAAGTAGATAGGGATCCTGAGCGTTGGGCCTCATAGAACAGAATCGATTTCTGTAATGCTTCTCCATAATTATAAGAAGCCGAAGCTGTGCCTGCAGCAAAGCTTGAGACTGTAAAAATCGATTGGGACAGTACAGTTATTACTGCCAGTATAAAAATCAAGATTTTCCTGCTCATCTTCATAATGACTTCCCCCCAAGTATATTTTTGAAAAAATTATTTTACGGTAATATTGCCTCCTGAAAATTTAACATTGATTTTATTCAATGCTGTATCTCCAAAAGTCCCGGCAGTACCTCTATCTACTACTGTAGATCCTTGTTTTGCATCTTTTTTAATTTTAAATTCTACCTGTAAAAATTCACCTGTTTTTTCTATTGAATTTTTACCGTTGTTATTGCTGGTAAACAGGAAATTAATCATGCCTGTAACATCAATAATCGAAAAATCAATATTTGCAGCATTAGCTATTATATTACCCGGCTTTACATCAACTGCCTCCAGTACTTTAGTATCATATTTTATATTGAAGTTACAGCTGCCAACACCTTTTTTAGGCAGTGTCTTAATATTGATAGGCAATGTGACGGTTGATCCCGGTTCACCGCTAACTGAACCGACGCTGATTTCCATATTTCCGCCTTCAGCCTTAACTGAGGCATTTGCAGTCTTATCAGTTGAATCCGTATTAGCAGTTGAATCCGTATTAGCAGTTGAATCCGTCTTGATAGTTGAATCCGCCTTAACCGATGATGTTTCATCATTAGATGAATTCTTAGAGCAGCCGCCGGCGGTAAAAATAATACACCCGCATAAAACAACTAAAACTATCGCTAAATTTTTTTTCATGATTGCATCTCCTTATTTACTCTTTTTATTATTCCAACAACAGACCTATTAGTGTATAGGCGGATGAAGCAGTGCAATTTTAATTGCTGCATAGTCAAGGGCATTAACCCCTCCATCCTCATTATAGTCAGCAGCCTTAAGTGATATGACTGTCGAAGGATTCAACAAGTAAGCTTTTATACTGGCAAGGTCAAGGGCATCAAATGTTTTGTCACCATTGACATCCCCCATTAATACTTCAACAGTTCCGCCCCCTACATGCGTACCTGTTTTTCCAAGGTTGACCTGATGGTCGAGTCCGATGTACTTTCCGTTGCTGTCCTTCCATAACGTAGGTTGAACCAGGGCAAGCTTAGCAGTATCAATCGTTTTAAAGTCATACTGCAGAATACCTCCGGTATCACCTGAATTGGCATTTAAACACCAGAAGGTATGATTGAGATTATTTTTAGAAATCAGGCTAGCCAAAGCCCTCATCCATTTTTCATTCTTTCCGCCGTCCATTTGTCCGCCCCATTCACCAATCAGAATCGGAGCAAGGTTCTTTTCATGAATATAAAACCAATTGGGTTCCCATGCATCCCGAGTAAGAGTCTGTTCATCGAAAGTGCCTTCAAACCAAGGCTGCGCTGATACACTTGGGCCATAATCATGCGGCGAATATATAACCTGGCTGCCCAGCTTAACAGGGAAATCGGCAACACCTCTTAAGTTGCCCCCCCACCAGTATCCATAATAGTTTTCAGGCGCTGTACTGGTATATGTATACCCTTCCTTCGGGTAACACTCTATACCTTCAACAACAATGAGCAGCTTTGGGTTGATGTTCATAATCTGTTTACCAACCTTTTCAGCCTCGTACTTCCAGTTGTTGGCGTCTGTGGAGCCGTCCCATTTTGCGCCTTCTCCCCAGTATGCTTTACCATGAGGCTCATTAAACAAGTCCATTGCAATTACCGTATCGTCGTTTTTATAGCGTTCAGCCAGCCATTGCCAGCACGCTTCGAAATCCTCAGTTGAATATTTGTCCGTGCTCCATGTAGGTGTCTGACCTCCGGAGCTGATCCTGTGCATATCGAGCATCATTTTTAAACCGTTCTTTTTACAATATGCGACAGAGGCATCAAATACTTCGAGGCTGTTTTTACCTTTTAAATTTGGATTATTTACATAATCGATCGACTCCGGTTGGGGGGGAGTACCCTTACGCCACTGATTGACAAGCTCCACAGAGAGGGGTACCCTTAGCAGGTTAAACCCGTTATCTGCAACAATATCAAGCATGTTTTCCAGACTGTTTGCCCAGATCCCATGATAGGTATAATTAGGGGTTTCCAACCCAAACCATGCAATCCCTGTCAAGTGAACCTTATTTCCGTTATCATCCACGATCTGGTTGCCATTCACATGAAGATAATCGTCGGACTGCATATCGGAAGCATAGACGTAGCCTTGAAAGGGTAATGCCGTACAGAATACAAGAAAAGTTATTATTAGAGCAATAGCCTTCTTTCTCACTTTTCATCCTCCTGCCTTTAGATTACATACTCAATTTATATTGAGTAAATAATGGTTACAGTTTATTAGTTAAAATCCTAAGAAAATGAATCGTTTAATCTGAACTATGCTATCGCATGTTAACAAACAAAAACTCAGGGGCATTAAGCCCCTTTGCTTTTGCAGCACCTGCTTACGCAAGTTTTCCCTAATCCAGGTTATTATTGTGGTATTACAGGTAATTTGGTGACTGATTTCAACAGATACATTTTGAGTGCAGAAAGGTCTAATGCATCAACATAGCCATCCTTGTATGTATCTGAAGCCAGCTTATCTATACTTGTGTCCGGAACTTTCAGCAGATACATCTTCAAATTCGCCAAATCCAATGCATCCACGGCCTTGTCTCCGTTTACATCACCGTAAATAATAGTTCCACCGCCTGGTTCATTTCCATATGCCTTTACGCCGTTATCATAAATAGGAATATTTTTTACGTCTGCAACACTGCCACCAGGAGCAACGCCTTCGTACGAGAAGTCATTTGCATTGTTCCAGTAGCTTGTTCCCTGAGGAGCAGATATTCTAAACTGTACTTCCCTGCGGCATGCTGATTGTCCACCGGGATAAATCTTTTCTCCGGTTAAATCAATATTTACATAATAGATATTCTTTGAAGTATCCCAAGCCAGCACTTTAGAAACCTTAGTATTGCCTTCTGCATAATTGGCCTTGGTTTCCAGACTTAATGGATCCACACCGGCCTTAACTACTTCCGAAAGATCCATGAAATACTTGAATGACATTTTGTCGCTCACTCTTGCAGGCCAGCCGGTTTCATTATATAAAACTGCTTTGATTTCAATATAATTGGGCCCGCTTGAGTTTACACCAGCTTTTATAACAAACTCATCATTGGTTTTTTGTTCGATCGCATTGAAGTTTGCTATAGGAGTTCCTCCGAATTGTTTATACATCTTTGCTAAAGCACCTGTAAAACCTGCGTTATAATCACAAGCTACCTCATTTACAGTATAATCTGAAACAGTGTCCGAATAGCCGTCACCGTTGTCAGGACCACCTACCAAAGCACCGTAAATAGTATGTCTGTGGTAGTTTGGCTCTTTCATATTGTCTGTCCATGAGCTCTGAGCAGTTCTATGATGAGGATGCTGGGGTGGATTTACACCGAACCCTACTTCGAAGCTTCTTCCCGTACTGCCAAGTGCATAATTTATCTGACTTTTCATAAAATCTTTATATGTAGATACTTTTGAAGCTGTACATCCGCTCCACTCAGAATAAACACCTGCTAAAAATGCCTGTGTGGTGGAATGTCTGAGAGAACCCCACTGGAAAAGCCAAGCAAGGCCTTTTGGCGTATAGGATATACGCTGTCCATCAGCGGTACCCGTTGTCCAATAATCAAGGTTTCTTTCTATACTGTCTTTGTATATTTGTTTACCTGTAAGCTTTGCAAGCATTAATTCGGCACCGTAATGTACATCGTCCCAGCAATGTCCCCATTTGTACGAAATGACATCTGTCTGCTGTTCTTTACCCCAATTGGGAACATAGGATTCTGCCTTGTCCAGATAAGTCTGGTCATTTGTTGCAAGGTAGAGCCATATTGCACCCCACGCCAAATCGTCATAGAAGGAACCGGAGGTATAGTATCCGCCGACAGTTTTCTGATATCCGTCGTCGCTTTTTACTGTGTCAGCCATAGTAAACAACTCTTTGGCATGTTTAATGCAGGTATCTGCATATGAAGAATTAGTGCTTTTGAATACTAAAGCTGCCGATGCAAGGGATGCTGCTGCCTCTGCGCACACAGCCGAACCCGGATTGGAAGAGTCTACTTTATAAGCAGGTCTTTTCATCTGCATTACCTCGCAAGGACCCCACCAGGAATGATCGGCTCCGGCGTCTCCAACCTGATACCAATAAACATTGGCAGATGGATGACACTTAATAAAGTAATCATTTGCCCATTTTATATCATCCATGATATATTTTAATTGTCCGCTCTTCTCATATGCATCCCTATCTTCATATACTGACCATGCAAGCATATTAGCACTGTAAGCCATCGGAAGGTTAAATTTTACATGATCTCCGGCATCATACCATCCGCCTGTAAGATCCAAACCAACATCAGAACCGTCGTTCATTCCCGAATCACCGCGCCAGTTGCTTCTATTGTCGGCAGGAAGCTTACCGGAACGCTGAAACTCATAGAACATAATTGATTTCTGAAGAGCCTCACCATAGTTAAATGTTGCTGTATCTGCAGCAAAGGAAGGAATTTGAGGGGTACATGTAAAAAGAAGGGTAAATGAGAGTATAGTAACAAAGATTTTAGCCCAAATTTTTTTAACCTTATACATACTATTAATCACTCCTATATACTCATTTGAGTAACATTTTTATAAGTCTTACATACCCTTGCCCTGATTTTCTGAATAACTTTTTAAAGCATAAGACCTATAGGCCCGGGCAGGCTAGGAAACCATCCAAACCGACCCGGGCTATAGGTTAATTTACAATGAGGAGAATTAATGTGGTTTGTTCAGCAAATTAATCTTTAATTGTGCAAGATCAAGTGCATCAACACCACCGTCTTGATTCACGTCAGAATTCGCCTTATTAATGGCTACAGTTTTATCCAACAGGTACATCTTCAACTTTGCAAGATCTAATGCATCTACAAAAGTATCATCATTAACATCACCAATTACAACGCCCGTGGTTCCTTCACAAAGCCATGCATAAATACCGTTTGCAACAGCAACTTCAACCTGTCCCCAGAAACGATGGTATGTGAATTCAGGAACAACACCAGTGTCATGATAATTCTGAATCTTGGACCAGTCGGGATCTAATTTATATTTTGGACGTATGCTTATAAATGTAGCTCCACTCTTAAGGTCTGCACCCTGTGCATTTTTTCCGGTAAATGATGAAGGTATATAAACTTCATCAAAGAAACGTTTGTAGTCTTCACGTTTTTCAGGAACAGATACTCCTTTTGTATCCTGATGCTTATTCCAGATACAATCAAGTAATCCTTTAGCAATGGTCTTTGACTCGGTATCTTTTGTTGCTGCATAATAGTAACTTAATGTATTTGCAAGTGATGCAGCTATACCAAGATCTTGTCCATATTTCGTAATTGAAACATGAAGGTTGGAATTGGATGTAGCAGTTCCGGACCAAGTATCAGGCTGGCCTTTCCATGCCAAATCTGAAGGTATTTCAAAATCTCCGTCAGATGTAAAATGTACGTTTGGTTTTACCCAACTTACCCATTTGTCAAGGATCTTCTTAGCTGTTGCATCATTGGTCTTGTATAAGTATTCAGCTAAACGCTGCATAGACCAGGTCTGCATACCAAACCATTTATTACTGCTTGGATCATGATATACAGGATCTTCATCATAAGCCATTCCGTAGAATGTAGATGTTCCTGATGGAATTGCTTCATAACGGCCGTTTATAGAATTTGTAGCACCACCGGCTATAGCACCTTCGGATGACTGCAGCCACTGGTAGAATTCCAACTGCCTTTTCAAACTCTTATCCCAGTCTGTAGCACCGGTTGATGATTTAACCTTTAATCCGCTATCTTGCGAGAGAGCATATGCTGCAATCGGACTCTGATAACCAAAGTGAGTGAAGCTGCAGCCTTGTTTCCAGGACCATGTTCCATCAAGCGCTCCGCCCCATCCTGTATACCAGTTGATCAGGTAATGCATTGAGTCCTTACCTGTTGCTGCCTGTGAAGGTGAACCTATCTTTCTGAAGAACTTGTCACACAAATTATATCTGGCATAATCGCCCATTTTAGACGTACTGCTTACTACAGTAGAATCTATACTCTTTCCTGCATCCTTTGCCCACTGCTCTGCCCAATAAACAGCCTGTATTGTTCTTGCTTCGGCATCAGGAGCATTGGTGTATCTCCACTGCTTCGCATCTGAATTAATGAATATACCAAGGAAGCCGTTGCTTCCGCCCCATTTAAATGATTCCCAGCTTGGGAACGGAACTGTCTCCCAGCATGATTCCTGAGGTCCTCTTTGATAATTGTTGAATTTTGATGCCCTGCTGGTACCGTCTGATTTATTGCCATAGCCATACCAGTTATCAGTATCAATAATCCAATGCATGAGGTACATGTTGCTTGTATTATAGGTACTTTTCAACTCATCGCTGAGGGGGTCTTGTCCAACCGGTGCACTGCTATCAACATTAACAGGGTAATCACTTGGCAAGTCGCCCTCTTTTGCGTATCCGGCCGGTGAACTCGTTTTGTAAGTACTCATACCAGGTTGTTCGTCGCTGGCAGGAATAAGGTATTTTTCCAGCTTGCTCCATGCCGTGGATAAACTTGAATAATCACCTGAAATCTTTCCTTTCATAGCCTCAAGCCACATATAAAAGCTAAAAGTTTCGCTTGAAGTCTCATGACCATAATCAGGGCCTTCAACCATCAGTGTCTCAACACTATGATATGGTATTCCTTCCTGACTGAAGTATCCGTTGGCAGGATCATGAATTTTATTATACAATGTGTTGAAACGCTGCTCATAAACACTGTTGCTGGCAGCAGAAGCCGGGAAATTTACAGTAACCAGCATTGTAAAAGACATTGTTGCTGCAAGAATGGCAGCGCCAATCTTTTTCATCTTTTTCATTTAAACACCCCACTAAAATTTTTTATTTCGGACAAGTATTAATTTTTAAGTGCATGGGTATCCCATACTTTCATGGCTTATACAAACCATGAAAGTATGGCCCAATCTTAATTCTAGTTAAGTTTTACACTTCCGTTATTAAAGGTAAGTGCTGTGATTCTCTTCATCTTACCATCACCAAAACCACCGGCATCAATGGTTAAAGGAGTTGTAACGCTTGATGTACCTTTAACTGTGAAGGTTATAGTTGCCAATGTTCCATCAGTTGTTATAAGCTCGCTGCCTATTGTATTGTCAAGGAAGACAAAGCTGAGTGATCCGCTTCCTAATTGAGTTGAGAAGTTGACCGGAGCATTTACAACGATGTCGCCGACTTTAATTGATGTAGCTTGAAGAAGTGAAGTATCATAATTAACATAGAAGTTAAATGTACCCACATTACCAACCTTTGCTACATTTTTGAATGTAACCGGTACAGTAATTGTATCTCCTGCTTTACCGGAAACGTTTCCAATGCTGAGAGTCAGATTGTTGTCCGGCTGATTGACAGTGATTGCAAGTACAGGGTTGTTTGTTACACCAAAATCGAAGGTAAGGCTCTTTGATCCTACTGCAAGAGTATTGAGGTAGTTCTTGGATATGATTACATTGTTACCAGATACTGAGTAATCGGTCCCCTGTGCCAATCCTGTAATGCCTTTGAAGGTATTTCCGTTCGGAATTAGGACAACCGGCAGATCGTTTGCAGCACCCTGATCAAATGATATAGCCGTCGGAGTTATCGAAGGAGTACCTACGAATGGGGAAACAGTGATTGTAAGTTTAGGATTGTTTGTTACTCCAAAATCAAAGGTAAGTTCCTTTGTTCCTACTGCAAGAGCGTTCAGGTAACTCTTCAATATGCTTACTGTAGTACCTGATACTGTATAATCAGTACCCTGTGTCAGGCCTGTAATACCCTTGAATGTGCTTCCGTTAGCATTCAAAGTTACTGCCAGGTCGGATGTAGCTGATCCCTGAACCATTGAGCTAGTTGTAGGAGTGATTGAAGGACCCGAAGGATCTATCGTTACACTACCGTTAACTAATTTGAGTTTGGTAATCCTCTGCATTTTACCGTCGCCGAAAGCGCCTGCAGAAAGTGTAATCGGAGTTGTTACTTTTGATGTACCTTTAACTGTAAAGGTTATTGTTGCCAATGTTCCGTCAGTTGTTATAAGCTCACTGCCTATTGTATTATCAAGGAATACTAAGCTGACTGAACCTGTTGACAATTGTGTTGAGAAATTAACCGGTGCATTTACTACTATGTCACCAACTTTTACTGATGTAGCCTCAAGAAGGGTTGCATCATAATCTGCATAAAGGTTGAAAGTACCTACATTGCCAACTCCTGCAACACCAGTTAAGGTTACTGGTACTGTTATTGTATCACCTGTTTTACCGGTTACATTACCGGCTGCAACTATAAGACCTTCACCAGTAACTGTGATTGTAAGTACAGGATTGCTTGCTACTCCAAAGTCAAAGGTAAGTACCTTTGTCCCGGCAGCAAGAGTGTTAAGGTAATTCTTTGATATTACTAATGAATTTCCTGATACTGAGTAATCAGATCCCTGTGTCAGTCCAGTAATACC
>JAEXSP010000004.1 GCA_023453795.1 Bacillota bacterium
AGGATGTATGCCTGATTAAGTTTCTTCTGTGACAAAGTGATTCTCCTATCCATGTGTACATTCTACCGTAAGGGTGACATTATCTCACGATAATTGATAGGGTGACATTATCACAAGATAAACACAATCGAATTAAGTCGAATATTGTAGAATTATACAATTTATAATATAATAAATAGTACTGTTACACACAATATGAGGGGGACATTAATATGCTGAAAAACATGAAAATCAAAAGCAAGCTTTTAATTCTGTTAACTGTATTCATTATAGGTTTTGTATCATATGGCATTTTATCAACGAAAACAATAATGGACAACAAATTTGACGGAAAAAATTATCAAAATATTGCACTAAGGAAAGATCTTGTTGCCGATATCCTCCCACCGCCTGAATACATCATTGAGACCCATTTGCTAACTTATAGGATTTTTAATGAAACTGATCCCGGCAAGGTCGACGGATTCAAAAAATCACTTGAAGATCTTAAGAAAAGTTATATGGAACGTCACGACATATGGGTTAAGAGTTTGCCTGAAGGCCAAATGAAGAGGCTAATGATAGAGGATTCCTATAAGCCTGCCATGGAATATTTCGATATCCTTGAAAATAAATTTATCCCGGCTGCTGAAAGCAGCGATAAAACATCGGTTAAAGAATTGCTGGACAAGCTTGATTTGAAATATTCAGAGCATAGGAAAGCAATAGACAAGGTTGCGAAAATTGCGAACGATGAAGCATCCACGATTGAAGCTAAAGCGAAGAAATCCTTTGACAATGATCTGATTTTAATGTTGGTTCTTGCAGTGTTAATACTTATTGCTACTAATATCCTGTGTGCAGTTATCATAAGAGTTATTACGAATCCTCTTACCAAATTGACAAAGCACTTAAGGATAGTCGCTACGGGTGATTTCAGTGTTGAAATACCTCATAAAATCCTTGGTTCAAAGGATGAACTGGGTGATATCGCAAGAGCGACCCAAACAATGCAAGGTTCTATCAGAAATATTGTAAAATCGGTTATCGAGGAAGCAAAGAAGGTTAAAGATGCAATTGATAAATCCAATAAAAAAATTACTGATCTTGATACTGAGCTTAAACAAACCTCTTCAACAGTACAGGAGCTGTCTGCAGGGATAGAAGAGACATCGGCTTCCACAGAAGAACTTTCATCAACCATAAATGAAATTGAAAGGGCTGTAGAAACCATTACAGAGAAAGCGCAAGACGGTGCAATGTCATCAACTGAAATAAGTAAAAAGGCAAATGAGCTTAAAGAAAGCGCAAACATATCACAGACAAATGCACTTGAGGTAAGGGCTAACATTAATAAAGCCATGCTTGAGGCAATAGAAAAGTCACATGAGGTTGAAAAGATAAAAACACTTTCCGAAGCTATACTTCAAATATCATCCCAGACCAACCTTCTGGCGTTGAATGCTGCAATTGAGGCGGCTAGGGCAGGCGAGGCCGGCAAAGGGTTTTCTGTAGTGGCTGAAGAAATCCGGAAGCTTGCAGAGGACTCCAAGACAACGGTAAGTGAAATTCAAAGCATGGTTGCAGTTGTGTTTGAAGCTGTAAACAGCCTTGCTGAAACTTCACAGAATACGCTTGAATTCATTGACAAGGAAGTGGTGAAGGGTTACGCAGAACTGGTTCAAACCGGTGAAAACTATGAAAAAGATTCAGTCTTCATTGAAAGCTTGGTAACTGACTTGAGCGCTACTTCTGAAGAACTGCTTGCATCTGTGAAAACAGTAACTGATGTCATGGACGGTATAGCAAAATCAAGCAACGAAGGCTCGGAAGGAACCGCTGATATGGCTGAAAGGGTTATACGAATTGCCGAAAATGCGGGAGAAGTAAAGACTGAAGCTGAAAATATTGCCATCAGCGCTCAAAAACTTAAGGAATTGGTACTAAAGCTTAAGGTATAGTGAGCAATTGCCTGTTCGATTTTAACTTTATCTAAAAACAAGCCTTCAGCCAATGCTGAAGGTTTGTTATTTATTATAATACGACTTGCTTACAATATTATAAATATGGATATGGCCCAATATAGGAAATGAATTCAATTGTTAATATGGAACTTACTTGTGCAGGTGAAGGAAAAATTTGTTGGCATAGCCTGCCGAAATTGCTATAATGAATGGTGTGCTGTATAATCCATATAGAAACTAATGGTGATAATTTATGATACGAGAGAATTCAAGCAAGCTCGGATATGTTTACCTTTTGATAACCGTGCTTCTTTTCAGCACCTATGAAGTAGTCAGTAAGACGTTGGTGGGAGAAGTCAATCCTTTCGAAATAAATTTCATAAGGTTCTCTATTGGCGGGGTAATCTTGTTTGCAGTCTTATTCATAAAATCGGACTATAAAATCGGCAGGACGGACCTTCTATGGACTTTAATTCTGGGTGTACTGAATGTTGTTGCAAGCATGAACTTATTGCAGCTGAGCCTTTATGTTAAAGGAGCACAGGCATCTGTTACGGCTGTCATTTTCAGCAGTAATCCGATTTTTGTCGTATTATTTGCGGCATATTTTGAGAAGGAAAAAGTAAATATCTATAAGATATTAGGACTCTTAATGGGTGTTGCGGGAATTGCTGTGATCTTTTTCAATAAGCTTAAGGTCGGGTTTACAGACTTTAGAAGTCCGCTGCTGGCATTATCTTCTGCGCTCTTCTTCGGACTCTATACGATTCTTGGAAGAAAAGTGTCCATGAGGATCGGAAGCATTAAGATGAATGCGTATTCTTTTATAGCCGGCGCATTGGTATTGATGCCTATTCTTCTGATATTTAATATTCCGATAGTATACTTTAAAGCTTCCGGAATAATTCAGGTAGTATACTTATCTGTTTTATGTACAGGTATTGCTTATATTACTTATTTCAGGGGCCTTGAAATCGTTGGAGCAAGCAAGGGGTCGCTGGTTTACTTTTTAAAACCGGTACTTGCAAGCTTAATAGCAATAATATTCTTAAACGAACATCCTTCCATTAATCTTTTTATTGGTACAGCACTCATCATTTGCGGAATATTCTTTGTTATTTATATGTCGAAAAGAGATAAATTGAGGACATGAAAAATTGATATATGGGGAAATATACATCATTTTGCAGGAATTTTCCAAAACATATAGAATAACTATATATACGCATTAAGTACGTGGAAATGGATTAAACTTTTAGGAAGCAATATATGGAACAAAAAGCGTGTTTTCTCCATGCCATGGCACCATGCAGTAAATGTCGCGAGAGTGTGATTAAATGACAAAATCGGGCAATACTGAAATGAAGCACAATTCCGGCCAGGGTCTGAGGTTGAGAAAAGGAATTGCTCTAATCTATATGAGATGGCTTTTTATAGCCGGGCTGATTCCCTTTTATTTTCTGCTGCCTGAAGACAGCAATCTGAATGCAGCGTTTCTGGAAACATTGGCAATAGCTGCTGTATATAATGCTTTTGTGATGCTGAATGCAAGGAAAAATCACGGAAATAAAGGATTTATATCCAAAATTTCTCCATATATTGATGTGATTCTTCTGGCGGTTTTTATTTACCAGTCAGGCGGAGTCGAATCAGACATTTTTATTATATACCTGTTTCTAATATTCTACTGGGGTGTAAAATCAGATACAATAAAAACTGTTCTAATTAGTATTTTCTGCATTGCAGCTTTCACTGTATCAAGTTTTTTATCAAGAGGCACAATGCCCGGTGATTTCAGCTTTTTATCTCTGATGATAAGGAATATTTTCATTCTGTTATGTGCGATAGGTGCCAGTTCTATAAATTCCGAGGTTAAAAAATTCGATGAAATGCATAAAAAGGAGTTTAAGCTGGCAAGAACCGATAAACTGACAGGTTTGGCCAACAGGCATTACTTTGATCAGAAGCTTAATGAAGAGGCAGAGTATTCGGATAGTACCGGCAACCCGTTGAACATATTGATTTTTGATATTGACAATTTTAAAAAATTCAACGACTCGTATGGTCATGTTTGGGGAGATAAGCTATTGACACTGTTTTCAGACATTGTCAAACAGAATATAAGAAAGAGCGATATTCCCGTAAGGTTCGGCGGAGAGGAATTCCTCATAATCATAAGAGATTTGGACTCGGTCATTGCTAAGTCTGTTGGGGACAGGATCAGAAAACAGCTTGAAAATCAGAAAATATATATAGGCAGTGATCAGGACAGAAGGAAAGTAACCGTAAGCTGCGGAGTTGCACAATATCCCAAACACTCCCGAAATATTAGAGAAGTTGTTGAACTGGCTGATAAGGCTCTTTATAATGCAAAGGAAAGCGGAAAAAATAAAGTCGTCAGCTATGACGAAATGGAAAGCACTGATTTTGGGCTTGATAATGAGTAATTGTAATTAATTTAGACCTCGCTCACAAAGCATTTATCGTGAACGAGGTCTGATCTTTTGTCTATAATTTTTTACCGACTGCATTGGCTACAGCTTTTAACTCCTCCATAAGGTGTGAGAATTTTGAAGGGCGAAGAGATTGAGGTCCATCGCAAAGGGCGGTTGAAGGATCTTGATGAACTTCGATTATTAAGCCGTCAGTTCCTGTTGCAACAGCACCCTTTGATAAAGCGCTGACATATTTCCAGGTACCTGTAGCATGACTGGGATCAACGATTATCGGCAGATGGGAAACTTCTTTTGTAACAGGTATTGCGCTGAGATCTATTGTATTCCTCGTAGCGGTTTCAAAGGTGCGAATGCCTCTCTCGCACAAAATGATATTAAGATTGCCTTCAGCCATAATGTACTCTGCAGCCATCAGCCATTCTTCGATTGTTGCGGAAAGGCCTCTTTTTAAAAGTATTGGTTTGTTTGCCATGCCGACTTCGCGCAGAAGTCTGAAATTTTGCATATTTCTGGCGCCGATCTGTATCATGTCTGCATAAGATGCTATAAGCTCAACATCACGAGTATCCATTACCTCTGTGACAATTGGCAGCCCGGTAACTTCCCTTGCAGAAGCCATTATCTTCAAGCCGTCTTCCTCAAGTCCCTGGAAAGCATAGGGAGAGGTGCGAGGCTTAAAGGCTCCGCCGCGAAGAATTTTTGCGCCTGCGTCCTTGACCTTTACTGCTGTTTCTATATATGTTTTTTCGTCCTCGATAGCACATGGACCGGCAATAACTGTAATCTCATCACCACCGATTTTCACATTGCCGACTTCAACGATAGTGGGTTCCTGCTTTAGCTCACGGCTGGCAAGCTTATAAGGCTTCATTATTGGTACGAGGCTTTCAACACCCGGCATTAAAGCAATTGAATGCGTATTCAGCAAATGCTTATCGCCTATAGCTCCGATTACCGTTTTAATTTCACCGAATATAGGATGTGTCATAAATCCAAGATCTGATAACCTCTTTTCAACATTATCGATCTGCTCTTTAGTTGCACTCTTGCTCATTACAATAATCATATGAATTCCTCCTTAACACTATAATATGAGTGAATAAAAATATACAAAATAAAAACTCCTCATCCCTTAAAGGACGAGGAGCATATATTCCACGCGGTACCACCTAAATTGACTGAAAAGTCCACTTTATGTACGGGAAGCAGAAAGTTCCGATACATTCTTCATTTTAACGGCAGAAGATCCGGTATAGCCTACTTAAATGTTCAGCCAACAGCTCCAAGGAGAACTTCAATCATGATCCTACACCGGACTTTCACCATCTCCGGCTCGCTTTGGAAGAAATTCAATGACTTACTTTTCCTTGTCATCGCTTTTATGATATAATTTAACTAATATTAACATGACAAAAAACATATGTCAAGATGAAAGCGAAATATTTGCAAAAGAAAAAAATCTTTGATATCATGTAAATAGAGCATTTTTCTCTTTATTTGCATTAATTTCTTTTAGTCATTTCATTTCCGAATAATCTCGGGAGGTATAATCATGGAAGATCTGCATGTTGTAATATTTAGGCTGAATAATGAATTGTGCGGAGCGGAAACTTCACAGGTAACTGAGATATTAAAGTACCAGGAGGCCGAAAAGGTGCCGAAAATGCCTAGATTCCTGGATGGCTTGATCAATCTTAGGGGCAGGATTATTCCGGTTATTAATCTGAATAAAAGATTTGAACTGGGTGAAACAGATATTACTAAAAAGACAAAAATAATTATAACTCAAATTAATGACGGTTACTTGGGTTACATTGTAAATGATGTTACAGAAATAGTAAGGTTTACGAAGGATGAATTGGAGCTTACTCCTGAGATAATTAATAAAACAGGCAATACCTACATGAAATATGTAGGAAAGAAAGGCGAGAAGATTGTATCGATTCTTGACCTAAAGGGCATTTTGTCAGATAAGGAAACAGTAAGGTTAAAAACAGTAAGTAAAAATTAATAACATAAAAGACTAATAAAAACAGTTCAAAACGGTGAACTGTTTTTTTGTTGTAAAAGCGATTAGGAAACTTTTATTATAAACATTCAATCAATTGGTTATATCTTCAACATTAAATATTAATAATACAGTTTTGTAAATTTTTGTTGCTAAAATGTAATAAATTATGTAAAATAATATCATATTATAACACTATTTAACAGCATGTCCCTAATTTAGCAGTTCTCAATTACTTACTAAAAATCAAGGAGGCAGATGTATGGAAAAAACAATTAGTTCTGACAAGCAAATAGCTCCTGAGGAATTAAAGAACAAAATTCAGAATGCAGAAAATGGTAATATGCCTATCTATCCCGGAGAAGGACCCTGCGGAGGCTGTGATGTTGTTGTAAAAGCATCGGACAATTCACAGATAGATCCCTCTGTTGTTAAAAAAGCAATGGAAAATGCAGGCGTTGAGAATAATCCCGGTTATGCAGCCAGCGGGCCATGTGGCGGCTGTGACCTTGTAATGCCTAAACAGGTTCCGGCATACACAGCCAATGGGCCATGCGGCGGCTGCGACCTTGTAATGCCAAAACAGGTTCCGGCATATGCAGCCAGTGGGCCATGCGGCGGCTGCGACCTTGTAATGCCAAAACAGGTTCCGGCATATGCAGCTAGCGGGCCATGCGGCGGCTGCGACCTTGTAATGCCTAAACAGGTTCCGGCATATGCAGCTAGCGGGCCATGCGGCGGCTGCGACCTTGTAATGCCTAAACAGGTTCCGGCATACGCAGCCAGCGGACCATGCGGCGGATGCGACCTTGTAATGCCTAAACATGTTCCGGCATATGCAGCCAGCGGACCATGTGGCGGCTGCGATCTTGTAATGAACAAACATGTTCCTGCATATACAGCCAACGGACCATGCGGCGGGTGTGATATTGTGAGCACACCCGGATATCCTGCAAAGGGTACCTGTGGAGGCTGCGATGTTGTAATAAAGAAAGACAATCAAATCAATATTAACGATTTGAAAGATTTATTACAAAAAGCTCAGGAAAAGAATCTTCCAATTTACCCTGCAAAGGGACCCTGCGGTGGTTGTGATATTGTAATAAAAGAGTAAGCTTCAACTTATATGGCAGCCTGGGGATAAGGAATTCTCAGGTTGCTTTGATTTAAGAACCTATATAAAAGTACAATGGAGGAATAAAATTTATGACTTGGCAGCATGCACCGCAAATAGTTCAGTGGGATATTACAAATTATTGCAACTTAAAATGCCTTCACTGCAGAGCATCGGATATGTTGGACACAAAAGGCAAGGATTTGAGCTATGATGAGGTAATCGGTATTCTGAATGACATATATGCCCTTTCTCCCAATACTGCACTTGCAATGGCAGGTGGAGAACCACTGTTTAGAAAGGATATAAAGGAAATCCTTACATATATTAAAAACAATCTAAAAGGTATGAGTGTTGAACTGTTAACTAATGCAACACTAATAAACAAAAATAATGTAGGTTGGCTGACAGAGCTTGTAAACGGATTTAATATAAGCCTTGAAGGTGCAAGTGCTGAAATAAATGACCCAATCCGAGGTAAAGGGGCCTTTAATAAAACTGTTGAGGCTATAAAGCTTCTTGTAGCTAAAGGAGCAAATTTGGCTGTGAGAATGACTTTTTTCCACCAAGACGAAGATGAGCCTGAAAAGCTTATGCGTTTCATAAAGGGGATTGGTGTTAAGACGTTCAACTTCCGTTATCTCGTCCCTGTTGGCAGAGCTAATAATCAAATGATAGATGCACAGCAATATAAAAGGCTTTGTGAAAGAATTTGGGCTTTGGGAAAGGAACTGGATATGAGAATTGGCTTCAGTGATCCGTTTCCTGAACTGCTGGTAAACGAGAAGCGCGCAGAGGAAATTGACACTGATGCTGACTTGATGTGCGGGAAATCGGTTACAGGGTGTTCAATTGCCTTTACTTTACTCTACATGAATCCACAGGCAATTGTTCAATTCTGCCCATACTTTCCTGTATTTGTCGAGGATGCCAAGAAAGTAAACCTAAGTAAAATATGGTACGAAAATGAGACGTTTAATATATTCAGAAGCCACAGATCAGTCTTGAAGGGGAATTGCGGAAATTGTGAATATAAATTTGCATGCGGAGGCTGCAGAGGAGCAGCATATGCTATGGGGGACTGCCTTGGGGAAGAACCGCGCTGCTGGAAATCCAATCCGGTAAACAAGTAAAGCATGCATACTATTCAATTGTTAAACTAAAAAGTAACTAAAAATAAGAAGGCTTGCTATAAACAGCAGCCCTCTTTATTTTTTAAAGAAAATAGCCGGGTAAGTGTATTTTAAACTTTCGTTTATACATTAAATCTGAATAGGGTTACGTCGCCATCATGCATTACATAGTCTTTGCCTTCGGAACGTACAAGTCCTTTTTCACGAGCCGCATTATAGGAGCCGCATGCCATAAGGTCGTTATAAGCCACTATTTCCGCACGTATGAAACCGCGTTCAAAATCGGAATGTATCTTGCCGGCCGCTTGCGGCGCTTTGGTTCCGTTGACTATCGTCCATGCCCTAACTTCAGGCGTTCCAGCGGTGAGGTAACTGATAAGACCCAGAAGCTTGTAGCTTGCTTTAACAAGTCTGTCGAGTCCTGATTCCGAAAGGCCCATGGCTTCCAAAAAGTCCTTCTTTTCAGCGTCATCCAGCTGAGATATTTCTTCTTCAATTTTGGCACAAATAGTCATGACCTCAGAGCCTTCTTTTTGAGCAAATCCCTTCAATTCAACAAGAAACCTGTTATCTTCGCCGGATTGAAGGTCTTCTTCAGAAACGTTTGCCGCATAGAGAACAGGCTTTGAGGTAAGAAGGAATAACTGGTCAACCATTTCCTTTTCCTCGGGGGTAAAACTCATTGCTCTCACAGAGACTCCCTTTTCCAGACTTTCCTTAATGCTTTCATAGAGCTCCAGTTCAACCTGGAACTTCTTATCGCCTGATTTCAGCATTTTACGAGTTCGGTCTATTCGTCTTTCCATGACTTCCAAATCGGAGAATATAAGCTCAAGGTTAATGGTCTCAATATCGCGGATAGGACCGATTGAACCGTCAACATGCACTATATTTGCATCTTCGAAGCACCTAACCACATGTACTATTGCATCAACTTCCCTGATGTGTGAGAGAAACTTGTTGCCAAGCCCTTCGCCTTTGCTTGCCCCCTTTACAAGGCCTGCTATATCTACGAATTCTATTGTTGTAGGCGTTATCTTTTCCGGGTTATACATTTCGGCAAGCTTATCAAGCCTTTCGTCAGGTACGGCTACGATTCCTACATTTGGTTCTATGGTACAAAACGGATAGTTTGCACATTCTGCTCCCGCCTTGGTTATGGCATTAAAAAGAGTGCTTTTCCCTACATTGGGAAGACCTACAATTCCAAGTCTCATTAAATCATCTTTCCTTTCAAATATTTGGTATGACACGTATATTGAACATTGTAAATTATATATTATTAAAGTTGTTAATGCAATATACATAAGTCTTATGATATAATGCATTGGGGTGGTTTATAATGAAAAAAGTTGAAGCCATTATTCGACAAGATAAACTCAGCGATCTTCTTGATGAATTGAACAGACATCAAATTTATGGTGTAACCGCAACGCAGGTTATGGGCTGCGGTCTTCAAAAAGGAAGGACACAATATTACAGGGGTAATGAATACACTGTGAATCTTCATCCTAAGACAAAGCTCGAACTTGTAGTGAAAGATTCCTGGGTGCAGGAGATCATTGATGTAATCATTAAAGTTTGCAGGACAGGGGAAATAGGCGACGGCAAGATATTTATATATAACGTTGATGATGCCTATCGAATCAGGACAGGAGAAAAAGGTGAAAGTGCCTTAACATAAAGTACAAATTCTAAAGACTATAGGAGTATTAATATTTCTATGGTCTTATTTTGATAAGAAATTTATTCTAAGCCACTTGACGGCAGTATTGTTAAATTATACAATTTCAATAAAGGGAACCTTTCGGGTCTAGTAGATACGATATTATCTCTAGACCTGTTTTTATATATTCAATTCTATTCAAATTCCGAAAAATGTCTTCTAATCAATAGGTTTTACTTTTTTGAAACAACTTGTAATGCTATATAAAATACCTACCTCAAAATTGCCACGATTTTGCGGAGACTTTATTTATAAAAACCTATAAAATCATATTATAAGATTTTTATAAATCATTAACCGGATTGGGGGCAGTTATTATGGCTTTAGGAAAAATAATTACACATAAAAAGTATGAAAAAACATTTTTTGCGCTAGGCACTATAAACTCAATAACCGCCTTCGGTGTAAACTGCGAAGAGGCTCTTAGTTCAGCCTGCCAGAGAGTTATTGAAATTGACAACAGAATGTCAGTCTTTAAAGAGAATAGTGATGTGACAAAAATAAACCGCAATGCGGGAATTGAAGCGCAAAAAATAAACACAGATACCTTTGATGTTCTTAAGCGTGCCATGGAAATCTCAAAGACTTCCGACGGGGCTTTTGACATAACAATACGCCCATTGACAGCTCTTTGGGGTTTCGGAACCAAGCATAATTTCATTCCTGACAGCATTGATATAAAAAAGACTTTGGGACTGGTTGATCATAGGGAATTAGGTTTGGATGAAAAAAGCAATACCGCATATTTAAAGAGTAAAGGACAGGCAATTGATTTGGGCGGTATTGCAAAGGGCTATGCTGCAGATGAGGTAAAACGAGTGCTGCAGCAGTATGACATTGAGAATGCTTTAATAAACCTTGGAGGGAATATTGTAGCAATGGGATATAATCAAACAGGTACACCGTGGCGGATCGGAATTCAGAACCCACTTTCTAATAGAGGGCAATCAGTAGGAACTATAGCAGCCGTAAATAAGACAGTCGTAACATCAGGCAGCAATGAACAATTTTTTATCAAGGATGGGGTAAGGTATCATCACATTATTGAACCTCGAACAGGATATCCCGCGAATACAGGGATTTTAAGCGTAACTGCAATATGTGAAAGTTCAATAGATGCCGATGCTTTAACTACTGCGCTTTTTATTATGGGAGCTGATAAAGCAATATCTTTTTTAGAAGATTTTAATGCTGAAGCTATATTCATTATGCAGAATAGTGACATTTTTATTACAAAAGGATTAGCAGATAATTTTGAAAGGAGCTGAACAGATGAAAAACCGTAAAATATCAATAATTCAAGTTTCCCGGCTTTTGCTACAAATAATATTCTTTTTGTTGTTACCTTCGCTTTATATAAATACATTTGCAGGGATTAAGCAGATTTATATAGCTGTAATCAGACAGAATGCAGATTTTAACCAGTTGTTACCGCAAATAATCGAAGCTGCGGTACTCATACCTTTTACGATAATAATGGGAAGATTTTTCTGCGGGTGGATGTGCGCATTTGGATCTTTTGGAGATTTTATATATAAAATATCAAGCAAAATATTAAAGATTAAAATTAGAGTAAATGAAAAAGCAGATAGATTATTTAAGTTTTTTAAATACGTAATTCTGGCCTTTTTGATTCTTATTGTATGCTCCTTTAGCATTACTGCATTCAGTACGTATAGCCCTTGGGACGTATTTGGAATGCTGGCTTCCGTAGGAAAGATGCCTGCATTCTCGTATACTGCAGCAAATCTGACCGCAGGGTTTATAATATTTATTTTTATCACTATTGCTTCTATGCTTATAGAAAGGTTTTTTTGCAGGTATCTCTGCCCGCTTGGTGCAGTATTTGCAATTGCTTCGAAGCTTAGAATCGCCAAAATAAATAAAGCAAGGACAAAATGCGGCAATTGCAGGGGATGTACAAATAAGTGCGTTATGGGAATACCATTATATAAGTATGATGTTGTCAATAGCGGTGAATGTATAAATTGTTTGGAGTGTATAAATGAGTGCCCGCGGAATAATGCTACTTTTACTGTAGCAGGAAGTGATGTCCGGCCTCTTATTGCAGGAGCGGCTGCCGTATCTGTAATGACGGGTCTCTATTATGCAGGCAACATTGTAGTTAATGCCGCAGGACTGAATAATCCTAAAACTGAAATACATGCTTTAAACATCCAGGCAGAATCTGAAGAAACTGCAATAGCATCTGGCAGCACGAATTCACAATATAAAGACGGAACATATCAAGGCTCCGGTACCGGGTTTAGAGGCGGGACAACCACTGTTTCAGTTACTGTTAAAAATGGAAAAATAGTGGATGTTTCCACTATATCTTCTTACGATGACGGACCATTTTATACAAGGGCTTTTGACACAGTTGTACAGGAAATCATAGACAGCCAGTCTGCTAATGTTGATGCAGTTTCAGGGTCAACATTCAGCAGCATAGGGATAATGGAGGCTGTGCAGAACGCACTCAGCAATGCTGAAAAATGAATGGGCGGTTTAATTTTTAATAAAAAATATGTAGGGGCTGATATGGAATCCGCCCCTACATATTTTCTATAAGGTATAAGCCAAAGAGTTATCAAGGTTGACACTTTAATTGAGAACGACATTTCTACAAAGCTTGATGCTTTATAATAGGCAGCTTGATTGTAAATAAGGCGCCTGTAGCTGTGTTCATGGCACTGACTGTGCCGTTATGATGCTCTACGACATTCCGGGTGATGGCTAATCCAAGGCCAAAGTTCCCCTTTTTGCCTTTATAGAATCTTTCAAATATGTTGGACAGTTCTTTGGGGTCAAATCCAGGCCCGTCATCAGAGATAGTTATTATTGCAGTATTGTCCTCAAGCTGCGATTTGATTGTAACAGTGCTTTTGGCATATCGTGTGCAGTTGCTTATAATATTTGTAAGCGCACGGGACAGTTTCTCTTCATCAGCGCGAATTGAGACATCTTTTCCTTTATTTTCTGCTGACAGCTTTATACCATTCTTTATTGCGATACCGTTCATACGCTCGACACAGCCATTGATTAAACCATGGAAGGAGAGATTGTCGAAACGGTAGTTTTCTTCAATCGTGTCAAGCCTTGAAAGATAAAGCAGATCCTCAACAAGGTGTGTCATACGTTTAGTTTCGTCTATTATTACATTTGTTGCGGTGCCGCTATCAACTACATCATACTTAATCCCTTCCGCATAGCTTTGGATTGACATGAGAGGTGTCCTGAACTCGTGTGATGCATTCTGCAGGAAGGTTTTCTGAGCTTTGTCATACGTCTCAAGCTTCTCAGACATGATATTGATATTGTTTACTACCTCCTGCAGCTCGGCATAAACCGGTATGTCAATCTTGGTTCCGAAATTCCTTTCGGATATTGCGCTTATATGGCTGCTTAGTGAAGAAAACGGCGCAGTTATTTTTCTTGCCGCAACGGAAGAAATAATTAAAATAATAACAGCCGATATAATAAGTATTGCAAATAAAATCAAATTGATAGCCAATTGAAGCTGGTTAACCTTTTGCAGGCTGGAGTAAATGATTATCCACCCGAACCCAAGTGAATTCTTATTGAAAACAGGCTTTACAATAGCAACATACTCTGTTCCTGACAAAGTGAAGCTCAAATACTTTTCGCTGTTTAGGTCTTTTTCTCTGCTGATTTCTGATTTTATTTTTTTAAGCAAGTCGTCTGAAACTTTAAAAAAGCCATCTGCTGAAGGATTGATTATTTTCTTATCTGTATCAAGGAGTATATAGTCAGCGTTTAAGACTGAAAGAGGCTCTCTGAGTGATCGATCCAACATTAAGTAAAACCTGAAAAGGCTTTCACCATCTTTAGAGCTGTTCAGGGAAGTTGGGCCAATATCGTCCTTCTGACTGTCCGGCGGCGGTGGCGGCACGTCCCTGTTACCGTGAAAAAAATCAGGCCCCCTCCTAAGCGCAGTATCTTCGGTCTGAGAGGCGATTTTGCTTAACTGGCCGGTAATGTCCTTTGCCATATATTTTCGGACAGCTATGTTGAATATTATTGTAGTCAAGGCAATGAGAAGAAATATTGCAAGCAGATTGTATTTTAAAATTCTCCATTTAATAGTGTTTATCTTCATAATAATCAATCCTTGTCTTCGATTTTAAACCCAAAACCCCACACTGTATCAATCTTGAGGTTTGAACCTGCATCTGTCAGCTTTTTTCTTATCCTTTTAATCATATCGTCGGTTGCTCTGGTTTCAACATCGTTTTCAAAGCCCCATATCCTGTCAAGCAGCTCACTGCGGCTGATGGCTTTATTTTTATTGGCTGCGAGATAACTCAGCAATTGGAATTCCATACCGGTCAGACCGATATTTTTCCCGTTATAATCCGCTTGTTTGGCATCCTGGTTGATCACTATGTCACCAATGCTATCGGTTTGAACATCTTTAAAGGTCTTGTCAAGCTCCATCCTGCGGAAAATGCTTTTTATCCTTGCTATAAGCTCCATTGGGCTAAACGGCTTAGTGAGGTAATCATCGCTGCCAAGGGTAAGTCCTGCAATCTTATCGGGCTCAGTATCCTTTGCAGAAACTATAATGATTGGGACGGAACTTTTTTGCCTTATTGAGGAGCATAAAGAAAAGCCGTCAATCTCGGGCATCATTATATCAATGACCAGCATGTCGGCAGGCTTTTCATTGAAGGCTTCTAGGATGGTACGCCCATTGTCGAAGGTTTCAACATCATAACCTTCTTTAATGAGAAAGGATTTTATAATGCTGCATATATTTACTTCATCATCTGCAATGTATATAAGCTTCTTGTCCATCGAACCAATCACCTCTTTTACATTTTAGCATGATTGAAATAAAAAATCTTGATTTTGAGGTTTCTGCCCTATTTTTGCCACAATCTTGCGGAGATTATAAAGCAATATGCGGTTATTGAGGGAAAGGGTTATAAATTGAACTTACTTTTCATTTAAACCGTTTTTGATTTATTCTTGCATTAATTCATAAAAAGTTAATAAATTCCACAATAATTCCACATTTTCTTCCTAAAATGAACACACTGGACGTGTAGAATTACTTACAACATGAAAAAATTCCTGATATATATTTATTACTACTGATAAGGAGGACTGAATAAATGTACAGACATAAGCTGCTTGCGGCAAGCATAATTGTTGCAATGGTGACTGTTGCCGCTGCTGTGATGGTGTCTGCCGCGGCAACTGCCAAACCGGCTTCAAACACTCAAATCACGATTAACCAGACTAAGGTGACGAGTTTCTATAAGCCGGCAATGGATAAGCTGGTCAAAGCAAAAACTATTACGCAGAAGCAGGAAAATTCAATATTAAGCGCAATGAAGTCAACAGCAAATTCCAAGAAGACAGTGAAACAGATTCTGGATGCTCTTGTCAAGGCAAAAACAATAACACAGAAGCAGGAAGATGCTCTTATTAAGGCATTCCAACCATCAAGTCCAAATGGCGGCGGGTTCAGTTTAAGCAGTGTATTCGATAACCTTGTAAAGAAAGGTACGATAACGAAAGCACAATCAGATGCAATCCAAAAGGCAATTGCTTCAGCAAGAGCCTCCAATAAAACTTCAAAACAAGCTCTTGACGCACTTGTTAAGGCAGGAACCATAAAACAATCACAAGAGGATGCAATCCTAAAAGCCGCTCCTTTTCTAAATGGGAATGGAGGCTTTGGAGGAAGACAACACACGAATCCGCTTGATGCATTGGTAAAAGCAGGCACAATAAAACAGGCGCAGGCGGATGCTGTCCAAACAGCTATAAGGAAAGCTAGAGGACAGGGTAAGACTACAAAAGCAATACTTGACAGTCTTGTAAAAGCCGGTACGATCACTCAAGCCCAGGAAAATGCAATATTGAAGGTTTATCCGGCACAATCCGGAGGAGGAAAGCCTGGGGGTAGTACGCAAAAGTAAACAGACAAATATTCTTATCAGAGGGTGTTCATGCACATAAGCATGGATGCCCTCTTATTTTTCACGCCATTTACATTAATCTTGCCACAGTTTTGCGGAGATTTCAGAAGCTCCTTTTAGTAGAATTGAAACATGATGAAACACACAAACCAACTCAGGGAGTGATTACAATGAAACTCATAAAAAACAACTGGCATAGGCTGGCTTTGCTTCTGATAATGGTATCTACAGGCTTCCTTACCCTCTTCGCAATAGGGAATGAAGGATATGCCAATCAATATTATTCGGCAGCGGTAAAAAGCATGCTAACAAGCTGGCATAATTTTTTCTTTGCATCCTTTGATCCGGCTGGATATGTAACAGTGGATAAACCGGCTTTAGGACTCTGGCTTCAGGCAATCAGCGCATATATATTCGGATTTCATGGGTGGAGCCTTATTCTTCCCGAGGCACTTTCAACTGTAATATCTGTTGCATTGATATATCACCTTGTACAAAGGTTTTTCAGCAAGGCTGCAGGAATAATGGCGGCATTTGCAATGGGTTTAACCCCGATTCTTATTGCAGTAAGCAGGACAAATAATCTTGATGCTTCATTGGTAATGGTTCTGCTCTTTGCGACCTGGGCTATTATTGTGGCAGCCGAAAGGAGCAGTCTTAAGCTCCTGGCTTTATCAATGGCACTTGTCGGCCTCGGGTTCAACATTAAAATGCTTCAGGCCTTCATGGTTATCCCGGCCTTTTACCTGGTGTATTTCTTTACTTCGGAATCAAAAATGTTCAAGAGAATAATTCACTTGTCTGCGGCAACGGCCGTACTGTTTGTAGTTTCGCTTTCGTGGGCTGTAATTGTAGACTTGACCCCGACAGACAAAAGGCCGTATATAGGAAGCAGCGAGCATAACTCGGCAATCGAATTGGCTCTTGGCTATAACGGTATTCAAAGAGTAACAGGAAGCTCAGGTATGGGTGGAGGCAAGTTTGGAAGAAATGACGGCAACAAAGACTTTAGGAATTTTACACCCCCGAACGGCAATTTTGAAAATAACAACACAAACAACGGTAATAATTCACAAATGCCACCACAGCCTACTGACGGTTATATCATGGGTGGACAGGACGGTTTTGGCGGACCGCCTGACGGAAATATGAACGGAGACTTTGGTCAAAGGCCTGATGGAAACCCAAATGGCGGTTTCGGAGGACCCGGGGGCAATGGTAATATGCCAGGCGGCTTCGGAGGAGGCCACGGAAATATGGGCGGCGGAGGACCGGGTGGAACCGGCGAAAACGGTCAGAAAGGTATCTTTAGAATATTCAATCAGCAAATCGGCGGACAAATAAGCTGGCTGATGCCGATGGCATTGTTTGGGTTGCTTGCACTCATATTGAGAGCAATTAAGAAAGATGAAACAGAGAAAAGGAAAGTTGTCAGATACCTTTTATTATGGGCAGGATGTATGTTCCCGATGATAGCATTCTTCAGCATCGGGGGATTCTTCCACAGGTACTATCTCTCAATGCTTGCTCCATCAATAGCGGCATTAAGCGGAATCGGAGTTGTTGAAATGTGGAAGCTGTATTTGGACAGAGGATGGAAATGGATGCTGCTTCCTGCTTCGTTGATAGCGACTGCTTTGCTTCAGTGTCTGTTTCTTTCAAGGTATTCGGAGTGGATGTTCATGATACCTATAGTCGGTGGTTTGAGTCTGGTAGCTGCGGCAGCTTTGGTAATAATCAGGCTTCTCAAGAAAGACAATTTGGAAAAGACAATAAAGACAACTATAGCAGTTGGGTTTGCAGCACTCCTTATAGCACCCGCGATCTGGGCTGCAACACCTTTGGTATATGGATCACAAACACAGCTTCCTGTTGCCGGCCCTGAGCTGAAAAGAAATCAGAACCCGGGAGGAAACAGAAATGGCGGAAGCATAAATAAAATCTTCAACGATAACAAGGGAACATCTTCACTTGTGAAATATCTGATAAGCAAAAAGAAAAACGAGAAGTACCTTGTAGCGGTTCAGGATATTGGAACAGCAGAATCAATCATACTTGAAACCGGTGAGCCGGTAATGGCAGTAGGCGGTTTTACCGGGAATGACAATATCTTAACTCCGGAAAGGCTTAAAAAGATGGTCAGTAATGGAGAAATCAGGTATTTCCAGATTGGGGGAAGGGGATTTAATTCCGAGATTACCAACTGGGTTAAAAATAACGGAAAAGAAGTTGATTCAAGTGAATGGTCGGGAACAGCCTCAAACAGCGGGAATCAGAATAGCGACGGTTGGGGCGGATTTAGAATGGAAAATAACATACTCTATGATCTTGCGCCTGATAAAGGCTGATTAACAGGAATAAGGTGAAAGGAGGCTGTGAAAATGGACAATAAGGAAATTCAATATTCAATAGTTGTACCATCGTACAATGAAGAGGCTGTAATAGGTGTAACTTACAATAGATTAAAAAAAGTAATGGATTCTGCCAAGGAGAGCTATGAAATTATTTTTGTAAACGACGGGAGCAGGGACAGGACTGCTTCAATTCTGAAAAGCATCTGTTCCAAGGACAGCAACATCAAGCTTATAAGCTTTTCAAGAAATTTCGGACACCAGATCGCAATAACCGCCGGGATGGAAAATTCCGGCGGAAAGGCAGTAGTTGTAATTGATGCAGACCTTCAGGATCCACCGGAAGTCATACTCGAAATGATTGAGAAATGGAAACAGGGCTATGAGGTAGTTTACGGGAAGAGACTTAAAAGAAACGGTGAAAGCTTTTTTAAGAAGCTGACAGCAAAGCTCTACTACCGTACCCTTAAGAGCATGACGGAAGTTGATATGCCGCTTGATACCGGAGATTTCAGGCTCATTGACAGAAAGGTCTGTGATGCTTTATGTTCAGCTCACGAACATAACAGATATGTTAGGGGACTGATCAGCTGGCTTGGCTTTAAACAAACGGCAGTAGAATTTGTCAGAGAGGAAAGATTTGCAGGAGAGACAAAGTATCCTTTGAAAAAAATGCTTAAGCTTGCTTCGGACGGGATCACGTCGTTTTCCTATAAGCCTTTGAAAATAGCCATATTTTTGGGCGTAGTTATATCAGCGGCAAGCTTTATATTTTTATTGGCTGCATTATTCGGGAAGTTTTTTTTCAACGCTACGATTTCCTTCTTTATGCTTGCTGTTATGCTGAGCCTGCTGTTGAACGGACTCATGTTCATGATGCTCGGAATAATCGGAGAGTACATCGGAAGGATTTATGACGAGGCGAAAGGCAGACCCCTTTACATTATTAGTGAAAGGAACGGATTCTGATGCAAAAGGTGATTAAGTCAAATACAAGTTTATATTTTATAAATCTTCATGATAAGTATAAAAAAATATTGCGCTTCGTTACTGTAGGGTGCATAAATACCGGAGTAGACTTTCTTACATTTACGGTTCTTCACGCAGCAATGGGCTGCGAGAAGCTTATCAGCCAGACTGCAGGATATGGCATGGGGATAGTGAACAGCTTTATATTAAATAAGCTCTGGACTTTTGAAAACAGGAATTCTTCAGATATGCCGCGACAACTGTTTCGCTTCCTGACTGTCAATGCCGTTTCATTAGCGGTTTCTCTGCTTGGATTGAAGCTGCTTAATGATACATACGGAATCAATGTGTATGTTTCAAAGATACTGGTAACAGCAGGGGCGCAAGTTGTAAACTATACGGGATACAAGCTTTTGGTATTCAGAGGTAAATTATCTTGAAAGTACCACCACGTGAGGGTATAATTTACAATTAATATCATTCAATTTATGGGGGCTATTATGAAGATCTGCTCGAAATGCAATACAGGGAATGACAATCGTGGTGTCACTTGGTGGAACTTCAAAAACGATGTTCCACCAAGCGAGTTTCTCAAGAAGCTTCCGTTAATGTAACGGGAAATTCTTCAAAATCACTGACTAAGGCTCCGTTTGTCAAGTCATTCACCCCGGTTTTATGATAACTTATAGTTACACCGTCAGTACCGGGAGGTATAGGATTTGATAGTTCAAGGAAAACCTGATTATCGTCTATACTAACTCTGCTTGGGTGTATAAGTGCCCCGCCTGAAAACTCCAAGTAAATTTCAAATGCATTGGGATCACCTTCAAATCCGGTTAAATTACCATCCATCTGAATACGAATACCATTGTATTCTGTCTCAGCGCTCTCGGGCTTCGGAGCTTTTGTCAACGTTATTACATAATCCTTTTGATTTCCATTCTCAGCATATACGGTTACGACCACACTGTTTTGTCCGGTAGATAGTTCTATCGGGTCAGAAGCAACGTTATTTTGTACGGCTATTTCGTTGATCTTAATTGTTTCAGCATGTTCATAGACTTCTGCTGTTACAGATACACTAGTTACATCCGACGGAACACATAATGTATAACTGGTATTATCCCTTGAAAACTGCGGAGTTAGAACACCGCCTGTGACGGAAAGAGACTTCAGGTCTGCATTACTGCTTAGTACCGGAGCTTTTGTCAACGTTATTACATAATCCTTTTGATTTCCATTCTCAGCATATACAGATACAACCACGCTGTTTTGTCCGTCATATACTTCTATCGGGTCAGAAGCAACATTATTCTGCGCAGCTATTCCGTTGATTTTAATTGTTTCAGTATGTTCATAGACTTCTGCCGTTACGGATACACTAGTTACATCCGACGGAACACATAACGTATAACTGGTAATATATCTCGAAAACTGCGGAGCCAGAACGCCGTTGGTGATGGAAAGAGACTTCAGGTCTGCATTGCTGCTCAGTACCGGAGGTGTTCCACCGGAATGATTTCCGGAACTGCCTGTGCTGCCGGAAGTACCACTTTGAGCAGAAGAGTTTGCACTTGTTGGGGCATTAACCGTTATACTTTCTCCTGGTGCAACTGTTGCACCTCCAGCCATCACACCCGTCACACCCTGTCCTGCTGTGACAATGGTTCCAGTTGTACTGACTCTGACATTATCGGCGTTTGCCTGAACCGAAAGTACAGTTCCCGGCCCTGCTAAGGTGGTCTGGGCATCTGCCGATACAGTTTGTACTGCTGCGCCTCTTTGTACAGTAACGGAAGTATTCTGGGCAGAGGAACCAATATTAAGCTGGGAAATAGTTCCCGAGTTAACGTTCACTTGTGTGCCGGGTGACTGAATATTCAATTGTCCTAAATTGGCCCCCCCAACATTTAGAATGGTATTTTGGGCTCCATTTCCAACCGTAAAGTTTTGGAATGCTCCCCCTCCCAATGCTACCTGGGATGGTGAAAAAACATATGTATTCTGTGTATTCCCAATAATTTGAACATTCGGCTGCAGTGATTGCGGCGGTGCAGCAGTTGCTGGAGATGACCCGCATACAACAAGATTAGTGGTATCTCCGGAAAATATACTACCCGGTTCACAGACTGCATTAGGTATATTTGAATCTGCAGCGAGCAATCTAGTATTATTGTTAGGGTTACAAATCACAACAGCAGCTGAATTAGTTAAATTGGAGGGAAGCGGTACAGGTGGTGCAGGTGGTGCAGTCGGTACAGTCGGTACAGCCGGTACAGCCGGTACAGGTGCAGTCGGTGCAGTCGGTACAGTCGGTACAGGTGGTGCAGTCGGTACAGTCGGTACAGTCGGTACAGGTGGTGCAGTCGGTTGATTTGATAGGGATTGATAAAAACTAGATATTTGTGCTGTTGGAACAAAAACTGGTGCTGGAGGTGCTGAAGTACCTATACTTTGAGAAGGAGTATTAAGCACAACAGTACCTGCTGAGTTTGTAACAATAATCTGTCCCAGGCGTCCATCAGCATCCGACAATAGGTTAACACTGTTTTCTTGCCCTTCAACGGTGATATGATTTGCTACAGTCGTATGCTCACCGCCTCCTCGAATGATAAGCCTCCCTTTAATCTTTACAGTATCAAGGGTACAATTCCCGGTGCCCACACCGTCGCCTATGACCAGATCCCCTTTGACGGTAACGTCTTTTAAGGTTACGCCGGACACATTGATCATTATACTGCCTTCCGGCACAGATGTATATGTTCCGGGTTCTTTGATATACCGCTTGAAGATGTTGTACATCACCTGTGCCATTTCAGCCCTGGTTATCGTGGAACGGGGATTGAGTTTTCCTCCGCTTCCATTTATATATCCGCATTCAGCCAGTGCCGAGAGTTGGAGTAGTGCCCATGGGCTTACCTCAGATTTGTCGCTGAATTTGTCGAGTGCAGAGAAATCAGTGGTTCCTAGACGCAATACATTTGCCAGTACTGTAAAAGCCTCCTCCCTTGTCAAAGATTTTTCAGGATGCATTTTGCCTTCAGTATTGTAAAATGCCCCCATTTTTATGGCCTTTGCCATATCATCGGCATACCAACGGTCAGGTGATATATCAGAGAAATTTGTTATATCAGCCTTCACTGTTGCTCCAAATGCACGTGTCAATATTGCTGCCATTTCAGACCGTTTAAGTTCACTACCCGGCATTATTTTGTTGCCTGAACCATATAAAAGGCCGTTTTCAACTGCATGCATAATAGCTTTTTTCGCCCAGTTGTCATGCAGGTCTGAAAAATTACGGGTTGCCTCTGCTTTTACAGGTATCGTGTCAAACAAAAGCATGGAAAGGGTAATGATTAAAACGATTAGCTTTTTACTTTGAAACATTTTATACCTCCTTCATAATAAAAATACAGTAATATTACAGTATGCATTCTATATATGTTGTAAGTATTATTATACCATAAATATATTATGTTAACATAATTATATTTCGCAGAGCAAAAGCGTATTCCGGTAAAATCTTGACTCCAATCAATATTATAAAAAAGATGACGATTCATATCGGGGAGTCCGGGAATACCCGGAAGCCTGATTTATCCTTGAAAGTATATATATGAAAGAGTATAATTTATAATAGATTATGATGTGTGTACATATGCTGTCCTGCAAATAGAGGAAAATTTATGTATACCTTTTTTATTATAAGGAGGATTAAAGTGGATAAGGATATTGATTATATAGTATTCGACCTTGGGGGTGTTCTGGTCGAATTGACAGGGGTTCCTACAGTGCTGGGCTGGATGAACAACCGGGTGAAGGAAGATGAAATGTGGAGAATGTGGCTGCTGTCACCCGCAATAAGGAATTTCGAATCCGGAAAGATTAGTAAAGAAGAATTTGCAAGTTCAATTATACAAGAGTTTGAATTCCAGGTGGATGAAGAAAAGTTCATAGAGGAGTTTATCCTTTTTCCAAAGGGATTTTATCCGGGAGCAGAGGAGCTGCTTGCTGCCCTTAAAGACAGATTTTCCTTGGCCTGCCTTTCGAATACGAATGAACTCCACTGGAACAGGCTTTGTGTGGAAAGCGAAGTAGAAAAGCTGTTTCAATATAATTTTCTATCGCATAAAACCGGGTTCATGAAACCGGATAAAGAGGCATTTCTGCACGTTATCAATGAACTTAAGACCGATCCAGAAAGGATATTGTTTTTTGATGACAATCAGATGAATGTTGATGCCGCTCTGTCTTTTGGAATAAAAGCCGTAAGGGTAAAGGGGTTTTCGGAACTCAAAAGGACACTGCAAGAGGTCGGAATCGTAATGGAGGAAACATGAATCCTGATTTTGGCAAGGCCAAGGCAATTTTGTTTGATTCGGGGCATACATTGAACAAGCCTTCAACAGGGCAGTGGTTCATACCGCCAAAATATAATGAGATTATTGATGCTTCAAAAATCAATTTAAAGTCCTTTCGAGGAGTATATGCAATGATCAGAGCAAGAATTTATCTGGACAGAAATCACTCTATAAAGGACGAAAACGAGGAATATGAACTGTTCTGCGAGTTCTACCGGATAATGCTCAATAAGGCTAAATATTCTCCAATAACCGAAGAGGTTATTAATGCCCTGGCATATGATATCGTTTACAATGATAACAAATTTATATTTTTTGATGATGTTGAACCAGCATTCAATAAGCTGAAAGGCAGGTACAAGCTTGGTATCCTATCGGATACCTGGCCTTCGCTTGAGAGAGTATACAGGAACATTGGGCTTAGGGATTGTTTTCAATCATTTGTCATGTCTTCGGTTCATGGAATTACAAAGTCAGATAAAAGGCTATTCCAGATAGCAATAAATGAAATCGGTACAGATGCAGGTGAAATAATTTTCGTTGATGATTCCGAAAAGAATCTTGCAATGGCGAGAAAAGTCGGAATGGTACCTGTCAAGATCAACAGATACGGTCACGGAAAAGGCAGGAGCGCATTTAGGGAGATTGGTTCGCTTGAGGAATTGCTGCAGCTTGTAGGATTATAAAATACTATCTTGAAGGGACGGAGAAGCCTTGATTAAAGAAGTAATCAGGAAGGCAGGTCTGGAGCTGAAAAAGCAGTATAAGTCTTTATCAGACTGCAGTACAAAAGAAAAGTTCCATTTGGTAACAGAAAGCGACATATTAATAGAAGAATTGCTTATTAATGATTTGAAAACATATTACCCTGATTATTCAATTTTTTCGGAGGAAGTCGGTAATATTGAAAACAAATCTGGCATCAGATGGATAATCGATCCTATAGACGGCACAGCTGATTTTGTGTTCGGAATACCGTATTTTGCTGTTTCAGTCAGCCTTGAGAAAGATGGGGAGATCATTGAGGGATATGTTTATAATCCGGTTTCCGATGAGTTTTATTATTCGAAAAAAGATGAAGGAAGATCATACCTTAACGGAGAAGAGATAAAACCTTCTCAAACAAACGAGTTTTCAGACAGCTTAATTGCATTTGGGTATAGCTCTGTCTATGAAAAAATTTCCATATATTATGAAGAATGGCGATATCTCTTCGACAACTGTAAAAAAGGTATGCCTTTGATTGCACCTGCTTTAACTATATGCAATGTTGCCAGGGGCAGAATTGACGCATACATAGACTTTGGAAGCAGTATGGAAGGACATTCTGCCGCTGCGCTTATATTGAAGAATTCTGGCGGCAAGGTAATGAATTACGATCTTAGCCCGTGGAACTATAAATCAAAAGGAATTATTGCAACCAATGGGAAGCTTGATTTTTGCCCATTCATCAAAGTAGATTGATATTTAAATAGAACAAATGTTTGGAGATGTTATTGAATAAATTACCTTTATAGGATATAATTGAAGTGTTATAAGCAATCAGGTTTTGTGAGGTTTGTCAATTAGGCTCCTTTCTTTGGATTCCTATATACAAGGACGGTGACGTTATAGTTGCTGCAGGGAATCTACAAGAAGGGAGGTGGTTGATATGAGTGTTCAATTCATCATCAATATTGGCTTAGCTATTATGTGGTGCGTGAAGTACATATTCATACCATTTGGGATTGCTGTTTTTGCAAGACTATTTGCAGATAGAGTATCTCGACCACACCCTAAAAGACAAAGAAAAAAACGATCTGAAAAAGACCGTTTAATATAATAACCCTTTAACAAAACCTGACAGCAACAAGCGTCACCGTCCTTATTTATATTATAACACATTTATGTTCGGTGTAAACCACAGTTAGATAATTTGCTGTTAATAAATTATATTGCAATGCCATTTTGTGTGTGTTATAATTTTTATAGATTAGTTGAGTGCAGGAACATTAGGTTTCCGCAAATAGAGAGAGATTAGTTGAGAAGAGAAGAGACGAGACGAGTTGAGGCAAACTTAAATATTTGTCAACCATGCCGTCATGTCTGAACGGCATTTTTTATTGGCGAAACTTGCAGAGGCAGGTTTCTGCCTGATATATGTCTCGTGTTCTTCTTCTTTACAGAAGGAGGCGTCATAGTGTTTTACCCTACTTTAGATGAAGTAAAAGCTTTATCAGCGAATTACAACCTTATACCAATCACCATGGAAGTTTATGCAGATATGGAGACACCGATCAGCTTGTTCAAAAGGTTTGAGGACAGCGGCTACTGTTTCCTGCTTGAGAGTGTTGAAGGCGGAGAAAAATGGGCCAGATATTCTTTTATCGGAAGAAATCCGTTTCTTGTTTTAAAAAGCAGCTGCAATAAGACGGTAATTGAAGATAAAAACGGTTTTTCCAGGGTTGAAGAAGGAAACCCCATTGATGTACTGAAAAAAACCATGCAAGCCTACAAAAGTCCTGAAATACCTGAAGCGCCAAGGTTTAACGGTGGTGCGGTCGGATTCTTCGGGTATGATCTTATAAGGTATTACGAAAACCTTCCGAATGTTCCGAAGGATGACTTGAATCTGCCTGAAAGCCACTTCATGTTTACAGACGAAGTAATTGTATTCGATCATTTGAAGCAGAAGATTCATATAATTGTTAATCTTCATGTGAACGGAAACATCGAAAGGGCTTACAACAGTACAACCGAAAGGATTAAATCCATTTACCGCGAAATAATATCTTCCAGGTGGAAGATACAGGATAATTTCAAACCCGAATTCGGAGGGAAGAAAAGAGAGTTCAGCTACAACAGCAACATTTCTAAGGAAGAGTACTGTAATAATGTCATAAAGGCAAAACAGTATATAAAAGACGGGGATATATTCCAGGTGGTGCTGTCGCAAAGGTTATGTGTAAAAACCGATCAGAAGCCCTTTAACGTATACAGGGTTCTGAGAATCATAAATCCGTCACCATATATGTACTATCTCAAATTCAAAGACTACTGCTTGGCCGGTTCATCGCCTGAAATGCTTGTAAGGGTTGAAAATGGGAGAGTTGAAACTTGCCCGATTGCAGGTACAAGAAAAAGAGGAAGCACACTGCAGGAGGATGAAGCACTGGAAAAGGAATTGCTTGCCGATGAGAAAGAGCTTTCAGAGCATACCATGCTGGTAGACCTTGGGAGGAATGATATAGGGAAGGTTTCAAAGTATGGAACGGTTTTGGTTAAGGATCTGATGCATATTGAAAAATATTCTCATGTAATGCACATTGTTACAAATGTTCAGGGAGACTTGAGGTACGATAAAACCCAGTTCGATGCATTAATGTCCATACTTCCGGCGGGTACACTTTCGGGGGCTCCGAAGGTCAGGGCAATGGAGATAATCGATGAAATGGAAACAGTCAAAAGAGGTCCATATGGGGGTTCGATAGGTTACCTTAGCTTTAACGGAAATCTCGACAGCTGCATAACCATAAGGACTCTCATTTTTAAAGACGGAAAAGCTTATGTCCAGGCAGGGGCTGGCATCGTAGCAGATTCCATACCGGAAAAGGAATATGAAGAAACAATTAACAAAGCAGGAGCATTGCTGAAAGCACTTGAGGAAGTGGGTGAAATAAGATGATACTTATAATCGACAATTATGATTCGTTCACCTATAACCTTTATCAATACATAGGTGAAATCAACCCGGATATTGAAGTGCACAGGAACGACAAGATTACAATAGATGAAATAAGACGAAAAAAGCCGTCTCATATAATTATATCTCCGGGCCCGGGATTCCCAAAGGATGCAGGGATTTCAACAGAAATGATTAAGGAGCTTGGAAGCAGTATCCCGATTTTGGGCGTTTGTCTGGGACATCAGGCAATAGGTGAGGCTTTTGGAGGAAAAGTGGTTCATGCAAAGGAATTAATGCACGGTAAAGCATCTGAAATTGAGATAGATAACGATTGTAAGCTGTTTGATTCGATGCCAGAAAAAATAAGAGTAGGAAGGTACCATTCGCTTATTGTTCAAAAAGAGCTTCTACCAGATATTTTGAAGGTGATAGCCAGTACAGATGACGGTGAAATAATGGGGCTTCAGCATAAAGAATACCCGGTTTACGGAATACAGTTCCATCCTGAGTCAATACTTACACCTGAAGGGAAAAGGATATTGAGCAATTTCCTCAGTATCGGGAAAGGATGAACAGCAGATGAAAAAACCAGGCGAATGCATTGATATCAAGGATATACGTGAAGCAATAAATGAAATTGACAGGCAGATCATTGAAAGCTTAGGCAGAAGGTATGAATATGTTAAGGCGGCTTCAAAGTTTAAAAAGAATGAGTCTGAGGTCAGGGCTGAAGACAGAGTGAGATCAATGCTTAAACAAAGAAGAGTGTGGGCCGCCGAAGAAGGGCTGGGCCCTGACTTTATTGAGGAGTTGTATAAGAGCATTGTCAGCTACTTCATCGATCAGGAGCTTAGAATAGTGAAACTGCCTGAGGTAGAGATTGAATCGGTTCAAATGGATGAACTTGCTGAGATACTTGCACTTCAGCACATGGCATACTACAGTGAAGCAAAAATCTGCAATGATTTTATGATACAGCCTTTGACACAAGACATTACCGATATTAAGAAGGAATTTGACAATATGGTATTCCTTAAGGCGGTGTTAAACGGTGCGATTGTAGGTTCTGTAAGGTGTAGGATTGAAGGTGACACCTGTTTCGTAGGGAAGCTGATAGTCCATCCTGAGTATCAAAACAAAGGAATCGGCTTCAAATTGCTTGTAGAAATAGAAAAAAGATTTGATAAAGCTGAAAGATTTGAATTGTTTACAGGAAGCAAAAGCGATAAAAACATATATCTATATAAGAAAAACGGATACCGGATTTACAAAAATGAAAAAATCAATGAAACCCTTACGTTGGTTTATATGGAGAAAAAAAGATCAGATCAGACGAGATTGATGAGAGGAGAGGTTTAAATGTTAAAAAGTGCGATTCAGAAGCTAATTGATGGGAGAAACCTTACTGAGAATGAGGTTATGGCTGCCATGAACATCATAATGGAGGGTGAGGCTACACAGGCTCAGATAGGAAGCTTTATGACTGCGTTAAGAATCAAAGGGGAAACAATCGATGAAATTACAGGCTGTGCAAGGGTTATGAGGGATAAAGCCGAAAAAATAACGCCTGAGGTTGATTACTTTATAGACATAGTTGGTACCGGAGGGGATTGCGCACACACTTTCAATATTTCGACAGCTGCAGCATTTGTAACAGCCGCAGGAGGAGTGACGGTCGCAAAACACGGCAACAGGTCCGTATCGAGCAGGTGCGGGTGCGCCGATGTGTTGGAAGCTCTGGGTATTAATATATCTCTCGGCGTTGAACAGGTTAAGGCTTGCATCGAAAAGGTAGGAATGGGTTTCATGTTTGCCCCGAATTTCCATAAATCAATGAAGCATGCAGCCGGTCCGAGAAGGGAACTGGGAGTCAGAACCATATTTAATGTCCTCGGGCCGTTAACAAATCCGGCAAATGCAAAAGGGCAGGTACTTGGGGTGTTTGATGAAAGCCTTACAGGACCTATAGCAAACGTCCTTTTGAATCTGGGAATCGAGAGGGCAATGGTTATACATGGAATGGACGGGCTTGATGAGATAACAAATGCAGGTGCTACCAAGGTATCAGAGGTAAGGAACGGGAAAATTGAGAATTATGAAATTACTCCTGAAATGTTCGGACTTTCCAGAGCTTCAAGAGAGGACCTGGTTGGCGGTAATGCAGCGGAAAATGCAGAGATTATTAAGAGAATACTAAATGGCGAAAAAGGCTTCAAAAGGGATATTGTTGTCATGAATGCCGCAGCGGCTTTATATATAGGAAAAGCTGCAGATAGTATTAATGATGGAATAATAATGGCCCAGGAACTTATAGATTCAGGAAAGGCAATGGAAAAGCTTAATGAATTAGCAGAATTCTCAAATGTTCCAATTTTGAAGGGGTGAGGAAAAGATGATACTGGACAAAATAGTTGAGCAGAAAAGGCTTCAATTGAATGAAGAAATGAAAGCTATGTCCTTGGAAGGGTGGAAACAGAGGCTTAAAAGGCCCGGATTGCATTCGACCCGAGACTTTTTTAACACTTTGAAAACCGGAAAGGATATATCGATTATTGCAGAAGTCAAAAAGGCTTCTCCTTCAAAAGGCATAATAAAGGAAGATTTTGATCCCCTCGAAATAGCAAGAGAATACAGCTCTTCAAACGTTCAGGCAATGTCGGTTCTTACTGAGAAAAGCTTTTTCATGGGAAGTGACGATTATCTTGTCAAAATAAGGCAGGCATCAACTTTGCCTTTGTTAAGAAAGGATTTTATTATAGACCTATGGCAGGTGTATCAGTCACGGTGCCTGGGAGCGGATGCAATACTTCTGATAGCAGCGATTCTGACTGATGAAGAGCTTAATAAATATCAGATAGTGGCAAACATTCTTGGAATGCAGTGCCTTGTTGAGGTTCATAACAAATCCGAGCTTGATAGGGCACTGGACACAGGAGCTAAGATAATAGGGATAAACAATAGGGATTTGAAGACCTTCAATGTAGATATAAAGACTACAGAAAGCCTTATGAATTACATTCCTCATGACAAGGCAGTGGTAAGCGAAAGCGGAATCAGGACTCCCGAGGATATGAGATTCCTCAGGGAGCTTGGTGTGGATGCCGTATTGATAGGGGAAACCTTTATGCGGGCCGAATCAATAAAGTCAAAAATAGATGAGCTGAGAGCAGGTTGATATTTATGGCACTAGTTAAGATATGCGGAATAAGGCGTGAAGCAGACATAGAGTATGTTAACCGGCATTTGCCGGACTATATCGGTTTTGTTTTTACACCAAGCAAGAGAAGAATAACAATAGACTTCAGCCGGTATTTGGTGTCCAATCTAAACCCTAGGATAAAAAAAGCCGGGATTTTTGTAAACGAAGACCTGAATCAGGTGGTTAGCGCCGCGGAAAGCTGCGAATTGGATGCGGTACAGATTCATGGAGATGAAAGCCCGGGCTATATATCAGAACTGAGACGGCGGCTGGGAAGCAGGACAAAAGTATGGAAGGCAGTGAGAGTCAAGGAGCCTGACTCCATAAAATCTCTGGATGAATATGAAGCCGATTCCTATGTCCTTGATGCATATTCCGAAAGCGGTTATGGCGGAGCCGGAATAACGTTTGACTGGAATATTGCTGCGGAATGTAAAAAATACGGAAATATTATACTTGCAGGAGGACTGAATGTTCAAAACCTTTCAGAAGCAATAAGAACAGTCAGCCCCTATGCGGTAGATGTGAGCAGTGGAGTAGAGACTGAAGGCTTCAAGGATGAAGATAAGATAAAGAAATTTATATATGCAGCAAGATGTAATGTGTATTGATTGGAGGGTTATGAAATGGCAAAAGAAAAGAAAGGACGATTTGGACCGTATGGCGGTCAATATGCGCCCGAAACGCTGATGAATGCTTTGATTGAACTGGAGAATGAATATGAGAAATATAAGAATGATCCTGATTTCCAAAAGGAGTTGACGTTCTATTACAAGGAATATGCAGGAAGGCCCTCGCTGTTATACTTTGCGGAAAAAATGACAGAGGACCTCGGGGGTGCCAGGATTTATCTGAAAAGGGAAGACCTCAATCATACAGGCTCTCACAAGATAAATAATGTTTTAGGGCAGGTGCTGCTTGCCAGAAAGATGGGAAAGAAAAGAGTTATCGCTGAAACAGGAGCAGGGCAGCACGGGGTGGCAACTGCAACTGCCGCCGCATTGTTCGGACTTGAATGTGAGGTCTTCATGGGCAAGGAGGACATGGAAAGGCAGTCGCTTAATGTTTTCAGGATGAATCTTTTGGGAGCAAAGGTGAGACCTGTGCTTTCCGGAACAGGTACTCTTAAGGATGCGACAAGTGAAGCAATGCGTGAATGGGCGTCAAGAGTAACTGACACCTTCTATGTGCTTGGCTCTGTAATGGGCCCGTATCCTTATCCGATGATCGTCCGGGATTTTCAAAGGATCATCGGTGATGAAGTCAAGGTGCAGCTGCAGGAAAAGGAAGGAAGAAAGCCAGATGTTCTTATTGCCTGCGTCGGCGGAGGAAGCAATGCTATGGGCTTGTTCTACTCCTTTATCGGAGACAGCGAGGTTGAATTGATCGGAGCTGAAGCTGCAGGCGAGGGGGCAGACACCGATAAACATGCTGCAACGCTGACGAAGGGAACTGTAGGAGTTCTTCATGGTATGAAATCATACTTTTTGCAGGATGAGGACGGACAGATCATGCCTGTCTATTCAATATCGGCAGGACTTGATTACCCGGGGATAGGTCCTGAACACGCATATCTGCATGATACAAAAAGGGCAAAGTATGTTCCGATAACCGATAAAGAAGCGGTGGAGGCATTCAAATACCTTACAAGGGTTGAGGGCATCATTCCGGCGATCGAAAGCGCCCATGCGGTAGCGTATGCCATGAAAATTGCGCCTCAAATGCCCAAGGATAAGATTATTGTCATTAACCTGTCAGGCAGGGGAGACAAGGATGTATATTCTATTGCCAGATATATGGGGGTGAATATAAATGAGTAGGATTCAGGAAAGGTTCAAGCTTTTAAAGGAGCAGAACAAAAAAGCTCTGATTTCGTTCTTGACAGCCGGCGACCCTAATATAGAAACAACAAAGAAAATCGTCAGAGAGATGGAAAAAAGGGGTGCCGACATCATTGAAATAGGCGTTCCTTATTCCGACCCGATTGCAGAAGGACCTGTCATTCAAGAAGCCAATAAAAGGGCATTGGAGAACGGATTAAAAATAAAAGACATCATGGAGGCCGTTGCTGAAATGAGAAAAGAAGTAACAGTGCCCCTTGTATATCTGCTTTACTTGAACTGCATACTGCAGTACGGTCCTGAGAGGTTTTTCGCTGATTGCAAAAAATCAGGGATTGACGCGGTCATCATTCCTGATTTACCATATGAGGAGAAGGATGAAATCGAAGAGCAGGCTTTAGAAAATTCTATTGACATAATTACATTGGTTTCACCGACTTCCGGGGAAAGAATCGAAACCATTGCAAAAAATGCAAAAGGCTTTCTGTACTGCGTTTCTTCACTTGGAGTTACAGGAGTAAGAAAGGATTTTAATACTGATTTTGAAGAATTCTTTTCTTATATAAATAAGACTGCAAAAATTCCGAAAGCTTTGGGGTTCGGAATATCAACCCCTGATCATATCAGACAGCTTAAAGGGTATTGCGACGGCTTAATAATAGGAAGTGCCATCGTAAAAAAAATTGCGGAAAGTTCATCTTCGGCTGAAGCAGAAAAAAATGTAGGCGATTACATTGCCTCTTTGAGGGAGGCCTTAGACAGCTAATCAGGAGGGCAAATTTTGAAACTGTTTGTGAAACAAAATGCTGCATACGCAATATTTTTATTATTCATTTTGTTTGCACCTCTATTTAACGGATTGTTTAATAAGGGAGCTCTATACGGCTCTCTTATTTTGCTTCTTCTTATAACAATTATTTTTATTGCCAAAGTGCAAACGTTATATATTGATGTGAAGCTGTTCGCATTATTTGCACTTCAGTTCGTTTTTTGCGGAATATCGGCAATTAACGGTATTAATAGGGAGGAGGCTATATTCGGCTTCTTTAAATTCATGTTTATACCTGTTGTTTTTGTTCTTTCACTCAATTCGGACAACCTGAAAATCGGTGGCCGGAGCAGAGATGAATGGAGCCGGTCTCCAATAAAAAGCTATAACCTATTAATGCTTCTTATTTTCATGACAGGTACCGTAATTTCTATAATTAACATTTCATTAAGTTTCATGAAGACAATGAATCTCAAAAATTACAGGGCAGATGTCGTGTTCGGTTATGCAAATACACTTGCACTTTTTGTTTTTATTTGCTCCGTTATCGGCTTCTATTTCTATTACAGCGGAGATAGACCCCGTTTATTCAGAGTGGCGTTGAAGCTGGGAATCTTCTTCAATATTACTGTACTGATCCTTACATATTCGAGAACAATGTGGATTCTGTCGCTTTTTCTTTATACCTTCTTTCTTCTGTATATTCGCAAACCCGGAAGTGCAGCCGATTCGGTGCTTCTCATTTTTGCTTCTTCGTTTTCGGGCATAACGATTTCTTCTGGAATGCGGTTGATCAGTGTACCGGTTTTTTTAGCGCTTTCATTAATACTTATATATTATGAATACTCATTAAGAACGAGATTTGTCAGTCTCACTGCGTGTAATAAATTCAGGAGAAGTAAAGCCCTTGCAATAGCCGTGTTTGCTGCGATTATTCTGTTTCTGGCTTTTAGTGTTTCATTAATCGGATCGACATACCTCAATCAAAGAATTGCAGCTATAAGCTTTGGGGCAACAGAGCTGCAGGAGAGATTCGCATATTACAAGGATGCAGCTTCCATCGTTAAGGACTATCCGCTGTTTGGCACCGGCTCGGGGGGCTGGAGCTCAATCCAGTTCAAATATCAGACGGCATTATATTCTGTCAAATATGTTCACAGCGCTATATTTCAGACAGTTCTTGATTATGGGCTTGCCGGACTGTTGCTTTTTATTTCTCAGATAATCGTATTAATTAGTTACGCAATCAGGATATTCAGGAACAACTGCGGCAAGAAGCTTAAATACGCCTTGGCTCTGGCTGTTGTATGCAATTCTGCGATATTGCTTCATTCGGCTATAGACTTCGATTTTGAATTTTCAACGACAGTGATGATATTTTGGATTAATATGGCGTTTTTATCCGGAGCATCAGGAAATGTTCGCAGCATAAGCTTTCATAAAGGAGACCGGAAGCATAAAGAATCACAAAAAATTGCCCTGACAATAAGAATAGGGCTTTCATCTGTTATAGCCCTTGTTATACTTTGCCTTCTTTCTCTTTATATTTCCGACTTCTTTTATTCCAAAGGAGTAAGCATGTATAATTCCAGAAATTATGTCAAGGCTGAAGCAAGCCTTGAAAATGCTGTCCGTTTTAATCCTTTTTCATCTAATTCTTATTATGCCAGATCAAAATCACTGTCATCTCAACTGAAAAACAGGTATTCGGGTAAATTAAAAGAGTGCATAGAATATTTACTGACAGCAGAAAAATACGATCCCTTTAAACCTATCTATGCAGAGTCACTTGCAGATATTTACGACAATTTGAATGATTACAGGAAAAGTGCCGAGCAATATGGGAAATTAACGAAGCTTTCACCAATGAAGATCTATTACTATGAGGGGCTCTCTCAGAGCCTTATGGCAATAGCTGAGGCTGATTTCAGATCAGGAAGGGCAGATGCTGCAGAAAACAAATGCAAAAAGATAGTAAGGATACCGGAACAGCTGGAAAAAGCCCGCACCAGAATTTCTGCAAATGCAGGAAAATTAAAACATAAACTAGTATTGAAAATTACTCCTGAGTTGGCATATAATATAGGAAGGGCATATTTGTATCTGAATGATAACCGTAAGGCTATTGAATACTTGAAGATAGCGTCAAAAGGAAAAAGTATCCCAAAAAGTTGGCTTTTAAAACAATACACACTTTAGGAAGGGGACAAGTTAATGTCAAAATCGAGGTCATTAATTGTATTGCTTATAATCATATCTTTGATTTTTTGTGCCGACGGAGGTAACTTAATTGCTGCAGCAGATACCATAAGTGCTACAAGTGTATACGGGGCAGTAGACAATTCAAAGGATGTAATAAATTTTAAGGATATGTACCTGAAGATCCTTATCAGGCAAAAGATCAACAAACCTACCGGGAAGATATTTAAGAGTGATGTAGCTAAGATCACTGAGCTTAACCTTGCAAATCAGGACCTTAACGATATAAGCGATTTGAAAAATTTTCCGAACCTTACTGTGCTGTATCTGGAAGATAATAAAATTTCAGATTTGACTCCTTTGACAGGACTTAAGAAATTAACCAAGCTGAAATTAAGCGAAAACAAAATAAGTAAAATAGCTCCATTGGCAGGGCTTACAAAATTGACAAGCTTATACCTTGACAACAACCAGATAAGCGACTTTTCTGTTCTAAGCAAGCTTACAGCATTAAAGTGTCTTTATCTCAAGAGTAACAAGACAACAAATTACAGTGCTGTTACAGCGTATTACAAGAATCTCAAGGAAAAAGACTTTACTATAAGTGTGGCTCCGCCGAAACCCGCCATAAAGGTTTCATACAATGGAAAGGCAATAGCTCTTGACGGTGCACCTTCGGTTATTTCAGGCAAGACTATGGTCTCCTTGAAGCCGTTGCTAACAGCATTGGGATATAAGTATACCTACACTGCAAAGACGAAAACCATATCTGCCGTCAAAGGGAAATTAAAGCTGGCACTTAAGCTGGATAGTGCGGATGGAACCTTCAACGGGAAGAAAATAAAGCTTGATTATCCGGTCAGACCTGTAAAAACCATGCAGTATGCTCCGGTAAAATCACTTTGTGAGAAGCTTGGCTATAAGGTTATATCTTCGACTACTTATGTATCGATAAGAAGCAAGTAAAAGGCATAACTAAAGGGGCTGGAATAAATCCGGTCCCTTTTTTGTCGAACAAGTTCTATTTACGTGTATTGGATTCCATCAATTTAACTTCATCCAGCATTTTTTTAACATTTGCTTTTACAGCACTTGAATTTTTATCGGTAATAGCTCTGTTCAAATCATTTACAGCGTTAGAAAAATTCAAAGTATTACTTCTATTGGTACCGCTTACTTTTGACTTCATGCTTTCCCAAGTTTTCTGGACTTTGGTTAAGTTGCCTTTAGCTGATGTCCAATTATTATGATCTGCATTCAGGCTGATTTCTCTTCCGTAATAGCTCAGCCGTCCTAAATCCGTACTAGTCTTTGGCTTGAAAATATCCAAAGCATCAGGAACCAGCTTTGTGAGTGCATTAGCATCAAGCATAGTCTGATATTCATTTTTTGCCATTATCTGCTTATCCAGATTGTTTATGGCTTTTCCCATTTCATCCAAAACTTTTTTAGATTTGTTATTAAGCTGCATCATCGGCTTCAGTTGATCAAAATTTGTCTTAATTGTGTTTAATCTGCTTTGAACTTTATTCCAATCTTTTTTCGAGGCATCAGCAATAATGTCTTCGGCATTAGTCCTTATATGCCCCAATTGAGAAGGAGTAGGGACAATCTTTTGAGCTATTTTCTGAGGATTTAAAATATTGTTTTGCCGATTACGTGCAGGCTTGCTGGTACAGCCTGTTCCCAATGATAGAATTATAGCAAGCGATATTATAAGTTCTTTTCTGAACTTTAACATAGAATCACCTTCCTTTATAATTATTTTTTCAATAAAGACATTCAGGTATACTGTAATAAATTGCATTAAAAAATTATATTGAGCAAATCAGGCAGGATGAAAGAAATATCAAGTTAAACTCATTTAATATATTGGTAAAAGTTTAATTGATATTTCGAAAGTTGATGTTCTAAATATCAAAAATGTACATGCAGTCATAAGTGATAAACCAAAAGTTGGTTTATTTAGGTCAAATGAAATATTACCTATCAAATCTTCGATAAATTTCTTATTTATAATATGTCATCCGACAGCCTTTTCAATTCCTTGAAGAAATCCAGCTGTCTGGCGTATGGAACAGTGTTCAGCCCGCTTGGATTGTAGCATACGAAGTCTAATATTCCATCAATGCTTCCGGTTTCCTGAAGGCCGGGCAATATTGAAAGCTTGCCGGGTGATATTCCTGAAATGTTGGATTTGAAAGCTCTGTAAACCCCAATGCCCACATAACATACGATCTTGGGGGTATATTCATTTAGAAGCTTAAAAAGGGTTTGTGACCCCAGCTTCATTTCCTGTGCTGTTAACTCTGCCGCACTTCTGGTTGTCCTGTCGGCTAAATTCGTGGAACCGTAACCATAATCAAGAATACTTCTGTCGTTTTCAGGCTTGATAATGCTGCCTGTAAGTCCCGAATCAAAAAGGAGCTTCCAGAAACGATTGCTGCTGCCTGCATAATGATGCCCTGCAGAGGCGGATTTAATACCGGGATTGTAACCAATAAAAAGTATTTTTAGATTGGGCTTGATTATATCGGGCAAGGGCTTTGGTTTTATGAGCATTTTACTTCTCCTAACAGAAACTGCCAATATACTCAAGGTATTTCCCGAAACGGGAGTCATCTGGTTCCCTGGTTCCGGAGGAATAAAACGAAATTTTACCGTCTCCGGAATTTATTTCATTAGGATACCTATCGCACAGCACACATTTCATATGCTTTACTGTGCCCGAATTTCCGTCAATTATATCGACGGAGGGAGAAAAAATTTCTTTGAATGCCTTCTTGAAATATGTAAAGTGAGTACAGCCGAGGACAACTGTTCCGTATTCCTCTAAATTTAAACCTGTCATTTGATCCATCAGGTATTGAACCGTATTGACTGTACTGAAATCGAACTTTTCAGCCAGTTCAACAAGTCCCGGAAGGGGGAGAATGTCAACCTTATGCTCTGAGTCTACCCTGGAAACCAGATCGTTGAAGCGTTCCTCCTTCAAGGTCAACGGAGTGGCTGTTACCAGAACCCTCTTGCTTTTGGTTTTTTCTACAGCAGGCTTAACTGCAGGTTCCATGCCTATTATCGGTAAATCGTACCGGTGGCGCAAGTCTTTTATTGCAATACTGGTTGCGGTATTGCAAGCTACAACCAAAGCATTTATGCCTTGCCCGATAATAAAATCTGCAGCATCAAAAATGAATTTTTTTACTTCTTCCTTGGGTTTAGTTCCATACGGGACGTGAGTAGTATCTGCATAATATATATAATCGGCTTTAGGGAACTGCTTCAGGGATTCATGCAACACAGTAAGACCGCCGATTCCCGAATCAAAGAAACCAATTCGCATTTTTCCATCTCCAAGCTGTAAATAGTATAACCTTAAATTATTATATTACATTGCTCCGGAATTTCAAATAAAATCTCATGGAATGAATATGTTTATAGCATATCAAATCCCTATATATTGCAGATTGAACATTTGTGTTATAATTATAAAATGTTTTTATCCCGCAAAGTGAAAAGATAATTTGCAATTTGTTAATATTTTGTGCATTTATGTATGATAGAATGTAAATGCTTGAATTGGAGGGTGCTATATGAACAGTAATAGTGAGGCAGTGCTGATTGAAATGCACGAAATGATGAAGACAATGATGGAAGAACAGAAGCAGCTTGCTGAAAGTATAAAGGAACTGAAGGCCGAGCAGAGGAAATTGCAGGAAGAGATAAGAATAAGCTATTTTGTATTGAACAATATTCCTCTCAGAAGCGAATTGGACAATTAAAACAAAGCTGTATCAGCAGAATTTTAAAAATATATTTTTAAAGGCAATTGCGATGCGCCGACAGACGTAATATATTTGTATAATTGATTCATTAACCATTGAAAATGGCTGCATTTTAAAAGTGCAGTTTTTTGTTTTTACAGGTATATTAACCATTTGAAATTACAAATCCTAATTGTTATAATTTTATTTTACACTTATGTTTCTATTTAATCTTAAAATATTTGATTCAAACGTAAAGAGGGTGAAACAATGTCAAATAAAACCAAGGTGCTTGTTGTGGATGATGACGTCAATATTTGCGAGCTAGTAAGGCTCTATGTTGAAAAGGAAGGCTTTGAAGTAAATACTGTTTATAACGGAATAAAAGCTGTAGAATTGTTTAAGGAATACACCCCCAATATTGTTATTCTCGACATAATGCTTCCGGGAATTGATGGTTGGCAGGTATGCAAGGAGATAAGAAAGGTGAGCGCGATTCCTATCATCATGCTTACGGCAAAGGGTGAAACCTTCGATAAGGTTTTAGGCTTGGAACTGGGGGCTGACGATTATGTGGTCAAGCCATTCGAGCCAAAGGAACTGGTAGCAAGGCTGAAGGCTGTATTGAGAAGATACGAGCATAAAGAAGTAGATGTTCAGGAAATAATTTATCCGAATCTTGTTATAAACAAGACAAATTATTCGGTAAAGGTAAGCGGAAAAGAAGTAGATATGCCGCCTAAAGAGCTTGAGCTGTTGTATTATCTTGCTTCCAACCCCAATAAGGTATTTACCAGAGAGCAGCTGCTGGAATATGTATGGGGATTTGATTTCTTTGGAGATTCAAGAACGGTGGACGTCCATGTCAAAAGAGTAAGGGAAAAGATTGAGAACGAAAAACAGATGTGGTCTTTAAAAACTGTATGGGGTGTCGGTTATAAATTTGAGGTGAAATAATGCTTAAAACCATTTTCCGAAAGCTGATCGTCATATTCGTTTCAATTTTGATATTCAGTTTTTCCGTAACGGGGGTAATTTTGTATTTTTCCTTGGGCAACTTTGTTACGCAAGACAAGGTTGACAGGCTGAAGGAAAGTGCCGATCAGATAAGCGCATACCTTAGCATTTGCATGCCATCAATCGCTGATCCGGATGTACAGAGCAATTTCTATTATAATTTAAGGGCAATCAGCAATCTGTCGCATTCGAATATTTGGATTGTGTATACTAACGGAAGCATTATATTCAGTTCCCCAAAATTGGACAGAGGAATAACCGGTAAATTGCAATATAGTTCAGGAACCTACAGATTACCGGATAAAAAGCAGTATGAAGAAATTATGTCGGGAAAGAAAGAGTATATTGAAGAGCAGGGTGATTTTTACGGTTTGTTCGAAAACACCGGATCACCATGGCTGACGATTGAAAAACCGTTTAAGATATTGGATAATGACGGTAAAGAGCTTGTAACGGCTGCCATATACCTTCATACAAGAATTCCGGAAATCAATAAAGCACGATCTGCTTTGTTCGGGCTGTTTATGTTTTCCATGTTGATATCGGTACTCTTGGCTATAGTACTTGTATATATTTTCTCATCCAGGATAACAAAACCCCTGAAGGAAATTAAAAATGCTTCAAGAGTAATTGCAAACGGAGATTTTCAGAAACGACTCAATATCCGTTCAAAGGATGAAATCGGTGAACTCGCCAATAGCTTCAACCAAATGGCTAATGCTCTTGAGAGCAATGAAGAGATGAGAAGGGGATTTATTGCAAACGTTTCACATGAGCTTAGGACGCCAATGACATCAATCAGGGGATTCATAGAAGGAATCCTCGATGGTACGATTCCGCCTGAGAAGCAGAATAATTATCTTGTAATTGTCAGAGATGAAATAAACAGGCTTAACAGACTGGCAAATGACATTCTTACTCTTGCACGCCTTGAATCCGGCGAAGTAAAGCTAAGCATGAAAGAATTTAATATTAACGAACTAATTCGGAGAAGCGTCATCAAGCTGGAAGGCATGATTATGGAAAAAGGGCTTCATGTGCAGGCTGACTTTGACGAGGAGGATTTGTATGTCAAAGCGGATCCGGACGCAATAGAAAGAGTGGTAATCAATCTGATCCACAATGCAATTAAATTTACAGGCGTAGGTGGAAAAATTAATGTAACTACCTTAAAGAAAAAAGATAAAATTTATGTTTCAATTCAGGACAATGGTACAGGCATTGAAAAGCATGAAATTGACAAGATATGGGAAAGATTTTATAAATCAGATAAATCAAGAGGAATGGATAAGGCTGGAACCGGTCTGGGTCTTTCCATAGTACGAAATATTATACTTGAGCATAAGCAGGACATTTATGTGGAAAGTGAAGCAGGTAAAGGGGCAAAATTTACATTTTCCCTAGAGAATTCAAGAGTTTCGGGCATTTAATGTTAACAGATTATTCATATTTTTTTAAAATAAATATTTTAGAATTAAAATATACTAAGAATAGTTTAGAAAGGGAGATGATTTCGTGGACAACAATGAGTTTGAAAAAGAGCAGGAAAATGATCAAATAGACAATACCGCTTTGAACCACAATTCTGATGCGAATGAAATTACTGCAGATGTTGATGAAGAAACATCCTCGTTTAATGATAATATGAATACAGACAGTCAACAGTGTTTGGGCGCGGAAGATATAAATAATGTGAATGCATCGGCAGAAAAAACTGTTTCATTTTATTCGGAAAGCTACAAGAAGCCAAACAAAAATAAAGGTTACGGATTGGCCCAGCTTATTGCCGTAGCATTAATCTGTTCGTTACTTGGCGGGGGAATAGCAGCCGCAATCTTTACCTTTGTTCCCATTAACAAATCGGATGAAGATACAGTCTCATCCAATGTAGTTTCAGACAATGGTGCTAAAGCGTATAAGAAGGTTGAGATAGAGAAAACAAATTCTCCTGTGGAGGCTATTGCTCAGAAAGTAGGTCAGTCAATTGTAGGAATTAAGGTTAACTTTGCTCCCTCCAGCAGCAAATATAATTTTTTCCTCGGCTCTCAGGGCGGTGTGGGTGAAGGTTCGGGAATTATCGTGAAAAGTGACGGATACATTGTTACCAACAACCATGTGGTTGAAGAGGCAGTAGATAGTGCAACAGGCAAACTGAACGAATCTTCAAAAATTGAGGTAATACTTCCGAACAATCCTAAAAAGTCTTATCAGGCACAGCTTATTGCCAGAGACAGCAAAAGCGACCTTGCAGTGCTTAAAATAAACCTTACCGGACTACCGGCAGCGGAATTAGGTGATTCCAATGAGTTAAAGGTCGGGGAATTGGCAGTGGCAATCGGTTCTCCGGGAGGCCTTGATTATATGAATTCAGTTACTGCCGGTATTATAAGCGGACTTAACAGAGATGTTGCCGACAACGGAATTGGAATGAGATACATTCAGACGGATGCCCCTATAAATTCGGGAAATAGCGGAGGCGCCCTGCTCAATTCAAAAGGACAGGTAATCGGAATCAATACTTTAAAGGCTGATACTCAAAGCGGCTATGAAGGACTGGGCTTTGCAATTCCGATCAATCAGGCTAAGACAGTAATAGACAGCCTTATAAACAACAAGTATGTAACCGGCAGACCCCCTATATTGAACTTGACTGCAAATACGGAGTACACTGCAGAAATTGCAAAGGCAAACGGATGGCCTGAAGGCGTATATGTAGACAACGTAACTGCATTCGGAGCTGCATATAGAGCCGGAATAAGGGATAATGATATAATAACCAAGTTTGATGGTGAGAGGATTAAATCTTTTGATGACCTTACTAAAGTAAGAAACAAGCATAAGGCAGGGGATAAGGTCAAAGCTGAAATCTACAGCATAAGTGACGGTAAATATAAAACCGTAACAATTATACTGCAAGCAGATAAAACCTGATACAAGTAAAAACAGAGAGGCACTTTAAAATAAAGTGCCTCTTTTTTAATGAAACAAGAATCAATGGGCTCAATATATCTGAGCTTTATTTTATAACATTGCCCTGCTTTCTCAAACAAGAATAAAAAGTAATATTTTAAAATAAAGGATTTCGTTAATGCATGTAGAATATATTCCATAAAATATATTCATTTAATAGTCATTTGTTTCAACTTATGCGATTCTCGGAAAATCAGTCAATAAGTGAGTTATTAAAAGTTACCGTATTAAAAGTAGCAGTGTCTGACACGGAAATCATTACAGTTATGATTTGAAGGAGAAAAAGATGGGCAACAGACTGTTGAGATTTAACGTTATAAAGTATTTATTTGTTCTGGCTTTGCTTATTTTGGATTTGTTTATACATTTCACTTATAATGGAATTCTAACTTACCTATTTACCGGTAGTGTCATGCTAGTTGTAATTTCTGATTTTTTCTTTTGCAAAGGCTTTAAAAGGAAAGGTGTAAATAGTGCTGAGTCAGAAGATATTCAAAGTGAGGTTCGTAGAATAAATAAAGAATCTGCGCAAATAAGCAATGAGTTAATACAAAAGATTCATGAAATAAAAAGAGAGCTGAAAGTCAAGAATGACGAGCTCGACGCTCTGCGTGACGCTTCTGCGGTAGTTACGTCAACCTTTGAACTGAATGAAATAATCGAATATATTTATAAAGTATTTAACAAATTTACGGGATGCGACAGATATTTGATCAGTTTTGTCGATAAGGAAACCAATACCTTGATATGTAGATATGAGTTCGGCTCAGTCTGTTTCGATGAGGTTGGCAAAAAATTTGATGAAGGTTCTGTATTACTTGACAGCTTTAAAAAAGTAAAAACAATTAGAAAGACAAACATATTTATCAGCAAAAGACAGGTTTACGGTGACAAAATGGCTATTCCTTTATTAGTTTCGGGTAAGGTAGTTGGTGTCGTTTTCATGGAAACGGAAATAGCGCATAATTTTGAAAATGTAAACGTGGGCTTTTTGGAGAACCTTGCAGCATATGTAGCAATAGCAGTAAAAAACGCAGAACTTTTCAACAATATATATATCCAGAAGCAGGAAATTGAAGCGCTGTATGAAGAGACTGCTGCGGTTAACGAAGAACTTAGCAGCTACATAGAAGAGTTGGATGAAACAAAAGAGGAACTCAAGTCTAAGAATGAAGAACTGACTGTTTATTTCAGCAATATGCAAACAGGGTACATACAGACAGTAATGTCTCTTTCCAATGCAATAGAGGCTAAGGATCCATATACCAGAGGCCACTGCCAAAGGGTTATGGAAGTTGCCTGTGAGATAGGAAGACGACTTGAATTTGACGACAATCAGATAGCTGATCTAAGGTATGCTGCAATACTTCACGATATAGGCAAAATAGGGATATCCGCCTCAATAATCAATAAGGGCGACAAGCTTACCGAAAGCGAATACAATGAAATTAAAAAGCACCCTTCTATTGCGTACAACATATTAAAGGATGTAGAATTCCTGAAAAAAGGCCTTGAAGGGATACTTCAGCATCATGAAAGGTACGATGGAGAAGGATATCCGCATGGCTTGAAGGAAAAGAATATATGCCTTTTCGGGAGGATACTGTGCATATCGGATGCACTTGATGCAATGACAAGTGACAGGCCTTATAGAAAGGCGATGTCTTTTGAAGCTGCTGTTGCTGAAATAAAAAAATGCAGGGGAACTCAGTTTGATCCAGAAATCACGGATCTGTTTTTAGATATGAGCCGTGATTTGTTGAATTTTAAATTTGAGATGCAGGGAGAGACCTGTTAAGGATTGAGTATAAATTTCTTCAATAGCTGGCAGATTAAAACTGTTGAAAATACATTTGTTATATGTTAATTTTAATAATGGCTGAAAATTAATTTATGGGGGTTTAACATGACAGAAAAAAATAAGCTTAAAATATTGTTTGTATCAGCTGAAGTCTCACCTTTCGCCAAAACCGGAGGGTTGGCAGATGTGGCTGGTTCACTGCCCCAATCTCTTGCTGCTATGGGTAATGACGTAAGAGTAGTTATGCCCAGATATAAGACGATTAAAAGCGGCATGAGTTATGTAGCGGATTTCCCTGTTCAAATTGATTATAAAAAGGAAACCTGCATAGTAAGGGAAACTGAAGTGCAATTTAAGGAAGGCAATATAGATGGTATTGTACCTGTCTATTTTATAGATAACTACAACTATTTCGACCGGGATGGAATATACTGCTACTATGATGATGCAGAAAGGTTTGCTTTCTTCTGCAATTCCGTATTGGAAATGCTTCCGCGGATTAGCTTCAAGCCTGATATCATCCACTGCAACGATTGGCACACCGGTCCTATCTGTATGCTTTTGGGAGAAAAATATAGAAACAGCGATTTTTTTAAGGATATAAAAACTGTATTTACAATACACAACCTTGAATACCAGGGACATTTTCCAAAGGAAACAATAAGGTTTTTCAATCTTGGGGAGGAAGTGTTTACCTCTGATAAGGTTGAATTCTATGGCATTTTCAATTTCATGAAAGCCGGTTTGGTCTATTCTGATATTATAAATACTGTAAGTGAAATGTACTCGAAGGAGATTCAGACTGTCCAATACGGTGAGAGGCTGGAGGGACTGCTTCAGAGAAGGGCGGGCGACCTTTACGGCATCGTGAACGGAATAAGCTATGATGATTTTAATCCTGCTACTGACTCCAGAATATACAAGAATTTTGGGTTGGAAAATCGCTCCGGCAAGAAGAAAAACAAGACAGGACTTCAAAAGGAAATGGGACTTCCTGATAGGGATGTGCCTGTCATCGGGTTAATTTCCAGACTTACGGGCCAAAAGGGGCTTAACCTCATTGTCGATGTCATTGATGAAATACTGAAAAATGATGTTCAGTTCATACTGCTCGGCACGGGTGACGAATATTATGAAAACGCATTCAGGAACGCACAAAATAAATATCCTGACAAAATGGCTGCCTTCATTGGCTTCAATGCTGAGCTTGCACAAAAAATATATGCCGGCAGCGACATGTTCTTAATGCCGTCAAGGTTTGAACCGTGCGGCCTTGGTCAGATCATAAGCTTCAGGTACGGAACTATTCCCATAGTCAGAGCAACAGGCGGTCTGGCAGATACCGTAATTGACTTCGATTCGGATAATACTTCCGGGAACGGCTTTTCCTTCACCGAGTTTTCACATGCTCAAATGCTGGATGCTATAGGACGTGCATTGCAGACTTATAATAATCGGAAGACATGGGAGCAGCTTGTTAAAAGAGCATTGTCTCTGGATTTTTCATGGCATGTACCTGCTGAAAAATATATGAATCTGTACCGAAAGGCTTTAACCAAATAAAAAATAATTGATTCAGTTAACAGAAGAGTCCGGCAGGACTCTTTTTGCTAATTGCAAATATGTCAGGAGAGGTGCTTTTATGGATAAAAAGCATGAAGTTGCAGAGATCATAAAGGAATTTGATAAGCTGTATCCTGAAGCTGTATGCTCGCTGGAGTACAGGAATCCACTTGAACTGCTTATATCGACTCAGCTGGCAGCGCAATGCACCGATGCCAGGGTTAATATAGTGACTAAGACTCTTTTTGAAAAGTATAGGGACGTAAATGCATTTGCAAATGCCGATTTGAGCGAACTGGAACGGGAAATTCGTTCAACGGGCTTTTATCATAATAAAGCCCGTAATATAATTAATTGCTGCAAAATGATAATAGAAAAGTTTAACGGGCAGGTTCCGGGGAATCTGAAGGATCTGCTGACACTTCCGGGAGTAGGCAGAAAAACAGCCAATCTCGTTTTGGGTGACGTATTCAACATTCCCGGTGTTGTTGTGGACACACATGCAAAAAGGCTTTCTAAAAGGATTGGACTTACTGAACATGATGACCCAACCAAGGTTGAGTTTGACCTGATGAAGAAGGTTCCTGAGAAAGACTGGGGAAAATTCTGCCACCAATTGGTGTATCACGGAAGAGCAGTATGCAATGCCAGAAAACCTAAATGCAGCGAATGTTCGATTATAAATTATTGCGATTTCGGTCTAAAAAAAGGTCTTTAAAAGAAGGATTTAGTTTATCATTGTCGAATTACCTATTAAATAAGCAAGTGGCCTGTAACAGCTAAAACTTTAGGGTATGCAGGCCATAACATCAAGGAAGTACATTTGTAAAATCTTTATTTATATTAAATTATGATTTTATAAATTACTAGGTCTCTTTATGAGGTGAAAAATGCCTTTGAACGCTGATAAACCAAAAAGAAAAACTAAAGAGAAAAAGATCCTGGTACTCGAGAACTGCCTGAGTGAGATAAACACTCCGGTTGAGGCTATAGATCCCGATGAACTGATTTTTGCCCTTGACATAGGTACAAGAACAGTTGTGGGCGTAGCGGGGGTTCAGGACAAGGACAACTTCAGGATAGTTGCCGCTGAAGTTGTCGAACACAAAAACAGGGCTATGATGGATGGGCAGATTCATGACATTCTTCAGGTTGCCGAAGTGGCAAAGGAAGTAAAAAGCAGGCTTGAAAGCAAGATAGGGGTTCAGTTGACCAAGGTTGCCATTGCTGCTGCGGGCAGAGTGCTGAAAACCTGCGAGGTTAAGATTGAAAGGGATATTGATCAGGGAAGGGAAATTGACCATGAAACCGTCAGCAGCCTTGAAATAGAAGGAATTCAGCTGGCACAGATGAAGTTGGACGAAGAAATGCCGAAGGATGACAAAACCCAGTTTTATTGTGTCGGATATAGCGTAATAAACTATTATTTGAACAATTATATAATATCTACATTGGTCGGACATAAGGGCAAAAAGATCGGTGCGGAGATTCTTGCAACATTTTTACCTCACATAGTTGTTGACAGCCTGTATACCGTCATGAGCAAGATTGGGCTGGAAGTGGTGAGCCTTACTTTGGAACCGATTGCTGCGATAAATGTAACGATACCGAAGGATTTGCGGCTATTGAATCTTGCACTGGTTGATATAGGTGCCGGAACATCAGATATTGCAATTACCAGAGACGGAAGTGTTGTCGCATATGCAATGGCGCCCCTTGCCGGTGACGAAATCACGGAAAAAATTGCACAGCACTACCTGGTTGACTTCAATACAAGCGAGAAGATCAAGCTAGCCCTTTCGTCAAAGAAAGAGTCGGTAAGCTTTGTTGATATTCTGGGCAAAAAGCAGTCCGTTAAATTAACGGAGGTGCTTGAAGTCATAAAGCCATCCGTAGAACTTCTGGCGGAAACAATAGCACAGAAGATTGTTGAATATAATCATAAAGCACCAAATGCAGTATTCCTTATCGGTGGAGGAAGTCAGATTCCGGGATTGACAGATATGGTGTCCAAGTATCTGAAATTGCCTAATGAGCGTGTAGTTGTCAGGGGCAGAGACATCATTCAGAATGTCAAATTCTCAGGAAAGATGCTAAAGGGGCCAGAATCTATAACTCCGATCGGAATCGCTATAACTGCACAGATGCAAAAAGGTCAGGATTTCATGTCCGTAACTGTCAATGGAAAGAAAGTAAGGCTTTTCAACTCGAAAAAGCTTACTGTAGCCGATGCTCTTATATTAATAGGCTTTGATCCGTCTAGCCTTATCGGACGTACAGGAAAAAGCATCATGTTTGAATTGAATGGAGTAAAAAAGACAGTAAAAGGCGGATATGGAAAGGCAGCTGAAATTTTTGTCAATGGTGTTCAGACAAGCGTTGATGCAAGGCTTAGTGCTAATGACGAGATCAGGATCATTCCATCGGAAAACGGAAATAACGCTGAGGCAAGAATCTCAGATTTCATAAAAAAAACCGAAAGGGTTGCTATTACCTTGAACGGTAATGAGATTGACATTGGTGCAAGGTATTTCATTAATGGCAAAGCTGCTCTTGCTGATTCGGAAATTAAGAATGACGATGTAGTTCATATCAGCGAAATTACAACTCTTGCGGACATAGAGAAGCTATATGAAATAGACATTGACGGATTCGAGTTTTTTGTCAATGGCGGCAAAGAGGAAAAGACTTATATAATCAATCCCGGAGATGTCATTGAATATAAGAGAATGGCTAAATACGAGAAGGAAAAATCTCAACCCCTCGGCAACGATGCAATTGAAAAGCCGGAACCGGACGACGGGGCAAGCAGACCCCAAACTCCCGGTGGATTACAGGACTTTGCAGCGTCTGCCGCAGACAGCGGGTTTCATGTAGTAGTAAACGGAAAGAACGTTACACTGGATGCAAACAAGTCTCACTATATTTTTGTGGACATTTTTAATTTTATTGATTTTGATCTTACAAGGCCTCAGGGCAGCATCGTTCTAAAACTTAATGGAAATCAGGCAGCTTTTACTGATGAGGTGCGGCCGGGAGATACTATAGATATATATTGGGCCAAGTAAAAGGAAGTGTTAATGTGGACAAAATTGAAAAATATGAACTGATGTATTCAAAATTCTCGTGGATTTTGATTTTAATGGCTTGTGTTTCTTCATCAGTTGTAAATGTAACAATTGACTCTAATAAAAGCTATGTCTATTGGACATTGCTCTTGGCTTTTTTTGCATTTGCAGCAATAGCTAATTATTTAAAGATAAAATTCATTCGTTCAGATAAATTTTCAAATGAAACATTATACCTTTTATCCAAGGCTTTTGAGATGGTCATGGTTGTATTTTCGATTGAATTTATAGGCATAGGCAATTGGGGGTATATACTTCCCGCCCTTTCCATTCTTGTTACCAGTCTTCGCAAGGGCAGGAGGAACGGCTCTATACTTGTATTGATTGCTTTTGCAACTCATATTCTGCTATTACTCATCAAGCATTTTATTTACCCCGCAGATGAAAACTATCTGTTAAACGATTTTGTCTTTGTATTGGTGTTGTATTATGTCGGACTTCAAATGTTTGCAATCCTTTGCGGTTTCATATTTAAGAGCGGACTCGAAAGTGAAGATGAAAACAAAGCACTACTTGATCAACTCGAAGAGAAGTACGAACAGCTTGCCGTTGCTCAGGAAGAGATAAAATTACACTACGATAAACTCAAGGATACGAACAATAAGCTTGAGGATACTAACAGAAAACTTACAGGAAGCATAGCCGAATTTTACACCCTGCAGCAGATAAGCCAGGCTATCGGCTCCATATTTGAAATAAAGGAATTACTCAAATATGTTAACGACATAATTCTTGGCGTAATGGGTGTAAATTACTCAACCATAATACTTTATGATGAAAAAAGATCGAAGCTGAAAGTTCATACCACCAGCATTAAAAACAGGGATGAGCTTATAACCCTGAGCGACAACATAAATTGTCCAAGGATGATGGATTCCCTGTATAACGGAAAGCAGATAATCGAGAATATAGTTGACCATGATGAATATGCCTTTACACAGGGGAGAGAAGTCAACTCCCTTATTATCATTCCGTTGAGCACGAAGACACGGAAGTTCGGGTTGGTGCTTATTGAACACAAGTACTATAATGCCTTTGATGAAGAAAATGTGAGACTCCTTGATATCATTGGACAGCAAGTGGGTATTGCAATGGAAAACGCCGAACTGTACCAGAAGATGCATGAGCTTGCAACTACCGACAGCCTTACCGGCGTATACAACAGGCTTTATTTCCAGGAACGGCTGCAGAAAGAGTTTGCGGATGCAAAGGAAGAAGATTATCAGTTGTCTCTGGCTATTTTTGACATAGACTTTTTCAAAAGGTTTAACGACACCTTTGGTCATTTGTTCGGGGACAAGGTTCTTAAGCATATAGCAGACCTCGTGAAAAAATCCATGAGGAATACAGACATTCTGGCAAGGTACGGAGGAGAAGAATTCATTATACTTTTCCCCAGAACAGGTTTAAAAGAAGCATTTGAAAAGGTAGAAACCCTCAGACAGAAAATAGCACAGTCGGAAATAAAGGATAACCTTGTAACAGCAACGGTGACCGTAAGCTTTGGAGTATGCAGCTTCCCCGAAGCGGCTTCAACAGAAAGTGAGCTTATCAGATTAGCTGATGATGCTTTGTATGAAGCAAAGAATATGGGAAGAAACTGCGCCAGAACAGCAAAGGTTTTTTCATAATTCCAGGCTTCAATATGCCTTAAAGGAATTGACTATCCCAATAAACTTGTTGAATTTGTGCTTATTCCATATTGACTTTTCTGTAAAGCAGCTTATCCTGTAAAGCATGTCATTTTTCAATAAAAAGACCTCGCAGCCCTTATAATATCTATTATTCCCTGCCAATACTGAATAGTCCCAGCAATAGCCAGGCAGTGTATTAACTTTTATATTCTTTACACTGCTTTTTTCATACCCAAGATCAGTGCTTTTTAAAGATTTATGTATGAATTCCTGAATAGGGCAGGGGTGACTCCATACCTGTATGAAGCCGAACATTTTATTATTGTTGTCGATGTAATCAATATGATAAAGTAAGTCGGTGCCTCCGGACTCGGTCCGGCTTAAGTCGAACTTGGCCGGATAATTGAAGCTCAGGCCTCCGCTGACCGGTCTGAAATCGGATATACGTTTGACCGGCTTTTTCAAAGAAAATTCTGTCTCTATTGAAGCATCTTTCACATTTTGATTTATATATATATCCCTGACATGATAGCTTAAGGGGTAAGAGAATGATAGATAGTTATCGATAGTGATGCTGCAAATGAGCACATTTTTCAGGATTGCTACAGCCGTCAGGATAGCTGCTGTCAAAATTGCAAGTGTTCCGATGATAAGCAATACCCTCTTTTTATAATTTGACACATATATGACGTACAATTCCATGCCCCCATCAAATATAAACGGACGTTCAATAATATATGTATATCATTTTTCGGCAGGTTTATGTTTAATAACTTTTTTTCATGATTTTTCAATAGACATTCACTAAAATACCGAAAGTGAATATATTAATAGTATCGACCCTTTCGAGAGGAGTGTTTTTATGAAAGTGGTAGTCGTAAAAATGCCAAAGTTCTTCAGCGGTATAATAAGAAAAGTATTAAGGATGGGATAAAGCAGCAGAATGAAAGATGGGGAATGTTATTCCTGCCCGCTTTTATAAGACATGCCCATAAAAAAATAAAAAAAGCGTTTGCGCTTTTTTTATTTTTTATATCTTTATGATTCTTTTATCGGCATTAAACAGCTCTTGTTACCTTGTTGGAACGCAAGCACCTGGTGCAAACGTTTGCTGTCTTTACAGTCCCTTCTTCAACTACTTTAACTTTTCTTACATTGGGCTTCCAAGATCTATTAGTCTTTCTGTTGGAGTGACTGACAGATAACCCGAATTTAACGTCTTTGCTGCATACATCACATTTAGCCATTTGAATAACACCTCCTTCAAACTGGAGAAATACGGTATTTATAAATAAAAACTAATAAATACTTTTCATTTTTTATCAAAGCAATAACTATTTTAACACATAACCCAGTTTTTTAGCAAGATTTTTTTAAAATTAATTTAATAGGCTGTATGAGATTGCTTCCTTTAGAGCATAAGGCTTTACTAAGGCAGATTGATATATTAAAATGTTAATAAATTGATAATTATAAGTTGAATAAAATAATTAGTACGAAAGCGAGCAAAATATCCAACGATTCTGGGGATTTTTGCGAAGGTTGAGTTCATGAAGCATGAAACCAATGACGTCCTGAATAAATCAATACAGTATGTCAAAAGCGTTGGTGAGGCCCGGGCGAAGCTGTTTCACAGGCTGGGGCTGTATACTGTAGGCGATGTTATAACTCATTTTCCACGTGAATATGAGGATAGAAGTATTATTAAAAAAATAATTGACATACAAGACAATGAAACATGCGCTTTTGAAGGTATTATCATGTCGAGGGTTTCGGAGAGCCGCCCCAGAAGAGGCCTGACTATTTACAAAGTACATGTCAAGGACGAAACCGGATCGATAGTGGCAACCTGGTTTAACCGGCATTTTATATCAAACAGCCTTCAGGTCGGGGAAACATATATGTTTTATGGTAAGGCTTCAAGGCGTTTTCGTAATTTTGAGATGCAGAACCCTGTTTTCGAAAAAGTCGGGGACAAGGAAATGAAAAATACATGCAGGATAATACCTGTTTATCCTTCGACAGCCAGTTTATCGCAGAATGTTATAAGGACAGCAATAAGCAACGCCCTCCAAATGGCGGCTGGAAACCTCATGGAATTTATTCCTCAGAGAATACGTGAAAAGTACCAACTAAGTGAAATTAATTACTCCTTTGAAAACATCCATTTTCCAAAAAGCGAGGAAGATTTTAAAAACGCCAGATTCAGGCTTGTATTTGAAGAACTGCTGCTGCTTCAACTGGGGCTCCTGACAATAAAAAACTCACTTGACAGTGATAAAAAGGGGATTTCTTTTAAGAAGCTTGACATTGCTGAATTTACAAATAAGCTTCCTTTTAAGCTTACCCAGTCTCAAATAAATGTGTATAAGGAAATAGAACTGGACATGGAAGCCCCCGGTGTTATGAACAGGCTGATTCAGGGTGATGTCGGTTCAGGTAAGACCATCGTGGCGGCTATGGCTTTGTTTAAAGCTTTTAGAAGCGGATTCCAGGGGACTTTGATGGTGCCGACCGAAATACTTGCAGAGCAGCATTATAGATCATTAAGCGGATTGTTTAAGGAGTTTGGTATAAATGCCGGACTTTTAACAGGAAGCCAGACAAAAAAACAAAAGGTTCAAATATTGGAGGATATAAAGGAAGGTAAGATAGATGTTGTCATTGGAACGCATGCCTTGATTGAGGAGAATGTTCAATTTAAACAGCTCGGACTTGTTGTGACCGATGAGCAGCATCGTTTCGGGGTACGTCAAAGGGCAGTCCTTTCGCAGAAAGGAGATAATCCCGATGTACTCGTAATGACGGCTACTCCTATACCAAGAACTCTGGCCCTCATTTTATACGGTGATCTTGACATTTCTGTAATAAATGAACTGCCGCCGGGCAGAAAGCCGATAGAGACATACTCTGCAGATGACAGCATAAGGGAAAGAATTAATAATTTTATAAGGAAAAAAGTCGCTGAAGGCCACCAGGCTTATATTGTATGTCCTTTGGTTGAAGAATCCGAGACCGTTGAAGCCAAATCCGCTGTTGAACTTGCGGAGCGCATAGCTAAAATAGACTTCAGCGACTTGAGAGTTGGACTTATACACGGCAAGATGAAGCCCAGAGACAAGGAAGCGATTATGGGAGGCTTTGTAAACGGTGATATAGACATCCTGGTATCGACTACAGTGATAGAGGTAGGAGTAAACGTACCTAACGCAACTGTCATGGTAATAGAGAATGCGGAACGGTTTGGCCTTGCCCAGCTCCATCAGCTCAGGGGACGAGTCGGCAGGGGAGAGCATCAGTCCTATTGCATCCTATATAATAATAACAAAACCAAAATAGCTCTTGAGAGAATGAAAGTAATGCAAAAGACCAATGATGGATTTGTTATATCGGAAAAAGACCTTGAGCTAAGAGGTCCCGGAGAATTTTTCGGCACAAGGCAGCATGGACTTCCTGACTTAAAGATTGCGAATCTTTACAGGGACATGGAAATATTAAAGCAAGCTCAGGAAGCGGCAAAAAGCATTCTCGAAGATGACCGGAATCTCATGAAGGACGAGAATTATATGCTCAGAAATAAAATAATAGAAAAGTTCAAGGATAAAATAAAGGAATTAAGCCTTAATTAAGGCTCGGCTAAAATAGCATGAATGGAGGAATGCAGCATTTTAAGAGTAATCTCAGGAACTGCCAAAGGTCATAAGCTTAAGACATTGAAGGGGAATTCAACCAGACCTACATCCGACAGGGTTAAGGAGTCCTTGTTTAATATAATTTGTGGGTATTGTGAGAATGCCGAGGTACTTGACCTTTATGCCGGTACAGGCAATCTGGGCATCGAAGCACTGAGCAGGGGTGCTAAATTTTCTGTATTTGTTGACAAAAGTCGTGAATGTTTTGATATAATAAAAGAAAACCTTAATGCGACAAAAATGTCAGAAAAGGCTTTGATTATGACAACCGATGTGGGAAACGGAATACAGAAGCTGGCATTTGAATCACGGAAATTTGATATAATTTTTCTTGATCCGCCCTATAACAAGAATCTAATTGAAGAGGCTTTATATTTAATATCAAAAAATGCTATAATTAAGGATGACGGAATCATTATTGCGGAACGGGATGTTGCCGATAATATACCTGAAGAGGTAGGAAGCCTTAGACTCGTACGGAATCAAAAATATAGGGATACCATATTGTCGTTCTACCGAGTGGTTGAAAGCGAGATTAATTAACATTAAATAAAGTATAGCAAAGAAGGTAAAGAGCAATGAAGATATGTGTGTATCCCGGAAGCTTTGATCCTGTTACGAACGGGCATTTGGACATTATTCTCAGAGCTGCGGGAATCTGTGATAAATTGATTGTTGCGGTTTTAGTAAATGACAGTAAGAATCCTGCTTTTTCTATGATTGAAAGAGTTGAACTGTTGAGAAAAGTGCTACATAATAGGCCTGACATAGAGATTGAAAGCTTTTCAGGGCTTTTGATAGATTATATGAGAAAGAAAAAAGCCGCCTATATTATAAAAGGTCTTAGAGCGGTAACGGATTTTGAATATGAAATTCAAATGGCTTTGCTTAATAAGCATTTGGCTCCGGAAATCGAGACCTTATTCATGATGACAAATAGTAATTATTCGTTTGTCAGCTCAAGCGCAGTTAGGGAAATAGCAAGAAACAACGGTAAAATTGACGGGTTGGTACCTGAGATTATAAAAGATGATGTAATAAGGAAATTTTCTGGCGTGAGGCATCGTTAAAATATGACTTCCGGTAACCTTTTAGGTATTCTGCAAAAGGAACCGGGAATTAGTATTTTATCCGAGCCTATAATAACTCCTGCTTTGAATAACGCAGGCTTGGGAGGATTGAAATGGAGATATTGGCTATCCTGGAAACATTGGAAGATGTGGTGGAAAAAGGCGTTAATGTGCCTTTAACAGGCAGATGCCTGGTAGATAAGGAAGAAATACTGGAAATAATCAAGGAAATAAGGTTGAAGCTGCCTGATGACATCAAGCAGGCAAAATGGGTCAAGGAAGAACGGCAGAGAATACTTCTTGAAGCTCAGAAAGAAGCAAATAATGTAGTAAAGGATGCAGAAAACAAAATATCTTCTCTGGTGGATGAGCATGAAATAACAAAAAAGGCTTATGACCAGGCTAATGAAATAATATCCAATGCACAAAAGAATGCAAAGGATATACGGCTCGGAACCAGGGAGTATGCCGACGGCGTATTGGACAAGGTTGAAGAGATATTAAAGGATACTCTTGAGGTAATACAGGCAAACAGAGAAGAGTTAAAGTAAATTATTAAACTGCTTAGGATTGTAAACGTTTCCTCTTAAAGAGTAACGAAAACAAGGCTGTTATGAGAAAAATGATTCCGGTTAATACTGTTGCTTTAGCCGAAAAGATATAATTCTCATACCAATGCTTTCCCGCAGGAACGTTAATAATACTGAAAGCAGACTTTTCACTTATAAGCGTGGGCCTGGCAATTTTTAAATACGCAAATGTGTATAATGCAGAAATGCCCCCCTGGAGTAACTTGCCTGTAAGATATGGCTTGAAGCTGATATCTGTCCTGCTGATTATGCTTATAACCTGAGAATGTACAGACAGCCCGGCCCAGCCGATTATCATGCTTGCCGCCGACAACTGCAGGATAAGGGATGTATTTGACGAACTGCTGGCCATATTTGCTCCCGTAGTAATTTCAAAGAACCCGCTTATCAAGGAAGTTAAAATATCTTTCGATATTCCTGCCGGGGCGGAAACAACAGCTAGAATATCGGCCAAAGCATTGATAGCTCCAAGCTTTAAAAGTACATTGATTATTACTGAAAAAAATACAATAAAGCCTCCTATTGCTATTATAGTCATCATCGAGTCTCTTATTGCTTCGCCGAACATACCTGGAAATTTACCTCTGGATTCTTCTTGAGACAATATCAGGTTATTCCTGAATCGAAAAAGGATATTTTTATTTTTTTTGCTTTTTGATGCTATTTCGCTTCTTTTATAAAATCTAAAAATAAATCCGACTGTCAAACAGGCTCCGATATGACTAAAAAGCAGGAGCAGACCTACCTGCGGCAATTTGAACATTCCTACTGCTACTGCTCCTATGATGAATAATGGGCCTGAATTGTTTGTAAAAGTGAGAAGTCTTTCTGCTTCTGTTTTGGATATCAGTTTTTCTTGCCTTAAACCGGCAGTTATTTTAGCTCCCACGGGGTATCCGCTTGTTATTCCCAAAAGAAGGGCAAATGAACCGCACCCGGGAATATTGAAAATAGGGCGCATTACGGGTTCAAGAATAATTCCGGCAGCTTTGATGAAACCGCTCCTGTAGAGCAGCTCTGCACCTACGAAAAATGGAAAAAGAGATGGAAATACTACATAAAGCCAGAGTTCGATTCCTTTCCCGGCTGACTTGACTGCCGTTGAAGAGAAAAAGATCAGGCAGAGTATAAAAATCAAGCATAATGACGGAAGAAGCATGCTCCTTAAAAAAATGATCTTTACAGGCTTGAATTTTTTTAAAATAATAAATAGTATAATTAATACTGCAGCTATTGCAAAAATAAGCATTCTGAACCACCGAAAAAATGTTCTTAGAGGAATTTTATTTATAAAATTTGAAAATATGCATTGTTATACTGAAAATTCCAAAGGATTTGGATTAACTATGCATTAGGGGGTAGCGTCATGCAGGCATGGCATCAGAAAAATTTACTCAAATCGGATTTCCCGCTCCATATATTTACCGCAGATGTGGAGTTCCCTCCTCATTGGCATGAACAGATCGAATTGATTTACGTTATAGATGAAAAGCTCAGTGTCGGACTCAATAATGAAATCTATACCCTAAGAGCAAGGGACATACTTATTGTAGGCGTCGGAGAGGTTCACTATTTCCTTCCGCAGCAACAGCAGAGCAGAAGGGTTATAATCCAATTTGACACCTCCTTGCTTGAACAGTTTTCTATTTTAATGAAGGATATCAAGATCATAAAACCATTCTTTAGCCCTACAGAGTGCAAGGAAAACATGCCTTACGATGCGCATGAGGAGCTTGAGAAGCATATACTTGAAGTCATCAGAGAGAACAATGAGAAGAAAGAGGCTTATAGGATTGCTATAAAGGCAAGGCTATACGATCTCATGGTTACTCTTTTGAGGCATGTTCCGGTTGAAAGATATTCGCTTCAGGAGAAAAACAAGCAATTGATCCGTCTCGAAAGGATAGACCAGGTGTTCAACTATGTAGAAGCAAATTACAGTAAGGAAATAACGCTTACTGAAATATCCAAGGTTGCAAATTTCAGTCCATACCACTTTACAAGGTTTTTTAAGGAAACAACCGGTATGACCTTCGGGCAATATTTAAACAGCTTTAGAGTTGCAAAGGCTGCAGGGTATTTGAAGGAGACTGGAGATCCAATAACCGAGGTGGTATTCAAATCGGGATTTAACAGCATTAAGACCTTTAACAGGGTATTTAAAAAGCTAAAAGGCTGCTCGCCGACCACATTCAGAAAAAGCAATAACTGAGGCGTGATAAGCAATACGTGACAAGCAAAACTAGCCCCCTGAATTATAATTGAAATAAAGAGTTGCTAATTCATAAAAGTGTCGAGGAAAGGGTGCTGCTCATGGGGTACAAAAATTTTGAAATTGCTGCATATTTGACAGTTCATTATTTAGAGATGAATTGGAGCCTTGAACAAATGGAAGACCACTTCCGAAAATTCAGCAGGTACTTAAGCCTTGATAAGGTATATATTGAAACCTTTCGCTCGGATGTTATGATAGAAAGAGAAAAAATAAAAAGAGCAAAGGAATTTTTCCAAAGCAAAGGGATTAAGACATCAGGCGGCATAACCTTTACGAGGGCTAATCTTAAATCCTTTGAATCTTTCTGCTATATCAGTGAAAAGTCACGACAACTCGTCAGGGAAATTTCCGGGTACACGGCAAGTCTTTTTGACGAGATAATACTTGACGATTTTTATTTTACTAATTGTAAATGCGAATCCTGCGTTAAAGCAAAAGGAAACAGGAGTTGGCCTGAATTCAGGACTGAACTGATGAAAGAGGTTTCTGAAGAACTGGTTGTAAAGCCGGCTAGGAAAGTTAATCCGAATGTCAATGTCATTATAAAATACCCTAACTGGTATGACCAGTATCAAACCACAGGCTATAACCTGAAAGATGAACCCGGCATATTTGACATGATCTATACAGGAACTGAAACGAGGGATCCCGAGTACACACAGCAGCACCTGCAGTCATATTTGAGCTATTTCCTTATGCGGTACATGGAAAACGTAAAGCCGGGAAAAAACGGCGGCGGATGGTTTGACATTTTCGACTGCCACCACAACCTTGGACATTATGTAGAGCAGGCGAATCTTACCCTTTTCTCAAAAGCCCGGGAAGTCATGCTTTTCTCCTATGAGCTTATGCTTATAAATGACAATGACGTTTTCCTTCCTCTTGCGGCACATGCTTTTGAAAAAGCAGACGAATTTCTGGATAAGCTTGGCGAGCCTAAAGGGCTGACCTGTTACAAGCCCTTCAATTCTTCCGGCGAAGATCATCTGTATGATTATCTGGGGATGCTGGGAATACCGCTTGAGCCGGTCCCTGTTTTTCCATCGGAAAGTCAAACTGTTCTTCTTACAGAAACGGCTGCTAAAGACCCCGAAATCATAGAAAAGATTCAAAAACAGCTTACAGAGGGAAAAACTGTGATAATAACGACAGGTTTGCTGAGAGCATTACAAAGCAAAGGGATAGAAGATATAGTAATGTTTAAGTACACTGATAAAAAGGCATTGGTTAAGTCATTCGGGATTCAGACACATCATTGCTCCTTTAAAAATTATTATAATTCCTGCAACGAAATCCTCATTCCGCAGATAGAATGCGGAACAAATGATGTATGGCCCGTCATTGTTGCGCTGGATGATAATAACAGTTATCCTGTGCTTATGGAAGGCAAATACGGAAAAGGTGTTCTATACCTCTTTACCATACCTGATAATTTCGGAGACCTTTACCACTATCCGAAGGAAGTGCTGAATGTACTCAGGAGCAAATCGCTGGAGGATGTAGGCGTGATGCTGGATTCTGAAAGCAGAGTAGGGCTTTTTGCTTATGACAATCAGACCTTCATTGTGAATTCTTTTCTGTCGAATACTTCAGACATAAGCATAACTGTGAACAAAACCGGAATAAAACTGATAGATATAGTTGGTGCTATAGGAAATGAAATTGAATATTCGGGGATAGAGGAAGAAGGCAAAACTACCTTTAAGGTCAATTTCCTGCCTATGACTTATAAAGTGTTCAGGTATGAATAGGATAAAGTAAAATAGAGTAACAACAAAAGGGGCTGTTCCAAAACTACTTGTGAGTTTTGAGAACAGCCCTTTATTAATCCATCCTGACTTTATTTAACTTCTACTGTCCAACCAAACGGGTCTTCGATTTTGCCGCTTTGTATTCCGGTAATAGTATCATAGAGTTTATGTGAAAGTTCGCCTATCTTGCCGTTGTTTATAGTGATCTTGTTTCCTGCCCAGTTCATTTCTCCTATTGGGGATATTACAGCAGCTGTTCCTGTTCCAAAGGCTTCTTCCAAAGTACCTTTGGCATGAGCATCATACAACTCCTGTATAGAAATTCTTCTTTCAGTGACCTTAATTCCCCATGAGTTGAGCAGCTGGATTGTAGAATCTCTGGTGATTCCCGGAAGTATTGTCTTGTCCTCGAGAGAGGGAGCAATGACTTCGCCGTTGATCTTGAAGAGGACATTCATTGTGCCGACTTCATCGATGTACTTTCTCTCAACTCCGTCAAGCCAGAGAACCTGTGTATAACCCAGTTTGTGCGCTTCTTCCTGGGCTTTGAGGCTTGCTGCATAATTGGCAGGAGTCTTTGCAAAGCCTATTCCGCCTTTGACGGCACGGACATAATTGTCTTCTATATATATCTTTACAGGATTTAAGCCTTCTTTGTAGTATGCGCCGACAGGTGAAAGTATTACCATGAATTTATACGTGTTGGACGGCCTTACACCTAAGAATGGATCTGTTGCGATGATAAATGGTCTTATATATAATGATGTGCCTTCAACTGACGGAACCCAATCTCTGTCAATATCTACAACCGCTTTAACGGCTTCAACTGCAAAAGCCTCATCTATCGGAGGTATACAAAGCCTTTCATTGGACATGTTGACTCTTGCCATATTCTTGGACGGTCTGAAAAGAAGTATTTTTCCATCCTTTGTGCGGTAGGCCTTCAACCCCTCGAATATAGCCTGTCCATAATGGAATACCATTGTGGAAGGATCCATGGAAAGAGGGCCGTAAGGTACGATCTGTGGATCATGCCATCCTTTTCCGTCTGTGTAATCCATAACGAACATATGGTCAGTAAATATTTGTCCGAAACCTAAATTATTCTGGTCAGGTTTCTCCTTGGGCATTTTTGTCCTAGTGATTTTTATTTGACTAGACATTACAAAAACTCCTTTCAAACATATAATAAATGTTGAATTTGCAAGAATCGATGCTCATAGATTCAATTAGAACTTGTGATTTCCGTAAACTCATATTTATTATGCAACTTTTTGCATTAAAAATCTATACTTTTCTTCAAATTTATACTGATTCCTTTTGTGCCCTTTTTTATTGTTGATATGACAATCTTTATTTGTTATTATATTCATAGTAATTTCCTTTTGGGAGAAAATGATATAAAGAAAAGAAAATCGGAGGACATGGATGGTAGAAATTTTTTATCCGGAAATCACAGTAGACAGAGTACAGAATATAAATCTGGAACAGTTAATCGGAATGAAAATCAAGGGTCTTATTCTTGATATAGATAATACGCTTGTTCCGCCTTCAATGAAGGATGCCGATGAAAACGCGGTAAAATGGATAGAGAAGGTTAGAAATGCCGGCTTAAAAACCTGCATTGTTTCAAATGCGTCAAAGAAAAGAGTCATTAAATTCAACGAGAGATTGAAAATATATGCAATACATAGGGCATCCAAACCCGGTACGAAAGCCTTTATGAAAGCAATCAGACTTATGGGTATAGAACCGGGCGAAGCTGCTGTAATAGGGGATCAGATTTTTACCGATGTTTATGGCGGCAACAAAGCCGGGATGCATACTATACTTGTAAAGCCAATAGTAGATAAGGAATACTTTTTCATTAGGGCTAAACGGATTATAGAAAGATATGTTTTAAAGAAATACGAGAAAAGAAACAGAACCAATGAATGATGTTTTCAAAGGGGAAAAATATGTATCTTGATAACAGAGTTACGGGGAGAACGAAAATAATCGGAATTATCGGCAATCCTATTGAGCATTCCTTCTCGCCCCAATTACATAACACAATAAGCAGCTATTTAAATGTTGACCTTGTCTATGTACCTTTCAAAGTCGAAAAGAATGACCTCGAAAAGGCTGTCAAGGGTTTAAAAGCTTTGAATTTGGTAGGCTTTAACGTAACTATTCCCTTTAAAAAGGACATAATGAAGTATATCGACGATAATACTAAGGAAGCCTTGCTTATGGGGGCCGTGAATACAGTTAAGAATATCGACGGCAGATTTTATGGATATAACACTGATGCAGAAGGCTTTTCACGCTCCTTTAAGGAAGAGTCGGGTGTAGGTTTTAAGGATAAAAAGGTGGCTATTATTGGAGCCGGAGGGGTGTCAAGAGCCATCGCAGTTAAGGTTGCAATAGAGGGTGCTAAAAAAATTGCCGTTTTGAACAGAACCGAATCCAAAGCAAGTGAGCTATCAGAAGTTATAAACAACAATATTTCCAAGGTATCCGCCGGATATGGGCTCGATGATAAAAAAGCTCCGGAAATACTTAAAGATTGCGATATTGTTATCAATACAACGTCCTCAGGAATGTACCCGGATATTCTGAACTGTCCCTTGAACGACACTTTTCAATTCGAAACCGGTCAGATCGTATATGATGCAATATACAATCCTATTAAGACAAGCTTGCTTCAGAGGGCTGACGAAAAAGGCTGTATTACGATTAATGGACTTGGAATGCTTTTCTATCAAGGCATAAATGCATATGAAATATGGACCGGAATAAAATTGAAAGAAGAAAAGATAAAAGAGATTTACAAATCTTTCATAGCACTGTTGGGAAATAAGTAATACGGGGGGAGAAATATGTTAGCGCTTTTTACAGTATATGCGTTTATTTTGGGACTCATTATAGGCTCCTTCCTGAATGTATGTATTTACAGGATACCTAAAGAAGAGTCCATCGTTAAGCCTCCGTCACACTGCATGAGCTGCGGTCAGAGACTTAAGGCTGTCGATCTGATACCTGTATTCAGTTATATTTTCCTTGGAGGAAAGTGCCGCCACTGCAAGGCTAAGATATCGCCAAGGTATATGCTTGTAGAGCTTTTGACCGGGATAGTGTTTGCAGTTCTGCTTCTGAAATTCCGCAATCCGGTTGAGTTTGTAGCAGCTGCGTTCCTGATGTCGGTACTGATTATTGTTTTCTTCATTGACTGGGATCATAAAATTATTCCGAACGGCTTGGTTATTGCAGGTTTGATAGGCAGCGCAGGACTTGTCGTTTACAATGTATTCTTCAAGGTGAGTATTTTCGGACAAACCAAATGGTGGAGCCATTTGCTGGGGTTATTGCCTGGAACGGGGTTCTTCCTTTTGATTTTTATAATGGCTGTTATTATATATAAAAATGATGATGGCTTTGGAATGGGCGATGTAAAAATATTTGCCCCCATAGGCATTTTCCTCGGATGGAAACTGTGTTTCGTAGCTCTTTTTCTTTCAATTGTATCTGGCGGTGTGATAAGCATGATTCTGCTTGCATTTAAGATAAAAGGAAGAAAAGACGCAATACCCTTTGGACCATATATAGTGATAGGAACCTTTATAACAATTCTATACGGCACAGAACTGCTGAATCTGTACCTGTATCACCACTTGTAAACAACTATATATTAAATTGTTTTCAACTTATATAATTGTTGACATATAAAAATATTATTTATAAAATGAACTTATATTAATTAAGCATTATCCGCTGCCACACTTTTAAGGGGGTAATAATATGGCACAGATTAAAAATTATATGGAAGAAATAGTATTTAACCAAATGAAGGACGTACTTGATGACATAAACATGTGCACATGTGAAAAATGTATCCTTGATATAGCCGCAATTGCACTGAATGATCTGCCTCCTAAGTACATTGTTACCGAAAAGGGAGAGCTTTTCTCCAAGATAAATGCACTGAAACAGCAATTTGAAGTTGACGTTATCGCTGCAATAACGAAGGCGGCGGTACTGGTTAAAAGAAAACCAAGGCATGAATAATTTATTATGTAAGATTTTAGGAGGGTATAACCTCCTTTTATTTTTGTCAAAATAAGTATATAATATCGGGTAATGGGTTATACAAAAGGAGTTTAACAATGATAAGATTCGGACCGGCAGGAAATTCTGACAGCTTTTACGAGCAGGGGCATAAATCATCTGTTGAAATGCCGGCTTGGCTCAAAAAAATGGGCCTGAGCGCTTATGAGTATCAATGCGGCAGAGGCATAAAAATCAGTGAAGCAGTTGCCGCCGATATCGGTAAGCAGGGTATCGAAAATGACATATTATTAAGCATACACGCACCATATTATATCAATCTGGCTGCAGAAGAGCCCGAAAAAAGGGAAAACTCAATCAGGTACATTCTTGAGACTTTGAAAGTGGCAAAGTGGATGAATGCAAAAAGAATAGTCGTTCATACAGGTTCGGCCAGCAAGGTTGACAGGAAATGGGCTCTTGAAACGGCTATAGTCGGGATGCAGGTTGCATTAAAAATGTCCGATGAAATGGGTTACAGTGATATAACAATATGCCCGGAGGTTCTGGGAAAAGCAAATCAGCTGGGTTCTCTTGAAGAAATACTTGAAATGTGCTTGATCGACGAACGCTTGATTCCGACTATCGATTTCGGACATGTACATGCAAGGGATCTTGGAATTTTGAAAGCCCAAAAGGATTTTGAAAAGGTTTTGGACAGGATAGAAAATGTTCTTGGAAACGACAGATTGAAGAGGTTGCACATACATTTCAGCAGGATTGAATTTACGTCGTCGGGGGAAAAGAAACACTGGACCTTGGATGATATCCAATACGGACCTGATTTTGAACCTTTGGCTGAATTGATCTGTAAAAAGGGCATGGAGCCGGTGATAATCTGCGAATCAAGAGATCATATGGCAGAAGACGCTCTAAAAATGAAAACAATTTATGAAAGCTTTAACAAATAGATAATATTAATGTATTATTTCGGGAAGGGGCTCAAACAATGAAGAAGGTTATAATTATTAACGGTCCGAATCTAAATCTGCTTGGTACAAGGGAAAAGGAAGTGTATGGAACCGATACACTCCAAATGATAGCAAAAAGTACTTTGGACTATGCAGAAAAACTGGATTTGGAAGTGGATTTCGTTCAGTCTAACCATGAGGGTGAGATAATCGATAAAATCCACGATTCAAGAGGAAAATATGATGTAATCATAATAAACCCGGGAGCATATACTCACTACAGCATAGCTATAAGGGATGCGATTAAAGCGGTAGAGCTTCCCGCTATTGAAATCCATCTTTCCAATGTGCATGCAAGGGAAGAATTCAGAAGCAAATCGGTAATAGCACCTGTTTGCGTAGGTCAAATAAGCGGTTTCGGAAGCGGAAGCTATTTAGTGGCTTTAAATGCGGCAGCATTGTTATAATAATTCTGAGTCTCCCTTATGAAGGGGGATGTCAAAAGCTTGACAGGGGGATTAACACAGCCATGAGTGTAGATGTGATTAAAACCAGGCTTGATAAGTTGAGAGCCAAACTAATAGAAAAAGAACTTGATGCAGTACTTATAACCAAGAGAGAAAACTATCTTTATTTTTCCGGCTTTACAGGCTCCTTTGCTTTTCTTGTGGTAACAAAGGAAGCTGCGGTCTTAATGACTGATTTCAGGTATATGGAACAGGCCTCGATGCAGGCTCCGCTATATGAAATTGTTGAATACAAGAACAGCCAGACAGCCGGTCTCAATGAAATATTGAGGGCAAGAAATATTAAGAAGCTTGGTTTTGAGGATTCAAACCTTACATATGAAAAATACCTTGAGTTTTATAACAATCTTGATGTCAGGAAGTTCATTCCGCTTGGGGCTTCTATTGAAAGCATCAGGATGATTAAAGACCTGCATGAAATAAATGTAATTACCAAGGCTGTTGAAATAGCAGATAAGGCTTTTGAACACATCCTTAACTATTTGAAGCCAGGTGCAACGGAACTGGAAATAGCGGCAGAACTTGAATTCAAGATGAAAAAGCTTGGTGCCAAAGCCGCATCGTTTGAAACGATTGTCGCAAGCGGAAAACGCTCTTCAATGCCTCACGGTGTTGCTTCTGAGAAAAAGCTGGAGATGGGCGACACCATTACCATGGACTTCGGAGCTGTCTTTGAAGATTACTGCTCAGACATGACAAGAACTGTTTTTTTAGGGCAGCCCGGCAAGGAAATGGTTGAGATTTATAATACAGTTTTGAAAGCCCAGCTGGAAGGGCTTAATGGCGCGAGAGCCGGACTTTCCGGCAAAGAGATCGACGGTATGTCGAGAAAGATCATATATGATTCGGGCTACGAGGGCAAATTCGGACATGGCTTAGGGCATGGGGTCGGCCTTGAAATACATGAAGAGCCCAGACTGTCTCCGTTAGGCAGCTTCAAAATGGAAGACGGTATGGTTGTTACTGTTGAACCCGGAATATATGTAAACGGTCTGGGTGGTGTCAGAATAGAAGACATGGTGGTTATAAACGGTAATAAGCCAATCGTCCTGACAAAATCACCAAAAAATTTTATTATTTTATAGAAAGTTTTTTATAATCCTTGTTTATGGGATTATTTTTGCATCATAAGAAAATTTTTCTTGAAATAAGTATGATTTTCATTTAATATTAATTACGTGGATTTATGAAATACTATATTTCTAAGAATAAATGCTAAGAATATTAGTATGAAGCAGTTCTAAAACACGACAATTCATTTGTTGTATATTAGCATAAACTTTTTTGGAGGGATTTTTTAATGATAGTAGCTGGCGATTTCAGAAACGGTGTCACATTTGAACTGGATAACAACGTTTTTCAGGTTGTTGAATTCCAACATGTTAAACCCGGTAAGGGAGCAGCATTCGTAAGGACAAAGCTGAAAAATGTAATTACCGGTGCAACAGTTGAAAGGACGTTCAATCCTACTGACAAGATGCCGAAAGCTCATATCGAAAGAAAGGACATGCAGTACCTTTATAATGACGGCGGTTTGTACTACTTCATGGACGTTGAGTCATACGAACAGCAGCCGATAAATGAAAGCAACATTGGTGATGCCTTAAAATTCGTTAAAGAAAATATGGTTGTAAAAATACTTTCGTTCAAAGGAAATGTTTTTGGAATAGAACCTCCGACATTCGTTGAATTGGAAGTCACAGAAACTGAACCCGGATATAAGGGAGATACCGCAACCGGTGCTACCAAGCCTGCTATTCTCGAAACCGGCGCGACAATCAAAGTTCCTTTGTTTATCAGCCAGGGCGACAAGATAAGGGTAGATACCAGAACCGCAGAGTATATGGAAAGAGTTTAGTGGGTATAATACTAAATATGTATAAAATGTTCGAGTTGAAGAAATAATAGTTCTTCAACTCATTTGTTTGGTGAAACATGTGTTTTAAAGTCGAGAGGACCCGGTGCCCTTGAGATTTATATTAAAAACCTAAAGGTGCGGGAAGCACTATGGTGTTATATTTTAAATTAAATATTGTTTTGAAGGAGGTATCATATGAGCTATCTTAAAGAAAAGGTATCATACCTGAAGGGATTGTCGGAAGGTATGCAGATCAGTGATTCAACTAACGAAGGGAAACTTTTGAAGGCGATTATAGAAGCGCTGGATGATATTGCACTTGCAGTGGAAGATGTACAGGAAAATCAGGAACAGATGAATGAGCAGCTTGACAGCATCGATGAGGATTTGGCTGAAATGGAAAGGGTTCTGTTCGACGAAGAAGATGAAGAAGATGATGACGAGGACATTTGCTTCGGTGAATTCGAGTGCCCATACTGTCAGGAACTGATTGAAATTGATGAGGATATGATTAATGTAGATGAAAGCACTATTGAGTGTCCAAGCTGTCATAAAAAGATTGAACTTGACTGGGAATGCGATTGTGAAGATTGCAAGGGAGAAGAACACAATTAATTAAATCCCGATAATTTTATAAGTATAATGAAAAAATGATCTTAAAGGTCATTTTTTTTTCGCATTTTAAGGGTTTTACTTAACTTGCTTTGACAAATCAAGGCTGATGTTGTTATCGGCCGGTTCGGGATCAATGCCTAAAGAAAGCAATGCCTGTGCAGTGAATTTCATTTCAATGCTCCCTGAAGCCTTCAATTGCTCACAAGCTGTCATAACCTCCCGGGACATGAGTTCATCCCCTTTGTGATTAGCGAGCATTGTATCAACAATTACATCAAACAATGTTTTTCCGGATACAAACTCTGTTGAACCGAGTTCTTTAATTTTGGCCTGAGCCTGGTTTTTTGTATTAAAAATAGAAAACAGCCCGGTCAGCATTTCAGGAATATCCGAGTACAAGCTTTTAACCAGGGAATCCTTCGAAAAATCCAAAAAACTTTTTTCTCCCAGATCATAGTCAATTGAATCTATTGAATGAGACGATACCTTAAGCATCCGGTCGCTTGACCATTCAACCATTCTGTATGGATTTGGATAAGTAACAAGTGAACCGGTTTCAATGTCAAAAATAACATTTCCTTTTTTACTTACATATTTTGAAATGTCCTGTGCATGATAATGGCCTGTAAAAACAGCTTTCAAGCCTAAATCAGCCAATTTATCAGCCATCCTCTGCCAGTCCTTGACAAGAAAATCGCCATATAAAACCGATTGGACGCTGAAGTGCTGAACCAAACCGTGATGCATCATGCCAAAAACAGTAATTCCTTTGCTTTTGGCATCCTTCAGCTGTTTCTCTATCCAGGATAAAGTCTTGGCCTGTATTTCGCCTGAGGTTGTCTGCTGCCCTAAATTATTATTATACATACAGGCATCTATTGCAATTATTCTTAAGCCCTTAACCGGCTCAACTACATAGCTCAAAGAATTCGGATCAGCAGCAATTGCTTCTTTATAACCGAAGTCGTTATATATTTTTTTAAAATCGGCAGGAGAAGTATTCCTGATCCTTGTCTTAGTGCTGCCGGAATACATGTATGAAGCAGGATTGTTTATATCGTGATTACCGGCTATTACATATACTTTTTTGCATGAAGACCTAAGCTCCTGCAAAAAGCCTGCAAAAACCTGATGATTTATATATTCACCGTCTTTAACAAGGTCACCGGGTATCAGAACAATATTGGCATCACTTGCTTTTATTGAATCCACGGTTTTCCTTAAAATTGCTTCCGATTGGGGTATCAGCTTTTTTGTTTTTGAGAGGTAATTTTCAAACTTGCTTCCGGTAACGCCAAGGTCAGGAGAAAAATAATGCGGATCGGAGATGACTGCTATTTTCACTGAAGTAATTTTCCCGTTTGTACTGCCGGATGCAGCGACAAATGAAACGGAACTTTGAAGTAAAATTGTTAAAATAATTACAATACATGAAATTCTAAAATATTTATTCATTTTTAAATATGCTCCTAAATAAAATTATTTCAATATAAGTTGAAAATAATTTATGTACTCAACCATCGCAAAAATCCCCAGAATCGTTGGATATTTTGCTCGCTTTCGTACCAATTATTTAATTCAACCTATATAGTAAAATGTATGTCCAAAAATATTTTTTTTATAAAGTATAACATTGGCATTAATGCAATTCAAGGAAGGTTGGATGCATAAATTTAAAGATCAAAAAGTTTTGTTGTCATAAATCCGGATAAAGTTAAATATCATATATTAATTAAAGGGGGTCGTCCTAATGATTACTGAAGATAAGGCAAACAGAGTACTTTCAGGTATAAGCAAGGATATTGCCGCTTTTCTTTCTCAGGAAATCAGGGAAATTATCCTTGGCATCGATAACGGCATAAGTTTGATAGAAGAGATACGGCTGCGTGCGGATAAGCCGCTGATGATCCAGAACTATCAAGATGATTGGTTTGTTTCCAAAGACGGCAGGCTGACGAAAGATAACGTAAACCTCCATATCGTTAGGCAGGAACAGATTATAAAGACGCTGGAATTAATGAGCAGCAACTCCATCTATGCATATCAGGATGAAATAAAAAACGGTTTCATTACCTTAAGGGGCGGCTACAGGGTCGGAGTCACCGGAAAAGCGGTGCTGGACGGAGAAAATATAAAAAACATCAAAGACATATCAGGCTTGAACATAAGAATATCGAGAGAGGTAAAAGGCTGCGCAGGTAAAATTTTAGGACATGTCCTTAAGAACAGTTCGGATGTGTATAATACACTAATAGTTTCACCGCCTTCCTGCGGTAAAACGACGGTATTAAGAGATCTGGCGAGACATATCAGCAGCGGAGCAAGCAAGTATGATTTCAGGGGAATAAAGGTTGGAATCGTGGATGAAAGGTCTGAAATTGCGGCCTGTCATAGGGGTGTGCCGCAGAATGATGTAGGCATCAGGACAGATGTCCTGGACGGATGTCCAAAGGCGTCAGGCATGGTAATAATGCTCAGGTCGATGTCACCAAAGGTGATAATGACGGATGAAATAGGAAATCAGGGAGACAAGGATGCTGTTATGCGGGTGATTAATGCCGGAATAAAAATCATTACTACCGCACACGGATACAATATTTCTGAGCTTAAGAGCCGGCAGGAAGTTGTCAGTCTCATAAATGAAAAGGTATTTGAAAGGTATATAGTCCTCAGTAACCATAACGGGCCGGGAACCTTGGAAGAAGTAATAGACGGAACTACAATGCAGGTTATTTATAAAAGGAATGAAATTAACAATTAACAATTGCATAAGAAAATAGATTGTATCTTTCTTTGGAGAGGTGGGATGAGTTTAATGGTTATAAAGTTAATCGGCAGTATGATTGTTTTCGGGGCATCCAGCTTTCTTGGGTTTGCATTGTCCCGCGACTGCTCGAAAAGACCGCATGAATTACGAATTCTCCAGGGAGAGCTGCAGGTTTTTGAAAATGAGATTGCTTTTTTATCCAACCTTTTGGGAGATGCTTTCAAAAAGGTGTGTTCAAGTGACACAAGCACGGTTTCAATCTTCTTCAGGGAGACCGAGGAAAAATTAAGAGCCGGAAGGGGCTTGAACGCCTCGGAAGCCTGGGAACTGTCTGTGAGAGAAAATATTCACAAGACATCCCTCAATAAGGAGGATGAAGAGATACTCGTTTCCTTCGGGAAGCTGCTTGGAAACTCAGATGTGGAGGGCCAAATCAAAAACATAAGGCTGACGCTGTCACAGTTGAAAATTCAGGAACAAAAGGCCGAAGTACATAAAGCCAAAAATGAAAAGATGTACAAGACGCTGGGAGTTCTAGGGGGATTGGCAGTAGTAATAGTTACAATGTAGTTTTCTTCTATAGTTCATAAGTGAGGCTCATTATACAAATAAAACGACTCAAGGAGAAATGAAAGATGGGAATTGATCTTATTTTCAGAATAGCTGCAATAGGAATCCTGGTGGCAATACTTCACACTCTCTTGGACCAATCGGGGAGAAAGGAAATGGCGATGATGACTTCGTTAATAGGCTTGGTCATAGTGCTTCTGATGGTAGCCAAAGAAATTGCCAACCTTTTCAATACTGTTAAAACTATGTTTCAGTTTTGATTTCAGCATGATCAATAATAAATCCAAACATCGATGGCCTTGAGATTTACATAATATTTTTACCAAAGCGGGGATGGCAGTGGAGATACTTCAGATAGTAGGAATCGGCATTATAGCTGTGATATTGATCATAACTCTTAAAGCTCAAAAACCCGAGATAGCTGTGCAAATCAGCATAGTAACGGGAATTGTGATATTCCTGCTTATTGCAAGCAAGCTTTCTGCAGTGATACAGCTTATTAACAGCTTTGCTCAAAAAGCGAATATTAATACGGCATACATCAGCACCCTGCTTAAAATAATAGGCATTGCATATATTGTGGAATTCGGTTCTGAAGTATGCAGGGATGCTGGTGAAAGCTCTGTTGCAACAAAAATAGAACTTGCCGGAAAAGTGACAATCGTATTGCTTGCAGTACCTATAATAACCTCTCTGTTAGACTTGATAATCAATCTAATGCCATAGAAAAAAGAAAAAATAATTACAAAGGAAAGAAAGCTTATGTTAAACATAAACAAAAGAAAACTTAAATCAGCAGTCGGGTTGCTTATTTATACAATGATGATTATTTGCGCATGTCAGGTTCTTTTCTGTAACTCAGCTTATGCAGAAGATACAGGCGGAAATGCTTCCGATGATCGGCAAAGGATATTGGATCAGCAGCTGCAGTCCCAAGAGATTCAAACCATCAAGGACTCAATAAATAAGCAGGCTGATAAAAATGCTGACGAGATATTGCCGGGCTACAGGCCTGAGGACATAATAGAGGATGCATCAAAGGGAAATTTCAAATTTGATTTTGTTGGAATCCTGAATAGGGGAATAAAGTATCTGTTTAAAGAGATATACCAAAACATAGACATTCTTATCAAATTGATAATTCTTGCGGTGTTTTGTGCAATTTTAAGGAATCTTCAGACTTCTTTCATGAGCGATAATGTAGGAGAATTGGCCTTTTACGCATGCTATGCCGTAATTGCATCTATAATGGTGATCAGCCTTAATATGGCATTGAGCTTGGGCATGGATATAATCAACAGCATGGTCAACTTTATGCATGCTACCATACCGGTGCTTATTACATTGCTTGTTTCTGGGGGCAATGCTGCATCAGGAAGCGCATTCCGGCCTATTCTCATACTGATAGTTGAAGTATCGGCAACGATTTTTAAGAATGTTCTTATGCCGCTTGTATTCCTTTCTGCAATACTATCGATAGTTGACAACATATCGGACAAGATTCAAATTTCAAAACTGGCCGGATTCCTTAAGCAGATATGTTTTTGGGGAATCGGACTCACCCTGTCCATATTTATCGGGGTAATAACTATTCAGGGTTCTGTCGGGGCTGTCGTCGATGGTGTTACAAGCAAGACGGCAAAATTTGCGATTGGAGCTCTTGTACCTGTCGCAGGTAAATACCTTGCCGATGCTGCAGATACCGTAGTGGGGTGCACCTTGCTCATTAAAAATGCGGCTGGGATCGCTGCGATGGTTGGAATAATTTCGATATGCGTAATCCCGCTTCTGAAAATTGCAGCTCTGATAATTCTATACAGGCTGACGGCAGTTTTTATTGAGCCAATCGCTGAAAAGCGCATTACAGACTGCATCAGCAATATAGCCAACTCTCTCACATATATACTTGGTATTGCTGCATCCGTAGCCCTTATGTTCCTTATAGCTATAACTGCAATAATAACGGCAAGCAGTGTTACTGCCGCTGTCAGGTGATCGGAGGGGCTTTATGATTGATTTTTTCAAAAGCTGGGTCATGAATATTGTAACAATTGTAATTTTAATAGTACTGCTGGAGATGCTTCTGCCGTCAGGGAAGACTAAGAAATTCATAAATCTTTTTACCGGCTTCATACTGATTATAGCAATTTTGAACCCTTTCCTGGGGTTAGTGAAAAAGGGGGTTGATTTTAAAGGATTTCAGCTTACAGAAAGCAATTTCCTTGATAAGAAGCAAATAGAACAGGACAGCAAGCTGTTGAATGATCACCAGATGGAGTCAATTACAGAATCCTATAGAAAAAAGTTAATAAACCGGTTGGAGGAAGAAGCCAAAGGGTTAAAGGGCATCAATAAAGTAACTGCGGATGTAATAATAGATGAAGACTATACATCGGACAAATTCGGCAGCATTAAGAGAGTTTATCTGACTTTGAGCGGGAATGAGGACAATTCATCCATAAAGCCGGTGGCTGAGGTGAAAAAAGTAAAGCTTGGCGAAAGCTCCGTTAAAAATGGGGTGATAAGAGAATCAAAGACTGATTCGAAGATTGTGGCGCAGCTTCGGGAAAAAATCAGCAGTGCGTTTGATGTAAGTAAGGGAAGTATTGTAATACAAGAGGAAAAAATTCAGTAAGAAAAGAGGTGGCAAAGGTGGAGCTTGTTAAAAAAATAGCTGACTATTTAAAGAAGCTGACAAGTAAAAAAAGCAAGAAGAAGCTTATTGAAAATTCAGTAATAGCCATAATTATAGGAATCATAATAATTATTGCAGGAAGCACTCTTTTCAGAAAAAGCGCTTCAGGCGGAACGGACAGTAAAACCCCGGATACATACTCGGCAGATGAAGTTTCCGGCAGCATGGCAGCTTCGGATAAAAATGACACAGAAATAAAGATGGAAACTATACTTTCACAGATAAAAGGCGCCGGGAGCGTAAATGTAATGATAACTTATGAATCCGGGAACGAGAAGGTTCCGGCCTACGATACCAAAAAAAATGAAAACAACACCCAGGAGAAGGATAATTCCGGGGGAACCAGAAATTCAGCCCAGAACAGCTATGAAAGCAGTATTGTCTATGAAGACAATCAGGGCGGAGACAAAAAGCCGGTCATAATCAAGGAAATTCCTCCGAAGGTAATGGGAGTGCTTGTTGTGGCTGATGGCGCCAATAACCCTCAGGTGAGGGAAGAACTTACAAATGCCGTGGAAGTTCTTGTTGACGTGCCTGCTTATAAAATACAGATTACGGAAAGGGGGAAAGGTATAAAATAAATTTAAGGGAAAGAGAAATAAATTTGTACGAGATTGAATAGATATTATATGTAAATGAACAAGCAAATTACAGAACGATAATGTCAAGCTTGAAGAGGAGGCATATGATTATGATGGTGTTCAAAAGAAAACAGATTGTCGTACTATCACTCGTTTTGATGATAGTGGTTGCAGGCTATCTGCAGTATACTTATAAAAACAGCAGTTCTACCGCAAGCAAGGATACAGGAAATCAAGGGGAAGCGGTCTATGTCGGAAATGATGATGTAACGGACAATAACAAGACTCAAGACAAGACAAAGGACAAAAAAGCCTCAAAGTTTGCAAACGACTATTTCGCACAGGCAAAGCTGGATAGGGATATGTCAAGAAGCAAGAGCAGGGATACCTTTAAAAGCATAACAGAAGACCAGAATGCTACAAAGGAAGAGAAAGCGGAAGCATATGATGAAATGATGAGGCTGTCAAAAAATGCAGAGAAAGAGATGAGGATGGAAACCTTGATAAAGAGGGAAGGTTATAGTGATGTTCTGGTTCTGCTTGGTGATGACGGCAGCGTAGATATTGAATTCAAATCGCCTACAATGACATCCCAGCAGGTAGCCAAGATAACAGATATAGTGATAAGACAGGCAGATCTCAACATAAGTCCATCCGAACTACATATTAAAAATATATTCTGATCCGGAGGTCGAATGCACTTTATTACAATAAAGCCTGACAATGGCTGGCCTATTGTTATTGAATCTCGGTAGTGATATAATAAACTTTGCCTATAAATGCACCATGCAGGATTTGAGAAAACAGGCTTTTATAGCCGTGACGATAAACATAAGGAAGAAATGCATTCAAAAATGCTATGTTGAAGGTTCCGGCAAGGAGGTATATCATGGACGAGGTAAATCAATTTGAAACAGACGAAATGGGTACGACCAAGATTTCAGACGAAGTAGTTGCAATTGTTGCGGGAATCGCTGCAACAGAGGTTGCGGGAGTTGCGGGGATGAGCGGCGGAATTGCAGGCGGTATAGCTGAGATGCTTGGGAGAAAGAATTTATCAAAGGGTGTAAAGGTAGAAGTCGGTGAAAAGGAAGCTGCGATTGATTTATATATAATTGTAGAGTATGGCTGCAGGATACCCGATGTTTCATGGGAAATACAGGAGAAGGTTAAAAAATCAGTAGAAACTATGACCGGGCTTAATGTTATTGAAGTAAACATACATGTACAGGGTGTAAATTTCGACCATAAAAAAGAGAGCAGCGAAGATACTGCAAGAGTAAAATGAATTTATGATTTTGCTTAAGGGGTTTACCCCCCTTAGGTTGAATACTTTAAATTTATATTACATAAAACCTTTCTGGGTTTATTTTTTTATTTATTTGGGCTATAATTACAATGTAAATATAAACTAAAGAGGAACAATAAAGCAACATAAGAGGTGATATATAATGAACATATTTTTTAGAGTTTTACTGACAATCTATGCATTTTGCCTTGCAATTATTTCTTTCGTGGCGGTTTCTGTCACTGTAAAGACAAATCTCTTAACAAAAATATACAACTATCTTTCAGAAGACCTTCTGGAAAATGATTTTTACAGAGTGCTATTGTTCCTGATAGCCGTTGTTTTCCTTGGCTTAAGCATTGTATTCCTGTTTTCGGGCTTCAGGAGCAATAAGGATAAAAAAGCGGTCAGTAAATATACTAATATCGGGGAAATAAAAATATCGATTAATTCAATAGAGAACATTGCATTGACAGCTTCGAGAAGATTAAGCGGAATACGGGATTCGAAAGCTTATGTAACAAGGGCGGAGGATGGTGTTTCAATAACTATCAAAGCTATTGTACTTTCGGACATTAACATTCCTGCTCTTTCGGAGGACATCCAGGTCAAGGTTAAGAATCTTGTGGAAGAAACAGCCGGCATCAAGGTAGCAGATGTAAAGGTAATGGTGGAAAATATCTATACCGGCTACAAATCAAGAGTTGAATGAGACAGGAGGACTTGGCCATGAACAAGGATAGTTTATCGAGTTTTTACAGTTCTCATAAGGGCGGGATAAACGGTGCGTTGATAGGGATAGTAATTGCTTCGATTTTGTTGATACTCGGCCCTATAAAAACACTGATTATTGCTTTATTTGCGGGAATAGGTTATTATATTGGGAAAAGGATTACTGACGACAAGGACTATATTAAGAATTTACTTGACAGGATTCTGCCGCCGGGAACCTATAGATAAAATTTTTCGGGAGGTATGCTTTTAATGGGAAGAAGAGCATCCAGAGAATTGGCAATGAAGCTCTTGTACCAGTTGGAAATTCAAAAGGACGATAAGGACGAACAGGTCAGCGCCACGTTGGATGGGGAAGATCTGGCTCCTAACGACAAACAGTATGTTTTGGATACAATTGACGGAGTATTGAGCAATCTGTCGTACATCGACAAGATAATAGAAGACAATGCAAAGGGATGGAAGATAGGCAGAATATCGAAGGTTGACCTATCTATTTTAAGATTGGGCGTTTATGAGATAAGCTTCAGGGAAGACATACCCTTTAACGTGTCGGTCAATGAGGCTGTAGAACTGGCTAAAAAGTTCAGTGCTGAGGATGCGGGTGCGTTTATAAACGGCATACTCGGAAAGGTTACAAGAGTGTCAAATGCAGTGTCTGATGGTGACAAGGCTTAAACATCAATAAACTAATAACCGTGAAGAGTGAAGGACGGGAAATTCATTTAGGATTCTGGAGCCTTCATTTTTTGTATTTGGGAATCAAATGCACTGGTTGTGCGGAATGTAAAGTGCTTTGTTCCGATTAAATATTCGGCAGGGTGGAAAGTATGAACTATGTTCTCTCAGTAACGGAAATAAACAGGTACATAAGGGAAATCATATCAAAAGACATGATACTCTCCAATGTTTGGGTAAAGGGTGAAATATCAAATTACAAGTACCACTATTCCGGGCATATGTATTTTACCGTCAAGGATGAAAGCAGCCTTCTTAAGTGCGTTATGTTCAGAACAAACGCAGCAGGCTTGAAATTTAAGCCCGAAAACGGAATGAAAGTAATAATACGAGGTTACGTCTCGGTATTTGAGAGGGACGGGCAATACCAGCTTTATGCCGAAGAAATGCAGCCTGACGGCATAGGGAACCTCCATCTTGCTTTTGAGCAGCTGAAAATGAAGCTTCAGGGTGAAGGACTATTCGATCAGAAATATAAAAAGAAAATTCCATACCTTCCTGAAAGTATAGGTATAATCACTTCAAGAACAGGTTCTGTAATCAAAGATATAATCAATGTAGTAAGCAGAAGGTTTCAAAATATTCAGTTGAAAATACTGCCGGTAGCTGTACAGGGTGAGCAGGCCTCTGCCCAGATTGCAAGGGCTGTAAGAAGATTCAATGAACTTGGGAATGTGGACGTTATAATCATTGCAAGGGGCGGTGGTTCGCTTGAAGAACTGTGGGCCTTTAATGAAGAAATTGTTGCAAGAAGTATATTTGCTTCAGAACTCCCGGTAATCTCTGCTGTAGGCCATGAAACAGATTTTACAATATGCGATTTCGTTGCGGATCTGAGGGCCCCGACTCCATCAGCAGCAGCTGAAATGGCCGTGCCGGAAAAGCTTCAGTTGGAGGACAGGCTTCTAAAGCTTAGGACGAGGTTGGACAATGCTTTATACAAAAGCTTGGAACTGAAACGGATGAAATTGGATGCATTAGTTAAAAGCACTCCCTTCAAACAGCCTTACGACAGGGTATACCAGGAGCGCATGAGGCTTGATGTCTTAAACAAGTATATGGTAAAGGCGCTTGAAGCAAGGCTGGAAGCAAAAAGATCCCGCCTTCAATATGCTGTCGGAAAGCTTGATGCCTTAAGTCCTCTCACGGTTTTGGCAAGGGGATACAGCGTTGTGAAGTCAAAGAGTACGGAAAATATTGTAAAAAAGGTATCGGATGTGAAATACGGGGATAAACTTGAAATAGTTGTGTCAGACGGAAAAATAAACTGCACTGTTGACGGAAATTGCGATTAAGGGGGATGCAGGTGTGGAAGAGAAGAAAGCCTGTTTTGAAGAAGCGGTAAGTGAATTGGAATCTATCATAAGCAGACTGGAAAAAGGAGAATTGACTCTGGACGAATCCATCGAATTTTTCCAGCGGGGCGTTGAATTGTCGAAGTACTGCAGTAAAAGACTTGATGAGGTTGAGAAGAGAATAAGCATACTTATCGAGGACGGTAAAGGAAATATTAAAGAAGAGAGTTTTAAACCGGAGGTTTAGCTGCATGGATTTTGACATAAAATATAAGGAATTCATTGAGGAAATAAACAATGAATTGAACAGGCTTGTGCCGGAAAAAGAGGTTCCGGAGAAGGAAATATATACGGCTATGAGATACAGCATTATGGCGGGCGGGAAAAGGATACGTCCTGTTTTGTTTCTTGCTGTCAGTGAAATGCTTGGCGGCAATAAAAAAGAAGCACTGCCGTTTGCCTGTGCCATTGAGATGATACATACGTATTCATTGATACATGATGATTTACCGGCAATGGACAACGACGATTACAGGAGAGGAAGACTTACAAACCATAAGGTTTTCGGCGAAGCAAAGGCTATTCTTGCCGGTGATGCACTGCTTAATTATGCTTTTGAAGTGATGACCGGGCATGCGGCAAGCGATGGCAGCAACCTGCTGAGTAAAATAAAAGCGATCGGTATAGTAGCAAGGTGCGCGGGTGTTTCCGGCATGATAGGGGGGCAGGTGGTAGATATGGAATCACAGGACAAAAAAATATCTGCCGATTTGCTGAGATACATGCATGAAAGAAAGACGGGAGCTTTGATCAAGGCTTCGGTTTTAGCGGCTGCCGTATTATCCAATGCCGATCCAAAGCAGCTGGATGACCTTGAAACGTATTCGGAAAAAATAGGCCTGGCTTTTCAAATAAAGGATGACATCCTTGATGTTGAGGGCAGTTTTAAGGATTTGGGTAAATGTACGGGAAGCGATGAAAACAATGCGAAATCCACCTTTGTTTCTGTCCATGGACTAGAGAAATCAAAAAGCATGCTTTTAGAGGTATCGTGTCATGCACGGGAGAAATTGCGGAATTTTGGTGAGTCGGGTGCATTCCTCAGTTGTTTGACTGAATTCCTTGTTGAAAGGAATAAATGAGCTAAGAGTTATTAAAACGGTGACAGCGATTCAATAAAGGAGCATAAACTCGATAAAATGTGTTATAGTTTTAAAAACAAAACATTTGACTCTAATCGAGTAGATGTCCTTCTTTAATGATTAAGTCTTATGTGGTATAATTTAAATCCTATTATGAATTGAATAGAGTGGTGCAGTATTCTAGTCAGTACTGTCGGTTCTGAAGACGGGCCTAAAAATCCGTTTAAGGGCACATCGATGAAGTTCCTTGTGTCGGCTTGTTACGCCCAGTGGTGGGCTGATGCTGGGAGTTAAGGTTTAGGGGCGATCTGCAATGGCATGCAGGCGTTGACCCCTCTACCGTGGAGACCCTACCTTTTGGAAGAAAAGCCAACCTGACCGGGATTTATTCCGGTTATGGATGCCACCTCGACCACGAGAAGGGATTAAACCTGTTAGGCGGTATCTTCGGGTGCTGTGAACAGAGTAGCCTGCCTTGAGTGAATTTGGTGGATAATTGTTCACTTGTGTAATGCATAGGCCAATGCGAGCATGAGATTGCTTTTTGAAACCAACTTTGCAAAAGAGGCTAGGAATCGGTCTGACTGTTGAGGAAAACTCCTAGACTGTTCTGTATGGAAGCATATTGGGGATTGCAGTGTGGACTAAGTGGTAATCAGGCCCTGCCAATGTTGTGAAAACGTTACGTTTTCGTGACTTAGGTAACTAGGCAGCGGATGGTTTAAAGGGAAACCGCTGTTATGGCGACATTTCAGCACTATCCGGGGAAATCCTGCCTGACCTAAGCCGCAAAATTTATTCAATATGCTGCCACTCTATTTAATATAATAGATGCGATTAACACGAAATAAGAAACACGATTATGAGATTAAATGATTAACACGATTAGAGCCAAATATTTACATATAGCAGATAATAAGTGTCAGAACTGCGATTTTGGTGATTCGAAAAGTTATTTATTTTTAAAAATTAAGCAATCGAGAAAATCCTATGAATCGTGGCTTACAAATGGAGGTTTGCCAGATGGATGAAAAGCATCCACCGAATGAAAAAAAGGTACATTTTAGATTTAACCTGTTGGACTCGGGAAAAGAGACAAAAAGGTGGATAATAGTTATAACGCTGATTTCATTTGTGTTATCGGCTTTTTTGAATTTTGTGACTTCTTTGTTGCAGGACATAAGCATTTTTATTTCATCGTCAGTGGTACTTTTAATAATAATAATCAATATTATTTTTGATATAATCGGTACTGCCGTGACTGCGGCTGATGAAGCGCCGTTTCATGCAATGGCGTCAAGAAAGCTGTATGGCGCAAGACAATCCATCAGGCTTGTCAGGAATGCGGACAAGGTTTCAAATTTCTGCAATGATGTGGTAGGGGATATTTGCGGCGTTATCAGCGGTGCTGCAGGTACGTATATAATAATTAAGATTGTAGACATGGTTGGGGCATTAAACACAGAAAGCACAATAATAGGACTTGCTGTTACAGGCCTTATTGCTTCCCTTACCGTCGGCGGAAAAGCCACAGGAAAGTCGATAGCGATAAAAAACAGCAATTATATCGTATACAAGGTGAGTGTTTTAATTCATTTTTTAAGAGCAAGGTTCAGCTTTATGAAGATCAAAAGAAAAAGCAAGAAAAGTTGAGAGGAATGGAAACATTGTGAGTGAAATATTGAATTCTATCGACTCGCCTGATGATATTAAGAAGCTGGATTTCAATCAAATGGAGAGTCTGTCAGAGGAGATAAGGGAATTCCTAATAGAAAAGGTTTCGAAAACAGGAGGGCATCTTGCCTCAAATCTTGGTGTTGTTGAATTGACACTTGCTCTCCATAAGGTTTTCAATTCACCTCAGGATAAAATTATCTGGGATGTCGGCCACCAATCCTATATCCATAAGATCATAACCGGAAGAAAAGATAAATTCGATACATTGAGGAAGCTGGATGGTCTGGCGGGATTTCCTAAATTCACAGAGAGCCCGCATGACTGGTTCAATACGGGGCACAGCAGTACTTCCATATCTGCTGCGCTTGGGATTGCAAGAGCCAGAGATATCAAGAAGGAGAATTATTCCGTTATTGCAGTAATCGGCGACGGGGCTCTGACAGGCGGCATGGCCTTTGAAGCGCTTAACGATGCGGGAAGGTCGCTGAACAACATAATAGTCATACTCAATGACAATGAAATGTCCATAGGCAAGAATGTAGGAGGCTTATCCAGATATCTCAGCAAAATAAGAACAGAGCCGTTGTATTCAAAGGTAAAAAAAGATGTTGAATCTTTACTTGACAGAATACCTTTAATCGGAAAGGGCGCAGCTAAAATACTCAGTAGAGCAAAGGGAACAATAAAATATATGGTAGTTCCCGGCATGCTTTTTGAGGAATTGGGCTTTAAATATCTTGGCCCGATAGATGGGCACAATATAGTTGAACTGAATGATGTACTTACTCAGGCGAAAAGGTCGAGCGGACCTGTTCTGATACATGTCTGCACGCAAAAGGGCAAGGGGTTTTCATTTGCAGAAGAAAACCCGCATGACTTTCATGCTGTTCCCCCTTTTGAAATAGAAACCGGCGAGGCAATATCGACCTCCGGTCCGGGCTATTCCGATATATTCGGCGGTGAGTTGGCAAGACTTGCCCAAACCGATGAAAGTGTTGTTGCAATAACCGCTGCAATGCAGCAAGGAACTGGACTCAGTGAATTTTCAAAGAAATACCCGAACAGATTTTTTGATGTAGGAATAGCTGAACAGCATGCAGTTACATTTGCAGCAGGTTTGGCAAGAAACGGCTTGAAGCCGGTAGTCGCTGTTTATTCAACCTTTCTGCAGCGTGCGTATGATCAGATAATGCATGATGTGGCAGTGCAGAATCTGAATGTACTTTTGGCCATAGACAGGGCTGGTCTTGTAGGGGAAGACGGGGAAACGCACCAAGGACTTTACGACCTTTCCTACCTGAACAATATACCAAACATGACTGTAATGGCGCCCTCGGACTATAATGAATTAAAAGGTATGCTTGATTTTACGCTGAAAAACAGGTTTGGGCCTGTAGCGATCAGGTATCCCAGAGGGAAAGGCAAAGATTCTATATTCGCATATTTTGATATAGAGTACGGAAAAGGCGTTTGTTTGCGCAGCGGTAAGGATGTAACGCTTGCAGCTGTCGGCAATATGGTTGAAACAGCGTTGAAGACGGCTGAACTGCTAGAAAGAAAAGGAATATCCGCAGAGATTATTAACGCCAGATTTGTAAAACCTATTGACAGTGAACTTATAATCAGTTCAGCGGCAAAAACGAAAAAAGTGATTACACTTGAAGATAATTCAATAATCGGGGGCTTCGGATCAAATGTCCTTAAGCTTCTGAATGACAGCGGAACAGGAGCTGCTGTAAGAACGCTGGGTTATCCGGATAAATTCATTCCTCATGGTTCAAGAAACGACATTACAAGGAAATATGGATTGGACCCGGAATCAATTGCGGCTTATATAACCGATATGTTGGCTTAAACTATTAAAGCCTTTCTCCATAACAGAGACAGGCATATGATTTCGGAGGTTTAGCTTTGGAGAAGGAAAGACTTGATGTTCTTTTGGTTAAAAGAGGTTTGTTTCCAAGCAGGGAAAGGGCTAGAAGCGCCATTATGGCAGGCATTGTGTTTATAGATAACTCTAAGGAGGACAAACCGGGTACCAGATTCAATGAAGACTGCGACATACGAATTAAAGAAAATATCAACCCTTACGTAAGCCGCGGAGGCTTGAAGCTTGAAAAGGCGGTAAAAAATTTTCAACTGGACTTGAAAGGCAAGACAGCTATAGATATTGGCGCATCGACGGGCGGATTTACGGACTGCATGCTCAAAAACGGAGCTGCTAAAGTTTTCGCAATAGATGTAGGGTACGGACAGCTCGCCTGGGAATTGAGAAACGACCCCAGAGTAATATGTAAGGAAAGAACAAATATCCGTTATGTCAAGCCGGAGGATTTGGAAAGTCCTGCGGATTTTGCTTCTATAGATGTATCCTTTATATCCCTGAAAAAGGTTCTTCCGGTTGCAAAAAGCTTATTGGCAGAGCAAGGCTCAATAGTAAGCCTTATAAAGCCCCAGTTTGAAGCCGGACGTGATAAAGTCGGCAAGCATGGTGTAGTCAGGAATCCTCAGGTGCATGCCGATGTAATAAGAGAAATAATATCCTTTGCCGTTGAAAACGGTTTAATCATAAAAGGCTTGTCGTTTTCACCAATAAAGGGGCCTGAGGGAAACATTGAATATCTGCTTTACTTATCGAAAACGGGTGAGGGTATGGAAAAAGAGGAATATGAAAAGGCCATATCGGATATAGTCGGTGAAGCACATGGAAATCTGAACGAGGTATGAAAAATATTTATTAACTGCTTTTATATTTTGAAGGCAGTTTTTATTTTGGTCGAAGATCCGCAACAATATAAAATGCTTTGCTTTTTTTTACTAATCTTATATAATTAAAGAGGTTTATTACGCTGGTTTAATTGCTGAATTTGTCCTGGAGATTCTTTTTAATTTCCATATAGATTGCAGAAACGAGGTTTTTATGAAAAACATAGGGGTAATAACGAACAGGGACAAGGATACTGAGCTTAAATATACAAAACTGCTTGTACAAAGTGTTTTAGCACGTGGAGGAAGCTTAAAGGTTCCTTTCGATATAAAGAATGAGTTGGGGCTGAAATGTGAGAGTTTGGGTGAAGACGCTGTGTATGAGACCTCAGATGCGATTATTAGTCTGGGCGGAGACGGAACATTTCTCAAAGCTGCCAGAAAGGCTTATCTGAACGACCTTCCAATATTGGGGATCAACCTTGGCAGCCTTGGTTTTTTAACTGAAGTAGAAAAAAATGATATTGATAAATCAATAGAAAGCATTTTGCAGGGACGCTATCAAATAGAAGAGAGAATGATGGTGGAGACGTCTATTGTCAAAAAAGACAATACTGTCATAAATGATGTAGCGCTTAATGACATAGTTATTTCCCGGGGTGCGTTGTCAAGAATTCTACACCTTAAGACATATCTCAATGACGTTTTTGTAGATTCCTTCCCGGGGGATGGGCTGATAATATCGACTCCTACCGGTTCAACAGCCTATTCGCTTTCTGCGGGAGGACCTATAGTTGAACCCGACTCGGAGCTTATCATTGTGACGCCTATTTGTCCCCATATACTATACTCAAGATCCTTCGTTTCAACGGGAGACGGAGTGGTCAGAGTTACGGTAGATGAGAACTACGGGCATGATGCCATGGTGACGGTTGACGGACAGACCGGGTATGAAATTACGGGCGGGGACTGCATCAATGTAAAAAAATATAATCGTAAGGTCAAAATTATACGGCTTAGCAAAAGGAATTTCTACAGCATATTGAGGACCAAAATTTATGACAGGGGAGAGTGCTTAAGAAATAATGAAGTATAGCAGGCATGCAAAAATACTGGAAATCATAGAGAAGAACGTAATAGAGACACAGGAGGAAATTGCCGAAAAGCTGAAGGAACTTGGAATGGATGTGACTCAGGCCACGGTTTCAAGGGACATTAAGGAACTTAGGCTTATAAAGGTAATGAGCGAGGATGGCAGATACAAATATGCGCCATTCACAAAAAGCGAAAATCCTGTGTCCAACAAGCTTCTTACAATATTTTCTGAAGCATTTGTGTCCGGCGATTATGCAAATAATATTGCTATAGTAAAAACACTGCCGGGAATGGCGCAAGCTGCGGCGGCTACGGTAGATTCCCTGAAATGGCCTGAAATCATAGGAACAATAGCAGGGGATGATACAATCATGATAGTTTGCAGAGCCGAGAAAATTGCTGAAGAGCTTGTGAACAAGTTCAATAAAATGACGAAATAAAGTGGGGTATCCAAAGTGCTTCAACAAATCGACATTCAAAATTTTGCTTTAATAGGCAAAGTCAGCATGCAATTGGGTAAAGGGCTGAATCTCCTGACCGGCGAAACAGGTGCGGGAAAATCGATAATTATAGATGCGATTAATGGCATTCTGGGAGAAAGAATTTCCAAGGATTTTATTAGAACCGGAAAGGACAAGGCTCTGATTGAAGCTGTTTTCAATGTCAAAGGCTCCAGGGTTGAGGCTCGTTTGATTGATTACGGCATTGAACCGGAAGAAGACGGAACGCTGATAATTTCAAGGGAGTTTACTGCGGCGGGAAAGAATGCCTGCCGGATTAACGGGAAGCTTGCTACAGTATCAATGCTTAAAGAATTAGGGGAGCTGTTGATAGACATTCACGGTCAGCATGACAATCAATCCCTTTTAAGGACAGAAAGCCATGTGGTATTGCTGGATTCATTTTCAGGTACCAAAATTCAGTCAATGAAAAGCGGGTATAGGGAGAAGCTTTCCCAATACAAGCATTTGAAGAACAAACTGAAGGAATTGTCGGGAAGTCCTGCCGAAAGGGAAAGACGGATTGATCTCTTAAAGTTTCAGATTGACGAAATAAAAAGTGCGCGACTTAAGAACGGCGAAGAAGAAGAATTGAACAAGCAAAGAGGTGTTCTTTCCAATTCCGAAAAAATCATGAATTCCCTGTCAGCCTCCTATGAGCTCCTCAGTACCGGGGGTAGGAGCGGAAGCTCAGGCATTGACCTTCTTAATGAGGCATTAAGCGAACTGTCGGGTATTGCAAGATATGACGATAAATTCGAAGATCTGGGAAAAAGACTTAAAGACGTAACTTATATCCTTGATGATATTATAGAAGACATTAGAAAAGAAAAAGACGGTATGGAATTTACCCCGGAACTCCTCGAACAGGTGGAGGAAAGGATTGACCTGATATATCGCCTTAAAAGAAAATACGGCGGAACAATAGGTGAAATCCTTGAGTATTTGAGTAATGCCGAACTTGAATTGGATCAGATTCTAAAAAGCGAAGAGACAGCTTCGGAATATGAAAAACAATTGAAAAAGCTTGACGATGAGCTTTTTAAGGCGGCTGAAGAGCTGAACCGTGAAAGACAGGCCGCAGCTGAAATATTGGAATCAAAGATATGCAGCGAGCTTGAAGACCTGGAAATGAAAAGAGCTCAATTCAAGGTTAATATAGAATTTGAAGGCAGCATTGATGCAGGAAGAGAAAGGCCATACTCATCAAATGGGCTTGACAAGGTTGAATTCCTGATTTCCCCCAATGCGGGAGAACCGCTGAAGCCGCTTTCCAAGATTGCTTCGGGAGGGGAAATGTCGAGGATAATGCTTGCTATCAAGACAATATTGGCAGACTGTGACGACATGCCTACCCTTATATTTGACGAAATAGACATTGGAGTAAGCGGCAGGGCTGCTCAAAAGGTAGGAGAAAAGCTTTCGCTTATATCCGGAAACCATCAGGTGCTATGTGTCACGCACCTCCCGCAGATTGCCTGCATGGCTGATGAACACTACCTTATAGAGAAGGTAACGGAGGTTGAAAGTACGGAGACTCAAGTCACACATATCGAAGGAAAAAGCAGGGAAGCTGAGCTTGCCAGACTTCTGGGAGGAGCAAATATTTCGGAAATCACGCGTAAGCATGCGGCTGAGATGCTTGAAAATGCAGCTAAATTTAAGCAATTATAAATTATTAGTCAAACTTTCAAAAATATTGATATTTCGGGTTTAAACTTATGGTTTAAAACCCGATTTTTTTATTTTGTCTTCATTCTTCCCTGCTATGTTTTAATTTGTTTGAATAATAAATTTTACAAAAGGTTAACTTAACTTTAGAAAATTGAACATAAATCTTTCAAATAAGGTGTCACGCTCAATAATCAAAGAATTGATTCCTAAAAAGCCTTTTGATGTATTTGTTTTCTTTATTTTGAAGATTAGAGCTTAAAGCGGGAATACTTTAAATACGTGACATTTATTGGTAAACATGCCTTGGCATGTGTTCAGAATCGAAAGGATCTCATCATCCCAGAGATTTTATTTGCTCGTGCTTACAAATGACAATGCGCCCTTGCGCCAAGGAGAGTGTAGTTATGCGGCTTATTAAATCGAATAGAAAAAGATTAGTCATATTTTTAGCTGTGTGTTTTTCTGTTATGGCTTTTAGTTATATAAGGACAATATTGGTAGTCCCGGGTCAATTGACACTTCTTGAGGGAGAGGAATATGTATACAATTTCAAAAGTCCTTTTATGGTAAGCATTAAGGCTGACAACGACGGAGTATTGAAACTAAGCAATATCGGCGAAAATATTAAAAACAGACTTATTAAGTTATCCGGCCCTGTAGTGCTGAGTACCCAAAAAAACGGCCATGTTATGCTGTCAATGAACATTTTCGGCATAATACCCTTAAAAAATGTCAGAGTAGACGTAATCGAGAATAAAAAAATTGCTGCATGCGGGGGTACTATAGGAGTTAAGCTGAAAATAAACGGTATTCTGGTGCTGGGAACTTCCGACGTAGAGACAGAAAACGGTAAAAAGGTATATCCGGCCAGGGAATGCGGGATAAAAGCAGGGGATTTTATAATGAAGGTTAATAATAAAAAACCTGAGTGCATTGATGATCTTATAGATGCAATCGACAATTCTATGGGAAAAAGATTAACAATGGACATAAAAAGGGGAAATAATTATATTAAGGTTCACATGCAGCCTATCATGTCCGGCGATGATGAAAAGTACCATGTCGGAATGTGGGTAAGGGACAATACCGCCGGAATTGGGACATTGACTTTTTTTGAACCGGGAAGCAGGCTTTTCGGTGCGCTTGGACACGGCATAACCGACATAGATACAGGGGATCTTATGCCTGTCGAAAAAGGTGAATTGCTTGAATCCAACATACTTGCGATCAAAAAGGGGAGAAGCGGTACACCCGGTGAATTAAAGGGCGTCTTTATTGAAGACAGGAATAAGCTGGGAATTATAAACAAGAACTGCAGTAACGGAATTTACGGCAGATTGAACGAAGAAGCACTATCAAGGCTGAAATACCGCTTGTACTCAGTTGGATTAAAGTCACAGATAAGCGAAGGCCCTGCAACAATTCTAGCCAATATAGGCGGCAAAAAAGTTGAAGAATACAGGATAGAAATACAAAGGGTGTACAGGCAGACTTCCAACGGCTCAAAAGGGATGGTCATCAAGGTTACTGATAAAAGGCTGCTCGATGCAACAGGGGGGATAGTCCAGGGCATGTCCGGAAGCCCGATCATACAGAATAACCGCATAGTAGGAGCGGTTACACATGTTCTGATAAATGATCCTTCAAGGGGCTATGGTATTTTCATTGAGAACATGATCAAAAACATGTCGCAATCGAATAAAGTCGGATTGAAACATGCTGGGTAAGCCAAAAATTTCCTGAAAATTTCATGAATATTTTAAGAATATTGCCGGACAAATTTATCCTTCCGGTAATATTCTTATTCTGCGCTAAACCTTGAAAACAGAGGGTTTAAAACAATCATAACATTTGTTTATTATAATAAACAAAGATTTACACCAATAAATATTAATTCTATTAGTAGGAAATTACTTGAATTTTTGTCGAAAGGAAAATATAATAATTACATAAAAAAGGAAATAGGAGGGGGAGTCATTTTGTTGGCAAAAAAGATACAAGTGGTTATTGCGGATGATAATAGAGAATTCGGTGACATTCTATGTGAGTATTTAAATAATCAGAATGACATTGAAGTTGTGGGTGTTGCAAGAGACGGCCTTGAAGCATATGACCTGATAATGGCCAAATCACCGGACATTGCTGTATTGGATATAATTATGCCGCATTTGGACGGATTAGGAGTACTGGAAAAGGTAAACAGCAATTCGATGGCAAAGAGGCCCCTATTCATCATTCTCTCCGCTGTCGGACAGGATAAGATAACTCAGAGAGCGTTAGCTTTAGGAGCCGAATACTATGTCGTTAAACCATTCGATATGGATGTGCTTGTTTCGAGAATAAGACAGCTCAAGGACGTGAATCCAAGCAACATAATAAGGCCTGAACACACAAATGACATTAGAATGACACACCATGCTTCATCTTCCAGAAACCTCGAGGTAGAGGTTACAAGCATAATGCATGAGATAGGGGTTCCGGCTCACATAAAGGGGTATCAGTATTTAAGGGATGCAATCATGATGGTTGTTAAGGATCTTGATATTATAAACTCTATAACAAAGCAATTATATCCGACTATTGCCAAAGAGTACAACACAACACCGAGCAGAGTCGAAAGAGCTATAAGGCATGCAATAGAGGTTGCTTGGAGCAGGGGACAGGTTGACACAATTGATTCCCTCTTCGGATATACTGTAAATATTTGCAAGGGAAAACCTACAAATTCGGAATTTATTGCAATGGTAGCCGACAAGCTCAGACTTGAACTTAAGGTTGGATAAAAAAAGCCTTTCACGCCTGCTGAATAAGCAGGTTTTTTTATTTGCGACAAAAAAAGCGGCTTACGCCGCTTCAATTATCTGAAAATTCTTTTTAAAAAGCTGTGTTTATTCTTTTCTCTCCATTTCCCGAGAGATTTGTCAACATCGGCAAAATGCTTTTCGAGCTTCGTTTCAAGCCTGCGCATGCCGTTTTCTACGCATGCTCCAAGTTCGAGCTTGGATTTGCTGATTTCTTTTGTTATTTGCTCCCGTGCAGAACAAACCTCAGTCGAGATACTTATAGTAAGCTGATCTTTAAATTCATCAAAAAATTGCTTTATATCTCTTGAATTATCAGCAGGATTAACAGGGACAATCGATACCGATTCATCTTCTAAAACCACAGGCGGCGGTTCCGTGATTTCTGATTGCAGTATTTTTTTTATTGCCTTTATTTCAAGCCCTTCTGTTCTCATATTCTTAATCTGGTACATTATGTTCGCAAGTTCAGGTGTGTAGTATCGTCTCCCACGATCGTCCTTAGGGACATTAAGCCCGAATTCCTTTTCATAGTACCTTAACGCATGATCTGTAACCTTAAGCTGAGCGCTTAATTCTGTTATTGTGTATCTGTCTTTCAGGATTTCCATGTATTTACCCCCCTGGAGAAGCTTTTATCATAAGTTCATACAACTTATAATAGCATTCGGGCAAGCATTAGTAAATAAATGGAAATTATTTTCTTAATATTTCCAGAAGCTCCTTGATGTCTTTGGGCAATGGTGCACTGAACTCCATAAGCTCACCTGAAAAAGGATGCCTTAGTTGGATTCTATGAGAATGGAGGGCTTGTCTGCTGATGCTATCCGACTTAATATCGGAGTATAGGGTGTCGCCGACCAGAGGGTGCCCTATAGCCTGACAATGCACTCTTATCTGATGCGTTCTGCCGGTTTCGAGGATGAATCGAAGAAGTGTTGCATCAGTAAGCTGCTCCAGACATTCAAAGTGTGTAACAGACTGATCGCCGTCTTCTGACACATGCCTGAGCATTATGCTGTCCGGCTTGCGGCTTATGGGAAGGACAATTTTTCCTGCTTTCTCACTGACTATGCCGCTTACTACACCTACATATTCTTTAACTAAGGTTTTTTCATTCATCTGCCGAATCAGTGATTCCTGCACGTACTCATTTTTTGCAAAAATGATTATACCTGTCGTATCCCTGTCAAGCCGGCTTACGGGGCGGATTTTCTTTACAATGCCTGATTTAAGCATATGGAACGCAACTGCATTTGCAATAGTGCCTGATGGATGGTTAAAGGTAGGGTGAACGACGATTCCGGGTTGTTTATTCAAAACAATCATGCACTCGTCTTCATAAATTATATCAATAGGGATATTTTCCGGTTCAGTATCGCTTTCCTCTTCATCAAAATCGATGAAGGCTTCAATCATATCACCTGTTGAGGCGATGGCATTAACATATACAGGCATGGAATTTAAATAAATTCTGTTGTTATATTTCAGCTTTTTTAAAAACCTTTCGGATATTCCAAGCCTGCCCTTCAATATCTGCTTGACTGTCTTATTGGAGTCAGCTTCATTGACGATGTGCTTTAAGTTCAATCGAATCACCTCAAGTGGTCTGTAATGAATATTTTTATAGTATTCCAAGTTAGAGTAAAATTCAAGGCAAAATAAAAATAAGAGGGTGCGGAGTGCACCCTCTGACATTATAACATTATCTCATAGCCCTGTTGATTGCACAGATTACACCTTTGATGGAAGCGATGTTGATGTTGCTTTCAATTCCGACACCGAAAACATTTGTTCCGTCAGGCTTTTTCAGTTGAATATAAGCTGCGGCCTTCGCATTTGAACCAGACGATATAGCATGCTCATGATAGGATATGAACTCGAAGCCTGATATACCTACCTTGCTCAGTGCATTGAAGAATGCGTCTATTGGTCCGTTGCCTTCACCGTTAAGGCTGATTTCATCGCTGTTGTGGTTTATTATGCTTCCCTCGAATCTAACGACGGAGTGGCCGTTATGGCCGAATTCTTCAATCTTATGACCCTTGAGTGCATAAGGCTCACGAACGGTAAGATATTCATTACGGAACAGCTCCATGATGTCATCGGCTGTCAATTCTTTGCCCGTTCTGTCTGCTTCGGCCTTAACAATAGAGCCGAATTCAGGGTGCATCGACTTAGGCAGATCGTAACCGAAGTTCTGCTGCATTATGAAAGCAGCGCCACCCTTTCCGGATTGACTGTTGATCCTGATTACCGGATCATACTGGCGTCCGATGTCTGCCGGATCAATGGGGAGGTAAGGAACTTCCCAGAAATCAGAGCCTGTATTTTTCATGTATTCGTAGCCCTTCTTAATTGCATCCTGATGGGAGCCTGAAAACGCTGTGAAGACAAGTTCTCCGCAATAAGGCTGGCGTTCGTGCACTTTCATTTTGGTGCACTCCTCATATATATCCTTAATGTGGTTGAGGTTACTGAAATCCAGCATTGGATTGATACCCTGCGAAAAGAGGTTAAGGCCCAGGGTTACTATATCTACATTTCCCGTACGTTCGCCGTTCCCGAAAAGCGTTCCTTCAACTCTTTCCGCACCTGCCATCATGGCAAGTTCCGCATCGGCTACGCCGGTTCCTCTGTCGTTATGAGGGTGAACGCTGATTATAGCCGCATCGCGGTTTGGCAAATTCCTGCAGAAATATTCAATTTGATCTGCAAAATGGTTTGGAGTACTCATTTGTACAGTTGAAGGCAGATTTAAAATTATTTTGTTTTGAGGTGTGGCACCGATTTCCTCCATGACTCTTGCACAGATTTTTACGGCATTATCCGTTTCAGTCCCGGAAAAACTCTCGGGTGAGTATTCAAAACGTATATTTGTGCCGCTGCCGGCCTGCTTTTCGGTCAATTCCCTTATGAGCCGTGCGCCGTTGACCGCAATGTCTATTATTCCGTCCATATCCTTATTAAAAACGACTTTGCGCTGAAGCGTAGATGTCGAGTTGTAAAAATGAACGATTACATTTTTGGCTCCCCTTATTGCCTCAAAGGTTTTCTCTATCAAGTGCTCGCGTGCTTGAACCAGCACCTGAATAGTTACATCATCAGGTATCAGCTTGCGGTCTATAAGTGTGCGTAAAATCTCATATTCAGTTTCCGAGGCAGACGGAAAACCAACTTCTATTTCCTTGAAGCCTACAGAAACGAGCAGCTTGAAGAAGGCTACCTTCTCTTCAAGATTCATAGGATCCACAAGAGCCTGATTTCCATCACGCAAATCAACGCTGCACCATATCGGAGCCTGCCTGATTATTTTATTTGGCCACTGCCGGTCATTCATTTCGACCGGTCTAAACGGAATGTACTTTTCAAAAGACGCTTTCATATTTCTATCTCCCTTCTCGCTTGCAAAAATGGGCCGCCAGCCGTAAAAGAATACGCTTTTTAGAACTGTGCCTTTTGAGTAAAGAAGAAGGATAACTGAGCCTTACTGATTTCGTGAATTTTCAGAACTTTAGATTTTGAGAAAATAAAAAATCCACGCTCCCAGCAAGGGGCGAGGATATCATATTCCACGCGGTACCACCCTAATTCAGCTGCAAATGCAGCTCTCAAACCTCTATCAAGGCCCGGCATATAACGCTGCCACACGTCCCGACCTATATAATGCTTTCAGCCGGGCGACTCTGGGATGAGTTATTCACATACGATACGGCGCCGATTTTCACCACTTCATCGGCTCTCTGGAGCTCGGTATAGCGCATGTCTTAGTCCCTTCACGGTCTTTGGGGTTCATCTTTGCGATATGTTTTTTTATATTATATGACTATTTTTAGCAATTTGTCAACAGTAAATTTTTGGAGGCATTTCTTTTATATTTATTCGGCAGCCTGTGCGATTGCTTTGGTCGCTTGTACCGTACCATGCGGGTGCTGAGGCGGTGCATAGATGGAGTATAGTTTAAGTGGTATGTTGCCGATGTTGATTAGATTATGCCATTTTCCGGCAGGAATAATGATCGCATAACCATCACCTACATTTGCTTGAAAATCCAGCATATCCTTTCTGTCACCCATTTTAGCAAGACCTTGGCCTTCCTCGATACGTATGAATTGATCAACATTGGGATGCATTTCCAAACCGATGTCTTCTCCGGCATTAATACTCATCAGGGTAAGCTGCAGATGGCTTCCGGTCCATAAAGCAGTGCGAAAATTATTGTTTTGCTTGGTAGCTTCCTCAATATCCACAACAAACGGGTTTGGTCCGTAATCAATTAATCTGACCGGAGCACCGGCCTTGGGGTAATTATTATATTGAGCAGGTAACATTGGCATATTGGCAAAGCAAGGGCATTGATACAGCTTATATGGTATGTTCATGTAATATGGGCATGGGTGGTTGTTCGGGTTACTATACATTTCGGTCCTTCCTTTCATGGTTTACAATATTATCCTATGCTTTATGTCAAGGAGGTGTGCGCTTTGAATCAAAACTATGATATAATGAGCCCAGTAATATGTCAGAGATTGGAGTTGTGTTACTTGTTAAAGCAGCGGATTTTAAAGCAATACTTTGGATATGATACTTTTCGTGAGGGACAGGAGAAATTAATAGACAGCATTTTAAATGGCAAGGACGTAGTGGGCATAATGCCTACAGGTGCAGGGAAATCCTTATGCTTTCAGGTTCCTGCACTTATGCTTGATGGTATAACCATAGTGGTGTCGCCGCTTATTTCACTTATGAAGGATCAAGTCCAGGCACTTGTCACAAATGGTATTCCGGCTGCCTTTATCAACTCAACTCTTAATTACAATCAAACGGTTAAAGCAATTGAAAATGCCAGGAACGGCAAGTATAAAATTATTTATGCAGCACCGGAAAGGCTTGAAACACAAGAATTTCTGGAGTTTTCGCAGAATGCGGATATTTCAATGGTGACAGTGGATGAGGCGCATTGTATATCACAGTGGGGGCAGAATTTCAGACCGAATTACCTCAAGATCAGAGAATTTATTGAAAGATTGCCCAAAAGGCCGGTAATATCCGCTTTTACCGCAACCGCAACAAGTGAAGTCAAAGAGGATATCATCAGTATTTTGAAATTGGATAGTCCTTTTGTCCTGGTAACAGGCTTTAATCGTGAGAATCTGTATTTTGAGGTACAAAAACCGAATGACAAATACAAGGCCGTTATAAAATATCTGGAGGCCAATCCCAACAAAAGCGGCATAATATATTGCTCCACAAGAAAAACAGTTGAAGAGGTCTGCCGTCGCCTGATAAATGATAATTTCGGTGCGACCCGCTACCATGCCGGACTGACTGAAAATGAGCGAACAAAGAATCAGGACGATTTTTTATTTGACAGAAAGCCGTTAATGGTAGCAACCAATGCGTTTGGCATGGGAATAGATAAAAGTAATGTGTCTTTTGTCATTCATTATAACATGCCCAAAAATTTAGAGAGCTATTATCAGGAGGCAGGAAGAGCAGGCCGTGACGGAACTCCTGCTGATTGTATATTGCTGTATGGCGGGCAGGATGTTATTACAAACCAGTTTTTAATAGATAATGGCAATGATAATACCGAGCTGGACCCGGAAACTCTGGAACAGGTAAAAGAAAAGGACAGAGAGCGCCTGAAGCAAATGACCTTTTATTGTCATAGCTTCGATTGCTTAAGAGAATACATATTAAAATATTTCGGCGATAGAACAGCCAATTTTTGTGACAATTGCAGCAACTGCAATACCAATTTTGAGGAAACGGATATTACTGAAAATGCCCAAAAGATAACGTCCTGCATTGCAAGAATGAATGAACGCTTCGGCATTAAAATGATAATTGACACCTTAAGGGGAAGCAAATCGGAGAAAGTATTGAAGTTCGGTCTTAATAAAATAAAAACTTACGGAATAATGGCAGAGGTGAGTGAAAAACGGGTTCGTGATATCATAAATTATTTGGTGCTGAATAACTATTTATTGCTGACAAATTCGGAATTTCCTGTTGTAAAGCTGACGCCAAAGTCGGAAGACGTGATGCTCAACGGGGAAAAACTGATAATGAAAATCGCAAAGGAACAGAAATCTGAGAAGAAGTCAGCCAAACAAAAATCGGCAGTCAATAACGAATTGCTCAAAAAACTCAAGGAGCTCAGATTTAAGCTGGCAATGAAAAAAAGAGTTCCTGCGTTTGTTGTTTTTTCAGATGCGACATTGGTGGATATGTGCAGCAGGATGCCTTCAAATGAAACAGAGTTTCTGGAGGTGTCAGGTGTAGGAAAAGTGAAATTGGAGGCATACGGGAAGGAGTTTCTGAAGGTAATAAACAGCTTCGAAAGCTTTTAATAAACTATATTAGCAACACAGGAGGGATTAATATGATAGGAATGCAATATAAAATTCCTTTACCGCAAGATTTTGACATGGAGAAAATAGTCGCCAGAGTCAGGAATAATGGGCATAAAACCGATGGCTTTGACGGGCTGCTGTTCAAATGTTACTTAATCAAGGAAAAAGGTGTTCACAGCTTTGAAAATATGTATTCACCGCTATACATATGGAAAGACAGCGAAGGTATGAACAAGTTCCTGTTTGACGGTTACTATGACAATATTATAGGATCCTTCGGCTGGCAGCAAGTTAATATTGGAATACCATTGTTTACAGAGCTGTCGCAGGATTTTTCGGAATCAAAATATATGCTGGAAGAAACCAACGAGATTGCACCGGCATTATCCCTTACCGGTTTAACTGACAGAATAATTCATTCTAATGCGGAAGATGCTAGTTATGTGGGAAGGGTTTGCATATACAATCCGGATAAGTGGAAATACAGCATCTTTTATTTCTATAAAAATTGCCCGGCTGTTAGTACTGAAATATACCGGATACTGCATATTTCTCAATAAGGGAAAATTTGTTTTGTATTGATTGTTCAGCTCATTCGCGCAAAAGCCTGAGAGTCAGACACCTCAGGCTGCCGCCGCCTGCCAGCAGTGCGTCAGGGTGGAATTGGGTGAATTTTACACCCATTGCCTCCAGTACCCTCTGAGTTGTGGGCTTTAGCGAGATGTCATAATTTATAACATGATTGGGCCTCAGAGTAACAAAGGAAGTACCCCATTTTTTCTGTTCATCATCTGATATGGGGATCAGCTCCAGCTTCTTCTGTTTCATCCAGACAGCAAAATCTACTTTTTGCCTGCTGCCTTTTTGAATGTGCCAGGTGTTCAGAAAAGCAGGGGGATAAAACAACCCCAATTGTTCCGATATCCTGTTGAATATCATGTCCGGATGCATAAAACGCCGGGCCTGCGGTATTTCCGCATAGATGATATCAGGAAAATACTGCAGCGTAAAACCGAAAAAGCGTTCAATGGAATCCTTACTGTGGCGTTCGGTATCCGCAACAAATAGAGTATGCGGGGATAGGGCAATAAAGCCTTCAAACTGATCTCCGGGTTCACAGGCATGCAGAATGGGGATGCCAAGAGCCGACAGTGCTTCTCTGACGACGAGTTCTTCATATTGTCTGCCGCCGGGGCACATGGCTGACAACACTGCCCCTCTGACTGTCACGACTGCTATGTCGTTCATATAAGCCAGATTGGGGAGATAGGACATTAAATCCCTGTTGTTGGCAATCAGGTCTGACAGTTCATATACCTCCACACCATTATCGGTCAACAGCTTGTAGTAGGCTTTATGTTCGTCAATATACCGATCATAGTCGGGAACCCTGTCAAAAAGGTAAAATTTCAGATTGTTATTATTTACTCGCCGTATGGAATGCTCAGGACAGTGCAGCATTACTTTCTTTAAATGCCCAAGCTTTTCTGCTCCGTAGCGTTCCAGCTTTTTTTCATTCATAAACAAACACCCGGGTTTTATTATCCCCATTTTGATTCGAGTTATTATATTTACTTTTTTCTAAAACATTGACACTCAGTGCTTATGATGGTAATTTTTAATTTGAGTGGATTCAATCATAAAAAGTAACCCAAACGAAAAGGAGCTTCTATGAAGAAATTAACGCAAAAGGATTATCAAGAAATTAAGTTATGGATTTATCGTAATGCAAGGCCTATTGAACTGGCAATATGGCAGTATTTCTTTGAAAACGGAAGCAAGGAAGCTGTCATTTCTTCCTTGATGCTCTATCAAAATGACGATGGCGGATTCGGAAATACACTTGAGGCAGATAGCTGGAATCCAAACTCAACACCCTACACAACCTTGAGGGCAATTAACATTTTAAAGGACATCGGATTTTCCGATATAAATCATCCAATCATGCAGGGAATCTTTAAGTTCCTTGATAACGGTTCATACTGTTCGGAAAATGGCTGGTATTTCAGTATACCGTCAAATAATGATTATGCCCATGCTCCATGGTGGACATATGATATGGAGGCCAACAAGATAGAAGGGATAGGCGTTACGGCCGAGTTGTCTGCTTTTATATTTCAATATGCGGATCAGAATTCTGAAATATTTAAAAAGGCTTTAGCCTTTTCCAAGACCCTAATGAATAGGCTTCATTCCGATGAGTATTATGGGGATATGGGCATCGGAGGGTACTGCATATTGTTGGACAGTATCAATCAGGCTCAACTGACGGACCATTTTGATATAGATTTTCTTACCCAGAGGCTAAGAAAACGTGTGAGTGGTTCTATTGAAAGGGATACATCCAAATGGGCACAGTATTCAGTTAGGCCTTCTGATTATATCAGATCTCCGAAGAGTATTTTTTACAGGGATAATGAAGATGTCGTAGAACAGGAACTTGATTATATCATTGATACGAGACCCAAGGACAATGTCTGGAACATTACATGGAGCTGGTTCGAAAACAACGACAAATATCCCAAGGAGTTTGCTATAAGTGAAAATTGGTGGAAAGCGAGTAAAGCGATCGATAAGATGAACCTTTTAAGGAATTTTAACAGGGTGGAGATATGACAGGTTTACTTTTCGCTTTAGCCCAGAATTCAATGCAATACCTCAAAGAAAAAATGGAAAACGAAGCGGAGGTTGGTAAGGGTTAGAGGCGGTGGGAGATATTGTGTTTTCTTTAGTAAACAACTCCTTAAGGATATCGGGATTGATGGAAATGAGAAATCAAATGTTCATTTGAAAATTGACCCTGAGGAAAAAACCCAATCTTGTAGGTTTGAAAATTTTGAATCTTGGTGAAATGATCTTTATATGGGACATGCAATAATGACTAATGGGGATTAAGGGACAGTCGTTCCCGAGCAACATGTGGTGGTGGTGGAATAAGGAGAAAGCTATGAAGGATAAGAATACAGGGAAAGAGGTAAATCAAAATTATAATAAGCTTCAAAGAGCGTATGAAGACCTTAGGGCTAAAAATGACCAATTATCTGCATATAAAGCAGAATTGGAGAGGCAATTTCACGAAATGGAAATTCAACAGCGTTCTTTAAGAGAGAGCGAAAAAAGATTCAGAACAACTTTTGAACAGGTTGCTGTCGGAATTAGTCATACCACTCTGGACAATAAATTTATCAGAATAAATCAGAAATTTTGTGATATAGTAGGATATTCTCAAGAAGAGCTGAGCAGTATGACCTTTAAAGAAATAACTCATGAGGATGATCTGAAGAGTAATTTAGATGCCTTAAAGAGATTAGCCGAAGGTGAAATCAGTACTTGCAGCATGGAAAAAAGATATATTAGAAAAGATGGTTCCATCATTTGGGTGAATATTACAGTTTCCTTTGTAAACGATTTTTTAGCTATTCAGCCTTATTTTATAGCAATTATTGAGGATATTTCAAGACGTAAAAAGGTGGAAGAAGAGTTGATAGAAAGTAAGGAGCGTTTCCGTAATGTGCTTGAATATTCTCAGGATGCGGCATACAGGAGAGATCTTATTAAAAACAAATATGATTACATTAGCCCGGTTATTGAAAATATTACAGGCTACTCAATAGATGAAATGCAATCTATGAGTATGGAAACAGTAATCTCAAAAATACACCATGATGATTTACCGACAGTAATAGGGGCTCTCGAAGAAGCAGATCTTGTAGAGAAACAAATAGCTATATCAATAGAATATCGTTTTTTATGCAAGAATGGGAAGTATCGTTGGATTAATGACCGTTTTACAAGTATTAATAAAGCTTCCTTACAGCCTCTCTTCCATTATGGGGTGATAGAGGACATTTCTGAAAGGAAAGAATTGATATCAGAGCTTCGAATAGCAAAAGAAAAAGCAGAAGAGGCCAGTAACATTAAAAGTGAGTTCCTTGCGAATATGTCCCATGAATTGAGGACTCCGCTCAATGTAATCATGGGTGCTCTACAGCTGTATGAATTGTATTTGAATGGTGATATAACGGCAAATAAGGATAAAATAATCAAACATACAAAATCTATGAGACAAAATTGCTTAAGATTATTAAGGATGATTAACAATGTAATTGATACAACAAAAATAGATGCAGGCTTTTTGGATATTCACCCAAAACCTTATAATATTGTAGCTGTTGTTGAGAAGATAACACTATCAGTATCCGAATTCGCCGGATTGAAAAATCTTGAGCTAACCTTTACTTCCGATATTAAAGAGAAAATCATCCTTTGCGATGTTGACATGATTGAGCGGATTATGTTAAACCTTCTTTCCAATGCTATAAAGTTTACAAATGCAAATGGTATTATTAGTGTAAGTATTACTGATGGAATAGACAATATCTTGATATCTGTGAAAGATAATGGAATAGGAATTGAAAAGGAAAAACAGTCAATTATTTTTGAACGTTTTAAACAAGGAGCGGATTTGCTTACAAGAGAACATGAGGGAAGCGGTATTGGCTTACATTTAACAAAATCGCTCATAGAGTTGCATGGTGGTAATATTCGATTAAACAGTGAATATGGAATTGGAAGTGAGTTCATTATTGAACTCCCAGTTAAGACTCCTTTGCAAAAGATACCAGACCAGACCGGTACGAATTATGAATCGGAAAATATGCTTATAGCAAGGATGAAAATCGAATTTTCAGATATTTATCTATAGGAAGATCTGGTTGTGAAGCTTAAACAACTCCAAAGCCACTAAAAACATTGACACTCAGTGATTATGATGGTAATTTTTAATTTAAGTGGATTCAAGCTTAAAAAGTATTTCAAACAGAAGAATAGGTGTTACGGCAGAGTTGTCTGCTTTTATATTTCAATATGCTCCACATACTTAATGGAGGCTATCACTAATTGATAAGATGATTACGATGAAGTGTCCCTACTTCAAAATGAGACAAGCATAATAGAAGAATGTATTATCAATGCTATATTAGGAGCGTGTGATAAATGACAATATTTGAAGCAATAAAACAAAGAAATCTGGAAGCTATGAAAGTATGTGCCTTAACAGCCGATCTTAATGAGCAGGATCAGTACGGCAGAACACCATTGCACTATGCAATCGTACAAAAAGCACCTATAGAGTTTTTTGAAGAACTGGTCAGGCTTGGCGCAGACCTATATATAGAAGATAAACTGCATGATACGGTACTTGACAAGGCAATCAAATTTGATAACCTTCCCGCGGTTAAGGTTTTATTGGATAAAGGTGTGGAGCTGGATCATCCGGAGGGAATTTTGTATACGCCTTGGGCAAGAGCGAGATATAAACCTGAAATAGCAGATTTACTTATAAACACAAAAGGGGCGATTCGTTTAATACTGAATGAGGAAGAAAAGAAGTTGATTGATGAGCTTTTATATACCGAGATAAGTGATGTCATGAAGCAAATCCATAGGTTGGATTCACCGGAGTTGATTCATGCTTATGTATGTTCCTTCAACTGGGATGATGACATTGACCCGATGTTTGCACTGTTGGAAAGCCCTCTGTGCTCTATAGTGACAGCAAAGGAAATGTATGATCTGGCGGATGGGGATAATTGGCTACAGGAGCAGGAACCCGAGTATGAGGATGAAAGGAAATATGTTTCTTTGGTCAACAGAATTTTAGAAAGATTTCCTCAGCTTGCGCGGGAATGAAAGTGATACTCTAGATCAGAGGCGTGGTGTACCATGTCTCTTTTTTTGTGTTTTTTTACAGTGTCAAAAGTCTGTTTTTCCACTTTTGAGCGACCAAAACTGGAGGAAAAGTCGCTGTTCAATCGCCACAGGGGCTAGTCAGGGCACAGTGAAAAAATTCCTATGCAATTAGCGGTTCGAAAATCTTCCTTTGGCGGCCGCCTCTATTCCCGTCCATGGTCAGCTCCGTCTAAAACAAGCATCCGTGCTTGTTTTGCCGCGTCGTTGATTTCCTCACCGATTGCATCACGGATTTTTTTCAAACACTTACGGGTGTCGCTGAAGTATTTGCTAGGGTTTGTCTTTGCTGGTGGATATGAGTGTTTGGGTAAATACAATTTTTGCAGCTTGTGTTGACCTCATTGATAAAGGAGACTACTGTAGTGACTGGGGGAATATAAGGTGTAACAGGCAAAGCTCATTACTTATAAAGTTTAGTATACTCTACTAGCAGGAAATGTTTGACATTTATTGCGCAATATGAAATTATGGACGTGTAAATGCCTATATCAGCTTAAACCTAAACATTTATGTATTTAAATATTATTATAAAGGTTAGATATAGGCATTCCATAAATTTTATTAACTCAATTATAATAAAAGTTACAAAGAGTAATAATAAATAATAAGTGAACAGGGCAAATAGTTTCATATTTATACAATTAAGGCATAGAAAAATATGGAATTGTATAGTAAAATATTACTAAATGTAAATTTGTGTAGTTTGTGAAGAAGGGAGGATATTATGGATTTTTTTGAGCTAACATTAACTGCATTTTTGCAAGTTGATTTATATTTTAATGAAGCAAGTGAGGTGATAGGTCAACTGATTAATAAATCAATGCTTCTCGACTCGGAGTTAACGGAAAAGCATAAGAAGTATGGGTATAAGTTTTATTGTTTTGATAGTCTTTACCCACTAGAGTCTGATAAAACATATAAGCAAGGGAGAGCTTATGTATTTAGAGTTAGAAGTATGGAAAAAAAGTTTGTTGAAAAATTGCAAAAGCTTATTCCGAAGGTTGACAGTGAAATATTCAGGATTTTGTCTATACAAAAGAAAAAGATAGTTCAAAAACCAATAAAAGAGATTTTTTCTATAACACCTGTAATAGTTACGGTGGAAAATAATCCATGGATGCTTAATGATGACTTAATAATATTACAGAGCAGACTTCAGGCTAATTTGGAGAAAAAATTCAAAGAATTCTACAATGAAACTATAAGGCCTGATCAAAATTTTATAGAGAAAATTCAAATCCTAAATAAAAAACCAGTTGCACTAAAGTATAAAGGAATTGAACTATTGGGAAATAAATACAAAATATGGATAAATGATGATAATGATTCACAGCGGTTAGCCTTTGTAGCTTTAGGAAGTGGAATAGGAGAAAAAAACTCAAGTCTTGGCGCGGGTTTTTGCGGATGGAGGTGAATTGATTGCCTGGAATATCTGAAAGTACTGTCACAAAAATATTTAAACCTAAAGATGTCTTTTACAACAATGGTATTGTAAACCTAAAAATATCGTTTGAAGAAAGTAACGATAAACCGGGGTTGGAGTGTCACATAGGTAATAGCGAATTAGCATTAATTTTTGATAAAAAATATGAAAATAATCTGTATGAAAGCATTTTAGGTGATTTAATAAAAAAGAATAAAATTGTATTCCAAACTGATAATGAAAGGTGGTATTGGGATAATCAAGCGAAAGATTTTACAAAGGATAATAAGTACGATGTAAAGGGAAAAGCATCAGGGAATGATGTATTACATGGAGTTTACAGTTATATAAATGCAGAAGAAATAGATTTGGAACCTGAGCAACTATATAATAAGTTTAAAGAATTTTGCAAAAAAAATAATATGAAGGATAAAGAGGCAGAATCATTATTCTTTGACAAAAAGACAGGAAAAATAAAGTCAAAAGATAAAATTAAGCTTTTACTTTATATAACTAAGGAAAAGGCAATAGATAACTTTTCACATTATCTTGCAGGAGATTCAAACTTAACTTTTGACTCAAAGATACACCAGTTCGAAGATGGGGGCCATTGCTTCAGGGACATGCTTGTATATAAAAACAATACTATTGACAGATGGGACGCATTGATATACTGGTATGGTTCAAGAATACAACGCTTTTATAACTCTTCCTACTATATTTATATTAATTCGCATAATTTGAAATCATTTAAGGTTTTTAAAAAAAGCCTTAAAATAAATGAAGATCAAATAACACGCAGAGCCGAAAAAACAGGAGAACTAGTTCCATTACCAACGAATGTAGATATGCATGAGCAGCTTAAGCTTGACAATATAAAAAATGAAAATTTCTATATTGTAAAAAGCGAGCAAGAGTTCAAATTAAAATTTTTCATGTGGCTATTTTCTTATATTTATCATATTGAGGACAATTATAAGAATAGCCTTGATGAGCGAAAAAAGCTCAAGAGAAAGGAATTACTCGACAGTATTAAAGACTTATCCTTTGTTACTTATACCGAAGACGGTAGCATGAAATCAGGCTTGAATGAATATACAAAGACTTACAGATTATTTAAGCTTTTTGAAAGCCTTATAGCATATAAAAAGGATGAGGTCTATCTTTTCAAGTACCTTGCGGATTTAATAGATACAATAAGCCTTTCGAAATCTCAGAAAGAAATGAACCTTAATATAAGACAATTTTCTGATAATATGCTTAATTTTAAGCCCTTAAGAAAAAATTACTATGAAGCATCGTATGACATTTTGAAAAATGATAAAAGAAGTTTTGGCAAAGGTTTACAATTCTTTGAGAATGAATATCTTACATTTTTAAGAAGAGGTGATAGAGAAATGAAACTACACGAAAATTCTAAAAAGCTTGGGGATGAGATAGGTGCTTTTGCGGCCAATGTAGAGGATAAGGATTTATTATTTAGGTTAAGGAATGTGAAAAACCACTTTCAACTTGTGTCCTATTTTAAGACTGTTAAATTTGCTTCTCTAAAAATTCAAAATGATCAAAAACCAAAATATATATTCACACGAGAATTCAATGAATTGCTGGACGAATTACTTGTATTCCTTGAAGAAGAAGATAAGTATTGGGAGTTGGTAAGAGATTATATAGCAATTTATGCAATTGATAAATACAAAAGTGTAGCGTTTGCTAAGAATCAAAAAGGAGGAAATTAGTATGGAATTTTTAAACATTGCTTACATTTCAAAAGTTAATGTTGCTTCTTTAAACGGGAGCGAAGGTATGGGAGGAAATATTACGCCAATAAAAAAGATTTCTGATAATCAGGATAATGAGTATGCGTATATTTCAGGTCAGGCGCAAAGGCGGTATTTGAAAGAAACATTGATGCAGCTTGGACAAAGGATAACGGCGGTTAACGAAAGTGGGGAACCTAACTTTCTGGAACTTAATGAGGAAATATACAATAAAGATAAAAACTCTTTTGAAAACAATAAACTTATGTATGAGGAATTTTGTGATTTGGACCTTTTCGGATATATGATGCCTAAAGGGGGGAGAAGATGGTCTCCTGTCAAGGTGGCACCTATGGTTTCGATTCACCCCTATAAAGGTGAATATGATTACCTAACAAGAAAACAATACAGTGAAAATGCTAGAAGCGGCAATATCGTTCAGGTTGAAATTGATACGATGAATTTCATGAGGGGGAATATAATGATTGATGCCGGTAAAATAGGTAGAGAAATTAATGAGTATACCTACGAGGCTACGCCTATGCTGGATGAAGAAGCAGTTAAAGCAAGAAGAAATGTAATGATCGATGCAATAAAGTATTTCAACGGAGGAGCGAAGCAGTCGAGGAATATGGAAGATATTTCTCCCAAGTTTATTGTTGCAGTCAGACAGAAAACCGGAAACCCTTTTCTATTAAATGTAATAACTGTAGACGAGAAGGATAACATTGTGATACCTCCCATTCTTGAGACTTTAAAAGAGAATGAAGCAGTTATCTCAACAACAAGCATAGGTATTACAACAGGAATATTTAAGAATGAGTTTCAAGTGAAAAAAGAATTTGAGAATGCGGGATATATTGTTACTACAGTCTCAAGATCTCTTGATAGCCTGAAAGAAGGTAACTGATATGAAAGTGATACGATTCAGAACAGAAGGAATATTCAATTCTTTTAGAGTTCCCTTCTTCAGAACATATCATAAAAGTTTTTTAGCACCTCCTAAAACCACCATTATAGGGATGCTTACAAATATTGCGGGTAAACCAGAAAAATGGTATTACGACATTTTAAGCAGTGAAGCAATACAAGTATCAGTTGTTATAAACAATATCAAAGGAAAAGCAAAAGATTTGTGGGCATATAAAACCTATGTAAATAAAAGCGGTATGCACGGTAGAAGTGTCATTCGAAGGGACAGGCTTTTTCATGCATCCTATTGGATATACCTCAAAATTAATAATGAAGAACTAAAAAGTACAGTTCTTGGAGCCCTTTACAATCCTCAAAACATTCCTTCACTTGGCCTTGATGACGAGATAATCAAGTTATATGGCGTTGAAGAAATAGATGTGGCGATTAATCACAGTGGAAAGATTAATTCGGTTTTCATGGATTTGGGACTCAAGTATTCAGCTTTGCCGTTAGATTATGATGATATCATTGAGCTTCCTACAGGGAATATTGTGCCTCTGAAATTCAAGTCTGATTTAAACCAAAAGGGGAAAAGAGAATGGAGAATTCCGCAGGAAGAATATAAGCAAATTGAATACTTAAACTGTGAAATAGAAATAGAAGGAATTGAGAGCTATTCTGATGGATTAAATAGGGTGGTGTTCTATTGATGAGCATAATCGCCAAAAAAAAAGATAACAGAGAACAAACTTTGGAAGAGCATACTTTTTTAGTCATACAGGAAGCACTTGATCTGATTGATGAGGAAACACTTAACTTTATATCTATAAAATGCAACTTTCCTAAGGAAAGATTAAGAGATTTGATATTCTGTTCAGCGTATTTTCACGATATGGGAAAAGCAACAGAAGAATTTCAAAATACAATTAATGGTGGAAAGAAAAGCTTTCATTCCCTCTACTCTGCGAATCTTGTCTCTGATATTATTGATTTTGAGTTAAATGAGGAAGAGTATGTAAACATGCTCTTCCTTGTTATTCTTACTCATCATAGCCTATATAACATCAATGGGAGCTTTGGATGCATTAATCAGGGGAGAGAATATTCTCATCGGTTTCTTCCCGAGGCAAGGGGATTCTTTGATTCTTACAAAACCGTCTATGAAAGGTATATGAAAAGAGAATGTGCTTATAAATTTACATATAAAACGAGAAATTTAGATGATTTGAATCGTATAATAAATTCAGAGCTTAGGGATGAAATTAAGTCTGTTTCAAACTATCAGTCATTACGTTTGTTGTATGCATACTTATCAGGTCTTTTAAACCTTGCTGATTGGTCTGCTTCTGCAAAATTTGAAGGCACATGCCCTGAAATCACTTTGGCAAATGTTCCTGATAGAGAATATATACTAGGAAAATTGAAAAATGCATTAAAAATTGAAGAATTTATTCCTAAGAATTTTCAACAAAGGCTATCAAATATCAAGGGAAATGTGCTTGTTGAAATACCTACTGGAGAAGGGAAAACAGAAGGGGCTTTTCTGTGGGCTGCAAATAATATTAGGAATAATCATAGTAAAATTATATATACACTACCCACACAAACAACGTCAAATAAATTATTTGAAAGAGCAAAAGCAGTTTTTGGGAATAGTTCAGGACTCGTACACGGTTCTGCTGAAATATATCTAGAAACAATTTATGAAGAAGAAAACGGTTTGATTGATGAAAACTTCAAAGCTGAAATACTATACAGCAAAACATTTAACAAACCAATGACGATATCTACAATAGATGGACTATTGAAATATTTCATGAATACGGGAAGATACAATATTGCTACCTTCAATGTATTAAATTCCGTAGTCATTATTGATGAAATACATTCCTATGATTTCAAGCTACTTGGATTCATAAAAAGGTTTCTCGAATTAGCTCAAGAATATAGAATACCTGTGTGTATTATGAGTGCTTCTATTCCTGATAAAATCAAGCAAAAACTTAATATTGGCTACTACCCTATAATAAGGGATGAACAGCTGTTTCAAGTAAAGGCAATTGAAATCGTTAAGAAGAATGACTGTATGGAAAACAATATTGACTTAATTATCGAAGAGTACAATAAAGGTAAAAACGTCATTGTAGTCAGAAATCTTGTTAAGAGCTCTGTTAATACATTCACAGAACTTAAAAATAAAGGCATCAGAGATATTATTCTTTACAATGCATGTTTTAAGAAAAAATGCAGAATAGAGAAGGAAAATGAAATTTATGAAAGACTAAAAGCAAAGAAAAATTTTATCCTTGTTGCAACTCAGGTTGTTGAAATTTCACTTGATATAGATTTTGATGTTATGTTTACTGATGTGGCCCCAATAGATGCATTGATCCAGCGTTTCGGAAGAGTAAACAGAAGAAAAAAAGGTGATAGGATCGACAAGGTATATGTCTTTAAAGAAACTGAAGGAAAACCTTATGAAGAAATTATGCTGAATATTACTTTCGATATAATTGAGGAAGGAGTACATCCCATTTTTACCTATAATAAATGGTTAAATGATGTTTACAATAAGGTCTTCGAATATACTAAAATACAAAATACGGCAAATGTATTTGATGAAGGATATAGCCTTTTTGATGATATGTTAAATGAATTATATGGGATTTCAAAATCTAACAAAAATTATGATCTCAGGGATATAGAATTTCCAAAAAGAGACTTCTTGCTTACGGAAGACTATAAAAATGGAAAAATAAAATATGAAGATACTGTATCTTTGGGAAGTTGGCTTGCGAATAAAACATCATATCTGAGCATTGAAAGAGATAGAAAAAATGGATTATATTACGATGTATTAAATTTAGGATATAGCTGTGAAACAGGAGTACAGATTCCAACTAATTCTAAAGAAGATCTTTTTTTGTGAGGGGAGGCCTGTTTTTATGACACTTACCGGAACCCTTATCAATTACTATTTCCATTGCAAGCGTCAATGCTGGCTTTTCGCCAATAAAATAAATCTGGAAGATAACAGCGAAGATGTTCGGATCGGTAGAGTTATTCATGAAATAAAGCATGAACGTGAGAAAAATACGGAAATAAGTATCGACAATATAAAAATAGACAAGTTAACAGATGATTATCTCGTTGAAGTGAAGAAGTCAGATGCGGACATAAACGCAGTTAAGTGGCAAGTCCTTCTTTACCTGAAAAAGCTGAAAGATAAGGGGATAGAGAAAAAAGGGAAGATCGAGTTCGCAGAACAGAACAAGCAGGAAAATAAAGTTCATTATCTTGAGCTTTCTTCTGAAAATGAAGAACAGCTAGAAAAGCTTTCAAGAGAAATAGATGAATTCATAGCAGCAGAAAAACCCCCGGAAGCGCAAATATCGGCCAAATGCAAACGCTGCGCATACTATGAATATTGTTTCATTTAAGGAGTAGAGTTATGAAAGAGCATACAAGATATATATTTTCTATAGGGGAACTTAGCCGAAAAGACTTTTCCATACAGTTCAAAAATGAGAAGGGCAATTTCTATCTTCCGATAAAAGATACCAGGGAAATTTACTGCTTCAATGAAGTATCCCTGAATACCAAATTTCTCGATATGATCTCAAAGGCCGGGATAACCCTTCATTTCTTCAATTATTATGGAAATTATACGGGATCATTCTATCCAAAGGAATATTTGATAAGCGGCGATCTCACTGTGAAACAGGCTAATGCATTTTCAACCAAGAGGGTTGAACTTGCAAAAGCCTTTGTGCTGGGAATTGCAGATAATATCAGAGAAGTATTGTACCATTATTACAGACATGGCAGAAAAGAGCTTAAAGAGGTCATTGACTGGTTGAAAGATGATGTAGCAAGGATTTTAAACAGTGTAACGGATATTAAGCAAATTCTTATGGTGGAGGGAGGAATTTGGAGCAGGTTCTATGATAGTTTTCGATTATTTCTGCCGGAGGATTTTGTAATGAATAAAAGGGTAAGAAGACCACCTGACAATCCTATAAACGCCCTTGTTTCATTTGGAAACAGCATACTATATACAAAGACAATAACACAGATTTATCATACACATCTGAATCAAGCTATTAGTTTTCTGCATGAACCTTCTGAAGGTCGTTTTTCTTTAAGTTTGGATTTATCTGAGGCTTTTAAGCCGATTATTGTATTCAAAACGATTTTCGATTGTGTGAATAATCGGAAACTTCAAGTTTCCAAGCACTTTGAAAGCAAGCTTAATTACTGCCTTTTGAATGAGCCGGGAAAGAAAATTTTTATTGAGGAATTTGAGGAAAGGATAAATCAGGTATTTGAGCATAAGGCATTAAAAAGGAAAACTACATATAAAAATGCAATTAAGCTGGATGGCTATAAGTTAATTAAATTCTTAATGGAAGGGAAATCATTCAAACCTTTCAATTTGGGGGAATCGATGTGAGCAGGGATATAAACTATAACTATGCGTTTGTCCTGTATGACGTAGGAGAAAAGAGAGTGCATAAGGTTTTTAAGGTGTGTAAGAAGTATTTTAAGCATCATCAGAAATCCATTTTCAGGGGTAATATTACGCCTTCAAATATTATAAAACTAAGGGAAGAACTTAAAAAAGTAATTAATGAGGACGAAGATTTTATAACAATTCTGAAACTTGTAACCCGAGCTGACTTTGAAGAAGAAACAATCGGTAATAATAAAACACCATGCGAGTCGCTTATCTTGTGATTTTTTCCAAGCGGAGTAATAGAAAATTCTCTTAATGCTTTGATTTTTATAGGGTTTTATGGCTTTTGCCTATTTTGCAGATAACGGTTGGAAAAAACTTAATGAAAACCTAGAAATTCAGGCGTTTTAAAGAAAAGCCATGTAAGTGAAAGCCTTAATTGGCGTTAGTTGAACCGGAACATAAGATGTATTTAAATGAAGCAAAAGGAATTAAAGTACTAAGCGATACAGAGTTGAACCGGAACATAAGATGTATTTAAATGCGCCTTATTTATTAAAGTGGATAAATCAAATGGCGTTGAACCGGAACATAAGATGTATTTAAATAGTCTTGGGTCTGCTAAAGAAGATGCTCCCGTTGACGTTGAACCGGAACATAAGATGTATTTAAATTCAGATGCTTGCTGAAATGTAAGCCGAACACCGTAGTTGAACCGGAACATAAGATGTATTTAAATAGGATAATTCGCCAGGCTACCCTCTCCGCCTGTTCAGTTGAACCGGAACATAAGATGTATTTAAATACTTCTTCAGGAGTGGCACCATAAATTTCATTCTTTTGTTGAACCGGAACATAAGATGTATTTAAATATTGGTACGCTTGGAGCGAGGCGTAAGCTTACAACAGTTGAACCGGAACATAAGATGTATTTAAATATAAAAGGGATCTTAAAAAATTGGAACGGTCAATGTTGAACCGGAACATAAGATGTATTTAAATTTAACTGGTTCATTACATAACCCCTTATATTTATCGTTGAACCGGAACATAAGATGTATTTAAATATGGTCAGGCAAGAATGACTGTAACATCGGTAAAGCGTTGAACCGGAACATAAGATGTATTTAAATAGAAGTAAAAAGGGGGGGAAGTAGGGGACTATTAAGTTGAACCGGAACATAAGATGTATTTAAATAACTTTAATAACATGTTGAGAAAAATACTTATAGGTTGAACCGGAACATAAGATGTATTTAAATTGAGCCATTTTTTCTTGAGAAACTTCTTTTGTTTGAGTTGAACCGGAACATAAGATGTATTTAAATCATTTTAAGCAAGCTTCAAGTGAATCATATGTTTCGGTTGAACCGGAACATAAGATGTATTTAAATTCCCATTTTTGCAATATTGGTGTAACATCGATAAATGTTGAACCGGAACATAAGATGTATTTAAATAAACATTACTAACAAACAAATTAATATACACAACTGTTGAACCGGAACATAAGATGTATTTAAATACAAGTAAATTTTTCCCTTGCATTGCCATGTTGTATCGTTGAACCGGAACATAAGATGTATTTAAATGCACTAAAATGTCCAACATTCGCGCAATTAACCAGGGCTGTTGAACCGGAACATAAGATGTATTTAAATTTATACACAATGGCTCCCTGTGGCTTACCATTGATGTTGAACCGGAACATAAGATGTATTTAAATTACTTAAAAATTTTTTCATAATTTATAACCTCCAGGTTGAACCGGAACATAAGATGTATTTAAATGACGCAGATAAGCAGTGGTACAAAGACCATTATAAGTTGAACCGGAACATAAGATGTATTTAAATATGGCAAATGACGCTGAAACTTATCTTGAATTTATGTTGAACCGGAACATAAGATGTATTTAAATTTATTCTTCGCTTATGATACCCCAGACGATTACGAAGTTGAACCGGAACATAAGATGTATTTAAATAGACAGGGAAAAGTTCAAGTGCATTGGAATTTAAATGTTGAACCGGAACATAAGATGTATTTAAATCTGGCTTGATGCCGAACAAAATGCAGCATTAGCAGCGTTGAACCGGAACATAAGATGTATTTAAATATTGGCCGCTCGGTATGATGCAGTAGTTAGAGCAAAACTTGTTGAACCGGAACATAAGATGTATTTAAATTTATAAGACGAGTTCTCGCGGCAGATACAAATTAGTTGAACCGGAACATAAGATGTATTTAAATCAAAATCCTGCTCGTTCATTATCCTTATTATCTCGGTTGAACCGGAACATAAGATGTATTTAAATTCCGCTTGCATATCCATAATCCCTTGACCTAACAAGTTGAACCGGAACATAAGATGTATTTAAATATTTGCAAAAGGACAACTTTCTGAAGACCATAAGAAGTTGAACCGGAACATAAGATGTATTTAAATCTGGCATCTGGTTCACCCCCGAAAATAATCGAATAGTTGAACCGGAACATAAGATGTATTTAAATTGGGCAGCTCGGAATTCATGCAGGGCAGAAAGTAGGTTGAACCGGAACATAAGATGTATTTAAATTTTTCATAAGAATATTTAACATTGAATTCAACAGGCTGTTGAACCGGAACATAAGATGTATTTAAATTCCTGAGAAGCAACGCGTTCCTTGTCCTTAGATGCTAGGTTGAACCGGAACATAAGATGTATTTAAATTGCGTATAGTTTAAAAGCTGTGCATGCGTGAAATTGGTTGAACCGGAACATAAGATGTATTTAAATTTAAAATACTTGGGTTGTTGTTAGTAACACAACCAAGTTGAACCGAACATAAGATGTATTTAAATAGTGTGCGCTTGATTTCTTCCATATCCTCCTCACTAAGTTGAACCGGAACATAAGATGTATTTAAATATGCCTTGCGGATTATCCTTGGTCATTACCTTGAATAGTTGAACCGGAACATAAGATGTATTTAAATTAATAACGGGTTGCCTGAAATTAGACTAGAACCTGTTGAACCGGAACATAAGATGTATTTAAATAAGCTTAATTGATAGACTGTCAAATATAATAGGGTTGTTGAACCGGAACATAAGATGTATTTAAATATGTTCGCGTTTCTCCACCCGTAGATGGCCTGAAAGGTTGAACCGGAACATAAGATGTATTTAAATTATGGACCTTCTGTAAGTACCTTTGTTGTCGTATCAGTTGAACCGGAACATAAGATGTATTTAAATATTTTTACATTTGTGATAGTACCGCCGAATGCGGCATGTTGAACCGGAACATAAGATGTATTTAAATAACACCCCACTAACACCCCACTATTTTTTACTTTATGTTGAACCGGAACATAAGATGTATTTAAATTGCTGTATTTGTTTTATGTGTTGATTGTGATATACGTTGAACCGGAACATAAGATGTATTTAAATTTTTGCTGGGTTTAATTGGCCCATTTGCTCGGCTTGTTGAACCGGAACATAAGATGTATTTAAATAAGAATATCGTCCCTGCCGGAGTAATAGAGAATATGTTGAACCGGAACATAAGATGTATTTAAATTCAGCTACATACTCTGTACAAGTAGTAAAGGATGTGTTGAACCGGAACATAAGATGTATTTAAATCTTGGATTTTTGCCATAATTGGATTTGTACCAGTCTGTTGAACCGGAACATAAGATGTATTTAAATTCAATGATTATTCCTACCTTATGCCATACATCAATGTTGAACCGGAACATAAGATGTATTTAAATTGCAGTGAACCAGATAAAAGGGCAATTCTAAGCGGGTTGAACCGGAACATAAGATGTATTTAAATACAATATTTGCCTTTCCTGCATACAGGTATGGAGTTAGTTGAACCGGAACATAAGATGTATTTAAATCTTGTTTTGCTCCCTATTGCTTGCCACATTCTAACGTTGAACCGGAACATAAGATGTATTTAAATAATGTCAGCTTATAACATGAATCGCATGGAAAGTTTGGTTGAACCGGAACATAAGATGTATTTAAATTGGAATGTTAAAACTCGCAACAGGAAGCGCAATTAGTTGAACCGGAACATAAGATGTATTTAAATTATAAAAACATATCTGCTTCCGATTTGCATGAAGCTAGTTGAACCGGAACATAAGATGTATTTAAATTTTTGTCCATGCAATAAATCCTCCTTCATATTTCTGTTGAACCGGAACATAAGATGTATTTAAATCCGTTTGGGAAAACATAAAAGCCACAAACAAACCGTTGAACCGGAACATAAGATGTATTTAAATACAGTAAGAGATACTACAAAAAAGAAGCCTGGAAAAGTTGAACCGGAACATAAGATGTATTTAAATTGCAAATATGGATAAATACGGGTTGAAAGAAGGTTGAACCGGAACATAAGATGTATTTAAATTTAAAATGATTTTATTTTGTAGAGATCATAAATAACGTTGAACCGGAACATAAGATGTATTTAAATTTGTAAGTAAGTCCCATGTTTTTAAAATATTCTCTTGTTGAACCGGAACATAAGATGTATTTAAATAGAAGAGGTTGAAACAAGCCGTCAGGAAGTGTACGTTGAACCGGAACATAAGATGTATTTAAATTCGTATCCATTCGCCTTTAGAATCCTGAAAGCCTCATGTTGAACCGGAACATAAGATGTATTTAAATCTATCGGCAGACCTGTTGATCTTTCTGGATACATAAGTGTTGAACCGGAACATAAGATGTATTTAAATATTATAATATGTGTGGTTGCTTTGGAGCTTCGCTCCTGTTGAACCGGAACATAAGATGTATTTAAATTGCAAAATGTGTCCAACATTCATGCAATTCACCACTGTTGAACCGGAACATAAGATGTATTTAAATGGAGCGTATTCTATAACGCCATTACCCTCGCCGATGTTGAACCGGAACATAAGATGTATTTAAATATATATACTTGAAAGTCTACCATCCTCAACTACAAGTTGAACCGGAACATAAGATGTATTTAAATTTTAACAAAGGATTTTTATAATTTTCCATTATACAGTTGAACCGGAACATAAGATGTATTTAAATATTTTTGCTGTACTTGTTTTTCCACCACCGGGAATGTTGAACCGGAACATAAGATGTATTTAAATTTGGCTCCTGCCATGTCCTTGGTAGTTGTAACAAGTTGAACCGGAACATAAGATGTATTTAAATACCTCGGGACTATTATAGCCTTGAATCGATTACTTTAGTTGAACCGGAACATAAGATGTATTTAAATTAAAAGATTGCAAAGGTTCTTCAAATTGAGTAGACAGTTGAACCGGAACATAAGATGTATTTAAATAAAGGAGTGGGATAGCATGAAGGGAGAGGTTTGCGAGTTGAACCGGAACATAAGATGTATTTAAATAATATGCTGTACGATATTCGGGAAGATCAAACAACTGTTGAACCGGAACATAAGATGTATTTAAATATGGATAGATGGTTATAAAACATTTACTAACTATGAGTTGAACCGGAACATAAGATGTATTTAAATTTGTCAAGGGTGAGCATAAGATGGATTCCTTACGAGGTTGAACCGGAACATAAGATGTATTTAAATTTTGTAGGTACAAAGACTCATAAAAAATAGTACTTAGTTGAACCGGAACATAAGATGTATTTAAATAAAGGAAGGTACGCCGTATATGCTCCGGTTACCTTCGTTGAACCGGAACATAAGATGTATTTAAATTACGCTGTTCCTCAGAGTTCCAGTCAATTGTATTGGTTGAACCGGAACATAAGATGTATTTAAATAAGGGTGACGGCAAGCCGGTTGTAATAAGGAATAGGTTGAACCGGAACATAAGATGTATTTAAATTACGCTTCCCAAGGGAACATATTTGAATCCGGATCTTCGTTGAACCGGAACATAAGATGTATTTAAATAGAAGCAAAAAGGGGGGGAAGTAGGGGGACTATTAATGTTGAACCGGAACATAAGATGTATTTAAATACAAAAGAAAGCATGCTAGAAGCTACAAAACTCGCTCGTTGAACCGGAACATAAGATGTATTTAAATTTTGGCTTGTTGTAATTGGCCCATCTGCTCTACTGCGGTGTTGAACCGGAACATAAGATGTATTTAAATAGGGAATATTTCTCATTCCAACGTACCTTGATTAGTTCTGTTGAACCGGAACATAAGATGTATTTAAATTTTTTAAATACTATAACCAGTTCAAAAAGCCTAGCACAGTTGAACCGGAACATAAGATGTATTTAAATTTTTGACAGGTGCATTGGCTGTTATACCTCCTTTTTGTTGAACCGGAACATAAGATGTATTTAAATTTTCTATTCCAGTTGTTGTTATAGTACCATTTTCTAGTTGAACCGGAACATAAGATGTATTTAAATGCTAATGAAGTAGACATTTGTGGAATATTTGGCATACGTTGAACCGGAACATAAGATGTATTTAAATATACTGAGCTTACTAAACTCAACACTTTGAATATCCGTTGAACCGGAACATAAGATGTATTTAAATCTTGGTAAAATGTGCGGCTCAGCAACCATTCAGGGTTGAACCGGAACATAAGATGTATTTAAATGCGTGTGTGCGGCTCAGCAACCATAAAAAAATTGAGGTTGAACCGGAACATAAGATGTATTTAAATAGGATTGTTTTGAAAAGGGAAGAGTAACCAGGGAAAGTTGAACCGGAACATAAGATGTATTTAAATAAAATCAAGCATTGCCGGTAATAGAAGTTAATTTGTTGAACCGGAACATAAGATGTATTTAAATAAGTGCGATTGCATGTTTGTGCATGGCTGACTTTAGGTTGAACCGGAAAATGTTGAACCGGAACATAAGATGTATTTAAATTATGCAATGGTTTTTGATTCTGTGGGTTCAAATAGGTTGAACCGGAACATAAGTTGTATTTAAATAAAAGAGCTGTTGAATGACGGCAAGGTCAAAGAAGAGTTGAACCGGAACATAAGATGTATTTAAATATGTGTGTGTTTGATAGTTCTCTATTTGGGTTATGAGTTGAACCGGAACATAAGATTTATTTAAATATTTTGCCGTCATGTGCATTGTCTATAGCAGTTTTCGTTGAACCGGAACATAAGATGTATTTAAATTCGACTAGCCTCCATGGTTTTGCATAAAATACTAAGTTGAACCGGAACATAAGATGTATTTAAATCATAAGGGCCCTTCTTTATGAAATCACTATACACTGTTGAACCGGAACATAAGATGTATTTAAATAGGTTTATCCTGTCTGGAATGGTGGCGGTACTGTAAGTTGAACCGGAACATAAGATGTATTTAAATTCGTCATGGATGATGTGGAGAATGATGAGAACGTGTTGAACCGGAACATAAGATGTATTTAAATAAGAGTTAGCATTAATAGTAAAAGTTTTAGTCATTGGTTGAACCGGAACATAAGATGTATTTAAATTTTCAACTCCGATATGTGTATCATTCGCTTTGCCTGTTGAACCGGAACATAAGATGTATTTAAATCTAAATACGATAATGCAATAACAATTACAACTGCGTTGAACCGGAACATAAGATGTATTTAAATGATATAAGCTTTGCTGTTTATACATCTGCAGTACGGGGTTGAACTGGAACATAAGATGTATTTAAATCGAGGAACGCAAAAGTATACCGCTGGACTGGTGCAAAGTTGAACCGGAACATAAGATGTATTTAAATGGAATTATACAGCTGGTCCGGAACCGGAAGTATTTCCGTTGAACCGGAACATAAGATGTATTTAAATTGCATAAGTGGAATGTCAGGAGAGGGAAAAAGTTAGTTGAACCTGAACATAAGATGTATTTAAATCCGTTAAAATCTCCGGATACGATTCTATTTGAGTATGTTGAACTGGAACATAAGATGTATTTAAATTATATGCGCCACTCGACACAACCGAACCAACCCAAGGTTGAACCGGAACATAAGATGTATTTAAATTTGTGGGTCAGCATCATAGCAACAAGTTTTGAGCTTGTTGAACCGGAACATATGATGTATTTAAATGACTGTTCTGCCCCAAAATTGGTTGAGCCGAAATCGCACCCGCACGGGTGCGTGGATTAAGGGTGAATAGTGCTGAGTTATAAGGTTAGCCTTTAGGATAAGCCTTTTTGGTATTTGTCCTATTCAACAGATAATCTGTACTCGTATTATGCAAATCGGCCAACTTGATTAAAATCCCGGTGGGTATATCTACTTCACCGCGTTCGTAATTACTGTAGATTCTTTGGCTGCAATTCAGATATGCAGCGACCTGTGTCTGCGTCATATCTTTATCTTCTCGTAGATTTCTTATTCTTTCATACATATTGAAATCACCTCTAGATTATTATAGGTTAGCGAATTAATCGCTATTGACCTTTAGCGAAAAAATCGCTAAAATAATTCTGGGATATATTTGTAGGGTAGAGATAAGGTGGAACATAAAGACAATTAAGGAAGAGTGAGAGAAACAATTAATTCAAAATACAAACATTAACCTAAAGAATATCCCATTCTGAAAACAATAAGGCAAAGGGGGGTCACATTTTGAAAGTAAGAGTATCAACAATATCAAGTATAACCGCCAACACAAAAGAAGTACCGCAAATACGCATCCAGGGCATCTGGCTTGACAAGCTGGGCTTCAAATCCGGCAAGAAGGTCATTATTGAGGAAAGCTATGGGAAATTAACCCTAAAGCTTGTTACGATTATTGATGAGTAGCCCTTTCTTTTTTCCACCGAATATGAAATAATCATGATAAAAAAAGGAGTGTAATATGCTTATACCATCGTATCTGGTTAATGAACAATTTGATGACCGCTATTTTGATGTGGTTAATGCGCTGGACGAAGCTCAGCAGATCTATTTCAGGAATAACCAAATAATTGAGAAGATTACCGAAGGGAATCATTTGATAATCGGTGAAACAGGCTTTGGGGCCGGCCGTGTGGTGATTTCACTTATGGAATTCCTGACTGAAAGCGGTTTGAAGGATATTTACATAGAATACAATTCTGTTGAACTATATCCCATGGGTCCGGAGCGAATGCTTAATATCCTCGATGGCTTTAAAGATCGGGTCGGTGAGGAGATCGATACACTTGTGAAAGCATATCAAGGTATTGATATCACTGCGGCAGGCTGGCATGAGATGAAAATTCAGCAAGCTTTCGGAACGATTGCGTTGAGGCTTTGGATCGGGGAAGCGCTTGATATGGTAAATGCATTGGAAAAACCGTGCGACGTCTGGTTCCTTGATGGGCACAGTCCTAAGAAGAATCCGTCCATATGGCGGCCCGAGCTGCTTATGGCAATCGGCGAAAAGACAAAAACAGGAGGTGTTTGCTCAACCTTCACTGTAGCAGGTGCTGTTAAGAGTGGTCTGTCGGCAGCCGGCTTCACGATCAAGAAGCTCCCCGGTTGCGGCGGAAAAAATGAGGTGCTGCACGGTATAAAATATTAATTATATAAGTTGAATATAATTTATGTACTCAACCGTCACAAAAATCACCAGAATCATTGGATATTGCTAGCTTTCGTACTGATTTTTTAAATCAACTCATTACAGAAAGGCTGCTTTATTGACTTCAATACCCGTATTCAATATAATGAAATTAACAAAATTAGAAGAACATGGGGGTGAAGGTGTGGGATTTTGTATAAGCAGAAAAACAATAGATTTCTATATGGAAAATTACACAAGCAGCAATCCTGTATGTAAAATTATAAACGGCGATATGCAAAAGTATAGGGAAATGGTATTGGGGGCAGATAAGGAAGAGAAGGAAATACTTAGAATGCATGCCTGCCTGATGGGAGAGACAAATCCGGAACTTTCGCCCTTCATATATGAAAATATGGTATACTACAGGTATGACTGGTCTTTCGGGATAACCTGCGTTTCACCCTGCAACTGGCACTGGTTCGGCAAATTGAGAAGGGAAAGAGCCGCTGCTGTACAATTGATAATTGACAGTGAAAGAGCAAATGTATCATTTACGGAAAACGCCGCAAGTTTGCAGAGTACTGCTAAAGTAATTATTAATGCTGCGGACAGGGTAATGAATACAATAGAAAGTGCCGGCAAGACAGCCGGGGGAATAGTAAAAAGTATTCAGCCAACGGTCGGTGCCATGCTTGAAAATGCAGCCGGCGGAGCTCTGAATTTATATAATGCGTTGAAGGATAATAATGATTGGTTTATGTACAGATTCTTTGACGAAAAATACAACTGTCAGGTTATCGAGTGGAATATAAACAAAGTATTATTCGAACAGCAGGGGCCTATGCTGAGGGGAACGTTTCTGCTGTGCTTTCATGGGGACGAGGCGAACTGCGGGGATTTTAACATCATCCTCCGTCCGCAGATAGGTTTTAACGAGAAAGAGTTGATTTGCTATATAAGACCGACAGAGGGTTTGGGAGACGATAATCAGGTGAAGCTTCGTATAAGCCCGAAAAAAGCTTGATGATATCCGGAGGCATATATTCCATGTTAAATGAGGCTGTTTTACATATGACTAAATCACCTTATGTATCGGTGGAGGACAAAAATTCCATCTGCGTAAGGCTGCGTATAAAAAAAGGCGACGCCCAGTTCTGCTTTGTCGTCTATCATGACAGGTATAACGTCTGGTACTCCAAGAAGGTTCAAATGAGAAAAACCGATTCTGATATGCTTTATGATTATTATGAAGCGTCTGTCGGACGGTTCACCAAAAGGATAGAATATCAATTCTGCATACTTTCAAATGACGGCTGCAGCTATTGGTACGGGAACAAGGGAATATCCACCGACGGCTTTCAGGCAGGCACCTTCCAGTTTCCATATTTGTACGGCAGGACTGATAGACTGCCTGAGTGGGTGAATAATGCGGTTGTTTACCAAATTTATCCCGACAGCTTCTTCGACGGAGATCAGGGGAACAATCCGGGGGATTTGCAAAGGTGGGGGAGTAAGCCGAATGGAAAGTCTTATTACGGCGGAGACCTTAAGGGTATAATAAAAAAGCTTGGCCATCTGAGCAGCCTGGGTGTTAACGTGTTGTATCTGAATCCTATTTTTATGGCGGCTTCTCCTCATAGGTATAATACTGTCGATTACTACAAAATCGACCCCTCTTTAGGGGATATTGAAACCTTTGACGAACTGGTTTCCTACTGTCATAAGAAGGGTATAAAGGTTATTTTGGACGGGGTGTTCAACCATATTGGGTCGGAATCGGAAATTTTCAAGGATGTTATAGAAAACGGCGAAAAATCAAGGTATGCCGGATGGTTTAATATATACAGCTTTCCTGTGACTACCTCACCGGTTCCGAATTATGAAACGTTTTCCAATAATATCGGCACGATGCCTAAGATATTTACGGACAATCCGGAGGTTCAGGACTACTTCCTGAAGATAGCGGAATTCTGGACAAAGCGTGATATTGACGGGTGGCGGCTTGACGTTGCAAATGAACTGGACAGGGCTTTTATTGTCAGATTCAGGGATGCGGTGAAGTCGATAAAGCCTGATGCATTGATAATCGGGGAGATAATGCATGAAGCCGACGAGTGGATCGGTGAAAACGGACTTGACGGTGTTACAAACCAGCCTGTATATAATGCGATTGTCGATTTCTTTGCAAGGAAATCAACAGGAGTAGTTGAATTTGACAACAGGCTGGCTTCAAATAGAGCCGGCTACAAAAGCGGCGCATGCTCCGGGCATTTTATTTACATCGGCAATCATGACCAGGAGCGGTTCTATACAAAATGCAAGGATTACAGCAATAATGACTCCGGGTACGGCAGGGATGAATTTGATACAGCAAGAATGAAGCTTGCAATATTGTTTAAAATGACTTATGTAGGTATCCCTGTTATATATTACGGTGACGAGATAGGCATGGAGGGCGGAAACGACCCTGATTGCAGGCGCTCTATGGTTTGGAGCAGGAAGAAGCAAAATAAAGAAATATTTGAGTTCTATAAGAAGCTTATTAAATACAGGAAGCATTATAATGCACTAAAAAAAGGTGATTTTAAAAGGCTTCTGTTGATACCTTCAGATAATGTATACGGATATCTCAGGTGCGACGGAGATCAAAAAATAGCAGTATTTATCAATAACAGCCCCTCTGTGCGGGAGCTGGAAATCGATGCGGATTGGGCCGGACAAAAAAAAGCGGTGCTAAAGGACTTGATAGGAGATAACGAGTACTTTATAAATAAAGGTATTCTGGAGTTGAAGCTGGAGCCATACAGCGGTGTGATGCTTGAATGATTGCCCGAAGGTAACACCTGATGGTGTTATTTTTTTGGGATTTTATTTTCAGTGTATATATTGAAATAAAATACTATGTTCTATAAAATATAATTTGAATACATACGTAGAGAGGAATTTTTTAATGAACATAAAAACTCAGCTGGCTTACAAAAATGATTTCGGAATATCGGAAGGCGTAATTAAAATCGCCAATACAGCCGAAAAAGATATAAAGGAAATAATCGAGGATATTAACTCTATAAAGGAAAATAATCAGATAAAGGTAATTAAGGCCATGCAGGACAACAACCTCAGCGACTCGCATTTTTCGGGGACAACAGGCTATGGCTATGACGACAGGGGCCGTGAAGTTCTTGATGCTGTATATGCAAATGTTTTTAAGGCTGAGGATGCGCTTGTAAGGCATCAGATAGTATCCGGCACGCATGCGCTGGCATTATGCCTGTTCGGAAATCTGAGGCCGGGGGACGAGCTGCTTTCAATTACCGGCAAACCCTATGACACTCTTGAAGAGGTTATAGGCATCAGGGGTGAGGGCGAAGGCTCGTTGAAGGATTTCGGAGTAGCTTACAAGCAGGTTGACCTTACTCCGGACGGTGAGATTGATTACAGCCAATTGAAGAATTCCATATCGGACAATACCAAAATGGTGCTTTTGCAGCGGTCAAGAGGCTACAGCTGGCGTCCTTCCATTAAGATCGGCGAGATAAAGAAAGCAATTGAGTTTGTAAAGGGAATAAACAGCAGCGTTATTGTCCTTGTTGACAACTGTTATGGCGAATTCGTGGAAGAAATTGAACCGATCGAGGCCGGAGCGGATATTGCAGCCGGCTCTCTTATAAAAAACCCGGGCGGAGGGTTGGCTCCGACAGGAGGGTATATTGTAGGTAAAAAGAAATACGTTGAGAATGCGGGATACAGGCTCACATCACCCGGGATCGGGAAAAAGGTGGGTTCAACACTCGGACACAATCGTTTGATGTTTCAGGGCTTTTTCATGGCGCCCCATGTTGTGGCCGAAAGCCTGAAAGGAGCCGTTTTCTGTGCAGCATTGATGCAAAAGCTTGGAATAGATACATCCCCTTTACCGGCTGAAAAAAGAGGAGATATCATTCAGGCTATTAGGTTTAACAATCCTGAAAGTCTTATATTATTCTGTCAGGGAATACAAAAGGGGTCGCCTGTAGACTCATTTGTTACGCCTCAGCCTTGGGACATGCCCGGCTACGACTGCCCTGTCATCATGGCGGCAGGTGCCTTTATACAAGGCGCTTCCATTGAATTGAGCGCCGATGCGCCGATTAAACCGCCATATATAGCGTACATGCAGGGCGGATTGGTTTACGAGCACGTGAAGCTCGGACTTTTGATTGCCGTTCAGATGATGGCGGATAAAGGAATGATTACGTTATAGTTGATGGTTCATAGTTGTTAGAGGATAGTGATATTACGGGGGTTTTTATGGAAGTTGAGCACAAAAGAGAAATGAAAAAAGGTGGAGGCAAGCTTAAAATTGGCGGTTTTCTGGCTATAGTCGTACTTGTGATTTATGTCCCGTCATTTTTCCACTGGATACTGGGAAGCCACACAATTGCGACAGGAGCAGTCCAGATAGGCTCAATAGAATATTCCATAAATGCCGATGCATATCTTATACGTGATGAGGAAGTGATAAACTCACCCTTTGAAGGGACTTACATACCTACAATCAACGAGGGCGAGAAGTCACCTTCCAATTTCACTATTGCAACCGTATTGAATTCAAACTCAAGAAAGCTTCTTGACCAGCTTAAGCAGAACGACCAGAAAATAATAAATGCCCAAATGCAGAAAATGGAGAATAAAAATTTCTTTTCGGAAGACCTTAAGAAGCTGGACGGAGAAATTAAAGGCCATATAAAATCGGTTATTGAAAAAATGAATGAGAATGACATTTCACAATTAAAGGATGAAAAAACAAAAATAGATGAGCTGATTAAAAAGAAAGCAACAATTATCGGGGATATCGGGACTCCCAATGCCTATATCACATCGTTGAACAAAGAGAAGCAGCGGCTTCAGCATTTGATTGACCAGAATACAAAAAACATAGTCATTAAGGAATCGGGAGTGGTTTCATATTTTATTGACGGATATGAGACAGAACTGAACACTAAAGGAATAAGGGAATTAACTCCGCAGTATCTGGAAAAAATTAAATCGGTAGAGACTCAGATTAATAATAATAGGAGAACAGATGTTGGAAAGCCCTTTGCAAAACTAATAAAAAATATAAAGTATGACATGGTTGTGCCAATGGATGCTAAAAAAACCGATGCTTTTAATGAAGGCGACTATATTAGCGTTAGGATAAATGACATAGGGAAGCTGGTTGACGGTAAGGTTATTTACAAATCGTCAGGAATACAGGGTAAAAGTATTGTTGCAATAGAGACAGATCAAGCCCTGAGTGAAACTGCCGGAATGCGTAAAATTAATGTTGATTTGGTGCTTAAAAGCTTTGAAGGCTATAAGGTCCCGATAAGCTGCCTCAGGAATATTAACACAAGTAAGGGCACTGCGAAAATTATGCTTGTAAAGGCAGGCACCGCTAGAATAAAGGAAGTAAAAATCATCGGTAAAGACAGCGAGTATGCGATAATTGAGAATCTGGACAAGCTGGACAGGTATGGTGTTAAGCTTTATGATTATTATGTTTTGGATCCGAGAAATATAAAGGAAGGACAGCTGATAGAAGATGACATGTGATTATTCTTATCTTAAAAGCAATGTAAATGATGTTATGGAGAGGGTTGAAAAAGCAGCCTTGAAAAGCGGCAGAAAGCTTGATGATATAACGGTCATTGCAGTTTCAAAAACTGTAGACCCTGAAAGGATAATGAGGGTTATTGACGAGGGAATAATTGACCTGGGTGAAAACAGGGTACAGGAGCTTACTGAAAAATACGACATCATCAAAAGAGAGTGCAATTGGCATCTTATCGGGCACCTTCAGACCAATAAGGTGAAATACATAATAGACAAGGTGAAAATGATTCACTCTGTTGACAGCCTGGATTTAGCAAAGGAAATTCAAAAAAGGGCTAATAATATCGGTAAAGTAGCCGATATATTAATACAGGTAAATGTTGCTAACGAAGAGACTAAATTCGGCATTGACTCATCTCAGGTTGTAAGCCTGGCAAAAGAAATAAGCGGTTTCCCCAATATACATGTAAAGGGCTTGATGGTTATCGCTCCATATGCTGATGATCCTGAGGATGTAAGAGGCGTATTTAAAGAGGCCCGGAAAATATTTGTTGACATGAGGCAGGAAAATATTGATAATATAAATATGGACTACCTTTCTATGGGGATGAGCAACGACTTTGAGGTTGCTATCGAGGAAGGCTCGAATATAGTAAGAATCGGAACAGCCTTATTCGGAAAGCGTCAGTACTAGCCCTTAGTAGTACATTTGAACTATTTATAACCAGTGCAAAATGCTATATAATGGAATTATGCTTTAAGCATTAAGCACTTGTACACACTAAAGATGAAAACAGGAGGAGTATACAATGGCTAAACTTATTAACAAAATGCTCAATTTTGTCGGTTGGGAAGCTGAGGAAGAGGATGAAGCTATAGAAGACCAGGATATGGTCAAAGAAGAGATCACACAACCCCAATTTCTTTACTCCAGCTCGAAAAAACAACAGAGCAAAGTAGTCAACATCCATTCTAACAACCAATTCAAGGTGGTTATTGCACAGCCTGAAAAGTATGATGATGCACAGGAAATATGCGACCATCTCAAAAACAAGAAGCCAATTGTCATTAATCTTGAAGACGTTGAAAAAGAAAATGCTCAGAGGATCATAGACTTTTTGAGCGGTTCAGTGTATGCCCTTGACGGGAATATCCAGAAGGTTTCGGCGGGGATTTTTATTGCTGCGCCTAATAATGTTGATATCATGGGCGACTTCAAAGATGAACTGAAAAACAAAGGTGTCTTCCCTTGGGCAAAATAGCGGAGGTACAGTATTAGATGGGACTTATTTTTAACGCCATTGATACCTTATTGTTAATTCTTGAAATATTGGTTGTTCTACGCGTAGTAATATCTTGGCTTCCGATTCAGCGTGACAACCAGCTTGTTGATTTGTTGCACAAATTCACGGAACCCATACTTGCTCCTGTGAGAAAGCTTGTAGAAAAATCTTCTATTGGGAATAATGCATTTGTTGATTTCTCTCCGTTGATAGTATTGCTGCTTATAGCATTTGTAAGATTCCTTTTACAGAGATATTATTAGGTGATATGGAAAAGAGCCAAGTATTAAAAAGTATTGCAAAAACAGAAGATAAATTGCTTATTTCTAAAATAATTGATAAGGCTGAAAAAGCCATCAGACATAAATGTTACTCATATACGGATTTCTTGGATCCTTACCAAAGAAATCTGATAGAAAAATTCTTAATGTCGCAAGCCGATGTTAAGATTGTTTTCAATGGAGGATACGAAGGGGCCGAGAGAGTCATAGCAATCTTGTGCCCTGATTTTATGCTTGAAGGTAATATTTCCGGGCAGGAAGTGCCATTGAAAATTGTTCAGGTTAAGGTACGCCATAGAAATTCACTATCGCATAGAGATTTTCTTGGTGCATTGATGTCCTTAGGAATTAAAAGGGAGAAAATTGGAGATATTCTTGTAAAGGAAGACTTCTGCAGTATTGTGGCATTAAGCGATATTGCAGACTATATAAACTATAACCTTCTTAGAATAGGGAAGTTCGAGGTGGAGAACGAGGTAACAGAAATATGCAGTCTCCAACCTGACCAACCAAAAGTTAAAGAGATAAATACAACAATTGCTTCTTTGAGGATCGATTGTGTTGCAAGTGCCGGCTTTGGTATTTCGAGAACCAAAATAGCCGAATTCATCAAGGCGGAAAAGCTTAACCTGAACTGGGAGATGACTAATAGTTTGACAAGGCAGGTTAAGGAAGGCGACACGATTTCCATTAAAGGCAAGGGGAGAGTAATTCTGGAAACGGTTGGAAGGACAACGAAAAAAGGAAGGATCGGCATTCTACTAAAGAAATATATATAAGAGGTGATAAATATGAATTTTACTCCAAATGATTTGCAAAATCTTACATTTAAAAAGTCTATGATGGGCTACAGCGAAGATAACGTAAACGAAGTGCTGGACAAAATCATCGAGGATTACAGTGCATACATACGTGAAAACATCGAATTGAAAGACAGAATTGCAATGCTTAATGAAGGTATACAGCATTACAAAAACATCGAGGAATCACTGCAGAATACCCTTATTGTAGCTCAGCAGACAAGCGAAGATATCAAGAAAAATTCATATGAAAAAGCGGATAATATAATAAAGGACGCAGAGGTCAAAGCGCAGAGAATAATTAACGATGCCAACCAGGAAGTAGTAAAAATAAAGTTTGAATATGAGGATCTCAAGAAAAAGCTTCATATTTTCAAAGCGAAATCAGAAACGCTCCTATTATCTCAGCTTGAAGTATTGAAGCAGATGACTGACTTTGAGTAAAAGGCCAAAAAGCAAACGGTGGCAGGAGAATAGGGGATGAGGTTATGATAAAGCTTAATATAAATCTTGCAGAAAGGAGTTACCCGATCTACATTACAACAGATTATACGGGTATTGACAAATGCATTTCAAACCTGAGGGTTGACGGAAAAATTGTCGTGGTTACAGATACCAATGTTGACAAGTATCAGTCCAAACCCTTTATAGAAGCATTAAGCGCAACAGGCTGCAATATTTATAAGTACGTGATTGAAGCGGGGGAAAGAAGTAAAAATCTCGATACAATAAGCTCGATATACAAGTATCTTTTAAGCATAAAAGCGGATAGACATACAATTTTAATCGCACTCGGAGGCGGCGTAGTTGGGGATATAACCGGTTTTGCAGCTGCAACATTTATGCGCGGCATCGGTTTTATCCAGGTTCCGACATCGTTGTTGGCTCAGGCAGACAGCAGTGTCGGCGGGAAGGTAGGAGTCGACTTTGAAGGAAGCAAAAATATTATCGGTGCCTTCTATCAGCCTAAATTCGTTTATATAAATGTCAGCTCCTTGAAAACACTTCCCGAAAGAGAGCTTCGTTCAGGGCTGGCGGAAGTAATAAAGCATGGAATTATAATGGATGAAGAATTCTTTGAATACTTGGATTATAGCATGAAAAAGATACTGAGCTGTGATGAGAATATCCTCCAGTATTTGGCGAAGGTTAACTGCTCCATAAAGGGCAGGGTTGTAGAACAGGACGAGAAGGAAAGCGACTTGCGTGCGATACTGAACTTCGGACATACGATAGGGCATGCTATAGAAAGCGTTATGGATTTTACACTGCTTCACGGAGAATGTATTTCCATAGGAATGGTTGGAGCGTTCAGACTGGCGCAAAAGCTTGAAGCTGTTAACGAAGAGGTTGTTCAAAGGATCATAGGGACATTTGAAAAGGCAGGACTTCCGGTGCGTTTGGACGGAATGGATGTTGAAAAGGTATACGCTCAGATGTTCCTTGACAAGAAGATAAAAAACAATAAGCTGATGTTCATTCTGCCGAAGAAAATCGGTGAGGTGATACAATACAGCATTAATGATGAAGGGCTCATAAAAAGCGTTTTAAGTGAATTGAGCTGAAAAGAATATTATACTTTATAGATTTTATAGAGACACAACCATAGATATGGGATTGTGTCTTTTTTTATGGCACTCAACAATCCTCCCTCAGAGTTAATCATAAAAACCAACGACTACTACAAGAACGGTAACCTTAAGAAAGTGTCTATCGACGGAATCGTCAAAGAAGCATACGAATATGACGACGACGGCTGCCTGACAAATGAAACAGTAACAGGTAAGTATGTAAAAAAGAAATTAAAAAAGTTATATAAATACGTTAATAAAAAAGCACCTGTTTTAACAGGAATCTTTGATGCTACTGTTGATGAGATTGGTGGACTGTATGATACAATTGATCAAGTAAGCCCATCGAACATAGGTGCAAAAGTGGTAGGTGCTATAACAAATCCTAAGCAAACTGTGAAAAATATAAAAAACACGGTGAATGAGGTAGCGAAAGTTGTTAGCCACCCAGTTAAAACAACTAAGGCGGTAGTTAATAATGTGGCTAAATATGTAAATGATGATATAATTAATGGAGATGCACATACAAGATCAGAGTTTGGGACTCATGCAGTAATAGCTGTAGCATCATTCTTCATAGGCGGAGGCGAAGCAAAGGCAGCAAGCAGTGTAGATAAAATTAGTTTGCTTACCAAAGTTAAAAATACTCCTAAGGAATTAGTTAAGGCTGTTAAGACTTTACCTCAGCAAATTATTACAAATGAAAATGGATCGACCAAAATATTTAATAGTATTTTCAAGAGCTTTGATGCGGGAGCGTCTGAGGTCAAGAGTGCTGTAACAAGACAAACGGGTACATATAAAGAACTTTTAGATGCTGGTGCAAATGATTCGCACCATATCATACAAGATGCAGCGATGAGGGATATACCGGGATATAATAGAATGAAGGCACCTGCTATTCAATTAGATGGTCCGGCAAGGGAAATTGGCACTCCACATTATAATGCAACACAAGCACAAAGAAGCACTATTGGTGGTGGTACATACGGAGCAGAAAGAAGAATTGGCTACAGGTCATTAAGAGAAGCTGGGCTTTCAGTAGACGAAGCAAAAGCAACAATACGTGGTGCAGATAGTTATTTTATGGATGAACTAGGTTTAGGACTTGATTCTCCAACAAGAATGCCGGGAAATAGAACTAGAGGAAGGTGATTGGAATGGCGTTAAGTGATAATATTAAAATTGCTTTAAATGAAATAGTTGCTGATATTGTGAAAGGTGATTTTAGCAAGCTTTCATCCGATGGTAGAATAGGAAAACTCTCAGAGGATGATATAAAAAATGAGTTGTTAGATTCCGGTGGAGTAGCAACAATTCCACCGGAAGACTCATATGACAGATTTTTGCAGGTTACGCAAATAAGAGATACAGAGAAGTATAAGGCGTTTTTTGAGTTATGGATAGATAACGAAAGAAGTGATTTGACACTTATATGTGATATTGTTTCAACAGATGGAGATACAGTTGATACTATTGAAATTGACGATATTCATGTTCTTTAATAAACCAGTAAAACCTTGTGGGTAGGTGTAACAGCCTACCCTATTGTTTTCTTTAAGGCTCTGACAGCCACACTTTAAATGCTTTTTAACCACGTTTTTATTTGCAGCAGTAACTTTACACTATGCAGCATGAAAAAGTAGCTTATACCAAAGGCTATGTAGTCTGCCATTTATGAGAGAGGGACGATTTTTTTTATAAAAGTTATACGTGCATGTCCCCGGAGGCCTCCAAATATGTGTCAAGGGACGGTTCCTTGACACACAATTACAATTATGATATAATCTCCCTAAAGTAACCAATTGGGGAGATTTTTTATGCCAAGAAGAGAAAGAATCAAGAGTGAAAGTAATATTTATCATGTAATGGCAAGGGGAAATGAGAGGAAAAGTCTATTTATTGACGATGAAGACAGACAGCGATTTGTTGATACCATGAGGCGACTGATCGAAAAAACCGCTAACGATAAAAAGGAAAAGAAATTTAAAATATATGCATACTGTCTGATGGATAATCATGTACATTTACTTATAAATCAAGAGGAAGATACAGTTTCGAGGATTATGAAAAGGATAGGTACAAGTTACGCATATTATTTCAATAAAAAGTATGCGAGAATAGGCCACCTCTTTCAGGACAGGTTCAGAAGCGAACCTGTTGAGGATGACGGGTATTTGCTGGCTGCTGTAAGGTATATACATAATAATCCCGTAAAAGCAGGATTAACGGCTGATGCCTGCCAATACAAATGGAGCAGTTACTCGGAATATATTGATGAGGATAAAACAAAAAGGTTTGTTGATACTGAAACAGTTTTGGGTATTTTCTCGGACAATAGACTTAAAGCAAAAGAATTATTCGAAAAATTCAGTCAGGAGAAGAATGAAGATATCTTTATTGAGTACAGTGAGTCAAATAAAGAAAAAGAACTGAACAGCAGGAAAGAGATAGAAAGCTATATTGAAAAGTATTTATCTGATAATATGTTGGAAAGAGCGGAGATAAATGATCCTGTGAACAGGACAAAAAGAAATAAGCTGATCAGCGAATTGAAAAGTAAATCCAACCTTTCAATCAGAGAAATGGCAAAGCTTTTAGAGGTTGACAGGGGAGTTGTTCAAAGAATAAAGTAACCGTGACAAAGAACCGTCCCCTGACATGATAAATATTAAAAGCTTGGGGGCATGTCCCCCAAGCTTTTTCTGTGGTCGTTGCATCCGGAATGTAATTTTATAGGCTCTCTATCTACCGAGTAGATGTATGTAAATTTATTCTTTTGGAGGAGTAAACTCTTCTATAATATTTGATGTATTTGAAGAACTTCCTCCTATAGTATAGAACTTATTATTCACAAGTACGCAGCTTACATTTTCTCTTATATTAAGTCCTTTAGGCAATCTGCTCCAAACCTTCTTTCCAGGGTCATAACAGACTAGACTTTCACCGCCGTACCCGGCCCTTGCCATCATGTAAATCTTCCCTTTATATATAACTGCTCCAAGGCCTGTAATACTATACGGAGCATCTGGAAGCGATGTCCAGGTGTCTGAACTGAAATCATAAACTTCAATTTTCTTTTCATAGCCATAACCACCAAAAGCATAAAGCTTATTGTTCAGTACTGCAAGATTATGTTTAAAACGACCCGTCAGCATACTGCTCTTATAAGACCAACTGTTTGTTGAGGGATCATATACTTCCATCGTCTTTTCATCGTCTGGATATCCACCGGAAACATAGATTTTACCATTGTAAACAGCTACACCCGGCAATGCTCTTTTTTGGCCCATATCAGCTTTGCGATCCCATAATTCGGTTCCAGGGTCATAACACCATAATTGATTCGAGTTTTGCCCTCCTATTATATAAAGCTTTCCATTTAATCCGACGGCTGCCATCCTATCTAGTTCACGACTAGGATCTTTTGCCATGGGGAGCTCGCCTTTTGTTTTCCACGTGTCTAACAGGGGATTATATTCATAAAGATTTTTATTGTGTCCACCAAGAGCATATATCTTACCATTGACCTCAACAGAAGCAGGTTCATCAATATTTACAGGGATGTCGGATTTTTTAGCCCATGTCCCGATACTTGCCTGATATTCTTTGTTTTTCTTTGCAATATCATCAGGAATGTCAATACTGAAATTTCCATTTATATCTGTAACATTTAAAGTAAAATTAAAAATTAATGGAAAGTGATTGCCCTCTAAAACATAATCAAATACAAATTCAGTGTGAAGATCTTTAAGGCAGTTCAAATTCTTATCGATAGATATCTCTGTAAAAAATGATTTTGGGTATATAGAAATACGCTTATCCTCTTCCTTATATCCCTCTATAAGTGTGTCAATTAAACTCTGTTGGTATGTATTACCTTTGAATCGAATCAGGTTTTTATCAGACACGGGCTGCAATTTCATTCCTATAAGTGTTGATATATCATCGGTAATCATTGGTATGTTTTCATCAAGGAATGAACTCATATCATATGAGGCTTCTTTCCACGCAGATTGCTTTATATTTTTAGTGTATTCTTTTCCGAACAGAATATAATCCTCGTCCGAATCGCTTGTTTGATCGGGTATAGAGGTGTTAATTGATTTTTCATAGGATATCTTTTTTTCATTATCTACCTGAATACTGGAAGTCAATATATTTCTGAAATAATCTGTTTTCGTACTATCAGAATAAATTGTAGTCGTAATACTAAATTTATATTTAAAGCGATTTGCTCTTGATAAGTTCTTATCAAATTTTTCAAATTGTGTATAGTTTTTTTCTATATCAGTATGATTGGTTGCTAAAATCATGTTTACTTCGTTATCGACAATATAGTCTATTCCAAGGTTATCCATAATAAACCCGGATGGGACATAAAGTATTTTCTTATATGTAATAGGAGCTTCAGCTTTTATTGTTTTTCCATTAACAACAGCTGAACTGCCCGATTCTTTCATAATAATCTTCGTTTTATCCTTTATAATTGTCAGGCTTTTCTTTTTCGAGTCCCATATTATATGAGTTTTATCGTCCTTAACACCTATACTTTTCAAGAAATCTTTATATGGAAAGTATAATTTTCCGTTAATCATGATAGGGTTATTTTTGTATGAACTTACTTTACCATTAAAAACTGTTTTGTAACCTGGCTTTTCAGTGATATTGTTTATTGCAGTACTTGTAACTGACAACGAACTGATCAGCATTGAAAATACGATGATAAAAATAATTTTTTTCATAGTTCCTCCTATATAAAGTTATTATAGAAACATTATACATATTACGTTGTTATTATACAATTACTGTTTGTATACAAAGATTCTACATATTATGACTAACTTTGACATACCTCGTTGAGATTCATTCAAGTGTTCCTAACAAAATCGCCAAACTGTATGAAAGGCCTTGATAATAATTGTCGAATAAAGTTGTATATAATTGTCGAAATATCACGAAAAACGGGTTATCAATGTATGTTGTTGCATCTGTTGCTATTAAACGTTAAAATAATCCCAGCTAATTATAATTGATGATTTAAATTCTAAATTATGAAAAAATACGTATTCTTACATAATTCTTAAAATTATTCCGATTTGCCGAATTATCTTAGAAAATTTAAAAAAGAAGGTTATTTATGCGGGGCAAGCTACATAGTCATAATGAAAACAATATGTTCGACGGGCCTGTTTTACCATTAATGTTCAAAATTGCACTCCCATTCATGGCAGGAATTTTCTTCAATTCGTTATACAATATTATAAATATTATTTGGCTTAGTCGGATTGATCTCAATGATCCGTCATATGTCGGCGGTGTTGGACTTGTTTTTCCCGTTGTCTCATTGGCAATTGCAATTAATAATGGATTGACGGTTGGTGTGAATTCATTGACTGCAAGGAGTATAGGAAAAAAGGATACTGTAGTTCTTCAGGTTATCCCTAAAGCAGGATTGTGTATTGCTTTTGTTTTCTCAATATTAATGCTGGGAAGTGTTTATGTTTGCGGACCTCAGATTGTTAGGCTTCTGGGAGCTGAAAAGGGCTATTACACAAGTGCACTTGATTACCTTTATTATATAACTCCATCTGCGATAGGCTTATTCTTTTCAGCCGTATTTTGCGGTATCCTTCAGGGAGAAGGGGATATGAAGAGCGTTATGTTATCCATGTGCATAGGAACAATTGCCAATGTAATACTGGATCCGATCTTGATTTTCGGATTGGGAATGAAGGTCAAGGGGGCGGGATTGGCAACGTCGATATCACAAAACTTAGGTTTGCTGTATCTTATATTTATTTTTATAAAAAGGCGAAAGCCCATGGCTGGAAAGCAAAGAAATTGGTTCAGGTTGTCTTCCTCCGAATTTTCTGTGATGTATCAGATAATGAATGTAGGTTTTCTCCAAACAATAAGCTTATTGACGGTGTCACTAAGCTCGCTTGTTGCAAATAACATCGCAGCACATATTGATGCTGCTGCCGTCACGGGGTTTACCATTGCCGGAAGGACCGACCAGATCGTGTTTACGCCTATATTTGCAATAGGCGCCGCACTTGTTACCATGATCGGACAAAATTACGGCAGGGGCTGCTATGAAAGGTTGAGAGAAATATGGAGAGTTTCTCTTATTGCAACTTTTGTTGTATGTACCGGTATAGTGACAATCATGTTCTTTACGTCTGATTGGTTCATGCCCTTTTTCAGTGACGTTCCGAAAGTTATCAGATATGGTGTTCTGCAAGTCAAATTGGTGGATTATTCGTTTATATTCGGGGGAATCACTGTCACAGGCCGTTCACTTTTTCAGGGAATGGGAAAGGGGTTTCCGGCATTTTTCCTTACAGTTTCAAGATTCTTTATATTTACTGTTCTCTTTATGATTCTGTTTGTTTATGTTTTCGGATTGGGGATATGGGGTGTTTGGATAGGCTATATTACCGGAAATGTATTCTCAGGTTTGATAGCTATAATGTGGGTTGACAAGACGCTGAAAAGACTTGTTAATAAAACAGTTTGAGCGAATAGGCATTCAATAAGCCTAATTAAATGGGGTATCTATATTTTTAAATAGATCAGCATTATTGAAAAAAGGGGAGAGTAAAAATGAATAGGGAAAAGAGGGATACTTTACCTGATATCCTTTCTTATCGGGCTGAAAAAAAAGCGGACGAAGTTCTCTATAAATTTCTCAAAGATGGGGAAAAAGAAGAGGTGCCAATCACCTACGGTGAATTGGACAGAAAGGCCCGATGCATCGGGTCTATGCTGCAGAACCTTGGGGGTGAAAATGAAAGGGTATTGCTGCTTTTCCCTCCAGGGCTATCATACATAGCAGCTTTTTTCGGCTGTTTATATGGCGGAAGTACAGCGGTTCCGCTTTATCCGCCCAAGCGCAACAGGCACGATGAGAGGTTACAGGCTGTACTGGAGGATTCAGGGGCGAAAATAGCACTTACAACAAAGGATATTCTAGGTGATTTGAAAAAGAGGTTTGATCTCAACCCAGCCCTGGCATCGCTTAAATGGATAGCGACAGATGATATTCAGGACTCCGGAGCTCCTGAGGGATGGGTAAGACCGTCTTTGAATCCCGAATCGATTGCATACCTGCAATATACGTCGGGATCGACTTCTACTCCGAAAGGCGTTGTAATAAGGCATTCTAACGTAATGCAAAATCTTGAATATATTCATAGGTGTTTTGGACTAAGTGAAAACAGTAAAGGATTTATTTGGCTGCCGCCTTATCATGACATGGGTTTGGTAGGGGGAATACTGGAACCCTTATACGCTGGGTTTCCGATAGTACTGATGGACCCGGTGGTTTTCATGCAAAAGCCGATGCGCTGGCTTAAGGCGATTTCAGATTATAAGGCTACTTGCAGCGGTGGTCCCGACTTTGCTTATGAGCTTTGCACTAAAAAGGTGACTCCGGAACAGCTGGCAGAGCTTGATTTAAGCTCATGGGAACTCGCTTTTAACGGAGCTGAGCCCATAAGAGCCGAAACTATGGAGAATTTTGCGAAAACCTTTGCCTCCTGCGGATTCAGAAAAGAGGCTTTCTATCCCTGTTACGGGCTTGCGGAAGCCACTCTTATAGTATCGGGCGGGGACAAGCAATCACTTCCGTGTGTTAGAGAATTCGATGCTGATTCACTTGCGTTTGATGTGGCTGCGGATCCGAAAAAAGGGCAGAAAAGAGTTAACCGGCTTGTAGGATGCGGCGGAAGCATGATTGGGGATATTGTCGAAATAGTACAGCCCGAATCACTTGAAGTTTGCGGCCCTGACAGGTGCGGCGAAATATGGGTGCAGGGGAAGAGCATCGCTGCCGGCTATTGGAATAATCCCATTGAGACCAAAAGATGCTTTGAAGCATATACGAAGGATGGCAAAGGCCCTTTCCTCCGTACGGGGGATATGGGCTTTTTTAAGGACGGAGAATTGTTTATAACCGGAAGAATAAAAGATGTCATCATCATACGGGGACGGAATCATTATCCTCAGGATATCGAGCTTACGGTTGAAAAGTGTCATCCGGCCTTACATGCGAAAGGCTGTGCAGCATTCTCAGTCGAGCGCGGAGGGCAGGAAGAGCTTATCATTGTTCAGGAAGCTGAAAGAACACTGAAACAGGAAGAAACAGAAGATATATACGACCTGATACGCAGCGCTATTGCGAATAACCACGAGTTGAGAGCGGCTGATATAGTACTTGTCCGTTCCAGGTCGATTCCCAGGACTTCCAGCGGTAAAATCCGAAGATTCGCAACAAGACAGTTATATCTCAACGGAGAGTTGATGCAGATAGCACGTAGTGCATTGCAGTCTGAGGAAACAACCGGGCATGAAGAAGAGGAAGCAGTGGAGATTTTTTCTGCAGAGCTTCTTAAAACCATGCCTGAAAATGAAAGACGTACTTATCTGGAAAAATTCATACGCCAGGAGGTTTCGAGAATAATCCGCATGCAGGCAGTTAAGATAGAGCCGGATCAGCCCTTAAGTCAGCTTGGACTGGACTCGCTCATGGCTGTTGAGCTGCAGCAGGTTGTTGAAGATAAGTTCTCTGCCAGCATTCCGTTGGTTAAGATATTGGCTGATTTTTCATTGAGGAATATTGCTGAAGCAGTATATGAACAAAGACAGGCATTGTCTTTGACAGCTGCTAATGAGTTTAACACTGCCGGAAATCAGGACGGTATATACCCGGTTTCACACGGACAGCAGGGTATATGGTTCATGCAGGGCTTGAATCCTAAAAGCAGTGCCTACCACATCATAGGGTCATTTAAGGTTGACGGCAGTTTTAATTCTGAAGCGGCAATCAATTCTTTCAAGGTTTTAATTAAGAACCATCAAAGTCTCAGGACAGTTTTTACAATGAAGGACGGACAGGTGGTTCAAAAAATCCTGGCAGAAGGTGAACTCTCCTGGACAGAGGAAGCTGCGTCCGGGTTAGACCATATCGGTTTGGAGAAAAGAATGCTTGAGGAAGCACACAAGCCTTTTGACCTTGAGAACGGTCCTTTGTTCCGGGTATATCTTTTCCATAAATCTTCTTCCGAGCATTATCTTTTATTTGTGATACATCACATCATATCGGATTTCTGGTCATTATCCATACTGACCGAGCAGTTTGGCATGCTTTATGCTGAATTTGCTGAGGGAGGTCAGGGAAAGCTTGAAATGCACCCGTACAGCTACGGGGATTTCGCATGCTGGCAGAAGGAAATGCTGGCGGGCGAACGTGGTGAGGTGCTAAGAAAATTCTGGGGTGATAAGTTAAATGGCGATTTGCCGGTTCTGAATATACCGACCGACTTTAAAAGGCCCGGTTTACAAACGTATGAAGGTGCAAGCGCCTCCATTCAGCTCCCTGCAAAGCTTATAAGAAGTATAAGGGATTTAAGCCGTTCGGAAGGCGTCACAGCGTTTACAGTAATGCTGTCGGCTTACTACATGCTGCTGAACAAATATACAAAGCAGGATGAAATAATTGTAGGGACACTGGTTGCCAACAGAGAAAAGGATAAAAAAATATTCGGATACTTCGTCAATCCTTTGGCATTAAGGCTTAGAATCCCACAAGACCTGAATTTCGGAGAGGTTATAAGAGCGGTAAGAGACTGCACACTTGATGCATTTGCACATCAGGATTACCCTTTCGATCTGCTTGTTGAGCAGCTTCGCCCTAAGAGGGATTTATCATATTCACCTATATTTCAAACAGTTTTTTCCTTTCAAAGGACTCCGGGGAATCAAAATTCCGGAATGACGGCTTTTACAGTCCAAACTGAAGGTATTCCGTTCGAACTGGGAGGATTGTCCTTGACCCCTGTTCCTTTGCCTACGCAGACGGCGCAGTATGATCTTACTATGACGGCGGCAGAGCTTGGGAATGATAAATTTGTTGTTTCACTTGAGTATAATAAGGCATTGTTCAAGGAAGAAACGATTGTCAGGATGCTGGAGCATTACCGCAGTCTCATCGAAAAAGCCTTGGAGAACTCTGAAATGCCGGTTTCAAAGATAACACCCCTAACAGAGGAAGAGAAAACGCTGATTCTTGAAAAATGGAATCAAACAAAGAAGGAGTATGACAAAAAGGCTACACTGCAAGGCTTGTTTAAGAAACAAGCTTTACTGACTCCCGAAAAGACTGCTGTAGTTTCCGACGGATTAACATTGACATACGCTGAATTGGATAAAAGAACAGATTTACTTGCAGTGCGTTTAAAGAATATGGGGGTTAAACCCGGCGACCTTGTCGGAATATGTTTGAGGCGTTCGGTCCGTATCGTTGTGGCTATGCTGGGGATTCTCAAGGCCGGAGCCGCTTATGTACCTCTTGATCCTGCACACCCTAGGGACAGGCTGACTTATGTACTTGAAGAAATCGGTCAGGAATCCACGCCGATATTGTTGACTGAAAAAAGTGTTATGGATATTTTAGCTCCACTTCCGGTAAAGCCTTTGTTTTTGGACGGGGATGAAACGGATGAAGCCCCTATATATAGCATGAAGGATCAGGACTTAGAAATAGTACCGGATCTGGCATATGTAATATATACCTCCGGCTCGACAGGAAAACCCAAAGGTGTGGAAATAGGCCACAAAGCGCTTGTAAACTTTTTGCTTTCAATGGCTTCGGAACCGGGAATAACCGATGAGGACATCCTGCTTTCCGTAACCACACCATCCTTCGATATAGCGGGATTGGAACTTTTTCTGCCTTTGATAACAGGCACACGGGTTGTTATTGCTTCAAATGAAGCTGTTCTTGACGGCAGCGTACTGGCATCCCTGATTGAAGCCTGCGGTGCGACAATAATGCAGGCCACTCCTGCCACATGGAGGCTGATGCTTGAAGCCGGATGGACAGGAAACAAAGGACTTAAGGTATTGTGCGGAGGGGAGCCTTTTCCTGTTGATCTGGCAGATACCCTGATCGGCTGCAGCAAGGAAGTATGGAATATGTACGGTCCAACGGAAACAACGATCTGGTCTACTGTTGAAAAGCTGGATAAGAAGGGGGGGCCGGTTCTTATCGGCCATCCTATTGCAAATACACGGGTCTATGTACTGGATGAATCAGGACAGCCTCTGCCTATCGGAGTACCCGGAGAATTGTATATTGGGGGCGACGGACTGGCCCGCGGCTATTTCAAGAAAGAGGAGCTTACAAGAGAAAGATTTGTTGAAGACCCCTTTACTGCAGAAATAGGCTCAAAGATGTACAGGACAGGTGATTTGGTCAGATTACATGCCGATGGGAGACTGGAACATTTGGGCAGACTTGACAGTCAGGTGAAAATCAGGGGGTTCCGTATAGAACTTGATGAGATTTCTTCGGTGCTTGTAAAACATGAAGCAATAAAACAGGCTGTTGCAGCCTGCAAACAAAATTCAAGGAATGAAAACTTTTTGGCTGCTTACCTGGTTATGGAAGACGGTAATACAGGGGTTCCCGACAATTTAAAGGATTTTTTAAAGCAATCACTTCCTGAGTATATGGTTCCGGTATGTTTCACAATTTTGAAGGAACTGCCGCTAACACCCAACGGCAAGGTTGACAGAAAAGCTCTTCCGCAGCCTCTGATGCAGGATGCTTCTGAATCAGGGAATTATGTTGAACCTTCTGCCGGACTTCAGAAAGTAATTGCAGATAAATGGTGTAAAGCGCTTGGTCTTGAGAGAGTTGGTGCACATGATAATTTCTTTGATCTTGGCGGCCATTCGATCCTGATGTCAAGTGTTCTGAATATGCTTAAGGAAGAGGGTGTAGGGCAGGAGCTGTCGATTGTGGAGATGTTCCAGTACCCGACGGTTCAATCTTTGGCCCGGTATCTGGAAGAAAAAAATAGCAAGGAATCACCTCGGGAGGATGTCCGGAGGATAGATACCCTCAAGACAAGACAAATAAACATGAGAGAGCAAAAGAACCTGCGCAGGGAAATAAGAAGGGGCAAAAATTGATAGGGGGGATAATTTTTAATGAATGATTTGGATGTTGCAATTATCGGTATGGCCGGACGCTTTCCGGGTGCCGATAATGTAGAGCGATTATGGGAAAATCTTTGTAACGATGTGGAGTCGGTTACTTTTTTCGATGATGCTCAGCTTACAGAGTCGGGCGTTTCACCCGCAGTATGGCAAAATCCTTCATATGTCAAGGCTAGTGCGGTATTAGACGATATCGAGAGCTTTGACCCGTTTTTCTTTGGCTACAGTCCTGCTGAAGCGGCTATGATGGATCCGCAGCACAGGCTGTTTATGGAATGTGCATGGGAAGCTATGGAAAATGCCGGTTATAACGGAAGGGATTATGAGGGCTTGGTCGGAGTATTCGGCGGGACAGGGATGAATACCTATGTTCACAACAGGCTTTCACAACAAAAGGGGCTTATGCAGGCAGGCGGAGGGTACCATGTAATGGTTGCGAGCGATAAGGATTTTCTTGCTACCAAAACATCATACAAACTGAATCTTAAGGGCCCAAGCATGACCATACAGACAGCGTGTTCAACATCCCTGGTTGCGGTACATGTGGCTTGCCAGAGTCTCAGAAACGGTGAGTGCGATATGGCGCTTGCCGGGGGCGTTTCACTCAGAGTGCCTCAAAAGGCCGGATATATGTATCAGGAAGGTATCGTATTATCGCCCGACGGACACTGCAGAGCCTTCGATGAGAAAGCGGCAGGCACTGTAATCGGAAACGGTGCGGGTATGGTTGTATTAAAACTGCTTTCTGATGCTTTGGAGCAGGGGGATAATATACTTGCTGTTATAAAGGGCTCCGCAATCAATAATGACGGTTCAAGAAAAGCAGGCTACACCGCCCCGGGGCTTGAAGCACAAGCTGAGGTAATCAGTGAAGCTCAGGGAATTGCAGGGGTATCTGCTGATACTATTTCATATATTGAAACTCATGGTACCGGAACGCCTATAGGCGATCCTATCGAAATATCAGCATTAACAAAGGCTTTCAGATATACTACAGACAAAAATAGATTCTGTGCCATTGGCTCTATTAAGACCAATATCGGCCATCTGGATGCAGCGGCCGGGGTTACCGGTTTAATTAAAACAGTATTGGCGCTAAAACATAAAAAGATACCGAAAAGCCTTAATTTTGTTAATCCCAACCCCAGAATAGATTTTGAAAACAGTCCGTTTTATGTAAATACTTCTCTTTGCGAATGGGATACCGGAGATGCGCCAAGACGTGCGGGAGTAAGTTCCTTTGGCATCGGCGGAACCAATGCACATGTGGTGCTTGAAGAGGCACCTGCCGCAGAAGCAAGGCAGGAAAACACTTCAAACTATGAATGCATTTTATTGTCTGCAAAAACAGAGAGTGCATTGAATGCTCTCCGTGAAAAATTGGCTGAGTACTTATCCGGTAATCCGGATTTGAGCCTAAGTGATGTTGCATATACCCTTAAGGTCGGAAGACAAAGCTTCGACAACAGGCTCATGGTAATGGCTTCCACCATGGATGAGGCTGTCGGGAGACTCAAAAACCCTGAACCTCCCTTTGTATTAAAAACAAAACGTGAAAAAGCAGATTCATCGGTAATATTCATGTTTACAGGTCAGGGCTCCCAGTATGCGGGAATGGGAAGGGAATTGTACGAAAATGTACCTTTTTTTGCGGAGATAATAGATAAATGTTCACTTCTGCTTGCTCCTTACCTTGGATTGGAGTTAAAAGCTCTGCTTTTCCCGTCTGAGGATAAAAAGAAAGAGGCTGATGAAAAATTGGCCCAAACAGCATATACACAACCGGCGTTGTTTGTTTTGGAGTATGCACTCGCATCGCTCCTGATAGAATGGGGAATCAAACCCAAAGCAATGATAGGACACAGCATCGGGGAATATACGGCAGCTGTTCTGGCGGGAGTTTTTGATTTGCATGATGCACTCAAGCTGGTTGCAACCAGAGGGATGCTTATGCAGCATCTTCCGGCAGGAACGATGCTTGCTGTCAGCCTGACGGAGAAGGAACTACTTCCTTTGCTTCCACCCGACGTTTCAATCGGTGTAATCAATTCTCCTTCAATGTGTGTAGCATCGGGAGTTACCGAATCGATAGAAAAACTGCAGGAAGCACTTGAAAAACGGAATATTCCATGCAGATGTTTGCACACATCTCATGCTTTTCACTCGATTATGATGGAAGAAGCGCTTGAACCGTTTTTAGAGGTGGTTAACAGTGTTAAACTTTCCGTGCCGCAAATACCGTATATATCAAACGTCAGCGGCACCTGGATCAAGACCGGTGAAGCGACCGATCCCGGCTATTGGGTGAAACATCTCAGACAGACGGTAAGATTTTCGGAAGGCGTCAGCAGATTTTTCAGTGACCCCGAACAGATCCTACTGGAAGTCGGACCGGGCAAAACACTGTCAACGCTTGTAATGCAAAACAGGGAGAAAAATCCGGGACAGTTATCCTTGAGCACCTTGCCGGGCCCGAAAGAAAATCAATCCTCAGAGCTTACCTTCCTCACTGCAATAGGGCGTCTATGGCTTGGAGGCTATCCCGTAGATTGGGAACGCTGTTATAGCGGGGAAATCCCGAAAAGGGTTCCTTTGGTTACCTATCCCTTCGAACGCCAGCGTTACTGGTTTGATGCAGTTAAATCAGCGGAGCAGGAGCAGGAGGCATCTGAATCTGTCCGCAAGAAGGATATGTCGGATTGGTTTTATGTGCCTTCATGGAAGCAGCTGCCTTTGAGCAAAAGAATTCCGAACCTGGACGGCAAATCCGTAATGGTATTAAGCTCTGGTTTACCGCTATGTGAAAAGTTAGCAGAAGCTTTGCGCAAAAACGGAGGCAGAGTCGTTATTGTCAAACCCGGAGACTCTTTCCGGGTTGAAGATCAAAGCAGCTATACGGTGAGAGCGGATAATGAGGGTGATTATTCACAGCTATTCAAGAATCTGAAGACAGATGGCTTTATTCCCGATACCATTCTGCATCTATGGCAGGCAAAGCCTGTTCAGGATTCGCTGAAAATACAGGAGGAGGGTTTCTATGGCCTGATGGCATTAACCAAGGCAATCGGAAACAGCGGCTCCAGCAAAACACTGAGTATTTTTGCTGTTATGACGGGTGCTGCTCAGGTTGTCGGGGAGGAATTTATAGTACCGCAGCGCGGAATTATGCTTGGGGAACTTCAGGTAATACCTGCCGAATACCCATATATTCATTGTGCCGCAATCGACATTTCAAATGGGGAAACAGGGGAGCATGAACAGCTGGCAGACAGATTGCTGGAGGAGATCATATCCGAAGGCTCGGAACCATATAGGTTTATAGCCTACACGGGAAAGAAAAGATGGGTTTCAAGCTATGAAAGGATCAAGCTTGATAAGCCTATTGCCGGGAGTGTTCCTATTAAAGAAAAAGGCGTATATATCATCACGGGAGGTTTGGGAGGCATAGGCCTGGCTTTTGCGGGATACCTTGCGGCGAATTACAAGGCACATTTGGTTCTGACAGGCCGGAACGCTGAGAATAACCCCAAGAGGGCCGGTATTGTTGATGAACTGCAGAAAAAAGGGTCTGAAGTAATGGTCATACAAGCTGATATCGGTATTGAACAAGATGTGCAGAGGCTTATGTCCGAAACTCTCAATAAGTACGGTTCTGTCGATGGATTGATTCATGCGGCGGGAATACCCGGCGGAAGATTGATCCAGATGAAAGAGCGTGAAGAAGTTGAGAAGGTGTTCCACGCCAAACTTAACGGCACACTTTTGCTGGCAGAAGCTCTGAAACCGCTGAAGCCGGACTTCATGGTTCTTTGCTCTTCCATTAACAGTGTCGCAGCCAGAATGGGACAGGTGGATTATGCAGCAGCAAATGCATTCATGGATACTTTTGCATTGGCTTCATTACCGTTCCCTGCTGTTTCGATAAATTGGGAAACCTGGAGAGAAAGCGGCATGGCTGCAAGAATGGGTAAAAAAGAAGAAACAAATATTGATTTGCCGCTGCTTGATAAAGTACTCACAGACACAAATGGCAGACATGTTTTCTCTACCCGTTTTACAATGCTGAAACAATGGGAGCTGCATGAACATGGAGTAATGGGCAAGCCGACTCTTCCGGGAACGACGTACCTTGAAATGGCAAGAAGCGCATTTTCACATGTCACAGGCTGTAGGAATGCGGAGTTTTCAGATGTATATTTCCTTAAGCCTTTGATATTGGATGGCGATGAAGAGGCTACGGTCGAAACGGTTTTACAGAAGAAGGGTGACGGCTATTATTTTGTAATGAGCAGCGGACAGGCAGAGCATGCAAAAGGTTTCATACATGCCTTGTCCGATGATGTACCGGCTGACTGCGATATTAAAAAGCTAAAGGAAGAATGTTCGGAAAATATACTTCTTCATCCTTTGGAAGAAAAAAACATAGGTTTGTTCAGATTGGAAAGAAAAGACCTTGAGAGAGCTGCTTCAAAGGAAAAGGTTGTTGTAGACGCTTTGATAGTTGAAGATGAAAGCGGCGGGGTTAAGAGAACTATGGAATTCGGTGCGCGCTGGCATAACCTTGATCAGGTATGGTTGGGAGAGAGAAAAGCAATTGCATGGTTTGAACTTCCTGAAAAATTAAAAGGGGAGGTGGCTTCATACGGTTTGCACCCGGCACTGCTCGATTTTGCAACGAGTTATCTTCGTTTGTTCAGGAGTGAAGGGAGTTATCTGCCTCTTTCCTATAAGAAACTGTCCTTATATAGAGTTTTACCGGATGCATTCTACAGTTATGCAAGATTTACAGATAACGACGATATTTCCGGTAAAACAATTACATGCGATATTACACTGGTTGATGGGTCCGGTGTCATATTGGTTGAGATTAAGGACTTCACGGTTATGAGAGTGGATGATGTTGAAAAACTGGGAGCTCAAAGCTCAATAACCGCTTCGGAGACCGGTACGTCTAATACTGCTTCAAAGCTTGATGAAATGATCCGTTTGGATCTTGCATTAGGATTATCCGATGAAGAAGGTTTGGAAGTATTCGAAAGGATTTTGTCTTCCGGACTTAAGCGTGTTGTCGTATCAACAAGGGAGCTTGAAGCAAGAATCAGACAGAATAACAGATTTATACAGGAGATGACGGAAAAGGATACTGATGGGGATGCACCCAAGGGACCTAAACATCCAAGGCCGGCTTTATATACCGAGTACGCAGCACCAAGAAATCAAAAGGAAAAGCTGCTGGCGGAGATATGGCAGGAGGTTCTTGGAATCGAGCAGGTCGGGGTACATGATAACTTTTTTGAATTGGGCGGGGACTCTTTGCTTATAGCAAAGGTACATGCAGCCTTTAAAGAAAAGGCCGGAGAAGAGGTTTCGGTTGCTCAGCTGATCCAGCATCCGACAATAGCGGACTTTATTCAGTCCCTGCAGCAGGATGATTCAAAACAGGATATAGAGAAACAGCAAGTGGCAGAGAAGGCTTCTATTCAAAAGGCCGCAATAAAAAAACAGCGTGATCGCTTAAAAATGATGAGGGGATAAATATGGAGTGGAATACATTAATTAAAAATTATGAGGGAGATCCCGAAAACCATATAGCAGTAGTAGGAATGGCAGGACGTTTCCCGGAAGCCGATACTTTGGAAGAATTTTGGAAAAACCTGAAAGAAGGAAGGGAATCAATCACCTTTTTCACACAGGAGGAATTGGTCAAGGGAAATATCGAGAAAAGACTGATTGAAAACCCGCGTTATGTTGGGGCGGATGCGGTTATAAAGGATATGGACAAGTTTGACGCCGAATTTTTCGGCATTAACCCAAGAGAAGCGGAGATACTGGATCCGCAGCACAGGCTTTTCCTTGAATGCGCATGGGAGTTAATGGAGATGGCAGGATATGATTCCCAGTCCTATGACGGAAAAGTATCGGTATTTACCAGTGCCAATTTAAGTAGTTATCTGATACGCAATATCATGGCAAATGCGGAAATGCGTAAAACCGCAACAAGCTTTCATACTCTGATCTGCAATGACAAGGATTTTGTCGGCACCCGTGTTTCATACAAGCTTGGCCTTACAGGAGGCAGCTTAAGTGTCGGAACACTCTGCTCGTCTTCATCCGTTGCAATTCATCTTGCCTGTCAAAATCTTCTTAACTGGCAATGCGACATGGCGCTGGCAGGTGCTGTTTCGCTTCAGGTATCACGCAACGAATCCTTCTTCTATCAGGAAGGCGGCATAGGAGATCCGGATGGACACTGCCGCGCCTTTGATGCAAAAGCCAGCGGAACTGTAAGCGGAAGCGGTCTTGGAGTAGTTGCACTCAAACGTTTGGAGGATGCGGTCAGGGATGGCGACTGCATTTACGGAATAATTAGAGCAACAGCAATGAACAACGACGGCTCGCACAAGATAAGCTACACAGCTCCGAGCGTGGAAGGACAGACGGAGGTTATAGCGAATGCAATCGCTCTGGCGGATGTAAACCCGGAGACTATAACATATATAGAAGCCCACGGTACCGGAACGCAATTGGGAGATCCTATTGAGATTGAAGCGCTTACAAAGGCTTTCAGATTGCAGACAGATAAAAAACAATACTGTGCAGTAGGTTCTGTAAAAACAAACATAGGACACCTTGTAAATGCAGGTGGTGTAGCAAGCCTGATCAAAACACTTCTGGCATTGAATAATAAGCAGATTCCGGCATCTTTGAATTATGAAACACCAAATCAGAAAATCAATTTCAAGGACAGTCCGTTTTATGTAAATAACAAGCTCGCAGACTGGAATACTCAAGGCGTCCCGAGACGTGCAGGCGTAAGTTCCTTCGGCATCGGCGGCACAAATGTACACATGATTGTTGAAGAAGCGCCGGTTGGAGAGCCGTCAGGGCCTTCAAGAGAATGGCATATACTTCCGTTATCTGCAAAGACCTCAACTGCACTTGAAAAGCATACACAAAACCTTTATGAGTATTTTGGAAAAGAACCGGATCAATCAATCGCTGACGTTTCATTTACACTGCAGGTCGGAAGAAGAGGCTTTGCACACCGCAGGTTTGTATTGTGCAGGAATCTTGCGGAAGCTAAGGAAAAGCTTGCAGACAAGGATTCTCTTGCTTCGACCTCACGTTTTCAGGAGACGTCGGACAGACCTTGTGTATTTATTCTGCCAGGCCTTGTTGACGACAATATTAAAGCTGCATCGGAGCTCTATCAGAAAGAAGCGATATTCAAGGAAAATCTCGATTATTGTGCAGATATAGTAAAAGAGGCATTTAACGTTGATATTCTCAAGTATATTAAAACCGGATTTGATGATAAATTGTCTGATAAAGAAGCCATACTGAACAAAGCTCTAAGCTTCTCAATACAGTATGCTCTAATGAAGCTCTGGAATCACTGGGGGGTAAAACCGCAGGCCGTATTCGGCTGTGATGCTGTCGGAGATTGCCTGGCTGTACATGCAGCGGGTATCATGGAGCTTAAAGACGCCTTGATACTGGGAGTATCAGGTGCAAATACCTCTTTAAATGCTGAAAATCTTAAAAAACCTTCGATTAGGGTATTATCGCCTCGCACCGGAGAATGGCTGAAAAATAATGAAGCTTCTGATCCGGCATACTGGAACAGACAGAGTTTAAAAAATTGGACAGGTTGCTTGGATGCTGTTTTTGCCGAACCTGCAATGGTGATGCTTGTTCTCGAAATGGGCGGCAATGTGGGTGAATATGCTGTAAGTCAAAAAGGAAAAGCTGAGGAACAGGTTGTTTTAAGCAGCTTGAGAAAGGAAGAAAAATCAGATCCGATAGGTGCTCTTCTTAACACAATGGGTCAGGTGTGGCTATCAGGGGTAAAGGTTGACTGGAATGGCTTCCATTCGGGTGAACACAGGCATCGTATAGCACTTCCGACATACCCGTTTGAAAGAAAAAGCTACTGGATATATCCTGAAGAGGTTGAGAATGCCTCCGTCGGGGCCGAGGAAGATCATAAGCCTTCAAAGATAACCTATCATGCAAGACCAAACCTGGAAGTCGAATATACTGCTCCAAGGAATGATACTGAGGAAAAGCTGTGCGAGATATGGCAGGAACTGCTTGGAATAGAAAAGATAGGAGTATTTGATGATTTCTTTGAACTTGGAGGCCATTCGCTCATGGTAGCACAGATAGCTTCCAGGGCAAGGGAAGTATTCAAAATGGATTTCCCGATGCGTGATATTTACGAGCAGCCGACAGTAGCGTTCCTGGCAGAAAGCATAGATAACTTCCGTTGGGCGGCAGAGGGTGAAAAATCCACGGAAAGCGAAGGTAAAAGAGAAGAAGGGGAATTATAGCTATAAGACTTTATTGTCTATATGAGGGGGAGAATGATGAAAAAGGTATTAAAGGTCTTGAAATGGGTAGGTATCGGGGTCTTGATAATAGCAATCCTGGGTAGTTGCTTCGGAGTATGGATGGTACGAAAGGGATGGCCCGATTACAGCGGCAGCCTAAAGGTAAAAGGGCTTAAGGCTGAAGTGACTGTCAAAAGGGATAAATATGGGGTACCCAATATATACGCAAAGAATGAGGATGATCTTTTCTTTGCACAGGGGTATGTACATGCTCAGGACAGACTGTGGCAGATGGAAGTGAGCCGTCGTCTCTGCAAAGGTACAATGAGCGAGATTGCGGGTACGGCAACTTTGAATTTAGATAAAACAGTCCGGTTGTTTGCCTTGTATAAGAATGCCGAGAAGTCGGTGCCCCTGCTCGATAACGGCACGAAGAAGGTTCTGGAAGCATACTGCCGGGGGATTAATGCCTATATTGATGCTCACAAGGGGAAACTGCCTCTGGAGTTTACCATTATGCATGTCAAACCTGTTCATTGGACTATAGTTGATGTAATAAGCTGGGGCAACTTCATGGCATACAGCACAGGCCAAAATTATAGGTACGAAGTCTTCAGGGGTAATCTTACTGCCAAGCTTGGCGGTAAGATGGCGGACGAGGCGCTGCCACCTACAGAAGACAGCAAGCCGCAAAGCGATAACGGTGTGCAGGATTTTTCATGGCTTGTTGGAGCCGATGCAAAGGAAGGTGTGGATACAGCAAGTATGGATCTAAGCAAGTCGCTTGGATGGGCCAGCGGCGCTTGGGCGGTACAGGGCAGGTATACCAAAAGTGGTAAGGCAATGCTGACAAGTGATGCACATATGGAGCTCAACTCGCCTTCAATGTGGTATGAAAACGGCTTGCACGGCGGCAGGTTCGATGTTGTGGGTTACAGCTTCCCCGGTGTTCCGATGGTTGTGCTGGGACATAACAGCAGAATATCATGGGGATTTACAAATATGAATCCGGATGTGGAGGATTTATATATAGAAAAGCTGGATAATTATGATAATCCTTCCAGCTACCAGTATAAGGGTAAATGGCTGAAACTTGAAAAAAGGAAGGAAATAATAAAGGTTAAGGGGCAGAAAAAGCCTGTAGTCATGAATATTATGTCAACCATTCATGGCCCTCTTATGAAGGATTTATTCCAGGTTTCGAAGCAGGACAGAACAGACCTAAAGAATTACAAGTCTGAGATCGGTTTCGACACACCCTTAAGAAGAGAACGCTGGAACGGTGCAGATACTCTCTCACTGCGTTGGCCTATTTTCGAAGGAAGTACGGCAATGCGAGCTATATATCAATGCAACATGGCAAGCAATTGGAAGGAGTTTCGCGATGGCCTTCAATATTGGGATTCTTTGAGTCAAAACTTTGTATACGCCGATGTTGACGGCAATATCGGCTATCAGTCGGCCGGTAAAGTACCGATACGAAATGCAAAACATGTAGGAAGTGTGCCTGTTCCGGGCTGGAACGGAGAGTTTGAATGGAATGGATATATTCCGTTTAATGAGCTGCCGAATTCATATAATCCAAGCTGTGGTTATGTAGTATCCGCCAATAATAAAATGGCTCCGGGAGATTACAAGTACAACCTGAGCTATGACTGGTTCCATCCAGGTTATAGATCGAAACGTATTACAGAGCTTTTGGAAAAACAGATCAGTTCCGGAAAGAAGTTTACAAAAGCGGACATGGAGAATATTCTTTCCGACACGTTCAATTATTCTGCCAAGGAGCTTGTGCCTTATGTAACGAGTGCTCTAAAGCCTGAAAGTGAAAATCAGAAAAAAGCGCTTGAATACCTGAAGAAGTGGGATTATTTCCATGATATCGACAGTGTGGCAGCCGCAATATATACAGTTTGGTTTTCATACGCATCCAGGGATGTTTATGATGACGAGCTTTCAAAGTATGATATTTGGGGGCCGCACCTTCCAATGAAGAGGATTCTTTCTATGGTACGGATATTCCCTGATAAAAACGACAAATGGTTCGATAATGTTTTAACAGCCAAGGTGGAAAACAGGGATGATATTATAAATACCGGTTTCAAGCAGGCGATAGACTGGTTGGAGAAGGAATACGGAAAAGATCCTTCCAAATGGACTCTGGGAAGGGTGCAGACCGTACAGGTCAAGGATACCGTATTCGGCGACGTGCCTTATCTTAAAAAGCTTTACAACAGTAAAACGTATCCTATGAAGGGCTGTCCGGTTTCTGTGAGCTTTGCTTACAGCTATACAAACCCTCCCGGCAAATACAATGTACGTTTTGGCTCAACACAAACCCAAATAATGGATGTGGGAGATTGGAACAGCATGCAGGCTATTAATTTAACGGGAGAAAATGCCCAGCTTTTCCACTCAAACCGTTGGGATCAGACTAACATGTGGGCTAATAACGAATACTTTACAATGCCGTATTCAAAGAAAGCTGTGGATTCAACCACCAAGCATACATTGACCTTAAAACCCAAGGAATAGGGAGCATGCCGGCTAATAAGCAATTGATGCAAAGAGGAGTCTTTTTAATGATGGAAACAAATAAGTGGATAAATCCCAAAATCGGTTTCATCGGTTTTGGAGAAGTATCGTATTATATGGCAAAAGGGCTCAAGGAAGCAGGTATAAAAGAGATTTATGCATATGCCAGAGCCCTCGCCGATCCGGAACGAAGCGATGCAGTTAGAAAAAGGGGAGAAGAAGCAGGCGCAGTTCTGTATGGCGACATAAAAAGCCTGATGGATAAATCCGATATTGTTTTTTCCTCTGTTCACGGGCATGTATCACTACAGATTGCAGAGCAGGCAGCTGCACATATTCGTAAGGGTACACTGTTTGCCGATCTGAATAATGCAGTACCGGAAGATAAAAGGAAAGCATCCGAGTTGATTACGGAAAAGGGTGCTGCTTTTATAGACGTGGGTCTGCTTGGCCTGCCTATTCAAAACGGTCATAGGTCGTTGATATATGTTTCAGGCAACGGAGCGTCAATGTTCAAGGAAATAATGGAACCATACGGTATGAGAATAACCCTGGTTCCCGGAGAAGCGGGCAAAGCCGCATCTATCAAAGCGCTGGCCAATATCTATATGAAAGGGCTGCAGGGTGTCTGCCTGGAACTGGCAATGAGTGCGGTAAGAGCGGATATTGATTTGGAGATACTCGAACCCCTATTGGTGGACCCTGTTCTTTCGCTGCCAAGGGAGAAGGATATGGGCTTCTGGATTATCCGGGGGGCATTGCTGGCTGAGCGTAAGAAGGCTGAAATGGCAGAAGCCGTAAAAATGCTCAAAGGCCTGGGGGTTGAGCCCTTAATGCTTGAGGCTGCAGTCAAACGCTTTGACCATATTTCGAAATTCGAGGCTCAAAAGTACTTCGAAGCGGACATGAAAATCGATGACTACAAGGAAATTATCGATAAGATTATTTCCGTAGGCAAAGAAAAGGGAATAGAGTTAAAGTAAGGATAAATTTGAAAATAGCTAACCCGGCTGCCTTTACCGTTGGTAACCGGGTCAGGAGGAACATATGCATATAACAGATTTTTACTCGAAACTTAGAAAACTGGATATACACCTGTGGTTGGACGGAGAAAAGCTTCGTTTCAATGCTCCGGAGGGAGTATTCACGCAAGAAATCAAGGACGAGATATTGCAGAGAAAAGCTGATATTATCAAATTCCTTAAAACTTCAGGTAATATGAACGATACTGATAACAAAAAAATACAGGCTGTTCAAGATAAGAAGGATGTACCCCTTTCCTATTCTCAACAGCGTTTGTGGCTGGTTGGACAAATGGATGTTGACAATTATGCATATAACATTCCTGCCGCCGTTAAACTGGAAGGTTCATTGAACATAAAGGCACTGGAAGCGGGAATTGATGAGATTGTACAACGCCACAACATACTCTGTACGACTTTGCAGCAGTCAAACGGAAAGGTTATCCAAACAGTAAACAGTGAAATGAAAATACCTCTTGTAATAATTGACCTCTCTTCGGAAGAAAACGATGAAAAACGCAAGCATACTGAAGAACAAATGAGAGAAGAGGCTGTTACTCCGTTCAGGATGGATACGGGTCCCCTTATGCGTGCAAAGCTGGTTATATGGGACAAGACTCAATATGTACTGCTGCTTACAATGCACCATATTATCAGCGACGACTGGTCTTTGAACGTATTTGTAAGAGAACTTGCCATACTGTACAATTCTTTTGTAGAGGGGAAAAAATCACCTTTGCTTCCGCTGCCTATACAGTACGGTGACTATGCCATATGGCAGAGGGATTGGCTCGAAAAGGGCGGGATGGATGAACAGCTTGAATTCTGGAGGAATAAGCTTCAAAATATAGAGGAAATACCGGATTTTCCGTCAGATTACACCCGCCCTCCAATACAGACCTATAACGGACACAGAGAATTCATCATGCTTCCCGCAGAGACTCTGTCGGCTTTAAAGCAGTTGAGCCAAAAGGAAAGCACTACTTTGTTCACGGTACTTTTATCCGTTTTAAAGCTTCTCCTTTATCAATACAGCGGCCTGACTGACATTGTTGTCGGTGCGCCTGTTTCGGGACGCACAAAACGGGAAGTAGAGGAACTGATAGGTTACTTTGTCAACACGGTAGTCCTGCGGACGCAGATCGATAATAACCTGACATTCAGGCAGTGGATGGGCCGGGTCAAGGAAACGGCTGCAGATGCATTTGAAAATCAGGATATACCCTTCGAGAAGCTGGTAGAGACTTTTCAGACCAAAAGGGACAGGAGCCGCACGCCATTTTTTCAGGTTATGTTCAATATGCTGAATTCATCTCTCCAGGCTGATTTGTCAGGAATAAGTATTAAGCCGTATACGGAATTTATAATAGGTGCGCCTAATTTGGGTGCCAAGCTTGATATTACTCTTCTTGCAATAGAACACAACAGCGGGCTTCAGCTGGATTTTTCGTTCAATGCCGACCTGTTTTCAGAGGAAACCATTCAATGGCTTCTCGGTCATCTTAAGGTGCTTCTGAATTCGGTTGTTAAAAACCCTGATGCTTTGATTTCGGAGCTTCCCGAACTTATGCCAAGGCCTGTTCATAATGTAGAAATCTCAAGGGATTTTACACCTATGAAAAAGGAAGATATTGAGCAATCCATAGCCGAAAGGTTTGAGGCCAGGGCTGGGGAAAGACCTCTTGATATTGCGGCAGAAACAGAAGACGAGTGCATTAACTATTCCGAGCTTAATAAAAAAGCCGATATACTGGCAAGCCATATTTACAACCGTTATGATGACAGGTACGTCCTGACAAAAGAAGAGAAAGCAAGGTATACAAGACAGTTGTATCTTGATAATTGGGGCCTGGAGGCACAGGAAAAGCTCAAGGCGCTAACTGTCTTTGCTGCAGGTGCCGGTGGTTCCGGGTCGCCGACCATTTTTCAATTGGCATTGCTCGGGGTCGGCACTATAATTATTTGCGATTTTGACAATGTGGAGCTTTCCAACCTCAACAGGCAGATGCTCCATGATGAATCGCGTATAGGCATGAATAAGGCTGTTTCAGCCGCAATGAGTGTCCAAAGGATTAATCCGAATGTCAAGGTAATTGTGAGGCAGGAAAAAATCACAAGGGATAATGTTTTCGAACTGGTTGGGGACTCGGCTGTGATTTTTGACAATGTCGACGATATAGAGGCTAAGTTCATACTATCGGAATGTGCAGTCGCCAGAGGAATTCCTCATGTAATATCCTCAATGCTTGAAAGAAGCTCTTATGCAGCAATATTTCATACGCCATACACTCCTTGCTTCCACTGCCTCTATGATGCGGGTAAGCTGGAACACGTAAGAGCTATGAGAGCGGCTGACGGCGGGAAAAACAAGGTTCCGAACTCAGTTTCATCGCCTGCACTCTTCCTGAGCACGGGGTTTGCCTGCAACGAAGCTTTAAAAGTAGTGCTTGGATTGGAAAATCCGGCTTATAACAAGTATTTCTTCTTTAATCAGCAGGCATCCAGGAAGCTGTCTCAGACAAGGGGATTTAAAATCGTAACCTATCCCTTCAGCGACTTTTTTCTAAAACTGTGCAGGGAGCAGGGCTTTGACTGGCAAGAAGGCTTCAGCGGACGGTTTGTGGAGGAAATAGATATTAAAAAGAACCCTCATTGCCCACTCTGTTCTTCCGGTGTTTCAGCCAATCCTTTAAAAGATACGGCTTATAAAGCTATTGAACAGTGTACGCTTTCAAAGGAAGAACCGAATAAGCAGGCAAATGATGCCATAGATCCGAGAAGGCCGCAGTTAGTAGCCCTTTTACTGGGTCACGACATAGGAATGCTGACGGGAATTCTCGGAACGCTGAAAGCCGGAAAGGCATTTGTCGTTATGGATCCCAAATTTCCTGCAGACAGGCTTGAATATATCCTAAGGGATACAAATGCCCGTCTTATTGTAACTGACAGAGCTCATGCGGAACTGGCAAATTCCTTGCGGAACAATGTAAATAAAAATGTAGGCATTCTCGAATTGGAAGAAGTGAAGGAAGAGAGTGATCTTGTCCTGCCACAATACAAGGGAGGCCCGGACAGCCTTGCATACATAGTATATACCTCCGGCTCTATGGGATACCCTAAAGGAGTAATGCAGACACAGAGAAACCTTCAGCATTTTATAATGAATTATGTCAATGGCCTTCATATAAGCAGAAATGACCGCCTTTCACTAATTCCGTCCTTCAGCTTCAGTGCCTCAATGATGGATACGTTTGCCGCACTGCTGACAGGTGCAAGACTTTGCCTGTACGATATACGCAGCAAAGGTCCTCAGCGCTTGGCGCATTGGATCAACGATAAACAGATTACGGTTTATCATTCAGTTCCGACCGTATTCAGGCATTTCACGTCGAGTATTCCAGACGGAATGACCTTCCCAGGCCTTAGAGTGATAGACTTCGGCGGTGAGCCTGTTTCACGGATTGACTTCGATTTGTATAAGAAACATTTTGAGGATGACTGCAAGCTTGTAAACGGATTGGGTGCAACCGAACTGAATGTTATCCGGCAGTACGTTATGGACAAAAATTCGGTTATGATCGGCAGCATCGTTCCGGTAGGATACCCCGTAGAGGATACGGAAATTCTTCTCCTTGATGAAGAAGGAAAACCGGTAGGTTACAACAGGCCTGGTGAAATCGTCATTCGCAGCCGTTACCTTTCCCCGGGGTATTGGGAATTGGAGGAGCAAACCAATGCAGTATTCGAATATGCAGACGAAGCTGCAGGAATTCGTTTATACCACACGGGAGACCTGGGACGCTTCAGGACTGATGGATGTATGGAACATCTGGGGCGCAGGGATTTACAGCTTAAGATTCGCGGAATAAGGATCGAGGCTTCCGAAATCGAGACGGTAATGCTTGAAATGGAAGAAATTATAGCTGCTGCAATAATGGCTGAAGATAATCCAATGGGCGACAAGCAGCTTACAGCCTACATTGTTGCAGAGGGTGAAAACAGTAAACTGCCCGGTATGATATATGAATATTTGAGTAAAAGAATTCCGGAATACATGATACCTTCATGCATTGTGCGCTTGTCTGCATTACCGCAAACCTTTTCCGGTAAGATAAACAGAAGGGCTTTGGCAGGTGCAGGAGGCATCAGGCTGGAATCAACTGTCGAGTATATTGCTCCTACCAATGAAATGGAAAAGCTGCTTGCTGATTTATGGAAAAAGGTTCTGCGCAGGAACGATATCGGCATTAATGATGATTTCTTCCGAATGGGCGGAGATTCACTGCTGGCTTTGAGACTGATAGACATGGCTCATCAGTTCGGACTTCATATAACTCCACAGCAGCTGTTCCAGAATCCTACCATTGCCAAGCTTTCAAAGATCGCTAAGGTAACGGAGAAGTCGCAAATACCCAAAAATCAACCGGAAGAAAAATTGGTTACGGGTGAAGTAAAACTCCTCCCGGTTCAGAAAAGGTTCTTCGGCAGGAACTTTACAAACATGGAGCATTGGGATTGTGCATTTATGCTCTACAGCAGGATGAAATTAAATGAAAAAGCCATTACTATGGTATTTGAAAAGATTGTTGAACATCATGACGCACTAAGGATTGTTTTTAAAAGGGAAAATGGCTTGATTACACAGTATAACAGGGGCATTGAAGGTAAAATATTCGAATTGGAAGTATTTGATTTTACCGGTGTAGCGAACCTGGAGGATTCCATTGCTGCTGAAGTAAATAGAATTCATGGCAGCATGAATCTCGAAAACGGTCCGCTTGTCCGGCTTGCTCTGTTTCATACTGCCGATGGCGACCACTTGCTGTTAATCATACATCATCTTATTTTTGACGGCTATTCAAGCAATATTTTTCTGAGTGACTTGGAAAACGCATATTTTCAACTGTTAAAGGGTGAAGATATACAATTCCCTGAAAAAAGCACATCCCTTCAGGATTGGTCGGAAAGGCTATATGAATATGCTGCCGGCAAAAAGCTTTTGGAAGAATTGGACTACTGGAAGGGTGTGGAAAAATCTGTTTCGATTCCTCTGCCTAAGGACAGTATTGCTGTAAGCAACAAGATAAAAGACAATCGTGCAGTCTTTGTGAAACTGCTTGAAGAAGAATACACAAGAAAACTTATGGGTATATCCGGCAAAATGTCAATCGATATACAGTGCATTTTACTCACAGGACTCGGTATGGCAATCAGAGATTGGTCGGGTTCGGACAAGACTTTTATTCACATAGTATCGCACGGAAGGGAAAAGATTTTTGAAGACATGGATATAAGCAGGACAATAGGTTGGTTTTCCGTGTACTATCCTTTCCTTTTGGAGCTGACTGATCGGAGTGATCCGACCAAAGAGCTTAATCATGTGAAAGACGGTCTTGACAGTGTTCCCGGGAACGGAATCGGATATGAAATATTAAAATTCCTTACACCTCCGGAAAACCGCGACAATTTCATGTTCTCCGTCCAGCCTGAAATAAGCTTTAATTACGCAGGAAATCTGGTTGGAAGGAAGACGGACAGCAGTCAGCCTATTGTTGTTTCACCGATTTCCAGCGGGGTTACGGCTGCTGCGGAATCCGAGAGGGAATACACTTTTGTGTTGGATTTAAATGTAACAAATGATATACTTAATCTTAAATTCCATTATAATATTCAGGAATATAAAGACAGCACCATTGATAAGCTGCTGGACTCATACTCCGGTAATCTGAAGAGATTGATCGATGCACTGGGGAGTATTGAATAATTATAATGCGGGTATGAAAATATTTTTATCAAAGAGGTGGAAGAAAGTGAAACTATTCTGTTTTCCATATGCTGGCGGTTCAGCTTCGATTTATTATCCCTTTAAAAATTATTTGGATAAAACTATTGAATTGTATCCTGTTGAATTGGCCGGTAGAGGAAAAAGATGTTCCGAGCCGATGCCAAACACTATGGATGAATTGGTTTGGGATGTTTTTGAAAACATAAAAAATGAAATTACCGCTTCCAGATATGCCTTGTTCGGATATAGTATGGGAAGCGTAATTGCCTATGAGCTGTGCCTGAAGATTAAAGAATATGGGTTAAAAGGCCCTGAACATGTATTTGTTGCAGCCAGGGGAGCGCCAAATGTTGCAGCGCATGCAGAGCAGATTCACAATTTAAACAATGTTGAATTCATGGAAAAAATAAAAAAGACCGGGGGTACGCCAAAGGAGTTCTTTGATAATGCAGAACTTGTAGATTTCTACCTTCCTGTGTTGAAGGGGGATTATAAGGTTATTGAAGAGTATGAAACGGTTTTAAAAACCTCAAGGCTGGATTGTGATATCTCAGTTTTAGGCGGAACCGAAGACAGTATTCCTGACGAAAGTATGGCTTCATGGAAAGAACTGACTAATAAAAAAAGTACATTTTATCGATTTGAAGGGGATCACTTCTTTATAAAAAAGCATACCGAACAAATTACAGATATTATTAACCGCAGTCTGTTATAAATAGAAATTATGCTCCTATAGCCTAAACTATAGGGGTTTTTTTTATGGGTAAAACCTGTTCTTCGATAAGCACATTAAAATTGCTTTTGTATATTAACAATATTACTATTGCTTTAAAATTAAGAAATGTTAAAATATAAATATAAATGAGGCTACAATAAATTACATTAAATTATTATATTTACTGCAAAATAAAAAATTGTAATCCTAAAAAAATTATTCAAAATTATGAAAAAACCTCATGCAGCTGATTTTTTTATGTGAACTTATTTGCGAGGAATCTAAAGGGAAATACCGGTTTAGCTTTATAATAGCGCTGACATCGTAGTCAGAGAAAACCGGTTTGGCTTAAATAATGTGCATAAGAAAATTAACCTCATTAGAAAATCAATACAATTGATAATTCAAAACGAATCAGGAAGGGTGCCAGATACACCTTCTTATTCCTTTGGAGAAGTGAGATTATGTATAAGGTATTTCTGGTGGATGATGAAATCGCAATTCGTGAGGGTATCCGAAACAGTTTCAGGTGGGATACCACTCATTTAATCTTTTCAGGTGAAGCGCCGGATGGTGAATCTGCGCTGCCTTTAATTCAGGAAATCAAGCCGGACATACTGATTACCGATATTAAAATGCCTTTTATGGATGGTTTGCAGCTAAGCCGGATAGTTCGGAAAAACATGCCTTGGATCAAGATTATAATTCTTAGTGAACAAGATGAGTTTGTACTCGCTAGAGAAGCGATGCGTATCGGGGTTGCTGAGTACTTGCTGAAACCGATAAGTACGGTTGATCTCAATGAATCCTTAAAAAAGGTTGTTCTCCAAATCGAAGACGAAAAAAAGGAACGAGAAAATACTGAAAAAATAAAAAAGCAAATCGAGAAAAATACATCTATATTCCGTGACAAATTTTTAAACGAATTGGTTTTGGGAATGCTTTCTCCTGTTGAGATAATAAATAACTGTGCCCATTTTCATATCAATATCATATCTAAATTGTACCTTGCAGTAATCATTGAATCCGAAATTAACCCAAAAGATTCAATGGATGCCGAGTATTCGGAGTTCCTGAAATCCGAGGTGCTGATAGACAATGCAGTAATGGGAAATGATGATGTTATAAAATTCAGAAGGAACCCGGGGAAGACAATACTGATTATTAAGGGAGATAATGTTGAAAGGCTTGAGGACAATGCATATGGGCTGGCTCATTCCATCAAATACGAGGTAGAAAGAAAGACTTCCTGTATATTATGCATCAGTATCGGAAGTGTTAGGGAAAGGATACGTGAAATCGCACAGTCTTACAAGGATGCGGATACAATAAAAAACTACCGTTATGTCTACGGCAAAAGCAAAATTCTCGGAATAAATGATATAAAGCCTATTATGGGAGAAAAGAAAGAGTTCATTGAAATAAATAAAGACGATGTTTATGATTTTTTGAAAAATGGTCTGAAATCCAATGTACAGATCTTTGTGCGGCAATATATAAATAGTTTGAATCAAGTAGAGATGAAGTCTCTTATTTATATCTATTATGTGTTTTTGGACATAGTATTGAATGCTTCAAGGTTTATAAATGAGCTTGGAGGGGATATTGAACAGCTGATACCCGAGATAGGCAATTTAAACAGCCTGATTATTGAAATTGATTCAATAGAGAGGCTAAGGGAACTGACAGAAAGATTTTTAAACAAAGTATTTGACTTCAGGGATAATCAGGTTGAAAAAAAGTATATCAGCACAATAAATAAAGCGAAAGAGTACATACATAACAATTTTTCCAGTTCCAATATTTCCTTAAACTCTGTTGCTTCCTATGTCAATGTCAGTCCCAGCCGCTTCAGTGCCGTCTTTAGTCAGGAAACCGGAGAGAATTTTACAGAATATCTGACAAAGATCAGAGTTAAAAAAGCTATGGAGCTTTTGAAAACCACGTCGCTTAAATCAGCTGAAATTGCCTATAATGTAGGATACAGCGATCCTCATTATTTCAATTTTATTTTTAAAAAGGCCTTGGGAATTACCCCTAAGGAATTCAGAAACGAAGCTTAAACTTAAAAGAATCGATAGAGGATATAACTCCGTATTTTTATGGATAAGGTGAAAATGCGAAATTGTATCCTCTTTTTTAATAAAAGCTTAAGAATCCGGCGTTTTTCGATGTTTTTATCTCAATACTACAAAAAAATGCCATAAATCAAAAAAAATTTTAACAAATTAAAACCTAAAAATCCAAAATAATCTAATGGTGTCAAATTATTAAACAAACTCCGAAAGGATATACATTGAGTTGGAAAATATTACATTCTATAATTGATGATGAGTAAATGGATTAGTTATGAAATTCAAACTCAATGTCAGGGAGGCGGAAAACCCTTATAAACACCGGCAAACATTGATTTTGGGGGTAGGTATTATGTTGAAAAAAGTGGTTTCAGTGATCACACTTTGCTGTACATTGGCTATGTTTACTTTTTTGTTTTCTTTGAATTCAGTTGCATCGGATAATGGTCTTGCCAAAACACCGCCGATGGGATGGAACAGTTGGAATATTTTTCAGGGAAATATTAATGAAACTCAGATTAAACAAATTGCTGATGCAATGGTAAGCACAGGTATGAAGGATGCAGGCTATATATACCTGAATCTTGACGATAACTGGATGGCAAATCCGGCGCGTGATTCCAGCGGAAACCTGAGAGTTGATCCTACACGTTTTCCTAGTGGAATGAAAGCTTTGGCAGATTATGTTCATGCTAAGGGACTTAAGCTTGGAATATATGGATGCCGTGGAACCAAGACATGTATGAATATTGATCAAAGCGGAAGTTACGGAAATGAGCAGAGGGATGCAAAGACATTTGCATCATGGGGCATTGATTACTTGAAATATGACAACTGTAATATTGTAGCCGGAAGTGATATGAAAACCGATTACCAGAAAATGCAGGCCGCACTTGCTAATTGCGGAAGACCTATAGTATTCAGTATATGTGCTTGGGAATACAAGGATTGGATGCCTGCAACCGGTAATTTGTGGCGTACAACCGGTGATATTACAGATAAATGGGATAATGGAACGAACTGGATGAAAGGCATTATAAACTGCATAGATCTTAATGAAAAATATTATAGCTCAGCAAAGCCGGGGGCTTGGAATGATCCAGATATGCTTGAGATTGGAAACGGCCGTTGTACTGTAGAGGAATACCGTTCCCAGATGAGCATGTGGTGTATGATGGCATCACCTCTTATTGCAGGAAATGATATAAGAACTATGACGCAAGCTACAAAGGATATTTTGCTTAATAATGAAGTAATAGCTGTTGACCAGGATCCGGCAGGAATCCAGGGACACAGGGTTAAGAGTACAAATGGTCTTGAGGTTTGGGTTAAGCCTCTCGGCACCGATGGAACTACAAAAGCGGTTGCGCTGTTGAACAGAAATTCATCAACTTCAAATATAACAGTTAACTGGTCAGATATCGGCCTGACAGGCAGTGTTTCTGTCAGAGACTTATGGGCTAAATCAGACAAAGGCAGTTTTGATGGTTCATATACAGCATCGGTACCTTCACACGGTACTGTTATGCTTAAGGTTTCAAGCAAACCCATAGAGCTATCGGCATTTTCACAAATCGAAGCTGAGAATTACAGCAACCAATCCGGAATTCAGACTGAAACCTGTACCTCAGGAGGTTTGGATGTTGCATATATTGAAGATGGTGATTATGTAGTTTACAACAATGTTGATTTCGGCAGCGGTGCATCAAGCTTCCAGGCTAGAGTAGCAAGTAGTACAGAAGGAGGTAATATCGAACTCCATCTTGACAGCATTGACGGACCTTCAATAGGGATTTGTCCGGTTGCCTCAACCGGCGGCTGGCAGAATTGGACCGATGCAAAGTGCAGTGTGAGCGGAGTTACAGGAAAACATAGCTTATACCTGAAGTTTACGGGCGGCAGCGGTTATTTATTCAACCTGAACTGGTTTGTATTCGGCAAAGAGACAGTTAAATTAGGTGATATAAACTCTGACGGGGCTATAGATGCATTGGATATGCAGCTGTTGAAAGCCAGCTTATTGAAAGTTGTAACTCTTGAGAATCCCAAATTGGCTGACTTGGATGCAAGCGGTTCAGTAGATGCACTTGATTTTGCACTAATGAAACAATATTTGCTGCATGCTATAAATGTTTTCCCGGGAGAAGGTGCAGTATAAATAATTAAGTAAGAGTTGAATAATGAAAAGCCAAAAGACGGTTTAGTAGTTTGCAAACCGTCTATTCGGCACTATAGAAAGATGACAGCTTTTGAGAAAAATCAAAAAGGTTAATTTAAACGGGGGCGAAATGCTATGTTTATGAGTGTAAAAAAATCATTGGGTTTATTATTGATACCCTTAATTGCAGTATCGCTGATATTTACTGTTCCGGCATAAATTCCGACGGGGCTATAGACGCATTGGATATGCAGCTGATAAAAGCCAGCTTATTGAAAGTAGTGACTCTTGAGAATCCCGAATTGGGTGACTTGGATGCTAGCGGTTCAGTCGATGCACTTGATTTTTCACTGATGAAACAATATTTGCTGCATGCTATAAATGTTTTCCTAGGTGCAAGTTTATAACAGATTAATATGGTTTAATGTTTTTGTGATTGGAATCTTATTTAGTATGGAAGGGGAAAAGCTATGATTAAGATTAACAAAAAATTGATTTGTGCATTACTGCTTTCTTTAACTGTAGTGTTGCCAACATTCGCTGTACCGGTTTCGGCAGCAAGTGATGTAACAGTGAATCTATCGGCAGAAAAACAATTGATTCGCGGTTTCGGAGGAATGAACCACCCGGGGTGGGCCGGAGATTTGACAGCAGCCCAAAGAGAAACAGCTTTTGGTAACGAAAATGGGCAGTTGGGTTTTTCAATTTTAAGAATCCACGTAGACGAAGATAAAAGTAATTGGTCTAAAGAATTAGCTACTGCACAAAAAGCTGTTGAAAAAGGTGCAATAGTTTTTGCTTCTCCATGGAATCCCCCAAGTGGTATGACTGAAACCGTTAACGGAAAAAAACGGCTAAGATATGATAAGTATGCTGCATATGCGCAGCATCTGAATGATTTCGTTACATATATGAAAAATAACGGTGTGAATCTGTATGCCATATCTGTGCAGAATGAACCTGATTATGCAAATGATTGGACATGGTGGACTCCACAGGAAATGCTTAACTTTATGAAAAATAATGCAGGATCAATTAACTGTAGGGTAATAGCACCTGAATCATTTCAGTATCTTAAAAATATGTCAGACCCTATTTTGAATGATTCCACTGCTCTTGCAAATATGGATATCCTTGGTGCTCACTTCTATGGCACCAGTGTCAGCAATATGCCTTACCCTCTTTTCCAACAAAAAGGGGCAGGAAAAGAGTTATGGATGACAGAGGTATACGTTCCGAATAGTGATGCTAATTCGGCAGATCGCTGGCCTGAAGCATTAGAGGTTGCATATAATATGCACAATGCTATGGTAGAGGGAAATTTCCAAGCGTATGTATGGTGGTACATCCGCAGGCAATACAGTCCTATGAAAGAGGACGGAACTATAAGTAAACGCGGTTACATGATGGCTCATTTCTCGAAATATATCCGTCCCGGTTATATAAGGGTTGACGCAACAAAAAATCCGAATACCAATGTTTATGTATCGGCATATAAAGGCGATGACAAGGTTGTTATTGTTGCAATCAACAAAAGCACTTCCGCAGTAAGCCAGAAATTTAATATTCAGAACGGAACAGTCGGAAGTATGTCTGCTTATATAACGGACAGCAGTAAAAATATTGCGGCCGGCTCAAATATTGCCGTATCAAACGGCTCATTTACAGCCCAGCTTCCCGCTCAAAGTGTTACAACCTTTGTAGGAGACCTGAAAGGCACACAGATTGAACCTAAAAATCCTTTCTCTAAATTGGAAGCAGAGAGCTACGATGACCAGTCGGGGATTCAAAACGGAAGCTGCAGCGAAGGCGGGGAGAGCATCGGTTATATAGAAAACGGGGATTATGCCGTTTACAAAAATTGCGATTTCAGTACCGGTGCAAAAAGCTTTCAGGCTAGAGTATCCAGTGCCACCAGCGGAGGTAATATTGAGATCAGGCTTGATGGTATTAGCGGTACCTTGTTAGGGACTTGTCCGGTTGCAGGAACAGGCGATTGGCAGGCTTGGACCGATGTAAAATGCAGTGTCGGCGACGTAACCGGGAAACATGACTTGTATCTGAAGTTTACCGGGGGAAGCGGATACCTGTTTAACATCAACTGGTTTTCATTTGGTACTGCAACTCCTGCAATTGTAGGAGATCTTGATGGAGATACCCGTGTGGATGCGATGGACTTTGCATTGATGAAAATGTATATGCTTGGTTCAATCAAGGATTTCCCGGTAGAAAATGACCTTGTGGCTGCAGATCTGAATGCTGACAACGTAGTAGATGCACTTGACTTTGCTGTATTCAAGCAATACCTGCTGGGAAGTATTAAAACATTACCTTATATTCCTTCAGCGCAATAAAAATTGCTTTACAGCAGCTGATTTGATATGAGAATTATCTAAAGCTATGGGAGTACCCCAAAGTAGTTAAGATACGAAGTATAAATATAATAGGACAAGTATTATATAAAGGGGACAACTCTATTTTTTGCATAAAACTGCAAAAAGATATGGAATTGTCCTTTTTGCCGAAAAAGAGGTGTGTGGTTTCCGTTTAAGAGCATATTATCAAGAAAATGGAAACCATAAACCCATTATAATAAACAACTTGTAAAGGGGGGTGAAAGCAGAAATAAATCTAAAAGGTAAGGCCTGTTTTAAAAATTGAAGGGAGGAAAAAAATGTGTTTAAAAAGGCAAAGAAATTGTCAATACTTCTAATAGTTTGTGTACTTGCTTCATTATTTAGTGTCAGTACAGTATTTGCAGACTATCCGATATTCTACCAACGTTATACAGCTGATCCGTCCGGTCTGGAAGCTAACGGCAGGCTGTATCTTTACTGTTCTCATGATGTATATGATTCTAGCAGGCCGGGTTATATTATGAATGATATTACCTGTATATCCACAGATGACTTGAAGAACTGGACCGATCACGGCGAGGTTTTCAAAGCTTCAGGCTGGGCTTCGCTTTCCTGGGCTCCTGTAGTTGTTGCTAAAAATAATAAATACTATATGTATTATGGAAACGGTGCGGGTGGTATTGGAGTTGCTGTAAGCAACAGTCCGGCAGGCCCATTCACGGATGCATTAGGTAAGGCATTGGTAAACAACAGTACTCCGGGTGTAAATCCGCCTAGTGGATTTTGGTGCTTTGATCCGGGTGCTTTTGTAGATGATAACGGACAGGCATATCTGTATTTTGGCGGTAATGGTGAGGGGAATACGAGAGTAATCAAACTCAACGATGATATGATAAGTATCAACGGTTCTGCATCTTCTATTACGGCACCGATCTTTTTTGAGGACTCATGGATACACAAGTATAACGGTAAATACTACTATTCCTACTCTACCAATTTTTCCAAAGGGGCAGCTACTATTGACTATATGATGAGTGACAACCCGATGACCGGATTTCAATACAAAGGTACTGTATTGGCTAATCCTCCTTTGAATGAGGGCAACAATAACCATCATGCAATATTCTCATTCAAGGGAAAGTGGTACATAGCTTATCACAACAGAGCTGTTGCGATAAATAACGGTGCTCCTTCGGGTGATGCAAGAACATACCAAAGGAGTGTATGCATAGATCAGTTGAATTACAATACTGACGGTACAATACAGAAGGTTACTATTACACAAGACGGCTTGACACAGCTTAAAGCCGTAAATCCTTTTATAACAAATGAAGCTGAAACAATGGCTCAGGAAAAAGGTATTAATACGGAGGCATGCAGCGAAGGCGGCCGTGATGTATGCAATATTGAAAACGGAGATTGGATAAAGGTAAGAGGTGTTGATTTCAGTACCGGTGCGGTATCCTTTGAAGCAAGAGTAGCTTCGGCAAACAGCGGCGGTAAAATCGAAATCCGTCTTGACAGCACGACAGGTACGTTAGTGGGAACTTGTAATGTTCAAGGTACGGGCGGCTGGCAGACTTGGGCCGATGTTAAGTGCGATGTCAGCGGATTAAGCGGAAAACATGACCTATATCTGAATTTTACCGGTGGAAGCGGCTACTTGTTTAATATCAATTCCTGGAAATTTAACGGTTCTTCAATAAAATATGGTGATCTTGATGGCAGCGGCGGAGTAGATGCACTTGATTTGTCACTGATTAAGCAGTACCTTCTTGGAGCAATAAAAGAGTTTCCTTCTCCTAATGGCTTGAAAGCAGCAGATGTTGACGGCAGCGGCGGAGTAGATGCTCTTGATCTTGCTGTTATGAAGCAATTCCTTCTCAAGATAATAACTAAATTTCCTGCTGAGCTGTAGTACTAAGAGGTTTTTATAAAAAAGGGGGTTTATGAGTATGTTTAATAAAAAAAAGAATGGGAAAGTCAGAATATTCAGGAGTATGTTTGTTGCCTTTTTGGTATTTTCAATAATGTGCAGCTATTGTCTTACTGCCAATGCTGCAATGGCAACAAATAAGGCTAAATGGGTAGGTAATATATGGTACGCGGGAAGCGAACCTTCAAAATTTACTGAATTATGGAATCAGTTAACCCCTGAGAATGCCTCAAAGTGGGCATCATGCGAACCGCAGCAGGGGAACTATACTTTCGGTACAGCCAAAACAATGTACAATTACTGTAAAACAAACAAAATTCCTTTCAAATTTCATACCTTAATCTGGGGCTCGCAGTACCCGAGCTGGCTGAATAATATTTCCGGAACTACAAGAAAAACAGCAATAGAAAATTGGTATAAAGCTGTAGCGCAGAATTTCCCCGAATTGGATTATATTGATGTTGTAAACGAAGCTATGCCTGGACATGCCCCAGCGCCTTATAAAAATGACATAGGCGGTGACAACAATCTGTATGGAACAGGTTGGGATTGGATAGTGTGGTCCTTTGAACAGGCACGTAAATATTTCCCGAAATCCCAGCTGTTAATCAATGACTATAATGTACTATGCGACAATTATAGTTGTATTGATACCTACCTTCAGGTAATAAACATACTTAAATCCAGAAACTTAATTGACGGTATTGGCTGTCAATCTCACGGCCTTGAAAACTCTAGCCCGGATAATATTAAGAAAAAACTGGACAGACTTGGAGCAACAGGATTACCGGTCTATATTTCCGAATTCGATCTCAATATTGCAGACGATACTACACAGAAAAACAAGATGCAGTCAATTTTCAGTGTATTCTATCAGCATTCTGCGGTAAAAGGCATTACCTTATGGGGTTATTTGCAAGGACATACATGGATCGACAATAGCTATCTGATCCGCAGTAACGGATCGGAAAGGCCTGCTCTTACATGGCTGAGAGATTATATGAAGAGTCAGCCTGATGTAACTAATCCACAGCCTATAGACGCATTTTCACAGATCGAAGCAGAGAATTACAACGATCAGTCAGGAATACAGGTTGAAACCTGTACAGATACGACTGGCGGACAGAATATAGGATTTATCGAAAATGGCGATTATGCCGTCTACAAAAATGTTGATTTCGGCACCGGTGCAACAAGCTTTCAGGCAAGAGCAGCAAGTAACAACGCTAACGGAGGCAAAATCGAGCTCAGGCTTGATTCAGCCAGCGGAACTTTAGTTGGGACCTGCACGGTTGCCGGAACAGGCGGCTGGCAGACTTATACCGACGTGAAGTGCAGTGTTAGCGGTGTTTCTGGGAAGCATGACTTATACCTGGTATTTACAGGTGGAAGCGACTACCTCTTAAATGTGAATTGGTTTAAATTCCTGAATACATCAACTGTAAAATACGGTGATCTTGATGGCAGCGGCGGGGTAGATGCACTTGACTTATCATTGATGAAGCAGTACATGCTCAAGACAATAAAAGAATTTCCTTCTGCTGACGGTTTAAAAGCAGCTGATGTTGATGGCAGCGGCGGAATAGATGCTCTTGATTTTTCACTTATAAAGCAATATCTGCTTAAGATGATAGATAAATTCCCTGTTGAGAAGTAAGTACGCAAAAATGTCAAAGCAATAAATAAAAACAAAAGGTGCGGTTTGCTTTCTATATTGAACCGCATCTTTTGAACTCTTGACACAACATTATAAGCACGAATTTAAAGGTGTTTGATGTTACAAAAAATGGGACATGAAAATGGATTGGGAGGTAAATCTATGAAAAAAGTTTGTAAGATTATGGTTCTCTTATTTGTAATTTCTCTATTCCTGCCGACAGTGTGTTATGCGGACAATCCTATTGTACAAACCATTTACACTTGCGACCCGGCCCCAATGGTATATAACGGGACTTGTTACCTGTTTACCACGCATGACGAGGATACAATAGAAAATAACTTTTATACAATGAAGGATTGGAGATGCTATTCTTCAACAGACATGGTAAATTGGACCGATCATGGCTCACCATTGGCTTATACTTCATTTAGTTGGGCAAAGGGCGATGCATGGGCCGGTCAGGTTGTAGAAAGAAACGGAAAGTTTTATTTCTATGTACCTATAACAAGAAAAACCGGCGGTTATGCAATCGGCGTTGCTGTATCAAACAGTCCGACAGGGCCTTATACCGATGCTATCGGAAAGCCTTTGGTAACATATAACGGCGGGCAGGATATAGATCCTACTGCTTTCATCGATACTGACGGACAGGCTTACTTATACTGGGGGAACGGCGGCTGTTATTACGTTAAGCTGAATCAAGACATGATTTCTTATTCAGGCAGCGTTGTAACTGTTTCTTCAAAACCATCAGGTTATATAGAGGGTCCATGGTTTTACAAGCGAAATAATTTGTATTACCTGGTATACGCCGGTATGGGTTCGAATGGTGAAAATATTCAATATGCAACAAGTACAGGCCCTACCGGACCATGGAGCTCCAAGGGCGCTATTATGGGCTCGCAAAACAGCTTTACAAACCATCCGGGGGTATGCGATTTTAAAGGAAATTCCTACTTCTTTTATCACACCGGCAATTTGCCCGATGGCGGAAGCTACCACCGTTCTGTATGCATCGAACAATTTAAATACAATTCCGACGGTACAATACCAACTATCGCGATGACAAAAAACGGACCAACCCAGATCGGCAATCTTAATCCGTATGTTAAAAACGAAGCTGAAACAATTTGCTGGGAATCCGGAATTGAAACTGAAAAGTGTAGTGAAGGCGGAATGGATGTAGGCAATATCGAAAACGGAGACTATATAAAAGTAAAGGGTGTGGACTTCGGTTCGGGCGCTACATCGTTTGATGCCAGAGTTGCTTCAGCAACCAATGGGGGAAATATTGAACTCCGTCTGGACAGCCCAACAGGGACGCTGATTGGAACCTGTGCCGTTGAGGGAACAGGCGGCTGGCAGACATGGGCTGATAAGTCCTGTAAGATAACAGGTGCTACCGGAATACATGACTTATATCTGAAATTTACCGGGGGAAGCGGTTATCTTTTGAATGTGAACTGGTGGAAATTCAACGGTGCTCCAACATTAAAATATGGTGATCTTGATGGCAGCGGCGGCGTAGATGCACTTGATTTATCATTGATGAAGCAGTACATGCTCAAGTCGATAACAGAATTTCCTTCTGCTGACGGTTTAAAAGCAGCTGATGTTGACGCCAGCGGCGGAATAGATGCTCTTGATTTTTCACTTATAAAGCAGTATCTGCTTAAAATGATTAATAAATTCCCCGCAGAGGTGTAGTACAAAGTATAGGTTAAATAACAAATATTAGGGAGGAAATGGAAATGAAAATTAAAACCTTAATGGAAAAATTAAGTGGGAAAATGATACATGCATTTCTGGTTTTGGCAGTGGCTTTCGCATTGCCTGTAAGCGTAATGGCGGCCGATACACTTCCGGCTACACCACCGTCAGGTTATGATGTAGCCCAGAGCAGTATTGCGCATGGTCAGGTCAGTTATATTACTTATCAGTCCACGGCTACAAACAGCCAGAGGAGGGCGAGAATTTATCTGCCACCAAATTATTCAACGAGCAACAAATACAGTGTCATGTATTTACTGCACGGCATCGGCGGAAATGAAGACGAGTGGTACACTAACGGTGCACCGAATGTTATCCTTGATAATCTCATAGCAGCCAAAAAAATCCAACCGTTTATCCTTGTACTTCCGAATGGTAATGCTACAGGAACAGGAGTATCTGATGGATGGGAGAATTTTACGAACGATTTGTTCAATTGCCTCATTCCATATGTCGAATCACATTATCCTGTTTATACAGACCGCCAGCATCGTGCACTTGCAGGTCTCTCAATGGGCGGCGGACAAACCTTCAATAATGGGCTGACACATCTGAATATGTTCCCATATATCGGATCATTTTCTGCAGCACCAAACACTAAATCTAATTCCGTTCTGTTCCCTGATGGTGGGACTGCAGCTAAGCAGCAGCTGAAATTATTGTTTATTTCTTACGGAACCAATGACAACCTTATCAATTACGGTACAGGGGTTCACACTTTCTGTGATTCAAAGGGTATTCCCAATACCTATTGGCTCATCCAGGGAGCAGGACATGATTGGAACGTATGGAAGCAAAGCCTGTGGAATTTTTCACAAATGGCATGTGCTGCAGGATTTACGGATAATCAACCTCCAGAACCGATTTCACCTTTTGAAAAGGTTGAAGCAGAGAATTACAGCGAACAGTCAGGAATCCAGACCGAAACCTGTACAGATACGGATGGCGGTCAAAATATCGGATATATCGAGAATGGCGATTATGTCGTTTACAAAAATGTTGATTTCGGTACAGGTGCAACAAGCTTTCAGGCTAGAGTAGCAAGTAACAACACAGCCGAAAGCAGTATAGAGATCAGGCTTGACAGTATTTCCGGTACTTTAGTGGGGTATTGTCCGGTTGCAGGAACTGGCGGCTGGCAGACTTGGAAAGATGTAAAGTGCAGTGTTAGCGGAGTAAGTGGAAAGCATGATCTATATCTGAAATTCACAGGAGGAAGCAGCTACCTGTTAAATTTGAATTGGTGGAAGTTCGGAAAAGATAATAATGTCATTGTGGGAGATCTCAACGGTGATACCTATGTTGATGCAATGGACCTTGCATTGATTAAAATGTATCTTCTCGGTTCGGTTAAAGATTTTCCGGTTGAAAATGACCTTGTGGCTGCGGATGTGAATGCTGACAATGCAGTAGATGCTCTTGATTTTGCAGTTCTCAAACAGTATCTGCTGCATATCATACCGCAATTGCCTTATAAGCCTTAAAATATTTCGTTTTGGGGTTTGGTGAAACATGTATATTGAAAGGAGAGTATGCATGACAAAAAGGTTAAAATGGCTGACTATGAAAAGATGTTCGGTATTTATTGCAGGATTAATTGCGTTAATGGTATTTCAAGGGACAGTATATGCTGCATCAGCATTCATTGACTACTGTACAGCAACACCGATTATAGAGTCCCTGTCTTCTACCTGCTGGGGCGCTGCAGATGTAGGTCCCCGTGATCAATCAAATGGATTGGAAGACAGAACCATGTCAAAGTATTGTTATTGGGATGGGGGAATAATCAAGGGGCCTGACGGCAAGTATCATATGTTTGCAAGCCGATGGGATCAGAGTGCCGGCCACAACGGATGGTTCGGCTCTGTCGCCGTACATGCTACAAGCTCTAACCTGTATGGGCCTTATACCGATCAGGGTATGTGCTGGCCGAACGATCAGGGTGGTAAAGGCCATAATGTGGTTCCTTTTCAGTTGAAGGACGGGCGGTATGCCATACTTGTGAGCGAAACCAGGCGGCCGGCGGATATTTTTGTATCCGATTCCCTAAATGGGCCATGGTCAAAGCTGGGTAGTGTATCGATTGCTCAAAATGCTTATTCATCCCTTTATACAGCATCTAATGTTTACATTATGCTTCGTCCGGATGGACGTTATGAGTTGATTGAAAGAGATGCAGTAATCGGTATTGCCGATAACGTATGCGGACCTTACACCATTCAAGGAACTAATATTTATGCAAATACTCCAGGCTGTCCGACGGGTAACATGGAAGATCCTTGTATGTGGTACAGTGGCGGTCAGTATCATATTGTTGTCAATAAGTGGGACACTCGTAAGGCATATCACCTCACCTCCAAGGATGGCATCAGCAACTGGAAGCTGCAATCAGGTTATGCCTTTGACCCGACATCGAATTTTATCCGCTATACGAATGGTACGGCAAATCACTGGAATAAGCTGGAACGTCCTAATGTATACATGGAGAACGGTCATGTGGTTGCGATGACACTGGCAGCAATAGATGTTGCTAAAGATAAGGAACTCGGCAACGACAAACATGGCAGCAAGGTTATTGTAATTCCATTTGACGGTGCAGGTTTGGATTTAGGCGGCGGTCCTATATCACCTTTTACAAAGGTTGAAGCAGAGAGATACGATGACCAATCGGGGATCCAAACTGAATCCTGTTCAGATACAAACGGAGGGGATGATGTCGGTTATATCGAGAATGGTGATTATGCAGTATACAATAATGTCGATTTTGGAACCGGAGCAACTAGTTTTCAGGCAAGAGTAGCCAGCAATAATGCAAACGGCGGAAAGATAGAAATAAGGCTTGATAGTGCTACCGGTACATTAGCAGGTACTTGTCCGGTTGCCTCGACTGGGGGCTGGCAGACTTGGGCCGATGTTAACTGCAAAATTGACAAGGTAAGCGGGAAACATGACCTATACCTGAAGTTTACAGGCGGAAGCAGCTACCTTTTCAACGTTAACTGGTTTGTATTCGGTAAAGAAGAAGCGCCTGTAACTGTAGGAGATCTGAACGGAGATACCTATGTTGATGCAATGGACTTTGCATTGATGAAAATGTATCTTCTAGGCTCGATTAAAGATTTTCCTGTGGATAATGACCTTCAGGCTGCGGATGTGAATCTTGATAAAGCTGTAGATGCACTTGACTTTGCTGTATTCAAGCAATACCTGCTGCATGCTATACCGGAATTGCCTTATAATCCGTAAAGATAATCAGTTCTTAAGGGTGATTCCTTCCGGTCGGGAAAATCAAATCTTATAAGGTTTTGTTTCCCGGCCGGAAATCACTATTTTAAATGAGAAATTTTGTGCAATAATAAACTGCTGCATTTCAGGTTTTAAGTAAATGAAACTTGAAGTAAACGGTTTATTGTATTTTGCAAAATCCATAAAAAGGAAGGGAAGAATTATGAGAAAGTTAATGAAAAGAGGTTTATCAATTATTACCGGATTTGTTTTAACACTGTCATTAATCGGACCTGCAGCTAGTGCAGAACCGATTGCCAATCCGTCGTGGACAGTTGATGATCCGGTTGTTTTTCACGGACAGTGCCTGCCGTATGATTATTATGCAGCAAAAGACCCGACAATTGTTTACTACAACGGCAAATATCTGGTTTATTACACCGGCGCAAATCAAAGCGGCGGATGGCAGATGTGCTTTACGTCTGCATCTACGGTTGCCGAACTGAAAACAGCAAAACGCACCTATATGAGTAAAATCGGTGAAAGCTATTTCTGCGCACCCGAATTATTCTATTACGAGCCTCAGAAATTATGGTATCTTGTTTACCAGGACGGAACTTATGGTGCAGCTTATTCAACATCTACAGATCCGACTGACCCCAATTCATGGGCTGGGCCTAAATCCTTCGGTATATCCGGAAATATGGGCTGGGATTATTATATAATCTGCGACGATCAAAATGCTTATATGTACAATACACCAAGTGATGGTTCTGGCAAATTGTATATGCGCAAGACCTCCCTTGCAAATTTCCCTAAAGGCTGGGGTAGCCCAACAGTTGCCTGCTCTAACGTTTTTGAAGCAGCGGCAGTCTATAAAAGTCTTGCCGACGGTCAGTACTATCTGCTTGTAGAAGCCATGATAGACGGAAGAAGCTATGAGTTGTTCAAATCTTCCAGTGCCGGGGGTCCATGGACACTGGTTAATAATAAATGGGCAACAAAGGGTAATCTTACCAAATACAATGGGACTAAGTGGACAACTAACGTTTCACACGGCGAATTAATCCGTGCAGGTTACAACCAGAAGCTTGAAATTAATGACATCAACAAGGTTGATTTCTTCATCCAGGGTACTACAAACATGTCGGGTGAATACCAACAGATTAAATGGGATTTGGGCCTTATCAGAAATTACACCCCGGGTCCTATTCAAGATCCAGACCCGATATCGGCCTTTAATAAAATTGAAGCAGAAAATTACAGCATCCAATCGGGAGTCGATACCGAAACCTGTACAGATACCGATGGCGGACAGGATGTTGGATATATCGAGAACGGTGATTATATAGCATTCAAAAATGTTGATTTCGGCACCGGTGCTACAGGCTTCCAAGCCAGAGTAGCCAGTGCGACCAGCGGAGGAAAGATTGAGCTCCATCTTGACAGTATTTCCGGTACTTTAGTAGGGACATGTTCAGTTGCAGGAACCAGCGGATGGCAGGCTTGGACCGATGTAAAATGCAATGTCAGCGGAGCAACCGGAAAACATGACTTATATCTCAAATTTACCGGCGATAGCGGATACTTATTTAACTTTAACTGGTTCAAATTCTCCGCTTTACCAACTACTATTGTAGGAGATCTTGATGGAGATACCCGTGTGGATGCGATGGACTTTGCATTGATGAAAATGTATATGCTTGGTTCAATCAAGGATTTTCCAGTAGAAAATGACATTGTAGCTGCGGATCTGAATGCTGACAAGGCAATTGACGCACTTGATTTTGCCGTATTCAAGCAGTACCTGCTGGGAAGTATAAAAACATTACCATATATTCCTTCAGCACAATAATAAGCTACTTAATTTCAGATTGAATTGTTAGCGGCAGTATGATTAATATTCGGCACTGCACCAAATGTGGTGCCGAATATTAAAATCTTTGTATAACTTATGCAATAAAACACAGCTTTGCTGTTATTCTTTCCTGCTTTGTCGTACCTGCTTTTGCAAGTCAAAACAGGACTATAAAAGCAGTCCTCCGGCAGGTTACCGTATAAACCTTAAAGATAGAGAGAAAAAAAGTTTTTTCCCGACTGTGAAGCTAACAAACCTTGTAGAACTGCGGAATTAGGATCCAATGGAGAAAGTAGGTATGCTAATGAAAATTATAAAAAAAATCCTGGTTTGTCTTTTAGCCCTTGGCATAGTCTTTTCAGGGGTTGGACCACTAAAGGTGTCACGGGTACAGGCTTTGTCAGTAGGAAGCTACATAACTGATGCGAACGGGGTTACATTTACTATGAACACCGGTTGTATGAGATTGCAGGTGTGTAAGGAAGATATTATCAGAGTGCAATATACCACGGCTTCTTCCATACCTGCCAAAACATCATTGTCCGTTAATAAGGTCTGGTCAGCACCCGATTTTAGCGTCTCGGAAAATGCGGGTACAGTGACTATTGCTACCTCACGAATGAAGGCTAAGGTCAACAGGAGTAACGGTTCAATCAGCTATACCGATCTGAATGACAATATTATCTTGTCGGAAGACAGTACATACAGTAAAACCATGACGTCGGCAACTGTCGAGGGAGTCAGCACCAATAAGATCGAAACTTTGTTTAACTCACCTGCAGATGAAGCCCTTTATGGACTTGGTCAGTTTCAGGACAATGTGATTAATCGTAAAGGAACTAAACGGCATATGATAAATGTAAATACTGAGATTTGCATTCCAATGCTGGTTTCCAATAAGGGTTACGGGATATTTTGGGACAACTATTCAACCTCGGATTTTTACGGAGCCGAATCAAATAATACCAAATACAAATACGTGTCCGAAGCCGGAGATTTGGTGGATTACTATTTCTTTTACGGCCCCGGTATAGACAAGGTAGTAGCATTATACCGAACAGCTACCGGAGCAGCTCCGTTATTCCCCAAATGGGCCTACGGACTTTTCCAATCAAAGGACAAGTATACCAGCCAGTCGGAGCTGCTTGCCGTCAAGGACGGGTATAGGAATAACAAGATTCCGTTGGATTGTATTGTTCAGGATTGGGATTACTGGACTCCATATACATGGGGGTCGCATTTTATGGATGAATCGCGCTATCCAGATCCGGAAGCACTTATGAACAATCTGCATAATGCCAATGTTCACGGGATGATATCCATCTGGCCGGAGTATGAATACACAAGCACACCTCGCAAGACAGGGGATCAAGATAACTATAATGCTCTGAACGCTATAGGGGCGTTGTTTCCAAGCGGAGGCAATCACCATTTTTATGATACTTTGAACCCAAACGCAAGGACTCTTGTATACAAGCAGATTTTTGACCGCCTTTTGGGTAAATACGGCTGGGACGGAATATGGGCAGATAATACCGAACCGCAGCCATATCCTGATTCTGTAAATATGAGGACTGTCAATACCGCTCTTGGTAAAGGAGCATTATACATCAACGCTTATCCTCTGGGCCACAGTCAGGCGTTGTATGAAGGCTGGCGCAAGATCGGTCCGAACCAGAAACGTGTCTTTGTCCTTACCCGCAGCGGGTTTGCCGGTCAGCAGCGTTATGGAACCACTTGCTGGTCAGGAGATATAAACTGTGATTTTGCCACCTTTGCAAAACAAATACCTGCCGGACTGAATTATTCGATAGCAGGTATGCCTTACTGGACTACTGATATCGGCGGTTATTGGGGGCATCCGGGTCGTGTGGACTGGTCCACAGCAGCTAATAACGAGCTGTTTACCCGCTGGTTCCAGTATGGAGCTTTTTGTCCGGTTTTCCGCATCCATGGAGGCGGTTCAAGAGAATTGTACGGTAACCAGTGGAGTGCCGCTACCAAGGCCAACCTCCTCACCATTGACAATTTGCGCTACCGTTTGATGCCCTATACGTATTCGTTAGCATGGAAAGTCACTAATGAAGGTTACAGCATAATGCGTCCTTTAGTTTTTGATTATCAGAATGATTCAAATGTGTTTAATATTCAAGATCAATTCTTATATGGCTCAGCTTTCCTTGTTAATCCGGTTGTCACCGCCGGTGCAACCAGCCGGTCTGTGTACCTTCCTTCAGGGACATGGTATGATTTCTGGACAGGTTCAACAGTTAACGGAGGGAGCAAAATAACAGCAAACGCGCCTTTGAGTCAGATACCTCTATTTGTAAAGGCAGGTTCGATTGTTCCCATGGGCCCGAATATTCAATATGCGGAAGAAAGTATTGATCCGTTGGAAATTCGCATATACAAAGGCCAAAACGGGTCTTTCACACTCTATGAGGATGAGGGTGATACCTATAATTATGAAAACGGCAAGTACTCTCAAATTCCGTTTACCTGGAACGAGGCTACCCAGGAGTTAACAATCGGAGCAAGGACAGGAAGCTATAACGGTATGCCGGCTAATAGAAAGTTTAATATTGTATGGGTGACCCCCAATCATGGTAATGGCGTCAATGTCAGTGCTGCTGATAAAGCGGTCAGCTATGATGGTACACAGGTCGTTGTAAGCAGTCCGGAATCAGAACCGATTTCAGCTTTTTCGCAGATCGAAGCCGAAAGCTTCACCACCCAGTCCGGAATCCAAACTGAAACTTGTTCAGATACAGACGGCGGGCTGGATGTCGGGTATATTGAGAACGGGGATTATGCAGTTTATAAGAATATCGACTTCAGTACCGGTATATCAGGCTTTGAAGCCAGAGTAGCAAGCTATACCAGCGGAGGCAGTATTGAGATCAGGCTTGATAAAGCTGACGGTACTCTTGTAGGTACTTGTTCGGTCGCAGGAACCGGAGGATGGCAGACTTGGGCTGATGCCAAATGCAACGCCATAGGGGCAACCGGAAAACATGACTTATACCTTAAGTTTACAGGGGGAAGCGGTTATTTATTCAACCTTAACCGGTTCAAATTCTTACCGGCAGCGGGTGTTATTGTAGGAGATCTTGATGGAGATACCCGTGTAGATGCGATGGACTTTGCATTGATGAAAATGTATATGCTTGGTTCAATCAAGGACTTCCCGGTAGAAAATGACCTTGTGGCTGCGGATCTGAATGCTGACAAGGCAATTGACGCACTTGATTTTGCGGTTTTCAAGCAATACCTTCTGGGTACTGTTAAGGAATTGCCTTATACCGCACAATAAATTAACTGAACTTATTTAATACCAAAATAAAAATTATGACGGGGGGATTTCAAGATGATAAGTATTAAAAGGTCAATAAAAGAACGCAGAATAAAAAAAGTTATGACTATCCTGCTGGCATTGTGTATGATAATTTCACAATTGGTAATTGTAAATGCCTACCAGGCTGACAGAGGGGACGGCACCTTCAACAGCCTGGTTATGTATGCAGACTATCCCGATCCCAGCATAGTCAGGGTCGGTAATTATTTTTATTTGGCATCTTCCACTTTTGTTAATTCACCTGGTTTGGTTATTTGCAGATCTGAGGATTTGGTTAACTGGGAGATTGTCGGTCATTGCATGGATGTTTTAACCGGCTCGGATTCGTATAATATGACAGGAACGATTAAATACGCCGGCGGATGTTTTGCTCCTTCCATAGCATATAAGGGCGATACATTTTACGTGGCGGTTACTATGAATGACGGACAAAGAACCCGTATTTATTATGCCAAGGATGTAGCCGGTCCGTGGAAATACAATGAATTAGGCGGAAGCTATTTTGACCCGGCTTTGTTTATCGATACCGACGGTACGCCATATTTGGCTTTTGGCGGAGCGTGGCAAAACAAGATCAGCATGATACAGTTGAATTCAAGCTTAAGCGCTACAACAGGGTCAGAACGGACAATTCTATCCTATAATAATGTCGAGGGGTCACATTTAGTTAAAGCCCAAGGTAAATATTATCTCTTTAATGCCGTTCCTGCACAAAAATTGGTTTGTTCACGTGCATCCAGCGTTTGGGGGCCTTATGGTGAAACTACTACTCTGTGTACGGCCGGAAAAGGCGGGCATCAGGGTGGTATTGTAGATCTGCCCGACGGAAGCTACTGGGGTTATCTGCATCAGGATGACGGGGCAATAGGCCGTCCGACCAGAATCTGCCCTATTACCTGGCAGAATGGCTGGCCGATGTTTGGCAGAGAAGGTCATATAGGCACCGTTGAAGCTACCTATACAAAACCGATTCAAAATAAACCGATCAAGAATCCGGCAGCTTCCGATGAATTTAATACCAGTACTTTAGGACTTCAGTGGATGTGGAACCACAATCCGGATAATACAAAATGGTCTTTGACCGGAACATCATTGAGGCTGAAAGCCACTACTGCGTCCAGCTTCTGGAATGCAAGAAACAGCCTGACTCAAAAAGGCCAGGGTCTTCAAAGCTCCGGTACAATTAAAATTGACTGCAGTGGCATGCAGTCCGGAGATATATGCGGATTAGGAATGTTAGGTGATCCGCGCGGATATATAGCTGTAACCGGTAATCCGAAGAGAATTATAATGTCGGAAGAGGATACGGTAAAAGCAACAGTAAGCAATATAACCGCAAATACTTTATACTTCAGGATAGAAATGAATTTCAGCAACAAGCTGGCCAAATTTTTCTGGAAAGACAGTGAGGAGAAGAGCTGGCAGCCTCTCGGGACAACAATAACAATGGGCTTTGATTGGCAGAACGGCACCTTCCAGGGTGAGCAGTATGCAATTTTGAATTTTAATCCTTCCGCAAGTACGGGCTATATGGATGTTGACTGGTTCAGATTAAATGATGAACCCGGACCGGACGCTGAACCACCACAACCTATTTCAGCGTTTGAAAAGATTGAAGCAGAGAAATATAACGGCCAGTCAGGAATCCAGACTGAAACCTGTACAGATACGGATGGCGGACTGGATATTGGATACATTGAGAATGGAGATTATGCTATTTACAAAAATGTTGATTTTGATACGGGCGCTGCAGGCTTCAAGGCAAGAGTAGCCAGCAATAATGCAAATGGAGGCAAAATTGAGGTCAGGCTTGATAAGATTGACGGCACCTTGATAGGGACTTGTCCCGTTGCAGGAACAGGCGGCTGGCAGACTTGGACCGATGCAAAATGCAGTATCAGCGGAGTTACCGGAAAACATGACGTATACCTTAAGTTTACGGGAGAAAGCGATTACTTATTCAACCTGAATTGGTTTGTATTCGATAAAGGCTCAACTACTACTATTGTAGGAGATCTTGATGGAGATACCCGTGTGGATGCAATGGACTTTGCATTGATGAAAATGTATATGCTTGGTTCAATCAAGGACTTCCCTGTAGAAAATGACCTTGTGGCTGCGGATCTGAATGCCGACAAGGCAATTGACGCACTTGACTTTGCTGTTTTCAAGCAATACCTGCTGGGTAGTATTAAGGTATTGCCTTATGTACCCGAAAATTAGCGGATAGACTGGAATAGAAGAATATTTGTCATGCGGCCGATTTCGAAAGGGATGCCAAAGGGAGGCTTAGTATTATGTTCTTAAAAATAAAAAGATGTGCGATTATTTTAATTGTTTTTATATTGTCTTTTCAGGTGTTTACAAATGAGACAACGACCTCGTCGGTATCGGCAGCAGACATGACTTACTGCTTTGAAGCCTATAATTATCCGGGCTACTATATGAGACACTACGATTATAAAGGAAAGCTGGAAAGCTTTGTAGTACCTGTGGAGGACTCACAATTCAGACTGGTGCAGGGGTTGGCAGATCCTTCGTGTGTATCCTTCGAGTCAGTGAATTACCCAGGGTACTATTTCAGGCACTATGATTATAAGCTTGAACTTCAGAAAAACGACGGTTCGGATGTATTCAAGCAGGATGCTACCTTCCGTAAGGTACCGGGCTTGGCTGACAGCAATTATGTGTCTTTTCAATCCTACAATTTCCCGACCCGTTATTTAAGGCATTATGATTACAAACTGCAGATTGATCCGATTTCCAGCGATACCGATAAGGCGGATGCAACCTTTAAGCAGGTAGCAGCCGGGGGAACGAGCGAGTCGACCATTACCATCAATGCAGGCCAGACCGGCATAGCAATAAGCCAGAACCTGTACGGAATATTTTTTGAGGATATAAATCATGCCGCAGACGGAGGATTATATGCCGAATTGATTAAAAACCGTTCGTTTGAAGACAATACATCTGCACCTGATTCATGGTCAATAGTTGCTTCCGACGGTTCAACAGGGAGCATGGCATTGGATACAACCAATAATTTAAACAGTGCTCAAGGACGTTCCCTGAAACTCACAGCCGGCAGTGTAGGCACAAACGGCAGGGTCGGGATTGCTAATACGGGATTTTGGGGAATTAATGTTACAGACAAAGCCGTGTATACAGTATCATTTTTTGCAAAATGCAGCAGCGGATACAGCGGAACAATAACGGCCAGCCTGGAAAACGAAAACAGTACTGTCAAATATGTAGAAACAAAGGTAACAGGTATTACAACCGGGTGGAAAAAATTCACAGCCGTAATGACAGCAAACGGTACAAACGGAAGCGGTAGATTTGTTTTGTCAACAGACAAACCCGGTACAATATGGTTTGACGTAGTTTCCTGCTTTCCTCCTACATATAAGAACAGAACCAACGGCTTGAGAAATGACCTCCTCACAATGGTCAATGACCTGAAACCGCGTTTTAACCGTTTCCCGGGCGGCTGCTTTGTCGAAGGCGACAAGATGGCAAATGCATTCCGGTGGAAAACCACTGTCGGTCCTATCGAAACCAGGCCCGGACATTGGAATCTTTGGGGTTATCGAACATCGGACGGAATGGGGTACCATGAGTTTCTTCAGATGTGTGAAGACACAAATTCAGTACCGCTTTACGTTTGTAATGTCGGAATGGCGCATGATGATAATGTTTCCATGGAACCATATATTCAGGAGGCCCTCGATGCCATAGAATATGCTAATGGCGGCGCAACTACAACCTGGGGAGCTAAGAGGGCGGCAAATGGACATCCTGAGTCATTCAACCTCAAATACATAGAAATCGGTAATGAGGAAAATTTCCAGAAGGCTACATACTCGGCAAGATACCAGTCTTTCTACAATGCAATAAAGGCCAAATATCCGGATATAATTTGTATTGCAAATTGTGATATATCAGGAAGTACTATTGACTACATCGACGAGCATTACTACGATACTGCACAATTTTTCATGAATAATGCAACCAAATATGATAAGTACAGCCGATCGGGACCGAAGATTTATGTCGGCGAATATGCGGTTACCAAAGATTGCGGACAGGGAAACCTTGTTGCAGCTTTAGGAGAAGCAGCGTTTATGACAGGTATGGAAAGGAACTCCGATGTTGTCAAAATGGCTTCATATGCACCTTTGTACGTAAACACCAATGACAGGAAATGGAATCCTGATGCAATTGTCTACAATAGCTCACAGGTTTACGGAACCCCATCATATTACGTGCAAAAGATGTTCAGCCAAAACCTTGGCAGCAATATTTTACCGACTGTCTTCAGCGGCTCCAATAAATCATTTTTCTTTACTACCAGTAAGGATAACTCTACCGGGGATATAATTCTTAAAGCAGTTAATGCAAATGCATATACCGAGAACTCAAACATAAAAATAAACGGAGCCGATTATATTGATCCTGTGGGTACTGCATACGTTATGTCCAATCCGGATCCAAGGGCTGAAAATTCATTTTCTGCACCTGTAAAGGTGGCTCCGGCAGCCAAAACTGTTTCAGGAGTAAGTACAGTGTTTAACTATGAATTTCCGGCTTATTCGGTCACAGTATTGAGGATTAAGACAAAAGCAGCTACAAAAGTGGGAGATCTTGATGGAGATACCCGTGTTGATGCGATGGACTTTGCCTTGATGAAAATGTATATGCTTGGTTCAATCAAGGACTTCCCGGTAGAAAATGACCTTGTGGCTGCGGATCTGAATGCTGACACCGTTATAGATGCACTTGACTTTGCAGTGTTTAAACAATATCTGCTGGGTACTATTAAGGAACTGCCATACGTGCCAGCTGAAAATTAATGTTTAAAATCAAATGAGGCTTGGCGTATTTAAACTTAAGAGGCAGAAGAAAGGAAGGTATAGCTATGAGAAAGTTATTTAGAAAAGGCTTTGCATTGCTTACAGGGTTGATTTTAATGGTATCAGTATTATGTCCTGTAACCAATGCGGCAGCTGCTAATCTCTCAGCCTCTGCACAGATCGAAGCAGAGAGCTATAGCAGCCAGTCGGGAATCCAAACCGAAACCTGTACCGAAGGCGGTCAGAGCATAGGGTATATCGAGAACGGAGATTATGTTGTTTACAACAGTGTTGATTTCGGGAGCGTAAAAAGCTTTCAGGCCAGAGTAGCCAGTAACTCAAGCGGAGGTAATATTGAGCTCAGGCTGGATAGTGTTAACGGTACCTTAATAGGGACTTGTCCTGTTGCCTCAACCGGCGGCTGGCAGACTTGGACCGATGCAAAATGCAGTATTGACAGTGTAAGCGGAACACATAACCTGTATTTGAAATTTACGGGTGGAAGCGGATACTTATTCAACCTCAACTGGTTTACATTTACGGGAGGTACTACTGCAAAATTAGGTGATGTAAACTCTGATGGGGCTATAGACGCATTGGATATGCAGATGTTGAAAGCCAGCTTATTGAAAGTAGTAACTCTTGAGAATCCCAAATTGGCTGACTTGGATGCAAGCGGTTCATTCGATGCACTTGATTTCTCACTAATGAAACAATATTTACTGCATATTATAACAGTTTTCCCCGGAGATATTCCGGTACAAACTCCTAAATTCCACTGCTTCCTGCTGCTGGGTCAATCCAATATGGCCGGATATGCTGCAGCTCAAGCCTCTGATAAAGTGGAAGACCCTAGAGTGCTTGTATTGGGATATGACAATAACGCTGCACTCGGCCGAAAGACGGATGAATGGGATGTGGCTTGTCCTCCGCTGCATGCTTCATGGCTTGATGCCATAGGCCCTGGCGACTGGTTTGGCAAGACCATGATACAGAAAGTTCCGTCCGGTGATACCATTGGTTTGATACCATGCGCTATTAGTGGTGAAAAGATCGAGACTTTTATGAAGTCCGGAGGTACAAAATATAGTTGGATTATCAACCGTGCAAAGCTAGCACAGCAAAAGGGAGGAGTTATTGAAGGAATCATTTTCCATCAGGGCGAATCAAACAGCGGTGACACTACTTGGCCAAGCAAGGTAAAAACGCTTGTGGAAGATATTAGAAAGGACCTGAACCTCGGTGATGTTCCTTTCCTGGCAGGTGAATTGCTTTACAGCGGTCCTTGTGCTGGTCACAATACACTGGTGAATAAATTGCCTTCTTTAATCACAAATTGTTATGTTATATCAGCAAGCGGATTGGTTGTGGATCCTTCTGATACACAATACCGACTCCATTTCAGCCATGATTCATCAGTTACCCTCGGTAAGAGGTATGCAGAAAAAATGATTGAAGTACTCGGATGGTAAGCACTTATTGCACAAAGTAATCTGTGAAGTCAGTTAAATTCCGATGGGTCAATAGATTCATCGGAATTTAATATCACTAGGATTTTGTGCCGAAATGACTATAAGGTGGAAAGGGAGAAGTATATGAAAAGCTTAATGAAAAAAGGTTCTGCAATTATTACCGCATTGGTTTTAATAATGTCATTATTCTGCCCTATAACCAATGTGGCAGCTGCTGATATCTCAGCCTCTGCACAGATCGAAGCAGAGAGCTATAGCAGCCAGTCGGGAATCCAAACCGAAACCTGCACCGAAGGCGGTCAGAGTATCGGGTACATTGAAAATGGGGATTATGTTGTTTACAACAATGTTGATTTCGGAACGGCTAAAAGCTTTCAGGCCAGAGTAGCCAGCAGCTCAAGCGGCGGCAATATTGAAATCAGGCTTGATAGTATTACCGGAACTTTGATAGGGACTTGTCCTGTTGCCTCAACAGGCGATTGGCACTCTTGGACTGATGCAAAATGCAGTATTGACAGTGTAAGCGGAGTACATAACCTGTATCTTGTATTTACAGGAGGAAGCGGATACTTATTCAACCTTAACTGGTTCACATTTGCAGGAAGCAGCTCAGGCATATTAGGCGATGTAAACTCTGATGGGGTTATAGACGCATTGGATATGCAGATGTTGAAAGCGAAGCTATTGGGAATTGTAAAGCTTGAATATCCCCAATTAGCTGACGTGGATGCAAGCGGTTCAGTCGATGCACTTGATTTGGCACTAATGAAACAATATTTACTGCATATTATAAAAGTTTTCCCCGGAGAGAAAGAAGAACCTACTCTCAATATGCCCTGGGATTGGACCGGAATCATAGGTACAGGCCAAAGTCTTTCGGTTGGATATGGAGCTACGGCTATATCAACAACTCAGAAGTACAACAATTTGAAACTGTCTTTAGGCAGCTTATCGGTTCCGCCATATGACCCGAATAGCAGTGCGCTTAAAATGACGGCACTGGTTGAACCTATAAGAAGTCTTGCAACAGGCTTTCCGGCTGCTTATCCCAAAAATATTTGGGGTGAAACGCCGCATACATCGATGGCAAATCAGATAACTGCAATGGTTAAAGCTGCGGGGGCTACCGACTATATCACGGCACATACCGTTGTCGGTGAATCAGGCCAGGGTTATGATAAAATCAAAAAAGGAGCGGTAGATTCCGGAAATGCTGGGCGTGCTTATGCCGCGTCAATATTTGAAGTAACAGCTATCAACCGTTTGGCAAAAGCTGCCGGAAAAACTTACGGAGTTGGCGCTATTACCTTGATACATGGAGAAAACGATTACGCAAACACGGCTTATGAAAGTAATATACGTCAATTATGGTCAGACTACAACCAGGATATAAAGGCTATAACGGGACAAACACAGAAGATACCGATGTTACTGGTACAGCAGCACTCATATGTCAGCGACGGAACTTCAGTTTCAACAACAGCGCAATGGAGAGCAGGAGTAGATTATCCGGGTGATATAATCTGTATAGGCCCCAATTATCAACGTACATACGCAAGTGATCATGTGCATTTAACCTCGGGCGGATATCAGCAATTGGGCGAGAAATTAGGTCAGGTCTATTATGAAAAGGTTGTTCTCGGACATGACTGGAAACCGCTTCAACCTACAAGCGCAACAAAGAGCGGCAGAGTAATCACAGTTAATTTCAATGTGCCGTCAGCTCCCCTCGTTTGGGATAGTTCACTTCCCGCGCCGAACCAAAGCAGCCAGACTGAATGGAAAAACGGTAAAGGCTTTGAGGTTACCGCTAACGGTTCGAGAACTACTATCAGCTCGGTTGAAATATCGGGAAGCTCTGTAAAAATAACATGTGCAAGTGATCTTCCTTCCTCAGGTGTCCAGGTAGGCTATGCATTTACAGGCGAAACAGCAAGAAACAATGGAACATACCGCTGGGGATTGCTCCGGGACTCGGATCCGTTTAAAGGAAGTATAACGGGGGCAGCACAGCCAAACTTCTGCGTAGCTTTTCAAATCGCTGTGCAGTAGATATACTATAGCGAAACTAAGCAGAATGCATTGGTTTGAAAGATTATAAGCTTAGCCTGAATAATTAATTTTTAGTTATTCAGGCTTTTTCCTGTTTTTTCGGACATTATGTTGACTTCAAAAGAGCATTTTGTTAAAATAAGCTAAAATGTACTAGGTAATAAGTGAGGAACAAATGCACATAAATGGTACAAATTGTACTATTGTCTATAATAAAATAAATAAAAAGGAGAAATTAAACTAATGCGTAAAAAATTTACAAACGTACTACTTGCATCAGTGTTAACTTTATCAATCTTTTCTGTAGGGGTAGAGGCAGCGCCAATCATTGCTAAAGTTACAGCGACTTTGCAAACGAAAGCCACTATAGGTTCTGTATCGAATGTGCAAGCATTAAGTTACAATAATGAGACTTATGTTCCAGCAAGCAAGTTGACAAATGTTGGAGTAAAAGCTACATATGATTCAAGAAAGACTCTATTAACTCTAGAACAAATTCTTAAGTGCACCACAAGTACAAAAGCCCTTAAAGTTAACTGTGCTACTCAAAGAACTCTTGCTCCTGTTTTATCCATTAACGGTAAGACATACATTTCATTGAGTGACATTCAAGGATTAACTGGAACAGCAGCTACTGAAGATGCAAAGACTATATCAATAGGGGCAACGACTAACAACAATTTAGATGCTTTAAAGTTTGTTACGGCGTATAGTCGAAGTGATAACTTTACAGGAACTAAGGTCGCTCCTATGAAAGAATTTAAAAATACAGATACGCAAAAAACAGAACAAGTAAGAAATAGTTTTGTTATGCTGAACCCAGGTTGGAATTGGGATTCAGGTAGAGACGAGAGCATTACACTTAAGGATAGTACTTCGTATAAAACTATGACTACGACATTTTGGTTTGACCCTAAAGCATCTGTAGAACCAGGACTTGGAGCTAGTATCATTGTGTATGATTGTGACACTAAAGTTGCTATTGCTCAAGCACATGTGGATGCAGGAGAGTTTAAATCAGTATCAATGGATATTAGTGGAGTAAAAAAAATCGGTGTTAGAGTGATTCCGAATAAAACTTCTTCGATTTATTCTAAAACAGATGCTTTAACTACAGGTCTTTATTTGCTTAACCCAACTTTAAGTTACTAATAACAAGTTCAATTAAGGTAACAGGTAAAGTTAATACAAATGTAAAGGGCAAATACATATTAATACATAAATGTAAAATTTCTTTTCATCGAGTTTCATTTGGACAATATCAAGTACTTCTCCGAAGTGCTGAAAATGTACAACATATCTCTTAAAAATCGCAATGTTGGCACTTATAATTTTAGCCTGAATAATTAAAAGCAAATTGTTTTTAGTTATTCAGGCTTTTCCCTGTTTTATGAAGTTATTGCAACTAACGTATAAAGAGAATTCACCGTATTAGCCTAATAAATTTCATATTTCCTTTCAATAATGTATAATGAGGACATATTATAAAAGTTGAGGTGATTAAATGAATTCACAGGGCATGGAAGAATATAATTTGATAAAAGAAAGCAATAAAATGAAACCAAATTATGATTTAACCAATAAAGAAACATATTTTGATTTGTATATTAATAAAGAAAAGCTGTGCATAATAGGCAGTTTGGACCCCAATTACATATGCTGGTGCTCCATAACAAACCTGAAGGATAAAGAGAATAATGCAAAAATATTCAATCACATAGCAAATAGCAGGTTTACAACATTTTCAATGCTGTATAAAGTTTTGGATTTTGATAAACTTTTCAAAAATGATAGCTGGTATCATTGCAATATTATGAGAACAGAAGTTAAGGGTATGTTATGGTCTACGCCTTTCGGACATTACTATGGGATAGAAAACAAGGAAGAACATGGCAGGTTCTTTTCTGATGATATCATAGGATTTTATGATGATTTACTGAAACTGTGTGAATATAGATCAGGCGGGCAAATATATATACAAATGTTGGAGTATTATCTCGAATTACTGAAAAAAGACAGCGACTATAGATATTATTATAAAATGAAACCATTAATTTCAATACTGGAAAAGGAATCGTACCTAGGGGTCTGTCCTAATGAGGAAATCAGAAATTTGTATTTGGAATGTATGGAGGTGTGCAGTTCATTATATAATCGGTATATGACAGTAGTGAGGTGACAGGGGACGGTTCTCTGACACGAACTAATAAGGTGAAAAAAAGTGCCCTAATGCAATCAATATACCTAAAACTATACAGATGATAAAACGGCTAGTAGAAATCCATATATGAAACTCAATTATATGAGACATACTGATTAAGTTTAATCTATATATTTTGGAGGCTACGAACAGTGAAACTAATTAAGAAAATAGTGGTAGGAAATAGTTTCTGCTACCCATGTTATCCTTTGCAAGAAAACGACGATTTATTTATTTGCATTCGATATACTGATGAAGACTCAGAAATACTCGCACCTAATAAGTTTCATATACAAAAACAGAATATAATAAGCGGAGATATACATTGGACATTTGATCTTGAAGAGGAGAATTTGCTCTGCAAACCAGTATTATTTAATGACAAACTGAACAAGTTTTGATATTGATAGCGGGAAAGTTTTATGGAGAATAAAGAAGCAAGTTGGAACAGAGCCAAAACAATTATTAATCAATAAGGACGAATTATTCTTTTATTGCGAAATATTGGGAGATTATAAATTGTCAGCAGTAAAATTACCCCAAGGTAAAAAGATTTGGACAAAAGATTATCATGTTCATGCATTATCCGATTTCAATGATTCCGAACTTGTTGCAACTATAATGGATAAAGATGGTCAATACTTCGTTGGGTTGATTGACAAAACTAGTGGGAGCATTTCTAGCAAGTTTTATTCATCTGATTTTGTGTTTGACAATAAGTTTCAGTATAGATTGTGGGATGGAGCTAACATCATAAAGAACGGTAAACATGAATAAAAAACCCCGGACACTCCGCAATCTATAGATCTGTAAATACATTAATTATAGTCATTATGATAATTATGACTACAAAATCCTGAAATACAAGGTGATGTTATTGCTGAAGCAATAGTTGACCCTCATGGGCTGGAGCTAAAGTAAAGCATACGGAGACAGGGAATTACAATATAATACTTCATAAAGTAATATCCAACATTTTATAACAAATATAAAATGTTACATAATTGACTAAAATGTATTATTGATGTATAATAATGAAAATGAATACAAGAAATAGTAGACATAATATATTATAGTAAAATATAGTGAAGAAAATTGTTATATTGGTTGAATTTGGCTAGTGAACTTGGATTTTAAGAAAAGGCTTCCTACTAAATGCCATTAATGAGGGTAGTCTTTGTCATAATATAAGTTTAGGATATTTAAAAATAAAAAACCCATAAATCATACAACTTCTTGCCGGAAACAGATGATTTATGGGTAGCAACGAAATAGCTTTATGCTATTTTGCATTTACTATTTTTAATTATATCATAAGATCTTTATAAGTTAAAGGATTTTGTTAGCAAATAAGTATATGTAATTTTATGTATGCCTTAACATGCTGATTAAATGCTTGATTGCGGGGAGATTGCACTAATGATATTTGAAAAAGAACTAAAAGAAGCAGATGAATTTATAAGCGCTAAAAAATATAAAGATGCTTTATTGATATATGACGGAATAGTCAATAAAATATCTAATCCTCCTGCAGATTTAATGAAAAAATATGCTATATGTCTTCAGGAGAGATTAAGGTATTCTGAGAGCTTGAAGATAACAGATGATTTATTAAATAAAAATCCAGATGATACTGATATGCTTTTAAATCGTTGTATTTGCTTAGGTAAGCAAGATAAGCACAAAGAGGCCATTAGCCAGTATGAAAAGATTCTGGAAATTGATAAGAATTATTTAAAACAGATTGGATATTATGCTTATTTGCTTGAAAGAACAGATAGCAGTGAAAAAGCAGAATATTATTATAAACTTGCTATTGAGTATGAGCCGGATAATTTATGGTATATTAGTCATTTTGCTTTCTTTCTTCAAAAACTTAAAAGGTATTCAGAGGCTGAGGTATATTATAACGAAGCTATTAAAAGAGATTCTGAAAACACTTGGTTAATTAAACGTTATGTCATTTTCATTAGCTTAATGAAAGGTAAAGAGGCTGCTTATTTATATTATGACAATTTAATCAAAGGAGAGCCAACAAATTGCAATTATTACATAAACTTGTCTGAGCTTGCGATAATCAATGATGACAGGAAAAAGGCATTGGAACTTCTGGATAAAGCAGATGGCTTTGAAAAACCATTGGTAATGGAATTGATATTGTTGTTTTATCGGGGTGTATATTTTGCTTCTGAAGAGGATTATGAAAGTCTGGATAATACTATTGAAAAGATCGGTATTTTGAGACCAAAGTACCTTAGCTACATCCATAGGGATTTTACTGATTTGAATAGATATATTAACACACGTTTCAATGACAGGCAATTAATAGCGTATAAAAGAATAATGAATTCCTTGAATTAAGAAGGAGAAAAGAAAATGCAAATAATTGACCTAAGTTTTTGTGTAGAGCAAAATCCATCCGAACCCATGCCAATTAAAGTGAAGACTCAACCACATTCCGGTGGGTCGAGATTTGGAAGAAAAGTTATATTTTTCGGGAAAAAGAGATTACGGGATAAAGTAAAAGCATTGGTTAAATATGCAGCGGGTAATGAAAAAATTACTAAAGATAGTTTCCCGGATGGTGAATTTATAAATGAAGAAAAAATAACTTTGTCTGTTCATACAGGAACACACTTGGATGCTCCTGCGCATTTCGGTACTAAATGTGAAGGGAGAAAGCCTAAGTCAATAGACGAAATACCTCTCGAATGGTGTTATGGAAACGGAGTATTGCTGTCATTTTATAATAAGGCGCCAGGGGAGGAAATAACAAAAGAGGATATTGAAAAAGAATTAAAAAGAATAGGATATCAGATCAAGCAAAATGACATTGTCCTAATCAGAACAGGAACGGATAAGAAATGGGGGACGCCCCGCTACTTTTTCGAGGCACCCGGACTTGGTCGGGAAGCTACAAAGTACTTGGTTGACATGGGTGTAAAAATAATCGGAACCGATTGCTATTCCTTGGACAAGCCAATTATGGTCATGGTTAATCAGTATTATAAAACCAAAAATAAAGGATGTTTATGGCCTGCGCATTTTTTTGGGAGGGAAAAGGAATATTGCCATATAGAAAGGCTTGCAAACCTAGATAAGATTCCAGTTAATTATGGTTTCAAAGTAAGTTGTCTGCCAATTAAGCTGAAGGGGCTAGGGGCAGCGTGGATTAGGGCTGTTGCGATTGTCGAATGACATAACTTGTCATAATTTTATAATAATATTAATTATTTTGGAGGGGTTAAAATGGAGATTCAAAAGATTATAAGCAAAGTGTTAAAGGATAGGTTTGGAATCAACTCGGCTATTGACTCAGAAACAAATTTGATCGATGAGTTCGGATTTGAATCAATATCACTTGTAGAGCTGGCATCTGCATTAACTAAGGAGACAGGCATTAGTATAGCTACATCTCAAGCTGCAAAATGGACGACAATCCATTCAGTTTTGGGAACAATCAGTGCTAATTCTGAAGCAGCTGTAGCAAATAAAGTGCAATAAAAAGGAGAACTGTTATGGGTTATACTGTGAATTCGATAGTTATAAATAAAGATATTAAAGAGTTGTTTTTAATAATAAATAACATTGAAAACTGGCCTGAATTACATGGCTATAAAAAGGCTGAGACAATTGAAAAGAAAAAACTCTTAGATGGTAAATTAAAAATAATGTTTAAAATTACTGGAAATGATGAAGATGACGATGATCATAAGCATTCTGAAGAGGATAAACACTCTGAGACATGGATTTCCCAACGAATTATTGACATTAAGACTTATTCAGCCCGCGGAGTAAGGCTTGAACCAATGTACCCCTTTAAACACTGGATATTGGATATTTTATTATCTAAAGAGCAGAGTGGAACGCGAATGACATGGGTTCAAGATTTTAGGATGGATGAAAAAACAGGGCACACTGATGAAGAAATTGAAGGTTATATCAATAAAGGCAGTAAAGAAGAGCTGCTTTCTTTCAAAGAAAAAATTGAAACCGGGTTGGTTCACTTAAAGTTGGAAGAATCATTTTTCTTATAAGAATTTGGAAGGGAGACTTAATGTATGTCTCTGGATGTTTTTAAAAATGAAGCACCTGAAGTGGTTGAAGCCTACTTCAATTTGATAAAGACTCTTGAAAAGCGTTGCCCTTTAGAGCCTAAAGTAAAGGAATTGGTGCTGATTGGTATTTTAGTCGCTAAGCAATCTACTGAAGGATTGCCTATACACATAGAAAGGGCTATTAATAATGGCGCAACCAATAGTGAAATTCTTACTGTAATTATTTCTGCATTGCCTTCATGCGGTATGGGTACAGTTTTAAATGGTTTGAAAGTTGCTAAAGAGACATTAAATTTATAATTTGAGGTGTTATTAGAGTATGAGAAGAGTTGCTGTAACAGGGGTGGGGTTAATAACACCCATTGGTATTGGAAAGGATGCTTTTTGGGAAAGCAATGTAAGAGGTAAAAGTGGTATTTGCCATTTACCGGAATATGATAAATTCGGATTTAAGTCAAAAGTGTTCGGCGCTGTGAAAAATTTTAATCCCGAAAAGCTGGGGCTTACTTTAAACGAAATTAGAAGAATGGATAGAATTACTCAATTTGGAGTTTTATGCTCTGATCAGGCTGTTAAGGATGCAAAAATCAACTGGGAGAATATTAACAAAAAGCGTATAGGAGTAAATATAGCAAATGCGGTAGCAGGTACCAAATTCATGGATGATGAATTTACTGTATTAACCAATAGGGGAAAGTCTTTTGTTAATCCTGAAGATGTTTCGCCGTACGCATATGCGCGTTCCATGCCTAATACAACATCTAACGAAATTGCATTCCGCTATGGCTTGAAAGGCTGTTGCTGCACAACTGCCACCGGATGTACTGCTGGTATTGACTCAGTAGGCTATGGATATGATCAGATACGGAGCGGAGAGATGGATATGGTTATATGTGGTGCAGCAGAGGCTCCGATAACACCTGTCACTATAGCTGCCTTTGAGGTAATTGGTACTTTATCTACCAATAACGAGCCTCCTGAAATGGGTTCAAGACCTTTTGACAATACTAGGAATGGATTTGTACTGGCCGAAGCGGCAGCTGTTTTGATTTTGGAAGAGCTTGAACATGCTGTTGATAGGGGAGCGCATGTTTATGGTGAAATTATTGGGTTTGGATCAGTCAATAATGCTATTCATATGACAGGATTACAGCCGGATGGCAAGGATTTGGCAAGAGCAATCAATTTGGCAATAGAAGAAGCAGGGATATCAAAAGACGAAATCGATTATATTAATGCTCATGGAAGCGGAACAAAGCAAAATGATGTAAATGAAATGGGTGCATACAAAAGTGTTTTCGGCGAACTTGCTTATAAAATACCTATTAGCGGTACGAAATCAATGACAGGGCATCCATTAGGTGCAGCAAGTGCTGTAGAAATTATAGTATGTTGTCTGGCATTGGAAAATAACTTTATTCCGCCAACAATTAATTACAGAGAAAAAGACGATGAGTGTGATTTGGATTTGGTACCGAATGAGGGTAGAAATAAAGATATGAATGTCGTTTTGACAAATGCAAGCGGTTTTTCAGGTCTTCATGCGGCAATGATTTTAAGAAAAATAAAGGGAGAAGAATAAATTATGGAAAGGCGCAGAGTTGTTGTAACCGGAATGGGGGTTGTATCACCATCAGGTTTAGATTTGGACAGTTTTTGGACATCCATTGTAAAAGGCGAATCAAGCGTAGGTTTAATCACCAAGTTTGATTCATCTAATTTCGAGGTAAAAATGGCAGGCGAAATAAATAATTTTAACATATCAGAGTATGGCTTTCCTTTTATGCTTACACGACAATTAGATGTATTTACGCATTATGCTATGGCCGCTACAAAAATGGCGTTGAACGATTCGGGGATAGTATTGGAAGATGTAAACAGGAATAGAATGGGTGTTTTTGTTGGTAACTGTCTGGGTGGGGTAGGCTTTGGTGAACGAGAACTTTTTAATTTGTACCAGAAAGGGTATAGGGATGTGAGCCCCTATCAGGCGATTTCATGGTTTTACACAGCACCTCAAGGGCAAATTTCCATTTATTACAAGTTGAAAGGTTTTAGTAAAACATTTGTAGCAGATAGGATTAGTTCAGAAGTTGCGATTGGAAATGCATTTAATTCAATCAGGCTAAATAGGATTGATTCGTGTGTTGTTTGTGGTACTGAAGCAGGAGTATTCCCTTATGGATTTTTAGGATTTATGAAAAGCGGAGTTTTATCCAGGAGAAACGACCGACCGACAACGGCTTATCGCCCTTTTGACCTTGATAGAGATGGTATGGTTATGGGAGAGGGGTCAGGAGTTTTATTAATAGAAGAACTTGAGCACGCGCTGAGGAGAAATGCAAAAATATATGGAGAAATAGTTGCATTTGATTCAAATTGTGATGGGGTTCATCATAAAAACCACGATCGTGTCGGTTTGGGATATAAGGATGTAATTGAGGCTTGTATATCAAAGGCGAAAATTAAACCAAAAGATATAGATTATATTAATCTGGATGGTTGCGGATTAAAAGAGGATGACGTAATTGAGACAAATGTACTAAAAGAAGTGTTTGGAAATAAAATTGAAAGCATTTCGCTGAGTTGTCCTAAGTCAATGTTCGGACATGCATTTGGGGCTGCAGGAGCAATTGATACTATTATTAATTGTCTTGCTATCAAAAATGGCAAAATTCCTCCAACAATAAATTATGAAAATGAAGATAAACAGTGCGATTTAAATTATACTCCAAATAATACTGTGGATAGAGAGGTTAAAACTACTCTACAGATTGCCAGGGGCAGAGGCGGTATAAATAGTGCATTGATAATTCGAAAGTTCGAAGGTTGAAGAATAATATTCATTAATATGAGAGGGTGAGGTTAATTGAAAGTATTCTTATGTCAAACTCAGATAAATTCATTTTTTATACCTGTAGTACCGCATGCACAATGTACTTTGGCAGCACATATTTCTGATGTTGCTGAAGTTCAGATTTCAGGGTTTACAGAAGACGGATTTTATCCATCGATTGATGAAACTATAAAAAGAATAATTGAATTTCAGCCAGATGTTGTTGGCATAACTATACAATTTGCCGCTTCTAATTCTTCAGGCATTGAATTAGCAAAGAGAGTCAAAGAATACAATCCGGAAATAACAGTTATTGCCGGGGGACACCATGCAACTTTCACAGCAGAGGGTTTACTATCAACGCATTATTTTGATGCCATATTCTATGGCGAAGGGGAAGTTAGTCTGCGTGACTACGTTATTAAAAAGGACTTCCGGGATGTTAAAGGGGTTATATATTTGTGCGGTAACGAAGTTGTTAATACAGGTCCGGCTCCACTAATGGATTTAAACGACTTAAAGCCACCTGCATATCATTTGTTAAAGACTTCATTCAATATTATGTATGGGATAGAATCAAGCCGAGGATGCCCATATAAGTGCGATTTTTGTGAAACTCGCAATTTTTTCGGCGGTGTTAAAACCAGAAAAATGTCACCTGATCATTTCATTGAAAATGCAAAAAAGCTTGTTGAAGATGTAGGCGGGTGTTTTGCGCTGATTAGTGATGATTGCTTTACAGCTGATATGAAAGGGCATGCTAAGCCTATCTGTGAAAAATTGGTTGAAGCAAAATTACCAATCATGTTTATGATTCAAGCAAGGATGGATAACCTTTTGGATAACTTGGAAATGATTCCTCTTATAGCTAAGGCCGGGGTCAAAATTCTTTTACTGGGTATTGAGTCAATATACCAACAAACTCGCGATTTGATGAATAAAGATTCCAAAGTAAGCAATAAACAAATAGAGAATCTAATAAACACTTTGCATAAGAATGGTATTGCAGTTATGGGGAGTATTGTAACAGGATATCCCAACGAGACTGCTGAAATGATTTATGAAACTGTTAATCAACTTATTAGGTGGGAACTTGATATTATACATATGTTTATTGCTACACCATACCCGGGCTCACAGCTTCAAAAACGGCTTGCTGAAAATGGCGACATTCTTCATACCAATTACGATTTATTCAATGGATTAAATCGAATAGTTAAAACTATACCTGAGAGTACTATGGAAGCAGTTGCAAATGCACGCAGAAATTTTTACCTCAGGCCGGATAATATCAAAAGAAGGCTTGAAGATGCTTCCAACAGGAATATTACTGAAATAGCGCCTGCTGCCATGTTGAGCCGCGGACTTTTATCACCTGAACTGGCATGTCCAAGAAATGCCGATGAATGGGTGAAAATGCTGCAGGGTCTTAATTTATATCTATGCGAAAATATTCCCAAAAAGAATTTGAATTGTGCATATACTGCAGTTATAAAGTTTATGATTGATTCAGCTGTAGTATTTTTGCATGTCATGGATGGGTTACCTGTAGATGTTTGTATGGAAGGTTCTGCATATGATTTATGTATTGAAACAGACCAGAATGTATTTGTAAATCTTTGGGTTTTGGCCCGATATGATATTTTAAGTATGTTTATGCTGGGAAAAGTCAACGCAAGAAATGCTTCACTGGATACATTATCAGAGTTTGTTATTTGGTTTACGGAAATCCAGAGCTTGCTTAGATGGGGCCTTATATTCGAATTTAAGTTGCCTGCCGTTCGGAGTATTGCAGATGATTGGTTCAAACAGGATAAAAACAGGCTATTGAAGTTTCAGAAATTGTTTGATGATGAATCAACCATGTTCATAGGGACCAATAATGGAACTGGCCTATGGATTGAATTCTCAAATCAGTTGACATTCGGTGAAATTCTATTAAACAAAAAAAATAACTATGAAGCACAGTATGATCTTGAAGTAAAAGAAACTACTTTGAAAGAAATACTCAGTGGTGGATATCATATATTGTTTGACCTGCTTGATAATTTACAGCTGGTTATGAAACAGGTTCAAAAGAAGGAAGACATAAAACCAAAGGAATTCTTTAGAAAGGTTATGCCTTCGAAGTTTTTGCATGAGAAGTCACAAAATATCAATATTACTATACAGTTCAACATCGGTTTCGAACCGGATAGCCCTGAGGATATATGGTGGGCAACAATACGGAATAATAAATTGTTTGTAGGCAATGGCATGCCGCCTGAAGCAGCAGCGGCTGTCATAAGTACTGAGAAGGAAAGCTATATCAGGATGATCAACAGAAAAGTTTCACCTATGCAGCTTTATAATGAAAGGAAATCAGTTTTGAAGGGAGATATGCAGAAAATGATGCAATTTGTCAGCTGCTTTGAAGATTTGTATTCCAAATAATAAAAAAATTAACTTAATGATAGAAGCTAAGGGGGGCTAAAATTGATAATTAAGGATCGTCCGCTTACTTTGGACGAAATTAAGAAAATTGTTTATTATACTCCAGGTTTTTTTACTTGTTCTTCTGAGGTTTGCCAGCAGTCAATAGCAAGTCCTGAGATTCTAAAGGAAATTGTTTTCGGTAAGCCGGATGAAAGCTCGTTTATTGAAGTAAATGGTTTGAATTTTGCTTATACCAAAGCAGGTACTGGAGAAAACATAGTATTATTGCATGGAATGCGTGACAATAAAGATATTTTAAAACCTTTAGCAGAAATATTAAGTAAGAACTATTGTGTCATTAGTATTGATTTCAGAGGACATGGCTATTCAGAGAAAAAGGAGGGCGAATACAGTACCTCACAGTTTGCCGATGACGTTCTAGCGATAACTGAGAAGTTGAGCTTAGATCGTTTTATAATATTTGGTCATTCTCTGGGGGCCGCTGTTGCTTTGGAGATAGGTTTTAAAGCACCTGAAAAAGTTTCCAATCTAATCCTTGCCGGCACTGCTGTACGTGAGAATCCGGGTGAATACCGACCTACAAATCCTGAGAAAATGCTAAAGGATCCCGCAATGGTTGATAACTTTATTAACATGCTAAACCAGAAATTCTTTAAGCATAATAAACCCGAATCGGAAAAAAACACTTTATTATATATACGTGAAAAGACAATGTTATCATGGATGATGTTAAATCCGGAAATTGCAAAGAGTCTATTAAACTTAAAAAGGACTCCTTTGGAGAGTGAGATTGGTAAAATAAAGATTCCTGTTTTAATTATGGCTGGTGAAAATGATATCGTCGGTAAAATAGCAGAAGCCGAATATATAAGGAGCCTTATTCCAGGATCACACCTGACTATCATTGAAAATGCCGGACATTACATGTTCTTGGAATATCCGGAACAAGCAGCCAAAAATATAGAATGGTTTCTTCAGGGAAAATTTCATTTGCTTCATGGCAGGATTAACTCCAAAAGTGGTCTCAATGTGCAAAGTCAGACAAATAAAAAGATTTATAAAAATGTTGATGAAATCGGAAAAGACTTGAATAGAGTATATTGTGTATTGCTTGAAAATGAGAAGGTTATTGAGATTATTAAAAAAATCGGTGATCTTTCGATTCATTTTGAATTCTTAGATTTTAACGAGTGGGCTTCTCTTTACATAAAGGATAATAAGCTTAATTTTGAAAAAGGCAGGATAGGTAAAGCAACAGTGATTGAACACTTAAATTCAGATTTGTTTATACAGATAATGTTGGGTGAATTGAATGCTCCAAGCGCTGCTATGGCAGGAAAGTTTAAGGTTGAGGGAGATTTGTACAAATTAATGGAATTCCAGCCAATTTTGAGCTATATAATTAAAGAGTACCAAAAACTGTTTTAATATTAGGTTTCCGAATAAATAGCTATTGGGGGTATTAAGAGTGGCATTGGTAGAAATGAAAAAAGTAACCAAAGAGTATGGCAGCGGACAAGTTAAGGTAACTGCATTGAACAACATTGAATTAACTATTGAAAAGGGAGAATTTACTGTTTTGGCAGGTCCATCAGGATCAGGGAAAACAACTCTTCTAAATTTACTTGGTTGCTTGGATAAGCCAAGTTCAGGGGAAGTCATAGTAAATGGAATGGATATTGTCAAAATGAATAGAAAAGCTCAATCTGACTTCAGAAGAGAGCAATTAGGGTTTATATTCCAGTCGTATAACTTGATACCAGTCTTAACAGCCTATGAAAATATTGGGTTTTCACTGTCGCTACTAAGAAAACTCAAGAAAAAGGAGCAATCAGTACGTGTTAATAAAATATTGGATGAGGTTGGCCTTCTGCAGTTGGCCAAAAGGCGTCCGTCTGAATTAAGCGGCGGACAACAGCAAAGAGTAGCTATAGCTAGGGCTTTAGTTAAAGAGCCGGCTGTAGTTCTGGCTGATGAACCCACAGCAAATCTGGATTCAGCTACGGGTGAGTCAATTTTGGATTTAATGAAGGATTTAAATTCGCAAAAGAAAATTACCTTTATTTTCTCTTCACATGACAAAATGGTCATTGAACGAGCAAAGCGAGTAATATGGCTTAGGGATGGAAAGATAGTCGATATAGAAAATCGCTAGAAATGGGGTAAAGATATGCTGATTAAAATGGCTATTAAAAATATTTTTCGAAATAAAAAACGTACAATAATTACAGTCCTTTCAGTTTTTTTTGGAATAATGCTGTTAATTGTGTTTAATGGCTTTAATATCGGTTTGGAGTGGCAGATACGTGATCTGTATATCAAGACTTATTGCAGTGATTTTCAAGTAATGGCTGAAGGATATGATCAGGATGAAATGATGAACCCAATTGATTATCCTTTAAATACATATAAATCAATAGAGAAGGAATTGAGCAATGATAAAAGGGTAAATGCATATTCTTCACGGATCACATTCCAGGGTGCGATAAATAATGGAAAAGACGAAATAAGGGTAACTGGTATTGGGATTGATCCCTCAAAAGAGGATAAAGTATTCAGTCGTTCTGAAGGAATAATTGATGGCAGTTATATAAAGTCCGGGGAAAACGGAGTTGTCATCGGCAATGACTTGGCGGATTTGTTGGATTTAAAGGTCGGTGACAAGGTAAATGTTGTTGGACAGACAAAAAAAATCGGAAGCAATACAAGGCAAATGGTAGTTAAAGGATTGATCCGAACTGGAAATCCTTTAATTGATGAGGGAGATTTCTTTATCCCTATTGATGTTGCACAGGATTTACTGGAATTTAACAGTATTACGGATATTGTTGTCAGTCTTAATAATCATTCTCAACTGGATAATGTTATGGGTCAATTTGATAAGCAAAAGTATAATAATAAGGTTACGGTTTTATCTTGGAGGGATTTGGCGGCCAATTACGTGAGTGTAGTTGAGCTGCGCAAGAGGATGATGAATATCGTTTCTATTTTTATTTTAATCATAGCTGCTGTTGGAATAATCAATACAATGTTGATGGCAATGGTAGAACGTAAAAGGGAAATAGGGAATTTAATGGCATTAGGCCTGCGGCGTATAGAAATCATGAAGCTATTTATTTTTGAAGGAGGAGTGATTGGTTTAATAGGCAGTATTTTTGCAGCAATTGTTGGAAGCCTGATTTGTTATATTGGGCAAAAAAAAGGCTTACCTTTGGATACAAGTACGCTGGGGGACACACCTATAGCAGGCAGGTTGTACTTTTATTTTAATTTTGCAGATGTGTTTAGGTATTTTATTTTGGGAGTAATAATAGCCTCTGTAGCAACTTTTTATCCGGCAAGGAAAATATCAAAACTGGAGCCGATTGAAGCACTTACGGGGAACAGGGGGTAACGGAATGGGTAATTTGTTTAAAATAGCTTTTCGTAATATTTTTAGAAATTTTCGTCGAAGCGTGCTCACTATTATTATGATACTTATAGCAGTACAAATTATTGTTCAAGGTAATTCGTTTTTATCAGGAATGCTGACCAATATTGCCAATGAATCGGTTCTTATCACTGGGCATGTTCAAGTAACTTCCAAAGATCATGACCTTAAAGAAAAGATGATGTCTCTGGCAGGAAATGTATCAAATTATTCCAATATTAAAAATTCACTCTCAGGAGTTAAGGATATTGAAACAGTGCTGGGTCAGCTTAAGTTCAGTACAGTAATATACAAAGGAGAAAAAAATAAACAGGGATACGGATATGGTATAGAACAGTCGGCAGTAAAAAAACTAAACCTGTCGGATTATATATATAAAGGCCGAATTATTAAGAAATCCAACAATGAAATAATGGTAGGCAGAGAGATAGCAAAAAAACTTAAGCTTCAGATTGGGGAAAATGTTACTTTATGGGTTAGAACTTTGGATAATAAAAATAATATTGTCAGCTATAAAGTAGTGGGCTTTTTTGATTCGGGAAATACTCTTTTAAATAAAACTTTCTACATACCTTTACCGGTTGCTCAAAAGCTTTTAAATATGACAGACAGAGTAACTGAAATTTTACTTTTTGGAAAATCAGTTAACAAGACATCAGAAATCATTGATCATATTAAAGGGCTGGGTCCATTAAAAGGGCTTAAATTTAAACGTTGGAATCAGATTGGTATGGGTCCGCTTTTAATCGGAATTGTCGGAATCATATCAACAGTAGTCCAGCTTGTCATAATATCTTTGGCTGCTTTTGGAATAGCGAATACCATTATGATGGCTGTACTTGAAAGAAAAGGCGAAATAGGACTCATGAAGTCAATGGGAATGCATGAAAGTGAGATTATAACTCTTTTTACAATTGAGGGACTTCTGCTGGGGTTGATAGGTGTCATTGGAGGAATGATAACAGGGGGAATTGTAGCCTTTGTACTGTCAACCCATGGAATTAATATAGGAAATGGTATGAAGGATTTTTCTGTTAAGCTAACCGGTGTTGTCTATGGTGGATTTAGCCCGGGTATTTTTATCAAAGGATTTTCTTATGGAATGATAGCTACAGTTGTAGCAACAATAATACCGGTTATAAATGGTGTGCGATTAAAACCTAGCGAGGCATTAAGGAAATAGACTATTCAAATGAGGTGGGGTGTTGCTATGACGGTTGACACTATGCAGAGTGAGGGATTGGTGGATTTTTTCAATCAAATCGGAGTTAGGGATCATGAACCGATTTTACCTCGAATGGTTTCGGGCGGAGCTGATACCAGTGATGTAATCATTACACTAAAAAGTATAAAATCTTTTGATGAGTGGATCCCAAAGTGGTCTGATTTGGCTGAAAGTTATGTGAATTATGCCAGAGAGTCCATCGCCGGGAAAAGTTATATAACAGCAGGACAGTTCTTAAAAATGGCAGCAATTTATTACCGGTTTGCAGAATTTCTTGCTCGTAAGGATGAAGACCGTAGGATGATTTTTGAAAAAATGGTGCCTATATACGAGGAGGCTGGCAGGTATTTTTCCCCCCCCAATCGAGTTATAGAAATAAAATACGAAGATTACACAATCAGAGGATATTTACGATATCCTGACAATGCCAAAAGTGTTCCCTGCCTGTTTAGTATAGGAGGTATTGACGGAGTTAAGGAAGAAAAAGCTGGCCCGTCAGATGACGCCATCGCCAGAGGATGGGCAATGCTTGCATTTGATATACCGGGACAAGGAGAGTTGCGCCGTTTAAAAGGAAAAGTATTCAGACCCGACTTTTATAAAGTAATTTCCGCATTTATTGATGAAATTGAAAAGAAACCTGAGATTGACAGTAAAAGAATTGCTCTTGTTGGAGGGAGCGCAGGTGGATTCTTCGCTTTAAAGGCTGCAGCCATGGATCACAGGGTAAAAGCATGTGTAGATATGGCTGGACCATTTGAAATGAAAGCTCTTTATAATGCACCGTTCCCGATTCCAAAAACAATGGAATATGCTTTTGGCTTATCAGAAGATGAGATGCTTATGGAAATGGAAAAATACACATTGCAGGATTGCATTGAAAATATTAAATGCCCTGTTTTGGTCGTTCACGGAGGAGATGATATAACTGTTCCATATTCAGAGGCACAAAGGATTTTTGATGGCTTGGAATGTGAAAAAGAATTCCTCTACTATGAAGATGGGGATCATGTTTGTTTTAACCATTTCGGGAATGTTGTGCCAAGAATGCTAAATTGGCTCGAAAAGCATTTTAATAAATGATTGGATAGTGAGGGGCGAGGAAAAGTGACACAGACAGAACAATGTAAAGATATGAAGATACTGGGCTTGTGCGGAAGCCATAAGAGAGATAAAGAAACCAGTATATCATGGTATTTGCAGCAAGAATCATTAAAAGCTGCTGAAGAGTTGGGTGCAGTTACGAAATCGTTACATTTGCGTGATTATAATATAATCCCATGCGAGGGATGCAGCAAATGCATGGGTGGTGGGGCATGTCCCCTGTTAGCAGATGAAAAGGATGACACATTAAAGCTGGTTGAGGAAATAAAATGGGCGAATGCTATTATTTTCTCATTTCCGGTGTATGGACTTCATGCAGCAGGAATTACAACCAATTTCATAGGTGGCCGTGCAAAAGCGTTTTTGGGTGAGGATCTCGTAGTTGAAGGCACTGAAAACTTTGGAAAGTCATCTCTATTCAGGGGGAAGCTTGTAGGGTTAATTGCTAATGGTGGTGGTTATGGAATGGAAATGTCTTTTCTGACCTTATGGCCTGCACTGTATTCAAGCAAGGCTATACCAGTGGCCTGCGCAGGCATTTCAACATTTGAATACCAGAAAGTTCCCTTTATTGAAAAGACCCCTGTAAGCAAGAAAATTGAAGATACTGAATGGGCTAAAAATATGGCTCGTTCGGTTGGACAGAGGATATTTGATGCTTATTATTCGAAAGCTCGTCCTATTTTGGAAGGAATGATGGGTATTAAAGAGATTAAGGAAGAGAGTGAAATTGCAAAAATTGTAGATGATTATGGATTAGTTTGGACTGCAGATGGCCTTGAAGAATTTAATAAAACACCGGTTTTTGCCAGAGAAGTAGCTTTAAAAATGATGGTTGAAAACTTCCAAAAGCTTGGTTATACAGAGATAAACAGGGAAGCTGTTATTAAAGGACGTGAAAAGTTTAGCGGCATGAAGCTGTAAAAACTGTATTAATCAGGCCTGTGCATAAGACTGCCATTTAATAAATGGACAACCATTAAGTCAAATATTATTATTGGAGAACGTTTATGAAAGTTTTACTTATTTCAACAAACACATTTCAAGAACCATTGCGGGTTTTTCCGATAGGAATTGCTTATGTGTCAAAAGCCTTAAAGGTTGCCGGACATGAGGTGGCTTTTCTGGATCTGGCTTGGGAAGAAAATTTGGGCGAGTCAATAAAACGGGCAGTATTAACGGAAAAGCCTGATTTAGTCGGTGTGGCGATACGAAACACCGATGATTATAATACATCACCTCCACACATATTATTACCGTTAATACGGGATACGGTTGACTTTTTAAAAGAAGCCGGGGTAAGCGAGGAACGGATAGTTGCCGGCGGAACGGCTGTCAGCAATTTGAAAGCTCCACTGCTTCAATATATCGGTTTAAAGTATGGATGTATAGGTGAGGGGGAAGTGTTTTTTGTTGAATTGGCCGGACGAATTGCAAAAGGGGCTGATTTCAGAGATATTCCAGGCCTTATATATTGTGAAGAAGGTAGGTTTGTTCTGAATAAAGCAATCCCGCTTCAAGCTTCTCAAATTGGGATGCCGGATTGGGACATTTATGATGATAAATACTTAACCATACCTAATAAATATGGCATGAAAGCTACACTTAGTCTCCAGTCGAAGCGCGGCTGTAATTATAATTGTGTATATTGTGCTGTGCCAAGTATTGAGGGTAAAAAATCAGTTTGCCGCGACCCAAGACAAGTTGTTGATGAAATGTATCTACTCAATCAAAGGTTTGGAAATATTCCTATTGATTTTTTGGATAATGATTTTAATATGCCTAGGGAACATGCAGAAGCAATATGTTGGGAACTTATTGAAAGAAAATCACAAATACCGTGGACATGTGGACTGCATCCCAAATTTATAACCAAAGAGTTTCTAGAGCTGCTTAAAAAAGCAAATTGTCAGAGGGTAGATATAGGAATGGAGACTGCATCCAATCGAATGCTTCGAAATTTGAACCGTCCTTCCTATTCGGCAGAACATTTGATTAATATTTCGAAATGGTGCAAAGATCTGGATATGGACTTGTATCTGGCTGGAAGCATTGGCGGCCCGGGTGAAAGTTATTATACATTGAAAGAAACATTTGAAACTGTGGAAAGAATGGATTTGGTCAGCAAAAATGGTCTTCCGACAACTCTTTTTTACGGGGGATTAAGGATTTACCCCGGATCGGAACTGGTAAAAATTGCAGTACAGGAAGGTATTATATGGGAAAACCACCCTTTGCTGTTCCCTGTGTTTTATTTCTCAAGGGGTTTGGATTCGAAAGCTTACAAATTGGTAATGGAGTATAAGGAAAAGCATCCGGAGTGGTTGTTTAAAGGATCTGCAATGGATGAATGGCTTACTTTTCAAAGAGAACTCATGGAACGTGCCAATGCACCGGCAGAGAGTATTCAAATCGAGGAAAAATCAACTTTTATCAATAAAAAGGTTTCAGGACAATGCTTTGTGGATTTGAATGATAAAGAAGTCAGAATTGATAGTTATAAAGGCAGGCAATTAGTTTTATTGGTCGCCTGGCAGCAAAATAACGAAGATACAAAAAAGTGGAACTTAGCTTTGAAGGAGAAGTATTCAAATAAAAACCTGGCGGTGCAGGGGCTTGGTTCAATACCGCCGCTGCCTAATTTTCTGACAAAGGATTTCATAAAGAATCAATTACTGCAGGTTCAGAAAGTTATAGGACCTATTTGGTTGGATTGGGATTCAAAGTTTATAAAGGGAGATTTGAATTTAGTCCTTAGCAATAAAACAATTATTATTGGAATCAATGCCGAAGGAGTAATAAAATTCTGTGAGGAAACGAATCTTACCGATCAAACATTTGAAGCAGTCTGCCAAAAAATCAATACAGTTTTATTAGGTGGCGTTCAAGTCTAAACCCAAAAGGTTAACATCAATTTGGGACATGCGTGTAAAACATTTAAAGGAGTGGTAATCAGTGAAAATATTTCTCTGCCAAACAAGCTCTACAATTTATAGTAAAGTGCCGGTTATTCCATATGCTCAAATGGCTTTGGCTGCACATATTGAGGATATCGCAGATGTCAGGATCGGAGGTTACGGTGAAGATGGGACCTATCCAAGGGCACATGTTATTCTGGAAAAAATCAAAAAGTTTAATCCTGATGTTGTAGGAATTACAGTTGAATATGCAGTTGCGTATTCGGCAAGCTTGGATTTGGCAAAGAAAATCAAAGAATATAACCCTGAAATTATAGTAATTGCCGGAGGACATCATGCGACATTTTCTGCAGAAAAGCTTCTTTCAACTGGACTGGTTGATGCGATATTTACCGGTGAGGGAGAAGTAAGTTTAAGGGAATTTATTTTGAAACAAGACTTCCGCAAAGCTAGTGGGGTAATTTATATGGAAAACGGTGAATTTGTCAGAAACCAGCCAAGTCCATTAATTGACCTTAATGAATTAAAACCGCCGGCGTACCACCTTTTGCCCAATAAAGGTCAAAGACCGCTAATGGGTATAGAATCCAGCCGTGGATGCTCATTTAATTGTAACTTCTGTGAGACCCGTAACTTCTTTGGAAGTGGCAAAATACGCAGAATGTCACCTGAACACTTTGTAGAAAATCTCAATAAGGTAGTTGAAGTTACCGGAGGAGGTAACTTCGTTATGCTTGATGATAATTTCACAGCAGATATGAGAGGTCATGTTAAGCCTATTTGTGAAGCACTAATTGCGAAAAATCTTCCGATAAGTATATTCTTTCAGGGAAGAGTAGATGACTTGGTGCGGAATGTCGACTTATTACCCCTGTTATCCAAAGCAAAAATCAAGTCTGTCTTATTGGGAATTGAAGCAATTTATGATGAGACCTTAAATTTGATGAACAAGAAGGCAAAATATAATAAAGAAACAATCAAGAACTTGGTTGCAGCTTGTCATGACAGCGGAATTGCTGTATTTGCAGCTATTGTATTCGGATACCCCAATGAAACCCCTGAAATGATATCCTATACATCTGATTATCTAATATCTTTGGGAGTTGACACGGCGAGTATGACAATTGCAACGCCGATTCCGGGTTCTGCACTTTATGCCAGTGCAGTGGAAAATAAGCAGCTGCTTTCCACAGATTTTGATTATTATGGCGGAATGGACCGCGTTTTAAGTACAATACCGGAAACTACACCTGAAGCTGCAGCAAATGCAAGGAGAAAATTTTTTATTCGCCCGGATTATATCAGAAAAATTTTAAATAATTCTTTGGATCCAAATAAGGCAGATATCACTGGGTTTATGCCGGCTGGATTGCTGTGTCATAACTTATGTATGCCAATGCAATCGAGGCCAAGATTTACAGAAGAATGGCTAAAAATGTTTGAAGGAATAATACTCTTTTTACAGGATCACCTCACGGAAAAGAAGTCTGACTATTCTGCCGATGTAGAATTCAAATTCGGTTCGGAAGCAATTGTAATTACTGTTAAGGATGGGGTCCCAGTACTTGTTAAAGCTTCAGATAATAAGGCAGATGTATCGATTGAAAGTGATATTGAAACTTTGGTGGACTTATTTATCTGGTCTCCACTAGATATTACAAGTGCTTTCATTCTTGGAAAAGTGAAATCAGATACGGGATTTGATGAACTTGCTGAGTTTATTACCTGGTTCAGTGATACTCAACAGTTTTTAAGGTGGGCAATAACCATGAAAATGAATACACCTGTATTAAAGTATTGGTTTATGACCTGGCTTGGGCAAGACCTCAGGCGTAAGGAAAAGTTCAGTAAGGTCATGAAAAGTGAGCTTACTTTATTCATGGGCACGGAAAATGCTGGCTTGGTGATTGAGTTTTCGAAGGAGAAGGGCTTTAAAAACATATCTTTCGTCATGAATTATCAGGCAAAGGAAAACTATATCTGGACAATTGAAGATAATGAATTAAGCCGGATTGTAAATGGTGGTTTTGAACAATTGGGTAATGTATTTGACAGACTAGAATTAATTGAAAATACAAATCTCAAAAAAGAGTTGAAAACCCCGATAGAATTTTTCAGTACTTTACAGTTGAAGTTCCAACCAGATAAGGCAGCCAATGCAGATTTGAGGATTCAATTTATAATTGATTTCGGTTCGGGGCATGAAGAAAGTTGGTGGATGGAGATCAACTATGGGACTCTGAAGGTTGAAGAAGGAACTATGCCGTCTGCACCAACAGCAACAATCAGGATACCAGACAGTAATTTCCTGAAGATGGTTAATGGAAAAGCAACACCATATGAACTGTATATGAATGGCGGAATGACTCTTGTCGGACTGCCGCAGACAATGATTCAAATGGCAGCCAGCTTTAAGAATTTATTCAATACAGACGTCTAGTTTTAAAAAGTTATGTGCAGGATACTGCATAGGCATTCGGGTTGTAAAAATAAATTAATATAAATAATAGGGGGAAGTAAGTATGTATAAAAATGTAGACGAAATTATTGCTGACATGGAAAAGGTATATGAAGAATTGAATCAAGATCAGGAGTGCAACGAGATTTATAAAAATATCGGTAGTTTAACGATACAGATCAATTATACTGATTTTAATGAATGGATTACTCAACAGATTGAGAATGGCAGATGCTGTATGTTAAAGGGAAAAGTTGGTGAAGCACCCGTGCAGGAATATATAGATTCACAAACATTTAAAAAAGTTTTTTCTGGTGAAATGCAGGCTCCTGAGGCTGCAATGTCAGGTCTTATAAATTTTGAAGGGGATTTCTCAAAAATGTTATTACTACAGCCTGTCTTGGAAAAAACATGCAATGCCTATCGGAAAGTAATCACAAGCAAATAGTTTTCAAGAGAAATGACTTGAAATAAACGGCATATAACGGGAGTTGTCATGAAGATATTAATGATTTCTACAAATCGTCTGGGGTTTCCTCAGTATGTATTACCAATAGGTATTGCAGCTGTTGCCTCATATATTGAAAGTATTGGGCATAAAGTATCCTTTTTGGATCTATGCTTTGTTGAGGATAATGAAATAGAAGACAGTATTAAAACTGTTATATTGAAGGAGCAACCTGATATTATTGGAGTTAACATCAGAAATTATTGTACTTTTATGGACGATCCTCCATTATTCTTTCTTCCATTTATTAAAGAGGTTGTTGCAATATGCAAATCTAATTCGAAAGCTCCGGTAATATTGGGTGGAGGAGGCTTCTCCAATGACCCGGAGGAAATAATGGAATTCATAAATGCGGATTACGGTATATATGGTGATGGAGAAATAGCATTTAAAGAATTTGTGTCTTGTATGGAGTTCGGTGGAGATATAAGAAGCATTAATGGATTGGTTTACCTAAAAAATGGCAGATATATGAAAAATCCATTGCTTTTTCATGGGGATATTAATGATTTTCCAGTTATAAAAAGGGATTACTATGATAACCGTTATTATAGCAAGCCTAGCGAATTGGGCCTTAAAACACATGAGGCGGTGTATTTAACCCGTGGCTGTCCATTCAAATGCATTTATTGCTCAAGTAGGAATTTCTACAGTCCGGATTTCAGAGCTAGAAAGCCTGAAGCTGTTATTCAGGAGATACAGATGTTGGTTGACCGTGGTGTAGAGGAAATTCAATTTATAGATTTTGCATTGAACTTTCCTATAGGTAATGTTGAAAAAGTATTGCGTGAAATAAAGTTAAAGAATATAAATATCAAATGGTCCGGTAATATTCACCCTTATCCGTTGGAAAGCCTGTCCCGTGAATTAATATGCTTAATGAAAGAAACAGGATGCATCCATCTGGATTTAGATACCATTACTTGTTCGGAAACAGTTGCGTGGAACTTGAAGAGACCTTTTTTCTCAAAAGAATCCATTTTGAAAGTATCTGAATGGTGTAATGAATTTGATATACCTTTTTCTCATTATCTGCTGATAGGAGGGCCTGGGGAAACAAAAGAAACTATTCGTGAAACATTGGAAGCTGTTGAATCAACGAACCCTACAGCAAATCCAAAAGTTGTTGCAAATGTTGGACTGGTTATTGGAACAAACACAGAATTAGCTGAGATTGCGCTAAGAGAAAAATTAATTAAACAGGAAGATAAACTATTCTTCCCGCCTAAATTCTATTTGTCAGATCAGGTTAATGATGAAGCAATCGAAGTTATAGGTAAATTCAGAAATAAATATGATGATTGGCTTTTTGTTGGGATTACGCTACAAAATCACCTTACAGATTCAGGAAAGGTTAAAGAGTTTGTTCAAGGTGTGAAGATTCCCCGGAAACCTATTGTAGTAGGAGATTCCTTTCCTGACGTAATATTGCATGACATACATAAACAATTGGTTAAGTTGAATGAGCCGGTTGGAAAAACTAAGATTTTTTTAATTGACAGCAGAGAATCCGGACCTAAAGCTGGTCCCTGGGTAGGGAATATCGCAAGAAAATATTCTCAGAATCAAAGTATAGTGTTGCAGCAAATTGCTGCAGTGGAAAAATTGCGTTTCTTTGTTTCAAAAGACTTTATACTCGATCATATCAGAAAAGAAAGCAGGGTAGGAAATAAATTAATCGACTGGGAGGGTAAGTTTGTCAATTCTGTTGGAATTCATGACTTGTCTGAACCCATTTTGATTATTGTTAGCCCTGAAAATATTTTGAAGGAAATTACTGTACTTCCGCAGTTTACTCCGGAAGAGTATGAAAAGGTTACTCAAGCTATCGACAACTTTTTGCCGTTACCTGCTGATGAGATGTGAACGGAGGCTATTAATGGATAATGTGAGCATAAAAGTAAATGGAATAAAAAAACACTATAGAGAGACAATTGCCGTTGATGGAATAAGTTTTGAAGTCCAAAGCGGAAGTATATTTGGAATGTTAGGTCCCAATGGGGCCGGGAAGACAACAACCATAGAGATGATCATTGGTCTTGTTAAAAAAGATGAAGGGGATATAGACATTCTGGGGTATTCACCGGATAAAGATCTGGATACAATAAAACGTCTGGTCGGTGTTCAGCTACAGATACCTTCACTTTACCCAAGATTAAAGGTTACTGAGATTCTATCACTGTTTGCAAGCTTTTATGAGAACCCAATGGATGTGAATAGTGTAATACAGCAAATAGGACTGGAAGAGAAAGCAAACACATTGGTCAAAAATCTATCCGGCGGTCAAAAACACCGGTTAGCAATAGGGTTGGCGATTGTAGGAAATGGGAAAATCGTTTTTTTGGATGAACCGACAATTGGACTGGATCCTCAAACTAGAAGGCAGCTGTGGTTGACGATTAAGGATCTAAAAAGTCAAGGAAAGACAATTTTCCTAACGACACACTATATGGATGAGGCAGAGCATCTATGTGACGATCTTGTTATTATTGATAAGGGCAAAGTCATTGCTCAAGGCTCTCCGAAAAAACTAATTGATGAGTATACTTTGGAAACTGCAGTGGAATTTAACGACCCAGGCTTCTCTCCTGTGGAAAAGGAACAGATAAAAGCCTTAGCAGCTACCGGCAATGGCAGTATTGAGTTCAAAGACGGAAGAATTGCTATATATTCAAGTGATATTGTGCCGATTATTCAATCTTTACTTGATTTTACAAAGCAAAACCACAAAGCGATAAGTGATATGATGATTCGCAAATCAAGTCTCGAGGATGTTTTCTTGAAACTGACTGGGAGGGAATTAGAGAGTGAAAAAAATGTTTAGGGCTGTATTTAAGGCTACTTTAAAAGAATATTTAAGGGATAAGGGTGCATGGTTTTGGCATTTAGCCTTCCCGGTAATCTTTATTATCGTATTTGGCTTGGCTTTTTCAGGAATCAGTAGCCTAAGCAGTCAGAAATTTAAAGTTGGGGTTGTTATTGATTCTCACCATGAAATTGCTGACAAGATTATTAAAGAGATGAATGACAGTGATGCCTTTAAGGTAACTGTTAAAAACGTATCGGAAGAAAAAAGCGTTCTTGAAGCATTGAAAAAAGGCAAGTATAATGCGATTTTAAAGCTTACAAATATTAAGAGAGAGAAGCTTGAAAAGGGTTTAGCAAAAAAATTGCTTATATATTACGATGTCAGTAAGCGGCAAACGAATTATACTCTTTTAGCTACTATTGAAAAAATTGTCGTACGTACATCGCTTGAACTAAATGGGGGATCATTGGCTCTAAATGTTAAACCTAAATCAGTTTATACACATTCACTGAACTATAGTAATTTTACGTACATTCTACCGGGACTTTTGGCTTTGGTTCTGATGCAGCTTGGTTTGTTTTCAGCTACCCAGTTTCTAAGCCTTAAGGAACAGAAAATTATCCGAACTTTGGGATCAACTCCACTTTCAATGAAAACAATCCTTAGCAGTGATATATTATTAAGGCTCATAATTGCTCTTGTTCAGACAATTTTAATTTTAAGCATCGGTAAGGTTGTGTTTGGGTTACAGATATACAGGAATATTTTTTTGCTTTTATTCGTTGTGGCATTAGGAAGTCTGGCATTTACCAGCATGGGATATATGTTTACGGTATTTATTAAAACTTCTGAAGCAGGACAAGGAATTATTCAAGCTATTCAGCTTCCTATGTTGTTTTTATCGGGAACCTTTATCCCGATAGAGAACATGCCAGCAGTCACTCAGCCTATAATACGGGTAATACCTCTTACTTACTTGGCTGATGCGATGCGTCAGGTGGTGCTTGGATTTAGCGGGGTCTTTTCTCTCACGACGGATATTTTAATCTTAAGTATTTGTTTGGTTGGAACATTTATTATTACTGTCCGATTTTGGAAATGGGAGTAATCCCAATACTCAAAAAGGTATTTCTGTAACAGCTGGGGGTGAACATGTTTATGAATGATAAAAGTCTTATACTGGATAAAATTGAGAGGGATTTGTCGATGCTGTTTGAAATCAGGAAGAAGTACAGGCCTCTGGTTAATCAGAAACGCCTTATTTCTATTGCTTCACCCACCAGAAAACCTGAATATATGTGTAATATTTTTGAAAACTATATGAACCAAAGCTATCCCAATAAAGAATTGATAGTTGTTTTAAACAATAACAGTATGAATTATAACGAATGGCTTGATTATAGCAAAAGGTTTCCAGATGTTCGGATTTATCAACTGGATGAGTCCGTATCTCTAGGGGAATGCCTGAATTTTGCGGTAAAGAATTCTAATGGAGACTATATTGCAAAGCTTGATGATGACGATCATTATGGAGTTCAATATTTATTTGATATGCTGACTTATTTTTATTGTACTGAAGCATCAATAATTGGCAAAACTTCAGTTTTTATTTTTTTTGAAGCTCTTAAACAATTATATTTATCGGGGCAGAATTCTTTCGGCTATGTTCTGACAGCGTTTGGCGGAACTCAAGTTATTAAGAGGGAAGTCTTTGATGAAATATCTTATCAAGCTCTTAATGTTAGTGAAGATAGGAATTTTCTCCAAATGTGTACTAAAAAAGGATTTAAGATTTATTCAGGTGATCCTTTTAACTACACTTATATGCGTCATGCTAATTATAAAAATAATACTTGGGGTATCTCGGACTTGGATTATGTGAAGCTTTTTGGCTTTCAGTATGTAAGGGATGGGTGGAATGCTGAAGATTTAATCCTAGCTTGAAATAGGGAAATAGAGGGACATAATATGTTTAAACAAGTTCCAAATCAATATTTTGTAGAAATAGATGTTACTCATAGGTGCACATTGAGCTGCTTTAACTGTGACAGGTGTGTATCTGTTGCACCTGGAAATGCATATCAGGATATTACTGTAGAGCAATTTAAAAAATTTATTACTCAATCCATAAATAACAACTATTTATGGAAAAGAATCAGGCTTATAGGGGGAGAACCAACAATTCACCCGGATTTTGATGAAATACTTCATCTATTGGCTGAATATAAACTCAGACACAATGAAAATCTGAAAGTGGAGATATCCTCCAATGGCTATACGGAATATACAAAAAGGAAATTAATTTGGGTTCAGGAAAACTTCCCGGAAGTAGATATATTCAATACCAGTAAGGAAGGCAATTTACAGACTGATTTTCAATATATGAATATTGCTCCTATCGACAAATCGGGAAGATACAAAGAATATGATTACGGGGGATGTTGGATTTTATCTGTCTGTGGGTTAGGTTTTAATTACTCAGGTTTTTATTGCTGCGCAGCAGCAGGTGTAATAGCAAAAATTTTTGAGTACGACATAGCGATTAAAGATGTAAAAGATATTAATCGAACTGCCTTACAAAACATGTACAACACCGTTTGCTCCAAATGCGGACATTTCATACCCACAAGGGTGGATCCGGATAACCCTGGCACAGTTCTTTCTCCTTCCTGGGAAAAAGCTGTTAAGCAGTATAATAGCCGGGATAAAGAATTAAAAAGATTTTAGACATTTTTCGGAAAGTAATTTTGAGATCTGAAAGGAGTGTACATATGAATATCCTATTTATATACACCTGTAGTTTGGATGAACCATTTTATAAACGTATTCCGCCTAAGCCTTTGTATTCCGAATTAGAAATCCATATGGGTATTTCATATATCTCTTCGGTTTTAAAGCATAAAAATCATGTCACTGATTTATTTGTTTATACCAAATATACAAAGGAAGAGGATTTGGATAATTGTATTAATGAATTCAAACCATCTTTGATTTGCTTTACTGCCGTGTTCAGGGAGTTTAAAACAATATGCAGCATTGCCAACCACATAAAAACTGCTTACTCCTCAGTTCTCTTATTAGCAGGAGGTCCGCACGTTTCACTAAACCCAGAGGACGCGATAAAAGAAAATTTTGACTTTATTTGTGTCGGTGAGGGTGAATACCCGATATCAGAATTGACGGAGAGATTGGATACCGGTTCAGAAATAAGGGGTATAAAAAACCTATGGATTAAAACTGAGAATGGGGTGGAAAAGAACATTACCCGCCCATTTATTCAAGCCCTCGACGAACTGCCCTTTCCAGACAGAACTATGTGGCAGAAATGGATTTTTGTAAAATCAATTCACTCTATATTACTGGGAAGAGGATGCCCATATGATTGCACATACTGCTGCAATCATGCTTTGCGTAACATATCAAATGGTAAATACGTCAGGCTTCGATCACCCGGCAATATTATTGCCGAGATAGATGAATTGGTAAACCAGTTTCCTGACATCACAAATATTCAACTTGAAGTGGAAGCTATTAATTTAGACATTAATTTTTTAAATGCATTTTGCAGAAAACTCAAGGAGTATAACAAAACTCTGGATAAAAAAATAACATACTGCGCTAATTTTCGAATTATTCCCTCTCAAGATATTTCAACTATTTTTGAACAATTATATAAGGCAAATATTACGAAATTGAATATCGGACTAGAGTCGGGTAATGAAAGAATACGAAAAGAGGTTATGAAAAGAAATTACTCCAACCAAGATGTTGTTAATATTGTAAATGTTGCTAAGAAATTCGGGTTTTCTATAATGTTGTATATTATGCTTGGGTTGCCCACAGAAACAGAAACGGAATTTCTGGAGACTCTTAGATTAACTGAGGAATGCAATCCGAACATAATTCAATTAAGCATTTTTTGTCCTTACCCCGGTACAGAGTTATATGAATATTGCATTAAAAATAATATCATCAAAGGTGAAGTGATGGATATGGGGCGTAATACAGCCTGTGTAGATTTACCCGGTTTTTCAAAAGAACAAATTCAGAGATTATGCGACGATTTCAACAAACGTTATGGGCCAATCCCGTTTCAAGTTATGAAAAAGCCTTCACCTGTTAAATTAGACGGTTAGAATAATTATTATGCCGGATAATTCTTTTGTTTGTGAGGAGAGATAAATATGAGAGTATTGCTATTATCTACATATGACAGTATAACACCGACACCTACTATACCTTTAGCATTATTGTACCTAAAGGTTGCGCTTGAAAATTCTAATATTAAAACAGAAATAATCGATATTTGTTATGAAGATGATCGTGAAACATTAATTAAGAATAAAGTCAGAGATTTTAGGCCTGATATTATCGGCCTGTCGATTAAATACCAAAGCTTCGAAGGGAGCAGGACGGGTACAAACCAAGAAGAGATAGTAATAAATTTTGTTAATTATATAAGGAATGTGTCAAAGGCGGTAATAGTTCTTGGCGGCGCAGGTTTTTCGGGTGCTCCTGAATATTTTCTAAACCTTACTGAAGCAAAGTATGGGATTTTGGGTGAGGGGGAAGTTTCGCTTGTTGATTTCGCGATGACAATAGATCAGGGCAAGGAACCAAGTCAGAATCCGATTGGCGGGCTGATATGGAAAAATGAAGACGGTACTTTTGGGTATAAGCCAAAGGGTAAATATGCAGATATAAGCAAATACCCGCTTCCGGATAGAACGGAAATAAATTCCCGCTATGTGGATTTTAAAAGCTTTATACCTATTAATGGAATTCAAACATGCCGTGGCTGTTCATTTAAGTGTATTTTCTGCAATATAAAAAATAGCGAAGGGGATATTGAAAGGACGGATTCTCCCGAAAAAGTCATATTACAAATAAAAGCTGATGAAGCTAAAGGTTTTCAGGGTTTTTATATTGCTGACACTATTTTTAATCGTCCGGTCAAGCATGCACATGATATTTGTGATGCATTAATTGAAAACAATATAAAGGGACCATGGAGTACAACCTGTACACCAGTTGGTTTTTCAAGGGAATTAGCAAAAAAAATGAAAGCAACAGGTTGTAACCTTATTACTTTTGGCATTGATACAGCAGATAAAACTCTGCTTAAAAAATGGAAAAAAGGTTTTAATATAGATTCAATTGTTGATTCAGTGAATATATGCAAGGAAATGGAAATCATATCTATCGTTACTTTATGCATTGGGGGGCCGGAAGAAACAATAGAAACTCTTAATAATACATTTGATGTTATTGACTCTGTCAATCCGGATATACTCCTAACCTACTATGGATTTAGGATATACGGTGGCACGGAATTAGCCGAAATTGCACTTCGGGAAGGTATGATTAAAAGTTTAAATGAGCCTTACCATAATGTTCTTTTCTACGAATCGCCTGATTTAACGCAACAGCAGTTCAAAACCTTTTACAAACAACGTTATAGCAAGCTAAACAGGATCAATATAAAGCAGGAAGACCGGGAAGCTATATCCTGGTATGCACCGCGTGCAAATGATATAGCTAAAGTAATGTTTGGAAAAGCATAGTAATAAGGTTGATTAATATTTGAAGGGGTTAATTAAAGCTTTTTAGTAAAGGAGATGATTTAATGGACAATTTACCTTGTCACATCGAATTGGTATCGCAAGATCTGGAGCGTAGCACGGAATTTTACAAGTCGTTGTTCAATTGGCAAATTATTGATTCAGGAATCGAAAATTATCGGCTGATAAAGTTTGGTGAGGGTTTCCCGATAGGGGGAGCTATTTTAAAAACCAAGGATAAAATTGCTCATGAAAAACAATGGCCCATGATCTATATAAGGGTGGATTCAATTGAGGAAACATTAAAAAAAGCCCAAAAGCTAGGTTCAGTTATTACTGTTGATATAAAGACAATACCCCATCGGGGATGTTGGGCTGCTTTTACCGATCTTGACGGGAATCAGATTGCCCTTTGGAAAGAAGTGGACAAATAAGCTTTAATGAGGCAAATAATCAAATAATATGAGGTGGGAATAAATGCCGGTTATCAATGAAAGAATCATTTTAAAATGTAAACCTGAAGAGGCTTTTTGCCAAATTTCAAAATTGGAATTTATGGACAAGATTAATCCAAAAGCAGGATTGAATACTTCTGTGATTTTTAAGAATGATCGTATAATAAGATATGTTTTGAATGTGGAGGGTGTTGGTAGTTGGGAATCTGAAAGGGTACTGATTCCTGAAAACAATATAATTGTTACACAAAGGCGTAACCCTTTGAAGCCATTCCAATATATGGTCATAGTACACGCTTTTAAAGAACACCCTCAGGGAACTTGCTTTACCTATGTTGAGGAATTTGAAGTTGATAAAGAAAATGCTGATAAGGAAGAGCAGATTTACCAGGATATATCAAAAAAAGTAAGACCTAATCTTGAGAAAATAGCTGATTATTTCAACGCAAAAAAATAAACATGTAAAAAGGATGATGTAATTAATGTCAAAGGTTCTTTTTATTAATGGCCCCTTTCATGGACATATTAACCCAACGCTGGCTTTAGCAGAAGAATTGGTAAAAAGAGGTGAAGAAATAACGTATTTTTCCTCGGAAGAGTTTAGGGAAAAAATAGAAAAGACAGGGGCTGGATTTAAGAACTATGGTAAGATTCCAAGCATTAGCATAGAAAGTGAAAAACTGGGTCCTCAAGTTTTTATTGAATTGGTTGACGGCCTGATACGTTTTGGGGATAAGCTTATTTCAAACATATTACCACAGCTTGAAGCTGAAAAATATAATTATGTAATTCATGATTCAATGTTAGGCTGCGGTAACATAATAGCAAAAATACTAAATATACCGTCGGTGTCATCATTTGCGGGCTACGCTGTAGCGCATTTACCTAAACTTGATGATGCCTCATTGACAAATATCCCCAAGCTCAAAGAATATTTCATAATTAAAAATAAGCTAAAAGATACTTATGGAATCGAAATATCGAACATTATGGATGTGCCAAATCTTAAAGGCGACTTGAATCTTGTATGGACTTCAAGCTATTTTACTGCCGGATTCGAGTCTTTTGACCAATCTTTTAAATTTGTAGGGCCTCCTGATTATGGACGTAACGAAGATATGGATTTTCCATTCCAGGAGCTTTTAGGGAAAAAGGTTATATACATATCCATTGGCACAGCTAATTTTAATAATGCAGATACCAAACGATTATATGACATATTTTTTAGGGCCTTTGAAAATTCAGATGTTGTAGTTGTTATGACTGCCTATAATATTGATGTTACTAACTATAATATACCCCAAAATTATATTGTACGAAATTATGTACCACAATCAAAAATTCTCAAATATACATCTGTTGCGGTAAGTCATGGTGGTATGAATAGTACGAGCGACATACTATTAAACAGTATACCAATGGTTTTGGTTCCGTTTAAGGGTGATCAGATCGTTATAGCATCTCGAGTAGCTGAACTAGGAGCAGGTATTAATCTTCAGAAGGGCTTGCTTACTGCCGAAAACTTCAAGGATGCTGTAGAAAAAGTACTATCTGAAAATTGTTATGCTGAAAATGCCAGGAAAATCAGCGACTCATTTATAACTGCAGGAGGGACTTTGAGGGCTGTGGATGAGATTTTAAAATTTAAAAAGGATAGGAATATTCCCTAATTGTTTGAAGGTATAGCATTAACGTGTAGCGCTGATGCTAAATTACCCCAATATTAATGTTATATGGGTGATTAAGGTGAAAGAACATAAAAAAACTGTTTTAATAACAGGAGCGGCGGGTTTTATCGGGTATTCACTGGTTGAAAGAATGCTTCAGAATAACTACTGTGTTATTGGTATTGGTACCACAAAAGTACTTTGTGAAAACAATATTGATGATAGGATGAATAATGTTCAACAAATGCAAAAGCACCCCGCATTCAGGTTTATCGATATGAATATCTGTGATTTCGATTTGGTAATGGATGCTTTTAAAGAGACAAGACCAAGTACGGTTATTCATCTTGCCTGTTTGCCGAATATGGAATTGTCGTTAAAAAAACCTGAGTTATATTATTCCAATAATGTAACTGTTACAGAAAATATTTTGGAAGCATGCCGGATAAGTAAAACTCAGCAATTAATTTACATATCTACTGTTACGGTTTATGGAGATACAAAGACTCCTTCAAATGAAGAATCTGATTTACCTCCTGCATGCAACCCATATGTTACTACAAAACTTTACAACGAAAAGCTTGCAGAGTTTTATTCTCACAATTATGGATTGAATGTGACTGTGCTGCGTTTATGTTCTGTTTATGGACCTCGCCAACGTCCTGATATGGCGATTCCAAGGTTTACAAGGCTTATTGATAACGAAGAAATGGTTCAAGTATATGGAGATGGAATGTCAAAAAAATGTTTTCTCCATATAGACAACTGCGCCCAAGCTATTATCCAGGCGGTTGAAACACCATTCCAGTATGAGGTTTTCAATATTGGGGAGGATGAAGCTATAACATTAAACAGATTAATTTATTTGATTTCACTTTATATTGGCAAAAGCCCGAAAATAAGTTACATACAGCCCAAGGAGGGAATTCCCAATAACTCGCTGGTAGATATTCAAAAAGCAAAAAGAATTTTGAATTATAAACCTGAAATTAATATTGAAAAGGGGTTGTACCAATATGTGAAATGGTATAGAAAGAATAAAGAAGTTAATTTAACCGAGATTTAAATTTTTCCGCGTATAATAGCTTTTTCATATTCCTGCACACATAAACCCTGGACACTCCACAATCTATAGATCTATGAATATATTAAAAGCAGCCAGAACGAAACGTCTGACTGCTTTTATATTACTATTTCTTTTTCATATTTTCAGGCTGCTGAATGAAGAACTTTTTCTCGGCCAGTTTGGCTTGAACGATATCCAATGCTTCTCCGAAGCGCTGGAAATGTACAACTTCTCTTTCTCTCAGGAACCTTAATGGATCAATGACATCAGGGTCGTCGCTCATGTTTATTAAGTTTTCATAAGTAGCCCTGGCCTTTTCTTCTGCAGCAAGGTCTTCTACCAGGTCTGCTATCGGATCGCCCTTGGATTGGATGTATGCAGCGGTAAAGGGATTGCCTGCTGCACTCATCGGATAAATTGCATGATCATGATCTGCATAATAGGCTCCAAGTCCGAGCGCTTCCATCTCTTTTGCAGGGACACCTTTTGTGAGCTGATAGACTATCGAGCCTACAATTTCAAGGTGTGCAAGTTCTTCTGTGCCTATATAGTTATCGAAATGGCATATCATGAAAGGCCTGATTTATAAGGGCTTTACAATTTCTCATGTAAAATCGTAACTTAAATTTTTTCATTTTCACTTATTATAAAAAAACCTTCAAACTGACATTCAAGAGCTTTAGCAATTTCATGAAGCTCTTTTTCTGTGAAATTATCACGATTCAATTTGTTTGTTAAGTTTTGACGAGATGTACCAAGCTTTTCTGCTAAGTTAGCAATAGTAGTTTTTTTTCGCCTTAATAGTATTCTAATTTTTTCGCCCATTGATAAGGACATATAATCACCTTTTAAGCATTTTATATAAAAAATATACATTAAATTGTTGACTATGGCAAGAAATTTAAACCATAGAAACTTTATAGTTTACAAGCATTGTGACATAAGATATAATTTAATTTACAGGTAAACTAATTAGTTTACCTAAGAGATATAAATAAGGAGGTTGATTTGTTTGGAAAGAGGAAAGATTATTGCCGTCGCAAATCAAAAGGGGGGTGTGGGTAAGACAACAACAGCTTTGAATTTATCGTTTTCATTAGCTGGAAACGATAAAAAGGTACTTCTTGTTGATTTTGATCCCCAGTCTAATTTGACAATGTGCTTTGGAATTGATCGTCCTGATGAACTTAAAACTACGATTTATGATTTGATGATGTGTATTATTGATGAGAAGGAACTGCCGGATAGGAGGGAGTACATCCTTTCCTTCAATAACCTTGATCTGGTTCCTTGCAGCATTGAGCTTTCTGCAATTGAGATGAGCCTTGTTAATGTAATGAGCAGAGAGATCATTCTCAAGATGCTGCTTGAAAATTTCAAGAATGATTACGACTTCATAATTATTGATTGCATGCCTGCCCTTGGAATGCTGACTGTAAATGCTTTGGCTGCTTGTGATAGTGTTCTAATACCAGCGACTGCCCAGTATCTTTCAGCCAAAGGGCTTGAGCTTTTACTTCAGACTATATCAAGGGTCAAAAAACGCATCAATCCCAATATCACAATTGATGGTATCCTTGTAACCATGTTTTCAGACCGGACGAAGCTGACCAGAGAAATACTTAACTTGATGAATGAGGCGTACAGCGAGCATATCAGGATATTTGAAAGTAAGATTCCCATGTCAATCAAGGTAGGAGAAGCAAGCTATCGATATAAGAGTGTTATTGAGTATGAACCTAAAAGCAAGGTAGCTCTTGCATATCAAGACTTTGGAAAGGAGTACCTGGGTTATGGAGACAAAAGGTAAGGTAAGAAGCTTTGCAGATATTTTTGGAGAAGATTAAACGCCGGATTCAAAAGCAAAGACTGGAATAAATGAAATAGAGATTTCAAGACTTGTTCCATATTTAAATCATCCTTTTAAGCTTTACGAGGGTGAGAGACTTAATGATATGGTAACAAGTGTTAAGGAGCTGGGTATTATACTCCCTGTGGTTGTAAGACCAAAGGGTGAAAACATTTATGAGATCCTTTCAGGGCATAACAGGGTGAACGCTGCTAAGATTGCAGGGTTTGAAAAAGTACCCGCAGTTATAAAGGAAGGTCTGTCTGATGAGGAAGCAAATTTGATCGTTACTGAAACAAATCTTTTACAGAGGTCTTTTGCCGATCTGAGTTACTCAGAAAGGGCAGTGGCACTAGCCAGACATTATGATGCAATCAAGCAGCAGGGAAAGAGAAACGACTTAATAAATGAAATTGAAAAACTATCGAAAAACAGCCATACCAAGGCTAATAAAGATTTGGAGCAACTTGCACCAAATGTGCGACCTCAAGAAAAAGTAGCAAATTCATATTCATTGTCAAGATTTACGGTATCAAGATATCTTCGACTAAATGAGCTGATTCCTGAACTACTGCTACGGGTAGATACCGAAGAAATTGCCTTTATACCTGCAGTTGCTCTTTCATTTATAAAGAAAACAGAGCAACAGGATATTGAAAGGATAATTGCAGACAACAACTTCAAAGTTGATATGGTAAAAGCGGACATTCTGCGTTCTAACTCAGAAGCAGGAATTTTAACCTCTGACAGGATATATGCAATTTTATCAGGTGAACTCGGAAAGAAGAAAAAGTCCAATAAACCTGTACCAATCAAGATTAAGCCAAAAGTTATTTCAAGATTTTTCACACAGGAGCAGAAACCTCCCGAAATTGAAGAAGTCATTGAAAAGGCGCTGGAGTTATATTTCAGTAGCATATCAGAAACAGCAAAATCCTCTGAAGAAAAGGGGGATGTCGAATAACAGATAGAAGGGAGAATTGCCTGTGAAGAATAATCAAAATGGGACATCACTCAAAAAGGATGACCCACATGAACAGAGGAGTGTTCCAACACGTATTTCACAAATATATGATGAGGTTACCGCAAGAATTACAAGTTCAGAAGCTGAGTGGAAAAAGTTTTTAAGCTTCCATTCCAGACTGTACAAATACAGCTTTGAAAGTGCGGCTTTGATTTACGCACAACGTCCGGATGCCACCCTTGTGGCAGATATGGAGACCTGGAATAGGAAAGTCGGACGGTGGGTAAACACAGGAGCAAAGAGCATCAGGGTATTTGATTCAGGTGATGGTAATAGCCATAGTAGTTTCTATCCAAAACCAAGATATCTTTTTGATATTAAAGACACCAACGGTAACCCGGAAACAGTACCGAAGGTATGGAAGCTCAATGACGCTACAGCTCAAATGGTTGCCGACAGGCTAAATACATACTATCTGGGAGAAGGTGTCCCATTATCAATCGTTATAGGAATAATGGCTGAAACGAAAGCAATTATTGGATATGATGAACTGATGCATGGATTCGAAGAAGATTTAAAGGGTACAAGCCTCCGGGAATTGCCTTGTGCTGGAGTTGAGGACTGTTTCAGACAAGCTTTGGTTAACAGTACCATATATCTTGTTGGAAAACGGTGCGGAATAGAAGAAGATACTTTAAATGAATTCGATCTAAGTGTAATCCAATATTTTAAGAGCAAGCAGCTTTTAGCAAGATTGGGCAGCGATGTAACAAAGATATCTCAGGAGATTTTACGGGAGATTGAATCATCAATAAAGCAAATATTAAATGAGCAAAGGAGTGTAAAAAAAGATGAATCAAGTATTGGAATTGAATTACAAAGAGAAAGACGGGATATTATATCCCGAGATTCAGAACTCCAACAGCAAAGAAGCAGACGAAACGCCTCTGGGCAAGTACGGGCAGATGGCGATGTCTTACCTGAAAGAGAATCATCCTCACAGGTACACGTACCTACTGATGGAGGGGGAACTGATGGCAACCATGCACAAGGTGAACGAGGAAGCACACAATCATCTTAACAACATCATGGAGCAGATGCTGAAGAGCAACTCCATACCGGACCCGAGCAACGCCTACCAGAGTTACAGGTACAGGATGCAGTTGAGGGCAACAGCGGAGGAAATAACATTGGTGGAGATTGTGTACAAACCAAGATAGAAAAGCATACAGATACTACCGAGTCGCAAAACAGCGGCTCTTTTTTTTCGCCTACCAGGCGCTACTTAAGTAAAGAAGAAGTGATAGATACAGTACTATTATCCGGCAGTAATGTTACAGGTGGTAAAGGACGCATATTTGATTACCTTAAAACTAATCCAGACAGCACAGATTTTGCAAGGATGGTAAAGCGGGAATATGGTATTGGCGGTGTTGCTTCTCCTGTTGATTTTGGAATACATAGAGTTGATTATGACAGTAAAGGTATCAGGATTGAGTGGCTTGATGATGCAGGAACACATACCTGTTTAGTTACATGGAATGCTGCTGCAGAAAGAATCCGCAGTCTGGCGGAAGAAGGCACATATCTTCAAGGGTTATCTATAGCAACCCATCAACAGCAGACTGTATTTGATTTACTTGAACATCAGAATTCTAACCAACAAGAGGTGACGGGGGATTCGGAGGCATATAATATACCGGATGAAAACCTGAATGAGGATGTTTCAGAGCAGCTAAATCCTCATGATATTTCAAATGAAGTATATGACTCTACTGAGGAAACAGAATTCAATAACATTACTCATAATCCAAATACCCTTATCAATTACCGCTACTCTAAAGAAGATGGGATTGGCCTTGGCGGCTTAAAAACAAAGTTCAAAAGTAACATTGAAGCTATTAAAACCTTAAGGGTTATTGAAAATGAGAACAGAATTGCCGATACAGAAGAACAAAAAATACTTGTGAAATATGTTGGATGGGGTGGTATGCCGCAGGCTTTCGATCCGGATGCTTCAGGATGGGAGAAGGAGTACTTGGAACTAAGAGAGCTTCTTACATATGAGGAATATGAAAGCACTAGAGCATCGACTCCTAACGCCCATTACACATCACCTGTGGTGATTGAAGCTATATACAAAGCCCTTAACCGTTTCGGTTATAAAAAAGGAAACATGCTGGAACCAGCTGTGGGAACAGGGCTTTTCTATTCACTCCTGCCGGATGAAATGAAAAATTCAAAGCTTTATGGTGTAGAATTGGACAGCTTATCCGGCAGAATATCAAAGCAGCTTTATCAAACAGCCGACATAAGGGTACAGGGTTTTGAAACAGTGGATTACCCAGATAACTTTTTCGATGTGGCTATAGGGAATGTACCATTTGGAGATTACAAGCTTCATGATAAGAAATATGATAAGTACAACCTGAACATACATGACTATTTTTTTGCAAAAACTTTGGACAAGATCCGTCCGGGAGGAATTATCGCCTTTATTACTTCCAAAGGCACCATGGATAAGGAAAATGCTGCTGTCAGAAAATATATTGCAGAACGGGCAGAGCTTATAGGTGCAATACGCCTTCCTAATACTGCTTTTAAGCAAATAGCCAATACAGACGTTACAAGCGATATAATATTTCTTCAGAAGCGGGAGCATGTTGCTGTAACCGATGCGGAATGGCTTTATCTTGGCTTAACGGATGATGGCATCCCCGTAAATCAATATTATCTTGACCATCCGGATATGATGCTGGGAAAGATGATATTTGACCAGAGGGGCTTTGGTGAAGGCAGCAAATATACTGCTCTTGTCCCTGAAGAAAATCTGGATTTAGCAGAAGCTCTCGACAAAGCAGTCTCAAACCTAAATGCAAGTATTATATCTGTTCAAGAACAGGCTGAGATAGAGCAGGAAACAATTCAGGCTGACCCGGCAGTTAAGAATTTTACATATACATTCGTTGATGGCAGCCTATATTACCGGCACAATGCCATCATGAGAAAGATGGACTTTAAAGGAGTTGCACTTGAAAGACTCAAGGGACTTGACGAACTGAGGAAAGCTACCCGTGATGTCATTGATGTACAGATGAATGGATGCACCTTGGAGGAATTAAAACCCTATCAGGAAAGACTGAATACTATTTATGATGAATATATCAGCAAGTATGGAATTGTCAGCTCAAAACAAAATGCACTGGTTTTCAGGGACGACAGCGATTACCCATTGCTCTGCTCATTAGAAGATATTGATGAGGATGGAACAGCAAAAAAAGCGGACATGTTTACCAGACAGACTATAAGACCCCGAATAGAAATCACCGAGGTAGATACTGCCATGGAAGCATTGGCTGTTTCACTGAATGAAAAAGGCAGGGTTGACCTGCGATACATGACTTCAATCTATGACAGCACACCTGAAAGCCTGTCACAGGAATTGAAAGGGCAGATTTTTCTTAACCCAGAAAAAGAGACACAAAGTATATATGACGGGTGGGAGACCGCAAATGAGTACCTTTCAGGAAATGTAAGGCGAAAACTCAAGGTAGCGCAGCTGAGTGCAGAAAAAGAGCCTGAAAAGTATGCAGGCAATGTAACGGCGCTTGAAAGTGTACAGCCAAGAGAGCTTGATGCATCAGAAATTGATGTAAAAATGGGCGCTGCATGGGTTGAACCTGCAACCTATGAACAGTTTATTTATGAACTGCTGAGGACTCCAGTCTATAATCGAAACGACAGGAATAATGGTTACAAAAACAATCGCAGCATTAATGTTAACTACAACAGTTATATGGGATCCTGGTCAATAGAGAACAAAAGCCTGGATTACAACTCGATAGCCGCAAATCAAACCTATGGAACAAAGCGGATAGATGCATATACAATTATTGAAGAAACACTCAATCTAAGAAGTGTAACAGTAAAGGATAAAGTTGAAGATGAGAACGGCAATGATAAATATATATTGAACAAAAATGAAACAATTGCAGCAAGAGCAAAACAGGATCAGATAAAAGAAGAGTTCAAAAGCTGGATATTTAAAGATCCGGACAGGCGCAAAAAGCATGTAGACTTCTATAACGAAAACTTCAATAACATGCGCCTGAGGGAGTATGATGGCTCACACCTGACATTTCCCGGTATGAATCCTGATATCAAACTGAAGCCTCACCAGGTCAACGCAATAGCAAGAATACTCTATGGAGGAAATACACTGCTAACTCACTGTGTAGGGGCAGGGAAAACCTTTGAAATGACTGCCTCCTGTATGGAGCTTAAACGGCTTGGTTTTGCAAAAAAGAGTGTCTTTGTAGTACCCAATCACCTCACTGAACAGACAGGAGCGGAATTCTTAAGGTTGTACCCGTCAGCAAATATCCTTGTAGCGACAAAAAAGGACTTTGAGAAACAAAACCGGAGAAGGTTTGTCAGCAAGATAGCTACCGGGGATTATGATGCAATAATAATCGGGCATTCCAGCTTTGAAAAGATTCCTATATCAAAGGAACGCCGGGAAAAGATGCTGAGAGATCAGATTTCAGAAATTACCTATGCTATAAAGGAAGCAAAAAGGCAGCATGGGGAGAACTGGAACATCAAACAGATGGAGAAATTCAAGAAAAACCTTGAAGCTGAAATTAAAAGGTTGATGGATGAAAGCAGAAAGGATGATGTAATAGACTTTGAACAGCTTGGCATTGACTGCATGTTTGTAGATGAAGCCCATTACTATAAGAACTGTGCGGTGTTTTCAAAGATGCGTAATGTTGCCGGAATTTCAAATACCCGAGCGAAAAAGTCAATGGACATGCTGATGAAATGTCAGTACATTAATGAAATCAATGACGGGAGAGGCGTAGTATTTGCTACAGGCACTCCCATAAGCAACTCCATGACAGAAATGTTTGTCATGCAGCGGTACTTGCAAAATCATGAACTGCACATCAGGAACCTACACCACTTTGATGGCTGGGCGGCAATGTTCGGTGAGGTCGTATCCTCATTGGAGCTTTCACCTGAAGGAAATGGATATCGGTTCCGTTCAAGATTTGCGAAATTCAATAACCTGCCGGAATTAATGGGACTGTTTAAAAATGTGGCTGATATTCAAACGGCAGACATGCTGAAGCTGCCGGTATCGAAATTAAAAGATGATAAATATACCCTTGTTGCGTCAGAACCTTCGGAATTTGCAATTGATGAAATAGCAAACTATGGAGAAAGAGCCGAGAGAATACGAAACAGCCAGGTTGAACCGTCGGTAGACAATATGTTGAAAATAACAACAGAAGCAAGGTTATTGGGAACAGACCCAAGGCTGATAGACCCAAATGCTTATGATGACCCGAACTCAAAACTTAACAAGTGTGTAGACAATATCTTTAAGGAGTATATGGAATCTAACGACATCAAAGGAACACAGATTGTATTCTGTGATGTAGGAACGCCCAAGAGAGACGGGCGTTTTTCTATTTATGGCGATGCAAAGAAAAAACTAACAGCAATGGGGATTCCGGCAGAAGAAATTTGTTTTATACATGATGCTAAAAATGAGGTACAGCGTGAAAAAATGTTTTCACAGCTCAGAAGCGGTGAAAAACGCATAATATTTGGTTCGACAGCCAAAATGGGTACAGGCACCAACATTCAAACAAAATTGGTAGCGTTGCACCATCTGGACTGCCCCTACAGGCCTTCTGACATTGAGCAGCGGGAGGGAAGAATACTACGTCAGGGCAATAAAAATGAAGTTGTGGAGATTTTCCGTTACGTTACAAAAAATACTTTCGACAGTTACTTATGGCAGATTGTAGAGCAGAAGCAGCGGTTTATATCACAGGTAATGACCGGCAAATCAGTCGCAAGAAGCTGTGAGGATATTGATGAAACAGTACTTTCGTTTGCCGAAGTTAAGGCACTTGCAACAGGGAACCCCATGATAAAAGAAAAAATGGATATTGATAATGAAATCAGCCGCCTTCAGGTTCTCAAATCAGCATATAACAACCAGCGTTATTCTCTGGAGGACAGCTTTACCTTCTACTATCCCAAACGCATTTTCGAAACGGAGCAAGCCCTTGAATGCCTTATTAAAGACATACAGATAAGAGACATGAACAAAAGCAAGGACTTTTCGATTATCCTCAACGGTAGAATTTACGATGAACGTGAGAAAGCCGGAAGCCTGATACAAACGATGCTTGATGAGGCCGTAAAACAAAAGCAATTAAGTATCGGCAAATTTCAGGGGTTTGAACTGCTCCTGAAATATGAGCAGTTTGGCAGCAGGCTCAGTTTGATCCTTCATGGAAATGCAAAGCATGAGGTTGAGCTTGGAGACAGCCCTCATGGAAATATGGTAAGGCTTGAAAATGTTCTTGAGGGCATGGACAGAAAAGTAGAAAACTATGAGAACAAGCTCGCAGAGTATAACAAAAACATGGAGGATGCCAAAGCAGAATTTGCAAAGCCTTTCAAATTTGCCGGTGAGTTGAAGGAAAAGTTGAAACGGCAGTTTGAACTGAATGCATTGCTTGACCTTGATAAAAGGGAAGAGGTTATAGCAGATGACTCTATGGAGAAAAGCAGTGAGAATATTGAGGAACAAGCGGCTGAGGAAGAATGTGAAGCTGTGACAGAGTAAATTCTTTCTTAAGTTATGAAAGGAGAGTGATTCCTATAGAACGGCGTTTTACAAATATAATTGACTATACTAGAAGCCGGGGGTATCCAGTAAAGCAGGTTACACCTCATTCCTTCAAAATTCCCGGCTACGGAGGTCTATACATTCACTCGGGTGGACTAAAATGGAATAGGTTCTCAGCGGATATCGGTGGCGGAACAATTCAATTTGTAATGCACATGGAAAACAAATCCTGGGTTGAAGCGGTCAAAGAGCTGTTAAATATTCCGGCTTCTCAATATCCTGGATCTTCATCAGTTCGGGAAAAGCCCAAAGAACAGGGATCGGAAAAGAAACCATTCAAACTTCCTGAAAAGAATGATACATACAAGCATATGTTTGCATACCTGATAAACACCCGAAAGATTGACAAACAGATTGTATATAATCTTGTGAAGCTGAAAAAGATTTATGAAAACAAGTATTACAACAGCTGCGTTTTTGTAGGCTATGATAAAGATGGTGAAACAAAGTATGCAGCCATCCGGGGAACCAATCCATCAATGCAATATCGCATAGATGTCGCCGGATCAGATAAAAGCGTTCCTTTTACTGTCAATGTCAGGGCAAGCAATGTTTGCAGTGATAATACATTTAGCAGCAATAACCTGTTTGTATTTGAAAGCCCCATCGATTTGATGAGTTACTTGTCGTTGCTGAAACTACATAGAATCAAAAACTTTGATGCACATTTCATTTCTCTGGGTGGTGTATGTGGCCTTGCCCTAGAAAGATTCCTGAATGAGCATCCGAATATAGTGGAAATAACGCTCGGTCTTGATAATGATGAGGCCGGGCGTTTTGCTTGTGAACAGATACGTCAGAAGTATTCTGACAGATGTATCATTCGGCGGCACTTGCCCCAAAATAAGGATTTTAATGACGACTTGTTAAAGCTGTTAATGCCAGTACAGGAGTCGACAAGGGATGTTGAAAAGGGAAAAAATACGCAATCCAAGGTGCATGATGAAAGTGAAATGCTTTTATCTCAATAGCCAATCATTTTACGCAACAAAAGTCCCTGGTCAAGGTCTGGGATTTTTGTTAAGGCAGGAACAGGCGTATTACATACGCCGTGAAACAGCTTGAACGCTAAGCGTTCAACGGTATTACATCAATGAAAACCGTAATACAAAAGTAATACAATCAAAAGGGGACATACTTCAGCTACAAGAATATACTACAGAGTAGAAGTGTGTCCCCTTACATTAGGTGGTGGTTCACATGGGAAAAGAAAAGACTGTAAGTGTATCAATACGGCTTCCGGAAAAACTACATGAACAGTTAACCTTTAAAGCTCAACAGGAGAATAGTGACTTTTCAAAGTATTGCAGGAGGCTTCTGGAAAAGGGGGTATCAGTAGAAGCATATAAAGAGGATATTGACTTTATTACTAAGATTATCAGAAACGAGCTTGAAAATATTATTGAACCGTATGGCAACCGGCAGATAAAAATGCTTATGAAAATAGGCAAGGCGACTGGCGGGACAATGTTTACGAATATAAAGCTGCTGCTTTCACTAATTAATCCTAACAAGCTGTACACCTTCAAAGAACTTCTTGAAAATTCAATGAAGCTGGGGGTTGAGTATATGAAGGTGAAGGATTTTGAAGTTGATCAGTATATTATTGACAGTGAAAGGATGATTAGGCAAAGTGAGAGGCTATAGCTAAATATATGCAAAGTATGGTTTTTTCTTGCTCTTAAAAATAACAAGATATAGAATAATTGTAAATGATATTTCTATTTATTTTTAGGAGTTTACTGAGATATGAATGAAATTAATTATGAAAATTTTAGGAGAGAAGCATTAAATTTTGATAAGTCAATCTATAAAAGAATTATTTTAGATAAAGCAAGAATGGCACCTTACTTTGACACCTTTTTAAGCACTTTCATTGAATCATATAATTGTTACATTAAGGGTTTTTATAAGGCATCCATTGTTTTAGCCTCGGAAGCTCTTCTGAGGTTACTATGTAGCAAACTGCATATTGTTTTAATGGAAAGTAAAGCTATATGGTATAGAGCGGCTAGAAATTCTAGAAGAAGACTTGAACTTGATGAGGATGGGGATTACTACGGGTTATTAGAAAAATTAACATACCGAGACATAATAGAAATTTGTATATCAAAAAGCATTATAAAAAGATCTTTAAAACAAACAGTCTGTAATATAAAGGATTTAAGAAATATTGTTATCCATAAGGACATACCAGTTATTGACCAGTGGGACCCAATGAAAGGAAAAAGAGATGAAAATGCTATTATAAAAATATTAAACGGTGAAGAAGAAATTCCTGAAGGCTATAGAATATTTCTTAAAAACAGGCAAATAACTTTTGATTGTAGTAAAGGCGGATATTGTTTCCAAAAGTTGTCGCCTGAAGCCAGAATATCAGCAATACAGTTGTTAATGGTAATGGATATATTAAATGAATTGTTCCAAGATAATTAATTTGAAATATACTTTCTTGAGAAATTAAGTATAAAAACATCTGACTTCATGAACCGCCCCCTGTCAAGTAGACAGTGGAAAAATAAAAATTCCTTAATGACGTCAATCATTTAATTGGTTGACGTCATTTTTATGCTATCTGATTAATAAGATATTGCCTATATTCCATTGGAGTC
>JAEXSP010000019.1 GCA_023453795.1 Bacillota bacterium
TGAACCTTAACGCTGTAGCTCTTGGTAGAGTCAAGGGTCAAGGTTATATTGCTATCTGCCGTAATAAAAGGCTGTGGCGGCGTACTGCCTGTTTTTTCAGTTAGAACTACGTTATAGCCTGTTACTGTGCTGCCGGAAACTGTACTCCAAGAAACTATTGCATTATTGCCGTCATTATCAACAGAGCCGATTACAGGAATGCCGGAAATCACAGCCATGGCTTCACACGCAGGCCCGGTGCAATTTGTACCTGCTGCCTGAACCGTCACACTATAGCTGTAAGACTCCTCCAAAGCTTTATTGAAGACAGCGGACAGGGGAGACCCGGCAGCTGTTACAGGCCCGTCAAATAAAGCATCACCCTTATAGAGAAATGCCTGATAAGAGGAAATTCCCGGCTTTCCGGTGGTGCTGGCATCGTCAATAACAGCCGTTACTTTGTCTGATTCTGCAGTAACCGACTTAATGCCTGGAACAGTTGAAATCACTGTAAACACAGAACCCGGGTTGCCGGTAAACGGCCCGCTTACTACTCGCACCTGAAGACTATAGGATACATTCGGTGAAAGAAATGCGGGAATCACCGCATGATTTGTAGTTGCGGGTAAAGTCATAATAACAGCATTATCACCTGAAAACAGCAATTCATAGCTTGCCCCTGCAACAGTAGATGCTGGCCAGTCTGCTGTAATGGAGCTGCCGTTGTAATAAACCGATATCAAGTCAAATACTTCGGTCTTGAAGCTTATGGACTGTGAACTTAAGCCCAGTGCCTTATTTCCGGCTGCCTGTACAGTAATGCTGTAGCTTTGGCCTGAAGCAACCGGTATGGTCGCACAGGGAGAAATGCAGGAATAAGTTTTTGTGTCTTTGGCGGTTATATTATTAACAGTCAATATGTATCCCGTAACAGACTTTTCAGGAACAACACTCCACTGTATGTAAGCATTAGCGGCATCATTGCATTTAATTGACTCAATAACCGGGACTCCCAGGATAACATCCACAGGACGGCTCAAAGGGCCGGTGCTGTTGGAGCCTGTTGCCTGAGCCCGAACATAATAATCATCGGGACTTTGAAGTGTATAGCTGAAGTTGACTGAGAGGGGAGTGCCGCTGGCCGGCACAGGGCCCGCAACAATTTCATCATCTTTGTAAAGAAAAGCTCTGTAGCCTGAAATGCTGACCCCAACCGGAGCACCGGAGTTATCGAGTTCAGCATAAACACTTTCTGCCAGGGTGGTTACCTGCTTCACTCTGACCTGAGCGGAGATAACCGCTGCCGGATTGCTTGAAGGTCCGACAGTGTTGTTTCCGACTGCCTGTAACAGTATATTGTAGTTGCTTCCGGGGTCAAGCCTATAATTGATGCATCCTTTTGTGTCACCTGCATTCTGGGTTGCAATTGTGGAACCGTTACTCACTAGGGATAACAAGTAGCCTGTAGCTCCATAAAGTTGTCCCTGGGGCCAGCTCACTGTTATTTTGCCATTATCATAATCGACGCTTGAAATCTGCTTTACAGCAGAAATTACTGCAAGAGGAGCGCTGCTCGTGCCTGTTGACGGCCCATAAGCCGAGGCAATACGCAAGTCATAGGATAAACAGGGGTCAATGCCTTTTTTAGGCACCAGCTTCCCGCTGTTGCCTACGGCAGATACATCATCTATCAATTCTATGCCGTTGAAAAGTAGAATTAAACCCTCGGTTGGAACAGGCTGGCCTGGAGGATTGCTCCAAATGGCTTTGATCTTCGCTCCGTCACAGTATACCGACTGAATTACGGGCACACCGGGAATGACTGCCATAGGCTTGCTCAAAGGCCCCATGCTGCTGCCGTTTGTGAAAGCCAGACGTACCTCGTTATACTGCCACAATTCGAGACTGTTTTCTACTGTATGAATAACAAAACCACCTGCTTGAGGGGAGCTTCGTTCAGTCAGCTGACCATCAACATAAAGAAAAAGGGTGAGAGTAGTGGGATAGACTGCAGCTTGGTTGGCATAAGCAGTTAGTGTACCGTCTATGTATTTAAGTCTTATAATCTGTACCGATTGTAAAATATCAACTGGAGCAGAAGAAGGTCCGGTAGAGCTTGAATTCACGCCTGCTACAGTAATAAAATATGAAAGGTTTGAGTCCAGTGCTGGTATAGGCTTCACAATGCCACTGGAGCCGTCGAATGCCTTAGTCTGAAGGAGTTCTGGCTTTGATTTTTCAAATATGGATACATTACCGCCTTGCAAAGGGAGTGTACCAACCTTTGCATCCCAGCTTACCTTCAGTACAGTGCCGCTGTTTTCCACGCTGACATTATCAGGTCCTGCGTTAATTAATGTGATTTCATTACTGTATTCACCAACTTGACTGAAATTTGAATCGGTTTGAGCAACCTTGACAGTATATGTTGAATTTATATCAATAACAATACCATCATCTTCTAAAGACCAGTTGCATGCATAGCCTATTGTTTTGTATACTTGATTCTCTCCGCCTATTTTGGATAGCATAACCAGAAAATTATTTCCGGATCCCTCAGCAGGTGTCCAGGATGCCCTGAGAATACCGGAGCTATAGGATATCCAGTCAAGGACAGGCGGGTCAAGCTTTGTGTTTGGTATATCGCTCATATTTATACCTCCGAAGCATTCCGAAGTATATGTGAATTTTTAGCATCGGTATGCCACTTCTTCGGAAGCTTGGCAAGAATTGTATTCAGGCTGGAACTATGTAGCTTGCTGTATTTTAGACTTACGTGGCTGTCTCCCACGAGAATACCGTTTGCATAGTAAGTGCAGCTGTCATCGGCAATAGCGCTTACTTCACCTGATGCGTTGTATAAACCGATGCCCCATACCCGTTTGTTAAACTTTATATTTCTAATGGAAACTATTTTAGCTGGGCCGTCTTCAGTGACAAGGGTATCCCCGGTACGCAGCTCCATAGCCAGCTTGATGCCGTCAACAGTAACAACGGCATGCTTTCCGGTTATACGCAGTTTGTGCCCGAGTTCATCGTTAATAGACAGTATTTTTTCAACATCATTTTGAAAAACAGTATCCATTACCCTTAGAATATCTCCCTTGGCGTTACAAATAACAGCATCCTGGCTGGTTAACTCATCAATTCGCTTGGTGGTACCGTCGGAAAGCTTGATCAGGGTATCTTCTGCGACACAATGCCATGAATACAAAAACGGACGCATCACGTAAAAACCAGGGTAGTCGTCCTGTGAAGGACTCCAGTACCTAGAATTGGTGGTTCCTGTAATACTGACAGGGACAGGAGCAACAGGACTGTTTTGGGTATTTAACTGAATCATGAAGGATAGCGAGGTCTCGGAATCGGTAGTAAATGTGGCTTTGCCGAATTGTATTGATTTGTCTTTACTAATATCAGGGTCATAAGTAAAATCCCACTGGAGTTTTGTAGGATCGCTGGGCGAAATAGTGATTCCGGAAAGTATATCAGTGGTGGGAGTTATCGAAGGACCGCTGCCCCCTTTAGCTACAAGAGTCAATAAACAAGTAATAGGATATTTGGACCATGAGTTAGGAATGATATTGCTTTTAAATGTTTGAGAACCCTTCAATGGTACTCTTACAATGGGATTGTCTTGAATTTGTTCATCCCAGGTATAGTCGCAATCATCATGATAATAGGATGCCGGGCGTCCAAGACCCATCTTGATATATCCCATACCACTGTGAACTGGTTTAAGAACAGGGTCGTTTACCGTTGGAATACCTACTGCTTCATCTGTGAGAAGTTGGTAAACTGTAGCATAAACCGGCCTTGGATCATTTGGCTTCCTGTATGAATAAGTGTAAATAACCGAAACGCCTTGCGAGGATGACAGACTGCCATCTGTAAGTATATTCTCATACTCACCCTGCCCATTTGACTGACGGCTGTTTTCTATTAGTTTGCCGGACGAATCGAGAATCTGAAGGGTTTGTGTTGTGAAAATCGTACCACCCTGCACAGAGGACAAGGCTGTAGCTGCTGAGTCTATGGCTCCGCTTGAAGCAGCACTGTCATTGTAACTGGCACTCGTAATTATGTTGGTATCCTGAAGGTCAGTGCCATCAGCTGTCGATTTGACGGGCAGAACAGGGGCTCCGTTTTTTATGTGCCATTTTCTGGATTGCTCCAGAGTTTTAAAAAATTGTGGGTAGTTATCAGGTGTCATTCCGGAGCGGAGAATGCTGTTATAAAAGTAGCGGTGCTGTACTTCATCGGAAAAATCCAAATGGATGTGTTCATGTGGCTTTGACAAACTTAGAACATAGTTGAAATCATCCAATTCCTGCTTTGATAAGGTATAAGCGTTAGACATAATAAACTACCTCCTGAAATTAAAAATGTATTGTTGATGGAGAATAAGGATAAATAATAAGATTAGGAAAAAGATAAATAAATACAACAATGTATTTTTTCTGCCTGTTTTTAAATTATTATAATTATATAAGACAAATTTATAAAACTCAATACAATTATTCATTAATTAACTAGAAATGTAATGTATTAACATAGGATTGGAATCGCGATAATTTTAGATTAAAGAATTGCCGGAAATATTTTGACGGGAAAAGAAATAGCTTATGGGGTTGTGAGTTTTGATGTGATTTGGCTCATTAGCATTTTATATTCTGCCAAGTATATACCTCATTATGAAAAACCTTATTGCGCCAAATTCTTTCATTATCTTTTTTTCAAGGTGACTCTTGAATTTGAATATATAATCCGATTCTTCATCAGTCGGTAAAATATTTTTGCCATAACGGGCAGAAGTGAATATCTCTGCAATAGTTTCCATACAGAATGGTTTTGAAATTAGAAGGCAAATATCTATCCTTTTGCCGTAATCAACAGCAGTTTCACCCGGCTTGATCGGAAGCTTGAAAAACTTAAGCATGCTGACATACAGCTCAAAAAGCATTATAACCTATTCCTTCGGAGGCAGGTTCTTTAATTTAAAGGTTCTGATTCTTTGCCTTAAATGGTTATATATAAGGATAGATGCCAATAGAAGTACAAAAAACAGCATAATATTTAATACTAGAAATTCCGGACCCGGCTTATGATGTTTCAAAGAATTTCCTGAATTCCCATCCGATAATGCATCAGGATTACTATAAGCCTTAAGCCCTTTGATATAATCCAGGTATTTTGTATTTGAAGAGAAAGAGGGGCTGAACATATTTTTGGCATCATTATTATAGAAGGCAGACACAAAAGGTGAGGTAGGCTCGAAAGGAATCCAGCCGAAACCTTCCAAATACACTTCAACCCATGCATGGGCCTGTTGGTTGGTGACATTATAGATGCCATCCTTGCCGGGGACAGCCGGAAGAATAAAACCCTCAACATATCTTGCGGGGAGCCCTATGCTTCTTACCATTATTACCATGGCAGAGGCATAATAAACACAATAGCCTTCCTTCAAGTCAAAAAGGAAATAATCTGTAAAGTCTCGTCCGGAAGGTGTTGACCTGGGAGTAAGAGTGTACTGAAAATTTTTTGAGAGATAATTTTCAATGGCCTTAACTTTTTCGTAATCGGTTCCATATGATGACGCTATGGATCTGGCAAGCTCCTTGACTCTGTCAGGCAGACTCTTCGGAAGCTGAAGATATTTCTTGCTATTCTCGTGCGCCATACTTCTTAGCTTGGATAGATCATCAAGGTTAATCGGCCCGATATTGCCGGCTTTAATTATGATTTTAGAATAAGAACCATCAAGATCACTAATCTTTTCAGTTAAATCAGGTGGAATAGGAAAAGTTCCATTTTGTCTATTGATTGAATGGTTGATTATGTAGTTAAGGTCTTTGTTTGTGAGATTATACGAATAATTCAGAATTGAATTAACAGCTTTTTTAGTCTGTTTCAAAGCTTTTATTTCGTTATTTATTATATTTATTTTGACGTTCAAATCGTCATAAAAGCCCTTTCTGCTTCTCTTTAAAAGGTTCTGGAGGTCCAGGCTGCTGTATTTGGGATTATACACATCCATCGAATATTTGAAATTTTTATCAAGAATTGTCTTAGAGGTTATTGTTCCGTTTTTTTCTATGTTTCCGACCAAATATTTTTCTGATAAGCCCTGTTTACTTACATTGAGCTTAATATATTTCGAAGGAACAAAGATAGATTTGGTCATAAGATTATGGTATGTTACAGATACCTTGTCATTAAAAAAGTACTTGCCCGTCTCATCTGAATTATTTTTGTCGAAAATCGAAATACCTTTAGCCATTTCATAAATATCTGTATTTGATAACCCGTAATTAAGTATAGCAGGTTCATAAATCTTTTCTTTATTCTTCCATGAATATCCGGTGTATATTTCCTTGCAGGAGCCCTTCAAATAGGTAATGCGGGGAGAATCAACCTTTAATACAAGCTTGTTGTTCAAATTAATTTTTCCGCCGAGTTTAAGGCTTGAATCATTAAACCCGCTTGATTCCAAGGAAAAATATTCCAAAACCTTATAGCTGTTGAAAATGTTTGTAAAGAATTTATACATGTTGCTCAAGCTTTTATCGAGCCATTTGGATTCACCAAAGCTGTTGTTTGAAGGGAGAATCAATACGAGCGCAAGTATCACAGCGCATAACGGGGTTAACCAGGCTATAAGACCTGAGGAATTGATATAATTATTAGCTTCTTCTGAAGATTTTTTCTCGTAAATATGCATTAAGAAGCAAACTAGCATTGTAAAGAGGAAAAGATAGAAGGATGAATAACTAACCAAATATTTAAAATACCATTGAAGGGTAAAGAATGTCAGTCCGTAAGCTGTTATAAGCAAGAAGTTGAACCTCTTAACAACAAAAATGAATACAAAAACCGAAATAAGCACACATATAATTGCAGCAGTTAGAATTCTATATGTGGAGTTCAAAGGAGTGATTTCATGCATGCTGCTTGTTGACCATGAAATGAAAGAAATTATTTCAAAAATTACCTTTGACAGAGATTGTGTCAATATTAGGTATATCAATATGGCTGTGCCTGTAACAGATGCTGCCGTACAGCTTATTAACAGGGTCCGCCTATTGTGTGAAGAAATGTAGAAAAGAATCAGCAAGCCCCAAATGATCAGATACAGATTGAAAGCATCATAATTAAACATCAGCGATGATATTTTGCCATATATGAAGCTGAAACATATCAATGAAGCCAAAATCATATTTATTAAATCGTTGATGTGCTTTTTTGCATCCATTTTTACCTCTCCAATTTCTCCTTTATGTCGTCATTTACATTTATAGTATAGGTTAGGACGCCGATTTCGGGCAGGAAGGATAAAATTGCATCAACCTCGGAATCCTTTCCAACAAGGCGTTCAGGGGAAATATAAATCAAACTCAGTTCATGACCTGAGAGCTGAAGCTTATGAATCTGGTTAAACAGGTCATAGTTCAGGTTAGCTGTAATAAGTATTACGTTGCTTTTTTTATAATTTTCGAAAAGAAATACATCAAGAACATCTTTGAGGTGCTCGCCGCCTGAAAAAGTGATTTTTGAAAGTATATTGTAAATGTATTCGAAATCTAAAGGGTTTTTCGCAGGAATATTGATCAGTTCTGCTTGATCTGTTTCAGGCTTTAATGCTTCCGATTTGAGATATGCAAAATTTATCGGTATCCAATTCGAAAGGCAGTAATTAATGATCGAAACCGTACATTCTATCAGCATATCTTCGATTATTGCCCTGTTTTCGGTTGAAAGCTCAAGTTTCATCAAATCCAGAAAAATTGTAGCATTCATTTCGGAGGTACTGTTATAGTTCTTAACATAAAGTTCATTCATCCTGGCAGTAAGCTTCCAGTGAATGCTTTTATAAGAGTCTCCGCTGCGGTATTTTCTGTAGTCTGTTACTGAGGCTCTGTCTTCTGAACCCTTATTTAAAGGATTGGATATTTCTGAAATGTAGTTTGACTTAAGAAAAAACCTGTCCAGTTGTATTATCCTTGGGTAAACGGTTATAAGCTTGTCCTCGTTGATGACATATTTCATTTTAAAGAGGCCTAAAATGTCTTCGAATTCAAAGGCTTTTATGCCGATATGGTACAGCCCTCTATACCTGCATTGGAGCTGTACGGAAAAGGAAACCTTCTTATAGGGATTGAGCGAAAAACACTTTGAGGTAAATTGATCTGCAAAAATTGTATCGGTTCCGAAGAAGTTAGTCTTTACATAAGGATACATGAAAATATTCTCATTAATGATTCCAAAGAAGAAATTTACCTTTTCTCCCTTAACAACGGTTTTTCTGTCAACATCCTGAGTGTACTTGAAGCTTACGAAAACTGCAAGGGTATAGAAGAAGGATACCACAGGCATGATCAGAAGAAGGTAGAATATTGAATAAAGTACCTTTCCGCTGTATAAGTTCATAAAAATAAATGTAGAAACCAAAATAATCAAATAAATGATTCTATTTTTTTTCATAGAGATTTCACCACAGGTATATCGACTTTGTTGAGTATATTGTAAAGAAGATCATTTGCGGTTATTTTCTTAAGCTTTGCCTCCTGTTTGAGAATAATTCTATGGGAGAGAACAGGTACAGCCATTTTTTTGATGTCTTCCGGTATAACGAAATCTCTGCCTGAATACAAAGCCCATGCCTGCGCAGCCTTGCAAAGTGCAAGAGAACCTCTTGGGCTGGCACCGAGAGTTATATCGGGGTGTTTCCTTGTTTGATTCACGATTTCTACAATGTAATTGTTAAGGCTGGAATCCACATAAATACTCTTGACCTCTTCCTGTAATTTCAAAATATGATTGCTGTCAGCAACCGCTTCCAATGTATCGAGAGGATTTTTTATCTGATATCTCGCAAGGATTTGGCTTTCTTCACCCGGCAGCGGATAATTTAAAGAAATTTTCATGAAGAATCTGTCCAGTTGAGCTTCGGGGAGAGGGTAGGTGCCAAGGTATTCAATCGGGTTCTGAGTGGCCAGAACCATAAACGGCCTGGGAAGAATGTGGGTGATTCCGTCAACTGTAACCTGCCTTTCATCCATTACCTCAAGAAGACTGGCTTGTGTTTTCGGCGAAGTCCTGTTAATCTCATCCGCGAGAATTATATTGCTCATTACGGCTCCCGGTCTGAATTCGAATTCCATTGTTCTCTGGTTGTACATGGAGAAGCCTGTAATATCGGAGGGAAGCACATCAGGGGTGAATTGTATCCTTTTAAAGGAAGAACTGATCGATTTTGAAATGGCTGAAACCATGCTTGTTTTTCCGACTCCGGGTACATCTTCAATGAGAACATGTCCGTTGCAGATCATTGAAATCAAAGCCAGCTCAATGCTGGAACGTTTTCCGATTATAACTTTTTCAACATTATTAGCAATCATTTTTAATATTTTAACAGAATCGCTCATATAGTGACACCCCTATGAAATATATTAATACAAGTAATATATTAACATTATGGAAAATTAAAGGGAAGTGTACTTTTTCACATTTGAGTACAATATTTTAAACTTATATAACTGGAATTCAGAGGTTGAATGTAGTAAAATGATGGCATAATATTTGTGGATCAGGTTTCAAGTCCTGAATTATAACTTTTATAAACCAATTCATATATATTTGAAGCATGGACATCGAGGAGGGGTGACTGTCTTTGTATAAAGTGCTTAAAAAGTACAGATATACAATTCTTTGTACAGTAATATTATTCATATTGTCGGTTTTCGGCTGCGGTATGGTCATTATAAGGCATTTTTATATAGGAAGCAGAGCTTATATATATCTGATATGGAACCTGTTTCTGTCATGGATTCCTTTCGGAGTATCAATGCTGATGACTTACTTATTTTCTCATAATTCTAAAAAACACAGTCTGATTCTGATTTTCCTCGGGTGTTTTTGGCTTTTGTTCTATCCGAATGCACCGTATATGATAACGGATTTCATTCATTACAGATTCAGCAGCAGCTTTCTCGCATGGATTGATCTTGTGATCTTTTCAGCTTTTATTCTTACAAGCTTTTTGATCGGATTTATTTCGCTATTTCTTGTCAGCAGGATCGTTGAAAAAAAGTTTAACAAGCCATTTGCTTGGCTTTTTATACTGTGCACGCTCTTTTTAAGCAGTTACGGAATTTATCTGGGAAGGGTAATAAGGTGGAACAGCTGGGATCTTATATTTAAACCTGCGGTATTGGTAAGGAGCTTAATTGAAAACATTCATACCCAGTCGATTATATTCTCGCTTACTTACGGAGCACTTCTGACGCTTATATACGGATTCCTTTACGGGCTGACTTATTTGAGGCTTGAAAAGATTGACTAAAAATTCAAGGGGGTAAAAAAATGTTAAAGCATATTGTAATGTGGAAGCTTAAAGATTATGCGGAGGGCGCAAGTAAGGCAGAAAATGCGGTAAAGATCAAAGAAATGCTCAATTCATTGGTGGGCAGAATTCCTGAAATCAAAGCTTTAGAAGTAGGCATTAATATCAACACATCTGAACAGGCTTATGATGCCGTACTCTATACAGAATTTGAGGACGAGAAAGCATTGGAGACCTACCAGAACCATCCGGAGCACAAGAAGGTATCGGAGTTCGTAGGTAAAGTAAGGCTTGGAAGAGCCGTAGCGGATTATTTTGCTGAATAAAGAAATAGGAATGTATAAACAAAATTAATAACTCTGGCTAAAAAAGCCTTGACTGTTCCCTTGGGTATTGCTCTATCATGGATTCGAAGGGGAGTGAATCTTAATGAAGATCAGCGAAGTAACAGAAATTACAGGATTAACCAAAAAGGCAATCAACTATTATATCCAGGAAGGGCTTATTAATCCGGAGACAATTGAGCAAAACAATTACAGGGAATTTTCACGGGAAGATGTTGACAAACTGGCACAAATATCTGTTTTACGACAATTTGATGTGCCTATCAAAGATATTAAAGAGATCATAAACAGTCCCGAACAAATGAAAGCAAAATTGGAAATGCATTTAAATTTACTGGACGAAGAAACCAAACGGCTGGAGAAAAGCAAAAGTGTTCTAAAGACATGTCTTAACGGCTTTGACAAGGCTGAGTTAAGTCATGTGACAAACCAGCTGTCTTTGTTATACAAGACGCTTGAAATGGATCAAAGACACAAGGAAGGATTTGTTAAGAAGCAAATACAACGGATCTTTCCCGGAAACTTTGGCAAAATGCTCGCAATATCCTATGGCCCGTTTCTTGATGAGCCCGTTGACAGCCGGGAAAAAGAGGAAGCCTGGCTTTCTATGGTAAAATTTTTAGATGAAGTCGAGGATATTGAATATCCGGATGAGGTGTATGAAGTATATAAAGATATCCCTGAAGAAGAAATAGAAAAGTATGAAAAATCCTACACCGAAAATATTGACAAATGGGTTAAAATAACTGATGACGGCATTATGAAAGAGAAAAAAAGATTGGTTGAACATTTTGCTGAAAACAGCGAAAATTCAGATATGCAAAAGGAGCAAAAAAAGGTTTTAAAGATTACACAGTCCGTGGGCGATTTGATGAAGAATATGGGTTACAGTGAGGGCTTTTCAAAAAATTTAAAGATACTCAGCGGGAAATATGCCGTATATATTCAGAAAATGGTAGAGTTAACGAAATCACTTAATATACAGTTGGATGAAAATGGCAAAATGGTTGCTGTTGAAACTAAAAATTAATAAATCGGAAGCCATTACAGCAAGAAAACCTGGCTAAATCAGGTTTTCTCTTAAAGCTTCAAATCCTTTATCACGTTTTTCAAAGCATTGCCTGAACTCAGCAGAGACTCTTTTTCAGAAGCACTCAGGGGCACATCGATAATCTTTGAGATGCCTGAACTGTTAACAATAGTAGGAAGACTGAGGCATACATCACTTAACCCGTATTGACCTTCGAGAAGGCTTGATACCGTCAAAATAGAATTTTCATCTCTTTCGATGCACTCGACTATTCTTCTTACCGCGAGGGCTACCGCATAAAAGGTCGCACCCTTTCGCTTTATTATTTCATAGGCGGCATTTTTAACATCAGTATAGATGTCATACTTTGAAAGGTTGCCTTCACATTGACTGCAGCTTTTGCAATATTCGTCCATTTGGATTCCGGCAACGTTTGTAAGGCTCCATGTCGGCACTTCGGTGTCGCCGTGTTCACCAATAATATATGCATGTACATTCCTCGTATCTATGCCGACATGGTCTCCGAGTAGATACCTGAACCTTGCGGTGTCCAGAACTGTTCCCGAACCGATTACCTTGTTCTTCGGAAAGCCGGAAAGCTTATATGTAACGTAGGTAAGTATGTCAACCGGATTTGTAACGACAAGCAGAATGCAGTCGGAAACATATTTGGTCAGTTCACCGATGATGCCTCTGAAAATCTCAGTATTTTTGTTGACAAGGTCTATTCTGGTTTCACCCGGCTTTTGGTTTGCTCCGGCAGTGATTATGACTATATCGGAGCCTGCACAGTCGCTATAAGTTCCGTTGTAGATTCTTACAGGCCTTACAAAAGGCATTCCATGGTTCATGTCCATGACTTCGCCTTCAGACTTTTCTACATTTCGATCGACTAATACCAATTCAGATACCAGCCCGCTGATCATTAATGTGTAAGCGGTAGTTGATCCCACAAAGCCTGCACCTATTATTGATACTTTCTTTATTAGATTTTTTTCCATAGGACGCCTCCTGTATTCTTTTGTATGCGTATATTATACCTCCAATAGAATAACATCAAACAAATAGAATACCTGAAAATAATTTGAATTAACATTTTTTTCATTAATCTTAAACTCTGATATGGTATAATGTCTTATATTTATAATTAAGGAGATATTGCTATGAAGGTTGAAGTACTGGCTGTAGGAACAGAATTATTGATGGGTCAGATTGCAAACACAAATGCACAATATATATCAAACAGACTGCCCGAAATAGGCATGGGCGTTTATTATCACAGTGTGGTGGGCGATAATCCGGAAAGGCTCAAGGGGAGCCTTGAAATCGCACTGAAACGTTGTGATGTTGTCATAATGACAGGAGGTCTTGGCCCTACACAGGATGATCTTACAAAGGAAACAGTTGCACAAGCTTTTGGAAGAAAGCTTGTTTTGGATGAAGAAAGTCTTGATAAAATTAAAAGCTATTTTAAGAAAATAAACAGGGAAATGGCTGACAACAACGTAAAACAGGCATATTTACCTGAGAAGTCTATCATAATAAAGAATAATAACGGGACCGCGCCGGGATGCATAATCGAAGCCGAAGAAAAGGTCGTGGTGATGCTTCCGGGACCGCCTTCTGAAATGAAGCCGATGTTTGAAGAAACTGTTATGCCTTACTTCAGGGAAAAATCCGAAATGAGGCTGGTTTCCAAACATCTGAGGATATTCGGGATTGGCGAGTCTTTACTTGAAAAAAGTATAATTGATCTTATTGAAGGCCAGTCTAATCCTACTATTGCACCATATGCAAAAGAGGGAGAAGTAACACTGAGAGTCACAGCAAGCGGGAAGAGCTGCGAAGAAGCGGAAAAACTTATTGAACCCATTATAAATGAAATAGAAAAAAGAGTCGGCGACTGTCTTTACTCAAAAGAAAACAAGGAGCTCGAAGAGGTAACAGGCGAACTGCTTATCAGAAAGGGAATTACAATATCCATTGCAGAATCCTGTACAGGAGGCATGATTTCAGGAAGATTGACAAATATACCCGGGATATCGGAGGTATTTAACAGGTCGGCCGTAACTTACAGCAATATTGCAAAGATGGAAGAACTTGGCGTTAAGGAAGAAACTCTTGCTGAATTCGGTGCTGTCAGCAGAGAAACAGCGATAGAAATGGCGGAAGGCATAAGAAAAAAATCAAAATCCGACATAGGAGTATCGGTTACAGGTATTGCCGGCCCCGGAGGAGGCTCTGACGAAAAACCTGTAGGGTTGGTTTTTATCGCACTTTCGGATAAAAAGGGTGTGGAATGCAAACAGCTGAACCTAATGGGAAACCGCGGCAGGATAAGGAATTTGGCCTGTCTTAACGTATTTGACATGATTAGAAGAAGGATACTTTAACGTTAAAATTTACGCATGTTTGTTGCCTATAAATTAACTTCGGAGGAAACCAATTTTGGAACAGGTTCAAAGAAAAAAGCTTATCAGCGCTGCGGCCATTGTCATGACATCAATGGTACTGAGCAGGATTACCGGATTTCTCAGGTCTGCGCTGATACCGAACACCATGACAAAAATGAATTCGGATGCTTTGTTTGCAGCATTTAAAATGACTGACATCATGTACAACCTTTTGATCGGGGGAGCAATAGCAGCCGCCCTTATACCGATTTTGTCTGGTTATATAGTAAAACGAGATGAGGAGGAAGGCTGGAAGGCTGTCGGAACCTTCATCAATGTCACATTTGTTTTAATGGTTTTCGTAAGTGTACTCGGGGTAATATTTGCACCTTTTATAATCAATATAACTGCTCCGTGGCTCGATCCGTCTACCAAAACTCTTGCAGTCAAGCTGGCGAGAATTTTATTCCCCTCGGTATCATTCATAATGCTTGCCGGACTTTGCAACGGTGTGCTGAATTCTTATCAGCGCTTTGCAGCAGCAGCCTATGGCCCTTCAATATACAATACAGGAACAGTTTTAAGCATTATCCTGCTCAAAGGCTTCGGTGTCCAGGGCATAGTAGTCGGAATTATGTGCAGCGCATTCATATATTTTATTTTCCAGCTTTCCTTTGCGATAAAAAACATGGGCTATTACAGTTTTAAGATATACCTTAAGCATCCGGGCTTTATCAGGCTTATTAAACTTGCAATACCCTCGCTTGCAGCGTCTTCCATCACTCAAGTCAATGCAGTCATATCGCAGGTCTATACCTCGCGCTTCAAATCGGGGAGCATAACCTCCTTTTCAAATGCAAATGATACCTGGCAGCTTCCCTTCGGAATATTCGCAATGGGATTGGGAACTGCAATACTGCCGACTATGTCCGAAAAACTGGCTCTTGGAGAAATGAATGCCTTTAAGTCTATTATGTCAAAGGGTTTCAAGATAGTACTTCTTCTTGTTATACCCTCAGGAGCTGCATTAATTGTGCTTAGAAGAGAAGTAATAAGCGCGATATTCAAATGGTCAAGGCATTATGATATCTCAAGAATTGTTCAGACAAGCAATATATTGACATATTTCTCCATTGCGCTGCTTTCAGCATCCATACTTGCAATATTAAACAGAGCTTTCTATGCAAACAATGATACAAAAACACCTCTTTACGTAGGTACAATTACAATAATCCTCAATGCATTCCTTTGCTATCTTTTCTACCAGACAACAAATCTCGAAGTGGCAGGTATGTCTTTTGCTTATTCCATAGCAAGTATGGTCAATATGATCGCTTTAATAATTATAATGAATAAAAAAGTGAACGGAATTGATATTCCGAAGCTGCTTAAATATGCTCTGAAGGTATTCGCTGCCGCAGCTGCCATGGGAGCAGTCCTTTTTATAATGCAAAAGATTATTCCAATCAATTCGATGAGGGTTTTCAGTATTAAAAATAAGCTTTTTGAGCTTATGGCATTGGGAATTGAAATAGTTGTCGGATTGGGAGTTTATTTCGGCATCGTTGTTGCCCTACGCCTTGAAGAAGCTGTTTTTGCCTATAAGACTATAGTTCCCAGGCTATTGAAATTTATAAAAAAATAAAAGTTTATCAAATATGATGTAAAATATTACTAAAAAGCATTGACTCGTCTGAAATAATAATATATAATCTAAACAGAACAAATGTTCGTTATGAAATTTTGTTGAGGAGGAATATCAAGGTATGCTGGAGAAGAAGAAAGCTTTGGAAATGGCTTTAGGCCAGATAGAGAAACAGTTTGGAAAAGGTGCGGTTATGAAATTGGGCGAAAGCACGCACATGAATGTCGAAACGATACCTACAGGAGCACTCGGGCTTGACATAGCTCTAGGTGTAGGCGGAGTTCCGAGAGGAAGAATTGTAGAGGTATTTGGGCCTGAATCTTCCGGTAAAACCACTGTTGCCCTTCACATAGTAGCAGAAGCGCAGAAGGCAGGTGGAGAAGCGGCTTTCATTGATGCAGAGCATGCACTTGATCCGGTATATGCCAAGAAACTCGGTGTAGATATTGAAAATCTTATAGTTTCACAGCCTGATACAGGTGAACAGGCGTTGGAAATAGCAGAAGCGCTTGTAAGAAGCGGTGCTATCGACGTAATAGTTATTGACTCGGTTGCAGCTTTGGTACCCAAAGCGGAAATTGATGGAGAAATGGGCGATGCCCATGTCGGCTTGCAGGCCAGACTTATGTCTCAGGCGCTTAGAAAACTGGCCGGCGTTATAAATAAATCAAAAACTACTGCAATATTTATAAACCAGTTGAGAGAAAAAGTAGGAATCATGTTTGGTAATCCGGAGACGACTCCCGGAGGAAGAGCTTTAAAATTCTACTCCTCGGTAAGACTGGATGTCCGAAGGATAGAGTCCATAAAACAGGGAAATGAGATCATAGGCAACAGGACAAAGGTTAAGGTAGTAAAAAATAAAATCGCTCCACCTTTTAAAGAAGCCGAATTTGACATCATATACGGTCAGGGAATATCAAAAGAAGGAAGCATACTCGATGTAGGAGTCAGTCTTGATATAGTTAATAAGAGCGGTGCATGGTTCTCTTACAACGGACAGAGAATCGGACAGGGCAGAGAAAATGTAAAGGCATTCCTGAAAGAAAACAAGGATATTACCCTAGATATTGAATCCAAAATACGTGAGAATTATAATCAGGCTTTTAAGAATAGCATTGACGCACATGTTAAAAATGACGATGACGATGAAGATTTAGACCTTGAAGGTTAATAGTGATAGATAAATCAAAAGGGACAAGCCGCTGACCATCGGGGAGTCCCTTTAAGTATATTGGGGGAGGGCTATATGACAATAACTTCTATTGAAAAAAGCAAAAAGAATGACAGGCTTCAGGTTTATGTAGACGGAAGCTATTCTTTTTCAATATCTGAGGAGGATTATATATCCCTTAACCTGTATGAAAAAAGAGAAATAACTGCGGAAGAGATAGCTCATATAAGAAGCAGTATTAATTTAAGAGAGGCAAAGTCAAAGGCTGTAAAATTCCTTGCTTTGAAAATAAGGACGGAGAAGGAAGTAATTAAAAAGCTCGAACAGGAAGGCTTCGACCTGAGTATTGCAGAAGCGGCATGTGAAGAACTGAAGTCAATAGGATACATCAACGATGAAATGTATGCCCAAAAGTATATTTATGACAGAAGCAAGCTCAAACCAAAATCAAAAAGATTTTTGAAATTGGAACTGCAGCAAAAAGGAATAGAAGAGGATATCATAGACAAGATTCTCGACGGCTGGGAGATTGATGACGAGTCTGTAGCAGAACATCTTGTCAAAAGAAAATTCGGGAAATATGATCTGAAGGATGAAAAGGTTAGGAGAAAGGCGTATTCATTTTTGATGCACAGGGGTTTTAGCTCCGAGGTGATTGGAAAAACGTTAAAAATACAGGAAGAGTACTAGTCAGAACACGATTTTAGGGATTAAGGGATTGACAAGATTTTAAAAAACAATGGTATATTCTTTAGGCTTGAGATAAAAAAAGAGACAGGCAGTAAATCATAGAATAATATGCTTGATTTCTTGCTTCCTGTCCCATTTTTATTTAAGTTAGTAAACAGTATAAGCTGTTAATAAATATTATTTAACATTAACCTTTACAGATAAGCTGTATGTGGTTTTGCCTATTTTTACTGAAGCTTTAATAACCCCTGAAAATTTCCCCATTACAGTTACTGTTCCGCTTTTAACAGATACATTTCCTCCTTTATATGCTTTAAGATCATTTGTCAGGACCTGCCATACAGCAGTTTTGCTTCTATCTACGAAGTTCCCTTCATTATTGATTTCATTCAATGTAAGATAAAAAGTTGCAGAACCATTCGTGTTAAAGTCTACGGTAATACTGTCATTTTTAGCTTTTGCTTCTTTCAAATCAATTAAAATTTGCTTGTTTTTAACAATGCTTGGATTGGCCCTCATGATAACATTTGGTAATTTAGAAGGAATATTGCCAACGGGTTCTTGGATATATCGAGGGGAAGAGACTTGAGCGTTGACATAGATATGGACTTCAATCTTATCAGTTTCACCTTTCCCTCCGGATGCTGAAATATAGCCGTTAAATTCATTTGTAGCTGTAAAAATGCCGTTATTGACTGTCAAATCCTTGCTTTTGCAAGCAGTACCATCTTCATTGAAAATGCTCCACTTTACATTTTTAATTTCCGCGATAGTTTTCCCTTTACCGTCGACGCTATAAAAACCCAGAATAAAAGTTAATTTGTGAATGTCATTTAGAGGCGATAAATAACTCCCATCTTGAATGGGCCGTCCTTTCTTAGTAATGATTTTTGCTGAAGGACTTTTGCCTGCAGCAGTACTATCTGCTGCAAACGTTTGAACACAGTTGGTTGTAATCAGTAGACATAAAAATGTAAGAAGAATAGTTTTTGCTAATTTCCTGCTCATTATTATACACTCCTTTAGTTATTTTTTTTGTTATCTGTCACTGTTGATACGGCAGCATTATCTTGGGTGATTCCGGTAAAACCGCCAACATTTCAATTATTACTGATAAAAAATAAAAAATCAAGTAGATTAATCGTGGGATGGTTGCGCTTGGGGATCAGTCCACAAAATTATGTCAATAAAAATTCTTGGTCTTTGGCATATTTCGCCCAAACAGAGATTATTTATGGTATAATATGGACAATTAGTGTGAAGCATGCCTTGATCTGTAATTAAATGGAGTGAAAAAAGGGGGGTTACAGGAATGAACGCAAAAGAAGTAAAAGAAAAACTATATAACTTGGGAGCGGATTTATGCGGGATTGCAAGTGTTGATAGATTTGAAAATGCACCAAAAGGTTTTCATCCCAAAAATGTTCTGCCTGCTTGCAAATCTATAATAGTATTTGCAAATAGATTTCCGGCAGGAACGTTAGCCTGTAATACAACTGTGCCATATACTGTTGTCAGGAATATATTATCAGAGAAAATGGATAAAATTGCTGTAGAGTTTTGTATTGATTTTGAAAAACAAGGAATTCTCGCTGTTCCTACAGGAACTATCGGACCAACAGAATTTGATAATAGTACTCAAAGATATAGAAATATAGTATCTGCAAAGCATTGTGCACAATTGGCAGGTTTGGGCGTTATAGGCAAAAATACACTACTTATTACACCTGAATTCGGGAATATGGTTTGGCTTAGTGTTATTTTAACAGAAATTGAATTGGAAGAAGATAAATTAATAGAAAAAAATTTTTGCAATGATTGTAATCTATGTGTTAACGCATGCCCTGTACAAGCGCTCGGAGAACAAGAAATGAAACAAACAATCTGTTGTGAATATGCCTTTGGCGGGGAAGGTAATGGTGAGTGGAAAATTAAGTGTCATAAATGCAGAGATATTTGTCCGCATTGTTTTGGGGAGGTAAATATAAATATGAAAAGAGAGGCATGAGATTGTATAGATCGAATGGAATAAAAAGACCTGAGTGGTCTTTTTTTGCTGCGGTTTCATGCAAGAAGGGGGATTTTCTTCCATAAAGTTGTAATCAGATGTCGATAATAGTATAATTATGGAGGAAATGGATGGTAGCGGTTTGAGGCAGGCATTTTGCCTATAGTTTGGATTTATATAGTATATCAAAATGTAACAGGCAATATTGTATATAATCGAAATATACAAAAATTTGGGAGGTCCTCATGATTACGTTTTTGAAGTAAAGCAATTGACCTACAGGAGGCTAAATATGTCACCAAAAAAGAAAGTAAAAATAGTTATAAAGCAATTGATAATAAAGCATATAAGAAAATTGTCAATTATTGCATCAATAATAATATTTCTTACAACTGTTTTTTTATCCGGATTAACGAGAAAAAAAGTTTTTACCACTATTGGTGCTTATGAACTATTGCTTTTACCTTTTGGAATATATGCTTCGTTTTCATACAAAAAGAAGAGTTTTAAAAAAGTATTGAACTATTTTATCCTAAATATTGCAGTCATTTTCTTTATCAATTGGATGGGTATTATATCTAATAGTCTTAAAAAAACAACTGGTATAGGAAGCGGTGCATGGTTGAATTTTTTTGGTGCAGTAATTGGAGCTATTATAGCAATTGGGGGTGCGCAGTTATTAAATTCACTACATAAGGATAAGGAAGAGAAAGAAAAAGAAAAGTTGTCTCAATTAATAGTTGATAATTTTCTCAGTTATGAGATAGACAAAAATAAGGAACAGACATTTGTTAATAGAAACATTTGAAGATGAGCGACAACCTACAAATCCAAAAGCATCGTTTGACTTCGAATTTGATACAACTGAATTTGATAAAATCAAATATGAGCTTATTAAGTATGATAATGATGTTGTAAAAAATATGTTTGAGACATATAGAATGTTTTATTTATTAGGAAAAGGTAATTCCTATTCAAATCTTTCAAAAAAAGATATACAGCTAATAAGGCATTGTTTAGAGAGAGAAGGCTTATTTTAGGGTATTGTAACATAGTCTGAACACGATTTGAAGGATTAATGGATTGACAAGATTGTAAGGATAAATGGGGGATTTTCATGGTTGGGAATTGGTTCAGGGGCAGGTATCTCAATTGAACTGATATATCTAGACCCTTACGACACTTCAACGGCACCCATAAGAGTTTGAAAAAACTCCGTTCGGCCCGTGCCGATCGATTAAAAAATCGACGACGCGGCAAATAAGCACGTATGCTTGTTTTAGATCTAGCTGACCAGCGACTTTTCCTCCAGTTTTGGTCGTTCAAAAGTGGAAAGACATACTTTAATCATGTTATGACTATACAAAAAAATCGGATACCATAAAATCAATAAACTACATACATTAATTGACATTTCTGTTTAGCTTCTGGGGGGAGATAATAATGGAAAGATGTATAGCTTGTGATTTAATGAATGGAATAGCTGAATTGCCTGGAGGTCAGATTTATACTACAGATTTTTGGGTTGTTGAACATTGCATTGGTCCATTTGGTGTTGGTTCATTAATTATTAAACCTAAAAGACATTGTATTCATTATTGGGAATTAACTAATGAAGAGACATATGAAATTGGGCCTCTACTTAAGTTGGTTTCAGATGTTATACAGTCAATATTAAAAGCTGATCAAGTTTATATTTGCCTTTGGTCACATATGAATTGGAAACCTTGTCATATTCACTTCCTACTGCAACCAGTGTGGGGTAATATGGTAAATGAATTTCCTAGGAATGGTGCCTATTTACAAATAGAAATGGCCAAAAGAAAGCATTTTCCTGATAGAGACAAGGTTGAGGAATTCGTACTAAAAGCTAAGCAGCGTATTCAAGAGATAAAAGAATAATAATAAGAAAAATCCTGCAAATCATTTAATCCATTAATCATGTTCAAAAAAATAGGATACCTTGAAAATCAGGTATCCTATCCCTTGAAACTTATCCCAACCTCTTTTTAAACTCACTCGTCAGTGCCGGTACTACTTCGAGCACATCGCCGACAATTCCGAAGGTTGCGACCTTGAATATCGGGGCGTCGGCATTTTTATTTATTGCTATGATCGTATCGGAGGAGGACATTCCGGCGAGGTGCTGGATGGCTCCTGAAATGCCACATGCAATGTATACCTTTGGACCGACAGTTTTACCGGTTTGGCCTACCTGGTGGCTGTACTCGATCCAACCGGCATCTACAACTGCACGGGAAGCCCCAACTGCGGCACCCAGTACATGTGCGAGCTCTTCTACGACTTTGATGTTTTTCGGATCGCCTATACCTCTGCCGGCGGATACGATTATGTCAGCCTCGGTTAAGTTAACCATTTCACATAATGTTGTTACTACATCCAATACCTTTACCTTGACATCTTGAGGAATGATAACGTCCGGCTTTATGATTTCTCCGGTTCTCGATTCATCCGGTTCGAGGGCTTTCATGACCTTAGGTCTTACTGTTGACATCTGCGGTCTGTGATTGGGGCAGATGATTGTAGCCATTAGGTTTCCGCCGAATGCAGGCCTTGTCTGAAGAAGGATCTTTCTTTCCGGATCGATTTCCAGTCCGGTGCAGTCAGCGGTAAGACCTGTATTCAGTCTGGATGATATTCTCGGCGCAAGAGACCTGCCATAGGTTGTTGCACCGAATAGTACGATCTCAGGCTTATATTGCTTTATAAGCTGAACAAATATATCTGTGTAGGACTCATCGTTATATTCTTTTAAGGATGAGTGATCAACGGCATATACCTTATTCGCTCCATATGAAATAAGGGTCTTGGCTGCTGCTTCAATATTTTCGCCCATAATGACAGCCGAAAGTGAGACATTCAACTGATCCGCCAGCTTGCGGCCCTCACCGAGAAGCTCCATTGCAACACCTGCCGTAGTACCGTTTTTTTGCTCTCCGAAAACCCAAACTCCCTTGTATGAAGCAAGGTCTTCCGTTACAGCAGCCTCATCCTTTTGAAAATCAATCGCATTGACCTTGCAGGAAGAGACGCATGCTCCGCATAACGTACAATTGTCGAGTATGCTTGCCTTTTTGTCCTCTACCTTAATTGCGTTGAAAGGGCAGCCTCCGACGCAAAGCTTACAACCTATGCATTTATCTGAAAGAATTTTTATACTTGCCATATAATAACCTCCAAAATATTCTTAACCCCTCGTAATGCTTTATTTGCAAATCGGGAATTTCATGCTGAGAAGCTTTTCAGCAAGCTTTGAAGCCTGCTCTTCAGGATTGCCCTCAATCATTTCGCTCTGGATATCATGCACGGGAACAAAGGTCTTGACAACCTGTGTAGGAGACCCCTTCAATCCGCATAGATTCTTGTCTGCACCTATGTCGTCAGCAGTCCAAAGGTTGACAACAGTCTTCTTGGCTCTCATCATGCCTTTAAGCGAAGGAAGCCTCGGCTCATTGATTTCCTTAACAACAGTAATGACTGCAGGCAAAGGCATTTCAATTACTTCGTAGCCGTCTTCTGTAAGCCTTTGGCATCTTATATAACCGTCACGGATTTCTTCAATCTTTCTTACATAGGTTGTGTGTGGAATTCCAAGCTTTTCGGCAAGGCTTGGCCCTACCTGTGCGGTATCTCCGTCTGTTGCTTGCTTGCCGCATATCACTAAATCGACGTTTTCCATTTTCTTTATACCCATGGAAAGGGCATAGGAGGTTGCAAGAGAATCGGCTCCGGCAAAAGCCCTGTCACTTAGAAGCACTGCATCATCCACGCCTAATCCTATCGTTTCCTTAAGAAGATCGGCGACAGTGGGAATGCCCATGCTCAAGACCGTTACTTTTCCGCCTGTTTTATCCCTGATTCTTAAAGCTTCTTCAACAGCGTAGGTGTCAAAAGGATTGATGATTGCTTCAACGCCTTCACGTATGATAGTGTTGGTTTCTTTATTGATCTTTACTTCGTTTGTTCCGGGTACCTGCTTTACACAGACTACTATGTTCAAAATAATTCACCCCTCAACCGAAACGGCTTTGTCATAAACAAAGCCGCTAATTTAGATTTAATTATATATTATTTTCCTGAAAGTCCCTTTATAAGCTCGAGCGCTATAACATTTCTTTGTATCTGGTTTGTACCCTCGTAGATTTGAGTGATCTTGGCATCCCTCATCATCTTTTCAACAGGGTATTCCTTCATATATCCGTAGCCGCCCATGATCTGTACTGCATCAATTGTAACCTTCATGGCAGTGTCGGATGCCATAACCTTAGACATAGCCGATTCTTTTGAGATGTCCTTGGCTCCTGAATCAATATACCGGCAGGTTTGATATACAAGGCATCTTGCTGCTTCTATCTGTATTGCCATATCGGCAAGCATGTGCTGAATTGCCTGAAAGGACGAGATTGCCTGTCCGAATTGAACTCTTTCTCTGGAGTATTTTAAAGCTGCGTTAAATGCGCCTTGAGCTATTCCGAGAGCCTGTGAAGCAACACCCGGTCTTGTCCTGTCAAGTGTTTTCATTGCAACTATGAAGCCCATACCTTCTCTCGCAAGAAGATTCTCTTTAGGAATTCTGCAGTTTTCAAAAACCAGCTCTCTTGTGCAGGAAGCCCGAATACCCATTTTATTTTCCTTTTTGCCGAACGAGAAGCCGGGAGTTCCTTTTTCAACGATGAATGCCGAGAAGCCTCTTGCTCCTTTTGCTCTGTTTGTACATGCTATTACTGTATAGACATCAGCTTCGCCGCCGTTTGTAATCCATTGCTTTGTACCGTTTAAAACATACTCGTTACCGTCAAGAACAGCTGTAGTTTGGATGCCTGCCGCATCACTTCCGGCATTGGCTTCGGTAAGCCCGAATGCAGCCAATTTTTTACCAGATGCAATATCGGGAAGGTATTTACTTTTCTGTTCGTCTGAACCAAAGAGAATAATAGGGAAAGTTCCAAGTCCGGTACCTGCAAAAGCAAGAGATATACCTCCGCAAGCCCTGCTGAGTTCTTCGACTACGAGTGACATTTCAAAAATTCCGCCGCCCAGACCGCCATATTCCTCAGGAATATAAACGCCGCATAAATCAGAGTCAGCAAGCACTTTGACTATATCATGCGGGAATTTTCCTTCCTCATCGTACTGAAGGGCAACCGGTGCGATTTTTTCGTCTGCAATTTTTGCAGCCAGTTCTTTGATCATTTGCTGTTCCTCAGATAGGAAATAGTTCATTTTTACACGCTCCTTATAAGAAAATAAAATATGGACATTTATTTCAATTAAGTTGGCATATTGACCTTATTCCACAAGGCGTACAAACAAATTTAATTTAATTTTATTATCTGGTGATAATTTACATACAAAAAAAGTATATATTAATTTAGAATTCAATGCAATAAATTATTAAGAATTTATAATATATAAGTTGAAAATAATTTATGTACTCAATCATCGCAAAAATCCCTAAAATCATTGGATATTTTGCTCGCTTTCATACTAATTATTTAATTCAACTTATATTTTTTCAAAATTCATATAAAATTTAAAAAAACGTTATGGTATAATGATTTATGAATATATTGAAAGAGAGATTACGAATGAGGCTGCTTTTCTTTACTGATACGCATATAAGAGGAACAACGCCGCGTAATAGGAAAGATAACTTCTATGAAACGTTAAAAACTAAGTTTTTAGAAATTAAAAACATAATTGAGACTTATGGGATAGACTATGTTCTTCATGGAGGAGACTGGTTCGACAGGCCCGATATTTCTCCATCCATAGTTCGGGAATTTGCGGTGATAATAAAAGAATTTAATAGGCCGATTATTTCTCTTGCGGGTAATCATGATATGTACGGGCACAATCCCGGCACAATAGGACGTACAATGCTTGGACTTCTCGAAGGAATAGGAATCTTGAAGCTTTTAGATGAAAATGAAGATGCAATTATTGAGGAAAACGGAATCAAAGTACAGATTACCGGCTACCCTTATAACTATGAAATAGATGGAGAACAATTCAGAAAATACTATGTGACCGATAAGAGAAAGGACGTTCGTTTCTCAATTAACATGATCCATGGGATGCTTTTGAAAAAGCCCTTTTTTGAGGGAATGAGGTATACACTTTTAGATGACATCAAGGACACTCAGGCTGACATAACTCTCACGGGTCATTATCACAGCGGTTTCGGTATAAGAAGCATAGACGGGAAATACTTTGTCAATCCCGGCAGTCTGGTGCGTATAACCAATACAATAGGCGAACTGAACAGAAAGCCAAAGGTTGTTTTGATTGAGTTAACGGATAATATAAGAATAGAAGAAATTGAGTTGAAGTCTGCGCTGCCCGGTGAGGAAGTGCTTGACAGAGAGCAGCTGGAAGCTTCGCAGGACAGAAGCCTTAAGCTCCATAACTTTTATCAGAATATTACTGCTTCGGGAGAGTATAAAAAGGTCAACCTTGCGGATATAATTGAAGAGATTGCTTCAAACAATTCAATAAAGGAAATTGTAAAGAATGAAGCTATAAAAAGAATATCTATTGCAAGAGAAAATCTTTCATCAGGGGAAGAAGAATGATCAATGCAATAAAACGCGTAAAAATAGAGAATTTTCAATCTCATAAGGATACGGTTCTGGAATTCATAAATGGACTGAATGTTATAATGGGGCCGTCCGATCAGGGTAAATCAGCCATACTCCGGGCTATAAAATGGGTTCTTTACAATGAGCCGAGGGGTATGGAGTTTATAAGACATGGCTCTTCAACAGCAAGGGTTTCGTTGGAATTCAGCAATGGGAATACTGTAATCAGAGAAAGATCCAAATCAAAAAACAGATATACTGTAATAGATAACGAAGGTAAAGAAAGCATTTTTGAGGGATTTGGCAACGAAATACCTGAGGAAGTCATAAAAGCCCATGGCATACCGAAAATACAGCTTGATTCTGATATCTCTTCAAGCTTAAATATAGGTGACCAACTTGAAGGGCCATTTTTATTGTCCGAATCGGGATCGGTCAGAGCAAAAGCTATCGGAAGGCTTACAGGCCTGCATATCATTGACAAGGCGTTAAGAGACTGTTCTGTTGATCTCAGGAGGGAAGCCCAAACAGGTGAAAGGCACAAGAAGGAGCTTGAGGAGCTTAATGAAAGAATATCGGCTTTTGATAGTCTTGAGCGGATTAAAAATATAATCGATGATACAGGCGGTATTATAAGACTGCTGGAAAGCTTGGCAGAAAAGAGAAATATTCTCGAAAACAAGAAAAAAGCTCTCAAAGAGGTCAGGGAAAGCCATTACCAAGCTGAAAGCATTATGAAGAAAACTCATATGCTGTCTGAAACAGAAATATCAATAAAAAAAGCTGTTGCCTTGAAAACCAGATTTGAAAAGCTAGTTGAGCTTCAAAGAAAAATAGGCTCTTTAAATATTGAAATACAGACAGCAGAAAGGCTTCTGAATAAAACTGACAATCTGGGAATGCTTCAGCAGTCACTGGAAAAAGTTCAGAAAATGTCCGGAAAGCTTGAAGCGTTATCAACCTTATCTGCCAGACTTAATTTGATCTTAAATGAAATTACGGAATCCCAAAGCTATATTAAAAATACTGCAGTCATACACGAAAAAGAAAAGACAATTGATAAAATAAATGACGATATTAAAAAATTTAAGGATTACAGCGACCTGCTTCAAAGGTATAATATTATTTCAAACCACCTTTCAGAGGGGAACAAGTACCTTGAAAAGAATATCAATGACACTGACGTCTTGTTAAAGGAATACTCGATAGCCTTGAAGAAGGCGGGTAAATGTCCGTTATGCAAGAGCGAGATAAATGAATCTGTCATTGATGAGGTAATAAAGCATTATCGGGAGGTTCATGAAAATGGCGGACTATGAAAAATCGATCAATAAGCTCAAGGATGACCTGGATAAGGCTAAGAGCTTGAGAATAAGAGCTGAAGCCAGGTTGGAGCAGCTAAACAAGCAGAAACAGGACATATTGGCGGAAATAGAGAGCCTAGGAGTAAAGCCGGAGGAGCTTGAAAACGAGATAGAGCTTTTAAAAAAAGAAATTGAAGAACTTATTGAGAAAGCAAACAGGATGCTGCCTGAAGATTTGCTCAGGAGTGTTTAAACAGCGACATCCGGTAGTTTTCCGATTACCACAAATTAGCAGATATTTCGTTTTTAAAACGGTTATTAAGTTTAAATCATAACCTAAATATATATTGACAAATAAGTTATATAAATCAATAATGTATTTAGTTCTAAGTTAGGAGTGCATATACAAATTGAAAAAAAAGATAGGCGTTGTTTCGCTTGGCTGTCCTAAGAACCTTGTGGACAGTGAAATAATGTTGGGCCTGCTTCAAAAAGATAATTATGAGATTACAAGCGATCAGAATGATGCTGATATAATCATTGTTAACACATGCGGATTCATAGAGTCTGCCAAACAGGAATCGATCAATTCTATTCTTGAAATGGCTGAATACAAGAAAAAGAAGTGCAAACTCCTTATTGTTACAGGGTGCCTTGCTGAAAGATATAAATCCATGATTCTTGAAGAAATGCCTGAAGTTGATGCCGTTATCGGAACAGGGGATTATGGCAGGATTACTTCGATTATTGAAAGTGCATATAAGGGTGAAAGAATTTTATATTACGGGCACCTTGATGAAATAGGATACCTTGAGAATACAAGACTTGTTTCTACCGGTAAGGGTTATGCTTACCTGAAGATTGCAGAAGGCTGTGACAATTGCTGTACTTATTGCATTATTCCATCACTTAGGGGGCGGTACAGGAGCAGAAGGATTGAGGATATCCTGAAAGAAGCCGAAGATCTGGTGAAAAGCGGGATTAAGGAAGTAATACTGGTTGCCCAGGATACTACTCGCTATGGAATAGATATTTATAATGAAAGAAAACTTGTTGATTTGATCAGGAAACTCAGCGGAATAGTAGGATTGGAATGGATCAGGCTTTTATACTGCTATCCCGAAGAAATAGATGAACGGTTGATTAACGAAATTGCAGTCAATACTAAGGTTTGCAAGTACCTTGACATTCCCATTCAGCATATCAGCGACAGAGTATTGAAAGCGATGGGAAGAAGAGGCAGCAGCGAAGAGATTAAAGCTCTTATGAAGAAGCTCAGGGAAAAGGTTCCGGGTATTATAATCAGGACGACGTTTATTGTTGGCTTTCCCGGAGAAGATGAAAAGGATTTTGAGTTATTATATAATTTTGTTAAAGAATACAGGTTTGACAAGCTGGGTGTATTTACTTATTCTAAAGAAGAGGATACGCCTGCTGCCAAAATGAAAAATCAAATTAAAAGCAAGGATAAGCAAGAAAGACATAATAGAATAATGTCTTTACAAAGGGACATTGCCGTTGAAAGCAGTGCAGCACGCATAGGTAAAGTATATCGGGCACTGTTTGAAGGAATATCTGATGACGGTATATTCTATTATGGAAGAACTTACGCAGAAGCTCCTGAGATAGATGCAGAGGTGTATTTTACAAGCCCCGAGCCTCTTGAACCTGGAGATATGATAAATATTAAAGTATTAAATACTCAAGAATATGATTTGATAGGAGAGGTTATTAATGAATTTACCGAATAAGATCACATTATCAAGAATTTTTCTGGTTCCCGTTTTCATGCTGTTTGTAATACAGCTGCCTCATTGGGCTACGCAAGCATGGCCGATATTGGATGGCTACAATGATTTCATTAAAAATTACGGTTATTATATAGGAGCTATATTTTATATAATCGCTTCAAGCACTGATGGGGTTGACGGCTATATAGCAAGAAAAAGGAAGCAGGTAACAACTCTCGGTAAATTCATGGATCCGATTGCAGATAAATTGCTTACTACCGCAGCACTTATTGCTTTAGTCGAAAGATACGGTGCAAATCCTGATTCGCTTACAATGGGCGTCAGCGGTTGGTGTGCTATGATAATAATTGCAAGAGAGCTGCTTGTTACAGGCTTGAGACTTGCTGCAGCCGGACAGGGAATAGTAATTGCAGCCGGGAAACTCGGTAAAATCAAAATGATTATTCAGACTATAGCGATATCGGTAGCTTTGCTTAACAATTATCCAATGAGCGAATTTACAAAATTTCCTTTCGATGCAATATTGATGACGGCTGCGGTTATTATAACGGTTTGGTCGGGAATAGATTATTTCGTTAAAAACGCTAAAGTTTTAAATTCTGAAAAATAATATTTTGTAATTTCATAAAGATGAGGAATGATTGCACACTAATTGCATTTCATTTCTCATTTTTTAATGGCCCAAATTATTGAAATATAAGCTTTATAGCATATAAAAAAATAATTCTGGGAAAATATTGACGTAAAATCTTGCATATAAATTAATTATATTATATACTTTTAACAGCAATAATTAGTATCAGGTAATAATTATAACGAAGAGGTGGAATATGAGCAGGTCTTCCCTTATGAAAAAGGAAAGGCAAGGTGTTCTTGTAACAAGAATAAATGAAGATCCGTTTCTTACTGATGAGGAACTTTCTGACATCTTTTCTGTTAGTGTGCCTACAATAAGGCTTGATAGGTTGGAACTCGGAATCCCCGAGCTTCGTGAAAGAATAAAAAATGTAGCGGAGAAAAGCTACAGCAAGGTAAAATCGCTTCAGAGCAAGGAAATAGTTGGTGAACTGATAGATCTCAATCTAAACAGCAACGGAATTTCAATACTTGAAACTGATCAAAGTATGTCTTTTGAGAAAACAAAGATTGTCAGGGGTCATTTCATTTATTCATTGGCAGAGTCTCTTGCAATAGCCGTTATTGATGCTCATGTGGCATTGGTAGGAGTTGCAAACATTAAATATAAAACACCTGTCTATGCCGGAAGTAAACTTATTGCAAGGGCTGAAGTAAGAAGGATAAAAGAAAACAACTTCATCGTCTGGGTCAAAATAGTTGAAAAGCAGTTGGAGGTCTTCAGGGGCAAGTTTATTCTTGTATCCCTTGAAAAAATATGAAATAGGATGTAATTTTAATAGTGTTTATTATAATACTAATTTTAGGGAGTGAATATTTTTGATTATTCTGGTTGACGCAATGGGCGGGGACAACGCACCGCGCGAAATAGTATTAGGGTGCATGGATGCTATTAGCGAATCAGATGGTTTTGATATTTTATTGATTGGCGACAGCGAAAAAATTAATAATATAATAAGTGAAAAGAAATTTGTTAATCCAAGACTTAAAATTCATCACGCATCTGATGTAATTACAGGTGAGGATGTTCCGACAAAGGCAATCAGAAACAAAAAGGATTCTTCGATGGTAGTGGGCTTTAACCTTCTGAAAGAAGGAAAAGGAGATGTTTTTCTATCGGCAGGCAATACAGGAGCACTTCTTGCCGGAGGGCTTTTCATATTGGGAAGAATTAAGGGTGTGGATAGGCCTGCCCTGGCACCTATAGTTCCTACAGCAACGGGAGCAACTCTTATTATTGACGGCGGCGCAAATACTGTTTGCAAGCCGATAAACCTTTTACAATTCGGTGTTATGGGTTCTCTGTATATGAAAGAGGTTTTTGGTATTGAGAGTCCGAAGGTCGGAATTGTGAATGTAGGATCTGAAGAAAAGAAAGGCAATGAGTTTATCAAGCAGTCATCTTCTTTGCTGTCAAAAGCAAATATCAATTTTATAGGAAATGTTGAAGGCAACCAGATTCCAGAGGGAAAAGTTGATGTAGCTGTCTGTGATGGCTTCACTGGCAATGTAGTTCTCAAATTCATGGAGGGTTTGGCAAGAACCTTGATTGGAGAGCTTAAAGGGGTTTTTCTTAAAAGCTTTATAACCAAAGTCTCTTATTTGGCAATTAAAAAACATTTTAAAAACTTTTCAAAAAAACTGGATGCATCAGAGAACGGCGGAGCACCGTTGCTGGGTATTAACGGCAGAGTAATAAAAGGGCATGGAAATTCAAAAGCAAAGGCGATAAAAAGTGCAATTAATAAAGCATATGTGTTTGCGCAAAGCACAATGATCGAGCAATTGAAAGAGCAATTCATAAATACGGAGGTAGAGGAGATTGAGCAGTAATTTTGGGGTTGGTATTTTAGGCATGGGAAGTTATTTGCCTGATAAAGTTTTACGTAATCAGGATCTGGAAAAAATGGTTGAAACTTCAGATGAATGGATTGTAAAAAGGACAGGAATTTCAGAAAGAAGGATATTGGAAAAAGACGAGCCTGCATATAAAATGGGTGTCGAGGCTGCTAAAAAAGCGTTGGAAGATGCCGGCTTAACTGCTGAAGATGTTGATCTTATTATATGTGCGACAGTTTCAGCGGATTATGTTTATCCCCAGACAGCATGTCTGATACAAGCTGGGATAGGTGCAAAAAGAGCGGCTGCTTTTGATATAAATGTAGCATGCTCGGGCTTCGTTTACGGTATAACCATAGCACAGCAGTTTATTTCAACGGGATGCTATAATAAAGTATTGGTTGTTGGCTGTGAAGGTATTTCCAGAACAGTAGACTGGGAAGACAGAAATACCTGTGTTCTTTTTGGAGATGGTGCAGGAGCAGCGGTATTGGGTAAGGTAGAAGAAGGATATGGAATATTGTCAACAAATCTTGGGGCAGACGGTGAATCAGGAAAATGTGTTACTCTTCCGTGTTACTTCCTTGATGAAGAAGATTTAAGCCATAGGGTTCATGATAATAAGCAGGTCATCTGGATGGATGGCGGGGAAGTGTTTAAATTTGCGGTAAAGATCATGGCTCAAGCTACAGAAGAAGTTGTTGGAAAAGCAGCATTGACTTTGGATGACATAAGCATGTTTTTCCCTCATCAGGCGAATACAAGAATTATAGAAGGAGCTTTAAAAAGGCTTCATGTTAAGGCGGAAAGGACATATCCGATTATACAGAAGTATGGAAATATTTCATCTGCATCAATACCCGTAGGAATTGATGAGGCCGCAAGAGCAGGGAAAATTAAGAAAGGCGATAATATTGTATTGGTAGGCTTCGGAGGAGGCCTGACATGGGCGTCTGCAGTAGTTAAATGGGCGAAGTAAGCTCCTCCAGTCACTATGTGACAGCCTCCTTAATAGGGCGGCTAAGTTTTTGCAAATTGAGATGTATAGATATAAATAAATTATTTGAAATCGGAGGTAATCAATGGGTAAGATTGCATTTATATTCTCAGGACAAGGCGCACAGTATGTAGGAATGGGCAAACAGATAGCAGAAGCTTACGGTTCGGCAAATGAAATATTTGAACAGGCAACGGAAACCTTAGGCTTTGACATCAAAAAAATGGTCTTTGAAAGTGATGATGAAACCTTAAAAATAACCGAAAACACCCAGCCTGCTATAGTGACTATGAGTATTGCGTGCTTGCAGCCCTTGCTTGAAAAGGGAATCAAGCCTGATGCAGTAGCAGGGTTGAGTCTTGGTGAATATTCGGCTCATGTTGCGGCAGGAACCATGTCTTTTAAGGATGCGGTTGCTCTTGTAAGAAAAAGGGGAAAATTCATGCAGGAAGCAGTTCCTGTGGGAGTCGGAGCAATGGCGGCAATACTTGGACTTGAGAGTGAAGCTGTAATTGAATGCTGCAAAGCAGCTTCTTCAGAAGGTGTTGCGGAACCCGCAAACTTCAATTGCCCGGGTCAGATCGTTGTAGCAGGTGAAGTGAAAGCAGTAGAAAAAGTGATAGAACTTGCTAAGGAAAAGGGAGCAAAAAGAGCAATGGTTTTACCTGTAAGCGCTCCATTCCATTGCAGTCTTTTGAAGCCGGCCGGCGAGAAGCTTGCTGCAGAGCTTGAAAAGGTGCAGCTCAATGATATTGCTATACCTGTTGTAACAAATGTTACAGCTGATTTTGTAACAGACAAAAGCAAAGTAAAAGATCTTCTTATAAAGCAGGTAAGCACATCTACCAGATGGGAAGACTCAGTCAGGAAGATGCTCGAAAACGGCGTTGATACATTTATAGAAATCGGGCCGGGAAAAACACTTTGCGGATTTGTTAAGAAGATCAGCAAGGAAGCGGTTACTTTGAACGTTGAGGATTTAGATTCATTAAACAGCACATTAACTGCACTTGGTGTTTAACAGCGGATAAAGTGTATGGCAGGAAGTTTGATGCTATTTTTACCGTTGATTTGAATTATCAAGGCGGGGAGGTATGAATATTATGCAATTAAAAGGGAAAACTGCACTTATAACCGGCTCAGGAAGGGGTTTGGGAAAGGCAATAGCAATAAAGCTCGCTCAGCTTGGTGCAAATGTAATGCTCCATGGTAGTGCCGGATCCAAAAGCATAGATGCAACAGTCGAAGAATTTAAAGCCGCCGGATATAATTTTGCAGTTACTACATGTGATGTTAGAGATGAAGAAGCTGTAAAAGAAGCTGTTAAAACAGCTGTCAATACCTTTGGAAGTCTTGATATTCTGGTTAACAATGCGGGTATTACCAAGGATAAGCCTTTATTAATGATGTCGGGAGAAGATTGGGACTCTGTTCTTGATATCAACCTGAAAGGCGCATTTACTTGCACAAAGGCTGCCGGTAAAGTAATGATCAAGCAAAAAAGAGGAAAAATCATAAATATTTCATCTGTAGCAGGCGTATACGGAAATAAGGGGCAGGCCAATTATTCAGCTTCCAAAGCAGGAATGATAGGGCTTACGAAGACTACCGCAAAAGAGCTTGCTTCCAGGGGAATTACCTGTAATGCCGTTACTCCGGGGTTAATCCGGACTGAAATGACAGATGTATTACCTGAAGATGTAAGAAATACTTACTTAAACAATATAGCTCTCGGAAGGTTCGGGACACCCGAAGATGTAGCTAATGTTGTAGCTTTTCTTGCATCCGAGCTCTCAGATTATATCACGGGACAAGTAATTAATATTGACGGCGGATTAGTTATGTAATAATATCATAAATGTAATAGTGTTCCACATACTTTTACATATGGTAAGTACTAATTAATAACCCCCTTTGGAAGGAGGTGAATGTATGGTATTTGAAAAAGTTAAAAAAATAATTGTTGAACAATTAGGTGTTGAAGAAGACGATGTTGCAATGGAATCTTCCTTTATAGACGATTTGGGAGCTGATTCACTTGATATAGTTGAATTGATCATGGCTTTAGAGGAGGAATTCGACCTAGAAATTCCTGACAGTGAGGCTGAAAAGATCACAACTGTAGGTGATGCAGTAGATTACATTAAAAATAACACATAAAAAAAGTCCCTCAAGGGACTTTTTTTATGGTTTTTATTGGATCATTAGTTTTAGTAGCGACTCTGACATAGTCAGTTAATATAGAAAAGTAAATAGAAAATGCTTAAGCAAATTAATGGGAGGTTAAAATATGAATAAAAGAGCAGTTATTACCGGAATGGGCGTAGTATCATCCTTGGGAATGGGTGTAGATGAATTTTGGAAATCAATTAAGGAAGGCAAATGCGGTATAAGCACTTTAACAAAATTCGATAATACAAACTTTCCTACAAAGGTTGCTGCACAAGTAACTAATTTTGATCCTACTGCTTTTATTGATAGAAAAGAAGCAAAAAGGATGGACAGATACACTCAATTTGCTGTTGCAGCTTCAAAGATGGCTGTAGAAATGTCCGGATTGGACATGGAGAAGGTAAATAAAAACAGGTTGGGTGTTTTGATAGGTTCCGGAATCGGCGGAATAGAAACTTTTGAAGAGCAGCACTCGGTATATTTGGAAAAGGGTCCAGGAAGAGTGAGTCCGTTCTTTATACCTATGATGATTGCAAATATGGCTTCCGGTACAGTTGCTATACAATACGGAGCAAAAGGCTTCAATGAATGCGTCGTAACAGCATGTGCAACATCGACAAATGCAATCGGAGATGCGTTTAAGGTCATTCAACGCGGAGATGCCGAAGTAATGATTACAGGGGGAGCTGAAGCACCGGTAACTCCTATGGCTTTCGCAGGTTTCTGCTCAATGAAAGCTATGTCTACAACTGAAGATCCTATGGATGCATGCAAACCTTTCGATGCAGACAGAAACGGATTTATAATGGGTGAAGGTGCAGGAATTGTTGTTTTAGAGGAATTGGAGCATGCAAAGGCAAGAGGTGCAAATATCATTGCCGAAGTAGTTGGATACGGTTCTACAGATGATGCCTACCACATTACTGCACCGGCACCTGAGGGTGAAGGCGGAGCAAGATGCATGCAGGCTGCAATTGATGATGCCGGGATTAAGCCGGAAGAGGTTCAGTACATTAATGCACATGGAACTTCTACTGAATTGAACGATAAAAATGAAACCTTTGCTGTTAAGACAGTTTTCGGTGAACATGCAAGAAAATTGGCTATAAGCTCAACTAAATCAATGACCGGACATTTGCTTGGAGCCGCCGGCGGAATCGAAGCTATAATAACTGCATTGTCACTTAAAGAAGGATTTTTACCGCCTACAATCAATTATAAGAAGCCTGATCCTGAATGTGATTTGGATTATGTCCCGAATGTAGGAAGAAAAGCAGAAATAAAATATGCATTGTCAAATTCACTTGGATTTGGCGGACATAATGCAACACTGGCATTTAAAAAATATGAATAAATAAAAAGAGGCGAGGTAATATTACCTCGCCTTAAAAATAAATTGAAATTTAGCGGACACATAACAATAAAAATTTACTGAAGCAAACTGGTGAAGAAATGAGAAATTTGAGTGAATTATTCGAGCATATAGAAGAGCTTGAAAAAGAAATCGGATATACATATACCGATAAAAAAAATCTGGTGCTTGCAATGACCCACAGCTCATATGCAAACGAAAACAAGAGTGATAAGCTGCAAAGCAATGAAAGGCTTGAATTTCTTGGCGATGCAGTTTTAAATATAGTTGTGAGCGAATACATCTACCTGAATTATCCGAATTTGGCCGAAGGGGATTTGACAAAGGCCAGAGCCAGTACTGTATGTGAGTCTTCGCTTGTCATCTGCGCCAATAAAATAGAATTGGGAAGGTATCTCCTCTTGGGAAGGGGAGAAGAAAACACCGGAGGGAGAAAGCGGGTTTCCATTCTTTCCGATGCGTTTGAGGCCTTGATAGCTTCTATTTATCTTGATTCCGGCATTGAAAGCGCTAAAGCTTTTATTTATAAATATCTTTTAGACATTATATGCAGCTCGGTTAAAGGAACCGTATTTTTAGACTATAAAACGCAGCTTCAGGAAAAGGTCCAGAAAAAGGGAGAATACAAGATAATTTATGAAATAATTGAAGAAAAGGGACCGGATCATGATAAAAAATTCGTTGCGCAAGTCATAGTTGATGACCATATTAATGGCATAGGCGGGGGAAGAAGCAAGAAGGAAGCGGAACAGAACGCTGCAAAAGCGGCTCTTGAGAAGTCTCTGGTATAGCAATTAGTATGTTTGACGCAAGATTGATTCCATCCATATAAGCTGAAAATAATTTATGTACCCAACCGTCGCCAAAATCCCCAGAATCGTTGGATATTTTGCTCGTTTTGTACTAATTATTTAATTCAACTTATATAATTGAAATCAATCTTTAATTTTGCTCAGGATCATTTGAGGGTATAGGGGTGGCTATATATGAAACATGTTATAATACCTGTTTTTGTCCCGCATAAGGGTTGTCCGTTCGACTGCATTTACTGCAACCAAAAGAAAATAAGCGGTCAGGTGGATGATATGAGCGTTGCAAAAATGCAACAAATAATCGAAAGCCATATTTCTACTTTGGACAATGCCGCCTCACTTGAAATTGGGTTTTTTGGCGGAAGCTTTACCGGAATTGATAAAAAAGAACAGATTAGCTATCTCGAAGAAGCAAATAAATATATTTCTGCGGGAATGGTAGATGGAATAAGGCTTTCTACAAGGCCTGACTATATCAGCGAGGAAATACTGGCTTATTTAAAAGAATATAACGTTAAAATAATCGAGTTGGGTGTGCAGAGCCTTGACGAAACCATATTGAAAATTACCTGCAGAGGTCATAATTCAGAAAATGTAATAAAATCGGCAAAGCTAATAAAGGAACATGGCTTTAAGCTAGGCATACAGACTATGATAGGGCTTCCGGGAGACAGTAAAGAAAAAGACTTGGAAACTGCTCGTTCTGTTGTCGAGTTATGCCCCGATCTCGTAAGGATTTATCCTACGCTTGTAATCAAAGGCACATACCTTGAAGAAATGATGAAAAAGGGTGAATATACCCCGCTCACGCTTGATGAAGCCGTAGAAATCAGTGCAGAATTACTTGAACTGTATGAAGCAAATAATATAAATGTAATAAGGGTAGGTTTGCAGCCTACGGATACAATCAACGAAGGCTTTGATGTCGCAGGCGGGCCGTTTCATCCTGCATTCAGGCAGCTTGCTGAAGCCAGACTTGGTTATAAGCAGATTAGAAAAATTATAAATGAAAAAAACTTATCATTTGAAAAGTTCATAACTATTTATACCGGCTCAAAAAAACTTGACTCAGTGATAGGGCAAAAAAGAGAAAATATAATAAAGCTTAAGGAAGAATATGGATTCAATCGTATCGAAGTTAAAACCGATCCAAGTCTGAATAAGGAAATAATTGTTGAAAAGAGTTAGGAAATTCAGGGGAGTTGGTGACCAAATGTTTTGTTGTTGAATTCTTTAAAAATTATGTTAAAATGAATAAGTATATGCGACTAAGTCGCAAGGTATGAGGTAAGGCTATCAGTATATTTATATTATAAGACACTCATAACCTATACCCTTACCCGAAAAAGTGCAACTTTGTTGCACATTTTTAAATTGTCGAGGTGTATTAATTGTATTTAAAAGGAATTGATGTACAAGGCTTCAAATCATTTGCCGATAAAATATCTCTTGATTTTGATTCAGGGATCACTTCTGTCGTTGGTCCTAACGGAAGCGGAAAAAGCAATATAGCCGATGCAATAAGATGGGTGCTTGGAGAGCAGAGTGCCAAGACTCTCAGGGGCAGCAAAATGGAGGATATCATATTTGCAGGCACGGAACACAGGAAGCCCCTTGGCTTTGCAGAAGTTTCCCTTACAATTGACAATTCAGACTCGACTCTTCCTGTTGATTTCAATGAAGTTACGGTCACCAGAAGAATATACAGATCGGGTGAAAGTGAATATCTTATAAACAAGACGTCATGTCGTCTTAAAGACATTAACGAATTATTTTTAGACACCGGTATGGGTAAAGACGGTTATTCAATAATCGGGCAGGGGCGCGTAGATGAGATTCTCAGCACTAAATCGGAGGACAGAAGGCATATATTTGAAGAGGCCTCAGGCATCATGAAGTATAAGGTAAGAAAAATAGAGGCAGAAAAAAAGCTGGAACTTACCAAGCAAAACCTGACAAGAATCAATGATATTATTAATGAGCTGGAGAACCAATTAGAGCCCTTGAAAGAACAGTCGGAAACTGCGAAGAAATACCTGAGTCTGAGAGAAGGCCTTAAGGAGCTTGAAGTTAATGTATACATCGAAAGTATTGCAAAATTCAAGGAAAAGGTTAAGGAATTCGAAGAACAGTATCAGGTAATTAAAGATAATATTGATAGTGAAAACGCCAGATTGGAAGCTATTACATCCCAAAATAAAGATAAAGCTGAAATGATGAAGAGTCTGGATGAAAGACTCGAAAAGGCAAGGCAGGAGTTTCACGGTATAGATACCTCACTTGAGCGGTATAATTCCGAGATCAAGCTTAATGAAGAGAAAATTAATAATTTCAGCGAAAATATTAAGCGTATCGAAAATGAGATATCAGAAATCAATCAAAAGATCAATCAGCTTGAAAAGGAAGAGGGAACAAAACAGGAGAAAATAAAATATCTTAATGACAAATATCAGGAATACTCTGTGAAGCTTCAGGAAAGCGAGAAAAAGATGGAAGGGGTTCTCGCTTCACTCAATGAAACAGAAAGGCAGATTGAAAACATGAAATCCAGCATTATGGACAAGCTGGATATCCTGTCGGATAAGAAAACTCAGATCAATTATGTCAAATCTCACATAGAAAGCATGAACAAAAGGAAAAGCGTTATTGATAATGAGGTTTACAGCATTACGCTTGAAAAGGACAAGGAGAATATGAAGAAGGAGGACTTGTCCGAAAGCCTTTATAAGACGAAGGAATTGATAAAGAATTCAAAAAACAGGCAGCAGCAGCTTCATTCCGAGAAGGAAAGCATGGATAACGAGCTGGAAGAGCTGCGGAAAAAGCAGAATAAATTGAAAGCGGATATACAATATAAAAATTCAAGGTATAAAATGCTTCAGGACATGGAAAGAAACCTTGAAGGATACAATAGAAGCGTTAAGAATGTATTGCAGGCATGCAACCAGTCGCCTGAATTCGGCAAGGGCATTCATGGAGCTTTGGCCCAGCTTATAACTGCGGATAAAAAATATGAAACTGCTATTGAAATGACTCTTGGGAGTGCGCTTCAGAACATCGTAACAACAAGCGAGGAAGATGCCAAGAAGGCTATTGAGTTCTTAAAAACAAACAGATTGGGGAGAGCAACCTTCTTACCCATCAGTTCTGTAAATGGAAAATGCTTCGATGGGAATTTGCTTGACCAAATTAAAAGAATGGACGGTTTCTGCGGCGTTGCCTCCGATCTTATTGAATTTGACCCGAAATACAAGGGAATAGTTCACAGTTTTCTCGGAAAGGTTGTTGTAGCAGATACACTTGATGCGGGAATCAAGATGGCAAGGAAATTCGGCTACAGTTTCAGAATTGTAACGCTTGAGGGTGACATATTAAGTACAAGCGGTTCTTTGTCCGGAGGAAGCGCTGATAATAAAGGTACAGGAATTTTGAGCAGAAACAGGGAGATCACCGAGCTTGATTCTGCAATAAGGAGCCTGACAAACGAAGAAGGAATCCTTGGAAAAGATATAAATACAATAATTAATAAGCTTGAAGAAGTGATTTCAGAAATAACAAGGGAAGAAAATGAAATAAGAAATAATGAGCTAGTAAAGATTAGAGACGAGAGCCATCTGGCACAAGTGGAAGAGAATATCAAAAAGATTGAAGCAAAAACGGAAATGCTCAAACAGGAAAAGAATCAGCTGGCGAGGCAGGAAACCGAGACTTTGCAGGAATTGGACAAGTATGTGCAGGAGCTGAACGACCTTGAAAAGGACATTGCAGATACAAAGGCTATAATTGCTGAATACCAGGAGAAGCATAAGGAAGGACAGTCAGTCCGCGACGAACTGCATACGGATATAACAGATTACAAGATATCGGTAAATTCAATTATTGAAAGCCTTGAAGGTGTAAAGGAATCCGTTGACAAGCTGAAAAGCGAAAAGGATATCTCCGAGAAAAGTATTAACAGAAAGAACAGTGAAAAAACAAAAAACAATGATGAGATAGAATTGCTCAAAAAAAGCAGTGAGGGTCTAAGATCCATAATTAAGGCTCAAGAAGAGGAGAAAGCGGGAAAAACCTTTGAAATCGACAGAATAGCTGAAGAAAAGAAGGTTATTGAAGAAGAATTATTTGATATAGTGAACCAAATAAATTTGATTAATAAGAATATCATCCTGCTCCAAGAGGATTTCAACAGAATAGAGGTCAAAAAAACCAAGGTTGAAGCAGAAATGGAAACAATCCAGAACAGAATGTGGGATGAATATGAACTGACATACACAAACGCCCTTGAACTTAAAAAAGACATAGGAAGTATTACACAGGCCCAAAAGAGGATAAATGAGTTAAAAAATCAGGTCAAAGAGCTGGGGCCTGTCAATGTAGCTTCAATAGAAGAGTATATAAAAACTAAAGAACGCTTTGAATTCATGAGCGTACAGAAGAACGACATGGAACAAGCTGCCGAAAAGCTTCACAGAGTCATATATGAGATGACCTCCATAATGAAAAAGCAGTTTTTAGAGCAATTTAAGCTTATAAATGAGAATTTTGGAATCGTATTTAAAGAATTATTTGAAGGCGGACGTGCGGGACTCATACTTGTTGATCAGGAAAATGTTCTGGAAAGCGGTATTGAAATAGAAGTTCAGCCTCCGGGGAAAAAACTTCAGAATATGATGCTGCTGTCCGGCGGGGAAAGGGCCTTTACGGCAATAGCTCTGCTTTTTGCAATTCTCAGATTAAGACCGTCACCCTTCTGCGTACTTGATGAAATCGAGGCTGCGCTGGATGATGCAAACGTATATAGATTTGCGCAATACTTGAAGAATTTTGTTAAAGATACGCAGTTTGTAATGATTACTCACAGAAAGGGAACAATGGAAGCGTCAGATGCCTTGTATGGAGTTACAATGCAGGAGCACGGAATATCAAAAATCGTATCGATGAAATTGGGAGATAAGGCGAGCTAGGACAGGCGTATTTTTAAAAGGGCATATTCCGTATGAGTAACAGTTGAAATAAAACTATTAAATGGAGGAAAATGCATGGGATTTTTTGACAGACTTAAGGAAGGACTATCAAAAACACGCAAAGGAATTACCGAAAAGATTGATCAGATGCTGGTCACATTTGGCAAGATTGATGATGATCTTTTTGATGAACTCGAAGAAATCTTGATTACGGCAGATGTTGGTATAGAAACAAGCATGAAGGTAATACAGGATATCAAGGATAAGGTTAAGGAAAAAAAGGTAACCGATCCCTTGAAAATTAAAGACCTCCTTAAGGAAGAGCTTATAGAAATCCTTGAGGGTGAAGACGAAGACCTTGACATCAATCCTTCACCGGCTGTTATTATGATCATAGGTGTTAACGGTGTAGGAAAAACAACTTCAATCGGTAAAATAGCAAATCTGCTTAAACAGAGAGGTAAAAAAGTAATTCTTGCAGCCGGCGATACTTTTAGGGCAGCTGCAATAGAACAGCTTGAAGTATGGGGAGACAGGGTAGGCGTTGAAATCATAAAACAATCCGAAGGCTCTGATCCGGCTGCTGTAATATTTGACGCAGTACAGGCTGCAAAAGCACGTAAGGCTGATGTACTGATTTGCGATACAGCCGGAAGACTTCACACAAAAAAGAATCTTATGGAAGAGTTGAAAAAAGTGTCAAGGGTTATAGAGAGGGAACTTCCCGGAGCAAAAAAGGAAACTCTTCTTGTGCTTGATGCAACAACAGGCCAAAACGCAGTATCACAGGCAAAAACCTTCAGTGAATCTGCAGAAATAACCGGTATTGTGCTGACAAAGCTTGACGGCACTGCAAAAGGCGGTATAGTAATCTCGATCAAGTCGGAACTCAATATACCGGTCAAGCTCATTGGTGTCGGTGAAAAAATGGAAGACCTTCAAAGATTTGATTCAAGGGAATTTGTTGAAGCATTATTTTCATAATGGTATAATTAAAAACTGAATTAGTAGAGATAAAATTCATTATTTTAGGCGCATAGTTTAATATAACTTCCGATATTTTTTTGCTTAACCCTTAAATGGGTATTGAAAAAACGGGAATTAGTATCTAGCCGGGCCTTAGATGTGAAAAATATAGGGGGATATCAATAATGTACAAATATCAATGTTCCAGACAGGAATGTGGATGTATCTGGTCTTTACAAGAAAGAAATCTTAACGGGTTTGTTTTGACATGTCCTGTATGCGGCAAGGGAAGAGGACTTTTTGTTTCACAGGTCAAAAGGGACGCAGACAAGCCCTTTGAAGTCGGTGTAGAAGAAATCATCATATCTATGAATGTAAATTCTTTAAAATCGGTTGAAGAAATGAATGATATAATAGAAGAATTCAGAAAGAGAAATTCATTGATCGTAGTAGACAAAGATATTCAGTCTACCGGCAAGGAAATTGTCTGCAGACTGCTTTATAAAATAAAAAATTAAAGGGGTGAGGCAATGAACTATAATAATCCAATGGACTTCTTTAACAAAAAGCTTATCGTTAAAATTGTCGCTGCAGTTATATTAGTGGTGATTGTTGCTGCGGCTGTGATCGGCAGCGGAATCTACATGAAGATCATTCAATTGAATGAGATCGGGAAGAACCTTTCAACAGTTTATACCACCAATCTGCTATATCAGGTGATTTTTGCCGCAGCAGCCTTTATAGTTATTTTTATTCTTGTTGCTGTTACAAATATCATTATTAAGAAAAACATAAAAACATATCTGCGCCAGAATGAAATGCCGCCCAAAAGACTTCCGAATTTTATAATTGCGGGTATTATGGCATTAATCGGTGCTTTTATTACAAAAGATTTTTTCTACACCAAAGCTTTAAACTTCCTTAATGCAAAAGACTTTGGAGAAAAGACGCCTCTATTTGGTAATCTTGATGTTGGATATTTTGTCTTCCAAAGGCCATTTCTGATGTCTTTGTATCAGTTCCTCTCGGCATTATGGCTGCTTATCATAGTGTATACGGCAATCTATTATCTCATTGTCTTAATTACTATTTACAGCAATCTGACGATACAGGATTTGAAAATAAAAACTATTATAAGGCACAATCTCATAAATATAGCTGTCTTTTTCATAATTAAGGCATTTTCATATAAATTTCAGAAGGAAGGCCTTGTTTACTCAGGGTTCGCCAATGTAAACGGCGGTGCCGGATATGTAGATATTCATGTATGGAAAAGATATTTTGAATTTGCCCCGTTCCTTTTGATTATTATTGTCCTTGCTGCGATGATTTTCATCTGGAGAGGGAAATTGAAAGGTGCTGCTGTATCCATAGCTGTATTCCCTGTTGCGTGGGTGGTTGTTGCAATTATAGCGACAGCTACACAATCACTTGTTGTAAAACCTAATGAGCTCAGCTACGAATCGCCTTATCTTAAATACAATATGGAGCAGACCAGAAAAGCGTTCAAGCTGAATAATGTTATATCGCACAATTATTCCGACATGACAGACATTACTCCGGACATTATTAACAAAAATGCAGATACAATGAAAAATATACGTGTTGTTGATTATGATGCAACTCTAAGCAGCGACAGACAGCTGCAAAGCAATACGAATTTCTATACCTTTAATGACGGGGATATAATCAATTACAAAATAAATGGCGTAGATACTCCCGTTTTTATCACTGCAAGAGAGATAAACAAAGCGAATATCCCGCAGCTGACGTATATTAACAGTACTTTCAAATATACGCACGGTTATGGTGTAGTCATCAATCCTATAAATCAGCTTACACAGGAAGGACAAGTGCAGTTTATTCTCAACGGATTGAAAGCCAAGTCAATCGACCCGAATATCAATGTTAAAGAACCAAGAATTTACTATGGAGAGATTACAAATGACCATGTCATTGTCAATCCGCCAAATGCAGGCAAAGAAAAAGAGATAGATTATGACGGAACAGTGGGAAAAGAAACAAGCTATACAGGCCAGGGCGGAATAAAGCTGAACCTTATAAACAAGCTTTTATTTGCAGCAAAATACGGCGATCTCAATATGCTTATTTCAAATAACATTTCTTCAGACTCAAGACTGCTCTTAAACAGGCAGATCATTGAAAGAGCACAGATGGGAGCTCCGTTCCTTAAGGTGGACAGCGATCCTTATATTATGATTGACAACGGCGGAAGATTGAAATGGGTTATGGATGCCTATACATCAACAAATAACTACCCATATGCGCAGCATTACGGAAATCTGAATTATATCAGGAATTCTGTAAAAATCGTTGTTGATGCATATGACGGCAAAGTCAAGTATTATATAATAGACAAAAACGATCCTATCATTCTTGCATATGACAAGATGTATCCCGGAGTTTTGAGCCATGATTCATTACCGGCGGACGTAGCAAGCCATACCAGATATCCTGAGGAATTGTTTAAGCTTCAGACCGAGGTTATTAAAAGGTATCATCTTGATCCTGACGTAAAGGAAAACATATCCATGTTCTATTCCAATCAGGATTTATGGAATATAGCCAGATTTCCTGACAAGGAAAATGAAGGAGGATATACTGATATAGAGCCTTATTACAATATGATAAAGCTTCCCGACGGCATCGGAGACAAGGAAGAAATGATACTGATGCGTCCGTTTACACCGTCAGGAGACAAACACAACATGGTTTCATGGCTGTCGGTAAGAAACAGTTACGGTGACAATGGCAAGAATTATGGACAGCTTATACTCTTCAATTACCCTAAAAATACTAATATTTTCGGACCTGACCAGGTTGAGGTAAATATTAACCAAATCAGCGAAGTCTCACAGGATATGACTTTGTGGGGTCAAAGAGGCTCAAGCGTATTCAAAGGCAGCTTGCTTGTAATACCTATTGAAAACAGTATACTTTATGTTGAACCGATATATATAAAAGCAGCGGGAAATTCATCAATACCCCAGGTCAAAAGAATTGTTGTAGGTTTCCAAAAGGGTGATGACTTTAAATACGGCATAGGAAATGATCTGAACAGTGCTATACAAAGCTTGTTTAAGAATTTGGGAGGAACAAGTACGGCTGCACCGGTCACTCCGGTCATTCCGTCCGACACGACAAGCGGACCTGCAATAGCAGCACCTTCAGAGAACACACAGGATTCAGAAAAAACAAAGACAATTAACGAAATTATGGCTAAATATGATCAGCTGAAGAAACAGTTGGACGATATGGGCAAGCTTATTGATAAATTGAAAAAATAATATGATTTATGCAGAGTAAAGCAAAGGGGCGTTCAATGCGCTCCTTTGTTTTAAATAAGACGGAGGTTTTTTATGGATACTATAGAACTTCTTGAAGAAATAAGAAAGCTGCAAGAAAAAATAAAAAGCCAAAAAAGAAAGACATATGATTTTAATCTGGCTGAAAGGATCGTAAAAAGGCTTGATACCTTCAAAGACTGCAAGGAATGTGTTATTTTTTTAAATGACCTGTCTATAGAAATTCATAAGTTGAAGGAAGAATCATTAAAAAAAACGGACCCCCAATATGCCCTTCTTCAAAAAAACATCACAAACCATCTGCTAAAGGAGCATAAGCTTATAACAAAAGGTTATTATACCGCAATATATATGTGTATTGGAATTGCAATCGGATTGTCCTTGGGAGCCGCAATTGCTTCTGCGATACGTCAAATGGCTTACATGAGCATGGGCCTGCCTATCGGAATAGGTATAGGTCTTGCAATCGGTGCAAGGTTGGATGCTAAGGCTGAAAAGGATGGACTTGTAATATAGAAAATATCATAGTTTGATAAAACTATTGCTTTTTAAGCCTATAAAAAGTATAGTATTTGTATAGGCTAAGAATATTATTTTAGACAATATATGGATAAGTTTGGAGGTTCCTTCCGATGACGAATGAAGAATTTCAAAAGACCATATTGCATGAACTAAAAGCTATTAATACTAGAATTGGCGGTCTTGATAATAAAATTGAGGCCATTGATAATAGAATTGAGGGTCTTGATAATAGAATTGTGAGCCTTGAAATTAATTTTAGTGAATTAAAAGAGGGGCAGAAACGAATTGAGGCTCGTCAAGATGAAATTTATCAGGTTGTAAGAGCAATAGAACATTCGAATCAAGTCGGAAGATCAGAACTTGATAGTCAAAATATCAGGATTTCTAAGCTGGAAGGCAAATTTAAAAGGGTTGCCAAGGCTTATAATGAAGATATTGATATAGAAAAAGCTTCGAACCTTTAATAATTTTGAATATAAGTCGGCGGTAATGGATAAAACTGTTATCGCCTTATTTTTTACAAAGTCATGGTATTTCAAAATTAAATAAAAAAGGAGGCCTGAAAGTTAATTAAAGCCTTGACAAGTGGTGATATATTACCTTAAAATAAGGTGTAAAGTAATTTTACTTTACACCTTTTAAGATTTTATTTTGGTGAGAAGATGGATAATGTACATGAAATAAGCCTGCTGCTGGATTTTTACGGTCAGCTGCTTACAGACCGGCAATATGAGATTATGGATCTGCACTATAACAATGACTATTCTCTGGGGGAAATATCCGAACAGCTGAATATCAGCAGACAGGGCGTTTTCGACAATGTAAAAAGAGGTAAACATGCCTTGTGCGAAATGGAAGAAAAGCTTGGACTTGTAAAGAAATTCTCGCAGCAGAAAAGAAAAGCAGAGGAAATTTTATCATATATTAAAAAAATAGGTAAATCCGATATTTCGGAGGAAGACTCAGTAAGTCTCGATAAAGTGGAAAAAGGAATAATCGATATTATAAATAATTATTAAGGAATTATTGATATTATCAATAATTATAGGAGTTCAAATATATGCTGTTTGAAGGATTATCGGGAAAACTTCAAGATACAATGAAACGTTTCCGCGGCAAGGGAAGAGTTTCTGAAAAAGACGTCAAGGAAATGATGAGGGAAATCAAATTAGCCCTTCTTGAGGCTGACGTCAATTTTAAGGTTGTAAAGGACTTTATAAACAAGGTTTCGGAAAGATGTGTGGGGCAGGATGTCCTTGAGAGCCTGACACCGGGGCAGCAGGTTGTTAAGATAGTTCATGAAGAATTAATTGAATTGATGGGTAAAGAACCGGGCAAACTGACTTTTTCGTCTAAATCGCCCACTGTATACATGATGGTTGGCTTGCAGGGTTCAGGAAAAACGACCACTACCGGCAAACTGGGTTCATTTGTAAGAAAGCAAGGCAAGAATCCCTTGCTTGTTGCCTGCGACGTTTATAGGCCTGCTGCTATAAAACAGCTTCAGGTTGTAGGAAGTCAGCTGAATATACCTGTGTTTTCCGAAGGGGATAAAATAAGCCCCGTTAAGATAGCAAAAGCGGCCATTGAGTATGCCAAATCAAAGCAGCACGATGTGGTTATAATAGATACCGCAGGCAGGCTTCACATTGATGAAGTACTTATGGATGAGTTAGAAAACATCAAAAAGGCTGTTGAGCCACATGAAATACTGCTTGTCGTTGATGCAATGACTGGGCAGGATGCGGTTAACGTAGCTGAAAGCTTCAATCAAAAGCTTGGAGTCAATGGTATAGTACTTACCAAGCTTGACGGAGATACAAGGGGAGGAGCAGCTCTTTCTGTTAAAGCCGTTACCGGCAAGCCTATTAAATTCACCGGAATCGGGGAAAAGCTAAGCGACCTCGAACCGTTCTTCCCGGACAGAATGGCTTCCAGAATACTGGGAATGGGCGATGTATTGAGCCTTATTGAGAAAGCCCAGGAAGCCTTCGACGAAAAGAAAGCCCTTGAGATGGAAAGGAAAATGAGGACTCAGCAGTTTACTCTTGAGGACTTCCTTGATCAGATGCAGCAGGTAAAGAAAATGGGGCCACTTAATCAGGTTCTGAATATGCTGCCCGGAATGAATGCAAAAGCCCTGCAAAATGTAGAAGTCGATGAAAAGAAATTTGCACGTACCGAAGCAATTATAAAATCAATGACCAGGCAGGAAAGAAATGAGCCGGATATCATAAACGGCAGCAGAAGAAAGAGAATAGCTGCGGGCAGCGGAACTACCGTTCAGGAAGTTAATAAGCTGTTGAAGGATTTTGAAGAAATGAAGAAGATGTTCAAAATGATGTCTGATATGGGCAAAAGAGGCGGCAAAGGTCTTGGAAAGTTTAAAATGCCGTTCTAAATCAATTAAGAGAATAATGTAATTTTTATATATTACCATTGTTCATTATTAATATTTTTTATAATTAATAGAGGGAGGTGTAAAACATGGCAGTTAAAATAAGATTAAAAAGAATGGGAGCTAAGAAAAACCCGTTCTACAGGGTAGTTGTTGCAGATTCAAGGTATCCACGTGACGGTAGATTCATTGAAGAGATTGGCACTTATAATCCGCTGACAGATCCGGCGGAAGTGAAGATCGATAATGAAAAGGCTTTAAATTGGCTCAAAAACGGTGCACAGCCGACAGATACAGTCAAATCATTATTGAAAAAATCCGGAGCAATACAGTAATAAATTACTGGCTGGAGGTATAATAATGAAAGAACTCCTTGAAACAATTGCCAAATCCCTTGTTGATTATCCCGATGAAGTTACTGTAAACGAAGTCGACGGAGAAAAGTCAATTATTCTGGAACTTAAGGTTGCAAAGGACGACATGGGAAAAGTTATCGGCAAGCAGGGAAGAATTGCAAAGGCAATAAGAACAGTTGTTAAAGCAGCTGCAGTAAAAGAAGATAAAAGGGTAAATGTAGATATTATCCAATAAATCGAGAGAACATCAGGTTATCTTGATTTTGAACACATGCCTGGGCATGTTTCACTAATAGTGTTTAATGGGGACATTTTTCATTTTATTTGAAGAATGCCCCTTTTAAATAAGTAGAAATATATTGGAGGAAACAGATGGTTGAATACCTTGAAATAGGCAAAATTGTTAATACCCATGGAATCAGGGGGGAAGTTAAAGTAATTCCTCTTACTGATAACGAGCAGAGGTTTTCCGAACTGAAAGCTGTATTAATTGATGACGGCAACAAAATGGGCACATTTAACATAGAGACAGTTAAATACTTCAAAGGCTTTGTTATTATTAAATTCAAGGAAATTCAGGATATGTCCTCTGCAGAAAAATTAAAGGAAAGATATATTAAGGTAGACCGTAAGAACGCAGTCAAGCTTCCGAAGGATTCCTTTTTCGTATGTGATCTGATTGATTGCAGAGTTGAAGATATGGACGGAAATGAACTTGGAATTCTAATAAATATAATAAAAACCGGGAGTAACGACGTTTACATAGTAAAGGATGAAATAGGCAAGGAAATTTGTATTCCAGCTTTAAAGAGCGTTGTAAAAGAGATTTCTATAGAAGAAAAACTTATAAAAGTCATTTTGCCTGAAGGGTTGATTTAACAGATGAGATTTGATGTTTTAACGCTTTTTCCTGAATTGTTCAAGGCTGTCCTTGGAGAAAGCATTATAGGGAGAGCACAGGAGAATGGAATTATTGAAGTAGTTGCAACCAACATAAGGGATTTTTCCAAGGATAAGCACAGAAAGGTTGACGACTATCCATATGGAGGCGGCAATGGCATGGTTATGATGGCTCAGCCCATTGTTGATGCATATACGCACCTGACAGAGTCTCTCGAAAGAAAACCAAGGGTTATATATATGAGCCCTCAGGGAAAGCTATTGACCCAGACGATGTTGGAAGAACTTAAAAGTGAAGAGCACCTAATAATACTTTGCGGGCATTACGAAGGAATTGATGAAAGAGTCATTGAAGAAATAGTTGATGAAGAGATATCAATAGGTGATTATGTCCTTACAGGAGGGGAACTTCCTGCAATGGTGCTTATAGACGGTATAAGCAGGCTTATACCGGGTGTTTTGTCCAGTGAGGAGTCTTATTCTGATGAATCGCATTACAAGGGACTTCTAGAATATCCGCAATACACCAGACCCTATGATTTTAGAGGAAAAACAGTACCTGAAGTGCTAATGTCAGGACATCATGATAATATAAACAAATGGAGAAAAGCTCAGTCTCTGGAAAGAACCAGACTGAAAAGGCCTGACCTTTATGAAAGACATGAAATAAGCAACGCAGAAGAAATGAATAAGGTTGAAAAAAGAAAATAAAGTGTTGCTCTATTTAATCTTCTCAAATACCGGCTTCCTTTTTTCATAATGAACAAGATACTTAAATCCTAAATCCAGCAGATTTGCTTTAGTCTTATCGAAATCGGCGCCTATATGCTCGGTATAATGAGCATCAGAGCCCAGGCAAAGGATTTCTCCGCCCAATTCTTTGTATCTTTTTACGATATCATAATCCGGAATAGGGGAGCCAAGCCCGTTTCTATAACCTGATGTATTTACCTCTATTCCTTTACCATCCGAAATTACAGTCTTTAGAATCTCGTCTATGACATCACAATGGTCAGCATGTCTTAACGAGTTATCGCTATAACCGCCATATCTTCTTACATATCCTATATGTCCCAGTACGTCATAGTTTTTATACAGCTTTGAACAGTGAAGGATTTCTTCCAGATACCTCGAAAATGCCTGTTCTTTTGTTTTTCCTTGATAGTAGGCTCCTGCATATGGGTCCATCCTGTCGATGATATGTATCGATGCTATAACAAAATCAAATTCATAGGTGCTTACAACATTACATATCTTCTCAATTACATGCGGCTGTATTCCTGCCTCAACCCCCATCAACACATTTAATCTGCCTTTAAACTGTTCCTTCAGCAGAGCCATATGCTTTGAATAATCATCAAATTCTATCAAAAAATTTTCATTGTAATCCGGGTAATCTTCATCATAATGGTCTGTGAACACAATTCCCCTGAGACCCTTTTCTACAGCCTTTTCGCAAGCAACCCCGGAATCCATGTCACTGTCTCCCGAAAAGCTGCTGTGTACATGACAGTCAAACATTCTCTGCCTCCTGAATCTTACTATTAAAATCTTACTAATAAAATCTTATGGGCATCGAGCCCACTCGATTTTGAACACATGCTTAAAGCATGTTTCACTAATAAAAATTATTTTAGCACTTTGAATGTATTTACTCAATTAAAATTCCATAAATTATGATTGTATATATTTATTCGAGTAAAAATATACTGAATATATTTTAATAAAACTAGTTTGGGTATATAATATTTCATAGACTTTATTTAGGAGGATATTGACAATGGAGGAAACTAAAACAGAAGGCCAGATTTTGCAGGATAAAATAACCTATGAAGTGAAGTGCGGATGGGAAAAGCTGTCTGAAACAGACAAGAATGAGGCTTTCAAATTCTGTGAAGGCTACAAAAAGTTTCTGGACATAGCCAAGACTGAAAGAGAATTTACAAGCGAGGTTGAAAAGGTTGCACTTTCAAAGGGCTTTGTCCCAATAGAAGATCTGATTAGATCAAAAACCCAACTTAAACCGGGAATGAAAATATATCAGACAAATCGAAATAAATCTGTTATTTTGAGTGTAATCGGCTCTATTCCGGTTGAAGAAGGAGTTAACATTCTTGGGGCCCACATAGATGCTCCGCGAATTGACCTTAAGCAAAATCCGGTATATGAAGACACTGGCATGACTCTTTTCAAAACCCATTACTACGGAGGCATAAAAAAGTATCAATGGGTAACGATTCCGCTGGCTCTTCACGGGGTTTTTGTAAAAACCAGCGGAGAAGTTGTTAATGTTTCCATCGGAGAAGATGAGCAAGACCCTGTATTCACAATAACAGATCTGCTTCCTCATCTGGCTCAGGAGCAAATGCAAAAGAAAATGAGCGAAGCCATTACCGGCGAAGGCTTAAATATATTGGCAGGTTCAATACCCTATGAAGATGAAAAGGTAAAGAATAAGGTTAAATTAAATATTCTTAAGCTATTGAATGAAAAATACGGAGTTACAGAAGAAGATTTCACATCCGCCGAGCTTGAAATCGTTCCCGCATTCAAAGCGAGGGATGTCGGGATTGACAGAAGCTTTGTAGGGGCATACGGGCAGGATGACAGAGCATGCGCATATACTGCTTTCCAGGCGACTTTGGATATGGATGTGCCTAAGCATACATCAATGTGTGTACTTACAGATAAAGAGGAAATAGGAAGTGTCGGAAATACAGGGGCACAGGCTGCTTTCTTTCAGAATTATGTGGCAAATCTATGTTATCTGAGCAATTTAAGCTACAATGATTTGTTACTTCGCAACTGTCTTTCCAATTCAAAAATGATATCTGCTGATGTCAATGCCGGGGTTGACCCTAACTATGAGGGTGTTCAGGATAAAAGAAATGCTTCGTTCATGGGTAAGGGCATCATACTGCAGAAATATACAGGTTCCAGAGGCAAGTCCAGCGCAAGCGATGCCAATGCGGAATTCCTGGCGGAACTCAGGAAAGTTTTCAATGAAAACGGAATCGTTTGGCAGACAGGTGAATTAGGCAAGGTTGACCTTGGAGGAGGGGGAACAATTGCGCAATACATGGCTAATTTGGGCATGGAGGTTGTAGACTCCGGCGTTGCGCTTTTATCCATGCATGCTCCCTTTGAGATCGCCAGCAAGATTGACATATACGAGAATTATAAAGCTTATAAGGCTTTTTACCTTGGAGTGTAGATAAGGGGTTCATTTGGAGTAATTAACAATTAGAATTGAGGGGCATAAGATGAAACTTAAAGCTGTAGTATTTGATCTTGACGGGACTTTGGCGAATACCATTCCATTAACTGTGCATTCACTTAAAGAAGTTGCTGCAGAACTAACCGGAAAGGAATTTACAGACAAAGAGATTCTTGATGAATTTGGTCCCGTTGACACAGCAATAATCAGAAAGCTGGTAGACAACGAAAATAGAGATAAAAGCGAAGAAGAGTATATAAAGAACTTCAGAGAGAATTTTAAAAGCTTTGTAAAGCCTATTGACGGAATTGTAGAGCTTTTGGATTTCCTTAAGGAAAATAAAGTTAAAACAGGAGTATTTACCGGCAGAAGTGTAAAGCTTGCACGAGTAATATTAGAGGAATTGAATATAGATTCCTACTTTAATGTACTGATAACAGGTGACAATACAAGAAAACCGAAGCCTGATCCCGAGGGAATACTTCTGGCACTTGAAAAACTGGAGGCTACACCTGACAGTTCCATGTATATAGGAGATTTTGACGTGGATATTGCCGCAAGCAAAGCGGCAGGTGTTATCTCCGGCCTTGCATTATGGTCTGAAACAAAGTGTGAAGAATTGATAGACGACAAACCGGATGCCTATTTCAGAACTCCTTATGAATTAATTGACTGGCTAAAGAAATAATTAAGCCTCACCTTTAATCCCTCTCCCACATAAGGAGAGGGAAACCTTTTTCTATACCTTTCTCCCGAAGCTGGAGAGAGGTGTTATGCTTCGGCCTTTTTCTTTGACAAAAAATACTTCATAACAAAGAACAGTATAACCAGTACAATTCCTGCTGCAACCGCATATTTGAATACTTCATAATATGGCCCTACAACCTCTTCAAATTTGGGGCCGAGCTTATAACCAAGGAAAATCAGTATAAAATTCCATGGAAGCATTCCGGTAAGGGAGAAGACTATAAATTTCTTAAGACTCATTTTAGAAATTCCTGCAGGGAGCGATATAAATGTCCTAATAATAGGGAGAAGTCTTCCGAAAAAAACGGCTGCGCCTCCATACTTATTGAAGGTAGCTTCTGCTTTGTAGAAGTGCTTTTCCTTGATGAAAAAATACTTTCCATACTTAAGTATGAAAGGCCTTCCGCCATAATGTCCAACCGCATAAGCAAGCAGGGAGCCAGCCATACTTCCGATCGCAACAGCAATATTAGCTCCGAGCATAGTTATGGTACCATCAGCGACCAGCTTTCCGCCTATCGGCAGCACCAATTCACTGGGAAGCGGGATACATGCACTTTCAATCAGCATGCCGAGAGCAATGCCGTAATAGCCCATATGGTTTATCAGATCTACTATAAATTGAATGACGTTGTCTAAAAAATGCATATTGATTATTCGCTCCTTAAGATTATAAATTCAATATTTCAAGTATATATTAACAGGTAAAACGTTGTCAAACAGGCATTTATACTGTTTATATTTCTGAGTGCTTGTAAACAGACTGTATTATTGCTCTCAACAATATTTATGCTTTCCTTGTTAATGTCTTTTCAAACCAGATTATCAATGTCGCAAAAGACTGCTTTTCGACTTACCTTTCTTTACAGAGCAAATGAAAACAAGATTACTCAAGCAAACGGTCAGGAACAGTCCGATTGAAGCAATATAGAACATGTATTTAACTGAAAAAGCCCGTAACAGAGGGTATGTCAATGCTATTCCGCCAAGCTTGCCGAGGTTGTTGAAAAAGTCATTTACTGCGGTTGCCCTGGCGGCGAAATTTTTTCTGGAAATAACCAATAGCTGAGTGTTTATTATTACCAAGCATAGAGATGAAAGCAATCCTTCAACTGCCTGAAGAAGGAAAACTGTTGAGATTTCTTTTGTAAAGCCATATGAAAACCAGATTACGGACAAAATTGCAACCAAAAAAAATACAGCACCTTTGAAATTATCTTTAAGCACTTTTTCAATAAACCCGGATGCAATAAGAGTTATAAAGCTCGCTCCATAATACACGGACATCATGAAGGACCATGATTTGGGCGTGATTCTCAGAACATCGAAAGCATAGGGATAGAAGCTGATGTTAATACACGTTAGAGCTGCAAACAAAAACGATGAAATAAAAATCACAAACTTCAACCGTTTATCTTCAGCACAATATAGACAGCCCTCTTTAATATCCTTAATTATGTTTGAATCGGCTTTGCTATTGACGTTTTTTATTTGGACAGCTGCCAATATAATTGCAGAGACAAAGCATGAGGCTGATTTTATAGCAAAAGCAGCAGGATAGCCTGAAAAAGCAATAATTATTCCGGCTGCAGTGGGGCCAATGACAAAGGTTGCTCCCAATACTCCGTTAAGAATAAGATTTGCAGACAAAAGCCCTTCCTTGTTTATAATGCACATAGTTATTTTACGCTTCGACGGGGCATAAAGCACATCCAGAACAGAAAGAATGCTAATAAGCAGATAAATTACAAAAATGCTTTTTGCAAAAACGAAGGAAAAAGTTAAAATTGCCCTTGCCAAATCCAAGACAACCATAATAAACTTCGGATTAAAGCGGTCGCCTATGCTTCCGGCCAAAAATGAAAACATAATGCTGACAAATGGATATGCTATGATTCCGAACGCAGCAGCAATGCCATTTCCGCTCAGATTAACAAGCAATGTGACAACAGCTATGAAATGAAAGGCATCGCCTATGCTTGAAACAGCCTGACTTAAAAGTAGAAGATTGAATTCTTTGTTTTTAAATAAAACATCGCTGCTGTTTATCATATTTACCAAAAAAAGTATAACTCTATTGAAATAGATATTATACTTTTTCATTTAATATGATTGCCCTATAAATATGTTTTAATTTACAGCCTCTTAGCCTGACTTTTCATATAGATGATTCATAGGCTTGTAGCTGCTTATTCCAAGCTGCTTAACCGTCTTTGTGCCGTCGGGAGCTGTGATTGTTATCCAGGACCTTATAACAGCACCGTCCATCCCTTCAAGAATCAGCTTTTCGGTTCCTTGAGGCAGGGAAGGGTTTGTTTTATAAGTCTTCTGAGCTTTCTGAATGCTTTGCACTTCATGTCCCCATTCTATCTTAGGAGGCTTTGAAACACCGTAAAAAGCCATATACAGCGTATTATCGATGCCTTGTGCCCAAATAAGGATGTTTGAACCGGTATTGTTTTTAAATCTGAAGTCACGCGCCCCAAAAGCAACTGTTGCGTCCTGTCCGTACGGAACATACGGCACAGGCATACTGTGGGCATGTCTTTCAACAATATCAACATTGCTGAGAATGCTTACGTTATATAATGTCGAAGCAATCTTGCAGACTCCGCCTCCGATGGTGGTTGTCAGCTGTGACCCTATATATGTGGGGCCCTTTTGAAACCCCTTCGATTCAATATACGGGCCGATAGAATTATTTTGTGAAAATACTTCTCCGGGCTTTACAACAATGCCTGCAAGCAGTTTGGCAGCAAGGTGTACATTATATTCTTCACCCGGAAGCGGGTCTCTTAATACTGTTTTATATCCCCCAAGCAGGGTAGGCGTATTATTATTCTGAACAGCAACCTTGAAATCCACATCATTAACCCAGGGCATTTCTTCATAAGGGCCTGATTTCAGCTGATGGGGGATTCCTACAGATTTTTTTTCATCATTTTCTTCCCCAATGCTTAATAAATCCGGTACTTTTGTCTTTAATTTTTCCGGTGTTTCAGAATTTATCGAACCTTTATAAATACTCAAGCTGCATATAAATACAACCAGTACTATTGTAAGACTATATACCGTTATTTTTATCAAGTTTTTATTTTTCATATTATATTCCTTGCCCCTTCTATAGTCTTTGACTTAACATAAGATATTTTTTGTTTTTTAGAATTAATTTAATCAAAATAATATTTCCAGTACTAAAAAAATCAAAAAATTCATATTTTCTCGTATGGACATTAAATTTTCGTTGATGAAGGTCTGAGTATGAAGGCTAATGCAGGAGGAAAAAACACAATGGTTTTTTTATTGGCAATGGTGGGTATGGTTTGCTGGGGAGTAGCGCCCATATTTGTTAAGCTGGGGCTCAATCAGATCAATCCCATTATAGGTCTTTCAGTCAGAACTTTGATAACAGGCACATTTTTGTTCAGTTGGATGCTTTTGGACGGAAGCATCGTTCAATTCAGGACAATTCCGCTAAGCGCCGTACTCCTGTTGACGATAGAAGCAATCTTGGCTACATTGATCGGAGATCTGGCATATTTTGCAGCAGTGAAGAAGGGTACAGCGTCTTTGGTAACCATCATAATGTCCAGTTCACCCTTGATTACAGTAATGTGTTCTGTAATTTTTCTCGGCGAGCATATGACCTTCATTAGAATTATCGGTTCATGCCTCATTATTTTAGGAATAACCCTAATTGTATAAAAGCAAACTATACTTGCATAAATTTCTATATATTGCTAAGAATATGTAGGCAGGATAACAACATTAAAGAAAAGGACATACCTCTATGAAACAAAAAAAAGGAATCCGCTCTATATCAATCAGGCAATTGAGAATTCTAACTTTGACTCTGATTTGCATTTTTGCTGTAATGCTTGGAATATCGCTTAGCATAAAAAGCAGCGATGCTAAGAGTATGAAAGACCCTGTTATATCCAACAGCCGACCGGCACCGAATTCTTTTGAAGAGCTTAAAAAACCAAAGCTTGCAATTATAATTGATGATTTCGGACAAAGCAGGGCAGGAGTAGCTGAGATGATGGAGATAAACAGGCCGCTTACTATTGCAGTAATGCCATTCCTAAGTTATTCAAAAAAGGATGCCCAAGAGGCCCACAAACATGGATACGAGGTAATAGTACATCTGCCTATGCAGTCCCAGAACATTGATATAAAAAGCTGGCTCGGCCCTTACCCTGTTGAAGTCAGCCAAAGTGACAGTGAAATAGAAAAAGTAGTCATTGACTCCCTTGGCGGCATACCTTATGCAGTAGGCGTAAATATTCATATGGGTGCGCTTTCAAGTACTGATGAAAGAGTCGTTGAATGTGTTATGAGGATACTTAAACAAAAAAAATGTTATTTTATTGACAGCAGAACTACCGGTAAATCTGTTTGTGATAAGGTTTCCGAGGAAGTAGGGGTACTATATGGTAAAAGGAATGTTTTTCTGGACAACGGCACAAAAGACAAGAATTATGTTAAAAAACAGATTAGGCTGGCTGCAGACATTGCGGATAAAAACGGCTATGCAATCGCAATAGGACATGTCGGGTCCATGGGCGGGGCGGAAACAGCTGAAGCTATAAAGGAAATGATTCCTGAACTTGAGGACAGGGGAATACAGTTGGTTTTTGTATCTCAACTAGTGAAAGCATCAAAATAAGCTTAAAAAATAAAGCAAGAGTCTCGAGCTCTTGCTTTTATACAAAAATATAGCGGTAAAGTATTTATATGAAAATATCTGATCATTTTAGTTGTACTATTTATTAATTGTCAATTTCGTACCAATCTTTATATATGAATAGAAATCTTCTACATCCTTGTTTTCAAGGCCTACACACCCCCAGGTCCAATCCTTGCCGAAGGCTTGTATGCTTCCGCCATGGATTCCGATATAGCCTCCAAGCGGAGTGTCTTGCGGCGGAGTCGTTCCATTTTTTATTGCATTAACAATCTCATTGTAGGTTTCCTTATTAATTATGCCGCTATTAAGTCCTCTTTGCGCCGCAGCTATATTGGGATAGTTGAATTCCATCCATCTTGTGCCAAGATAGTAGTCAGCAGGACTATATACAGTTTTCTCCGTGATGTAGAATTCACCTTCCGGAGTTTTCTTGTCACCCACCACCGACTTGTTTGCCGGACCGCCGCTGCCAAGCTCGACATGGTAGGATTTCAGAAATTTACCATTGCTGTACAACGACAGGGTATGGCTTGACTTGCTGACAACAATATTAATATTTGCCACTGAACTGATCCCATTTTTCTTGAGAATGTCTTTTAACGGCAAATCGGGAGCAGTCGGCGTTTTAACACTGCTCTTATTGTTTAAAACTGCAGTTTTCTTAACTGCCTGCTTTCCAGTAGACAGTCCAAAGGCATTATCTTGCGTAACAATTGAAATTACTGCAATACAAAGTGCAAGGATAAACGTAAACGAATAAAACCTCAAATTTTTATTATTTAATTGCAATTTCATTTTTGACCTCCTATCTATATAAGTTGAATTAAATAATTAGTACGAAAGCGAGCAAAATATCCAACGATTCTGGGGATTTTTGCGATGGTTGAGTACATAAATTATTTTCAACTTATCTATTCAACCCCAAAAAACAGCATCAACTATTCTAACATACTCGGCATTATATTCCGAAGGTAATTAAAAGAAGGGCTGGAAATGCAGTGAAAGGAGTAGGCTAATAGTTCAGGGGAAAAGCATAATAAGTTGCAAAAGAATATTGATTTTTCAACAAAAGTGTTTTACAATAAAAACATCCTGAAAATAAACGAGGTAATTTGATGTCTGCGAGTGCTTTAAACTAACCGTAATTTAATATGGTAATTGAAAGGTTAATGGGCTTTTTAAGCCTTTGTTTATATTGCCTTTCATAGTTTAAAGCAGCCTGGCCATTTTAATACCAATTGAAAGCCATGCCAAAAGCATGGTATTATTATACTTATTTTCAGGATGGAAAACTTGTAAATCAAGGCTGTAATAGAGTTAATATACTCTTTACGGCCTTTTTGTTTGTGAAATTACTTCTACCAACCCGAGATTTTTTAGGAGGAATAACAATTATGAATCATAATGCTCTGAAAACACTGGAATATAATAAAATAATAGAAATCCTTAAAGAATTTACTTTGACGGAAAAAGCTAAAGAATTATTTAATGAATTAAAACCCTCATCAAATATCATAACAATAGAAGGTTGGATGCAGGAGACTACAGAAGCAAGGGAGTTGCTCGAGAAAAACCCAAGTGTGCCAATTTCAAGTCTTGAAAATATTCAGGATGTAACCGATAAGCTCGGAAAGGAGATAATCCTTAACCCGAGCGAGCTCAATTCCTGCAAAAGCTTATTGGAAAATGTAAGAAGGCTTAAGAAATACATGAGTTCGATGAGCAGCATTGCTCCGGTTGTTTCTTCCTATGCGCTGTCAATGTATGAATTGGATGATCTGTATGGCGAAATTGATAAAGCCATTTATAACGGGCGTGTTGATGATAGAGCCACACCTGAGCTTGCCCGCGTTAGAAAAAAGATCGCAATTGCGGATGAACGGATTAAACAGAAGCTTAACAGCATTATTACTTCACCTGCATATGCAGGAATGCTGCAGGATGCCATGATAAGCACAAGAAACGGCAGGTATGTCATTCCTATAAAGAGGGAATTCCGAAAGAACTTCAGCGGAAATATGCTTGACATGTCATCTACGGGTTCAACTGTTTTTATGGAGCCGGCTGCGGTTTCAAGATTACAAGAGGAATTGAACCAATTGATCATTGAAGAAGATAAGGAAGTCTACAGGATATTGTCATATTTGACAGGAAGCGTAGAAAAATATTCAAGAGAGCTTTCTATTAACATTGAAGCTATAATACATTACGATTTTATATTTGCAAAAGCAAAATACAGCCGTTCGCTTGATTGCCGGCCTGTAGAGTTAAATACCGATTCAAGGATTATAATTAACGACGGAAGACATCCTCTTTTGGGAAAAACTGCTGTTCCTTTGACATTTTATATTGGAGATGATTACAAGGCTTTGCTTATAACCGGGCCAAATACCGGAGGAAAAACCGTTGCACTCAAAACTGTCGGGCTGATGACCCTAATGGTACAATCCGGACTTCATGTTCCGGCAGGAGAAGGCAGCCGATTTGCGGTTTATGATGATGTGCTGGCAGATATTGGCGATGGACAGAGCATTGAACAATCCTTAAGTACTTTTTCGTCTCATGTAAGAAACCTTTCAACTATTATTGAGTGTGCCGACAAAAATACTCTGGTTATCATGGATGAAATCGGAGCCGGGACTGACCCCGGAGAAGGAATGGGTTTTGCTGTTGCTGTACTTGAGGAAGTGTTTTCAAAGGGAGCAACAATAGTTGCCACCACGCATTACAGTGAAATTAAGGACTTTGCGGAAAAAACCCCAGGATTCAAAAACGGCTCTATGGGCTTTGATATTAAAACGCTCAAGCCGCTGTATAAGCTGAGCATAGGAGTATCCGGCGAGAGTAATGCCTTCCTTATTGCTCTTAAGCTTGGTGTGAGCAGCAGGATTATCGAGAGGGCGCATTATATAACCTATGGCGAGAATAAAAAATATAAGCCGGAAGAATTTAATGAAATTATTCAGGTCATTGATAACAATACAGTCGAAGCTCATGTCGAAATCAAAGCTGCTCAGGCAAAAAACATCAAAATGGCTGAACGAAAGGAAAGGGAGAAGAAGCATGCTTCAAAAGGCTTCAAAGAAGGGGACTGTGTAATGATAAGCAGCATGAACCGAACAGGGATTGTTTGCGAGCCTGAAAATGATAAGGGAGAGGTTGTGGTAATGGTAATGAAAAAGAAACTGAAGATCAACAGCAAAAGGCTGTCACTTTATATAGACAGCAAGGAGCTTTATCCCGACGGCTACGATTATGACATTGTATTCGAATCCAAAGAGAACAGAAAAAAGAGACACACAATGGATCGGAAGCATGTGGAAGGGTTGTCGATTGAGACAAAATGAAATGGTTCAGCCAGCTGGACCAGCCCCGAAATATTTAGAGATTATAATGAAACGATTAGGTAAAGCGTTTTATCATATGTTATAATCTTAATACTATCGACTTTGGTCAATTTTAATGGAGAATGAATAGCAATCAGATTTACTTTTTCAAGCTGGAATTTTGTGAGATTATATTACTGTTTGGAGGGTTATTATGAAGAAAAAGCTTTTACTTTTATCGGCTTTGTCGGTATTATTCCTTGTTTTACTGACCGGATGCGTTCCGGGCGACGGAACATACTCAACAAATAAACCTGCAGGTTTCTTCTGGGGAATATGGCATGGATGGGTTGCACCTGTTTCACTGGTAATGGGCTTGTTTGACAGGAACATAAGGGTTTATGAGATACACAACACAGGCTGGTGGTACGACTTAGGCTTCTACATAGCTATAATCAGCGGTTTCGGGGGCCTATCTCTTTTCAGGAATAAAAAAGGAAAAAATAGATAATAATGCGGAGAAGGTTGAATACTTTCCTAAAAAAATAAGAACGGGAGATTTTATGAAAGATCAATGGAAAAATAATATTGTTTTATTCTTACTAAGCCAGACCATATCTCTGTTTGGTTCATCACTGGTACAATATGCGATTACCTGGTACATAACGCTCAATACCAAGTCAGGTATTATGATGACAATTTCAATCATATGCGGGTTTCTCCCGACTTTTTTCCTCTCACCGTTTGCCGGAGTTTGGGCAGACCGCTATAACAGAAAAATACTGATTGTATTGTCAGATTCCTTTATTGCAATAGTGACTTTATTCATGGCTGTCCTGTTTTTTATCGGCTATGATTCAATAGTGCTTTTATTTGTGATTTCTGTATTAAGAGCATTAGGAACCGGGGTTCAAACCCCTGCAATCGGAGCTTTCCTTCCGCAAATTGTTCCGCAAGAGCAGCTGACAAAAATAAATGGCCTCAACGGAAGCATTCAAGCACTTGTTATGTTGGTTTCTCCGATGGTAAGCGGTTTTCTTCTTAGTATGTCGAGCATCGGAAACATTTTCTTGATTGATGTCATTACAGCAGCGATTGCTGTATCCGTTATGCTCTGCTTCCTTAAAGTGCCTGCTCATGCAAAAGCATTAGCTAAAGAAAAGATCAACTACTTTAACGACTTGAAGGACGGCATCAAATATATAAGCGGTCACGCTTTCGTAAAAAAGTTCTTTATATTTTGCGCCTTTTTCTTCTTCCTTATTTCCCCGTGCGCCTTTCTTACTCCACTGCAGGTTGCAAGAAGCTTCGGAGAGGACGTATGGAGACTCACAGCGTTAGAGGTCGCCTTTTCCATTGGCATGATTATAGGGGGATTGACTATTGCATCATGGGGAGGATTTAAAAATAGAGCTTTAACCATGGCTGTTACGGGATTTATCGTAGGCATCTGCACTTTCGGTCTTGGAGTCGTGCCCTCCTTTTGGGTTTACCTTTTTATTATGGCAGTCATAGGAATTTCTATTCCATTCTTCAATACCCCTTCAACCGTACTGCTCCAGGAAAAGGTTGAGCCTGATTATTTAGGTCGTGTTTTTGGTGTCCTCAGTATGATTTCCAGCTCAATGATGCCGTTTAGTATGCTTATTTTCGGGCCGGTATCAGATGCTGTCCAAATCGAATGGCTTTTAGTAGGGACAGGGATTGCCTTGTTTGCCTTAGCCTTCTTCATCATAGGCAGTAAGGATCTTATTGAAGCAGGTAAACCAATGGAAACCGAAGTTCAGACGGAATGAAGCCATACACTTTATGACAAAAGGGTGCTGTAATTTATCAGGCACCTTTTTTTACCGGGCTATTTAAATTTTATATTGATGCTGACGATTTCGGAATTGCTGCCCGTTCTGATAGGCGGGCCCCAAGTTCCGGCGCCGCTGGAGACAATCAGCTGGAAATTCCCTCTGTGAAGGTATCCCCAATCTTTATCAAATATAAATCTGTCAATGATTCTTTGAGGGAAGAGCTGTCCTCCGTGGGTATGGCCGGATAATTGAAGATCTACACCGTTTTTCTCCGGTTCATCCAGTTTTACCGGCTGATGATCCATTTCAATTATCGGAAGCGACTTGTCCAACCCATTCATAATCTGCTCAAGGCTTTTACGATTTTTGTTTGACCGGTCTTCACGACCTACGATATAAAAGCTGTCGGCTATTTTTACATATTGATCCCGTAAAACTTGAATGGAGCCTTTTTCAAAATTGCTGACGATGTCGGAAATTTTACTTCCATAATACTCGTGATTGCCAAGAACAGCATAGACTCCATACTTCGGATGAAGCTTTCTGAAGGTCTCAGCCATATTTTGTTTTACGTACGGCTCAATGACATCGTCGATATTATCACCGGCGATCAGGACTAAATCGGGATTAAGGGCATTTATTTTCTCAACAATGCCTTCCAATCGCTTCTTATTTACGATGTTGCCCAAATGCGTATCTGATATCAATGCGACCTTCAAACTCTTTAGTTGTCCTGCCTTCTTCGGAATATCAATATCATAATGATTGATTTTGACATTTACTGCCTGCAGAGTTCCAAGTAACATTGTAGTACCGATTATCAGCAGCAGAGCTGCTCCGACTATAAAATTACTGAAATGGCTGCTATAAGACATCCATTGAGGCTTAAAGCCAAATAAACGGGATAAAAGTCTTGTAATATCCAATAAGCCGAGAAGGATTAGTGCGTAGATCATAACTGCCATCCAGTAAGCACCGATTAAAGTTATTATATTGCCGACAAACTGCGGAATATAATCATTTAATAATCGTGCAATCAAGTAGGATACAGCTATAAACCAAAAGAATACCCAATAAACCTTGTTGTTCAGGAATGGTACCATATTTCCCAACAGCTGCCATCCCCTTAAACCGATATAGAAATTCGCCAAACCATATATTGAAATAAATAAAACAATTGCAAGTACTATCAACAATTTCGTTTTCCTCCTGCTATAAGTTATGTGCAAAGTTGAATAATTTATTATAAATTTTAACCTTTATTCATACAAAAATCCAGCAAACAAAATAATTATACTAATAAATTTTCTTAACATATTACATAAACTTAAGTCGATTATTATTTGTAACACTATCAAATTAATACTCATACTATGTAATTAGCTATTAACTATAGGAGGAGTTCATCATGGCAGAACGCGGCAATTTATTCGGCGGTTTCGGCGATCCCGCAATATTGTTCTTTATTTTGGTATTCTTGTTATTATTCTGGGGTTGTACAGGGCCTGCATGTAACAATGACTGCTAGTGGGTTGATAAACACTATGCCAGCAAAAAGTAAAGGGGAGTGTTGATAGATGGCAGAGGACAGAGGAGGAGTTTTTTTCGGTTTCGGTCAGAATTGGATTTGGATTATAATAATTATTTTGGCTATTATATTCCTGTTTCCAATGTTTGGCTTCGGAGGTTCCAATTGTAACAATTGCTGTTAAGAGTTATATATCATGGAAAGCATACTTAAAAACTTATAGTAATTATAAAACCTTGTTAAATTGCAGGGTTTTTTTTTATGTTACGATATTTTAGAGCCTTCTTCCATGATATCCCTAGTTTTATAATGAATGAAACAAATGAATATAAGCAAGAATAAACAAGAATGAAAAAGGTAATTCGATATTTTAAAGGTGGTTTTTATGCCTAAGAATAATAAAAAACCTACACCGGAACAAAAGCAGTATCAGGATCTGGCAAAGACAGATGAACCCAAGCGTCCTATAGTAACCAATTGTATAAGGGCATTTTTTGTCGGCGGACTAATCTGTGTATTTGGTCAGGCATTGCAGCTGATGTTCATCAATCTGTTTAAGTTTACGGAAGAAACAGCTGGAAATCCTACTTCAGCAACGCTAATCATAATTTCAGTGCTTTTAACCGGCCTGGGAGTCTATGATCACATAGCACAATGGGGCGGAGCCGGAACAGCTGTGCCTGTGACAGGCTTCGCTAATACTATTGCTTCAGCCGCTATTGAGCATAAGAGCGAGGGATATGTACTTGGAGTAGGCGGGAACATGTTCAAGATAGCAGGACCGGTTATTGTATATGGTGTGTTTTCGGCATTTGTAGTTGCAATTGTCAGATTAATTTTTAAAGCTTTGGGTGTGTGATTATATGTTAAAAGGAACCAGAACTTGGATTTATGAATCGAAGCCTGTTATAATCGGATCTGCTGCGGTTGGAGGTCCTTTTGAGGCTAAGGGCAATTTGTCATCCGATTTTGATATTCTCCATGATGATATATGGCTTGGACAGGAAAGCTTCGAAAAGGCAGAACAGCAGCTTTTGGAAGAAGCGTGCACTACAGCCGTTAATAAAGCAGGAGTTAAGAAGGAGGATGTACGCTTTTTCTTTTGCGGTGATTTAATTAACCAGATAATACCCAGCAGTTTCACTGCTCGTGCGCTTTCTATACCTTTTTTCGGCCTTTACGGTGCGTGTTCAAGCTCAATGGAAGGCTTGGCGCTTGCTGCTCAAATAGTGGATTCAAACTTTGCTCCAAATGCCCTGGTTGCAACGTCCAGCCATAACGGTGCTTCAGAGAAGCAATACAGATATCCCACGGAATACGGCGCTCAAAAGCCTCCGACAGCACAGTGGACTGTAACCGGAGCAGGATCGGCATTAATAGCCAAACAGGGTATGGGCCCGAAAATAACCTCAGCAACAATAGGAAAAGTTATAGATATGGGTATTAAAGACCCATTTAACATGGGGGCAGCAATGGCGCCGGCAGCAGTAGATACAATTCAAGCCCATTTTTCCGATATGGGGCTGGATGCTTCAGCTTATGATATCATTGCCACAGGCGATCTTGGTGAAGTAGGCCATAAAATAGCAGGGGATATGTTCATTAAAAACGGTGTGAATATTCCTGCTGAAAAATTTACTGATTGCGGAATTCTGATATATAAAAAGGATCAGCCTGTTTTTTCCGGCGGAAGCGGTTGCGGCTGCTGTGCGACAACAACCTTTGGACATTTTCTTAACAGACTGCGCAGAGGCGAAATTAAAAAAATACTGATCGTTGCCACCGGTGCGCTGCTGTCGCCTATGTCGTACCAGCAGAAGGAAACTATCCCATGTATAGCTCATGCTATATCTATTGAAATGTAGAAAGGATGATTTTATTGGATAAGTTCATTTGGGCGTTTCTTGTAGGCGGTGCCATTTGTGTCTTGGGACAGCTTCTTATGGATGGACTGAGACTTACTCCGGCACACACAATGTGTACAATGGTAGTTGGCGGTGCCATACTTGGTGGAATGGGATTATATCAACCGTTGATTAAATTTGCGGGTGCAGGTGCTACCGTACCCATAAGCAGTTTTGGAAACTCTCTTGTTAAAGGTGCTCTTCAGGAGGCTCAAAGGGATGGAGTTATTGGAGTATTGACAGGGATATTTGAGATTACAAGCGCAGGAATATCCTCCGCAATAATTTTCGGTTTTTTTGCAGCGCTGGTTTTCAGGCCAAAGGGATAAAATTCAGGGAGGTGACCTATGAGTCAAAAACAGGCCTTTGATAAAATAAATAAAATGCTTGAAGAAACTGATTATCCTGTTAAAATTACGAGTCTGGCCGATTTGGATGATTTCCTTCTTGACGATGACAACAGAAGATTAAGCCAATACGAAGCTATCGGCAGAATCTATGATGATCTCAGAGGCAAGCCCGAGATTGACAGGTATAATGATGCATCAATTATTAAGGACGAGGAACAGGTAAAACAGTAAATTGTTTTACCTGTTCAATTCATTTAGGTAATGAGTTTCTTCTCTTAGCATATGGTCAGGTATTAGTGGCTTTATAATGCCAAGTATCCTGCAATCACCGGATAACTGCCTTAATTTTTCAAGATATGAAATAAATTCGTTCATTACTTTAACTACCTCTTCATTGAGGTATGACAGATGGCCGTTTTCAAGGCCGGTTCTAACCAGCATTGTCCCTAATTCCTCTGATTTGATGGATAGGTTGGTGAATCTTTTTTCAAAGCTTCTGGCCTCATTAATTAATGTTTTTTCGGTCGGATCAAGGTCAGCCGCCAGTATTGCAGCATGTCCTGATGCATCTACAAGCCAAATTCTATGAAGATTGAATATATCGATTATTGTTTTATTCTTAGTCCCATATGGTATTTCAGTAAGTGTCCTATAAAAGTCCATTGCTTCATTGATCATGTGATTATAAAAAGTAGGAGTAAGACTTGTATTTAAACCACATTGCAGGAGTCTTGCAAGCAGAAGCCTTTTAAAATTGATGAAACCTGTTAAGGTATTGACGCATTCATTGATAATAGGCTGTAAATCCGCTTTGTTAGATAAATTCAGTGATACTTCATGCAGCTGTGAAAACCTTTCTTTATAATATGCCGAATATTGAATAGCTTCCTGTTCATTATATGAAAGTGATGTTAAGATGAATTCTCCGTGATCCCTCATGATTCCTGTCCAAAATCGGATTTCTTCCAAAAAATCAATCATATTTAATGCCTCCTCTAGTTACCATAGTATGGAGAATGTACATATGAGGTTACATAATACGCTTTTTTGTAAGTAACTTATTTAAGTGTTTCTTAATATGATATATGGTAATAGTTTTACATAAATTTGGAGGGAATGAGGGTGTTTTTCAGGAATAGATTGAAGATCATAAAAGGCAAAGTTATTGACGTATCTACGGCAGAATGTCCATTAACAGGCATAAAGATTAATCTCTATGCTGTAAGGGATGTAAAATTACATCAGGATGAAGAGGAAGCAGTTAAACTGGTTGATAAAAAACATATCTTTACCGCTAAAACAGATAAAAACGGAGAATTTCTCTTTATATTGAGGGATGGAACCTATTCACTAAATGTTGATGTTTCATCACTACCTGATGGAAAATGCATTAATAATGCGGGTAAAGTCATCAGGAACAGAGATTTCGAATATGTCTCGTTTAAGATAAATGATTTTAAGCTGCCGGACAGGGAAGCAATCCAAAGCCAAAATACTGCAAACCATCTGTCAACTATTGAAAAGATAATGCATTCAAGAAACATGGGAGAAATAGATGATAAAGAAAAAATCCAGTATTTATTGAAGGTATTGTTCAATAATAGGAATTCGGACAATGCCTATCAATCAAAGATTCCGGATAAAAGCGGGACAACTGCTGTCGAAGAGGTTTATAGATATATTGAAAGTGAAAATGCCGACTCCGGTATTTTAAACTCGGCAAAAAGATTACTCGGCTCGCATATACCATCCTTAGACAAAAATTACATAAGTCCCTCCGGATATTTCAACATTCATTACACCTTAGCAGGGCCAAACGCAGTCACAGTGCAGTCAGGCAGCCGTAAATCCGTTCCGTCCTATATAAAAGAAATCGGTGTTGCATTTGATAAGGCCAAGAACATAACCTGCGGTGTAAGGGGGTTCAGAGAACCTGTACTGGAAGCAGGGATAAATACTTATGATGTCTATGTAATAGACCTTATGGGCAAGTACGGAATTACACTCCCAAGAAATTTCTACTTACAGAAGTCAGGAAGCAGAACAGCTTCAAGCTATATATGCATAGACAACAGCTATTCAAAATCCAAGGGCTTTCAAAAGAGCAGGGAAGACTGCATGAGCGTCACAGCAGCACATGAATTTTTTCACTCTGTGCAATATGCCTACAACTATGATGCCGATTCATGGTGGAAGGAAGCGTCTGCTACCTGGAATGAGGATGAGGTTTATAGAGGCATCAATGATTATATACGATATTTGAACTCATATTTTTCTGCGCCTTATAGGCCGCTTGACAAAAGCAGCTACAGCGGGGTTGTTTTTGTAAAATATCTTTCTGAGTACTGCGGAGGGTATAATATTGTTAAAAACATATGGGAAACCCAATCAAAAGGCATCCTCAACAGTATTGAGGCTATTGACAGAGCATTAAAGGAAAGCACGGAAGGACAAGACTTAAGTCAGGTATTCAGCCGATTTGCAGCATTTAATATAAATCCGGCACAATATTATAATGAAGGAAAGCTTTGGAATGCAGAGGTTTTACTGAACAATTCCCATAAAGAATACCCTGTTTCCGTCAACTCCGGAAAAATGGAGCATCTTTCATCGAATTATATTTCTTTCGAGGCTTCCGATCATGGAAATAAACCGCTGAAAATAGTTGTTTCCAATGCTTCACAAGGTAAATGCGGATTTAAGCTGCAAAAAAGGAAAAAAGCAGACAAGAGCTACCAAATGACCGATATAAACATCGATCGCACTTACAGTGAAGCCGAAATAACCGTAAAGAATTTCGGGAAGGTTTACGACCGGATATGCCTTATACCATGCAGTCTGGAATTTACGAAAGACATATCAGCTTACAGTTATTCTGCACAGCCGGATGAGTGATTGTTTATTGAAAAAAATATTCAAAGTATACAATGAAGCTTTCTACAAATAATAAAAAATAAAAGTGGAGGGCGAACTATGAAAGCAAACAAATTTGTTATTTCCGAATTCAATGATTTTAACAAGATATCTGATATTGAGAAAACGATACATTCACATTCCGGAATCAATGCTGTGAGGGTTGATATGCAGGCAAGCACGGTTACGGTTGATTATGACGAGGGCAGATATACCGAAGGCGACATAAAGAATTTTGTTTCACAAGCAGGCTTGAAGGTAATTCAAATCAAATAAATTTGCTTAATTTAAAAATAAACCCATTAAAAATTCTCAAATAATTTGAGAATTTTTATTTTTTCAATACAATTTTTTTAAACTCTTCTGCTTGGAAAAAAAAGATTATTCATATTCAATTTACAGGCTTTATGTTTATATGATATGCTTGATTTTTAAATAGACCTACGGTAAAATTAAGCTATTCAAAAATAGCGAAAAGAGACGAAAATACCTTTATTAAGGATAAAAATGCAAGATCTATACTTTCGGAGGAAAAAAGGATGGAATTGCTTAAGAAAAAAATACTGACTCATGGAAGAGTAAATGGAAATGATGTCTTAAAGGTTGACAGTTTTCTTAACCATCAGATAGATATTCAGCTATATAACGAAATCGGCAAGGAATTCAAATCCATTTTTCTCAGCGAAAATATAAATAAAATTCTGACCATAGAAGCCTCCGGCATCGGGTTGGCTTGTATTACTGCTCAATACTTTAATGTGCCTGTTGTTTTTGCCAAAAAGCACGATTCTAAAAATATGGATGCTGCTGCCTACGAAAGTGAAGTTTATTCCTTTACAAAGGCAAAGAATTATAAAATCAGAGTTTCTAAACAATACATTTTAGCCGGAGACAGAATCCTTATTATTGATGATTTTCTTGCAAACGGAAAGGCTGTGCTTGGTCTCAGGGATATAATCGGACAGGCTGGAGCAACATTGTGCGGTGTGGGAATTGTAATTGAAAAAGGATTTCAGGATGGCGGAAAATCACTTAGAGAAATGGGCATCAATCTTAGATCACTTGCGATTATTAAGTCAATGGAGGGCGGAAAGATTGTATTTGATTAGTGTATACAAAGCACTAATAAGATAAAACAAAATTATATGGAGGTCGAAAAATGTTTAAGAAGTTAATAACAGTAGCACTTATGTCGGCTATGGTACTTACTATGGCATTTACAACCGGTTGCGGCAAAAAAGATTCAAGTTCGGACAGCAGCACATTAGCAAGTGCTACCGACAGCACAGGTGAATCTACCGCAGATAAGGCTCCAAACAAAGTGAAAGTCGGATTTATATTCATCGGCAATATTAAAGACGGCGGCTGGACACAAGCTCACTACAACGGTTTGCTTGAGATGAAGAAAAATCTTGGATTAAGCGATTCCGATGTTTTGTACCGTGAGAATGTAAAAGAGGAAAAGGCAGCTTGCAAGGATGCTATTACGCAATTAATCAATGAAGGCTGCAATGTAATTTTCACAACAAGCTTTGGCTTCATGGATGCTACCATTGAAGTAGCCAAAGAGCATAAAGATATTAAATTTATGCACTGTTCAGGCTATCAGACTGCTGACAACGTTGGGACTTATTTCGGACGTATGTACGAAGCAAGATACCTTTCGGGTATTGTTGCAGGTTTAAAGACAAAGACAAACAAAATCGGCTTTATAGGTGCGGTTCAGCTTCCGGAAGTTATCAGCGGAATCGATGCGTTCACTCTTGGCGTACAGTCTGTCAACAAGGACGCAGTTGTTAAGGTTCTCTGGTTAGGCAACTGGGGAGACCCTGCAAAGGAAAAAGAACTTGCTACAGCTCTTCTCAATGATGGCTGTGATGTTATAACTCAGCACAGCGATTCACCTGGACCTCAGATCGCAGCTGAAGCAAAAAAAGTATTTGCAATCGGATATGACCTTGATAACAGAACTGCTGCTCCAAAAGCATATTTGACAGCTCCTATATGGAATTGGGGTTCATATTATACAGAGCAAGTTAAAGCAGTACAGGAAGGCACTTGGAAATCAGATGCATACAAGGGCGGAATAAAAGAGGGTATACTGGATATTGCAAAGCTTTCGGATATTGCCCCTGAAGGTGCACAGGCAAAGGTTGACGAAGTTAAAGCCAAGATAGTTGACGGTTCCTTCGAAGTATTCAAAGGACCGATAACTGCTCAGGACGGAAGCATAAAGATCAAGGACGGCGAAGCCTGGGGTTATGATGATGTAATGGGTAAAATGAACTGGTTGGTAAAAGGCGTTGACGGAAAGATTGATTCTAAATAATTTTCAATAGAGACTAGAGGTAATACGGTGAATAAAGAAGCTTTTATACAATTGAAAAATATTACAAAGACTTTTGGCACCGTAGTTGCCAACAGTAATATTAATCTTACCGTTCGCAAGGGTGAGGTCATGGCCCTGCTCGGCGAGAACGGTTCCGGAAAAAGTACATTGATGAACGTGCTGTCAGGTGTTTATATGCCTGACAGCGGTTCTGTTTTTATCGACGGAAAGGAAGTTGTTTTCCGTTCTCCGAAGGATTCCATCAAAACCGGAATAGGCATGATACATCAGCATTTTAAGCTTGTTGATGTATTTACAGCCAAAGAAAACATTATTATCGGTCAAAGGGGAAGTTTTTTTATAAAGCCCAAAGTCCTGTCAGAGAAGATAAGGAAGATATCCCAACGTTTCGGGCTTGATATTGACCCTGACAAGAAGGTTTATAACATGTCTGTCGGTGAAAAACAGACTGTTGAAATTCTTAAGGTATTGTATAGAGGCTCTGAAATTCTTATTCTTGATGAGCCTACAGCTGTTCTGACTCCTCAGGAAATTAAGAAGCTATTTCTAATAATCCGCAGAATGAAAGAAGAAGGCTGTGCTGTAATAATTATTACTCACAAGCTTAATGAAGTTATGGAAATCAGCGACCGTATCACTGTCCTTCGCAAAGGTGAGGCAGTATCAACTGTCGAGACCAGGTCAACAAACATAAAGCAGCTTACCGAGCTTATGGTTGGACATCCTATTGACTTGGCAATAGATAGATTACCTACAGACAAAAATGAAATTGCATTAGAAGTTAATGAACTTACGGCAATAGATGAGGAGAAGGTTGAAGTTCTAAAGGGCGTTTCCTTTCAAATCGCAAAGGGTGAAATCCTTGGAGTTGCCGGAGTGGCCGGAAGCGGCCAAAAGGAATTGTGTGAAGCTTTGGTTGGGTTATATCCCGTCAAATCGGGAGATATTCTCTTTGAGGGAGAAAATATTGTCGGAAAAAACCCGAGAGATATTATAAAAAAAGGCATAAGTATGAGTTTTATTCCCGAAGACAGGCTGGGAATGGGATTGGTTGCCTCCATGGATATGGTTGACAACATGATCCTTAAGGATTACCAGAATCAAAAGGGATTTTTAATAGATCGAAGTTCTGCAAAGGCAAAATCGGAAATGCTTATAAAGAAGTTGGATATCAAGACGCCGAGTATATATCATCCCGTCAAACAACTCTCAGGCGGAAACATTCAGAAGGTTCTGCTTGGCAGGGAACTTGAGTCAAAGCCAAATTTGCTAATAACCGCATATCCGGTCAGAGGACTTGATATAGGCGCATCCTACACAATATATGATCTGCTTAACGGTCAAAAAATGAAAAATGTTGCAATACTTTTTATAGGCGAAGACCTTGACGTATTGCTTGAACTTTGCGACAGAATTATGGTGCTCTGCAACGGTGCCGTTATGGGGATTGTGGATGCAGCCGGGACAACAAAGGAGCAGCTGGGCCTTATGATGGCCGGTGAAGCTTTATCCCAGGGAGGTGAAAGCAATGTTTAGAATATCAAAAAGAGCAAACCTTTCAAAACCCCGGGCGATGGCTTATAGATTTTTGGCAGTAGTTTTGTCAATTATTGCTTCAAGCTTATTCATACTTATTCTGGGGCATAATCCTATAGATGTTTTTGTAGCTCTTATCAAGGGAGCTTTCGGAAGTGTATATGGCTTCAAACAGACGATTATCCTTGCAATACCCCTTGTTGTAATATCACTTGGAATAGCCGTTGCTTTTAAAATGAAATTCTGGAACATCGGAGCGGAAGGCCAGATGCTGATGGGCGCATTTGGTGCAAGTATGGTTGCCTTCTCATTCAAGGGCTTGCCTGCACCGATATTGCTTCCTCTTATGGCTTTAGGAGGTGCACTTTTTGGTGGAATATGGGCATTGATACCGGCGTTTTTCAAGGTCCGGTTCAGCACCAATGAGACAATATTTACACTGATGATGAACTATATAGCATATCAATGGATATTCTATCTTCAGTATAATTTATGGAAGGATCCGAAAGCATACGGGTTTCCCAAAATTGCCGATTTTGTAGATAACGCGAAGCTTCCGGAGTTCTTGGATATACACATAGGCTGGTTAATAGCGCTTGTTCTTGTTGTTATAATGCATATTTTCTTCCGTTACTCTAAAAAAGGTTATGAAATATCTGTTATCGGAGAAAGCGAGAATACAGCAAGGTATGCAGGCATGAATGTCAAAAAAATAATCCTTGTTTCTGTCCTTTTAAGCGGAGCGTTATGCGGACTTGCCGGAATGATACAAGCATCGGGTGTAAGCTATACGCTTTCCCCGGATTTATCTAATAATAATGGCTATACAGCCATTATTACAACCTGGCTGGGACAATTAAGTGCACCGATTATAATGATTGTATCTATTCTTTTTGCTGCTCTGGTTCAAGGCGGAAATTATATACAGACTGCCTTCCAGATACCTCAAGCTTCTGCATCGATTATTCAGGGCATGATTCTTTTCTTTGTTCTCGGAAGCGAATTCTTCCTGCAATATAAGATAAGTTTCAGAAGAGGGGATAAGGAGGAAAAGAAATGAGTCAATTTATTTCGGAAATGGAATTTATACTATATGCAGCGATAACTGCAGGAACGCCTCTACTTATGGCAACTATAGGTGAAATAATTACAGAACGTGCCGGCAACACGAATCTCGGAGTTGAAGGCATGATGCTTATGGGTGCGGTTGCCGGATTTCAGGTTGGCTATTCCACAAATAGTGCTTTATTGGCAATACTGTTTGCTTTACTAGCCGGTGCCGCAGGTTCCTTGATATATGCTGTTCTTACGGTAACCCTCAGGGCAAACCAGATAGTATCGGGCCTTGTGCTTACAATATTCGGTACCGGAGTTGCCGGTTTCGCGGGGCAGAATTTAAGTGGTTTGGCCATACCGGATGCAGTCAAGAAAGTGTTCGTTCCGGTCAAAATTCCGCTGCTCGGCGACATTCCTACAATAGGGAAAATATTATTCAACCACGATATTATTGTTTACATCGGGTATTTGATCGCTATTTGCGCCAGCGTTTATCTCTTTCATACAAGAAAAGGACTTAATCTCCGCTCAATCGGCGAAAATCCTGCAGCAGCAGACTCGGCAGGCCTGAACGTTTCACTGTATAAGTATATCCACATACTTATCGGGGGTGCTTTAAGCGGTTTGGCCGGAGCTTATCTGTCTGTTGTACATGTAGGAACATGGCAGAATTCGATAGTCAACGGAAGAGGGTGGATAGCCGTTGCATTGGTTATATTCGTCTCATGGAAGCCGGGAAGGGCAATAATAGGTGCATATTTCTTCGGTGCGCTTGAAATGCTGGGGATTTACATGCAGAAATATGATATCAAGATTTCAATATATTTTCTGAACATGGTACCGTATGTTGCGACAATTTTTGTTCTTGTCGTCATGTCTATGAAGAAATACAAGGAGAATTCTCCGCCAAAGGCATTGGGAGATTCATTTTTCAGGGAGGACAGGTAGAGGGAGCATAGGTTCAGATATTTCTGGAGGTGGATTTTGTATCTGCCTCTTTTTATTTTTCCTTTTTAAAATTAGCCAGCGGATTGCTGTTTACCGCGTCCTGGAGCTGCTGCTTGTCTAAGTGCGTGTATATCTCTGTCGTAGAAATGCTTTCATGCCCGAGAAGCTCCTGCAAGGCCCTGATATCAACATGACCGTATTTATACATCAACGTTGCCGCAGTGTGCCTGAGTTTGTGAGTAGAATATCTTTTTGGATCAAGCCCTGACTCTTTTATGTATTTTTTAACAATTTTCTGGACTGTAACCTTGCTGATGCGCTGCTTCCGTTCGCTCAGAAACAATGCATTTCTGTCCTTAACTCCATTTACCGGCCTTACTTTCATGTAGCTTTTAATGGCTTCCTGACATGAATTGTTAAGCGGAACCGCACGTTCCTTATCGCCTTTTCCGATAACCGTTAAAACACCGTTTTTAATGTTGTTCATATCGATTCCGACCAACTCGGACAAACGCATGCCGCAATTAAGAAACAAGGTTATAATTGCAAAATCCCTTTCGGAGTGTTGACCGTTGATAGAGGAGAGAAGCTGTTCGCTTTCGTTTATATTAAGATAGCGGGGAAGTCTTTTCTGAATTTTTGGGGATTCGAGCTCGCTTGTCGGATTGTAATCGAGTAAATTCGCCTTATTTGTAAGATATTTAAAAAATGATTTTAAGCTTGCTACCTTTCTGGCCCGGGCATAAGAAGTATTGTCACGCTGGTTGGTCACAAAGGACATAAAATCATATAAGTCGCTTAAAGTAACTTTTCTGATTATATCCATACTCACATCATTTATAGGAATGGTATCAAATTCAGTTTTTTTATCACACAGTCCGTAATGAACTTTTAAAAAGCGAAAAAACAATCTTAAGTCATAAAAGTATACCTGGACAGTATTTTTTGATTTTCCTCTGATTGTCCCAAGGTAATTTAAAAAATCTTTTAAAATCAAAGGCATTTCAAAATCGGATATGGTTTTCATATAAAAAACTCCTAAGGTTATTTATTAGAAATATTATATCATTAGTCGCTGTTGAAATAAATCGAAACCGAAATGATGACATTTGTCGTAATTTGTCAAAACATTGCAGACGCATTAAATTGAATAACCCAAATTTGTCATATATAATTATTAAATGTAATTAGTTTCATGATTATACAATTATGGATTTTAACTTAGACATATAATTTGTATGAATAATTTGGGGAGGTATTTCAGTGAGAAAAATAATTAAAGGGTATATTTCAATAGCATTATGCAGGTCACAGTCCAGGATCCAGATACGAAAGACAGAGGTCTGGCATTTACAACAAAAACCGACTATGACGCCCTTGGAAACAAAGCAACAGTCACAAATGCCAAAGGTGTCATGACAAAATATCAATATGACAACGAAGGCAGCCTCCTGACAACAAAAGTGCAGAAATCGGTAAGCGATCCCGAACAGCTTATCAATACCAATACCTATGACAACACAGGCAAGCTGTTAACACAGACCGACGCAAAAGGAAACCAAACAAAATATGAATACAACGCATTCGGGAAAATAAGAAAAGCGGAGTATCCGGGCGATACAACAATACCAGCAAACACCGTTACCTACCTGTACGACAAAATGGGTAACCTGAAGCGGACAGAAGACTCACTTGGAGCAGTCGACCAGTACGAATACGACAACGAGGGCAGGGTGCTGTCACACACCGAAAAAAAAGCAGACGGAACCGAAGCCATAACCACAACAGCAAAATATGACGCCGCAGGCAACAAGCGTTTCGAAACAGACGGAAAGCAGATACAGACAGAATACACCTATGACGAGCTTGACAGACTCGAAACAGAGACAAGAGGAGGTCATACCACCACCTACGGCTACGATCCGAACGGAAACCTGACAACCACCACAGACTGGGTCGGAAACACAACAACAAGCGAATATGACCCGATCAACAGATTAATCAAAAAATATGACGCGGATAATAAAACCATACAGAGGTTGGAATACAACCATAACAACGCTCAGGTCTTCTCATACGACGCAAATAACAAAATAACCGAATACCAATATGACAAGAACAACAGGCTGCTGAAAACAATAGACCCGCTCAACCACAGCAACAGCCAGACCTACGATGCAGCCGGAAACATCAGCACAAAAAAGAACGACGACAGAAATATAACAACAAACTACGAGTACGACGAGTTCAACAGGCTCGTGACCGTTAGAAACGCATTAAACGAGACAACAAGCTATACATATGACCCTAACGGCAACATGCTTTCCAAAACAGACGGAAAGAATAATGTCACCTATTATGAGTACAATGCAGCAAACAAAGCGGTAAAAAGGATTGATCCAGGCGGAAGAAGCGGAACAGCAGGCAATTACACCTATGACATGACCAAGGTGGAGTCATATACATACTATGCCGATGGAAGCCTTAAAGAAAAAACAGACAGAAACGGAATCAAAACAGAATACACCTATGACATCCATGGAAGGCTTAAAACACAAACCACAGGAGTAGCCCCCCCAACTCCTGTTGTAATATCATATACATATGACGATAACGGCAACCAGTTGACCATGACAGACAGCACAGGTACAACAGTCCGTACCTACGATGACTTCAACAGAGTACTGACAAAAAGCGTGCCCGGAGTAACCGGAGGCTTCACATACACCTACGACACAAGAACAACTGTTGATCCGAGGAAAACATATGAGGAATCCACAGACCCGAAAGGCAACACAGTAGTCAAAACATATGACCATAACGGAAGACTAGAAACAGTAGCATCCAACAATAATACAACCACCTACAGCTACTACGGTAACGGGAGCGTAGAGAGCGTAGAATACCCTGGCTTGGCAAAAGAAGAATATACATACTATGACGACGGTTTGCTCTATACTCTCGTAAACAAAAAGGCAGACGGAACAATAATAGACAGCTACACATATGAATATGACGGAGCCCACAACCTGACAAAGAAAACTGACAGCAAGGGTGTAACAGAATACGGGTATGATGCCTTGAACAGACTCCAGCAGGTAACAGAACCCGGAAATGTGACAACCTATACCTATGACATGTCGGGGAACAGGTCTACAGAAACAGTAACAGCCGGAACAGACACATACCTCACAGAATACAGCTATAACGAACAGAACAGACTTACAGGCTACAGTGTTAAAACAAACGGAACAGTTACAGAAACAGTTGGCTACACCTATGACAACAACGGCAACCAGCTGACATCAGTCAGGACTCCTGTTGGACAAACAGCACAGACAACAGCAAATGAATACGACCTGCTGAACCAGCTGACAAAAACCACAACACCTGACGGCAAAATCCAGACATCTGCATACAACGGAGACGGACTGAGAGTAGAGAAGACCTACGACGGACAAACAACAAAATATCTATACGAGTACGACAAGGTAGTACTTGAACTCGATGGCAGCGGCAATCAGACAGCAGCAAACATCTATGGAACAAACCTGTTGACAAGAACTGCAGGCAGTGATACATATTATTATATGTACAACGGCCATGCTGATGTGACTGCACTGCTGACTACAGGCGGCGCAATAGCAGGAACGTACTACTACGATGCATTTGGAAACATATCCGAGCAGACAGGAAATGTAAACAACAACATAACCTATGCAGGATACCAGTATGACAGCGAGACAGGATTGTATTACCTCAATACCAGAATGTATGACCCGAAGGTAGCAAGGTTCCTACAGGAGGATACATACACAGGTGACCCGAATGATCCGTTGAGTTTGAATTTGTATACTTATTGTCATAATGAGCCATTGATGTATGTAGACCCGACTGGTCACATCTTTGAAGGAATAGGTAATTGGTTAAATAAGAAAATTTTTAAGCCTGTTAAAAAGAAAGTTAAGAGTGCTGAAAAGTGGTTAGATAAAAATGTCATAAATCCTGTCACCGGTAAGGTTTCAGATGCAGCAGAGTGGGTAGATAATAGCATTGTGCACCCTGTAGAGGATTTTGTTGTTGATAAAGCAAATATAGTAATAAAACCGGCAGGGAAAGTTGTTAATAATGTTGTTAAAAAGGTTAAGAGCACAGACGCATATAAGACAGCTTCCGGTATTGCTTCGAGTGTAGGAAAGAAAGTCAATAGTGTAAAAAAGGGACTTGAGAAAAATGTTCCGGGGTTTAAATTCGCTGAAGATTTTGTAGTAGGATTCAAAGAGAATCTTATTGATTCAAAGATAAGTTTCGTTAGCAATGCAATACGTAACCCTGCGTCAACATTTGTGTCTGGAGAAGCAAACTTCTTCTTAAGCAATTCAGGGATTCCAGCTCAGATATCAAAAGCAAAAGATATATATGACAATTATATTGATGCCAGTTGGGATGAAAGATTTGAGAATGCGGGAAAGCAATATGAATCAAATCTCGAGCTAGCAGCTGCAATTGCTTTGCCGGAATTATTAGCAGGAAGAAGTGTTAAAACACCTAATCTTAGTAATCCTGGATATGGAAGACCTGTAGCAGGGGATAATATCGGTGTTCAGTTAAGACCTACGGGAGTAAGTGAAGTTGTACCCAGAGGATTTAATGGTGCAGAGCAAGCACAACAATGTACAGCCGAATTGCAATAAGCTTTAAGTAAGTCTGGTCTTGATGCAAAGTCAATTCAAGTTAGGGGAAGTTCCGCAACAGGTGTATCGAGTAAAGGCGGAGGATTTAGAATGGAAGCTCAAAATGGTTTGAAGCCCAGTGATATAGATGTTGGGGTTGAGTTTAGTAAACCTCTCCAGAATATTACAACTTCAAAGAAGCAACCTGGTTTCATTCATCCTAATAAAATGATGAAGAATTTTCCAGAACTAAAAGCTTGGTCAGAAAAATGGTCAAATATTCTTGGAAGGGAAATTACTCCTGGAGGATGGCAGCCAGGTACTTTACCAAGTGACCCAAGCAATATACATCTTAAATAATACAGAATATGAGAAATGGAGGTATCGTATATGCAAACGCTATTTTTAAATAGTGAAGAATCATTAGATGAAATTGCAAAATTGGTTTTTTCTGCTTTAGGGCTAAGTAAAATCGTTGAAGGGGATAGTAGTTTTAGTTCGAGTGGTTATTATTTAGAGGGAACAACGCTTGGGATTGTAATAAAGATAGACGAAAATAATTACGACTATGAGGATACTTACAACTACATGATAAGCATCAAAAAAGATATTGGAACAAAACTTGCCGATGATAATGCTTTGTTAGGTTTTGCAGAAGTTGTGGCATCAATTATTTCAGTGAAATTAGGAATTGAAGTAGCACTTGAATTAGAATTAAGAAGAACAGATGTGTATAGCTTGAAAGTATTTTCTTTTGATGGCGAAAAGGCTATAGCTAATATCAAAAGTTACAATAACTGATTTATAAAAACAGAAAGGGTAGGTGTAACAGCCTGCCCTCATAATTCGCACACTCAAGGGTGGTTATCTCAATGAATAAGGGGTGTCAAGGGACGGTTTTTTGGCGCAAAATCACAATTGTGACAAAATCCCCCTAAAATAACCAATTAGGGAGATTTTTTATGCCGAGAAGAGAACGAATCAAGAGTGAAAGTAATATTTATCATGTAATGGTAAGGGGAAATGAGAGGAAAAGTCTATTTATTGACGATGAAGACAGACAGCGGTTTGTTGATACCATATGGCGACTGATCGAAAAAACTGCTAATAATAAAGAGGAAAAGAAATTTAAAATATATCCTTATTGTCTGATGGATAATCATGTCCATTTACTCATGAATCAAGCGGAAGATACAGTTTCAAGGATCATGAAAAGGATAAGTACAAGTTATGCACAAAGCTTTTATCGTGACTTAACACAGACTACAGCAGGTTAAGAATATTGGATAAGTTATCCAATATAAGGAAAAGAAATTTATAATATATGCATACTGTCTGATGGATAATCATGTACATTTACTCATAAAACAAGGGGGATTATAAATGAGTAACATTAACTATTTAAGATGGGTTGAGTGTGATGCGGGACCACATATTCTTCTTGAAAAGCGTCTTATAGCAAGTTGGGAGGGTGTAAATAAGCCTCGAAATGGCAGGGTTGTTATTGCAAAATTTAGGTATGGAGAGGAGAGTGACCCGGCAACAGATTATGACAGGGCATGTGACATTGAAGACTATGTAGGTTTGATTCCTGTAGGAGATGGGAATGGTCTTGTAATAGCTGATGATGTTCCAAAAAGCACATGGATTCCGGCGGATGACCAAAAAGGGGGATACTTGGTCATCTTGAATTATATTGAAGAAGGTACTAGTGATACTACCATAATAAACACAGTTAGAGAGGCAAGAGAGGAATGTTTTGAGCCCACAGATTTAAAGCTTCCAATACTAGATAATACTTTGTATTTATTTGCTGCATGTGATAATGAACCAAATTGGGTATATGGATTTTCTGAGATTCAAATAGAACCGGGCACATACACAATTGACACTATAGAGAGGCACAATTTTGGTGATTGTAGCTTTAGGGTTCATAGATTAAGAAAAATATAGTTTTAATCCGGGTAGGATATAAGGCTAATCATACCAATACATAATTATTGCCAGAACACTTTGATTTCATGCATAAAACCAATGAATTCTGGCAATAGGATCATACAATTATTAAGAAACTTTAGGAAGTACAATATTAAACTTTTTATTGTAGTTATAATATTTAGTGTTCAATGTCATGTTAATCGAGTTATAACTTACCTTTAAAATGACGGTTTTCAAGTAGCCGTCGCTTCCGACTTCAAACTCAACTGACATATTTTCAAAAGCATATGCCAAAGATTTACCTGTAATTTTAGCATAAAACTCTGAAATTTTATTTTTGGGTATAGTCAATCTGAATTTATTCTTATCAACCTTTTTAACCATGCTTGGGTTTTTATTTATGATAGTGATATATGACGTAAAAGATTTCATAACATCCATATCTCCCAATTTCGAGGAATCTGATACAGTAGCTTTATATTTTCCTGAAGGATCTTTCATATACACAGTAGCTTTAGCGCCGGCTACACTTAAATAAAAATCCTGCTTTTGTCCTGCAACACTCATTGTAATAAAACTTTTTAAACCCTTTTTAATATTTTCCGCTTTCATATGCATGCTAATATCTAAGGATTGCCCGCCACCAGCAGTCTTTGTAATTAAGTCCGCTTCCAAGCTGTCTACTTTTTGTGTTTTAACAAGACAATCAGTCAATTTTTTTAAGTCTGATGAAGTGCCTGCAAAACATGTTTGAAATGCGCCGGTAAGAATAAATACAGCAAGAATAACAGCCGTAAACCTCTTCATTTTATACCCCCATTATTTTTTTTAGTTGGTTAATTATATCATTAAATATATTACAAAAAAAGGTTTATTGTAAAATTTGTTATTACCTTATCGATTTCCAAATTAATATTTACTGTTTATGTTATTTTATGGTAGAATTGCTTGTGTAAATACAATTTGAAAAACCTTAAGACCATGAGCAGTACTTTAATGTTAGAAAGCTGAATTACCTAAATATTCAGGGGGGATAACTATGAAAAGAAATTTTATAGTCATAACAGTATCTTTACTTGTAACTGTTCTGGCATTATTTACCTTTGGGTGGAATGAAAAAGCATCATACGCAGCTGCCGAAATAAAGACCGGAGACGTAAATGGGGATAACACCATTGACGCATTAGACTTTGCTTTAATGAAAGCTTATGTTCTTGGCATAACTAAGGATTTCCCTGTAAATGATGATTTAGCTGTTGGTGATTTGAATAGGGATGGCAGTATTGATGCAATTGATTGGGCAGTATTGAAAATGTATTTGCTTGGAATATATAAAGCTCTGCCCGTTGTTGAAAATTCAGATGCAATCATCATTAACGGTATACAATTTGCAACAACCTCCGGAACCGCAATTCAGGCACATGGCGGTGGAATGATAAAGAGCGGACGCTACTATTACTGGTATGGTGAAAACAGAGATGATACGGGACATTTTTTAGGAGTAGCTTGTTATAGGTCTACTGACTTGAAAAGCTGGGAATACAGGGGAGATGTATTAACGAAGAATTCCTCAGCTGAATTGAACAACTGCTGGATAGAGCGGCCCAAAGTTATGTATAATGCTTCTACCGGCAAATATGTAATGTGGATGCATTGGGAAAATGGTGTTAATTATGGACAAGCACGCTGCGCTGTCGCATATGCCGATTCTCCGGACGGATCGTATACTTATCAGGGAAGTTTCAGACCTCTGGCTAATACCGGTGTTGTAGACCATGGAATAAACGGCTATATGTCAAGAGATTGCAATGTTTTTGTTGATAGTGACGGTAAAGGTTATTTCATTTCAAGTTCAAATGAAAACATGGATTTATGTTTATACAAACTGACCTCAGACTACAGGAATATTTCGTCGCTGGCTGCAAAGCTTTTTGTAGGAAAACAGAGAGAAGCGCCCTGCCTCTTTAAACGGGGAAACTGCTATTTCTTGTTAACCTCCGGGTGTACAGGCTGGACTCCGAACCAGCAAAAATATGCTTATTCCACAAGTCTGACCAGCGGATGGTCGGATCTAATTAATATTGGAGACAGTACCTGTTTCAACTCTCAGGCTGCATTCGTTATGCCCATTGAGGGAGATTCTGCAACAACGTATCTTTATATGGGCGACAGATGGGGAGGAGCCTGGGGAGGAAAAGTAAACGAGTCGCAATTTGTATGGATACCAATATCATTTACTTCGAATACATCTATGAGCATGACTTGGGCCAATACTCTGAACATTGATACTTCAAAAGGCACTATAACAGCCAGTGTAAATAATTTTACTTTTAAGAACGTGAATAGCGGTTTGCTTATGGATATATCTGATTATTCCGCAGATGATGGAGCAACAGCCATTCAATGGGCCGATAATGGAGGCAGCAATCAAAAGTGGCAGCTTCTTTATGATGGAGCAGGATACTTCAAAATAAAAAATGTGAATAGCGGCAAGCTGCTTGATGTACCGTCTTCATCAACTGCTGACGGTACGCAATTGAACCAGTGGAGTGACAACGGAGGAGCAAATCAGAAGTGGGTATTTATAGATAAGGGAAATAATAATTATCAAATTAAGAATAAAAACAGCGGAAAAGTGATTGATGTAACGGGCAGTTCAACTTCAGAAGGAGCTTCGGTTATTCAAATGAGCAGCAGCGGAGGAGCTAGCCAGAAGTGGATCATAACACCTGTATAAACTTTTCATATATAAGCTTGGAGGAATGCCTTCAAGCTTTTTTTGCATCCTTAATATAACCTATTTCACCAAATTGATAAATTTATTTTTATAGCGTTGCAAAAGCAACAGATAGTTTTTTATAGTCACGTTATACTAAAGTTAACAATTTGGAGGAGGTTATTATTATGAGTATGTTTTGTTATCAATGTCAGGAGACAGCAAAGGGAACAGGCTGTCAGATCAAGGGTGTATGCGGTAAAAATGAGGTAGTGGCTAAACTTCAGGATCTGTTGATTTATACCGTAAAAGGTATTGCGGAAGTTATAGTAAAAGGCAAGTTGGACGCAAAGGCATTGGATACAGTAAATCATGAAATTATCAAAAGCCTTTTTATAACAATTACAAATGCAAATTTCGATGAAGCTGCCATAGAAGAACAGATCAAGAAAATGCTTGTAATGAGAAATGAATTAAGAGAGAGGGTTGCAGGAATCGAGATGAGCGATGCTGTCGATTTTGATGTGAAAGATAAGGCCACTATGCTTGAAAAGGCTTCAAAAGTCGGAGTGCTTGCAACAGAAAATGAAGATATCAGGTCATTAAGGGAACTTATTACTTATGGAGTAAAAGGGATGGCGGCATATACACATCATGCCCTGAACTTAGGCAAAGAAAACCCGGACATTTATGGATTTATATATGAGGCATTAGCTGCCACTTTAAATAATGATTTATCTGCAGATGACCTTGTTGCACTCACCTTAAAAACAGGCCAGTTCGGTGTTAGCGCAATGGCGCTTCTCGATGATGCAAACACATCAAAATACGGAAATCCTGAAATTACAAGTGTTAACATTGGTGTTGGCAAAAAACCGGGTATACTGATTTCAGGTCATGATCTCACAGACCTCGAACAGCTTCTTGAGCAAACAAAGGGAACAGGTATTGATGTATACACTCATAGTGAAATGCTTCCGGCTCACTATTATCCCTTCTTTAAGAAGTATGAAAATTTCGTTGGCAACTATGGAAGTTCCTGGTGGAAACAGATCGAGGAATTTGAAACCTTTAACGGGCCAATCCTATTCACAACAAACTGTATTGTACCTCCAAGGAGTGAAGAAGTCAGAGGCAGGATATTTACTTCCGGGGCAGCAGGGTATCCGGGATGTACTCATATTGAAGCGGATAAAAACGGCAAAAAAGATTTTTCTGCAGTTATTGGGATGGCAAAGAATTGCAAGGCTCCAACTGAAATTGAAACAGGCAGCATTGTTGGAGGGTTTGCACACGCACAGGTATTGGCATTAGCTGATAAAGTGGTTGATGCTGTTAAGTCGGGTGCCATAAAAAAATTCTTCGTCATGGCGGGATGTGACGGCAGAATGAAATCAAGAGAATATTATACCGAATTTGCACAAAAGCTTCCGAAAGATACAGTAATTCTTACAGCCGGCTGTGCTAAATACAGGTATAACAAGCTTCAACTCGGCGATATCGGCGGTATTCCAAGAGTACTTGATGCCGGACAATGCAACGATTCATACTCGCTTGCAGTAATTGCACTAAAGCTTAAAGAAGTATTTGGGCTGGACGATGTAAATAAGCTTCCTATTGCATATAACATAGCATGGTATGAACAAAAAGCAGTTATCGTACTTTTGGCCTTGCTCTATTTAGGAGTGAAAAATATTCACTTAGGACCTACTTTGCCGGGCTTTTTATCGCCAAACGTAGCTAAGGTACTTGTAGATAACTTTGGAATCGCAGGAATAGGTGCCGTTGATGATGATATAAAAATGTTTATGGAATAAATATGCTTGAAGACTTCCGATTATAAAATATAATAATAATCTCCCTGATTGGGGAGATTTTTTATGCCTTGAAAACTAATTAATTGTTATAAAATTTGATGATTATTAAATGAATTAAGATTAGATTTGATCAATTTGTGGAATAAATAAAGTAGCAGTAATTATAAAAGGAGATTATAAAAATGGAAAAAGTATTATATATAAAAGCAAATGCAACTTTGGAGGGTGAATCGAGGACTTTCAAAATTTCGGATAGTTTTATTGAGAAATACAGAGAACTTCATCCAAAAGACGAGATAATAACGCTTGATCTTTATAAAGAAGGAATTGACTTTCTGCCTGTCGGTGAACTGAATGAGCTCCATAGACCTAAAGAAGGTACCGGCAGAGATCACCCAATACTAAAATACGCATATCAATTTCTAGAGGCAGATAAATATGTAATTGCGGCACCTTTCTGGAATTTAAGTATTCCTGCAATACTTAAGGCTTATATTGACTATATTACTGTTACCGGTATCACATTTAAGTACACTGCAGAAGGGGCGGTTGGACTATGCACAGGTAAAAAAGCGGTACACATCGTTTCAAGAGGCGGGAATTATTCAACTGAACCTTATTCCAATTTTGAAATGGGTGACAGATATTTAAGGACAATACTCGGTTTTCTTGGAATCAAAGATTTTACAACAATTTCAGCAGAAGGCCTAGATGTAATCGGTAATGATGTAAATGCTATAGTTGAAGATGCTGTTGCTAGAGCGAAAGATTTGGCTGCAAACTTTTAGAAATATTTTACGAATACAGTCTTAAAGAAAATTAACAAATGATTACACTAAATAAAAATTCCACTGACAGATTTTCCTATTTCTCCCATAACTCATGTAAAAAAATGTCAAAACATATGTTAAAAATTTACAACCTAAATGGTTGTATTTTTTTAATAAAATAGACATGTAAAACGGCAAGAGCATTTAGGTAAGTTTTATTAAATTGTATTTATTTACATTTAATGATAAAATATGATTATTAAAATATTATATAAAAATAGAGGTTGATTATGGAATACGTAAATCCAAAATACAAATTAGACGCTTTTAATTGTCCTTATTGTAACGCTTATGCTGACCAACAATGGTATAACACAGTATCAGCGCAGAATAAATCAGCAGGATACAATTTATCAGGTATTATGACATTATCTGATTTTGAAGTGTGTAGTTGTAGGCATTGTAAAAAAATTTCAATATGGCATCTAGAAAAAATGATTTACCCTAATATGTCTACGGCCCCGATGCCATCAATAGATTTACCAAGCGACTGCGTAGAAGACTACAACGAAGCACGTGAAATATTTGGAATATCTCCTAAAGCTTCGTCAGCACTATTAAGGTTAGTTTTGCAAAAACTATGTATCTATCTAGGTGAAACAGGCAGAAACATTAATGATGACATAGCAAATTTAGTAAAAAAGGGTTTGCCACCAGGGGTACAAAAAGCACTTGATCTTGTTAGGGTTGTAGGCAATAATGCGGTTCACCCTGGAATAATAAATATTGATGATAACCCGGAAATTGCTTTTATGTTGTTCAAACTAATTAATATTATTGTTGAGAATATGATAACTCGTCAGAAGGAAATAGACGAATTGTATAAAGACCTTCCCGAGAGTACACGTAATGCAATAGACCAAAGAGATAGTTAGTGCTAGAAAAAAAGTGAAGGGCCTTATAATAGGGCCTTTTTGAAATTTCATGTTGATTATACGAAACCGTCATTTCATTTATTAGTAAGCGAATCATTGATTTCATATAAATTACGAAATCGACATTTAAGGTAATTAGATATTTCTTTTAGATTTAATTTCCTTAAGAATTTCATATTGAATTAATAATGACCTAGATTGGACTTTAAAAAACACAGATATAGGAAAACTAATAAACATGCCTATTATAAATCCTGCAGCAAGGCCTATGATAATAAATTTATAATCTAACTCCGAACCTTCTAATCCAACAACATGTTTAATTCTTTCATAGTTCGCATATAGATAACCAATAAAGGTTCCTAAAGCAGTAAAGATAATTATTAAAGAGATAGAGAATAACTTGGAGTTACTATGTAGATCGCCTGATAATGCTTGAATATAGTTTTCTTCATTAATGTCTTTACTGGTTGTGGTTTGCATATAAAGCCTCCTTAAATATTTAATTAATATTATAATGTAAACAATAATCGAAATTTGTCAAAACATAGTAGTTAACAAAATTATACATTTAGTTAAATGTTTAGATTTATAACTCAAAAAGAGCCATTACATGAAAAACATGTGCTATAATAGACATAAAAATACTTTTATGGTGAATTATATGCCTACTAAAACACAAAAAGAATTTAGAAAACAAATGAAAGAAATTCAGCGGGAACGGCTGAGTAAAAATAATAATGAGTATTACAGCTACGTAGCAAGAGATAAAATCAGTTCTTATTACAACAAAAATGTAAAAAGAAAGATGTCTCTGATATTTAAAATTCTGATTCCTATACTTATTGTTGAATTGGTATTTGCGTTTTTTTATTATGGCAATAATAATGGTCTATTTGATATAAAATCTAATAAGTCAAACAAGCCAACCTCACAAATAATAACAAGCACTACGCAAAGAAAAATTATTGATTATATAGATATGATTCAACAATTTAATACTAGAATAGATGATTTGTCAAAACAGGTTCAGGACATAGATATTAATTCTTACATTGAAGTAATTAATCAAATAGATGCAGAAATCAATAATTTATCGGTTCCTGATCAGGTAGCGGGATATCATAAATACTTTATAGAAAGAATTTCTGCATATAAAGATTTCATATCATATTATCAAAAGTATTCTGATGATAGAACACAGAACAATACCGACCTTTTAAACGAATCTATTAATAGAATGAATAGATCAAGTACCAATGAAAGAACTGCATTGATAAAATGTTTTGAACAAAATGGAATAAAGTATGAAGTTCAACATGATGGTTCAATTAGATATTGGTATACTGAAAATCAATTCTAGTTAAATTAAAACTTCCCTAAATTACACGAAATTTTTATCTCGTTGAAGCTTCTGGAAATTTTATATTACATATAAGTGAAAAAATGATTTAAAGGGCAATTTTGAAAGAAATAAAGGTAAAGCAGGGTATATGTTCACTCTGCTTTTTTATTATTTATTGAATTTAAAATTTCATATTGGATTAATAGTAGTCTTGATTGGACTTTAAATAATAACGATATGGGATAACTAATAAATAAGCCTAAAATCATACCAATTATTAATCCTGTAATTATAAATATAGGGTTGAATGATGATTGAATATGTTTTATTTTATCTATGTTTGAATATACAAAGCCTATAAAAGCTCCTAAAGAACTAAATATAATTGTTAATGATAAAGAAAATAATTTCGAATTAATATATAGGTTGTCAGATAATTTTTGAATGTAATCATCTCTATTAAATTCTTTAGACATTTAGATAACCTCTTAAATTATTTCAAATTTTAGTCTTCTGATTCTTCTTTTTCCATTTCAAGTAAATCTTTTTCCTCAATTTTACCGTTAATTTTTTCAAATTGTTCTATAAATTGTTCAACAAGCATTGTTAACTGTGCATTAATGCTACGTTTATTTTTCCATGAGGTATATTTTAACTTTTTAAAAAGAATGTTTTTTAATTTCAAATTGTAACCAGTCTTTATTTTCATAGGGTTTTCACCTCTTTTTTATTTGATATTATATCATATGATTTTTGTACTAATACAGTATTTTATAAATACAATATTGACACGAATATTGTATTGTGATATATGTTAAATTATACATACAATAGTTGTACAACTTTTGTATGATAAATATTTTAATAATTGTGAGGTGAAATAATGAGTAAATGTGAACTGAAAAAAGAGACATTTATAGGACAACAGGAGTTAGAACTTAAGAAGATAGAACGTAGGACCGGAAAAGAGTCAAACAACGAATACTATATGTTATTCTTCAACATGTGTGTTGCTTTTGATGAAGAGGACATCAGGAAGAACCGCTTCATAGATGTACCATTCTACGCATCAGAGGATTTCCTAAAAGATAACTTCAAGGGCCAGAAGCCTAAAGACCTAATCGACAAAAAATACATGCTTGAAATTGAATTCGAACCGAAGATAAGAACATTTGAGGGCAAGAAGTTTGCCGACTTCACAGCTAACATTATATCAATGGTTCAGCTTGATGATGTTTTATAGGCTATGGCTTTAAGCTGTAGCCTTTCCGAAAGGAATGTATCTCAAAAGAAAAACCAGGTCTGACGGATCAGCGACGCTGCAGTAAAAAAGTGAGATACAAAAGGGGGTAGGGGATTGAAAAAGATAATTATTATATTGCCTGTAATATTGTTTATAGCAATACTTTCACATATACAAGTTAATGCTGACTATAATAACCATCAAGATAATTGGGTCATGTTGCAATATAAAACAGACCCAACTATAAAAGTATATATAGAAACTACTGGAAATATAACATTAAAGGCCACTGGTTCAACTCCTCAAGATTATTATTATAATTCAGATACTGAATTCAGAGCTTGGCAATATTATCATACTGGATGGGGTACAGTAAATTATATACAAGGTGGTTATGTATTTGCTATAGTTCCATGGTGTTCAGTAAATAATTATGAAATAATAGGTTTGAAAGATTCAAGTATAATAAAAAATCCTGAAAATATACCTATACCATATTCTATAAATTCTAAAATAGTTCTGATAACATCACCTACTGAAAATCAAGTATTTACAGATAAATCACCTGATATTAAATATAAAATATATGGTTATGATGATGTAACTATAAAATTTTATAACTCTAACGGAACTATGTATCATGAACATTCTGGCTTATGTGCTGGCGATAGTGAACAAACATATCTTGCAGAAGCATATAATTCATATCCGGGGCATAAAGCTACGGAGGTAGGAAAAAGCGGATTTAATGGCGTAAATACTGTAAAGTTTTATGATACAGCAACAGGAAATTTAATTGCTCAAAGGTCCTGGACTAATAATATAGAATTCTCAGTGACTCCACCAACACCAGCACAAAGTGATTTCTATTACGTTAAATATGCATACCCATCAAAAGACGGTCAAAAGTTCGCAGGCGGTAATAACTTAATAAACACTACTGTAATAGGCCGTGTTCCTATAGACCTTAATAAATATAAGCTTGAGCAAATAAAATTTGAGTTTAAAGGTTACTTGAGGTACGGCGAAGCAGATACTCCAACTATAACCAAACATGATGGATATATTGAGTTTGGTATATCCGCTAATGGTGAACCAGTAGCCGGAGAAAACAAGAAGTTTCAATTTATTCTGACTATGCCAAATGGAACAGTTTATACAGCCGAAAGAATTTATACGTATTATACGGACTTCGTAGATACAAACAATGATGGCAAAGATGACAGGACAGGAGACCAGCAAGTCGAACCATACACTCCTGAAGTTCCTTCGAAGCCAATGGACATATGGGATTGGATTGGAAAATTACCAACAATACTAAGTAATGCTTTTAACGCCGCAGCTAGTTGCGTAGTACTTATAGGTAATCTAGGTACTATAATGACTACAACATTTGGATTTTTGCCTATTGGAATATCAAGCGTTTTAATATTAGGTTGTATGTTGGCAGTAGTATTAAAGCTATTTGCGAGGTAAAAACATGTTAGCTAATACAGTAAAAAGTATATGGAATACAATAGATAAGTTTATGTCAATAAGTGTTCCAATTGGAGAATTCAACGTAACATTTTGGAACATGTTTTACTTTGTTGTATTAGCTGAAATAATAATAGGTTTCTTCTTTGGCTTTGGTTCTAAAGGTGGAGGGGGTGGAAGTAATGGAAACGACTACGACTAGTCCGATAGTTGTTGTTGATAATCAGCTTCAGGGAATAGCATCAAATATTGAATCTAATACAATTACAATGTCACAAAAAATGGATACACAAATAACCGAAATTAAGAATCAGAACAAGACCATGCAAATAGAGATATTTCTTTTATTCGTAATAGTAATTTTCATGATTTTGTTTAGAAGGAGACGTTCACATGGATAATATCCTGAATTTTTTCGGACTTACGTTTCCAGAAGAATATAAGTATTTAGAATTAATTGTACGTTCTGTATTTGCTATATATATACTTCATGAATTATTTGAAACAATACGTGCATTAATGACAGCACCATTTAAGGTTTTCAAAGATTAATACGCAGTATAATCTTTGAAAACCTAATAGGGCGGGGTGGAGTAGTCAGGTTAGCTCAAGACAATTGTCCTGTCTAGGTCGTAGGTTCAAATCCTACCCCCGCACCCATTTATAAAATTGTATCTCATAAAATGAAAATCTCGTTTCTGATCAGTCTTTCCGGATTAATCAAATGAGATACAAAAAAAGAATATCGCGGGGTGGAGTAGTCAGGTTAGCTCAGCACCATTGTCAGGTGAAGGTCGTAGGTTCAAATCCTGCCCCCGCATCCATTAATATAATGTATCTCAAAGATAACGGCTGCAACATCAGGCCAGGAACGTAAATGAGATACAAAAAGAAAGGAGGAATGTTTGACAGGTACAACAATTGATACAGGTTTAGTTGCTGAAGTTGTAGGAGTTATCAAAAGCGGTTTGGCATTGTTCAAGGAATATCCCCTAAATGTCTACATTATAGGTAGCATAATGATATTAGGTTTTACCATTGTGCGTAAAGCAAAAAAGGCAGCCACAAGATAGGGGAAAGGGGTATTCGGATGAATACCCCTTAAAACTTTTAGGGGGAAAATAAATGATAAGAATGATTTGCGGACTTCCCAGAAAAGGTAAAACGTATATGATGACACGTGATATTGTGTCGGCTCTGGAACGAAAAGCTAATGTTTTTTCAAATTTTCCTGTCTCTGGTGAAAGTTATGTACTTGAATTTGAGGATTTATTAGAAAGTGAGTTTCCAGAAGAAAGTGACCTATTTATTGATGAAGCAAATATGTGGTTCAGGAACAGGGATTGGAGCAAATTCCCTAAAGAGTGTTTTTTACTGTTCATGCATCATGGACATTTCAAACTTAATATGACTCTAATTGCCCAAATACCTACTACAGTAGATGTAAACATAAGAGACATTGTAAACGAATTTGTATGGGTATCAAACTTTACTTTGTTAAATCAAACCGAAGGTAAACCAAAGAATTTATTAGACAGGCTGTTACATAAGCCTTTGTGGTATACATGCCGTTATTACAGCACTTGTGAAGGATTAATGAAAATGTCTCCTGATTACTTGATAAAGAAGAAAAGAGTCATCGCCAGAAGCAAAGTCTTTAAGAGATTTGACAGCTATTATAAATTCATTGAACTAACCAGAAAGAAGAAGAACTTCAAGAAATGGAAAGACAAAATTCAAATTGAAAATGATGAAAATTCACATATAGAAAATAAAGGTTTTCGAGATAAATTGAAATTTTTAATAGATTACATAATCAAAAAAATCTTAAGAAAGGGGAATACTTATGAAGAAAAAATGGACAAGAATATCCTTTAACCTGATTTTAATTATAGTCGGATTCTTTTCTCTATCAGTAATCCTAAGTTTTATTATGGGTGAAATAAACTCATTAAGTCAAATTGTAATGGGTTTACTTTACTTAGTCATTTTTGCGGTACTTTTATATTTTAGAATAACCCTATATAAGAAAGCCTGCGTAAAATAGGAGTGGTTTTCTCCTATTTTATGCGGGCCTGCACGGAAGAGGGGTACGGGGAGTCACCGTGGAGGGCTCCCCGTCTTCGAAGCCCTTCTCTAGGAGGTTTTATGAATTTAATCTTTTGTCTTTGTGTTTTTTTGGTCTTTTGTGTGTTTATGGACTTCAATGTGAAAATGATCACTGGTCGTTCTGTTGTTTGGTGGCAAAAAAACGGAAAAGTAAAAGGCAAGGAAAAGGATGATTGGAGTACCAAATAAATATGTATCTCAAATCAGCTCCGGGGATCCTGGTTGCAGCTGTAAAAATGAGATACAAATTAGCTTTTTAAACAGGTCGAAAAAATGACCCGTACCCCCCACTAGTAATACGGGGGTACTCACGGCAGTAGGACATACATGAAAGTGAGGTGGCACAAGGCTTTGGGGTACTTTCTAGATTTCTTAAGTTTTACTTTAAAAATTGACACTGAAATTCCGGGTATTGCACTGTCCTATTTTTATAAATATGTGCCACTTGAAATAGAGGAGGGGGAACTTTTTAACGGTATAGATGGATATAACAAAGGCATAAAATTTCCATCAGGCATTAAGGTTTTGTTTGCCGGAAAAATTACTGGAATGGGTATTCACATTATTTTGCCTGGTCTTGGTCTTAAGTCGGAGCATTTGCAATTTGATGTGTTTGAACTGATTGCGAAACTTAAAAAAGATAAAATGCCCTATAACATATCTCGTATTGACGTTGCTGTCGATACTGACGTTGATTTCAGCTATTTCTATAATAAGTTTGTCAAAAAGCAATATGTTTGTAGATACAATGACAGAAGTATCAGACAGGTGGTTGACGCTAACTTGAGGGGAACATTGTACTTTGGAAGACGTGGCGGTCTAACAATGTTTCGTGTGTATGACAAAGCACTTGAACAAGAGGTTACTGACGGCAGAATTTGGACAAGGATTGAAATGGAATGCAGGAATGAAGCGTGTGAGCAAATTATTGAGGCCTTGAAAAATGATACTGTGAAAAACTACTTTTTAGGACATTTGAGATTTATAAAAAGGAGGATGAATGAAATGAAAAGAGCAAAGACGACTGATACTTATTTGAGAATACTTGAACAGCCAATTGAAAGAATGAAGGTTCATGCTAAAAAGAGCGATAATACATTAGAGTGGTTTGTTTCTCAGGTTGCACCGACTGTGAAAGCTTTGAAAAAGGACTATGGAGAAGAATACATAGATAAAATCATAGACGAAGCAAAAATATCAAAGCGGCAAATAAAAGATAGGTTCAAGCTTGAAGTAATAAATCCAAAACTATATGTAAATGGTGAAACAGGAGAAATATTTGAAGCAGAACCACTTAAAATAACAAAAGAATATATTCAATCATGCCTAGAGCAGATTGCATTATAGAATTTATGTATCTCAAATTGTTTGCCCTGGCGCCGGCTGCTGAAGGTAAAATGAGATACAAAATAACATGGCGTGCTGCAAGCATAATAAATTGAGTAAAGGAGAATGAGTAAATGGCTAAAAACAATCAGAAATGTGTGAGGATGAGTGACGAGGTTCTTAAAATTGTTGAGAAGTTTCCTACTGGGGAAGGTTTCAACGAAAAGTTCGAAAATCTAGTAATTGCATTTGAGAAATCAGCACCAGAGCGAGAAGCATATATAAAAAACCTTGACCAACAGATTGAATCAAGAAAAAAGAAACTTAATGATGTAGAAAAACGTATACAAGGGCTTGAAAATCTTGAATTCAGTTTGAATCAGTTAAGAAATGATATCTTGAGAATCAATAAACAAGCGGAATCCGTAACAATTGTATCTCAAGATGAAGAACCGGTGATACGGATCAGAAAAGCAGCTGCAAAATAGTGAGATACAAAAGATGAAAATTGCCCTATATAATTGCTACTGGTGTGCATGTACATATTGTATATATAGTCTAGAATGTCTTGATAGATGCATAATTTGTAAACGAAACGGAAATACAATGGTGTCTGAATTTTGCGAAAAGTTCATTGAGGATTCAACAAGAAATAAAAAGCTTTATGATGAGATTCAAAAATGTCGTAGCTGTAAGTATAAAAAGTTCTTTGACCAGGTATCAAAAAAAATAAATGAAACTTCCTCTTGATTACACGAAACTTTGATGTCGTTGAAGCTTCTGGAAAAAGCTCCTAGTAGTTAATGTGGAAAAAAATGAAACTTCCTTTTGATTACACGAAATTTTTATTTCGTGTAATATTATATGATTTTCATCAAGTACATTCTTCCAAAAAGATTATACCATTCAGATTGATTAATCTTTGGAAAATGTATTATGTATGATTTTACATCATTTCCGCAATATTATCCTGTTTAGGTATAATACTAGCAATGAAATTATATTACTCTGTTTGTAAAAATGCTTTAAAACAAGTTTTAGAGGCTCGTATTTCTAAAACCAGGCATTTACTTTCAAGTACTTTTTCAGCCAGGCTGCAAACTTATTTCCTTAACCGAATCTGCCCCCAACCCGTTTGAAAAGTCCAGGAACTTAAGTATATCAGGCTTAATGCCAAATATTGCAGTATCATCCAGAAGCCCCTTTTCAACTTTTTCTCTAAATCTAGGGTTTTTTGAGCTCAGAAGCTTTACTGCTTCATCGTGTTCTTTGCCTCCCACCAGTAAAGCTGCTTTGCCAATAAGTGTAACACTTTTAAATGAAGGAATTTCCTGACCTTCTTGCTGAACAAGTACTGATACATTAGGATTTGAAGCAATCTGCTGTACCTTTCCGGTGTTTTTTCCTGTTGAGAAATATATTTTTAAACCATCATTTGCAAATGAGGCAAGCGTTCTCAACCGGGGTACTCCATCCTTTCCTGTCGTAGCCAGAATAACATACTTTGTATTTTCAATATAGTTTATCGCTTTAGTTACTATTTCACTCATAATTGATCCTTCCTTTCATGGTTAAAAAATAAAAGAGGCTCTATTCATTCATTTGAATAGGCCTCCGGAATTCGGTCAGCATATAACACTATTCCTATAAGATTAATGTAATAATATACAGAAATTAACTTTCTGTCAATACAATGCATAACAATTTATAAAATCTTCATACTCAATTTTCCCATATGGAGCAATATTTATGAAGTGCAGATCCTCCCAAGGTCCGCAAACAATTTTATTAAAATATTCGGTACTGCCTTGAGTGGTTTTCAGTTCGAGTTCAAGCAGTCCGGATGTTTCCGAAGCCATATTAAACGCAGCTTCTTCACCGGGATTGCCAGTTTTGATGAAAAGCATGCGACTATATGAAGCATACATTCTTTTATAGATGTTCCTTGCTTTTTTCTCTCCATACTTTTCACTGATTCGTCTATATTCGGAAATAGTCGGTTTTTCTCCTTTAAACCAGCCGCAGGAAAGATAAAAGGTTCCGGCTTCCTCTTTTCTGGCCTTGTCATAGGCGTCTTGGGATCCCAACAATATAGGGATACAGTCATGAACCCTTGGTATGGTTAATATGCTGTAATTGGAAGTCAGTCCTCTTGCTGCACCGCCGCAAAGTCCAAAGGCAAGAACTATTCTGGAGAAACCATTAGAACTATCAATAATGCGTTGAAGCTCCTTTTGGAGCTTTTCCGGATATAAGTGCAGACCCATTGAAACAAATTCAAATTCTGCACCATGACAGTTAATAACAGCCAGAAGCTCCTCTTTCATGACCTCACAAGCTATTATTTTTATAGGCATATTTTCACCTCACAATTCTCAGCTCAGTCCAATGCTTCGGATTTTTATCCGATAAATTCCTAATGTCTGCTAATAGCTGAACAACTCCGGATCAAACGGATATTGCCCATATTTTCTGGCTGAATTGACAAGTGCATGAATGTTTTCTGAAGGTGTATCGTTTGGAAGGCCGCAGCCTAAAGCCAGAATATAGCCTTTCGGCGTATCATATGCCTTTCTGAGGCATTCTCTGGCATTAGCTTCAACATCTTCAGGAGTCCCAAGGAGCATTGTTTTGGTAGGCCTTATATTTCCGACAAGCTTTACTTGATTACCGACAGCATGCTTTGCATCCTCGAGATCTATCTGATCATCCAGACTCAGCGCTCCCGCACCGGTTTGCGCCATAAGCTTCCATAACTTTGTTGAATTTCCGCATATGTGAAGCTGTGGTGCTGAACCTGTTTTCTCAATTATTACGTTGATAAGCTCCTTTAAATACGGTAAAGCAAATTTTTCAAAATGGCTCTCGCTTATCAGTGTTCCCGATGCGTCAGGATCTGCAATTCCAATACCTACCCCAAGCTTGCTGACTTCATTGACATAGGCTATTGTTGCATCGGTAGCCAGTCGAAGCAGTCTATGTGCAAATTCCGGATTCCGGTATGTATCTCTGAGAAATGTTTCCGTACCCCTCAAATTCGCTGCAGTTGTAAAAGGTCCTGCTATGCCGGAACTAATATTCAGCTCATTTCCAAGAACTTCCATAAGCCTTTCGTTTGCTTCTATAAACATGGGCAGTCTTCCGTTCCTCTTTGGATCGGGAATTTTAAGCCTGTCAATATCACTCAGTTCTTTTATTGCAAATTCATTAATATATGGTGTGTTGTAATCAGGAAATACAAGCTTGCTCCCAAATGCTTCGGCAATACCCGGTAATCCCGGTCCTACACCCGCTGTCTCAGAAGCATAGATTCTCCTTGCTGCTATCTGGGCGTCAACTGCCTTATCAACGTCCAAATGCAGTTCCGATACCTTTGCACCAATAAGCTTTGCAGAATGCTCACCTATAAACAGTCCGCACTGTATTCTGTCATAGGGCCTGTTTTCTTTGATGGCTTTATCCCTCTCCTTGGGGGTCAACTGGTCTTTCTTTATCTCCACAGCCAATTTTATAGACATTATAATTCCTCCCTCGTCACTTTTTCAAATGCGTTTGCAGGCTATGTACTTACAGCAACAGTCTGACCCACAAGACTCTTGGCAAGCCTGACTGCTTCAGCAGCATTGACAGAATAGCCATCGGCACCGATCTTGTCCGCAAAGGCTTGAGAAATCGGTCCCCCACCTATCATTACCTTAAAATTTTCTCTTACATTCTCTTTTTTAAGTATTTCTATGACCTTGCTCATTCCATCCATTGTTGTAGTCATCAATGTAGAAAGCGCTATAATTTGGGCACCGGTTTCTCGTGCCGCAGTTACAAACTTTTGAGGCGGGATGTCCCTGCCAAGATCGATTACCTCAAATCCGGATGTCTCCAGCATAATCTTGACAAGGTTTTTACCGATGTCATGAGTATCTCCCTCGATGACACCTATTACAACCTTAAACTTCTCTTCTTCTTCTTTTGATTCCAGGTGGGGCTTCAACACTTCAAGGCCCGCATACATTGCATCCGAACACATCAGCAGTTCAGGTATGAAGTATTCTTCTCCCTCAAACAGTTTTCCGGCCCTTTCCATACCGTTTGACAATCCCTTGTCAATTGCTTCGTAAGCATCATAATTATTTTTGATTGCTTCATTCGAAAGCACAACTGTTTTTTCTTCATCCATATCAACGACTGCATCCGAAATATTCTGAAAGAATTTATCCTTTTCCGAAAAATTTTCTATAAATGACATTATTAACACGCTCCTTTAGTTTAGTGAATAATAAGAATTTAACTGTTTATGGATTTTATTGAGAATCTGTAGTCATCGGTTCCGATTTTAAATCTTTTCAGACTCAAGGAATTAAGAAGCACGGATACAGAGCTCAATGCCATTGCCGCCGCTGCGATAACAGGATCTAAATGACCGGTAGCTGCGAATGGAATTCCTATGACATTATATATAAAAGCCCAAAACAGATTCTGTTTTATCTTCCGTATCGTTCTTCTTGAAAGCTTTATTGCGCTTGGAATAGTAATGAGATTGTCCTTCAATATTACTATATCTCCTGTTTCAACTGCTACATCAGTGCCTGAACCGATTGCAAAACCTATATTTGCAGTTGCAAGTGCAGGAGCATCATTAATTCCGTCACCAATCATCGCAACAATTTTATTCTGTTTTTTCAGCTTTTCTACCTCTTCAACCTTATTCTCAGGAAGCACTTCAGCTATGACATTTTCTATTCCTGTTACAGAAGCTACATAATCCGCTGTTTTTTTATTGTCGCCGGTAAGCATATAAACATCAATACCCATATTCTTAAGCTTTTGAACAGCCTCTTTTGAATTTTCCCTGATTTTGTCTGCTAAAGCGATTATCGCAGTAATTTCGTGATTTACCGCCATTAAAACTACACTCTTGCCATCCTGTAAAAGAGAATCGGCCGTCTTGGAAGCCTTACCGGCATTTATGCCGTTTTCTTCAATGAACTTCAGAGTTCCAATTATAATTTTTTTGCCGTTTGTTTCAGCCAAAACACCTTTACCGGGAAAGGCTTCAAACTTATCCGGATCTACGATCACATCACCGAACATCTCCTTGCCTCTCTGGAATATTGCCTCACCCAGAGGATGTTCGGATTTTTTTTCTGCGATTCCGGCAAGCCGGATTGCTTCTTTTTCGTCAATGCGGTTATCTGCTTCATCAGTCAGTATTACATCAGTTACCTCAGGTGTTCCGGTTGTAATCGTTCCTGTTTTATCAAGGATAACCGTATTGATTTTATATGCGGTTTCAAGTACCTCGCTCCTTTTTATCAGTATACCGTTTTGAGCAGCCTTCCCCATGCCTACCATGATGGCAGTCGGTGTAGCGAGTCCCAGAGCACAGGGGCATGAAACGACCAGCACCGAAACTGCATAAATGATCGGAAGATTTATTACAAAAAACGTTTCATCGAATATTACAAAATACCATATTATAAATGTTACAACTGCAACTGAAATTACAAAAGGTATGAAATAGCTGCAGACAGTATCCGCTATTCTTTGTATTGGTGCTTTGCTGCTTTGAGCTTCATCGACAATTTTTATTATTCCTGCAAGCTTTGTATCGCTTCCTACCTTTGCAGCTCTGAATTTAAATGTACCTAGTTTATTTAATGTAGCACCTGTAACGGAATCATTTACTTCTTTGTATACAGGAAGGCTTTCGCCTGTGAGCATTGACTCATCAACCATTGAACTGCCGTCAATAATAACACCGTCAACCGGGATCTTTTCTCCCGGTCTTACTACAATTACATCCCCCACCTTCACGTCATCTACAGAAATGTCACTTTCATCACCTTCTCTAAGGACCCTTGTTGTTTTAGGACGTAAATCCATAAGAGTTCTGATAGCCTTTGAAGTTCTTCCTTTTGCAAGCATCTCAAGATATTTTCCTAAAAGCACTAACGTAATAATGGTAGACGAAGCCTCAAAGTAAATATCCTTCAAGCCTGTGACATAAGCATAATTCTCATAGAAAACTATGTATACACTGTACAGGTAAGCAGCCGAAGTCCCCAGGACGATCAGAAGATCCATAGTCGCTTTTCCTGCAACTAAAGCTCTGAAAGCATTTCTATAAAATCTGGCTCCTATGATAATCTGAACAGGCGTGGCCAATCCAAGTTGAAGCTTCCAGTTATGCAGGAATAATAATTTACGCCTCACTTCGTCAAGAAATCTGCCAAATCCCGTTTCCCCGGTGGGATCAATAACATCATGACAGAAACCGACACCCACAGATATCATGCAGACAATTAAAGGTAAGCTTATAATCAATGCGGAAAGGAAAAGTATAAAGAGCTTGCGTCTTTCCAGCACCGAACGGTCTTTTTTTCCTTCAGTATTTACGTATTTATTGTCTTCAACAGAAAATCCCAACTTTTCAATAGTTCTTTTGATATCGTCAATCTTCACTGAATTATCGTCATACTTAAGAAACACCTTTTCAGCGGCATAACTTACCGATGTTTTTTTTATCCCGTCAATTTTCTTCAGCCCTGCCTCAATAGTCATTGAACACAGAGTGCAAGTCATGCCGTATACCTTTAAAGTACTTGTCTCTATCATAGAATCACATCCATTTCACAATGTTGAACTCAAATATCTGCAGTTGGAGAAATTTCTTCCGCAATATTTATATAATTTGTTTCCACTTTTGCGCTTTCCTCAGTATCATTCTGCAAAAGTGCCCATATTTTATTGGTGATCCAGGTAAATCCTACGGAATTCCTGACATCACCGCTTCTTCTTGGCCTTGGAAGATTTATATCAATAATTTCCTTAATAGTCCCCGGATTGGCAGACATGACCGCTACACGATCTGACAACAGTACAGCTTCTTCTATGCTGTGGGTTACAAATACGACAGTCTTGTCGGTTTCTTCCCATATTCGCAAGAGTTCATCCTGCATAGTTTCACGTGTCTGTGCATCTACTGCCGCAAAAGGTTCATCCATAAGGAGCACCTCAGGATCGTATGCAAGAGCCCTTGCAATTGCAACCCTCTGTTTCATGCCACCTGACAGTTCATAAGGGAATCTGTCCGCAAAACCTTCCAGTCCTACAAGCTTTAAAAATTTATCGCTTATTTCCGCCCTGTCCGCCTTTTTAACCCCTTTTATTTCAAGACCGAATTCAATGTTCTTCCTGATCGTCCTCCATGGAAAAAGCGCATACCCCTGTAGTACAATGCCCCTGTCCAAAGCAGGGCCTGTAATTGCCTTTCCGTCAATTAGGATTTCACCTGAAGTAGGTTTTGCCAATCCGGCGAGAAGATCCAGCAGCGTTGATTTTCCGCACCCGCTCGGTCCGACTATAGATAGAAATTCACCGCTTCTGACTGTAAGATTGACATTGCTGATTGCAGTAAATTTATTTTTCTCAGTGCTGTTATTTCTTTTGATATTGAATACTCTGCCTATTTCTCTTATGAATATTTTATTGTTCCGGTTAATATTGTTCTTATCTATTTCGTCCAGAGTGGCAGTTGCTGCAAAAGTCATAGCATCAAATCCTTTCCACATATTTGTAATGTTCCCGCCAAACAAAGCATAAGGCTTACCTGAGGGTAATCAGTTTTATTTGACTTCAAATCGATGGGTAATAATGTCAGAAATCTTAAAGCTCTTTTTCAGCTTTCCATTATTAATAAGATCTTCAATCCAGGGTTTGATCTCCTTTTCGGGAATTACACTATTCTGTGAATAATAATGTACCGCAGTGGAATTGACACCGGTAGCCTTTGAAGTCATCTTTGCCGATTCTTCAGGGTGCGCATTGCACCATACCTGTGCTTTTGTTACTGCTTTAACAAATTTCTGTACAATCTCCGGATTCTTTTTTATAAAGGAATCGGAGAAATAATATAGGTATACACCGGCAGCAGAACCTAGTCCGGCATCGGTTGAATCTCCGATTTTAACAAGTCCGGCAGTCTGGGCAAGATTGTAAAATGGAGGATGTATTCCCGCAATATCAATGTTCCCCTGCTGCAAAGCCTGAAGAGCAGCCTGATCGGAGTCAAAATTGATAAATTTCAATCTGTCTCTGCCTAGCTTTTTCTTATCAAAGATCGTGCTTAAAACGAAGGTTACACAGTTAGGTGCGAGTCCATTCGTTTGGATCTGTTTACCGTCATTATATTTTTTCAGGTCTTCCCATTTTTTGATTCCCGACTTTTTGGTAGCGAACCACCACATATGACGGTATTTCGGGTCAACCGAGGCATCAGGTTCAATGATTGAACGTGCCACTCCTTTTATTTTAGCTCCGCCTGAAATATAAGTTGCCAAAGCATTAGGGTGTGTCTCGGCAAAATCATTATTCCCTTTCAGGACGGCCGGCAAAATATCAGTAGATTTTAATTGCCCTGTGTATACCAGCTGAAGTCCCTGCTCCTTGAAAAAACCCTTCTGATCTGCTGCAAGAATAGGAGTTGATGTGCAGTCCTTTCTGGTATGGGTTCTGATTTTGAAAAGCTTTTTTGAAGAAGCAGCATCAGCTTTTGTCCCGCCTATCAGGAATACGCCTGACAGTACAGAGAGTGCCAGTGCTGTGGACAATACGACTGCAATTAGTTTTTTCTTTTTTTCTCTAAACATTTTTCTTACCTCCACATTTTATTTATTGAAAACTAGACTCCTTCCAGACCAAGAAGTGTTTTTCAAGCTTTGTAAAAAGAACATTGACTAAAATGCTCATTATTGTAATAAATATCACAATTCCATATGACAAATTGATCTGATACGTCTGATTTGATGAAAGGTAGAACCACCCCAAGCCTTCACTGGAGCCTGCATATTCAGATGCAATAATCATAAAGAATGCAATCTGTGCAGCTATTTTAATCCCAGTAAATATATAAGGTACGGCTGAGGGCAATATCACCTTTAAAAATATTTCTCTTTTTGATGCACCCATTGAATGTGCCGATTTCAAAAGCAGTACATCTACTGCTTTTGCTCCGACAATCGTATGAAAAAGCAGAGGGAATTGTGCAACCCAGAAAATGATCGCAATTTTCTCCATGCTTCCGATTCCGAAAAAAATCATGAATACAGGAAACAAAGCAAACGGATTAAGCTTCTCAAGCATTTTGAGGAATGGCAGCAGAGCTCTTTCAACATTTTTGAAAAATGTGCCAAGAAGGAAACCCAATGGTATCGATACGAGCAAAGCAATAGCAAATCCGCTTGCCACCCTTTGAAGGCTGATTCCGAAATTCCTGAATAAATCCCCGCTGATTGCAGCATCCTTAAGTGCCAGAAAAATCGTAGTCGGTGCCGGAACAACAGCACTATTGATGATATTTAGTCTGGATGCAGCTTCCCATATAATAAAAAACAAAAGTATGGATAAACTGCCAAACAATAATTTTTTGATAAACGCAAGTACTTTTGACATTTTCCTCACCCCTTTGATTAGTCTGCGGTTGGTTCTTTCCAGACAATTGCCTTTTTTTCTATCCAATCAAACAAATAACTGATTAGAAGACCTAAAGCAAGAATAAGCAGTGCTGAAAAGAAAATTTGCGGGACCTGACCCATAAGCTGCGAATTATATATCATAAAGCCCAAGCCTGCATGCGACCCCAATGTTTCTGCCCCGATAAGCATTATGAAGCTCATTGTCAGTCCGGTTTTCATACCTGTAATTATGGAGGATAATGCGCCCGGCAGGATTACTTTAGTAAATATGGTTACTTTGTTTGCCCCCATTGAAAGAGCACCCCTTATATAAAGAGGGTTTACTTGCCGTACGCCTGCAATAGTAGTAAACATTACCGGCCAGAAGGCTGCCCACAATATGACAAAATTTATTGCACCTTCACCGATTCCGTAAATGATTATAATAATCGGTGACAGAATGAAGGGCGGAACATTGGAGAGAAAAACAAACAGGGATTTAAAAAATTTTTCAATTCTCGGAAATGCTCCTCCCAGCAGGAAGCCGAACGGCAAGCCGAATATTATGGCCAGACTGTATCCGATTAAGATTCTTTTGAGACTCGTTAGGATATTAATAATTATTTCCGAATATGTAATTTGATTTGCAGATCCGAGCACTTTGGAAAAAGGCGGAAAAAATGCCGGATTACCAATACCTATTTTGGGTGCTATCTCCCAGAAAGCAAAGAAAGCAATTATAAGATATACACTTAACAATTTTTTATTAATTTTCTTTATTGCATCTGTCATCGTTGTCCCTCCCTTATAGCACTGCACTGTCATCGATATATGAGAAGGGATTTTGTTCGTACCATTCCTCATTATAAGGAAGACTGCTGTTTTCGGACAAATTAAGGTTAAACTGCGGATTCTTAAGTACGCGGGCTATCTTTCTTACTATTTCATATGCACCTGCATATCCCATATAAACCGAGCTTTGCCCAAACAGCGGGAATATCGGAAAGCCTTGCTTTGCAGTAAACCCGTTAGTACCCGAGTGGCCTATATAAAGATCAGGTTTGAGCTTTTTTAAAAGATTTGCCAGTTCAAAGGGCTGCCCTGTTGCAACATTAAAGACTATGTTCTCACTGTTTACGACCTTTTCCAAAAGCGGTTCTGCAAACTGATCATAGTGATAGCCCTTAAAGCCTACGATTTCCAAGCCTACACTCTGTAATAGCTCTGCAGTGGCCAGGATTCTGATTTCTCCGCCGCCAAGGAATACCTTTTTGCCGTTAAGCTCTTCCCTAAAGGGTTTCAGAGCATCGATCAACTCTTTTGTTTCTGCTTCAATCAATTTTTGGGCTTTTTGCTCGAGTCCGAAGAAAGTTGCGATATCTAAAAGCCATTGATTGGTATTTTTTACTCCGATGGGTATAGCCTTAAGAACAAAGGGAATACCGTAAATCTCTTTTATATGTTCGACAAAATAGTCATCATGTGTAGCGCAGATGCTTACATTTAATGCCGCATCTCTGACATCAAGGAAATCATCAGGGTGAGCATAGCAGGGCAATATCCTTACATTGAGCCCCAAAGCTTTTACAAGGCGGGTTAGCTCATCTTCGTCCTGTTTACTCATGGAGGATACATTCAATATATTGACAGTCCTGCTGATGCGGTAGTTTTCCTTAAGGAGCTCCAGTTCATCTTCAAAAACCCTGGCAACTTCTTCTCGTTCTCCTACAAGGTTACGAAGTATTCCGTGATAGACCGAGTCATAAGCAGAAGCCATAATCTTGGACTTAAAGCCTTCACAATGAATTGGAACTATTCTTGCAGAAACAATATTCTGCAGTTCACCCAGAATGCTGTCAATGTCATCTCCAATAATCCCCGGAACACAACTGTTCAATACAATTATGCTGCTTGGCCTGAACTCACGGTCTGCATAAAGCACCGCATCTCTTAGCTTTTGTTCTCCACCTCCGACTACATCGTTATTATCAAGATTGGTATTCAGCCAGATCAATCCCTTTGCATTAGAATCCCTAAGCTTCTGAAAATTCTTGCTTATTCCGGCAGATGCCAGCATACTTCCTCCGCATCCCAGCGGTGCATGGGCAATGATTACGGAATCTCTTATGGTACTGATGATGGCCAGGCTCAGATTCAATTGACAGCCCTGAGTCTGTGCAAAGGTTCTTTTTATGCCGTTCAGGCAGCCTTTTTTGCCCTTTTCCCCGAGTTCGCAGCAGGAGCCTCCGAAAGCATTACACGCCTTTAACCTGTCTTCACGTATCGGTGGTGTCTTTTCTCTAATATATTCCATTTTTTCTCCTCCTTATCTGGTCCCAAGTAAAGTACTAAAAACATCTTCAGTCAAACGCAATGCTCCGTCATATCCCGCATATGCTCTATCAAGCACAAGTCTGTTCGAAATTGGATATGTTACAGAAATGCTTGGTATTTTCAATTCATCAGCCAGATCCCTTTCAAAACTGCTTCCGAAAATGAATGCCGGGCTGAAAGAGTTATAATATTTCTGTCCCCTGTTATTCGGCCAATGAGCATTCAAATATTTTTTAACACTCGAAGTATCTGTATCAAATACAACCTCAGGCTTAAGTCCCGACTTGTAATTGCTGAACCTTTTGCTTACAGCCTCCTTCTCTTCGTCAGTGAGTATATCCGTTATTACAACTAGTTCCGGAAGCCAGCCCAGATCATCGCTTGCGTATCTTGTCAGTGCCTGTGCGTAATTTGAATCTGCAACTATCACTGCATATCTTTGAAGGTCGAGGTCATTATATACATCAGCAAGCCTTTCGGTATAGCTGTAATAACGGGCTTTTTGTTTTCTTATAACTTTTTCCGTGAATGCTTTTTCGATTCCAAGTGCCTTAGCTATCTCACGGATGAATATTTCAGTTCCATTTTCTCCTATAGGAAACGGTACTGTAATATACGGAACTCCATGTATCTCTTCAAATACCTTGGCAGGCTCTATGCCGTAAACATCAGAGACCACTATGTTCATCGCAGCCGCTCCCGAATTCCGTAAATTGTCCAGTGTTTCTCCTTCCCCGAAGAAGGTATTGACATGGTAGCCCAGTTCAGTCAATATACTTTTAAGGCTCTTTAGATTCCCCTTCCAGAAAACATCCTGAAGAGGAACAACTCCCCACAGGTTAAGAAGCTTTTCATTTTTAAAAGCATTCTTGACTACAAAATCCCTGAACAAGGTGCTGAGTACAATATCGTACCCCTTGAAGGAATTACCGTGAAATCCTCCTGTGTCAGCTGCAAGTACAGAAACTTTTCCGCTGCTGAATTTTTTTGCTACTCCCCTTGCATCATCTCCGATCATTTCCACCATACAGCCGGTCAAAACGAAGTAAAGCTCTCCGTCAATGACCTTCAATGTATTCTCAATCTGTTCCTCAAGCCTTCCTTCACCCCCGAAAACGATCTCATTTTCGTAGACATTGGAGCTCGGAAGCGCTTGACCTCCGCAATAGCTGCTGCCATAGTAACCGGCTGCATAATTCAATGCAAACGAGATATTACTACCGCAGCCTGCTGAAGCATGCAAAATCGGAACAGCCTTAGGAAGTGTTTGTAATGTACTGATTGCTCCACCCAGTGCACACAGATATCTTGGACGGTCTATAAATTTGCTCATCAAATTACCCCCTTAAGAAGTTTAATATACTAAAAAAGAAGCCATATCACTTCATGTTAAATGAAGCAATATGACCTCCAGCTTTCCAGTAAGCCAACGAATTTCTGCTTTTTTTTATTTTGCCCTGCCGATCAAACCAATCTTACCTTTTCATTCTTTTCAATCTGTACGACTCTTCCTTCCTGTATGATTAAAGTGATAGATCCGAAATTAACACTTTCTATCAGTTCCAGCAGTCTTTTCAAATCAGCTTCTGAAATTCCGCTTTTTTTCGTCTCAGCCATTTTGCCACCCCTTTCAAATGATACTGGAATATAAATATTTTTACTTATTTATCTGTACATTTGTCCTGTTTAATTTCGATCATTTCTATCATCCCATAATAGATTAGTTATAACCAACAACATATTACTTATCCTATATGTTTAGTTGTATTTTGAACAAAAATAAGTGCTAAAAAGCCATAATCATACTTTTGATTATGGCCTCCAGTTAACCTAGTCAGACAACTCAATATTAGTTTTCCTATTTGTTTAGTTATATTTTAATAAATTTTTTATTATTTGTCAATATTTATTTAAATAAAATTTGCAATTTTTAGAAGCCGAGCGCCTTAACAAAAACCTTATCGAAATCCTTATAGTTTGCCAGCTCTACAACCTGAACCTTTTTCACAATATCCTGCATAAAGCCTCTGTAATTCTTATTGGTTAAAAAAACCTGGCCTCCTGTTTTAGAGGTATTTCCAAGGAATTCAATCCTGTCTTCAAACTCCCGTGGTAAAAGCCCGATATTAATCAGACTTTTCGCTCTTAAATGGTATCCAAAAGACCCTGCTATGAGTACTTTTCCGACTTGCGAGGCATCTACACCTGCACCCCGGAGCAGAAACTCTATTCCAGCCCTCACGGCCCCTTTTGCAAGCTGAACCTGTCTGATATCCTTCTGTGACAAAAATATATCCTCTGTAATCTTGAAAACAGTTTTTCCTTCATTTATAAAAAGTCTTTCCGCAAGATAAGAAGGAAGTTCTTTTCCTGCTGCAAACTTTCCGTTTTGATTTATAACACCATGGGCAACAAGCTCACCGACAATATCCAGCAGTCCGCTGCCGCAAATTCCTTTGCTTTTTGTGTTCCCTATTGTATTTATTGTAATGCTGCCGTTATCTTCGATGTTAAAAAGCTCCACAGCGCCCATACCCGCCCGCATTCCATACGTAATATTCATACCTTCAAATGCAGGTCCTGCTGCTGTAGAGGTTGAGTATATCTTTCCTTCTGAATAAACCGCCATTTCTCCGTTTGTCCCGATATCAACAAAGAGCGTTACTCCTTTTTCATCGTACAACTGTGATGCCAGGATTCCCGAAGTGATATCAGCTCCGACATAGGCAGATATCACAGGCGGAATGTATATAAGTCCGAAGTCGGATATCCCTATTTTATGGTCTGAAGCTTTTAAGTGTTCTCCACCTGATATTTTGGGGGTATAAGGATATTGACCCAAAGAATATGGGGTAACGCCGGCAGCAAGATGGATCATGCATGTATTTCCGCTGAAGACGGCTTCATAGATATGTTTTCTTTCTACTCCGTATTCGGATGAAAGCTGTTCCACCATCAATCTTATCTCAGCTATAATCTTTTCATACATTGTTTCGAGTCCGTTTTCATCCGATGCAAACTTGATTCTGGATAAAACATCCTGTGCAAGTATGGCTTGAGGATTGAGAGACGAAACACTACCTATCTCCCTGCCGCTTATCAGGTCCACCAGAGATGTCACTAATGTCGTCGTACCGATATCCACTACTACACCGTAGGAACATTTCTCGGTATTGCCTTCTTCAGTGCCGATCACTTCGCTGCCTGCAGTTATAAGCGTCTTATCAAGGTTTTTAACGTATTTCTTGACTATATGGCTGTCTATGTCTGCATTAAAGCTTTTACCAAAGCTTAGTATTTTCAGTGTTCTGTTGTTGTTCGTTTCTAGGATTTCAACAGTAATATCACCCTTGATCTCTGTCTGGCATGACAAAACATAACCTTCTTTAACCTCCTTAGCTGAAAGATGGTGCCTGCCTTTCGATACGACATTAGGTACCGATTCACCGCTGATTCTGACTTTGCATTTGCCGCATGTTCCTGCTTTATTGCATGGAGATTCTATTATAATTCTTGCTTTTTGAGCCGCCTCAAGTATTGTTGTTCCGCTGTCCGCCTGTATTGTCTTGTTTGAGGGGTGAAAAGTGATTTGTGCCATTTCTCAGTTCTCCTTAACGGTTTTAGTCATTGCCTGTATGTTTTCTATGGAAGAGGATGTACTAAGTCCGCAGGCAGGTGAAATTATGTCAATATCATCCAGCAGAAGCTTTTCAGTATGTTCGGATACCTTCCTGGGGTTGCCGAATTCAAGCAGATAAGTACTCAAGTTTCCCATTGTAGTAAGCTGCGGATAATCCTCTTTCAGCGCCTTCAGATTTACAAGGGCATCTGTGCTGATAGCATTTGTATTGATCTCCGGTATCAAATTTTTAACTGCATTCATCTTGCCGCAAATGTGGACTATTACCGGAACTCCAAGAGCATTTATGCTTTCTGTAACTTTATTGATATAACGTACCGCATATTCTTTAAAGCTTTTCGGCCCGAGTATTTCTCCTGTTGCTGTAGGATCACCTATGGATATGACTGAAGCGCCGTTTTCAACTATAAGCTTTGCAAGCTCTATCAAATGATTGCTCACATAGTCCAATACCCTGTGAGAATTTTCACTGTCTTTTCTGAGTTCCCGCAGGAATACCATAGGATCCACTATAGACGCCGCAGTACTTATCGGGCCTGTTATATTGCCTATTACAGGCACATCCGGATTCTTACCGGAAAGCATGTAGATTGCCTGAAGAATTGAATTTACCCTTTTGGCCTTACTCATTTCATTCAGTCCTTTATACTCTACCGCAGATACTGAAGGGTAAACTTCCTTTGCTATTTTGGGTTCACAGGAAAGCGAACCGAAGTCTATACTGCTTCCAAGCACCTCAGCCTCAACTGTAAGACAGAAGGGTATTCCAAAGTTCTCAAATCCGGTATATTTGTGTATATCATCTGCCAAATACGACATAAGCACTCCCTCATGATGGGCCTCAGGCAGCACATGCCCCGTCTTTTCCATAACGTCGACCACAGCGGCATTCATCATGCCTCCCGGACATATGACGGGAGGCCTTTCAACCTTTTGCTTATTCAATACTCTTATCAATCTTTCTTTCGGGCTGAACACATTCATATGAACCTCTCTATATAGTATTGACAACATATTATATTCTGGAATTATATCTCCTGGAAAAGAGTTGTAGACAAATACCGTTCTCCTGTGTCAGGAAGAATTGCAACTATCGTCTTGCCTTTATTCTCAGGTCTCTTTGCTATTTGTACGGCTGTAAAAGCTGCTGCACCTGAAGAAATTCCTACGAGTAGGCCTTCGGTTTTTGCAAGATGCTTGGCAGTTTCGAAAGCCTCTTCATTCTTCACCTTGAATATTTCATCGATTACTTCTCTATTAAACACTTCAGGTACAAAGCCTGCGCCTATTCCCTGTATCTTATGAGGTCCTTTTGCTCCGCCTGACAGAACAGGTGAATCAAAGGGCTCAACTGCTATAGCCTGTAAGCCCGGCTTTTTCTTCTTTAATACTTCTCCAAGTCCCGTAATAGTTCCGCCGGTTCCTACTCCGCCGATTACAATATCTACAGCCCCGTCAGTGTCTCTCCATATTTCTTCCGCAGTTGTCTTTCTGTGGATTTCAGGGTTCGCCGGGTTTTTAAACTGATTTGGAATAAATGAGTTAGGTGTTTGAGCCGAAAGCTCTTCAGCCCTCCTTATTGCCCCTGGCATACCTTCAGAACCCGGTGTCAGAACCAATTCAGCACCCAATGCCTTTAAAAGGTTCCTTCTTTCAATACTGAAGGTTTCCGGTAAAGTTATAACAAGCTTATATCCTTTTGCAGCAGCGACGAACGCAAGTGCTATACCTGTGTTTCCGCTTGTAGGCTCGATAATAACCGTATCCTTATTAATCAGGCCCTTTTCTTCTGCATCCTTTATCATTGCATAGCCTATCCTGTCCTTAACGCTTCCCGCGGGATTAAAGTACTCCAGTTTCGCTATTACTTTCGCTTCAAGTTTATGGTGTTTGTTGTAATTTGATAATTCAAGAAGCGGAGTGTTTCCAATAAGATCGGTTAAATTCTTTGCAATTTTTGACATATTAACCCCTCCATTATTTTATTTGAGTTTCAATTAATATTATTTATCCAAGTATTCTTATATGTTATATTGGTATTCTATTATTCATTGTAAAAAATGTCAATAGATTTTAAGAAAAAATATTTATTCCTATCGTTTTTGTCGGACTTAGATCTGTCCTGAACATGATTGCCTCCGATTTAATAAATCCCGGAGACATAGAGGTCCCTCGGTTTTGAAAGCTTGCTATGGCAAATTTACCAATAAGGGAGCAATACCTTTACAATATCACTCCCCGAATAATCCGATATGTATTAGAATACTGTAATCACAGCACCTTTATACTTCTTATTTATAAATTCCTTTACTTCCGGTGAGGTTATTACCTGCCCGAGGATTTTTATCTCTGGTCTTTTTTCATCACCTTTTCTTACTGCAATAAAGTTGGCAAAGGTCTTGGCTGCTACAGAGTTTTTATCTTCCGCCTTTAAAGCGTCGGTTTGTGCATTCAGTCCTGCATCTATTGCGTAATTGCCGTTTATAACAGCTATGTTTACATCAGGCAGAGATCTTGAAAGCTGAGCTGCCTCCAATTCATAGATCTTCAGGTTTTTAGGATTCTCTGTGATGTCTTTAACTGTTGCCTGAAGTCCGGCTTTGCTTTTAACCTTTATCAAACCTGTGGACTCAAGAAGTAATAAAGCTCTTGCCTCATTTGTAGTATCGTTAGGTACTGCTACAGTATCGCCATCTTTTAGGTCCTTAAGCGACTTCGTTTTGCCCGGATATATCCCCAAAGGCTCGAAATGAACATTTATTGCAGGTACTATATGGGTATTGTTCTTTTTATTGAAATCGGTAAGGTAAGGAAGGTGCTGGAAGTAGTTTGCATCAAGATCCTTATTCTCTAAAGCAAGATTCGGCTGTACGTAATCAGTAAATTCTATTACCTTCAGATCAATGCCCTTAGTCTTAAGCTTCGGTACAATAAACTTTAATATTTCCGAATGAGGAACCGGTGAAGCACCAATCTTCAAGGTCAATTGTGAAACAGTTACCTCAAGCTTCGCATTTACTTTACTGTTCGTTAAGCTTGTAACAGTAATCTCCGCCTTGCCTGCTTTAACAGGGGTTACTTTTCCTTTAAGGTCTACAACTGCAACATTTTTATCGCTGCTTGTATATTTGAATTGAGACTGTACATTTGATGGGTTTTTCTTAATCTTGATGGAATATGTCTCCCACAAATGCAGACTTACGCTGCTCTTAGAGAGTGAAATGCTTTTTAACTTTTCTGATGCCACAGTAGCATTTGATGAAAATGCAAGCGATAAAACGAAAACCAAACTTACTATTAAAGATACTATTCTTTTCATTATAAATCCCTCCAAAATTTTATTTTTTTTATTATCATTAAGGCAGAAGACAGCTTATTCTGAAGAAAACATACCGGGATTACCCACCTCCTTGAAATTAAAAGCTATGACATCTCTTAAATAATTGCCGGACTGCCCCGAATACTGTTTATTAACTGCTCATCTTTTTTTTCTGTCTAATTTTCTGGAAATGCCGCTTCCAAGGGTTTGAACCAGCTGTACAATAATAACAAGCAGCACTATGGTTAAAAACATCAGATCCTCTTGGTATCTATAGAACCCATACCGCACCGCTATGTCTCCGAGTCCCCCTCCGCCGGTAACACCAGCCATTGCAGAATAGCCTATAACAGTAATTGCAGTAATCGACACTCCCAGTAAAATCGAGGGCATTGTCTCAGGTACCATTACTTTTATTACTATTTGCCATGGTGAAGCTCCTATTGACTGTACAGCCTCTATAATTCCTCTATCAAGCTCCTTAAGGGAAGTTTCAACCAATCGGGCTACAAATGGAATAGCTGCAACAACTAAAGGAACAATTGAGGCCGTTGACCCAATGGTCGTCCCTGCAACAAGCCTTGTGAAGGGAACGATTGCAATCAGTAGTATTATGAACGGTATTGACCGGGTTATGTTGATTATCCAGCCCAGAACTGCATTCAGCTTTGGATGCGGCAATATATGCCCTTTTTCTGTTATCACAATTATTATCCCCAGCGGCAATCCGATAAGGTATGATAAGAACGTGGCTGTTATGGTCATATAAAGTGTATCCTTTGTCCCGTTAAAAAGCATATCTATATAGTCTGATATATTCATTCCTCTACCACCTCGTACTTCAAGCTTAATTCATTCAAGTAGTCCAGTCCCTTTTCAACCAAAGCCTTTTTGCCTGAAAGCTCCAGTACAAGGTTTCCAAGGGGCTCACCCTTTATAAAGCCTATATTGCCGGACAGAATATTTGCGTCTATCTGGTACTGACGTGCAATATTCGAAATAACCGGTTTTAACGCCGATTGACCCTTAAAAGTAACCTTTATGCGAATTGAAAAATCATTTTTGTTTTGATGCAATCCGTTAATTGCCGGAAGAGCATTTTCATAGTAACCCAAAAGCTTCTTTGCCGCTTCGGTCTTGGGGGAGGAAACCACTTCAATTACCGGACCGGCTTCAACAATTTGATTGTCCTCTATGACGGCAACGTTATCGCATATTTCTTTTATAACAGCCATCTCGTGAGTTATTATGACAATTGTGAGATCAAGCTTTTGGTTGATATCCTTCAGCAGTTCAAGGATAGATTTTGTCGTAGACGGATCCAAAGCAGAGGTTGCTTCATCACAAAGGAGCACTTTTGGATTATTGGCAAGAGCTCTTGCTATTGCGACTCTTTGTTTTTGCCCCCCGCTCAGCTGTGAGGCATAAGCCTTCCTTTTATCCGACAGCCCAACCAGGTCCAGTAATTCTAGAACTCTTTCCTTCCTCTCCTTTTTGGGAATATTAGCTATTTCCAAAGGAAAGGAAATATTTCTTTCAACAGTCCTCTGCGAAAGCAGGTTGAAATGCTGAAAAATCATCCCCAGGGAGCTTCGCAATTTTCTCAGCTCGCTTCCCGTAAGTTCGGTCACTTCCGTACCGTCAATCTCTATGCTTCCCTCTGTCGGCCTTTCAAGCAGGTTTATACAGCGCACCAAAGTACTTTTTCCGGCACCGCTCAGTCCTATGATCCCGTATATCTCTCCCTTTTTAACATCCAGGTCTACATTTTCAAGAGCTTTAACGGCACCGCTATCGCTTTCATATATTTTCTTTAAACCTCTTATTTTAATCGTTTGAACCATCCCCCAAGAAGAATCTCTCTTATTTTTTAATATCAAGTGCAGCAGTTCTGCAGCGATTATTGCAAATTCTTTCAGCAGGAATAATGCTTAAATATTTCCGTTATCCTGTATTCTTACCTCACCGGTTTCAAGAGCAAGCAGATGATCAGCCCACTTAGCCGCCCATTCTCTTAGAGCGCTGACTTCCAAAGGAGTAGGAACCTTAGATTCAGTATGCTCCGCAATTTTTTTAGCCAGACTCCTGTATATGGCTGCCTGTTTGGAATCAGGCGCAGCTTCGATGGTTGTTTTCCCTTGAAGTTCGCTTTGAGTGACCGTAACAGACCTTGGAACATACTCCACCACTTGGGTATTCGTCTGCTTGACAAAGTCATCGATTATTTCCCTCGCATAGGGAGCATTTATCGAATTGGCGATGACTCCGCCCAATAATGCACCGCCTGCATTTGAATATTTCTGAATCCCTTTGAATAGATTGTTTGCTGCATACACAGCCATAAAATCTGCAGACGAGACAGTAAACACATGCTCTGCAATACCCTCACGTATGGGAACTGCAAATCCTCCGCATACAACGTCTCCAAGAACATCATATATGACAAAATCCAGATCAAGCTCTTCAAAAATCTTTTGCTGCTTAAGAAGCTGCACTGCCGTAATTATTCCTCTTCCCGCACAGCCTACACCCGGAGCCGGTCCGCCTGCTTCCACACAGTACAGCCCATTAAAGCCTTCATATATGACTTCATGTGCTTTAACTACATTTTTTTCTCTCAGCGTATCAAGAACAGTAGGAATATACTTTCCACCCCTGAGAGTATTGGTGGAATCGCTCTTTGGATCGCAGCCGAACTGCATTACCTTATATCCTGCTTCCGAAAGAGCCGCACTTATATTGGAAGTCGTAGTCGACTTGCCTATGCCGCCTTTACCGTAAATTGCAATTTGTTTGATTTTTTTTGCCATTTTATACACTCCTGATCTATGAATTTAATAGATATGTTTATGCAGAAGGTTTCTCTGCATTATTTCTTTGTTCTTTTATAGACTTGCGTTTTTTTGCTTTCTTTCGAATTCAGTAGTTTTTTTGATAGCACTCATTTCAATACCCCCATTTTTGTTACTCCAGAACTCACAGAAATTAAAAAGACTGTGCTTCAATGAGCACAGCCTCTGGTTTTCAGTCAGCTTATTTTTTATAATTCCTATATGATTAGTAAGTGTTTTAATTTTACATCAAACATTATATATTGTCAACACCATATCAGCACAATAGCAAGACAATTTTTTCAAGATTGTTCCATAGTTAAAATCTTAAAAAAAACAACCTATAAGGTTGCTTTTTCAATAGAAACTTTTTATGTCTTTTTCAGAAATTGATCCTTACAAACCGGGCATGTAACCTGCAGTTTACCCATATTTCTCGGCAATCGCAATGTCTTCTTGCATTTGGGACAAGTAACAAAAACGTAGTTCTTTTTTTGTTTGGACATCATCCTGTATTTCCCGATTTTACTTCCTAAGGGTTTGAATACCCCGGATAAATTACCCATAACCTGATTGAACTTCTGCTGTTCATGCCGTCTTCCAGCTATATTGGTAGAAAAAGCTCTAAACAAAGCATAACCAATTATAATTATACCTACTATCCATAAATTCCTTATTCTCAAGAATATCACCGAAATAATCAGCAGTATTAAACCAATAACATCTAACCCGTAACGTCCTCTGAATAAATTTCCGAACATTATTTCCTCCGTACGTTCAAAATTAGTTACACAACCATTCACACTTATTAAATATTATAATATATATCTTTCTTTGTTTAAACATTTATTATCTATAAGAAAAAAATTTTATAAAGATAATATAATGTGAAGACGTTATGCTGTAAATACGTGCTATTTATAGTTAACCTAATAAAAAAGGATTGCCTGTTTGATAGCAACCCCTAGTTTCATAATTCATTATGCTTTGTAAAGCTCAAGCATAGCTGCACCGATCATTACAGATGCATTTCCCATCTGGGCTGTTTTAATTTCAGGCATTGCAACTTCCTTGCTGTATACCTTTTCATAAACCTTTTCTCTTAACGGTTTAATCAGTGCATCGCCTTCCTTGCTTATTTCCCCGCCGATAACGAAAACATCAGGTTGAAGTATGTTAATTAAATTTGCTATTCCCTCAGATAAATATGACAAATATTGAGATAATACTTCTTTGGCAACTTCATCCCCGCGCTTCGAAGCATCAAATAATGTTCTTTCATTAATTTTGGAATAGTCGCCGTTTACGTTCTTGTAAATGAGCGAATCCTGATTTTTTTGTACTGCATCCTTTATTTGTCTTAAAAGTGCAGTGCCTGAAGCGTAAGCTTCCCAACAGCCGCAGCGCCCGCATGTGCATTTCTCTCCGCCCATTGAAATGACCATATGTCCAAGCTCAGCTCCCGCATAGTTAAAACCGCTGTAAATACTGTTATTTACAATTATGCCGCCGCCAATGCCGGTTCCAATTTTTACAAGCACAGAATGATTATAGTCTTCTGCTGCGCCGGCTACACTTTCAGCAAGTGCAGCACAATTTGCATCGTTTTCAATATATATAGGAAGATTTATATACTTCTTAAATTCGCTTCTAATAGGCGTATTATGGAAATTCAGAGTGTAGTTCCTTACTATGATGCCTTCTTTATTATTTGGTATCCCCGGACTTCCGACACCAATGTACTTAACATCCTTCCTGTCAATGTCTTCGTTATCTATTGTTCTCAAAACGAGGTCGGCTGCATCTTTTATGATTTCCTCATAGGAACGCTCTTTTAAAGTAGGTGTGCTATCCTTGCGAATAAGCCTGCCATACTTGTCCACAACTCCAACTTTGATTTCAGTAACTCCAAGGTCTATTCCAACATAATATTTCATAAAAATCCCCCTCAAATGCACATAATATATATTATGAAGTTAATGTTAAAACTTGCTATAATACAGACTAAAAAATTATATTCAATTATTTATGTAAAATCAATATAATTTTTTTTGCAAGTATTAAGTCATTTTATATATTATTTATTGTTTTCAAACGTCAGCTTACATTTATCGGCTCTGTATTTAGATACAATAAACTCAACGATCTGTCCGCTCTTTGAATAAAGTATATTCTCGACCTTAATGAGTGCCAATCCCTGCTGAACCTGCAAATATTGTGCATCACTCTGCTCAGTATAAACCACTTCCAGCGAGCTTTTTGTCCTGACAGGAAGCAAAGGATATTTTCCTCTTAATATGTCATAGGAAGGTTTTTTTTCATTAATATCCTCAATGATACACGGGAAAAGACTTAGAGGTATATATGAAGTATTCAATGAATATATTTGGCTGTTTTGTCTGGAAAGATACTTAACCTCAGCAAACTCTGTCTTTTGGGAGTCCTGAAGTCCAAAGACTCCTTCAAGCCTCGGGTTATCAATTGCTTTAACCGGATTCATTGATATGATTTCATGTTGGCCCGGGTCCTGACTATCTAGAATCGAATCTGTAAATCCGGAGTAATTTTTAACATCAATTACAGATTTATTCTTTGACACATACGTTCCTTTACCTTTTTCTTTGTAGAGGTAGCCGCTGTTTGTCAGCTCGCTTATGGCCTGCCTGACTGTCGGTCTGCTGATATTATATAGATCGCACAGCTCCTGTTCCGATGGTATTTTTGATTCTTCCTGGTATTCACCGCCGTCAATTTTCCCAATTATGAGATTTTTAAGCTGAGTATACAACGGAATGCTGCTGTACTTATTAATCATATCAAGTATCCCCCTAAGGCATAAAAATAGTGATAAAATTGGCCTTTTTCTTCATCGAAAAAGGCATATTAATATCACATACTTATAATATAACGTAATTACGTCTTAACTAATTCTATATCAATATTATAAAATTTTCAACAATAATATAATATTTTTTTCTTTTATACACGTAATTCGACTTCTATATCTTCTGTTTTATTTTGATCTAAAACGGGCTGTACGTTTTCTTTTATAAACTCTTCAACCTGTTGAATTGATCTTCCTATATAATTTTCAGGTTTAAGCACTTCGTTAATCTCTTCGAGACTTAATCCGAATAAACTGTCGGCTGCAATTCTTTCAATCAGATCATTTTTTTTGCCTTCAACCTTTACTTGTTTTCCGGCTTCCATGGAGTGAACCCTTATTCTTTCATGAAGCTCCTGCCTGTCCCCTCCCCTTTTTACAGCTTCCATCATAATATTTTCAGTAGCCATAAAAGGAAGTTCTTCCATAACATGCTTATTGATAACTTTCGGGTAAACGACCAAGCCGCCGGCTACGTTAATGTATATGTTCAGTATGGCATCAACTGAAAGGAAGGCTTCCGGGATGCTGATCCTTTTATTTGCCGAATCATCCAGTGTTCTTTCAAACCATTGTGTTGAAGCTGTTATTGCCGGGTTTATGGCATCAGCAATTACATACCTTGCAAGAGAGGAAATTCTTTCGCTTCTCATAGGATTTCTTTTATAAGCCATAGCTGATGACCCGATTTGTTTTTCCTCAAACGGCTCCTCTATTTCCTTCATGCTCTGCAGTAGCCTTATGTCATTGCTGAACTTATAAGCACTTTGGGCTATCCCAGAAAGTACATTAAGAACCCTGCTGTCAAGCTTTCTTGTATAGGTTTGTCCTGATACGGCAAACACACTCTTAAAGCCCATTTTTTCTGCAATCAGCTTTTCAAGCTTTTTAACCTTTTCGTGGTTGCCCTCGAATAAATTCAGAAAACTGGCTTGAGTTCCGGTAGTGCCTTTTGAACCGAGGAGCTTCATATTTTCAAGAACATGCCCCAGGTCTTCCATATCTATAATGAGATCCTGCAACCATAAGCAAGCCCTCTTTCCGACAGTAACCAGCTGAGCCGGCTGATAATGGGTAAAGCCTAAGGTTGGCATATCTTTATATTCTGATGCAAATTCAGATAACTTTTTAATTACTGACAAAAGCTTGGATTTAACAAGTTTAAGCCCTTCTGTCATAACGATTATGTCTGTATTGTCGCCAACATAGCATGAGGTGGCCCCAAGGTGTATTATTCCTTTGGCACTTGGGCATTGTTCTCCATAAGCATGAACATGTGCCATAACGTCATGTCTGAATTCCTTTTCCTTCTTTTCGGCTACATCATAATTGATATTATCTTTATTTCTTTTTAATTCTTCTATCTGTTCTTCTGTAATATTGAGTCCAAGCTCTTTTTCTGCTTCCGCAAGCGCTATCCACAGTTTTCTCCATGTTTTGAATTTCATGTCGGGAGAAAACAGAAACTGCATCTGTTCACTGGCATATCTTGAGTTAAGCGGACTTTCATAGGTATTCTTCAATTTTTTCTACCTCCGTTGCGATTTTTTACATCAATTATTATATATTCTTTTAGTATATAATTCTATAATATTAAGGAAAATTCAGAAAAATCTCAGGGGCGTCTGTCCACATCCGATTCAGAGCATTTTTAATGAAAGTTTCCCCAATAAAAATACGGGAATCATCTTCCCGCATTTAAATTTATATTAATCATTTATAAATCAAAACTTACTTCTCTTCTAAAAGCTTTTCAATACTTGTAAGCTGCACGCATATACAAAGTATCTCGATCGCCTTTTTCAATTCATCTATAGGCGGGAAGGTTGGTGCTATACGGATATTTTTGTCATTCGGATCCTTTCCGTAGGGATATGTCGCACCTGCACCTGTTAAAACAACTCCTGCGTCAGCTGCCATCTTAACAATCTTTTTCGCACATCCGTTCAAGGTATTAAGGCTGATAAAATAACCTCCGTTAGGCTTATTCCACCATGCTATGTTCTTTCCGTCCAATTCTTTTTGAAGTATGTCCAGCACGGCATCAAATTTCGGTTTAATCAGTGCTGCGTGCACTTTCATATGCTCTTCAACGTCCTTTAGATTCTTAAAGCGCTTAGCATGTCTTAATTGATTTATTTTGTCAGGCCCGATTGTCTGTATAGTAATTTTCTTTTTAGCAAAATCAATATTGTTCTCGCTTGATGCCATAGCCGCCACACCCGCACCAGGGAAGCTTATTTTTGATGTAGACGAGAAAATGAGCACTCTATCAGGGTTGCCTGCTTCTTTACATGCTGCCAAAATATTTTTCAGCCTATCCGGCGTATCACTCAAGTGGTGAACCACATATGCATTGTCCCAGAATATTCTGAAATCCGGTGCTTTTGTTTTCATTTCGGCAAATCTTCTTACAACCTCATCCGAGTATGTAATCCCATCGGGGTTGCTGTATTTGGGTGTGCACCAAATACCTTTTATTGACTCGTCCTCAGCCACCAATTTCTCAACCATATCCATGTCCGGTCCGTCGGACTTTATTTCTACAGTAATCATTTCAATGCCCAGTTGTTCACAAATCGCAAAATGCCTGTCGTATCCGGGGCTTGGGCATAAGAATTTAATCTTGGGCAGCTTTCCCCATGGCATAATACTTCCGGGAACACCAAAAAGCATGGCTCGTACAATTGTATCGTACATCATATTAAGGCTTGAATTTCCGCCGACAATAACTTCCTTAGGGTCTGCTTCCATTATTTCTGCAAATAAATTCTTTAATTCGGGAATCCCGTCAACCAGGCCATAGTTGCGTACATCGGTTCCATTTTGCGTCTTATAGCAGTTCAGATCCTTCAACATATCTGAAGAAATATCAAGCTGCTCTGAACAGGGCTTTCCCCTGGACATATCCAAATTAAGTTTCTGCGCCTTATATGCTTCATATTCTGCTTCTAATTTTCTTTTTTTCTCCTGAAGTTCATTTATACTCATTTTAGAAAAATCATCCATTGATACAGCCCCCTATATATAAAAACTATTTTTACAATTCTAATTCTACCTTTTTTATTTTAATATATAATATTCAATTATGCAAGTTAATGCTATGAGAAATGCAATATTATTTTTATAATTGATAAAATTTAGTTGTTTAAATGATACAACTGCAAGTTTTTACATTTACTAATTCAATATTTTTCAAAATCAACTTGTAGATAAGCTATCCTGAGTATGTCATTTTTTTCATGTGTAAAAGCTGTTTCAGCGGACACAATAATATCACAAGGGTTCGTGGTGGTCGAGCCAAGAATATAATAAGATCTTTCGTAAGGTTTTATTATATTCGGTCAAAGATTAATATCAGGTCAATCAATGCTCTGCAGGCAGCGAATGGCTTGTTATTAGTCGGAGAGAAGAGCCTTATGCGGAGTGTATTTAACTGTTTGTGTTTTTCTGATAAATCATTCCGACTGGGATGTTTCCCTGATAGATGTCTTGTAAGGCTGTACTGCAGTACCAAATATTGCAGTGTGGTCAAAAGGGATGTATAAGGTTCGAGCTAAGATTATCAAGGGTTCCGCAGGTTTGTCTTTTTAGACTTACTGGAGGTTTGCTGCAGTCGAGAGATTGCAGCAGGTTTCCAAGGTATTCTTGATAGCCGAGCAAAGGTCGGCATAGGTTCTGTAATGCTTGCATGTAGTCGAAAGATTGGATGCAGGTATGTAAGGATTTGTACCGGCTGTAGCGAAGATCATCATGGGCTCTTGTTTATAATAAAACAGCTTTAATTACCCTTAAAAAATTCTTTGCTGCGATAGCTTCAATCTGCTCCTCGGAATAATTCATTTTTCTTAACTCATTGAATATCTTGTAAACATCTTCAACCCCGTTAATTCCATCCGGCAAGCATTCTACTCCGTCCAGATCAGCGCCAAGTCCTATGCATTCAATTCCTGCAAGTGCCGAGATATGCTCGACATTTTTTATAATATCAACCAAAGAAGCCTTGCCTGAATCTTCTAGGAATTCGGGATAAAGGTTGATGCCCATTACACCGCCTTTATCCTTTAATGCAATTATCTGCTCGTCAGTGAGGTTGCGTTTATGACTGCAGATTTTTTTTGCATTTGAGTGGGATGCGATAATTGGTTTTTCGGATACTTCAATAACATCCCAAAAGCCCTTTTCCGATAAATGAGATACATCGACTATCATCCCGAGCGAATTCATTTCTTTTATTACTTTTCGTCCGAAAGGCGTAAGTCCTCCCCCGGAGATTCCGTCTGACACTCCGTCAGCTATTTCATTTCTGTGATTCCACGTCAGGCATATACTCCTTACGCCCAACCGGTAGAATATCCTTAAAGCCGAAAGCTCTCCCTGAAGAGCGTCGCCACCCTCAATAGAAAGTATTGCTGCCGTTTTGCCCGCATTCAAGGTCTTTTCAATGTCATTATAATTCAGGCATAACGTAATAGCATCCTTATTTATTTCAATTTCCTGATAAAGCCTGTCAATAATCTGAACAGCTCTTTTCATAGCATACGCCTGACAGAATTCCGGGTCTATGAAAGCAGCAAAAAATTGCACATGGCTTCCGGACTCTTTTAGCCTTTTAATATCCAAATGGCAATTATTTTTATATAGTCCTTCGTTTTCTTCCATAATCTTGGTTATTGTATCGCAATGTGCATCAAGAATTATCATATATGCCCTCCTAAAAAGCGTTTTTAATCAGGTTCACCCTCACTCCTGCCTTTTCTTTAAACACTTCGGCAATATCGAACCTGATATTCCTGTCATGGAGATGCCTGCGGCTAATGTAAACCTGAGAAAGTCTTGTGATCCGCTCCTGCTTTCTTCGGTCAACAGCCTCGCACGGCATACCGAAGACCGTTGAACTTCTTGTTTTAACTTCTATAAAGCAAATATATTCACTTTCCCGGGCGATTATATCTATTTCGCCCATCCTTCCGACTCTGAAATTTTTGTCCAATATGGTGTAGCCGTTCTTCTGGAGATAGTCGATCGCAATTTCCTCTCCTTTAGTCCCGGCCGCTCTTTTATTCTTTTCTTCCATATCTCTCTCCGAAATTCCTATCTATTTGACTGACGAAAACAAGTATCTCAGCAACTATTCCGTATAATTCAGGCGGTATTTCCTCACCGACATTGAAGGTATTCAACGCTGCTGCCAGATTCGCGTCTTCATACACAGGCACATCGCTTTCTTCTGCCTTTTCAATTATTTTTTCCGCTGCCTCTCCCTTTCCCAGCGCAATTATCTTAGGGGCCTTGTTTTCTTCCGGGGAGTATTTCAATGCAGCAACCTGCTTCACCTTTTTTGCATCCTTCTCAGACATTACTACCACCCTGCCCAATCATTCAAAGCTACAGTTTTAAGTCTATCGACCGTTTGTTTTTCTCATCTTCCTTTTTTGCGATGCTTTCAACATTCATAACATTAGGCGTCTCTTCAATCATGCGATAATTAAGATTCACGAGCTTGTAACCATTTTCTTTCATCACTTCATACAGATCCTTATACTTTTCTTTTATAAGGTCAAAAACCCGTTCGTCCTCAACTCTCATGTTAACGCTCACATTTTTTCTGTCCAGGCTAATAAGCGAATCCACACGTCCTATGTTAATTGTATCAAGCGAGATGAACATAGTGACATTTTCAGGATCAAGCTTTTTTCTTTTTGATTCTTTTTTAAGGATGTAAAGCTCTCCCTGGGTTTTTGTATTTCTCAGGGCAATCGGAATCTGTATATATGTGTTGTGATTGTTCAAATCATTTATAAATCGGATATTATTATCAAGGGTATCTATCTTGCTGACGATCTCATTTTTATTTGTTATCGGGGATTTTTCAATATTTTCTTTAACGATTTCAACTGCTTTTGATATATCCTTGTACAGTTCTTTTACATTCAGATCATTCAAAACAGTATCGGATTCAGGTTTTACATACAGCTTTTGAAATACCCTTTTTAGAATGCTTTTTGGGGTATGCTCATCCATATTTCCGGCGTCAGACAAAATAACACTTTCACCTTGCTCTTGAGGCTGCTCTTTTAGCTTTTGGCTCAATTTATCTATAATCAAATTTATATTCGATTTAATCTTATCGGGAAGCTCCGCTTGTCCCAGCTTTTTAGCTATCATCTCCTGTAAATCACTGCTTAATTTTTCAGGAAATTCCGCTTCATTGCCGACAAGCTTAATAATGCTTTCCTTTAAATCCATTAATAGATTCGAATTCTGTTTTGCAGCACCAGTCGCTGCCATATCCTTTTCTATGGAATCAGTTAACTTGATTGCTGCCTTTTCAACAAGATGATTAACTTCTGTACCGGAATTCTCATGGATTATGTTATTAATGCTTACATCTTTTTTTGTTTCGGCTTTGAGGTCAAAACGTGAAGGATTATAATCTGCCAGCTGTTTAACAATATTTTTAATGGCATCTTTATCTGAGATTTCCGAAAGCATTTCAGCCAAATCGGCAATACCTGTTGAAAGCTTTGCTTTACCCGAGATTAGCTGATTAAGGGATTCGATATTTTTCTCTTCGACATTAATGCTGCTGGAAGTAAGAAATGCCGCTTTTTCCGGTGTAAGGTCTTTAAATTTGGCTACAAGGTCTGCAATGCCTTTAAAGGTTTCCTTATTAAGCGGCAGACTGTATTTAGAAATTTCCTTTACTATTTCAAGGTTCTTTTCTTCAGGATTTACTTCCATGGCTAACAGCAGTTTTTTCAGTGTTAAGTCGGTATCGTTATCTTTCATAGCGGGATTTTTTGCAGGTTCCAATATTACTTGATTTTCATTTTTCCCTTTTACAGTAAAATCAACTATATCGCCGCGTTTGGCATCTACAGGCGCTGTTGTTGCAGCAGTTACGGTTTTACCGTCAAACAGCTTAAGAATAAGCTCATTGGCGGTAAAATCAAGTATTTGAGCTCTAACCACGTCACCTGTTTTAAGTTTTCCAAGTATATCCGGCAGACCGGATATGTTCATGCCCTGATTTTGCAGAACCTGACTGATCTTCATAGATTGGCCTTCCTTTGAAGGAATTTTCTAAGCATTTACATAAATAATATTATACGAAATTTTTAGTAAAGCTTATTCTATGTATCGGACAAAGTCCGTATTTTTTTATAGCTTCTATGTGTTCCTTTGTTCCGTAGCCTTTATTTTTGGAAAAGCCATATTCGGGATAGGTGCTGTCCATTTCATCAATAAGGCGGTCTCTTGTCACCTTTGCAATAATTGATGCGGCAGCTATTGATATACTTAGACTGTCTCCTTTTATGATCGGTATCTGCTCAATTTCTACATTTTTCAGCTTAACAGCATCATTCAGCAGCAAATCAGGCTGAGGCTTAAGCTGTTTAATGGCTGCCTCCATAGCCATGTATGTTGCATTTAAAATGTTGACCTCATCAATCATTTTTTCATCAACCATTCCGATGCCATAGCTTATTGCCTTTTCCCTTATTAAATCGTAAAGATTATCTCTTTTCTCGGCACTGAGCTGTTTTGAATCATTAATTCCTTCTATGAAAATGTTTTCAGGAAGAATAACACAGGCCGCAACAACAGGTCCGGCCAAAGGCCCTCTTCCGACTTCGTCGATTCCGGCTATGAAGCGATGTCCTTTTTTATATGCATTTCTTTCATACTCGGACATTTTTTGAACTCTTGCATATTCCTTATCATAGGCATTCTTCTTCTTTTGAAGCTTTTCGATAAGCTTATCGACCTTACAGCCTTCATCCTTATATGAATAAAGTCTTTCAAAAGCGCTGTCGAAGCCAAGGTCAGCTATTTCAGATTCTATATTCTTAAGATTCTTTCTCACAATGATCCCCCAACAATACATTCTTCGTTATTCGTCGATAGTAAGAGGCTTTTCCAAGGTAATTCTTCCGATTTTTCCTCCCCGGAATTCATCGAGAATTATGGAGGAAATCCTCATAAGATCTATTTCTCCGCCCGAGACTATGCATCCTCTCTTTTTGCCTGCAGCCTTTAAAAGGTCGAAACCGGTTTCTTCTTCCTTATATTCTAACTTAAATCTTTCTTTTAAAGCTTGCGGGTATGTATTCTTTAATTGAAGCAAAAGCTCTGATGCCACTTCGGTTATATCCATTATATCATCTTTAATGGCACCTGTATAAGCAAGATTCAGGCCAACAAGCTGATCCTCAAACTTTGGCCATAGAATTCCGGGAGTATCAAGCAATTCAATCTCTTCATTAAGCCTGATCCATTGCTTCCCTCTGGTAACACCCGGCTTATCACCTGTTACAGCACTTGACTTTCCGGCAATTTTATTAATGAAGGAGGATTTTCCTACATTAGGGATACCGACTACCATCGTCCGTATGGGCCTGAATATTCTGCCCTTTGACATTTCGCGTTCGAGCTTGTCCTTCATCAGCCTGCGCATTTCAGCTTTAAGCTCATTTATTCCCTTACCCTTTATAGAGTCGATAAAGATTACAGAATTCCCTTGGGACTTAAACCATGCTGCCCATTCTCTGGATGCTTTTTCATCGGCAAGGTCTGCCTTGTTCATGGCAATTATACGGGTTTTGTTTTTGACTATCCCGTCGATTTCCGGATTCTTGCTGCTTCTTGGTATCCTTGCGTCAAGAAGTTCAATAACAATATCAATTAGTTTAAGGTTTTCGGCCAATATCTTACGTGTTTTAGCCATATGCCCCGGATACCACTGTATATTCACGTTATTTCCTCCGTTTCTTACTTCATGTTTTTATATATGTTTCCAAAAGCCTTAATCGGAAAGATCCTGAATAGAGCTTTTCCCCTTATTCTTGAATAACTTATTAGTCCGAATCGCCTGCTGTCGAAACTTTCTTCCCTGTTGTCCCCCATAACCAGAATCTTATTTTTTGGAACCGTAATAGGAAAATCAATCGATTCAACATACGTATTCCCTTTAACATAAGGTTCTTTTTGTACCTTGTTATTTATAACCACATGATTGTTTTTGATATCCACCTTGTCTCCCGGAACGCCAATTACCCTTTTAACATAATCTACTTCATCAGGATCCGGCAAAGGAAGATATTTATTATACTTCCCGGGGTCATGCTCCAATACTACTATGTCGCCTCTCCTTGGAGGATGAAACATGTATCCCAGCTTATATACTATCAGCTGCTGATTGTTGAATAGGGTATCATTCATTGAATTGCCGTCAACCAGTGCCCGTTCAAATAAGAATGCTTTTATTACATATGCAATAATTAAGGCGATTAATATCGTCTTTCCCCATTCCAAAGCTTCTTTTATAATTTTTTTTCTTTTGTCAGTATTATTATTTTCAATAGAGTCCATAATAAACCCTTCTTCATTTATAATTATAGGGGCAACAATAGGCCCCTTTTTTCTCAAAATCCTACCGCCGGAATTCATTCAATTTTTTATGTATACTGCGGTATTTCACAAAATAATTGAATACAATAAAAGGGACAATTTTGTCCCTTTTATCACATAAAATATTAATCTTTTGATACAAGTCTTTCTTGAACTTTGGCAGCTTTTCCAACTCTTTCACGCAAGTAATAGAGTTTAGCTCTCCTGACTTTACCTTTTCTGATGATATCAATATGGTCAACCCTCGGTGAATGTACCGGGAAGATTCTTTCTACACCAACACCATAAGATATTCTTCTTACTGTAAAGGTTTCCTTAATGCCTTCGCCTTTAAGGCCGATGACTGTTCCTTCAAATGCCTGCAGTCTTTCCCTGTTGCCTTCAACAACCTTAACATGAACTTTTACATAATCGCCGACTTCCAGGTTAGGCAAATTTGTTTTTAATTGTTCCTGTTCCAATGCTTTTATTATATCCATTTGTATTCCTCCTTCCTTGCCTAGACGTTCTTGTTTACAATAACAGCGGACCGTCCGTAATACACACGTCAAACATTATAACACATGGTTAATGTTTTGTAAATCGAATTATTTCAAATTTCTTATAGGTATGTTTTTTGAATGTCTGAACCATCAAACAACCTTTGCGGACCAATTACAGTACCTTCAGTAAATATAAGTATTACTGTTTTTTTGAATTTTTACTCCTCATTAATTCTAACATATCTCAAAACCTTCATTGTTTACAATAATGAAAAGTATTGCTATTATTGTGTATATTAAGTCTCTGGAGGTAAAAAAACATGTTTAAATTGGGAAAATTAAGTTTTGACGTTGAAAATGCAACGTTTGGCGGGAGTTTTATGGATTCCGGCATGAGTAAAAGAATGCAGTGTACCGGACAGCCAGAATTTCACTGGTATATTGAAATAGATATGCAAGAAGGTGATTTTGTAACAGAGTCACATGATGATGAAATAGAAGATGATGATGAAATTTTTTATGAATCGGTTTCACCTCGTTTATATCATAACAACGGGTTTAAGCTTGATATAAAATCATGGAAAGATGTAGAAGGACTTTCTTTAAAATGGGATTCTCAATATAATGCAAACGGTGAAGAAGCTGGAACATTGTATGTTTTTGAGCATGAAGATGTAACCAGCGGAACAATTGAATTCTTGAAAAGGAGTGGAAACAAGTTCCTAGTTCGTTGGACAGGCAATGCAAATGTTTACTGGAATGATGAATATGGAGAAGATGTTCCGTTTTCCTTTGAAGGAGAAGTGGAATTTAGTGGAGTTACAGCTCATTGTGATGACATATCTACGTTAGACGAATTACAAATGGTTATGGCAGAATTTATCAATTTAGAAGATTATAAATGTATATCAAATGATACACATAAGATTGAAACAGGGGTTTCTCGTAAATGGAAATTCGCACCTGTAATTTAGATTATTTATCGGAACTTCTGTTTACACCGGAACTAAATGTGTTATAATAAAAGTAAGGGACGGCGACGCTTGTTGCTGTCAGGTTATAAGACGATTACTTTTTTTAAACGGTTTTTTATGACCGTTTTTTTCTTTGTCTTTTAGGCTGTGGTTGAGATACTTTGTCTGCAAGAACCCTTACAAAAAAAGCTATCCCAAAAGGTATGAATATGTATTTCACACACCAAACAACAGCATAACCGATATTGGAGTAGAATGCTTTATCCATATCAACCACCTCCTTCCTTTGCAGATTCCCTGCAGCAACTATAACGTCACCGTCCCCACATGTGGGAATTTAAAGGAAGAAGGCCTTAAAGACATAATCCCGTCTTATACCTGATGAAAACCCAAGACTATTATATCCTATTATGTTAAACATTACAATTGAATTTCCGAACATTTGTTTGGTTAGTTTTTTAAACCAGCCATACGAGCTACGAGTTCGATTTTTCGTCACATTTTCATCGCTGAAAAGGTAAAAAAGTAGTAAAAAATCTTTAGCTCCTGCTCTGTAGTCGCCTAAAGTCTGTCTTTCCGCTTTTCACCGCCGGAAATCGGAGGAAAAGGCGCTACTCAACGCCGTAGAGGCTACTAGGGCACAGAGAAAAAAATCCTATGCAATTAGCGATTCGAAAATTTTCCTTTGGCGGTCGCCTCTATTCCCGTCCCTGGTCAGCTCCGTCTAAAACAATCATCCGTGATTGTTTTACCGCGTCGTCGATTTCCTCACCGATTGCATCACAGAATTTTTTCAAACTCTTATGGGTGTCGCTGAGGTCTTGCTATAAAGTATCTTCAAAGCCGCTATTATGAGTTTGGAAAGACTTCGTAGTACTTTCAGATTATAATTGCAACGACTCTGGAAAATAAACACGATGTTTATTTTAGGAGCAACTGCGCCATGGATGGCGTCATTTGCTACGACAAACAAAGGCAGCAATTAGAATCTGCTAAAAGTACAGAAGTCTTTTCATTGTGCCATGACCAGAATCCACGTCGAATGAGTGGCGATTTTTCGTTACATTTTCATCGCTGAAAAGGTAAAAAACAGGTTGAGATAAAAAAACGGCTCAATGAGCCGTAGTAAATACCTTTATTCAATTACCCCTCCGCCGACTACTACATCGCCGTCATAGAAAACAACTGATTGACCGGGGGTTATAGCCCTTTGAGGTATATCAAATTCTACTTTTACCTGGCCTTCCCCGGCAGGAGTTATTGTTGCGACAGCCGGTCTGGCTGAGTACCTGATTTTCACCTCTACACTCATTGGACCATCAAGCTTTTCTATCGAAATGAAATTGAGGTCGGAAGCTGTAAGGCTGTCCGAAAGCACTTCTCCTTCTTCACCAAGTACTACATTGTCATTTTTTGCATCTATCCCTACAACAAACATCGGCTTACCGAAGGTTATGCCCAGGCCCTTCCTCTGCCCTACCGTATAATGAATTATTCCGTTATGTCTTCCGAGAATTTTACCCTTTGTGTCCACAAAGTTACCCGGTTTGACCTTATAATCAGTATTCTTTTCAATAAACCCGGCGTAATCATTGTCTTCAACAAAGCATATTTCCTGGCTGTCAGGTTTCGTAGCCACCGTCAGGCCAAGCTCCTTGGCAAGCTCACGGACTCTATCCTTTTCATAATCTCCAATCGGCATCAAAGTCCTTGCTAACTGCTCCTGGGTAAGATTATATAGAGCATAGGTTTGATCTTTCCTATCTGTAACCGACTTCTTAAGCAGAAATCTCTTAGAGGTTTCATCAAATTCCACCTTGGCATAATGGCCTGTTGCGATGTAATCTATACCCATGGAGACAGCCTTATTCAACAGGGCGTCAAACTTGACATGCCTGTTGCAGGCTATACATGGGTTCGGTGTGCGGCCGTTAATATACTCTTCGGTGAAATAGTCAATGACTTTCTTTTCAAAGACCTCTTTAAAATTCATGACATAATAAGGTATACCCAATTTATTCGCAACACGCCTTGCATCATCGACAGCAGATAAAGAGCAGCAGCCGCCCTCTGTTTTCAGGCGTTCTTCTTCCATATCAGGCCATATCTGCATTGTTACACCTATAACTTCATAGCCTTTTTCCAATAATATAGCGGCAGCTACAGAACTGTCAACGCCGCCGCTCATACCTATCATGACCTTCTTCTTTGTCATAATACAACTCCCATTATTCGTCGTCCTCGTCCATGTCATGATGGTGATGAAGGTCATCACATCTTCTGCTGCAAGCGTTACAATCACTTGCCTCATCCATAAGACCGTTTTTAACTTTATAATCATCTATAGCGGCTTTAATAGCTTCTTCAGCAAGGTTGGAGCAATGCATTTTTACAGGCGGCAGGCCGTCCAATGCTTCTGCCACAGCCTGGTTTGTAATCTGAAGCGCTTCCTCAATAGTCTTTCCTATTACAAGCTCTGTAGCCATACTGCTGGTTGCCACAGCCGCTCCGCATCCGAAAGTCTTAAACTTGGCATCAACAATCACATTGTTGTCAACCTTCAAATACATCTTCATTATATCTCCGCATTTCGGATTGCCAACCTGGCCTACTCCGTCTGCATTCTGGATTTCTCCCACATTTCTCGGATTTGTAAAATGATCTAAAACTTTTTCACTATACATTTTCATTACCTCTCTTCACGTTTTCATATAATGGCGACATTTCTCTCAATCTTTGAACTATGACCGGCAGTACTTCCAAAAGATAATCTACATCTTCCTGCGTATTTTCTTCTCCGAAACTAATCCTCAGTGATCCATGAGCAATCTCATGCGGCAAACCTATCGCCAAAAGCACATGCGACGGATCAAGAGAGCCTGATGTACATGCCGAACCGCTTGATGCAGCGATTCCCTTCATATCAAGCATCAAAAGCAGTGATTCACCCTCTATGAATTCAAAGGAAAAGTTAACATTGCCCGGAAGCCTTTTGTTCCTGTCCCCGTTTAATTTGATGAATGGTATCCTGGCTGTTATTTCATTGATTGTTCTTTCACGTAAATCAAGCAGTTTTGCATTGTAGCTGTCAATATTGTTTGCTGCTATTTCTATTGCTTTCCCCAAGCCGACGATTGCGGGAACATTTTCCGTGCTTGCCCTTCTTCCACGTTCCTGATGTCCGCCGTGCATGAAAGAAGTAAGTTTAACTCCTTTTCTCACGTATAAGACTCCGATTCCCTTAGGTCCATAGAACTTATGTCCTGAAAGCGACAATAAGTCAATATTCATATCTACAACATTAATTTTGACATTTCCGACTGCCTGAACTGCATCTGTATGAAAATAAATGCCCTTTTCTCTTGCAATTTTACCGATCTCGGATATAGGCTGTATCGTCCCTATTTCATTATTAGCGAACATTATTGTTATTAAAATGGTATTGGGCTTTATTGCTTCGGCAACCTGCTCCGGTGTAACAAGACCGTTCGAATCTACCGGAAGGTAAGTGACTTCAAAGCCGTCACTTTCAAGGTACTGGCATGTATTCAGTACAGCCGGGTGCTCAATGGCGGTAGTTATTATATGATTGCCCTTTGCCTTATTCGCATATGCAACTCCCTTAATAGCCCAATTATCGGCTTCAGTACCGGAGCCGGTAAAGAATATTTCTTTTGACTGAGCCCCTAAAGCAGCAGCAACCTTGTCTCTTGATTCCTCAATTGCCTTTTTGCTCTCCCTGCCAATCGAATAAATTGAAGATGCGTTACCGAATTTTTCTGAAAAATACGGAAGCATAGCCTCCAAAACTTCTTTTCTCATCCCGGTTGTTGCCGAATGATCCAAATATACTAATCTGTCGTTTGTCATAATATAATCTCCTTAGTTAAAAAGTAGATAGCTATAAACACTTTTAGTGCTTTATCCTAGGGGTAGATTTATACTCAAAATGTTTATAACCATCTTGTTTATTTATCCCCTTGCATTTATGTCCCTAAACATTAAATTCTACTAAAATTATAGGAATTTAAATGTTTTTATTATTCAATTTATAGTAGTCTTCTATCAGTTTATCGAGAGTTATCGAATCAACAGCTTCGTTGATTTTGTCCCTCATTCTCTCCCATATCATCCGGGTTACGCAATAATCCGATTCATCGCACTGGGGAGCATCGTTTTCCATTACACATTCAACAGGGGCAAGTGAACCCTCCAATGCCCTAAGCACTTCACCTACGCTTATCTCACCGGGGTCTTTCCCAAGGATGTAGCCGCCCTGCGCACCTCTGACACTTTTTACAAGCCCGTTTTTCTTCAATAATGCAAACAGCTGTTCCAGGTAGTTCTCGGACAGGCTTTGTCTTTCGGCAATGCTTTTCAGGGATATGAGCCCTTCACTTGAATGTATTGCGAGATCAAGCATTGCTTTAACTCCATAACGTCCTTTTGTTGATAGCTTCATTTTTGCCCCTCAATTCCAAGTAAATTACTTGGTATTAATCTTTTTTTAAGAGTAACACTAATAGAATTAAATGTCAATAATAAAGCATAATAAAAATCAGAATAAATGCTCATAGCATCTCATTCTAAGCATTTCATCTATCTGATCGATTGATTTTCCCAATGAATTTATTATCAACACTCCATAATTGCTTCTGACTCCGGATTTCATTTCCGGAGCATTATTTCTTGATATGTATGAAATGTTAAAGCAATTTCCCTCGTATATCATAGCGTCAATCGGGTAATTATAGGTTTCGGGATCAACGACTGTGTATCCTTTTGATTTAAGTCCTTTTATTAATGAATCCAAGCCTTTCTGCACTGCGATTACGATAAAAAACCACCTCCCGCAAAGAGTATTTGCAGAAGGCGGCATTATTATACAGTATTTGGTGTTAACCTATCATTATAGCAAACACTATAAAATATATTATAACCGCAAGAGCTGAAAGTATGGCCGGTATGACAATTGTAGACCTGTATCCGCCATTTTTAATAAATTCATCATAGGCTGGCTTTTGATCATACGCAAAATACAATGAAATAATGGCATTAATCAGGAAAAATGCCATATAGAAGAATTTATTTGCAGGAACTAGAATGGCAAAAGCCGTTAAAGCAGCCGTAGCACCCAATATAGTCAGTATTTTTTTCTTTTTTTCGGGATATTCAATCTTCCTGTAATTCAGGCAATACAGAACGGCTCCCGGAATCATGGAGCATAAAATGGCTATATATCTCAATTGGTCGGGATTCCACGCAAGCTTGTACTTGATCTTAACGGTTTTCAATTTCCTTTTGTTATTAAACATTTAGAGTCCCCTTTGAAAGTCAATCGTTCTAATAAAATAAAATTCGACAATGTTTATTTTATAATTAATATAATATTTTTTCAACGCTTATTTGAACCGCTCCCTGCAAAGCTTAGGCAAATTATATTTTCCCCGTAACTGCAATCTGCCTGTAATCAGGGCCTTCAAAGCCTGTTTTTGAATATTCTACGAATACAACAACCTTATTGCCTTTGCTGTAAACCGACTTTATTCCGTATCCAAGTGCTTCTCCTCGGGACTTAGGCAACACAGTGTCCTTTTGAAGGGATGTTTCCTTATTTCCGGGTTTAACAAGCTTCAAATCAAATATCTTTGTATCATAATCAAAAGTCGACTTGCCGGCTTTTTTCTCAATAAGCTTCAGCCCATAGGTTTTGGCATTAATCTTAAAAGAGCAGTTATGGCTGTCTTTAGGAGTGTTTATTACTAGCTTTCCGATATTGCTCTTGTTTATTTTGAATTTCTTGAACAAAGAATCCGCTTTTTTCATATTAGCGGCCCGTACTCTTTTTAGATCGTTGTAATTTTGGCTGGTTAAAGCTACTGGATTGGCAGCAAATTTGTTCTTATCAACTTCGATGAAATAAATGTTACTATATGGAAAACCGCTTCCGTCATAGGTTCCATAAGTCTCAAAAGCACAGTATTTCAGGTCATCAGAGAAGCCATAGAAGACATAGCTTGATTTTTCCGCTCCAAAAGAAAATTGGACTGCAGAAACAGTAATAATAGCTATCATACCAACAAGTACCAGTAGTTTTTTCATGCCTGTACACTCCGTTTTTGGTTTTTGATTTAATTATACAGCATATTGTAACCTCCGAATATTACAATTCCATTATTAACTCTGGTAATTATTTACTGCTATCTTTGTTTCTTTTCTTTTGTGAATTAATTATAAAATATACCACAACAATAGCAAGATATACAACAATACTTTGCTGCCTGTAATAACCTAGAAAAATGAAATTAATTATGAATAATACAAAACCAACCAATAGTATCCATGCAAATATACGTTTTAACATAAATGAACTCTCCGTTCTATTTTATTTTTTCCCCAAGGTCCAGAGTTACACTGTTATCTGAAGGCGTAAGGTCATTCCAAAGCCCAATGGAGACATACTTCTCCTGATAGAATACGAAACGGCTCCACAAATTAACTTTATGAGAATCGAAAGCAGGTCGGAGTGATATCTTTTCATCGCCTGAATAATGAGCCATAAAGCCGCGTGCAATATAATCTCCAATGTAATTTGCGTCCTTCTTCGGAACAAAATATTTCCGTAGGATTTGAACTGTTTCGTTTTTTACGGAATCACTGACGAACCGGAATGCTTTTTTCTCGAAGTCTGTACCCGGATGGAGCTTTCCTGCCAAAAACTCAGAATCAATGTAAATCTTATTGTTTTTTAATGTGCAATATCTCACCGAGCAGGGGGCTGTTATCAGCGAACCCGTTTCGATATCATAAATGTATCCATTTTCGTCAAAGTCTTCGAGAGTGATGTCCTGAGCATGGTAATGGCCTGTAAATGCCAGGCGTACATTGTATGAAGCCAGAAGTCTGCTTATATGTTTGTAGTCCTGAATCAGATAATCCTTATGCAGCCTGCCCTGCCCTTTCCAATGCTCTACTATTCCATGGTGAGACATTACAATGACAGCTTTGCCCAGTTTGTTCGCTCGGGAAAGAATACTTTCCAGCCACTTTTCCTGTTTCTGGGACATTTTGCTGCTGACTATCGGTCTATACCCGGACTTATTTTCTTTGTACCTGCTTGTATCCAGCGCAACCAGCCATAAGCCGTCAACAGGCTCGGCAACATAGCTTAAAGTACCGCTATCTCGTTCTATCGCAGTATTATATCCGAAATCTCCATATATGGTTGAAAAATCACCCGGGGTAATATTAGGTACCGGCAGTGAAAGCTCTCCCTTGTATTGAAAGGCTTCAGTGTTATTAATGTCATGATTTCCCGGAATTACATAAACCTTTTTGCCCGATGCCGACAACCTTGAAAGTGCAGCCTTTACCCTTTGATGACAAACAAGTTCTCCGTCTTTTGTCAAATCACCCGGGACAAGGACGAATTTTACATTCAAATTATTAATCTCATTAACAGCCAGATCTAAAAGGTCTGCACTATCCCTCAAAAGCTTTCTGTCAGAGTTCAGGTATTCCTCGAAAGCTTTACCCTTTGTACCAAGCGAACTGTCATAATAGTGGAGATCACTGATTACAGCAAATTGTGAATCGGGATATTCGACAAGTCGATTGCCTGACGAAAGATCATTATAAGTATATTGAAGCTTCGGGAGGCTGTTAATGTACCGTGAAATGGCAATATAGACCGGTATGGCAATTATCAACGCAATCAGGAAGCACAGAATGATTTTTCTTAAAGTGTGCTTTTTTTTCATAGGGTATTCCTCCGAAGTATCTAATTCAAAGAGTACTGTAATATCATATCATCCAGAAATATTTCCTTCAATAATTTCTTGATTTATAAAAAAAGTACACTGCCAGATACCATTTCCTCCGGTATATGGGGTGTACTTATTTCTGATTAAAGTATATCTTGATAATTTTGTGCACCATAAAGAATTCGCACAATTACAACTTGTTTTTCAATTTCGTTTACTAAATAGAAAACTATATAATTATCAACTATCAATTTACGATATCCTTTACTTTTCAATAAATCATCAAAAACAAAGCTGCAAGAGTACGGAAAATCTTTTAATCTCATGATACTATTTTCAATTTTATTAAGTAGTCTTTCTGTTGCAACATCAGCAAATAGTTTCTCAGAAACGTAGATATAAATTTGTTCTAAATCATCACTTGCTTTTGCACTAAATTTCAAGCTGTAATTATTTTTGGGCATATTTTTCCCTCAATCCTTTAAAGACGTTTTCTCCATCAAGTAAAGGAATACCCTTAGCAATTTCTTGTTCAGCTTCGGAAAGCTTTTTATATACATCAACTAGAGCAAGTTGACGTTCATATGTTTCGATACTCATTACAACCAAATCCCCATATCCATTTTTTGTAATAAATATAGGTTCACCTTGCTTGTGACATAAATCAGAAATTTCATTAGTATTTCTCAGATCAGTTATTGGTCTAATTTGTGGCATGTTATATCACCTCATTAAATATTATTAATGTCATAATTATAGCATAATTTTGTACATTCAACAACATGAACCTATAAGAGTAACAAAACAATCTTTTATATTTCCTTTATTATAATCTCATTGAGCGCAAGTCTGGGTCTTGGTTCCGGCAGCTCATCAGGATACCCTATGGCCAGTAGCGCTGTTATTAAATACCCTTCATCAAGTTCAGCTGCTTTTTTAACCCCGCTTTCATCGAATGCTCCGAGCCAGCAGCTTCCCAGTCCAAGATCGGTTGCTTTCAATACCATATGTTCTATTGAAATTGCCGCATTCAGCGCTGAATTGACTTTAAGCCATACCTCATTGCCGAAAATATCCTCTGACGATGCTTTTTCTAATGGAGTACTTTTTATTGCGTCTGCTTTTATAAGTTCCTTGATTCTTACAGGCATTTCGGCATATGTTCGCAGATCAATGGCGCAAATAATCAGAACCGGCGCAATAGCCGCATGTTTGGAATATACAGCATTTGATACCGTTTTTCTCTTCTCTTCGCTCTTTACGATTACATATCGCCATGGCTGAATGTTCACTCCGGAAGGAGCCAATCTTCCGGCATCAATTACTTCCCTTATCATGCTGTCCGGGATAGGCTCCTTTTTAAATTTTCTTATGCTTCTTCTCGATCTTACTACCTCATTAAATTCCATAATTACACACCTCTCATTTAATACTTTACATGCAAAGCTTTATATTATATATTCATTATAGACAGCATATGAAAAAATTAAAGTATGCACTATTATGTTAGATACTATACAATTGGAAAGTAATGTGATCAAATATGACCTATACGAATTGTAAAAATATTTGTCCCATAGAATATACCTTGGATGCAATAGGCGGGAAATGGAAGCTATTAATAATTTATCATCTTATGGCTGATGGAAAAGATACTGTAAAAAGGTATGGAGAATTAAAAAAAGCAATCAACGGAATAACGCATAAAATGCTGAGCCAGCAGCTAAAAGAACTTGAAGGCGAGGGTATCGTCAATAGAAAGGAATATCATCAAATTCCGCCCAAAGTGGAATATTCCCTTACCGAAAAAGGTGCAAAACTGCTTCCTATCCTGGGAATGATGTATGATTGGGGAAAAGAAAATATGGTAAGGACAAGAACAATTTAATTTGAGTCCCTTCTTCTTTCCAGCCAGTCCTTTATCTTTAATTCATAACCGTTTGAAGTCGGGTTGTAGTATATTGTTCCTTTCATTTCTTCTGGGAGATAATCCTGTTTCACTATATTTCCGGGGTAATCATGCGCATACTTGTAGCCCTTTCCGTAGCCCAGATCTTTCATGCCGCTCGCTGCAGCATTTCTCAAATGCATTGGAACCTCTCCGGTGCGCTTCGATGCAACATCATCAAGAGCTTTATTTACCGCAGCATAGGCTGAATTGGATTTAGGACTTGTTGCTACCATAACAGCTGCATGGGCCAACAATATCCTTGCCTCCGGCATTCCTATCATTCTTACTCCTTCCGCAGCAGCTACCGCAACCTGCAATGCAGAGGGATTGGCCATTCCCACATCCTCTGAGGCACAGATAACTATCCTTCTTGCAAGAAATTCCGGATCCTCACCGGCATAAATTGCTCTTGCAAGGTAAAATACAGCAGCATCAGGATCACTTCCGCGCATGGATTTGATAAAAGCGCTTATATTATCGTAATGGTTTTCGCCTGACTTATCGAACATTACGGCCCTTTTTTGAACACATTCCTCGATTATGCCCAGATCAATATGTAGCCTTCCGTCTTTTCCGATTTCTGATGTCGTTGCTGCCAGTTCAAGTGCATTCAGTGCTATTCTTGAGTCTCCGTTGCAAACCTGTGCAAGGTATGAAAGTGCTTGCTCCTCAATTTCCAGGTCGTAATTGCCAAGTCCCCTTTCTTTATCCTCTATAGCGTTTTTAATTATCTTAATAATATCTTTTTCACTCAAAGGCTTGAGCATAAATACGGAAGACCTTGATATCAGCGCTTTGTTGACTTCAAAGAAAGGGTTTTCGGTAGTGGCACCTATTAGTACGATTGTACCGTTTTCAACATATGGCAGCAGCGCATCCTGCTGAGACTTGTTGAATCTATGTATTTCATCAATAAACAGGACCGTCTTGCCTTTAGGATTGATGATCTGGTTCTGCGTGTCGGAAACGATTCTTCTTATATCCCCTACTCCTGCCGTAACGGCATTCAGTTTCTCGAAATTAGTTTTGGTTGATGCGGCAATAATCCTTGCAAGAGAAGTTTTACCTATTCCGGGAGGCCCAAAAAGAATGATTGATGTTATTAAATCAGCCTTTATCATCCTGTACAACATTTTACCTTTTCCGATAATATGCTCCTGACCCGCAAATTCTTCTATCGTCCTGGGACACATTCTGTATGCAAGAGGTTCCTTCTGCCTTTCAGCCATCCATTCTACTTCCTTCCGCAAAATATAAGATGCTTTTATTATAACTTCTGTTAAAGCATTTTTCAAACAAATGTTCTGAACTATATCATTTTGCACGACAAAACTGCCCAAAAAACTGAAAAAAGGCCTTCCGTTTAAGAAAGCCTTTTAAAATATTCGTTCAGTCTTAAGCTATAACATCCTTCCCCAGCTTATCATTAATCATTATTCCTTCTTCGTCATCCTTGGTTAGTCCGGTTTTCTTTGAAATGATGAATGATACCACAAGGAATACTATCATGATTGCACCGAGTATGAAAACATTTCTTGTCAAATAACCGTAGTCAATTCCCGAAATAACCTCTTTGAATACATTAACCGAATATGTCATAGGCATAAAGTCATATAACACATTGAAGAATTTAGGAACAAGCTCCATCGGGAAGGTTCCGCCGCAGGATGTCAATTGCAGGATCAGGAATAGGATTGCAAGGAATTTTCCGACTTCTCCAAGGTGAACAATCAGGAATTGCATGATCGAAATAAATGTCAAGGATACCAGTATGCAAACCCCATAGAACAGCAGGTGGCTCTTTACATCCAAACCAAGGCCTTTTTCAAGTACTATTCCCAATACAATAGCCTGCACTATCGCTATTAGATAATAACTGAAAAATCTGAGATATCCCTTTGAGTTCCTTGATACTCTCTTGAACTTTATTTCAGGGTCAAGGTAAATCGTGTAGAATACCAACAGCGATCCCACCCAGAGCGACAGGGACATGAAATACGGTGCAAATGCCGTGCCATAATCAGGAACAGGATCCAGCTTTTTATCCTCCATCTTAACCGGTTCTGATGCATAATTATCAATACCCTGAAGCTTATTCAGATTTACATTGAGAAGGCCTATATTATCGCCAACCTGTGTTTTACCATCTGACAAGCCGTCAAAAAGTGTTTTCGCACCAGCTTGAAGCTTATTCTGTCCGTCAACAAATTTACCTGCGTTTAAATTCAGCTCGTTACTTCCTTTATATGCTTCCTTCAGTCCCGAGTTAAGATTTTGAGAACCGGCATACAATTGTTTTGCCCCTTCGGCAGCTTGTTTCATTTTGGCAAAAGCTTGCTGTATTCCTCCATCTATTTGAGCATATCCGCTAACAAGCTTTGTAGAACCATCCTTTATTTGAGTCATACCATCTTTCAGTTTATTAGAGCCATCTTTCAATTGAGCCGAACCATCTTTCAATTGAGCAGTACCGTTGTACAATTGATTTGAAGCTTGCATCAGCAGTGTTGACCCGCCGGAGAGCTCTTTTACTGCGCTTGTAAGCTGCTTCATGCTTCCCGAAAGCACATCACTGCTGGATTTTATTGTGTCTGATGCAGCGTTTATCTTATCTAATGCGCCGCCGGACTTCTGGGATATTGCAATAATATTTTGAATGTTCTTATCATTCATAGCCTCAGGGTGAGCCTTCAGATAAGCCTGCAGTAAATCGGAAACAGTCTTGTCTGCAGCCGTAAGTGTTTTAACACTTTCAGTGTATTGGCTTATCCCATCAGAAAAGGTTTTGAGCGAAAAACCACTAAAAGCACTATTTAATTTAGATAGTCCGGAATTTAAAGTCGATATACCGGTATTTAGCTTGGAAGCGCCTGTATTAAGATCAGAAGCACCCTTATTAAGCTTTAATGCACCCTTATTAAGATCAGAAGCGCCGGTATTCAAGCTTGATACCCCGGTATTTAACTCTGAGAGCTTTGCTTTAAACTGTGTTGAACCATCTGCAAGCTTTTTATATTCTGTGGAGCCTGATGACAGGCCTTCATATAAATTCTTTCCTCCATCAGAAAGTTTATTTGAACCGGTATTAAGTTTTGCCAATCCATTGTTCAGCTTTTCAATTCCTTTATTAAATTCAAGCTGATTCTTTTTTAAATCGCCTAAACCGCTATAGAGCTGGCCTGAACCGTCAGAGGCCTTATCAAGTTTATCTACGAGTTCCAGCAGGTTTTTGGGGATTTTCTTCACTTCAATTGTAATGTTTGATACGATTTCTTTTGTAAGTCTCTTCGATATTTTGTCTTTGAACTCAAGCATTCCTCTGTTCAGCACCTGTGCAGCAAGGAAATTTCTTTTTTCATTTGCTGTATAAATTAAAACACCTGGTGTCTTCTTATCCTTTTCTACAGATGACAGGTTGTTGGAGAAATCCTTCGGTATCAGGATTTCAGCATAATACCTTCTGTTTTTCAATCCGTCTGATGCATCTGATTGATCGGTTACAATCCACTTCAAGGATTTATCCGTCTTCAGCTCTTTAATGATCTCATTTCCTGCATTTCTGGTTTCTCCGTTTATAATCGATCCCTGATCTTGATTTACTATAGCTACAGGAAGATCCTCAAGCTTGCTGTACGGATCCCAGAAAGCATACAGATAGAAGAAGCTGTATATCAGAGGAATCAAAATTACTGCTGTTACTACAGCAATTCTTTTAAATTTTGTATTAAGTTTTAACATGTAATGGCCTCCTTCATTTTACTATATATTTGGGTTTTTAGATATTTGGCGTTTTAAATATTTTGATTTTCAAAGCATTATCGTAAAATTTTTCATAGTCTTCACTTTCTAAATATTACTGGTCATTTCACTGAACATGTTATTAAGCTTTGAAAGTACTGCAATCGTTCCTTCCCGCTCTTCTTTAGTCAATATACCGAAAATAATTCTTGTTGCTTTATTCTTCAGCTCAACGACAGAATTGTACACCTCTTTACCTTTTGGAGAGAGCTCAATGAATACCTGTCTTCTATCGGCATCATCCCTTGTACGTTCTACAAAACCCTTGCTAATAAGTCTGTCAATAGTTACAGTAGGTGTCCCGAAGCTTACACCCAGCATTTTTGCTATTTCAGACATACTTTTCTTTTCCTCACAGCCTATCACAAGAATCGTATCAATCTCTATCAGTGTAAGTTCCTTAAAGTCCTTGTAAAGGTGCTTTTTGTTTTCGATAAGGCTGATTTTTTTGAACAGCTCCCTGAAAAGTTCACCTACAATGTATACCTCATTATCAATTTCATCCAAATTCATCACCACCATATTTTGAATTTCAAAATATTCTATATCAAAAATATAATACAATCCAATTAAATTGTTAAATCCGTTATTACTGAATTTTTCCGCTTTTAACCGGATTACACAAGAAAATATCCAGTTAATTCTTAATTTCTCTGTTTTTAATAAAATCTCATACCATTCAAACACAAGCTGTTGTAAGGGTTAAAAAAAAATGCCTTTCGGCATTTTAATTAATTTTGATTAATATAGAGGATATTTTTTGCAGAGAGTATTAACTCTTTCAATAACCTTTTCCTTCGAATTATCAAAATCGGTAAGCGCAAGATGGATCATATCTGCTATTTCAACCATGTCTTCTTCCTTCATTCCCCTTGCAGTAACAGCAGGCGTTCCTATTCTTATTCCGCTTGTTACAAATGGGCTTTGAGTATCGAAAGGAATGCCGTTCTTATTTACAGTAATAAGGACTTCATCAAGCTTATACTGCGCTTCTTTGCCTGTTATGCCTTTGTCGCTGAGGTCTACAAGCATAAGGTGATTGTCTGTTCCGTCTGAAACCAGCTTAAAGCCTTTATCCATTAAAGCTTTAGCCAAAGCAGCTGCATTCTTTACAATTTGTTTCTGGTATTCTTTGAAATCCTCTGATAAAACCTCCTTGAAATTAACAGCTTTGGCTGCAATAACATGCATCAAAGGTCCGCCCTGCAAGCCCGGGAACACAGCACTGTCTATAGCCTTGGCATATTCAGACGTGCAAAGTATCATTCCGCCTCTTGGCCCGCGCAAGGTTTTATGCGTTGTAGTCGTTACGAAATGTGCGTACGGTACCGGATTGGGGTGAAGGCCTGCAGCAACCAGTCCTGCTATATGTGCCATATCCACCATCAGAAGAGCACCGACTTCATCTGCTATCTCTCTGAAAGCCTTAAAATCTATGACTCTGGGATAAGCGCTTGCACCGCATACAATCAGCTTTGGCTTGTGTTCCAACGCCAATCTTCTAAGCTCGATGTAATCGATCCTGCAGTCATCCTTTTTTACACCGTAAGGAATTACGTTAAAGTACTTTCCTGAAATGTTCTTGGGCATTCCGTGGCTAAGGTGTCCTCCGTGAGCCAGGTTCATTCCCAATACAGTATCACCCGGGTTTAATACGGCATAGAATACCGCCATATTTGCTTGCGCTCCGGAATGAGGCTGGACATTTGCATGTTCTGCTCCAAAGATTTTTTTCGCCCTTTCCCTTGCAAGTTCTTCAACTATATCTACATATTCGCATCCGCCGTAATATCTTTTACCGGGATAACCTTCTGCATACTTGTTTGTAAGTGGTGTTCCAAGAGCTTCCATGACAGCTTCACTGACAAAGTTTTCCGATGCAATAAGCTCAATCTTATTTCTCTGACGGCCAACTTCCTGCTCAATGGCTTGTGCAACTTCAGGATCAATTTTTGTTACTTCCTTGAGACTATACATATAAATCCTCCCTTTATATAAGAAAATTAGTTTAAAGCAGTTTCAGCAGCATTTTGTTAAATTGACAAATATAAAAAGCCAAATCATAACGATTTGACCCTCTGAATACAAGTAAAAGCATGGTAATTAAGCTTTTCCTACTCTGTCCTTTTGCCTGAGAGATTATTTCGCGGAATTAAGTATATAATTCCAGGAAACTTGCCCCTTCGGCGCCTTGACGGTCTCTCCAGAGGTGCGTCATGTTACAGTCACTTGACCTGAGAGTATTGCTCCTTCGGTGTACCTGATTTTTCAAGCAGGCATCTCTCCCATAACAATCATCCGCGAATTTATTAACTTTTAAGAAAATTATAAACATTTACAAAAAGTATGTCAATTAAAAACGAAAAAAATTATATACTTGTTTACATATTAGGTTTAAAAAAACAAATTAGTGCATGTCCTAAACTACTTTATACAATTCGTCCGAACCGGGCGGCAGGATTTTCTCTTCGGAAGAATCAGTTATAAGCAGACACTCCCGAGTGGCTTCAAAGGTTCCAACAACTGCGGCACTTATACCGTTTTGAGCCAGCTTTTCAACCAGTCCTTTCCCGTCGGAACAGGCAATAACCATTGAACCGCTTGATATAAGCTTCAAGGGGTCAATTTTATAGTAATCTGAAATCAATTTTGTTTCATGTGCAACCGGCAGCTTTTTCTTATCAAGCCTAATCCCCAGGCCTGCAGCCTCCGCTACTTCCCAAACCGCCCCAAGAACTCCGCCCTCAGTTACATCATGCATTGCATTGACTCCGAATTCTCCGGCTATCCTTCCTTCTTTCACTACGCTGATATTTTTTATGTATTCTTTGGCTTTATTGACAAACTCAATACCGAATGCCTCTGTCAATTCCTTTTCCTTCTCAGCTGCTATAATTGCTGTACCTTCTATCCCTGCGGACTTCGTCATAACTATGCTGTCTCCGGGTTTTGCGCCTGATGTCGTCACCATTTGTCCTTTGACAGCCTTTCCGATCGCAGTAGTTATAACTACGAACCGATTTACCGCTGCCGTAATTTCGGTATGCCCGCCCATTATGTCAACATTTAGTTCATCTGCTGTTTCACATAAGTCTGTCATAAGTAATTCCAATTCACTTTCACGTGTTTCCGGAGGGGCAAGTATTGTAACCATCAGACCTAGAGGTTCGACGCCGGCTGAGGCTATGTCATTGCAGGATACCTGAACGGCAAGTCGTCCGATTTCTTGCGCAGTGCCTGTAATAGGGTCGGTGGTAAGAACGCAGACATCTTCGCCAAAATCTACCGCACTGCAGTCTTCACCTATTTGGGGCCGCAGGATTATTTCATCCCTTTTATGTTTTATCTTATCTAAAATTATTTTCTTCAATGCTTCATTCGGAACTTTTCCTATGTTCATCGTATGTATTCCTTTATTCCTGTTGTTTGGCCAATTGAAACTGCTCACGTGCCATTTCAATCAATTGAGTATTTTTTCTGGCTTCGGGCGAACTTACGACCTTGCTGAACCATTGCACTGCTTCGCTTATATTGCCGGTACGCCTGCTTAATTCGGCTATCATGTACATGACTGTAAACTCGTCCAGCTTGTCCACGGGAAGTCTTTCCTTCATATACATTTCGTTGTAGTAGTTCAGGGCGAATTTAAGAAAATCATTTTCTTTTTCGTCTTTTTTAATCCTGTACAACCAAGCTATACGAAGACATACCTTTGCGATTTCACTTGCCTTGCCCTTCCTGACCTGTAAGTTGTAAAGAGCAAGCTTAAAAGTCTCGAGTGCAATATCTATTGACCTTTCTCCTGCAAAGCTTCTTTTTACCCACCTTGGACTTATAGTATCCTTGATTATTTTTGCATCTTTAATTGCTATTTCTTCGAATTTATCTGACAAAGCCGCATATCCGCAGTTTTCACATACAATCGGATCATAAAAAATCGGGTTGATTCCTTCATAATAAACGCAGAAATCGGTATCCCTCGATTGCACTCTGCAAGCCTTGGACTTGACTTTTGTCATCTCAAATTCCTTTGAGCATACCGGGCAAATAATTTTCTTATTATACAAAGCACTATCCATTTGTTTTTATCCTTTCGGTTTGGGTATTAACGGAATAGTTTCGGTTAACCTTGTATTGAGCCGCAACAGGCTTATATCTGTTTTCCGATATTCTCTCCTCTTTCAGAAGACGCCCGTCAATATCAAATATTTGTCTGTAAAGATCAGCCAGGCAGCCATTTTTGTGCGCTCTGACCAATAATTTTTCATTATCCGGAATACTGTCGTCAAAAACAATTTCGTCCTTTTCAGGAGTATACTCTTTGACTACTTTTGAAACAAGCTTTACTTTTTTTATATCCTTATCATTTATGCCTAGTATATAAACAGTTATAACACCACCCCGGACACTGGTGCTTATGCTTATGGGATAATCCTTGTTATTCTGAAATTTAAAATCTATGTAGTCATCTGCAATAGTTGCGTCCTGACCGGGTTGTACATATGCCGGAACCAATGAATGGGGAGTTCTTTCTATGATTTCGAGCATTGAAAGAAGCACTGCGTCATACAAGGTTGTCGTTACCTGGCATACCCCTCCGCCCATTCCATCGACAAGTTCATTCTGAAGAATCACCTTTGCTTCCTTGTAGCCATTCTCAGCTGTTCTGGGACCAAGTGCGGCATTCATTGAAAATATTTCTCCGGGCATGAGTATGGTGCCATTTATTTTTTCACATGATATGCTTATGTTATGAGACCTGTTCTCAACCGACGAATCAAATACAGTTTTAAAGGATGAAAGTACATGATTAACATTTACAATGCTTTTATATGATATTTTGGGGGTAATTTCGTCAACCCTGAGAAAGATTTCATCAAAATTCTTCTTCAATATATAATTCTCTACCAATAACAAATTATTGTCAACATCCAGCAAAAGCCCATTTTCATCCTTAGAATGCTTTATAATTCCATTTTTATAGATTACTTTCGCATTCACAGGCGTTTTATCAATCTTGCGTTTGATTTGGTTTAAGGCCATAACTATTTTCTGAGAATCATAATATACCCCCACATCAGCATGATAATGCTTAATCCTTGCGCCGGTTATGGCGGCGAGCCTTCTGAATATGTTACCCGTATGCCCTATCTTATAAGCATTATCCAGTGTCTCTCGAACCGAGAACCTTACTGAAAAATCATTTAAACTATAGCTCCATATCTGATTTTTATATGCAAGGGTTATACTTCGATTATAATATTCTTCTTCAAGCTTTTTATTCACTAAATCAAAGGCTTCGTTCTTATTTAAGCCGGATAAATCCAAGCCTGCTACATATATGCCCTTGTAGTAGGTATGTCTGCTGAACAGTAGTGCCGTACAAACTGTAAAAATGAGCAAAATGCAGGTACAGACTGCTATCAGCACTTTCTTATATTTTTTAATAAAATCAAGCAGCATAATATTTATCTCCTGAAGCATCATTTAACACATCCTGAATAATAGTGTGCTCAATATATAAATATTACGACTTGTCACATTTATACTATAATCTTAATGTTTACCTGCAGCTTTTGTCATCCCCTTACCTTTATCAGTTCAGTGTTTTCAATGGCTGTTTTTATCATTGGTTCAAGCTCCAGCTTCTTTTCAATTTCTAGAACCTTATCCAATTGAGGCCTGGTTTTCGGGTGTTTAGCCACAAATACCGTACAACAGTCTTCATATGGCAATATCGAGGTTTCAAAAGTCCCGATTTTTCTTGCTATATCAACCACTTCATTCTTATCCATACCTATCAAAGGCCTGAAAACAGGCATACCGACTACAGCGTTTGTTACACCAAGGCTTTGTATTGTCTGGCTTGCAACCTGTCCCATGCTCTCTCCTGTGATAAGAGCCAGACAGCCTGTTGACTCTGCAATTCTTTCGGCTATTATCATCATTGCCCGCCTCATTATTATTGTCAGCTGATCTTCCGGACACTTTTCATTGATTTCAAGCTGAATGTCGGTAAAAGGCACTACATGAAGATTAAGCTGGTAACAGTAGGACGACAGTATCTTGGTGAGCTCTATAACCTTTTCCTTCGCACGCTCGCTTGTATAAGGATAGCTGTAAAAATGCACTGCCTCTATCTCAACACCTCTTTTAGCCATCATCCAGCCAGCTACCGGACTGTCTATGCCACCTGAAAGCAGAAGCATGGCTTTTCCGTTGGTACCGAGAGGAAGACCTCCGTTGGAAGGAATTATTTCGGAGTAAATATAGGTGTAGTCCCTGACTTCAATAAAAAGAATAAAGGAGGGCTTGTTTACATCTACTGTCAAAGAAGGATTGTTATCAAGGATGTGTGCGCCGATTTCTCTTGATATTTCCGGCGATTGCATCGGAAATCGCTTGTTTCCGCGTTTTGTTTCAACCTTGAAGGTTTTATGCTGTTTTTTAGCCAGGATATCCTTTACAAGCTTATCTGAATATTCCTTTATTTCCTCAAAGTCAGTCTTTATCTTCCATACAGAACTTACAGATACAATACCGAACACCTTAACGATGCGTTCTATAGAAGCATCAAAATCATATTCATCAGCTTCAGGTTCTACATATATTCTTCCCTGTGATTTGATAATGCTGACCTTTCCCAGATCCCTGACCGATTTTTTTATGTTGTTGACCAGTTTATCCTCAAAAACAGGTCTGTTCAAACCCTTTAAAATTATTTCTCCATATCTGACAAGTATAATCCTTTTCATTGCAAAGCCTCCGTAAAATGTTTGTTTATTTGCCTATTTGGCCCTTTTATTAATCCGTATCCTCGGAATGATCTCTTTCAAAGCTTCTATGGTTTTTTCAATGTCTTCTCCGTTGTTGAATGCCGAAAAGCTGAATCTTATGGCTCCGTCTATTTCAGACGGCTTTTTGCCCATGGCTTTAAGTACATGACTGTGCACATTCTTCCTTGAAGAGCATGCCGAACCGGTTGAAACAAATATTCTTTTTTCTTCAAGGTGATGCAGCAAAACCTCCGAACGAAGATCACTGAAAGAAATATTGAGTACATAAGGAGAAGCACAGTTATCGGAATTTATAACAAAGTCCAATGTGCTTTCCATTAATCTTTCAAGGAACATCGTTTTCAGCCTTGTAATACTGTTCCAGTCTTCAGCCATATTTGCCGATTTAATGTCGCAGGCCATTCCAAAGCCGCATATGGCAGGAACATTTTCAGTCCCTGATCTCAATAAGGCTTCCTGGCCTCCGCCGAATACTATCGGCTTGATTCTGATTTTTCTGCCTGCGTAAAGGCAGCCTGCTCCCTTAAGGCCATGGATTTTGTGCGAACTTCCGGATAGCAGGTCTATTCCGCTCCTTTGAGGGTTTATTTTGATTTTCCCGAAGGACTGTACCGCATCAACATGCAGAACAGTTTCCGGATTGATCTCGTTTTTTATTCTGACAATGTCTTCTATCGGCTGTATTGAGCCAACCTCATTGTTTACATGTATGATACTGATTAAAGCTGTATCCTTTGTTAGCTTGCTCTTCAATTCATCAAGAATGATTCTTCCGCTGCTGTCTACATTGATATAATCAACAGTATAGCCATTTTCGGACAAATGCTTGTAAACCTCCAGAACCGAAGGGTGCTCTATTGTTGAAGTAATTATATGTTTACCCTTTCTCGGGTTTGCTCTTAAATATCCACGGATAGCAAGATTATTCGATTCGGTTCCTCCTGAAGTAAATATGATTTCCTTTACATCACAGGACAGGTACCCGGCTATGGATTCTCTGGCCTTTCTAACCAGCCTTTCTGCTTCAATGCCCATTATGTGCAGAGATGAAGGATTACCGTAAGTTTCTGCCGCGACCTCGCACATATATTTTATTACAGCATCATAAGGCTTTGTTGTAGCCCCGTTATCTAAATATATTTCCTTTTGCATCTTATTTTCCTCTGGTAAAAATTCTATTCCTTAGTCTGTTTCCAGTGCTTAGTATAACATATAATGCATTTTTTAACCATTATTATGGTTTATTTATAATGATATAATTGTTTTGAATACTATAATCGTGTTAGACTTATAGTATTCGGAACTATAAAACAAAGTACTTTTTGGTGAATTATGCATAAGAAGATTGAAGGGTTGTTGGAAAAAAAGGAAATATCCTTTTCTGTAATTGGGCTGCTTGCACTGATAATATATTCGGGAAGCTTTACATCGCCATTCATTCTCGACGATTTTGGTTCGATAGACAACAACTACTCCATAAGAAATCCTTTGAACATTATATCCATGTGGAATTTCTATTCCAACAGGATAGTTCTGTACTTCACGCTGGCAATCAATTATTTCATACATGAAAACGACGTAATCGGCTATCATATCGTTAACCTTGGAATCCATATTTTCAACGGAATTTTGGTCTTTTTCATTTTGAAAAACCTATTGGGGCTTAGACATTTCAGCGATAAAGTAACCGGAAGATACAGAAATATAATCTCAATGCTGAGCGCACTCATCTTTATTTGTCATCCCGTTCAGGTCAATGCAGTAACATATATAATCCAGCGTACGGCGTCCCTCGCTGCGTTATTTTACCTTCTGGCCGTTTATTTTTATATCAGATTCAGGATTACAGATAAGATCCGATATTTCTTTTTTACGCTTATATCAATACTGTTTGCAATGTTTACAAAAGAAAATACAATTACAATTCCGTTCATGCTTTTACTGATTGAGCTAATGTTCTTTCTTAAGGATGGTAAGACACCCTGGTATAAAAGAATAACATTTTTATCAATAATTTTTATGACTGTTCCGATAATTCCCGGCACGAATCTTTTTCTTCACGGTCACAGCCAAAGCGATCCAAATGTAAATTTCAAGGCCAGCACCTCTATGAACAACCTTCACTATTTCTATACCGAACTAAAAGTAATAGTGACATACATTAGGCAGCTTTTTATACCGGATAACCTTAATTTCGATTACAGCAATGATTACACGATATCAAAATCCTTGCTGACAAAACCTTTATGGAATAATGCTTCCTTTGTTTCACTTATTATTCTTGCGGCTATCGGGCTAGCAGCCATAATAAAGGTAAAGAAAAACAAGCTGTTTTCCTTCGGCATATTTTGGTTTTTCTTAGGTCTTTCAATTGAATCCTCCTTTATATCCATTAAGGATGTATACTTCGAGCACAGGCTTTACTTCCCTATAATAGGCTTCATAATCAGTATCGTAGGGATTGTTTTCAGCGGGAAATCTATTCGGGGAAGGACTCATTATTTCATTAAAAAACCGCTTTTGTATTTCATTATACTGAGCTGTACTATGATTTTTACTTATTCTATTGTTACAATACAGCGGAATTATGTTTTCAGCAGCTCCATAAGACTATGGACAGACGTAGTCAAGAAGGCGCCCGGCAGCGACAGGGCTCATTGCTCTCTTGCAACAAACCACATGAATAAATATGATTCGAAGCATAATTCAAACCCTCAGCATCTGGACATTGCAGAAAGGGAATTTTTGAAGGCAATAGAAATAAACTACTGGAACGATGTAGCCCATACAAACCTTGCAAGAGTCTATTACTACAAGAAAGAATATGAAAAAAGCATAGAGCAGTCTTCTATTACCAACAGACACCACAGCTCGAAATATGCCTACTATAATCTGGCTCTGGTATACAAAAAAACAGGTGAAATTGACAAAGCACTTTCTGCACTTCAAGCAGGATACCGGCTTGACAAAAAATGCACCTTTATTTTAAAGATGCTGGGAGATGTCTATAACACAAAGAAGGAATATTCCGAAGCGAAAAAATACTATGAGGAGTTTCTTGAGCATAACGGAAGATTCTTTTCAGACAACGGTGAAATTCGTGATAAGCTGAAAAAGGTTAATGAAAAGCTGAAAACTAAAGCAAAATAAAATCGAGGGGATATCACAAATCCTCTCGATTTTAACGTATACTTAAGCATATTTAACTAATAGATAGATTACCCTACTGCTATTTTTTATCCTTATCCTTCAAGTATTTCAAGACATCCAGGGTTCTGAAATCCCCTTCATTTATAAAGCATTTTCCGCAGTTGTCGCATTTCTTTTTTGGATCAAGATCGCAGAATTCACATTCTCCGCAAGCTATGCATTTACGATCGTATAATTGACATTCCTTTGACATATGTTCTCCCGCTTTTATTATCCGAAAGTTAATTGGCTTATACAGTGGTGAAGAATTTTTGAATTATTTTCGGACATTTCTATGAATTCGATTCCGTATTCGTTATAATTATCTGTCTTTCCTTTTCTTACAACTCTCCCTGTAAATGAAAGTTTATTTACTTTATCTATCGTAACTGTCATTTCTATAACATCTTCAAGCATGATGTCTTCCTTGCAATTAACCTTTACGCCGCCCAGACTGATGTTTTTAACAGCAGCAAACTTGTTTTCGGATACACCGAGAATCTTTACAGATGCCGAGTAACTTACAAAAAATCTTTCAAATTTTCTTAGATCCTTCATTTTTTCTATTTTGTTTATTTTGACTATTGCTTCAAGAGGATCCATCATGAAAACTTGTGATAGGGTAGCACTTATGGAGTACACTTCTCCTGAGTTTATGTAGTTAATTACTATAGGATCTCCGACCAAAACCTGAAGATCGCCGTATTTTTCCTTTGACTGTATTCTTATTGAATTCTCGGTTATATCAGTGGCTGTTGCCTTTAAAAAGTTAAACATATTAAAATGCTTAACATCCACAGTATCATCTTTCTTAATTAGCTTACTGGCTTTGATTCCGAAGCCCGAAAACAAGCCGGTCTTTTCATCAAGATTGTAACCTGCCATAGAATCACTCCCCCCAATGTTAAAATTAAAAAATTAAAAATAAAAAAGGAAAAAATAGAAAAGTTAATTATGATTATCAATTATGTTTATTATACTATATTGCCTAAATTCTTTCAATAGCTTTTAAAATACCGTATATCAACGCATGAGGTCTTGGGGGGCATCCCGGTATGTACGCATCTACAGGAATAATACTGTCAATTCCGTTTTTTGTTGCATAGAGGTCTTTGAAAATACCGCCGCTGCATGCACATGCGCCAACAGCTACAACAAGCTTGGGATCCGGGACTGCATTGTATGTTTTTATCAAAGCCGTTTCCATGTTTCTTGAAACAGGCCCAGTTACGAGCAGCATGTCTGCGTGTCTCGGTGAAGCAACAAACGATATTCCAAAACGCTCAATGTCATTTAATGGCCTGTTTAGTGCATTTATTTCATTGTCGCAGCCGTTGCAGGAGCCCGCATCCACTTCTCTTATATGAAGGCTCCGTCCAAAATGCTTGTATATGCTGTCTTTCAACCGTTTCCCTATTACTTCATAATCTTCGTCTGCGGGTAAAAAAGCATCCTCCGTGTCAGATCTGAGGTCTTTCCTTTTCTTTGCCGCAAGCTCAAACTCATTGGTCATTATAATAGCTTTCTGCGCGCATACATCAGAGCATAAAGAACAAAAGATGCACTCATCGATGTTAACATGTATTGACGTTCTGTCACCATTACTATTATTTAAAACAGATTTTTTAATTGCAGCTGTAGGACACCGTTTTATACACTCGCCGCAATCATTGCACTTTACGTCATCTATTTTAGGCCTGCCGACAATGTTTGGGTTACATACCGGCTTCTTCGGGTAGTCAACCGTAACGACACCAAGTTGTATGAATTTCTTTATGATTTTATACATAAGTCCTCCAAATACATTTTAAAATGCCTGAATCTTATTAATTATGCTTTTCAATCAGACTTCGATCACAGATCATTACCTGAATATGATAGATTAAAGCTCTTGTTTATCAGCGGGAAATCGGGTACAATGTTGCCCTTTACCGCATGACATACTACCGGCCAATTGCAGAAGGACGGAGTCCTGATCTTGTAGCGGTATATTGTATTGTTTTCTCCTGACATTATCCAATGACAGTTTTCTCCCCTCGGAGATTCAGTGAGGCCGAATGCAAACTTGTAAGGGGGCATGTCAGGAAGGCCTTCAAATACCGAACCGTCCTGCGGCATCATTTCAAGAGCTTCCCGGATAATTCTAATTGAATCTATAACCTCTTCTATTTTGACATTCATCCTGCAGTTCACATCGCCATTGCCATGTATAGATATTCTGGGTTTAATCTTGTCATATGCGGCATAGGGATGATCGACCCTTACGTCGCCCTCTATTCCCGCTGCGCGGCCAGCTGGTCCTACTGCATTTAAGTCTTTTGCGATTACAGGCTTTACTACCCCTGTATTCTCTACTCTGTCGATAAAGAGGCTGTTTGACTTGATTACATCAACAGTCTCGATAAATTCCTTCTCAACCCTGTCCAGTTCGGCAATAATCAAGTTTTCTTTTCCTTTCAGGAAATCTTTTCTTATACCTCCTGGCTTGTTAATGCTTCTTAAGAACCTGCTTCCTGTCAGGTTTTCATTAAGTCCCTGCAGCCATTGTCTCATAAGTGTAAACTGTCCTGATGCGAATATGAATGCAACATCCATGCATATTCCGGATATGTCGCCCAAGTGTCCGATCAATCTTTCCAGCTCTGCGAAGATTGTACGGCTGTAGAGCGCTCTCTCAGGAATACTGCTTATTGAACATATCCTTTCTATCGCCTGGCAGTATGCCATTGAATTTGTAAAGGCTTCATCACCCGAAATTCTTTCGGAGATGAACGTTACTTTCTCAACAGATTGGTTTTCTATTGCCTTTTCAATGCCTTTGTGTACATAATACAGCTTTGCTTCAAGATTGATTATCGGCTCTCCGGCAACGCTGAATCTGAAATGTCCGGGTTCAATTATTCCTGCATGCACCGGACCTACAGGTATTTCAAAGACTCCTGTCCCCTCAATTTTAACAAAGTTTTGCTTTCTGTCCGCTAATACTGGTTTTTCATTTACATTGAATTCTTTTCTCAGTGGAAATGTATTTTCCGGCCAGTTTTCGTGGAATACAAGCTCTCTTTCATCAGGCATACCAATAAAAGAAATGCCGTACATGTCTTTTATTTCTCTTTCATACAGGCTTGCAGCAGGAATAAAATCTGCGATGGATTCTATTCCCGAAGCCGGGTCATTAGTTTTAATCTTAAAAACAACCAGCTTCCTTGCCTTTTTTACAGAGAATGTATAATAAATTGAAAAATTGCCATCCAAAACCCTTTCGTCGTTTGCAAACATTGATATAAGAGAACATTCCAAATTCTTATATATAGAATTGCATGCTTTCACTATATTTTGCGGCGCAATTTCTACGTAAAGCTCATTGCCGTTAAGAGTATTCACAGAAAGGATTTCTGCGGAAAGGTTCTTATTCAGTATTTCAATGATTTTATCAGACATTTCCAAATTACCTCTTTTCTAAAAACCGTTTATCATGCGCCTAAGATTATGTTTCTTGCCGAATTCAACAACGTCAGTAAAGGTCTTGGCAGATACAGCCCCGATACTGAGATCAGTATGACAACTGCAATAAGCACTGCAGAGCCAACTACGCTTATTTCCCCTTTTTTTATATCCTTTGACAACGGTTTCCCATAAAACATCTTTATCAGCTGCGATATGAATCCGGCAAAGATCAACGCCAGAAAAAGCAGCAGCAGTCCGGCCCCAATAAAATTATTTTTGTTGAAGGCCGAGACGACAACATTCAATTCACTGCTGAAAATACTGAAGGGAGGCATCCCCGTTATGGCAAACATGCCTATAAGGAAGGCTGTTCCTGTTATCGGCATTATCTTCAATATGCCCTGGATTTTATTAATTTTCTTTGTATCATATTTCAGGTATATGTTTCCCGATGCGATAAACAGCATGGATTTTGTAAATGAATGGTTCATAACATGAAATAATGCGCCAAATATGCTCAACGGGGAAAATGTCCCTATACCGAACGCTATGATGCCCATATGCTCTATACTTGAATATGCAAGCAATCTCTTGAAATCCTGCTGCACCAGTATAAATACAGCAGCAGTACCAATGGAGGCAAGGCCGAAAAATACAAGCAGATTGCCGGTATAGGAAGTGTTGTGCAAACTCTTGTTTACTATGATCATAACTCTTAAAATTCCGTACATTGCGGTATTAAGCAGCACTCCCGAAAGCATGGCGCTTATCGGCGAGGGTGCCTGGCTGTGTGCGTCGGGAAGCCATGTATGCATCGGAACCAGTCCTGCTTTGGTGCCGAAGCCGACAAGTATGAAAAGGAATGACAATTTAAGTATGCCGCCCTGAAGGCTTCCCGCATGTTTAAAAAGATACAGCCAGTTTAAACCGTTTACTGTATTTCCGAGGGATTGAGTCGATGAATAATAAAGCAGCACTATTCCCATAAGAGCAAACGCGATCCCTACAGAACAAATTATAATGTACTTCCAGGCGGCTTCGATAGATTTCTTATTGTTGTAAAACCCTACAAGGAAGGCGGAAGCAAGCGTTGTCGCCTCGATTGCAATCCACAGCAGCCCCATGTTTTGTGCTATTTCTGCCAGCAGCATCGTGAAAATGAAGCCGTGCAGCAAACAGAAAAAAATCCTGTACTTCCTGATTGAAATGAGTTTTTTACTAAGCTCATGCGTCATATAGCTGATTGAGTAGACAGACACAAGAAAGCCTATAACTGAAGTTACAATCAGCAGGATGGAGTTCAAGGAATCAATATAAAAAGCACTGTATAAGAATTTGGGTTCAATTTTCTTATGCTTGACGACTTCACCCGCAATAATAAAAACATTGATCAATAATAGAATTGATGCGGTAATGTTTATTACATTTATTATTTTTTTATTTTTTACGATCCAAAGCAAACCGAATGCCGCCAAGGGTATCGACAGCATTGTTATAATCAAGAAATCCATGTCAGCCCCCATTATCCCTTCAAGTTTTTCATCTTGTTTATGTCTATTGAATCAAAATTCTGGTTTATCCGGAATACAAACATTCCCATAATCAGCACTGCCGTTAATAAATCGAAAAAGATACCGAGTTCCACGATCATCGGCATGCCGACTGTTATAAGTATCGCAGAAAGAAACATTCCGTTTTCGATAACAAGAAAGCCTATTATCTGGCCGATAGCCTTTTTCCTGCTGATCATAAAGAACAGCCCAATCAGCACTACAGAAATGGAATTGGTAAGAAAAACTCTTCTGTATTCGCTGTTCAGCTGCGGTACCAGCGAAACAACATACCAGGTGAGTACGACTATCCCGCAGCAAATTATAATGGACAAGGGAATATTTATAAAAAAGTCCTTTTCAACCTTGTATTCAACCTGTTTACTTAGTCTGGACAGCTTGTTGGGTATGTAAACAACCTTTAAGGCTATTGTAATAACGCATATTATCAAAACAGGGTCAAAGCTTTTATCCGTTACCGTGTGATAGATGCCCAGGATTGCCGCAATAGCAGCAAGCAGCAAGGATTGAACTCTGAATGTCTTAATGTAAGAATTAATGCGCTTATTTGAAATAAGTATAAATGTAGAAACCAATATCAGCATCGAAAGCAAATTAAGAATATCCAAAAGCTTTGTCATACACTACCTCCCCAATACCATGGACGACATAAATCCCAGAACAGCCAAAATGAAGGATATTGCTGCTATATTCGGTACACTGAAAAGCCTGAGTTTAACCGTATTTATCTCAATCAACCCTATCAATACCGCAACCGCAGCCACTTTAACTATATATAAGCATAATGATATAACCAAGCCGATTCCAAGCTCCAGGCTTGCTCCGAAGGGTATAAAAATGTTGATTATCAATGTGATAAGAAGCAGTTGTTTCATTGCAGCTGCCAAATGCATCAACGCAAGATGTCTGCCCGAATACTCAAGTATCATAGCTTCGTGAACCATTGTAAGCTCAAGGTGCGTTGCCGGGTCATCTACAGGAATTCTTGCGGTTTCTGCCAAAAGTATCAATATCATTGATGCAAACAGCAAAACATACACCGGACTGAAAAGCCCGAAGTGTGCATTCAATGAACCCTCATAAATTGCTTTAAGTCCGGTGGATTTTACAAGATTACTGAGTCCGATGGTGAAAATTGTCACTATCAGCGACGGCTCAATCAAGGAAGAAATCATAAGTTCACGGCTTGCTCCCATACCACCGAAGGTACTGCCCGTATCCAAGCTCGATAAGGTCATAAAGAACCTTCCGATAGCGAACAGGTATACTGCAAGGATTGCGTCACTCATGAAATTGAATGAAAAAAGCTGCGGTACAGCGGGTATGCATATTGCAGCAATGAGCATTGATGTAAAGTATATGTACGGTGTTGCTCTGAATATCCAAGAAGCGTTTTCGGATACCACGACTTCCTTTTTAAACAGTTTTATTATGTCAAAGTAAAGCTGCAGCACCGGCGCCCCAACTCTATGCTGTGTCCTGGCCTTTATTTTTCTTATTATTCCGCTGACCAGCGGAGCTGTAATTAAAATTATAAATATTTGAATTATTAATTTTAAAACAGGGTTAAGCATTTTTTCACCTCACGCTATGTGCATAGTAGACAAACAATCCGATTATAACAATGAAAATGTAAATAAGATAAATATGTATGCTTCCTGTCTGAACCTTGAGCCTCGCCCTTCTTGCAAAATTAAGAATTTTTTTGATCATAGGCTCATATAAGTATTTTTCAAAAATGGATTGCATCGTTACGATATATTTAGCAGATTTAAAGAAGTATGGCGATGTGCCTTCTTCTACCTGCAGTTCTCTTTGAGGTCTGAATATAGCTCTGAAAACGATTCTAATAGGTTTTGAGAAGCCAGTAGAAGTATACTGCATTTTTGGTGTCAATTCTCTGTACCCGCAGTCCCAAGTCCCATAAGTCCTGCCTTTTTTGCCCTTTGAAATGAATTTTACTACCAGATATATTGCTGAAATGCCTATTATTGCACAAATGAACAACGAAATCAGAGAAATTGAAGAACCGTTCAATTTTATCGGGTAAAGTACAAAGCTTGAGGAACCTGAAATCTTCTTAATTATTCCTTTACCGAAAACATCAAGATTGATCCCGTCGAACAGCTTAATCAGCAAATTAGGCAGCATTCCTGCCAAAACGCATAGTAAAGCCAGAATTCCCATAGCTGTAATCATGGGTTTCGGTACTTCCAGTGCATCTTTAGCGTTATTTGACCTTGGCACAGCAAGAAAGGAAATACCGAACATCTTAACAAAGCAGTATATTGCCAAGGCACCGGCCATAGAGAGCAATGTGACTGAAAGAATGATTATCATTCTTATGAGACTCCCGTTTGAACTTATATTCATGAATAAAGACTGGTATGTAAGCCATTCGCTTACAAAGCCGTTCATTGGGGGTATACCTGAAATTGAAAAAGCACCTATGAGAACAAAAACCGCTGTAAACGGCATTCTCTTTATCAAGCCGCCAAGCTTTTCCATGTTCTTTGTATTTGTTGAATAATGTATAGAGCCTGCTCCAAGAAATAATAAGCCCTTCATTATGGAATGGTTGAAAGCATGTATTAATGCAGCAGTCAGTGCAAGTGCAGCAAAAAGATCATTTCCGTTCGAGTAAGCCATTACCGATAAGCCGACTCCGATTAGTATAATGCCTATATTTTCTATACTGCTGTATGCAAGAAGTCTTTTAATATTGTTCTCCATCAATGCATAAGCGATTCCGAGAATCGTTGAAACAGCGCCAATAATCAGTATTGCTGTTCCCCACCATTGATATTCTGCACCAAGCACTCCTATGGCAACCCTGATAATGCCGTAAATTGCCGTCTTTATCATTACCCCCGACATCAGTGCGGAGATATTGCTGGGTGCAGCCGGATGAGCGTATGGAAGCCAAATGTGCAGCGGAACTATGCCTGCTTTTGTTCCAAAGCCAACCAGAGCAAACAGGAAAATCAGGCACTTAACAACTGCAGGAATTGCCATGTCTTTAATCGAATGGAAGTCAGTACTTCCTGTATATTTATAAATAAGTGCGAAAGATGCTGTAATGAAAGCAGTACCCACATGGGTCATTATTACATATATGAACCCTGCTTTTTGTGAGTCTTTCTTTTCATTCTCGAAAGTAACAAGAAAATATGAAGAAAGCGACATGATTTCCCATACAATTATAAAGTAGAAAATCTGATTTGCCGTAACGACAAGAATCATTGATAATATGAACAAATTATATATGAAACCTAAAAAGCCTATGTTTCGAGTGTTGAAGTAATGCTTGTTGTAGCTGAAGGAGTAGATTGAAACTATTAGTGAAAGCAGAGAAATAATTAGGATAAAAAATGCAGAGAGCCTGTCTATGTTAAAGCTTATGGTAAATAGCGATATACTGCTTTTAAATGTAAAATGAACAAATTCTTTTGCGCTAATCAATAAAGTGCTTACAGATAAAAATATTCCGCCAAGTGATGCTGCTATTACTGAAATATTGGAGATAAAATTAGACAATTTTTGCTGCTTATACGCTAAGAGAGAGGATAATGCTCCGATTATAAAAATGAAAATTATTATAACAAATATGTATTGCAGAATATCTCTGCTCATTTTAAAGCCCCCATTTAAAAATTCCGTTTTAAATATTACTCTTATAAAATTTGAATGTCAAATTTTCGACATAAATTTTGTATACCTTAACAGAATTTTATGAGGCATTGCATAATTATTTATAAAAGTTGCATAAAAATTATTCCGGGATCAGCAAAACAGCCCCTGTATATATATTGCTGCTCTTCATATTATTAATCCTTTTGATTTCAAATATATATTTTCTTATGTCGCTGTTGTCGCTGTATTTGGAGGCTATTGACCATAGAGTATCTCCTGGTTTGACAGAAATCTCTTTGAATCTGGCTTTCTGATAGCCATATGCAGAGTTCGCAAAAGCCATGACGGATATAAAAATCAAAATGGAAATTACAAAAGTTGAAAATCTTTTTTTGTTCTTTAATACATATTTTTTTTTCATAAGCTCACCTCATATGGAACATTTGTTCTATAAATTGATTATATGCGAACAGTTGTTCTTTGTCAATATTTTTTTCGAACATAAGTTTGCTTTTTTATAATTATGTGTTATAATGTGCTTAGGTAAATGGAAAAATTTAAATAAAATGAGGTGCCTTAAATGATTAAGAAACTGACTGAAAAGCAACAAAAGATCCTTGATTTCGTCAATAATCAGGTCGATGAAAAGGGCTATCCTCCGTCTGTAAGGGAAATATGCAGCGCAGTTGGTTTTAAGTCAACTTCGACAGTACACGGATATCTTGAAAAGCTTGAGAAGGAAGGCCTGATACAAAAAGATCCTACCAAGCCCAGAGCCTTGAAGGTTGTAGGTAAGCAAACTGCCAGGCGTGACGATAATTATTATTCACGCAAAGAATTGATAGAAGTACCGATTGTCGGAAAGGTTACTGCAGGCCAACCCATTCTTGCAGTAGAAAATGTAGAAGATACCTTCCCTCTTCCGGTTGACTTTGTACAGAATTCTGAAGCTTTTATGCTTAAGGTTCAAGGAGACAGCATGATTGAAGCCGGAATACTTGACAGGGATTATATTCTTGTCAAGCAGCAAAAGACTGCATTGAACGGTGAGATTGTTGTTGCACTTATCGGAGAAGAAGCAACTGTTAAGACCTTCTACAAAGAAAAGGATTATATAAGATTGCAACCGGAAAATAAGTATCTTGACCCTATTATAGTGAAAGACGATTGTTCTATTCTGGGAAAAGTAATAGGAGTTTTCAGAAAAATGTGATTAAACCTCCGCTGCATCGAGTCCACTTAATAGTAGACATATGCTTTAGCATTTTTCACGAATCAATATTAAAGCGCCGTTTATAGCGGCGCTTTTATGTATGTTTATTCTTTATTTTCATTGAATATCAAGTTTACCATTTTCATTGGACTTATTGTTGATATTGCATGTTTGTAAACCAACTGCTGTTTTCCTTCGCTGTCAAGAACCACTGTAAAGTTGTCGAACCCCTTAACCATTCCCTTAAGCTGAAAACCGTTTGTCAGGTAAATCGTAACCCCAATGTGTTCTTTACGAACCTGATTCAAAAAAACATCCTGCAAATTAATATTATTCTTTATCACAAATATATCCTCCTCTGTTTAATCTATTTACAATGCACTTTCTATACAAATATTATGCATTTTTAATTCTACAAGAAAATTCCAGATGTTGCAATATAATTATTAATTTTTTCTAAGGCCAGAGTTTCGCTGCCGCATTCATCCGCATTTACCCAGAATATGTTTTCAAGCCTTTTGAACCATGTTTCCTGACGTTTGGCATAATGCCTTGTATCCCGTTTGATTATATATATTGCTTCGTCAAGTGATATTTCCCCTCTCAGATATGAAAGAATCTCTTTATATCCAAGTCCCTGCATAGCAACAGTATTTTTGTCATAGCCCATTTCAGCCAGTTTCTTAACCTCTTGCACCAAACCTTTTTCCATCATGATGTCGACGCGTCTGTTAATTCTGTCATAAAGCTTTTCCCTGTCCATCCTCAGGCCTATAATTATATAGTTATAGGGCGCCGGTTCCAGCCGTGAAAGCTCCTGTTGGTGTGAAATGGTTTTCTTTGTGTGCTCGTAAACCTCGAGTGCCCGTATAACTCTTTTTACATTATTCTCATGAATTTTTTCAGCTGCAGAAGGGTCAACTAATTTCAATTTGTCGTGCAGATATCTATTTCCTTTTTCTTCTGCTTCCTTTTTAAGTGCCTCCCTGAAGTCCCAGTCGCTAACGCTTTCTGAGAAATTGATATTATAAATCAGAGAATTTATATATAAACCTGTACCGCCTGCAATTATAGGAACCTTACCCTTGCTTAATATTTCTTCAATATATCTTACAGCCAGCTCTTTGAATTTAACTACATTGAATTCCTCATCTGGGTCAAGCTCATCAATCAAATAATGCTTTATACCTGATTTTTCTGCCTCATCAGGCTTTGCTGTACCAATATCCATATGTCTGTATACTTGCATCGAATCGGCTGAAATAATTTCTCCGTTAATTTTCTTCGAAAGATCAATTGAAAGCTTGGTTTTGCCCGACGCTGTGGGCCCAACTATTGCAATTACCGATTTCAAGTTAGCTTCACCCCTCTTAAACTATCCTTTTGAACATCTTTTCCAGTTCATATTTCGAGAATTTAATTATAGTCGGACGTCCATGGGGACAAGTATAAGGGTTTTCTATATCACCCATCTCCCTGATTATATTTTTAATCTCAATTTCATCAAGCCTTTTATTTGCCTTTACAGCGGCTTTGCATGCAACCGTATGAAGTGCTTCATCCATAAGCCTGCTATAATCGGATTTATCCTTGTTGAGCAGAAAATCGACAACCTCCAGAAATGTCTCCTTAACTTTTATGCTTCTGTCGTCAACAAAAGGAATCTCTCTTAATAATATAGAATTGTTGCCAAATTCTTCGTATTTATAACCGATATTATTTAAAAATTCCTTTTCGTCGTTTATAATCCTAATTTCCTGATTAGTCAGTTCTATAGCAGCCGGGGCCAAAAGGAATTGAGACATAGGCTGTTTTTTTCTGTATTTTTCCTTGAGTTTTTCATATAGTATCCGTTCATGCGCTGCATGCTGATCTATAAGAATCAGCCCATCGTCGGACTGTGCTATTATGTAGGTTGAAAAAGCCTGTCCGATTATTCTTGCATCCTCAAGAAAGTTTTTTCTAACTTCAGGCACATATTCCTGCGGCTCTTCATTTATACTTATATGACTTTCTAAAGTTTCCGGTTTTTCCGGGAGCTTTATCTCATTATTCTGGATAGCTTTGACCGGTATATTATTTTCTTTTTCCGGCTGAGACATAGGACGCAGGCTTTCTCTGTCTTGACTGACGGATGGCTTGAAGGTGCTGAAGCTTTGCGGACTCTTTTCTTTTATGAAATTTGCCTGTACAAAAGCAGTTTTATCAATGTTATTTTTTTTTTCAAATTTAAAGGTTTCAGCTTTTCTTTCCTGAGTGGCAATATCTTTTATAAGCGGCTTCCCTGACAATGCATTCAGGATTGAGTGATAAACACTTCTGAAAATTTCCTGCTCATCAGAAAACCTTACTTCCATCTTTGTCGGATGCACATTTACATCTACAAGCACCGGGTTCAATTCCAAGTTGAGCACGACAAAAGCATGCTTGTTTTTCATTAGGTAGGTATTATAAGCTTCATCTATTGCAGCTGAAATAACCTTGCTTCTTATGTATCTTCCGTTTAGGAATATTGACTGCTGATTTCTGTTTGACCTTGCTATTTCGGGTCTTCCGGCGTATCCGGACACTTTTATCTTATTGTTTTCATAATCAAGCTTAAGTACGTTGTGTGCTGTTTCTTTGCCATAGATGCTGAAAATCGTGCTTAACAAATCATTGTTTCCGGGTGTATGCAATACATTTGAATTATTGCTTATAAGACGGAAAGAAATCTGTGGAGCGCTCAATGCAATCCTGCTCATTATTTCCGATATATATCCCGCTTCTGTGGAGTCCTTCTTTAAAAATTTAAATCTTGCGGGAGTGTTATAAAATAGCTCCTTGATTATAATTGTCGTCCCGACAGGACATCCTGTCTGCTTAATCTCTATGAGGTTGCCGCCTTGAACTTTTATGAAATTGCCATGGGCGTTTTTCTGTATCCTCGTAGTCAACTCAACGCTTGCAACTGCTGCAATGCTTGCAAGAGCCTCTCCTCTAAATCCCATGGTCTTAATGGAGTCGAGATCGTCCGCACTTCTTATTTTACTGGTTGCATGCCTTTCAAAGGCTATCTCTACGTCATCTTCGTCTATTCCGCAGCCATTGTCCGTAACCTTGATTAATGAAATTCCGCCATTCTTTATTTCTACAGATATGTGTCCTGCGCCTGCGTCAATAGAGTTCTCTACCAATTCTTTAACTACTGAGGCCGGCTTTTCTATAACCTCTCCGGCAGCTATTTTATTTGAAGTGTTTTCATCCAATATAACGATCTTTCCCATATGCCCTCTTTACTTGAATATATTATTTAATTAAAATTCATCGAGCCAATTTCCCATTTCCATGACTTGGTTATGCAAAATCATAAACCGCTCAGAATTACATTGTTAGTTAAAGTCAACTGTCTTTTCTGGCCTTTTGCTGCAGCTTGTAAAGGCAATTTAGCGCATCTATCGGAGTAAGGTTGGATAGTTCAAGTGACTTGATTTCCTCCAGCAGTTCGTCCTTCACCTTTGAGTTCCCTGCAAACGAAAACAGATCGAGCTGTCCGTCTATCGGCATTCTGTTTTTTCTTAACTTGATTTCCTTCTTGCTTATATCTGAATCTTCCAACTCTTTCAGTATGTCATGTGCTCTTTCAATTACAGTCTGAGGAACGCCTGCAAGCCTGGCGACCTGTATTCCGTAGCTGCCATCGGCCCCGCCCCTTATGATCTTGCGCAGGAAAATAATGTCTTCGCCCTTCTCCTTTACAGATATGCAGTAATTCTTGATCCCGGTCAGTTTTCCCTCAAGTTCGGTAAGCTCATGATAATGAGTAGCAAACAGAGTCCTGCTTCCCAGCTTTTCCTTTTCACTTATATGCTCGATTACCGCCCAGGCAATACTCAGGCCGTCAAAAGTGCTTGTACCTCTCCCTATCTCGTCCAGAATCAGAAGGCTTCTGCCTGTGGCATTTGTTAAAATGTTGGCAACCTCGGACATTTCCACCATAAATGTGCTTTGTCCTGACGCCAGGTCATCGGAAGCGCCTACTCTGGTGAAAATCCTGTCAACAATGCCTATCTTTGCAGACTTGGCAGGTACAAAACTTCCTATCTGCGCCATTAGAACGATTAGTGCCACTTGACGCATGTATGTGGATTTACCCGCCATATTGGGGCCGGTAATAATTGCAAGCCGGTTATCTTCCATATCAAGCAAGGTGTCATTGGGCACGAAAGCATTATTGTCCAGCATTTTTTCGACAACCGGATGTCTTCCGTCAGTGATTTCGATTTCATCCCCAATGGTCATTTCAGGTATTGCATAAGCTTCCCGGTCGGCTACTTCCGCCAGCGAACATATTACATCTATTTCCGAAATACATCTTGCTGTACTCTTTATTCGTCCTACCTGAGAGGCTATCGCATTTCTTATTTCCGAAAACAGCTGATATTCCAGCTCTACTACTTTTTCCTCTGCTCCGAGAATTTTTTCTTCTATTTCTTTCAGCTCTTGCGTAATGAACCTTTCACAGTTGGCTAATGTCTGTTTCCTTACAAAATAAGGAGGTATAAGTGAAAAGTACGACTTTGTAACTTCAATATAGTAGCCAAAGACCTTGTTGAAACCAACCTTAAGGTTTTTGATGCCTGTTTTCTCCCTTTCATCGCTTTCAAGAGTAGCAACCCAGTTCTTACCTTCAGTAGAAGCACTTCTAAGGCTGTCTACCTCTTCGTTGTAGCCTTTCTTGATTATCCCGCCCTCGCGTACTGAAACAGGAGGATCTTCTGTTATTGAAGCATTTATTAAGTTGAATATGTCCTCAAGGTTATCTATTTGAGAATAATTCCTCGAATTCAATTCAGAAGTGCATTGCTCAAGTATATTTTTTATGTATGGAATCTGCCCGAGAGAATTTCTCAAGGAAATCAAATCACGACAGTTTACATTTCCGAAAATAATTTTACCCATAAGTCTTTCAATATCGTAAACTCTTTTCAGCAGCTCTCTCAATTCCATCCTGACCATAAACTTATCTTTGAATTCATTAACGGCTTCAAGCCTTTCTTTAATATCTGCAATATTAATAAGCGGCTGTTCGATCCATTTTCTGATAGTTCTGCTGCCCATAGAGGTCATAGTCCTGTCAAGCACCCAGAGAAGAGTTCCCTTCTTGGCCTTTTCTCTCATGGTTTCAGTAAGCTCAAGGTTTCTTCTGCTGGATATGTCAAGCAGCATAAATTCTTCAATTTTGTATGAATTCAAGGTCTGTATATGATCCAAATTAACCTTTTGAGTCTGCTCAAGATAATATATCAATGCACCCGAGGCGTTTACTGCAAGGTCGTATTCATTCTGAAGGATTTCAGCATCAGTAAATTGGGTTTTGATTTTTTCAGTTGCATACTCCTCCTGAAAATAGCAATCTTCAAGCAGTGTTATATATGAATTGAACCTTTTTCTTATTATATCTATAATCTGAGGCTCATTGTATAGTTCCGAATTCACAATGATTTCCGATGGAGAATACTTTGCAATCTCGTCCATCAGTTTATTTATAGTGTTTCCCCAATTGATGCGAGTTGCTGAAAATTCACCTGTTGAGATATCTACAGCTGCAATTCCGAAATACGATTTGCATTTATAAACCGACATCAAATAATTGTTCTTTTTTTCGTCAAGCATGGACGAATCGATTACTGTACCGGGTGTGACAACACGTATTACGTCCCTTTTGACAATACCCTTTGCAAGTGCAGGGTCTTCAACCTGCTCGCATATTGCAACCTTATATCCCTTTCCGATAAGTCTGGATATATAGGTATCGGCAGCATGAAAAGGAACGCCGCACATAGGCGCTCTTTCATCCAGCCCGCAGTCTCTTCCGGTAAGAGTTATTTCAAGCTCTCGTGATGCCAATTCCGCATCCTTGAAAAACATTTCATAAAAATCACCAAGTCTGAAAAACAATATGCAGTCCTTGTATTGCTCTTTTACATCAAGATACTGCTGCATCATTGGTGTAACGCTTGCCATAGTAAAACCTCACATAATATTGGTTATTAGTTATTTGTTATTTGTTATTGGTTGTAACCCCTTTTATTCTGATGCCCTCTAAATGTAGGACACTAATTTCTCATAATCTTTTAATTATCAACTAGCAACTATCAACTGTTAATCGCAGCCGATTTACTTGCATCCACCGCCGCATGATTTGCATTTATCCGATGAACACGGCTCTTCTCCTGTAATTGAATGAACAATCACATCGTTTATGGTTTTCATTAAAGCATCAAAGTTATTCTTTGCTTCGATGAAATTAACTGTTACCTCATATTTGTTTATCTCTTCCTGCTTTGCCAGAAGCCTTTCCTTAATGCTTTCTATTACGCTCTTCTCCCTGTTTTCTTTTGTCGCTTTGACAGTTTCTATTTGAAGGAGCTTATAATCATTCAGAAGTGCTTTTGCCTTTTGGTCGCTTTCCATCATTTCTTCAGCCCGTGTAAGCTTTTCCATCTCAGGTGAATTTGCAATCATTGTTCCAAGTTCTTTTGCTTTTTCAATAATATCCATGACAATCTCCTTAATACGTTTTTATAGTGTAATTTTATCATAAATAGAGTGTAAAAATAATCTTTAATAATAATCTTCTTTTCTAAATAACTCTTCCTTCCAGCGACCAGGTCTGAACATTCTCGATTTTTACAGTCAGAAGCTTTCCTATCATGTCCTCCGAGCCTTTGAAATTGACAATCTTGTTGCTGCTCGTTCTTCCGGTATAGGTTGTACTGCTGTTTTTACTCAAGCCCTCAACCAAAACCTCCAATTCAGCCCCTATCAGCAAATCGTTGATTTCTTTGCTGATCCTGTTCTGGACATCAAGCAGCCTCTGAAATCTTTTTTTCTTAGCCTCCTCAGAAACCTGGTCTTCCCTTTTGGCGGCCGGTGTCCCTGTCCTCTTGGAGTAAAGGAAGGTATAGGCGGAATCGAACCTTACTTTTTCTAGAACATCTATTGTTTCTTCAAAATCTTCATCTGTTTCTCCCGGAAATCCAACAATGATGTCGGTTGTAAGTGAGATTCCCGGAATACTTGCTTTCACCTTATCTATAAGTCCCAGATAATATTCCTTTGTATATTTTCTGTTCATTTCATTCAATATTTTAGTGCTTCCTGACTGAATAGGCAGATGCAAATGGCTGCAAACCTTTCGGCAATCCCTTATTGCGGCTATAAGCTCCTCTGAAAGATCCTTTGGGTGGGAAGTCATAAACCGGATTCTTTCAATTCCTTCAAGCTTATCTACCTCATGTAAAAGCCCTGCAAAGCTGCTGCCATCCCCAAGATCCTTTCCATATGAATTTACGTTTTGACCCAGCAGCATTATTTCTTTGCTCCCATGCTGCCCTAAATCCCTTATCTCATTTGATATGTCTTCAATGCTTCTGCTGCGTTCTCTTCCTCTTACATAAGGCACAATGCAGTAGGAACAGAAATTGTTGCAGCCATACATGACTGTTACCAGAGACTTCAAGCCATATTTTCTCTCAATGGAAAGCCCCTCGGCTATAAGTCCTTCATGTTCCCATACATCAATTATATTTTTATCGGTATTTAATGCTTCATGAAGAAGCTGCGGAAATTTATACAGGTTATGAGTTCCGAATATCAAATCCACATGACTGTATTTTTTCTTGATATGTTCAACAACTTCCGGCTGCTGCATCATGCAGCCGCAGACTGCGATAATCAAATTAGGTTTTTCTTCCTTCAGCTTCTTAAGTGCTCCAAGATGTCCGTATACTTTCAATTCAGCATTTTCTCTTACACAGCAGGTATTGAATATAATAAGGTCAGCTTCATTGTTTTTATCGGCTTCTATGTAGCTCATATCAGCAAGCATTCCGGCAAGCCTTTCGGAATCATTCTCATTCATCTGGCAGCCGAAGGTATTCAGGACGTAGTTTTTCATTTGTCCTGCATTATTTTCTTTTATAAGGTTGATATATTCCTTTTGCTTAAGGATTTCCTCCTGAGGAATATAAACGGTTTCTCTTTTACTCAAAAAAAGTTCCTCCCCGGTTAATGCATTTATTATTTCCATTTTGATTATTTTTTATGGCATTACGGCTTTGTAGCTGTTTCGAGTTGTTCAAGATAAGCCTCCGCTTCCATATAGCTATTGCGGCATAGTTCGGCTGAGGGTTTCAAGCTTCTGCAAACCTTTGGCCTTTCAGGCTTCCCGAATATTTTGCATTTGTTGTCATCCGTTAATTGTATGCACCTTGCTCCGGCAGGTTTGCCCTCGGGCATTCCAGGTATCGGAGAAGAAATTGAAGGGGCAATGCAGCATGCCCCGCAGCCTACTCTGCATTCCATATAAAAATCTCCAGTTAAAATATATTGGTAAAATCAAGCTCCAAAGTTCTTTTTTCTGTCACGCTTTTGACCAGTGCATCTATAACATGAGCATTAATTATTGACTCCCTTAATGAAATCAAAGGTTCTTCTTTTCCCCTGATTACATCTGCGAAATTCTGCAGCTGAATGACAAACGAGTTGGCTTCCTCGATTTCATAAGAGTCTGTCAAAATATATCCCCATTCCGGTTTTCTGTGTGTTTGAGTTATTTTTACTTCTCCATATATCCCCCAGGATACAGGAAGCCTTAGAATTCCGTTTGCACATGTGATTTGAAGCTCCTGGCTGAAATTCGCTTCTTTGCTGCTTTCTATGATTCCGACAATACCATTGTCATATTCTATCATTCCGAATATTCTGTATATAACTCCGTATTTGGGGCTTTCATTTCCGATGGCATATACTTTTCTAGGCATCCCTCCGCTGAAATGATTGCATGCATTTACAAGATAGCTCATCCAATCATAAGGGACACCGCCACCGCATTCTTTTCTGTATCTCCAATCAGGAACCTTGCCCGGCTCAAGTTCTTCCTCCGGTTCATAATTGCTGAAGGTTGCCCTGATTGAATCAATTTTACCAATATCCTTGCAGGACAAAATGCTTTCCATTTTACGCATTGCCGGATGATACCTGTATTTAAAGCCTTCAAGCAGAAATGCTCCCTTTTTCTCAACCATCTTAAATATTGACTCAGCCTCTGACGCAGAAAGTGTAAGCGCCTTTTCGCAAAGGATATTCTTTATGCCGTAATCAAGACATGCTTCTATCTGTTCCAAATGCTGCATCGGCCAGGTGCAAAGAATTACAGCATCCGGCTTTTCTTTTTGCAGCATTGTCTCAAGATTGCCGTAATATGAATCGCAGCCATATTTAAGCGAAATATCTTTAGCTTTGCTCTCAACAATATCGCAGCATGTTGTAATCCGTACACCCTTTACATTCCTTGCAGCCTTCATATGTTCATGTGAATGCTCTCCGCAGCCAACAATTCCAATTCTAATCATATTGTCACTCATCAGAATACGCTCCGTTGTTATGAATTAAAATTATTTATCCTACTATGGACAATAAATAAATTATAACATTCCAGTAATTTATGGCAAGTGTTATCCATGCCAATATTGTGTTGCCAATAAAAAAAGCCTTTCGGCTTTTTTTCAATAATTATTTTGATTTATCCATATATATTTTTTTCTATGCACAGCTGGGCTCTTTCTCTTGTTTTTACATCTGCTTCCAATGAGTTCTTCATAAATTCAGGATGTCTTTTCAGAAAATCCTTCATGGACTCCTTCGGATTGTCGATATAACCCATCAGCATATCATTCTGCTGTCTGTTTATCAGGTTCATTTCAAGCGCCTTATTGAAAAGGCTTTTTTCGATTTTTATCATTGACAGGGCTTTTATGCCTTCGCCGGACAGGTATTCCTCTCCGCCCTGCTTTCTGTCCACTACAACGACACTCCACTTTAATTCAGCCCCAAGGCTGCGTATTGCAGGAATCCAAGCACGCTGATAGCTGGACGCTTCAGTTATAAGATCAGCAATGTGCAGCACTTTTGCTGTTCCGATTTCTTTGATTTCTTTAGTGGAACCATCCTTTGTCAGAACCATTGACAGATCCTTATAAATAGTGATATGAGGTTTTTGCAGCAAATTTGCAACGATGAGTGAAAAGAACCAATCCCTTCTTTCACCGCCGGATATATAATCCACCTCATCTATATTGATGTTTTCTTTTATAAACAGCAGCATTTCATCAATAAGACCCCTGAATATCTCATTTTCAGCATAATTAACCTTTATGACTTCAAGAAGCCTTGAAGGACATTCAAGCATTTTATTCTTTTCGGTGTCGATCATTTTTAAAAGACCGTTTGCGCTATCTTCGCTTCCATAAAGAAAATGCGTATTTATGTAGTAGGGTCCTATTGTTCCTGAAGTGTACCAGAAAGGCTTATCCTCAGGGCAAACCCTTACTGCATTGGTTTTAAACAGCCAGGATATCAGTTTTTCATTAGAATCAGTCATTTTTCCCCCTGCTTTCTTTACTAAAATTCTTTATATAATCCTCCCACCAATCCTGATTTTCCACAGTGCCAAGCTCTTTGCCGAGATGAGAGGAATCACCTTCAATTATTACTTCAAATTTACCGTTTTCATAATCCAGAATAGTAATTGCGGTATTATCGCACCATTTAATATTCAGCATTTCTTCAAGTTCACAGCTGTAGAAATGGCAGAGCAAAGCTTTAATAGCTGTTCCGTGTGTTACGACGCAAATATTTTTACCTTCATTCTGTCCGATGATATACATTACCTCAGCTATCAGCCTGGTCTGAAATTCACCCATTGTCTCGCCATTCGGCATTTTATGGAGATGCGGCTGATATTCCCATGTTCTGTAAGCTTCGGGCCATTTCTTCGGGAGCTCGTCCCATAAGACTCCTTCCCAGTCACCTCCGTTTATTTCTTTCAGTTTGTCGGTCTGTATGATCGGCAGATTCTTTACCTTTGCTATATAGCCGGCAGTCTGCATTGTTCTTTTCAGGCTACTGGAATAAATAACATCAATATCGGTGTCCTTAAGCCTTTCAGCAGCTTTTACAGCCTGCAAATGCCCTTTTTCAGTTATGTCGCCGTCTGTCCACCCATGGAATTCCCTCTTGAAATTTCCTGCAGCTTCTGCGTGCCGAACAAATATCAACCTTGTTTTCATACTGAATCACCTGTTCATTTCTACCTTGCCCACAATTTCGGAAAGATCGTTATAATTGTGCATATGCATATATTTTTCTATTCCCTGGGCGATATCTATACATGCTGTCGGATTAACAAAGTTTGCCGTTCCTACCATTACTGCATTTGCTCCGGCAAGCATGAATTCAATTGCATCATCGCCTGACGTTATTCCACCCATGCCGATAATCGGAATTTTTACGGTTTGCGCAACCTCGTAAACCATTCTAACCGCAACAGGTTTCACGGCAGGGCCGGATAAACCGCCTGTATTGTTGGACAGGATCGGCTTCCTTCTGTGTATATCTATAGACATTCCAAGAAGCGTATTTATCAGGGAAACAGCGTCAGCGCCTGCATCCTCCGCTGCTTTAGCAATTTCGGATATGCTGGTTACGTTAGGGGACAGCTTAACTATCAACGGCTTTTTGCAGTGCTCCCTGACCCTTTTTGTCAGAATTGAAGTTCCTCCTGCGCTGGTTCCGAAAAGCAGACAGCCTTCCTTTACGTTTGGGCAGGATATGTTGAGCTCGATTGCATCAACATCCGAATCGCTGAGCATTTCAGCCAGCTCACAGTATTCTTCTATTGTATTTCCTGCAATGTTTACAATGATTTTTGTGTTATATTGGCGCAAAAAAGGTATTTCCTTTTTTATAAAGGCTTCTACACCCGGATTCTGCAATCCGACGCTGTTTATAATGCCCGCCGGTGTCTCAGCTATTCTGGGGGGGGAATTTCCCTGTCTGGGTTTCAAAGTGATGCCCTTTACTGAAATTCCACCGATCGCATTCAAATCGATATAATCTGCATATTCCCTTCCGAACCCGAAGGTTCCTGATGCAGCAATTACAGGATTCTTGAAATTTATCCCCGCAATATTCACTTCAAGGTTTGCTTTACTCATAATTAAACTCCACTCGAATTATATTTATGTTATGTGGTTTTATTTGCTGCTGTAATATCTAATCGAAAATGACCTCGTCGCTCCAGAATACAGGCCCGTCCTTACAAACATGGCTGTATTCCCACTCGTCCCCAAGCTTGGTTTTGCATGCACATACCAAGCATGCACCTATGCCGCAGCCCATTCTCTGCTCCATAGACACCTGGCATTTTATGTTATACTTATTTGCAATTTCTACTACCTTTTTAATCATTGGCATCGGCCCGCAGGTATAAATTACATCATAATTATTTTTTTGAATGTCATTTTCCAATAAATCCGTAACTAATCCCTTGTAACCGTAGGAACCGTCATCTGTTGATATATGAAGGGCGCTTGAATATTTTTCAAAGTTTTCTTTAAGCACCATATAGTCCAGTGACCTGAAACCGATAAATGCATTTTTGAGCCGGCACTCTTTTTCCTTAAGAATATTGAGCAATGGAAATATGCCTATGCCGCCGCCTACAACTGCTATCTTTTGATATGCTTCGGAAAGCTCAAATTCTTTTCCCAGCGGTCCGATGAAATCTACCGTATCACCCTTCTTCTTTTGGGATAGGAGCTCGGTGCCTACTCCCTTTAATTGAAAAACTATAGTGAATGTATTTTGCTTCCTGTCAACACTGCAAATGCTTATCGGTCTTCTCAAAAGAGCATTGATACCCTCGCTGCATTTAATATTGACGAATTGTCCCGGTTTTGCATTCTGTGACACATACGGTGACTCAATCGTCATTTTATATATACCTTCTGCAAGCTTTTCAACCGACTGAACCTTTTCATTTAATATCTTTGACATTATAAACCTCCGGATCAGGCATCGTTAAAATAATTTTAATCAAATATGCTCAAGTTGTATACATCAAGATCTCCAATTTCCTTGCCAAGCTTAAGACACTCAAGTATAGCTTTTGCGGTATCAAGAGATGTCAGGCATGGAATCGACATTTCAACGGATTTCCTTCTGATCTTGAAGCCGTCTCTTTCAGGCTTTCTGCCCTTAGTAGGAGTATTTATGACCATGCTTATCTTTCCTGACTGTATAAGGTCAAGAAGGTTCGGTGAGCCTTCGTCAATTTTTTTGACCGCGTTCGTTGCTATACCTTGTGAATTCAGCATTTTAGCTGTTTTTCCCGTTGCCCACAGTTCAAAGCCGAATTTTTCAAACCGCTCTGCTATTTCAACAAGCTCAACCTTATCGGTATCCCTTACTGTCATAAGTATTCCGCCGCCTTTTTTAGGGATCTTGATGCCTGAGGCAGTTATGCCCTTATAAAGCGCTTCCGGGAAAGTCTTTGCTATACCAAGCACTTCACCGGTTGATTTCATCTCGGGACCAAGGCTGATATCTACATCATGAAGCTTTTCAAATGAGAATACCGGAACCTTTATGGCCTTGTAGTCAGACTCCTTATAGATACCTGTTCCGTATTTGAAATCGCTGAGTTTTTTGCCCATCATAAGCTTGGTTGCGATATTTACCATTGGTATTCCGGTAACCTTGCTGATATAAGGCACTGTACGGCTTGAACGCGGGTTTACCTCTATTACATAAAGTTCATTATTGTACAGCACGTACTGTATGTTTATAAGACCAACCACATGCAATGCTTTTGCAAGCTTCTTCGTATATTCGACAATGGTATTTTTAACTTTATCACTTAAGGTCTGTGCAGGATATATTGAAATACTGTCTCCGGAATGGACGCCGGCACGTTCAAGGTGCTCCATAATTCCCGGAATCAATATGTCGCTGCCGTCGCATATTGCATCAACCTCAATTTCCTTGCCCATCATGTACTTATCTACAAGGATTGGATGTTCCTGCTTTACCCTGTTTATAATCTCCATGAATTCGGATACGTCTTTATCGCTGTAAGCAATCTCCATGCCCTGTCCGCCAAGAACGTATGAAGGCCTTACCAGCACCGGGTATCCGAGTTCGTTTGCAGCCGTAAGTGCTTGTTCAAGAGTATACACGGTTCTGCCCTTTGGTCTGGGTATGCCTATTTCTTCAAGTATTTCATCGAACTTCTCTCTGTCTTCTGCGGCGTCTACATATTTAGGTTCTGTTCCGAATATCTTGACACCTATGTCGTTCAGGTGCTTTGTAAGCTTTATTGCGGTCTGTCCGCCGAATTGTACGATTGCACCCTCCGGCTTTTCGGTTTCAATGATGTTCTCAACATCCTCAGGAGTCAATGGTTCGAAGTAGAGCCTATCGGAAGTATCAAAGTCTGTACTTACAGTTTCAGGGTTGTTGTTTGCTATTATAGTTTCATAGCCTTCTTCTCTTAAAGCCCATACAGAATGGACTGAGCAGTAGTCAAACTCTATTCCCTGCCCTATCCTTATCGGTCCGGAACCTATTACCAGAACCTTTTTATTATCTGATTGCTTTACTTCGCTTTGTTCGTCAAAAGTTGAGTAGTAGTATGGAGTAACCGCTTCGAATTCTGCCGCACAGGTATCAACCATTTTATAGGTCGGCATAATCTTCAATTCCTTGCGTTTACTTGCAATTTCTTTTTTCTGGCACCCTGTGTACTTGGCGATAACAGCATCTGTAAAGCCCATTTTCTTTGCCTTTTTGAGAATTTTAGGCGTAATAGTGTCCAAGTTAAGCGTCTTAAGCTTTTCTTCCATTAAGACCAGTTCTTTTATTTTACATAGGAAGAAATCATCTATCTTAGTTATTCTGTTTATCTCCTCAACGGATACGCTTCTTCTAATAGCCTCAGCTATGACAAATATTCTTTCGTCGTTGATGTCCTTCAGCTTTTCCATTATTTCATTGCCGTCATACTTTTTATACAGCTCCTGCTCAAGTGTAAACAGGCCCAATTCAAGGGAACGTATCGCTTTCATGAGCGCCCCTTCGAAAGAGCTGCTTATTGCCATTACCTCTCCGGTCGCTTTCATCTGTGTACCGAGAGTTCTTTTTGCCTTAACGAATTTATCAAAAGGCCATTTGGGTATTTTGACGACTACATAATCCAGTGTCGGTTCAAAACAAGCGTAAGTCTTTCCGGTTACTGCATTCTTGATCTCATCAAGTCCGTAGCCAATCGCTATCTTTGTAGCAACCTTTGCTATAGGATATCCCGTAGCTTTTGAGGCAAGGGCCGATGAGCGGCTTACTCTCGGGTTTACCTCGATTACTGCATATTCAAAGCTTGTTGGATGCAGGGCAAACTGGCAGTTGCATCCCCCCTCAATTCCCAGAGCAGAAATAATTTTAAGCGACGCAGTCCTGAGCATCTGGTACTCTTTATCAGCCAAGGTCTGTGAAGGAGCTACAACTATACTGTCTCCGGTGTGTACACCTACAGGGTCGATATTCTCCATGTTACACACAGTTATAACATTGCCCTTGCTGTCCCTCATAACTTCATACTCGATTTCTTTCCATCCGGCAATGCACTTTTCTATAAGAACCTGATGAACCCTGCTGAGTCTTAATCCGTTTGTTCCTATTTCACTTAATTCATCCTTTGTATAAGCAATACCGCCTCCGGTTCCGCCCAGAGTATAAGCTGGCCTGACAATAATAGGGTAGCCTATTTCATCGGCAAAGCTTAACGCATCTTCAATTGTATTGACAACCTTGCTTGCAATGCACGGCTCGCCTATTCTTTCCATGGTATCCTTGAAGTCCTGCCTGTCCTCCGCCATCTTTATGGCTTCGGTTGCGGTGCCGAGCAGCTTTACGTTTTGTTCCTTAAGGAATCCGGACTCCGCAAGCTCCATTGCCAGATTAAGTCCCGTCTGTCCTCCGAGAGTCGGCAGTAAGCTGTCCGGTTTTTCTTCTATTATTATTTTCTTTACGATATCTGCGCAAAGAGGCTCTATATATACTCTATCGGCTATATTAGTATCGGTCATTATTGTTGCGGGATTGCTGTTTACAAGAACAACCTCTATATTTTCTTCTTTCAATGCCTGGCAGGCTTGAGTGCCGGCATAGTCAAACTCTGCAGCTTGTCCAATTATTATCGGTCCTGAACCTATAACAAGAACCTTTTTTACATCATTACGCTTCGGCATAAAATCCCCCTCTTATCAGTTGACTGTTTACATTTATCAATATACATCGTCATTTGCCTTTTTGAACTCTCATCATTTCAATAAACTCATCAAACAGGTATGCAGTATCAGTAGGCCCAGGTGATGCTTCCGGATGGAACTGAACTGTAAACATGGGTATGTTTTTATACCTTATACCCTCTATAGTTCCATCATTCATGTTTCTATGGCTTACTTCCATCCTATCAGCGTCAAGACTTGATTCTATAATTGTGTAACCATGGTTCTGCGACGTAATGTAGGTCATATCCTTTTCAAGATCTTTAACAGGATGATTACAGCCCCTGTGCCCGTATTTCAGCTTTTCGGTATCTGCATTATTAGCCAAAGCCGTGAGCTGATGACCGAGGCATATTCCGAAAATCGGCTTTTTCCCGATAAGCTGCCTTAATGTTTCAATTTCTTTGCCGCAATCCTTCGGGTCACCGGGTCCGTTTGAAAGCATTATTCCATCGGGTTCAATTTTTAATATTTCTTCCGCCTTAGAACTTGCCGGGAAAACAAAGACCTCGCAGCCTCTTTTAAGAAGGGAGCGAATAATATTCTGCTTGATTCCGTAATCAATAAGCGCAACCTTGTATCCGTTTCCGTTATAGTGTACTACTTCCTTTGTTGTAACAGCACTTACAGGGTCTTTTATTTCATATGCCTTGATTTCGGCCAGCTTATCTTCCAATCTGAAGTTTTCCTTTGTTGATATGATACCCTTCATCGTACCCTTATCCCTTAGTATCCTCGTTAGCGCTCTTGTATCGATTCCTTCGATTCCTATTATGTTATGCCTGACCAGATATTCATTAAGGGTTTCGAGAGACCTCCAATTGCTTGGAGTTTTGCACAATTCCCTTACTATAAATCCCTTTACCTGAGGCTTGGCTGATTCGATATCATCAAAGTTTACTCCATAATTGCCGATAAGAGGATATGTCATCGTTACAATCTGACCACAGTACGACGGATCTGTAAGAACCTCCTGATATCCCGTCATTCCGGTGTTGAAAACTATCTCGCCTATTATTTCACCTTCTACTCCAAAACTGTTTCCTTCAAAAATTGTACCGTCCTCAAGAGCTAAAATCGCATTCATTAAATTAATCCCTCCATAAACCCTTTTTCCATACCTGAATTGTTTATAATACCTTTTACGCTAAATCAATCACCTGACTGCCAGAGCTCCGTTAATGTCATCTCTCATTCTTATTGCTTCAGCCCTGCCGGCTTGAGCAAATTCCGTCTCTTTGAATTCATTTTTCCAGGTTTCGGACTGGTAAGCACACATTATGCTTCTGGATGCATTGACAATTGCGCCAAGTCCGTCAGAATTGAAGGAGTGAACCACGTCCCTTGCCGTCCCTCCCTGTGCACCATATCCGGGAACCAGAATGTATGAGCTTTTCATTATTTGTCTCAAAATCTTTGCCTGATTGGGGTATGTAGCTCCAACTACAGCACCGACACTGCTGTAACCATATTTTCCTTTAACATTTCTGCCCCATTCTTCAACATGTTCCGCAACAACCTCATACATGCTCTTGCCGGCACTTGTCAGAATGTCCTGAAACTGTCCCGATGATTTGTTGGAAGTCTTAACCAGGATAAATATTCCTTTATTAAACTTCTTGCAGTCATCAATAAACGGTTTTATTCCGTCAAACCCCAGATAAGGGTTTACTGTCAATGCATCTGCGTCAAAAGCACCGACTGCTGTTTCTTCGTTGAGCTTAACCGTACCAAGATACGCAGTTGAATAAGCTTCGGCCGTACTGCCTATGTCATTCCTTTTCCCGTCAAGTATTACTAAAAGGCCCTTTGATTTTGCATACCTGACAGTCTCGTCAAGAACTTTCAAGCCTTCTATTCCATACATTTCATAGTAAGCCGACTGTGGCTTTACTGCCGGAACGATGTCGTATATGGAATCAATTAATGCTTTATTGAATTCCAGAATAGCTTCACCGGCAGCCTTCAGACTAACTCCGGCTTGTTCAAAATGCTTTTTTCTGATAAATTCGGGAATATACTCAATTTTAGGGTCAAGGCCGACAACCGTCGGGTTGTTTTTCTCCTTAATGCTGTCTATAAGGTTGTCTATGAACATTAAAATCATCCTTTCAAAAGTGTCTTTTCAATTAAAGCAGTACCTTTTCACGAACTATTACTTCACCGTCAACAATCGTATGGTAAACAGCACCCTTGAGCCTGAACCCGTTGAACGGCGAGTTCTTGCTTTTAGATTGGAATTTACTGATGTCAACCGTGTACTCTTCATTTATATCAACAATCACAATATCTGCGCTTTTTCCCACCTCAATTGTGCCCTTATTCAGACCCAATATTTTTGAAGGGTTGATGCACATTTTATCGACAAGCTGCTGCATGCTCAAGTGTCCGGGCTTAACCAGATTGGTTATTGCCAGCGGCAATGCCGTCTCAAATCCAACCATTCCGTTTGCGGCAATATTGAATTCAACATTTTTCTCATCCTTATGATGCGGCGCATGATCGGTGGCAATTATATCTATCGTACCATCCTTTAATCCCTCGATTACAGCCTCAACGTCCTTCTTAGTCCTTAAGGGAGGGTTTACCTTTGCTAATGTATTGAACCCGTCGCATGCCTCTTCGGTAAGGGAAAAATAGTGGGGACATGTTTCGCAAGTCACCTTCACGCCTCGTCTTTTGGCATTTCTAATGATGTCTATAGACAATTCGGTACTGACATGCGCAATGTGTATGGGAGTCTTCGTATATTCGGCAAGAATCACATCACGAGCTACCATTATTTCCTCGGCAGCGGAAGGTATTCCCTTCAAGCCCAGAATTGTCGACTGATAGCCTTCATTCATTACGCCTTCCTCAGCCACATCCAGGTCTTCACAATGTGAGATTACAGTCATATCAAACATAGATGCATATTGAAGTGTCTTTTTCATCAGTGAGGAACTTTTAACTGGCTTTCCGTCATCCGATACCGCAACCGCACCGGCAAATTTCAATTCCCCGATTTCGGAAAGCTCTTCACCCTTCTGGCCCTTAGATATTGCTCCAATCGGGTAAACATTAACTACTCCGTCACTTTTTGCCTTGCTCAATATATATCTGATTATTGACTGATTATCGATTATTGGATTCGTATTCGGCATGCAAGCAATCGAAGTAAATCCGCCCATTGCCGCACTTCTGGTTCCGGTTTCAATATCTTCCTTGTACTCAAAGCCGGGATCTCTTAAATGGCAGTGTGCATCTACAAGTCCGGGAAGCACATATTTTCCCTTTGCATCAATAAGGTCTCCGTTTGTTATTTCCAAGCCGGTGCCAATCTCAACAATCTTCCCGTTTTCAATCAGTATATCAGTTATTCCGTTTAATCCGGTTTTATTATCCACTACATGGCCGTTTTTAATTAGAAGCTTCACTTGAACCCCTCCTTGTCAGTAGAAACAGCAGCGCCATTCTTACCGCTACTCCGTTTGTAACCTGCTCGTTTATTGTAGACTGGTCGCAGTCAACAACATCTGTTGACAACTCAACTCCCCTGTTTACCGGACCCGGATGCATTACAATAGCATCCTCCTTGGCAAATTTCAGCCTCTTTTCATCTAATCCGAAGAACCTTGAATATTCTCTTATAGTCGGGAACAAAGCCTTCTTTTGTCTCTCAAGCTGCATTCTGAGTCCCATGACAACATCAGCGTCAATCAGTGCTTCCTGTACGGTATTGAAAACCTTCACTCCCGTATTTTCAATTCCCGGCGGCATTAATGTCGATGGACCCGCAACACTTATTTCAGCTCCAAGCTTGGACATGCCCCATATATTGCTTCTTGCAACACGGCTGTGGTAGATGTCTCCTATTATTGCAACCTTAAGTCCCTTCAGGCTTCCCTTTTTCTCAAAGATCGTGAACATATCAAGCAAAGCCTGTGTCGGATGCTCATTCATTCCGTCGCCTGCATTGATGACCGAGGCCTTTACATTCTTCGCAAGAAGATGAGGCGCTCCCGACATCGGGTGTCTTATAATTATGACATCCGAACCCATCATATCTATCGTTTTACCGGTGTCTATAAGTGTTTCTCCCTTGGAAACGCTGCTGCTTGATGCAGAAATATTGGCAGCGCTCGCACTCATGTATTTTGATGCCAATTCAAATGAGAGCCTTGTCCTGGTGCTGTTTTCATAGAACAGCGTGATTATGGATTTCCCCTGTAGGTGCGGTGTTTTCTTGTTGTTTGACGTAAGAATGTACTTCATAGTTTTTGCTGTATCGAGTATATGCTCGATTTCTTCAGCAGTCAGATCCTTAAGACCCAATAAATCTTTTGATTTTAAATGCATCCTTATCCCACCTTGTCTTTGCATTTTAGTAAATCTCTGTTACGGTTTTCTTATCGTATATCATTTAAGGCTTTATTCCCTATTTGCAAAAAAATAGTAAGGATGTTTATTCCTTACTATTTGAAAAAATATTATTCACAAAATTTATAACAAAGGGGGAAGAAATAGAAATACTTATCGATTTACAGCCCTTTTCCCTATGCTTTTTAGTTTTATAAACAATATTCCAGTTCATATACTGCATCCTTTCAGGTCGTTGATAGTTGATAGTTGATAGTTGATAGTTGATAGTTCGTGGTTTGTGGTTTGTAGTTCGTGGTTCATAGTTCGTAGTTTTTTTACTACCAACTACCAACCAACAACTACCAACAACTACCAACAATTTAATTTAGAATTCCCTTTTCAATTTCTGCAATCGTAACTTCGTTGACCTTATCAATCTCCTCAAGCTTTACATGTATAACCTCACTGTTTGAGGTCGGAACATTTTTTCCTACATAATCTGCTCTGATGGGCAGCTCCCTATGGCCTCTGTCAATGAGAATAGCCAGTTGTACCATCTTCGGCCTTCCTATATCTATAATTGCATCAATAGCTGCTCTTGCTGTCCGTCCCGTAAAGAGTACATCATCTACAAGAACCACTTTTTTACCGTTTACCTGGAAGTTAATCTCAGTCCCGTTTATTATAGGATGTTCGGACAGCATACTGAGATCATCCCTATAAAATGTAATATCCAATATGCCTACAGGTACGCTTTTTCCTTCAACTTCCTTTATTTTCTCGGCAATCCTTTTTGCAAGCGGCACTCCCCGTCTCTGTATGCCTATCAGCGCCAAATCGTCAATACCTTTATTTTTTTCTATTATTTCGTGAGCTATCCTGGTTATTGCCCTTGCAATACCGTTTTCATCCATAATCTCTGCTTTCTCACCCATAGGTTTCGCTCCTTATTGAACAAAATTGGCCTATATAAACTAAAAAAACTTCTTACCAAGGCAAGAAGTCGCATAACAACAATCATAGATTACAATCTACAAATTTTAGCTACCTTTCCAGCCTCTCCGGACTAATTTAAAGGTAAATATTAAGTTCTTGATAATCATAACATAACGGATTTTTATTGTCCATAGTTTTTGTAAATGTTTAAAAGGTTTATAAGTTTTTTATGTTGAGCTTGATAAAAAAAGAGACTTACTCTTAATCCATATTCTGCCTTTATGTAGGTCTATTATTTTGAAATTAAAACCCTATTCCAGCGACCTAACCATGAATATATTTACTAATTAATTGATAATGCGTTAATTCATCAATATAAATATCCTTATAATTGTTGATTACTACTGAGATATCATAATCATCTTTTTTGATTTCTCCAATACAGGCAACTGCTACTTCTTCGCCATTTTGTTTTTTTTCTTCAAAATATTGCTTATAGAATTTTAACTGACCATATTGTACTTCGTTATTATTAGCTCTAAAGTACTCTCCAAAAAATACTCTTGCATTTTTTTCTATATCATTTTCTAAAATAATATATTTATAATTCTCTTCTTCAACAAAATCTGCCATAAAACCAGATACTGTTCTTACTTCCCCAAAATCACTTTCACCAATCTCATTAATGTTTCTTTGAAACAATGGTGATTCTTTAGGACTCTTGCCATCATCATTAACTGGAGTTATTAGGCTTAGCTTTCCTCTTAAAGGCAATTCTTCGTCTACTTTGCTTCTTTTACTCTTCCTTCTTTCTGAAGCAGCTTGATTCTCTCTTTTCCCGAAGTCAGGGTCTTTTAGTTTCCTAAATGCTCTTCTTAACGCTCTATCCCTATGCTTATCTGATATACCAACTAGAATACTTGCATCATACCTTCTTCTACTCCCTAAAGTTCTATCATGCATGATAGCATATAAGCAGTTTTCATCATGCTGTTCAATGATTTCCTCACCATTGACTATTGACTTTTTGGTTCTTAAAAACTTTCTTTTTGGCCCCTCCGCGAACTCAATCTTTGCATCACAATCTGGATTCGGACAGAAAATAAATTCACGGTATTGATTATAGAATTGTTTAGTCATATTTTCTAGGCTAATTTCTTCTTTAACACCATCTTTTCGAAATGTTACACTTGTTAAAGGTAATATAGGCATAATATCCCTCCCTATGTTATGAATGATAATTGGATATATTATACCAAATTTAGTCAACATTATCAATAATTCTCCATATAAGTATTGTCCATCTTGGATAATGGTGGTAACATATAAATATAATTTATACCATCATTAAATGTTTTAGGAGGTTGCTAATGGAATTCAAATATGTACCTGTGCTAAAAAATAGGCAGTCAGAAAGAGAAGCATTAGAGAATCAGACAATAGGAGATAAAATTATACCTTTAGTGGAAATGGTAATCGAAAAGCCTAATGTCAACTCAAAAGGAACCTTTGCTACTGTTCAAGAACCCTTTTTAAAGAAAATTGGAAGACCAGTCATTGTTGATATTCCCATGTACTTAAATCTTACACCCAAGACTATTAATTCAGTATCACAATTTCTTGCCCCTATATATGCAAGTCAACTGCTTAGAATCAACTATTTAAATCAGCTAGCTACATTAAAAAACATTAAGATAATTCCAACGGTATCATATATGCCTAATGTACCCTATTTGCCTGGATTTATTACTCAACAAGCAAATGTTTTAAGACAAAACTTCCCTAATATTGCTTACAGGGTATATTCAGATGTTACTCCAATAGCTATAAGTGAAATACGAAGTACATTTTCCGATAATGATATAATTATTCTTGATATAGATGAAAACCCGCATACACAAAGTTCCTTAGTAAATACCTATAGAGATATTAATAATTTAAAATCACTAAAAAGTTGTAAGACTGTTCTTGTACGCTCTGCAATTCCACAAAGTTTGAAAAATACAAGTATTTTAGATGGGCATGTTATTGGTGTTGCTGACAATAGTCTTATGAACTATCATACAACGTATGGATTTGATTCCTTTGGAGATTGTGCTGGAATTAGAAGAGCAGAAATAGAAAACATCCCAGCTTCAAGCCCTGCTTATATTAACTATTATCAGCCCAATAATGTTTTTGTTGGCTATAAAGGTATATATAATACACTCAGAACATTTACTTCTCATGTATTACCAAATTATACCGCATCAATTCATTGGACAACTTTAACCGGAAACCATAAAGATTCTTGTTATGGATGTAAATTAATTAATAGTATGCTTTACAGTGGACAAAGTGCAAATTCAGCCCCAAAATGGAAAGCAATAACAATTGCCCATTATATTAAATCTATAGATGAACTCTTATAGTACATAATTTCTGGCTTTGGCATATAAGTGAAAAAATTTTGTATATCAATAGGTAGGATTGTGTCAATATTATTTTTGACATAATTCCACCTATTTTTATTTTTATTTTTCATCGCAGTCTTAAAAACATCTTTGAATTCTTCTTTTGAAAACAAAGACCTAACCATTCTCTCTCTATCATCTTTATACTTAGGTAATTTCTTTACACCATTATTTTTTAAAATAAACGCATAATCCTCCGAGTTAAATGCAGAAATTTGAGCATCTTTAGTTATGCTTTTATTTAAACTTGCCGCACGTTCCTCATAAAAAGAGCATATTCCTTCACAAATCTCGTAAGTTATAATTCCACATTTACGGGGTACAATTTTTTTCACTTTTTTAAGATGTACTTGATGAGCAACTACATATATATTTTCAAAAACTTTTTCATAATCACTAATTTGCTTATCTAGTCTATCGGTGGTATCTAATTCTGTTTTTATTTCAAACGCGTATGACTCTCCATTAATTCTAGAAAAATCCAATCGGCTAGAGTTAATATTTAATTCAAAAATTGCAACTTCATCATCTTTATTAATATTTTCAAGCGCTAAATTATACTTAACAATACTTTCGCCTTTATAATATTTAAAAATAACTGCATTATATATTTCATTAGGTATATAACTCTTCTGGAGCTCTTTTAAACTCATGCTACATTTTTCTGGGAATACAGATTCTAAAGTCATCCATGCTTTTTGTTTAAAGGCAAATGGTTCATAGCATGAAACAAGAAGTTTTGCAATAGAAAACAATTCTTCTTCAGTGAGTTTGGTTTTTAAAATTTCAATTATTTTTTCCATGTTTACACCATTATCTTTAGATTTAAGTATAAATAGTCCATTAGGTTTATATAACAAATATATAGGCGAAATACAATCAAAACAAGACAGTTTTTAATATTAATATAATTCTACAATAAAAGCAAAATTCCTTCTAGATAATGTTAATGGTTAAAATTATTCCCATTACATAAATCTGTAGATTATTGTCCCTTTTTCATCTATCCGATAAAAGAATCCTCTTAACCTTCATTTCTGATATGACCCAACAGGTTTTTGAAATACTCCGGCAATTCCGCTTCAAACTCCATGTATTGGCCTGTCACAGGGTGTTCAAATCCAAGGAGCCTTGCATGAAGGGCCTGACCCTTTATGTCATATTTTTGCTTTTTCCTTCCGTATACCTCGTCCCCTACGACAGGGTGATCTATATAAGACATATGAACCCTTATTTGATGGGTTCTTCCGGTTTCAAGAGTTACTTCAAGGAGAGTTGCATCCTTAAAGCGTTCAAGTACTTTAAAATGCGTTACCGCATTTCTGCCGTTTTTCGTGTTGACAGCCATTTTTTTTCTTTCCACGGGGTGTCTTCCTATCGGAGCATCAATCTTTCCGGTATCCTCATGTATAGTTCCTTCTACCAATGCTATATATACCCTGTTTATGTCATGGGTCTTAAGCTTTTCGGATAGCTTTTCATGGGCTTTGTTGCTTTTTGCTATTACAAGTATCCCTGAAGTATCCTTGTCGATCCGGTGAACAATCCCCGGTCTTATAACGCCGTTTATATCCGAAAGCTTTTCTCCGCAGTAGCCCATAATGGCATTAACAAGCGTCCCCGTATAGTTTCCTGCAGCCGGATGAACTACCATACCCTTCGGCTTGTTGATCACAATTATGTCATCATCCTCGAAAAGAATATTCAAATCAATATTTTCCGCCTTGACATCAAGCTTTTCGGGTTCGGGAATACTGACGGAAACCAAATCTCCGTCCTTTATTTTATAATTCGTTTTAATACGCTTTTCATTGACTGAAACGCTGCCATCGCTAATCAATTTCTGAAGATAGGTTCTTGAGAAATCCGGAAGCTTTTGCGAAAGCCATGCATCTATTCTTATATCTGATGTTTCTGCTGTAAATTTAATTTCTTCCATAAACTCTTAGTGCTCCTGTTCATTGTCTGCCTTCGGCATAGTTTCATCCTTCTCCTTGTACAGGAACAACAGGTAGAACGCCAGCAATGCTGTCCCTATGCAAATAAACATATCTGCTATGTTGAATATGTAAAAATGATAATTTCCGAACCTGAAATCTATAAAATCTACCACACTTCCCCTGAAAATCCTGTCAATAAGGTTGCCTAAAGCTCCTCCCAATACAACGGACAGAGACAACTTCAGAAACCTGTTTTTTTGCTTGAACATAAAATAGCAGACTATGACCGATATAATAGAAATCATAGGTATCATAAACAAATTGCCGTTCTGAAAAAAGCCAAACGCCGTTCCTGAGTTTTTTATATGCGTAAAATACAGAAAATTGTTTATTACCGACTGCGATGTATCAATGCTGATGTTATTAAGAATCAAATATTTTGAAACCTGATCAAATATCAGTATTGCTAAAACAATAATCACATATATCATAAAGCTGCTCCTTTAAGCGTGAAAATAAACTGCAGTTAGATTATACACATTAGAATTCCCAGTGTATATCATTTTTTTATTTTTGCAATGTACCATTTTGAAATATCGTTATAAATATTCCATGAGGTAGGCATTAATTCTCCACGCACATTTTTCTTGTAAATTGCCGCATTGTCATAGAAATACAAACCTACGTAAGGAACTTCGTCTTCAATAATGTTTTTGAGTTTTTTAAAAATTTCCTTCTTGCTGTTTTCATCGGGAGCGTTATTCAGTTGCTCCAAATAGCCGTCAACCGCAGGGTTGCTGTAGCCTGAGACATTATTGCCTGTCGCAATCTCGCTTGACGAATACATGAAAGACAGGTCAGGGATTGACGAAGTGCTTACGCCTATGAAAGCCATATCGAATCTTCTAGACCTTACTGCATTCATTGCATTATTCGGATCTAGTTTTACTATGTTGGCCTTTATACCTATGAGGCTTAGTTGTTCAACTATCTTTTCAGCTATGGCCGTTCTCGAGACATTGCTTTCATTTACGGCAAGGTTGAAGCTCAATTGTGACCAAACACCGTTTATTATCTTGTACATAACGCCTGAGCTGCCGGCCTTCCACCCGCCTTTTGCAAGTATGTCCCTGGCTTTAATAACATCAAAGTCAAATGAAGCCGAACCTGAACCATTCAGCCATATTCCGGGATACACCGGTAAATCGGAAACCGTTGCATCGCCTGATACGAAATTGTTAACAATAGTATCCCTGTCTATAGCACATGCGATAGCCTGTCTGACTGACTTATCCTTAAATATGGTTTTATTCATGTTAAACGCCAGAAACTCAAAATCCCTGCCAGTGTATTTTTTAATAGCCAAATCGGCTCTTCCTGAGTATTTGTTGCTGTCACCGGTAGGAATAGGAGTCATGTCCAAATCGCCGGTCTGAAATAAACTTACCGCATCACTTGCATTATCCAGTATTTTTATATTTATCTCGGATAGGTATGGCAGTTTAATTCCATAAATTTTTTCACTGTCCGAGTTCCACCAAAGCTCATTTGCAGATAGTGTTATATTTCTGTTTTCCATTCGAATGAAAGTAAATGGGCCTGTCCCGACCGGCTTCATGTTTTTAGGACTTTTGGCCATATCCTCTCCATTAAAATAATGTTTTGGAATTATGGGAAATGTCATCATTTCAGGAGTAAACGAACTGGGTTTCTTAAGAAAAACTCTTACCGTATTCCTATCGACAGCCGCAAAAGTCGCAATGTTTTGTATATTTGCTTTATACACTGAGTTAATTGCCGGATTCATCAGAGTTTTAAGGGTAAACTCCACATCTTCCGCATTCATAGGTATTTTATCCTGCCAATAAACATTTTCCCTTATATGAAACGTCCAGATAAGCCCGTCTGTTGAAACCGACCATTTATCAGATAAGCTTGGTACAGGCCTGCCATTGCTGTCCAGCTTTACCAAGCCCTCATATATAAGCCTTGTGATATTTTGAATTGTAGCTTTATTAGTAAGTAAAGGATTTAATGTATCTGGAGCAGTACAGAATAAATTAATGCTCCCACCTTTGACAGGGCCGCTGTCCATTACAGCATCCTCATTTTGACTGCTATCCTGCTGGCTGTCGCCGTTTATGTCATTTGAATAGCTGCAGGAAGTAAGAAATATTGCCAACGTAACTATTGTTATATAAAAAAGTCTTCTTTTCACGCTAAAATCCCCTTTATGTTAATTATCTTCAGGTGCAGGATTAATTTGCATAATAGCCGCAAGATTACCCGTTTTTCCCTTTTCCCCTCTATGTGAAAAAAACATGTCATTATTGCATTTGGTACAGTAATTGCTTATGCATATATTATTAAAGTTTACTCCGCTTTCATTCATAGAAAATCGAATAATCGATTTCAAATCAATTTTCCATTTGCCGTTTTCCGCTTCAGTGCAAAAGTTTTCCGAATACGGAATAGCTCTTATAAATTCAGAATGGACTTCACTATCGACTTCAAAACAGCACGATCCGATAGACGGGCCTATCACAGCCTCAAGTCTTTCAGGGTTGCATCCGAAACGAGCTTCCATTAACTTTATAGTTTCTCTTGAAATCTCCTTTACCGTTCCCCTCCACCCCGAATGAACGAGTGCTATAACTCTTTTTTCTGGATCAAAAAGAAAAACAGGTACACAGTCTGCGTAAAAAGTTACAAGGGCAACCTCTTCTTTATCAGTTACAAGGGCATCATATCCTATAATGTCACTTTCCCTTACTATGCCTTTTCCTCTGTCCTCTTTGCCTACGACTTTGATTTTACTGTCATGAACCTGATTGGACAATACCATGTTTCTGTAATCGATTTTTAATGCATTTGATATTATCTTAAAGTTTTCAAGAACATTTTCCGCCTTGTCCTTTCTTTTGAAGCCAAGGTTCAGCGAAGAGCATTCACCCGTGCTTACGCCGCCATTTCTGGTTGTAAAGCAGTGAGTAATTATATTGCTATACTTTTTAAAATTACCGAATTCTAAAAACTCAAGACATCCTTGTTTATTGATTATTGTATTTGCAATCTGATTTTCCTTCATGTCAAAACTCCTTGGTAGTCCTATTAACTATGCACTTGTATAATATCATATTCTTCCTGTCGACTCAAGAATACTTTAATTGTTTGTTTTGGTATATTCTGGTTTATTGAGAATAAAAAAAAAGCATTTTTAAATGCTTTTCTAGTTCTAGGCTGTTAATACTAGCTGTATTTTAAACCATATATATTTTTTCCGATATTGGTTTTTATCTTCTTGGTTCTACTATCAGCTTGATGGCAGTTCTTTCTTCGCCATCGATCTGTATGTCGGTAAATGCCGGTATACAGATAAGCTCTAAGCCTGATGGTGCTACGAAACCGCGGGCAATTGCTACGGCTTTTACAGCCTGATTTAGTGCGCCTGCTCCAATAGCTTGGATTTCAGCAGTTCCCCTCTCTCTAATGACCCCGGCTAAAGCTCCTGCAATAGAATTTGGATTAGATTTTGCTGAGACTTTTAATACATCCATAAAGTCTACCCCCCAAATAAAAATATCATTTAAAATAAGAACGTAAATAATAATTCTACAAAAATTTAGAAAATCCTCTTTTTATAGTTAAAAATAAGTATTTTTTCTTAAATTATTGTTTTATAATAGTGTTTATTCTTTCTATGAGCATAGTTTTTCCGGTTTTTTCATCTATATCCAGGCTTACAGCGTTAAATTGCACATCACCCTTTGCGACTTCAAACTTCGTTGGCATATGAGTTAAAAATCTTTGGATGATCAATTCCCTGTCGACACCGATGATGCCGTCATACGGGCCGGTCATTCCGACATCGCTCATATAACCTGTTCCAAAAGGAAGTATTCTTTCATCGGCTGTCTGTACATGCGTATGGGTTCCCAGAACACAACTCACTCTTCCGTCAAGGTGCCATGCCATAGCCAGCTTTTCCGAGGTTGCTTCGGCATGGAAATCTACCAACACAACCTTGGTCATGCTTTTCAGGTATTCCAATTCCCTTTCGGCAGCTTTAAACGGGCAGTCAATATTGTCCATGTATACTCGCCCTAAAATATTGAGAATACCTATTTTAGCTTTGTCATTTTCTATAATAATGGCTCCTTTTCCAGGTAATTCTTGGGGCATATTGGCAGGTCTGACAATCTTTTTATCGCAATCTATGAAATTCAATATTTCTGATTTAGACCAAACATGGTTACCCATAGTAATTGCGTCAATACCCATTTTATAAAGTTCCTGCGCAACTACGTATGTAATTCCTTTTCCGCCGGCTGCATTTTCTCCATTTGCAATGCAGAAATCAAATCCTTTTTCCTTCTTCAATTTCGGGAGCATTTCTTTAACTGCTTTCCGCCCCGGGTTTCCAAATATGTCTCCAATAAACAAAACCTTCAAAGCTATGTCTCCTTTTGTTTGTCATATTTTAGGGTTAAAAATTCATTTTGTTCAATAAAGTTTTTACAAGTAATAGCTTTTTTATAAATAAAAAACTCTCATACAACCATCATAGATTTCAACATGGTTTGAATAAGTCTTTTGACAAATATAAAAAGCGTGTCTCCACGCTTTTTATTCTTTGGTATACATTTCTTTGAACCTGATTACCCCTAACTCTTATTTTGCATAATCTATTGCTCTTGTTTCTCTTATAACATTTACTTTGATCTGTCCGGGATATTCAAGCTCACTTTCTATCTTCTTAACAATTTCACGTGCTTTCATTACAATGTTTTCATCATTCACGTCTTCTGGCTTGACTATTATTCTAATCTCTCTTCCTGCCTGAATAGCAAAGGATTTTTCAACTCCCTGGAAGGAGTTGGCGATTTCTTCAAGCTTTTCAATCCTCTTAATGTAGGATTCAAGAGTCTCTCTCCTTGCTCCCGGCCTTGCTGCCGATATTGAATCCGCAGCCTGAACCAAAACCGCAATAAGAGTGTTTGCTTCTACATCTCCGTGATGTGAAAGGATTGCATTAACAATGTCATTTCCTTCCCTGTACTTTTTAGCAAGATCGCCGCCGATTGTAACGTGTGATCCTTCTACTTCATGATCGACAGCTTTTCCTATGTCATGCAGCAAGCCAGCTCTTTTGGCAAGGCTTACATCTGCACCCAATTCTGCTGCCATCAAACCTGCAAGATGTGAAACTTCAATAGAGTGATTTAGAACATTTTGCCCGTAACTTGTTCTGAATTTAAGTTTACCAATAAGTTTAATCAATTCAGGATGCAACCCATGGACACCTGTTTCAAATGTAGCTTGGTCACCTTCCTGCCTGATTGTGTTTTCAACTTCTTTCCTTGCTTTTTCAACCATTTCCTCAATCCTTGCAGGGTGTATTCTTCCGTCAAGGATAAGCTTTTCAAGAGTCAATCTGGCAACTTCTCTTCTTATAGGATCAAACCCTGACAAAATAACCGCTTCAGGTGTATCATCGATTATGAGATCTATACCTGTAAGAGTTTCAAGCGTTCTAATATTTCTTCCCTCTCTGCCGATTATTCTGCCCTTCATTTCATCGTTCGGAAGCGGGACTACAGATACTGTAGCTTCTGAAACATGATCTGCTGCACATTTTTGAATGGCGGTTGCGATAATGTCTCTGGCTTTTCTGTCAGCCTCTTCCTTGGTTTTAGCCTCAATATCCTTTATCAATATTGCTGCTTCGTGTTTTACTTCATTTTCAATGTTTCTCAGTAAATAATCCTTGGCATCTTCAATCGATAGACCGGAAATTCTTTCAAGCTCTTCCATCTGCTTTTTGTAAGTTTCTTCAACCTTATCCTGAAGCACCTGAATGTCCTTGCTTTTTTTATTCAGAACTTCATCCTTCTGTTCGAGGGCTTCAACCTTCTTATCAAGAGTTTCTTCCTTCTGAACAAGCCTTCTTTCGAGTCTTTGAATTTCATTCCTGCGGTCTTTGATTTCCCTGTCAAGTTCAACTCTGCTTCTGTGGATTTCTTCCTTTGCTTCAAGCAATAATTCTCTTTTCTTGCCTTCAGCTACCCTTTGTGCCTCACTGATCATCCTTTTGGCTTCCTGCTCAGCACTACCTATTTCCGCTTCAGCTTTCTTTTTTCTGAATTCAATGCCCCTGCGGAAAAATATAATTGAAGCAAATACTGCAATTATTAAACCTACAACGCCTACAATTACCATTCCTATTATGGCACACACCTCCTCGATATTCAGTTTTCAATGCACATGCCGCCCCATGACGGCTAAACTGGTCTTGTCCCAGATAAAAAACTTCAGACCTCATGTAAATAATAAACACAATTCATAGGCAAAACACTCAGAAATCAGAAAGTATTTGCCTTCCAAAACGGTAATACTGTTCACATGACCAATAGATTCAAAAAATATGTTAAATAATAATTATGAATCTTCAATTCCTAAGTTTCTTGACCTAGTCACAGCTTAATTTTAATCGTTTTTATTTTTCATGTCAAGAATCAATTACAGCCTTGCTAATTCCATCCTCAATTTCCACCTTAAACCATTTGTCTGCAATCTCGCTAAGATGGCGATCATGAGTAACCATTATAATTTGTCTTTCATACATTCCGCCGATCTGCTTCAGGAATTCTGCAACCTGTGTGATATATTCATCGCTCACATGTTTGGCAGGCTCATCCAGTATGATAGGGCCGTTTATATCAAGATTGCTGCATTGAAGCATTGCAATCCTCAGTGATAGGGATATTATATCTACAACCCCTCCGCCCCTTGCTTCCTGGGGTCTTGTAACAACCTTCTCACCGCCGATGTCACTGACCACATAGAATTCCGCTTCCGGCCGGCCTCTTACCTCTTCTATTGTGATTCTAAACTCTATGTTTGAATCAAATATATACTGCAGGCAATTAGTCACGAGAGTCTCTATCTGCAGCCGTGCCTGTTCCCTGGCAAATTCAGAAACCTTCTGCAGCAGAATCCTGACCTCTTCAAGCATGTCGATATTATCCAAAATCCTTTGCAATGTGTTTTCGAGAATGCTTCTGGAACTTATCAGCTGCTCTTTTTTGCCCATCTCGTTGAAGTAATGAATTCTGAGCTGTTCATATTTATACTTAATGGCTTTAATCTCAGAACCGTAATCCAAATCAAACTCTTCCTTCACTTTGTAATTTAGCGGCTTTAACAGCATTTTTCATGAGTATTGCACGTGTCATCGGTCCTACTCCGCCTGTAACCTTGGTAATAGCAGATGCTATCTGTGACACCGTAGAAAACTCTACATCGCCTGCCAGCTTGTTATTCGAGAGTCTGGTAACTCCAACGTCTATTACAACAGCGCCCGGTTTTACTGCATCAGCCTTTATCATTTCGGCCTTGCCTACAGCGGCAACCAGAATATCCGCTCTTTTGCATACCTCATTAAGGTTCTTTGTTTTGGAATGGCAAACGGTTACTGTTCCATTCTTACTTAAAAGCATGATTGCCTGAGGCTTTCCGACAATATTGCTTCTTCCTACAACAACACATTCCTTACCCGCTACTTCTATGCCATTCTCTTCGAGAAGTTCCATGACTCCAGCCGGGGTACACGGCATGAATTCCGGTTTACCGGTCATAAGCTTTCCGACGTTTACAGGATGAAAGCAATCAGCATCCTTATTGGGATCTATTGCAAAAATGACATTGTCCTCATTTATGTGCTTTGGTACCGGAGACTGCACCAGTATTGCACTAACCTTCGGATCCTTGTTGAGCTTATGGATCAGGTTTATGAGCTCTTCCTCGGTTGTTTTGGCATCCAGAGCATACTCATATGATTCAATGCCGATCTCAGCACAGTCTTTTTTCTTCAGATCGACATAAATTCTTGATGCCGGATCATCTCCGACAATAACTACGGCAAGGCCGGTATGTATGTTTTTTGCCTTGAGCTCCTCTATTTCCCTTTTAAGGTTTTCCTTGATTTTCTTTGCGAGTTCTGTACCGTTCAATACTTTAGCTTCCATTATAACAACTCACCTTTCAAATTATTTATTTAAATAAATTTTATTTAATACTTCTTCGCTTGTCAATTTTTTTAACCCCTCCTTTTTTATTTTGAAACGATGTTTCCCTTCTGGCCGGGTTCTGTCTCTTAGGACGTATCAGGCAGTTCCTGCCAAAACCTATCAGGTCCTCCCTGCCTGCTGACTTCAAAGCTTCATAAACAAGATTGTAGTTTTCTTTCTTCCGGTATTGCAGCAAGGCTCTCTGCATTGCTTTTTCTTTAGGAGCTTTAGGCACATAGACCTTTTCCATGTTTCTCGGATCCAATCCGGTGTAGAACATGCATGTAGAAAGCGTTCCCGGAGTCGGGTAAAAGTCCTGGACCTGCTCGGGCATATGTCCCATATTGTGAAGGTACTCTGCAAGCTCTACAGCCGCTTTTAAGTCGCTTCCGGGGTGGCTGGATATCAAATAAGGCACAAGATATTGCTCTTTATGTATTTTCTTATTGATGTCATGGAACTTCTTAACAAACCGGTCATAGACCTTTCTGCCGGGTTTGCCCATTCTTGAAAGCACTCTGTCAACAACGTGTTCCGGGGCGACCTTCAACTGCCCGCTTACATGGTGCTCACAAAGCTCGATGAAAAAGTCATCGTTCTTATCCAGCATTAGATAGTCATACCGGATGCCCGACCTTATAAATACCTTTTTGACCGAAGGAAGCTCTCTTAGTTTTCGCAAAAGTCCAAGATATTCGCTGTGGTCAACTATAAGATTTTTACATGGCTCAGGGAACATGCATTGTTTTCCTTTACAGGTTCCGTATTTAACCTGCTTCTCGCAGGCTTTGTTTCTAAAATTTGCCGTCGGCCCTCCGATATCATGAATATAACCTTTAAAGCCGGGCTGCCAGGTTAATTTCTTCGCTTCATTCATAATAGAAGCCTGGCTTCTCTTCTGAACGGCTCTGCCCTGATGAAAATTCAGGGCGCAGAAAGAGCAGCCTCCGTAACACCCTCTATGGCTTGTTATACTGAATTCGACTTCTCTGATTGCCGGTATGCCGCCGTATTTTTCGTATACGGGATGATATGTACGCTCATAAGGTAGAGCATATATTCTGTCCATTTCGCTGACACTTAACGTCGGTGAAGGAGGATTCTGTACAACATATCTTTCACTGTGCTTTTGCACAAGCGTCCTTCCGGTAATCGAGTCCTGCTCGTCATATTGGACCTTGAAGGCTTCAGCATAAAGTTTTTTATCTGCGGAAACCTCTTCGAAAGAATTCAGAAGTGCAATATCCTTTGAATCTGAACTACTTTCTATGCATTCTCTTATTCCATCACTGAGATCGTCAAGCCTTGACATGTAAGCAGTGCCGCGAATATTTCTTATTTCTTTGACGCTTTTTCCTTCTTGTAGGAGTTTTGCAATTTCTAAAATCGGTTTTTCACCCATACCATAAATAAGCAGATCGGCTTTCGAATCCTGAAGAATTGAACGTCTGACCTTGTTGTCCCAGTAATCATAATGTGCAAATCTCCTAAGGCTGGCTTCTAATCCGCCAATTATGACGGGGATGTCCTTAAAAATTTCCTTTGCCTTGTTGGCATACACTATTACGGCTCTGTCAGGCCTGCAGCCTGCTTTTCCGCCGGGCGAATATGCGTCCTCGCTTCTGGGCTTCTTGCTTGCTGTATAGTGATTGACCATGGAATCAATAACTCCGGAGGATATCAGCACGCCGTATTTAGGACGTCCTAACGTCATGAAGTCATCATTTGTTTTCCAATCAGGCTGTGCGATTATTCCAACCTTATATCCTTCACTTTCAAGAACTCTTGTTATAACGGCATGTCCAAAGCTTGGGTGGTCAACATATGCATCTCCGCTTATGTACAGGAAATCAAGCTGATCCCACCCCCTGTTGTTCATATCTTCTCTTGAAATCGGTAAAAATGACATAAATATCTCCAATTAACATTTGTGTTTTGCTTTTATAATTCTAACACAAAAACCGGCAGTTTAAACTACCGGTTTTCTTATAACAGAATTTCTTGAAACTCGGAGCTGTTCTTGAGGTTGTTGAATGCACTGTTAACCTTAGCTGCATTCTTTATTTCCGAGTTCAATTCTATTGCTCTTTTTAGATTGTCCAGGGCAATATCTTTTTTCTTAAGATAAGCGTAAACCATTGATAGATTATAATATATTTCACTGTCCTCAGCTTTATTTCTCAATACGCTTTTATATGCATCCGCTGCTTCACCGTACTTTTTCAGCTCTACCAATGCTGCTGCAAAGTGGCACTTTATTTCAAGCTCATCAGGCTTTATTTCAAGGGCATTTCTGTAGGCTTCAACTGCTTCCTGATATCTTCCCATTTCATAAAGAGTTATTCCCATGTTGTAGTATAGGCTATAGTCTTCGGGTTTAAGCTTAACATGTTTTTTGAATTTCCGAATAATTTCAAAGTAGTCATAAATAAAAAGTGCTCCCGGAGCCAATACCCCAAAGCATATAAAAAACATTTCTATTATATTGTTCGTTGCAACGTTTTCAGCAAAACACAGAACCCCCACGGTTATGGATACCACTTGAAATATTATTGTAATGAGTGTGATTAATTTTCTACCGATAAACAGCCTGTAAAACATATAGATAAGGAAGGCCGCCATCAGCAGGATTATAAAGCCGGTTAAAACAGACATATTATCCCCCCTGATTTCTAGGCACAGCTGCATGCTGATAAGTTTTGCTAATTGTATTACTTCAATTCCGTTTTGGAATTTTATATAATATTCTTTAAGCAAAACTTATATTCCATTGCCTGCATCTGCAGGAAGCAAACTTATTTCATATCTGCTGTTTGCATCTCCTGCCACTGCTGCTTGCTAATCAGAACCTGCCTCGGCTTGCTTCCTTCAAACCCTCCCACAATTCCTCTTGCTTCCATTTGGTCAATTATCCTTGCTGCTCTGGCATAACCCACCTTAAATTTCCTTTGTATGAGAGATGACGAGGCCTGGCCTGCTTCTACCACAACACCTATAGCAAGAGGCAAAAGCTCATCATTATCACCCGAGTCTTTTTCTTCAGGTTCTTTTTCACTATTTATTTCTTCAATAATGTTGTTATCGTACTCAGTCTGTCCGATAGACTTGATGTGTTCAACTACTCTTTCAACCTCTTTTTCCGATACAAAACAGCCCTTAACCCTTATTGGTTTGGGTTCCCCTACAGGATAGAAAAGCATGTCTCCTTTTCCGAGCAGCTTTTCAGCGCCTGCCATATCAAGTATGGTTCTTGAGTCAACCTGAGAAGAAACGGCAAAGGATATCCTTGAGGGTATATTGGCTTTGATTATACCTGTAATTACATCTACAGAAGGCCTTTGAGTAGCTATAACCAGATGCATTCCGGCCGCTCTTGCCATTTGTGCAAGTCGACATATTGCATCTTCAACATCGTTGGGAGCAACCATCATCAAATCTGCCAATTCATCAATTATTATTACTATCTGAGGAAGCAGCCCGATGCCGCTTTCTTCTTTAATATGGGCATTATAGCCTTTAATATCTCTTACGCCCTTGTCAGCAAAAAGCTTATATCTGTTAACCATTTCCTGTACTGCCCAATTGAGAGCACCTGCAGCCTTTTTAGGCTCGGTTACGACAGGTATCAGAAGATGTGGGATGCCGTTATATATTCCGAGTTCAACAACCTTGGGATCGATCATAAGAAGTTTAACTTCATCAGGTGAAGCCTTATACAGCAAGCTTATAATCAGGCTGTTGATGCAGACGCTTTTCCCTGCGCCTGTTGCTCCGGCAATCAGAAGATGAGGCATTTTGGCAATATCAGCGACCACGTTTTCCCCGGAAATATCCTTTCCCACAGAAAAGGCCAATTTAGAGGGAAATCTTGTAAATTCCGGAGACTCAATTACCTCTTTAAGCAGAACTGCGGTCATTTCCTTGTTGGGGACCTCTATTCCGATAGCAGCCTTACCCGGAATCGGCGCTTCAATCCTAACGCCAGATGCAGCCAGATTCAGCGATATATCATCGGAAAGATTGACAATCTTGCTGACCTTGACTCCGGGGCTTGGCTGTAGTTCAAATCTTGTAACCGCAGGTCCCTTGCTGACATTAATAACCCTCGCATCGACTCCGAAGCTTTTCAAGGTGTCCTCAAGCTTTTTTGCGACCTCCACAGAGGAGTTTTTAGCCTGCTTCAGCCTTTTCCCGTCATCCTGAGCTCCGATCAATAAATCAATAGGCGGAAACAAATAGTCGGAATTTTCAGTTTCTGCCGATGCTATTTCCTTTTGAACATCTTCCTTGATTTTATTCATTTCTTTTACATTGCTTTTCCTTCTAACCTTTGGTTCAATTTCTTCCATAGGCAGCTCTTGAGGAATATCCTGAAGAAACTCCTGCGGCAACTCTTCAAACCCTGTTTCAACAGGCTTGTCAGTTTTTTCCTTCAATTCTCTGGATGTTTTTTCTATCTTGAAATCAATTATCTTATTCTTGGGCTTGAATGCCAGACTGAGGTTATCATTGTCTCCAACGATCTCCATGTCATCCTCCTGGACGTATTCATTCTTTTTAATGCTTTTAACAGCTAAAGGTTTCTTGCTTTTATTTGCTCCAATAGTTCTTACATTTCTTATGAAGTTAACAACTGAAATATTTGTAAGCAGTATTATATCTATAACACAGAGAGCAGTAAGAATGATTATAGTGCCAAGCGGCTGGAACGCAGTGAGCAAAGGCGTACTAAGCAGTCTTCCGATAACCCCTCCGTCAAATAATACACCTTCGGCATTTATCTCTTCGAAGAATTTGCCTATTATACGTATGACATTTAGATTTTTATAGTTCTCAGGATGGTAGTTTGCTACCTGTATCAAGGCTGATGACAGAACTATGAGTATAATTCCGTAAATAGACCTGAGTTTTAATTCATCACTGCTCTTATTAAACAGTATAAAAAAAGCATATACTATAATCAAAGGAGGAATTATAAATGCCGGAAGGCCTATCGCCCCAAACAGGAAACTTCTTATACCCCTCCCGAAATCACCTATGGAATTGTTGAAATAGAAGCTTAAAAGGGTCAAAATTCCAAAGGCAATAAGTAATATGCCTGCAATCTCATTATTGAATCCGGATTTCCTTTTCTGCTTCGCCTGATACTTCTTCTTTTGTATTTTTTTAACCTTCACCTGTTTGTCCCCCCAATAGATCATAAAGATCAAAGGCTGTCAAATTAACGTTTATAGTTGCTAGACTAACCATAATATATCATATTTCACATCTATTTTCTATATCTATTTTATATATGAAATAATCGGCTTACGGCTTGTTTGCAAGTCATGACATTATTACAATATTATCAAATTTTTGATTTTATGATATTTCCGGGTTGAAGTCTTGGATCAAGATATGCTTTGAGAGACGTGCTTATTATTCTGTTTATCTGGAATTCATTATTCGGCAGGGGCGTTACAATTATTTTTTCCCCCAGATAATCAATTTCCTTATCTGCGTTTTGTGTATTTCCTTCCAGATTTTTAAAAATCAACTCTTCCGGAACAATAGTATAAAGGATCATTGGAGTTTTCCTCCCTCAATAATTTCTGTGTTATTGGGTTTTAGCTCTTCTTTTTCAGATATATATTCATAAAGCTTTTTTAAAGCCTCAGCAAGACCTCCTACTTCATTAATAATTCCATGCCTAACTGCTTCTTCTCCGAACAACACAGTACCAACATCGTTCGCAAGCTCACCCGTCTTAAGCATCAGCTCACGAAAGCTCTCTTTTGTAATATTTGAGTTTTTAGATACAAACTGCACCACACGTTCCTGCATCTTATCAAAATACTCATAGGTTTGAGGAACTCCGATTATCATTCCGCTCAACCTTAAGGGATGAATGGTCATTGTCGCAGACGGAGCAATAAATGAATACCTTGTAGCAACAGCCATAGGTACTCCGATGCTGTGACCGCCGCCCAGAATCAAAGAAACCGAGGGCTTTGACATACTGGCTATCATTTCCGCTATTGCAAGTCCGGCCTCTACATCCCCCCCGACTGTATTCAAAATCAGCAGAAGTCCGTCAATCTCAACATTTTCCTCAATTGCAACCAATTGAGGTATAACGTGTTCATATTTTGTAGTCTTGTTCTGCGGCGGAAGTATCATATGCCCTTCAATTTGTCCTATTATAGTCAGGCAGTGTATGTTTCCCTTCGGATTAATTATAGTGGAATCACCCAATTCCTTAATTCTTTCCAAAGAACTATTTTTATTTGTATTCTCACATTTATCCGGTTCAGCTTCTATAGTTCCAAATGTAACTTTATTTTCTTCTGCCAAGCATATCACATCCTTAAAATATGTATTCCGAGCCATTGGCAATAGGCTTCAGACATAAATATATCTTTTACAAATATTATTATTCACTTTTCCTTCTTTTTTATTTATTAAATATCGAAAAAATATCTCATACCCATAGAGTCCATTACTTGACAGGCTAAAAGCCCATAAAAAACGGCTAAGTCACTATGACTTAACCGTTTCTGCCGACTGATGAAGAATCCCTATTTCTTTAAAATTTTTTGAGGAGAGGATTAATCCAATATATCCCACCCCTTTACCATTTATGACAAATTTATTGTTTCCTTAATAAATCCAGTATTTCTTCGGCATGTCCCTCAGGTGAAACCTTTGGGAAAACCTTTTCAATAATCAAATCTTCATTTATTATAAACGTCGATCTGATTATCCCCATATAGGTCTTTCCGTACATTTTCTTTTCTCCCCAGGCTCCATACATAATAGAGACATTATGATCTTCATCACTTAACAGATAGAAGGGAAGATTGTACTTATCCCTGAATTTAGCGTGAGATTTCTCACCATCCGGGCTTATCCCGATGACAACTGCACCTGCCTCAAGAATATAGTCATATATATCCCTAAAACCACAGGCTTCTTTTGTACACCCGGGAGTATTATCTTTCGGATAGAAATATAGAACAATCTTCTTTCCCTTGAAATCGGACAGGCTAATATCCCTTCCATCAAAAGATTTTAATTTAAATTCAATTGCTTTATCCCCACTTTTTAGCATATCATCATCCCCATAAATTACTTTTTAATTTGAAATTTTAATTGCTCTTCCTTACCACCCACATCTTGCTTTATAAAAACAACCTTCTAAATTCTCATAGTTTAAACTTTCTTAACAATATCAAGGTATCCCTTGCGACTTCTTCTGGGGTACAATTCTCTGGATTCATCAAAATAACCCAAAGAAATTAACATAACAACCATCTTGCTTTCATCCAGTGAAAAAGCTTTCCTTATTCCTTCAAAATCTATACCGCTCATGGCATGCGAATCGACGCCGTAATACTTTGCCGCATACATGATTGACATTGCCAGAAGTCCTGCATTGCTTTCTGCAAATTTAACTTTTCTTTCCTCTGTGGTTCCATACAAGGAATAAGCATTCTTTTGATAATTTTCCAAAGCTTCCTTATTATTAAGTATTCTCCCCAACTCTGACCATGCAGTATTTTCAGGTTTATATCCTTCCAAATCGCCAACTACTATAAGGGTTATTGGCGCTTCCTTTATTTTGGGCTGGTTACTGGCTAGATGAAAAAGCTTTTCTTTTGCCTCGTCCGATTCAACTGCTATGAGCTCCCAAGGCTGAAGATTGAATGCTGATGGTGCAAGTACCGCAAGATTGATAATGTTTTTAAATATATCTTCTTCTATTTTCTTTTTAGAGTTAAAGAAATTTACCGAACGCCTTTCTTCAATAACATTTTTCATATCCATATAAAGCCAGCCTTTCCAATAAACATATTAAGTCTGATTCCTTGATATATAAATTATTAAATTAGTAGGTTTCAGCAAATACCTCAAAATTAAAGGCCACTGGTTTATAGTCAGTTATACCCATTTATATTTCTCTATAAACATAAAAAAACACACAGGAGACAATAAAGCCCTGTGTGTATGCTTTTTTAATGATATTCTAGCTCTTTTTCCTGTGTTCATGTGCAGTCAGATGATTAATGCAATACTCATAGTCGCCTTCGCACTTGGAACAATATCTGAAATCCATATTTGGATCATCCTTTTCTGTCATTCCACATATTGTGCATTTATGGATTGAAAAATTCTTTGGAATATTGTAACTGTAATTTTTTCGGTTATAATGGGATTGTCTCCCCGTCTTCAATGAAACGAAAATATCTTTGCCAAAGAAAATAAAGTAATTTGCTAAAGAAACAGCAGCGGCGAGTTTTATCGAAAGCGGAAAAACGGGAGCAATGATTGTAAACCCAAAGAAGGCCCAGTTTAGCCAGGCAAGGTATTTTATCTTAACAGGAATCAAGAAGAACAAGAGTATTTCATAATTCGGGTAAATTCTTGCAAACGCAAAAAACAAAGAAAGATTAAGGTATAATCCTGTAGAACCGCCCCCTGTTACGAATGCGGCCCCAATTGTTCCAAGCATGCCTATAAGGTAATATACATTGAACTTGAAGCTTCCCCATTCATGCTCCAGGTTTGTACCTATCATATAGTAAAAATATAAAGTTACAAGAATCCATATTACCTGAAAGTTAGGCGGTATGAATATGAAAGTTATAAGCCTCCAAAGTTCGCCTTTCATTATAAGCTGGGGATCCAGATAAAGCTTATCCAAAACAGGTCTGGTCTGATCAAAAAAATACAGAAGGAATACTGTCATATTAAGTACTACGATATAGTACATAAGCCCTTTGATCGCAAATCTGCCGATTTTTCTTTCCAGTTTGTTAAGCCATTTCATTCTATGTTCTCCCTCATGCAGTATGCTGACTATTCGTTTATTTATAAATTATACATAATTTTCGGATTCTAAACAATAAATAAACTCACTTTACTAATTCCCCATTATTGCTATATTAATGAATTGCCCTCTTTCTATGCTTTCCTCCCATAACATCCGAGACGTCATTTATTGTTACAAACGCACTTTCGTCTTTATCATAAATGATTGATTTAAGTTTTGAGATCTCTATACGAGTTACTACAGAATAAAGAATAGTCTTTTTATTATTAGAATAGCCGCCATGTCCTTCTAAAAATGTAACACCTCTACCCAATCTGGCGGTTATGGCTTTGGCAATATCTTCACCTTTATCGGAAATAATAATAGCTGCCTTTGCTTCATCCAGCCCTTCAATAGTAATATCAATCACCTTATAAGCTATAAAGTATGCAATAAGCGAATACATCGCTCTATTCCACCCAAACACTAAACCTGCACTGCTTAATATGAATATGTTGAAAAACATAACCATTTCGCCGACAGAAAAAGGTGTACGTTTGTTAATAATTATTGCAACCATTTCCGTTCCATCAAGTGAACCACCATAACGTATAATCATACCTACTCCGGCACCCAAAATAATTCCGCCAAATACAGTAGCAAGTAAAACATCGTCTGTTAGTCCTGATATTGGATGTAAAAAGTGCACCCAGATCGATAATGATGCTATTGAAAACAACGAGGAGAACACAAATGTCTTTCCAATCTGCTTGTATCCCAAAAATAAAAACGGTAGGTTTAAAACAAATATATACATGCTTAAAGGCAGCTTTGTTAAATAACTTGAAATTATAGATATTCCGACAATACCGCCATCTATAATGTTATTGGGAATTAAAAATATTTCCAGACCTACTGCTGCCAATATTGACCCTATAAAAAGGAAAAAATATCTTTTTACTTCTCTTACAACTTGTTTTTTTCTCGTCATCCAATTACCTCCGAATTCTATTTGACTTGATATACCTATTCCTTTCAGCAGTAAACGACTGTTTTATTTATTATCCTCTCCTATTCATTTTTTATAGTAATCACAAGACGTTAGGCATAATGTTTTTTAACAAAATGCCTAAGTCTTTATGAATAATTCATAGTATCTGATTTTAGTTTTTTTCCTGGTTTTCATCTTTCTCACTTACTTTTGTTGCATAATGCGCCAGAATTGGTCCGCCTACACAAAAAAGCACACCAAATACAACAACAACAATAATTGATATATCCACTAGTATCACCTCCGTTATCTATATTAGACAGCGAAAATGATGTTTTTATACTTGCTCCCATTGAAATAATGCGGAATAGACTTCCTTATGACTCTTCTATGGTCAGTCGGCATTTCCCTGAATGATAGATTGACAGAATAAATATTATTCAGCGATATTTGATTTATGCTTACAGCAGTATTATTAGTCGGAAGCCTATGCAGCAAAGACTTGTTATTTTGTTTAATAAAATATACTGCATCCGAATGATGCACTATACCAAATATTGTTTTTGATCTTTGTGCATGGTTTTGAAACCCATCATTTCCAGTAAAAAAAGTAGGTATCATTTGAAAAGCTAAAAAAACTATTATCAATAATGAAACGACTTTTACAATTTTTTTTCTTTCCATCAAATACCTCCTTACTAATGAATTTCAAGTTGATTGTAACATAAAAAGTAATAAGTTTGAACCCCAAAATGCTTATATTGTATTAACAAATGCGCCCTTTTATCTTTAATAGCTATGTTAAAGCAGTTCATTATTTGGCTATCATGCTTAATAATTTCTGCCATTCTTTCTAACCTTCAAAAGCTTTGAAGGTTATCAGCGTTAACATATTCTATAATATGCTGTTTATCCAAATTTCTGATAAAATCAACAAAATAAAATTCGTCTAGTATGAACATCCTAATAAACGCCAAAAACACCAGTCTTAAATGCTGGTGTTCCTGATATTTGTTATGAGTAAGTCTGTAAGCCGGGTCTGTATTAAATGATATCATAGTAATTCTCATAGTATCATCATACTTATTGCTTAAATACAATACCATTCAGCTTTTTAATACTGTCATTGCAAAATTTATCAGCCGTTTCAAAGTTGGTCCAGTCTCTCAGTACATCTTTCAGCAAAGCGCCGTCAAAAGCTCTCATGGATAAATATGCTTGTTCCCCGGATATGCGTATCTGCCTGAGAGTTTCATAACATTTATAAAAATCCCCGGCTGAAGCCATCGCATATTCATAAGATTTTGCATAGTCCTTATTGAAAGATGTACTCAATGCCTTTAGTTCATTGGTCAGAATTTGGGATATTTGTGAATATCCTATGGTATAGGTAGCGGCATCAAGCATATCTGCCGTTCCGAAGCCCACATTTGAGGCTAAGGTACCAATAACTGCACTGATGCTCACTGAAGAGGATATGCTACCCAAGACTTTGTCCGAAACCGAAGACACTGAAAGGCTATAAAGAAAATCTCCTGTTGCCAACAGCGTTTTTCCAAGTACCTTGTGGGTTTCATTCACTAATAGAGTCAACTTGGAATTTATTTCAGTCTGAAGTTCATAAGCCGCTGCCCGAAGACTATTGTTAGTACTTTTCCGTATAATTGTGTCAAGAAGATAGGCGTACTCCTCATAAGTTGCCGCCAATCCATATATTTCGGTAATATTTCTATATGCATCAACGCCGGCTGTAGTAATCTCTAAAGTATAGGCGGCTTTTTTTACTGTATTATTTATATTATTAATTTTGTTATATTTTGTTTCAAGAAACTTTACTGCGTTGCTGTCTATACCATTCATGGAATCCAGAATTATTCCATTTCTTTTCAGTATCTCTTCCTGCTCAACTATAAGTGCCACTCTGTCAGCCATACCATCCAATGTTTTATCAGGATTGTTAAAATATTTCAAATTGGCGGCAATGGTATCATAGGCAACTTTACTCTCTGCACTTTTTTTGAGTGCCAAATCTTTTACGCTCTCCAGTATGCTGGTTCCCAGTCCAATAAATTCTGCCGCAGCGTATTCTATCTGATTTTGTTCGGCAGTGTCCTTCATATATGATACAAGCATTTTTTTGAATCTTTCTTTTTCAGGGGACTGAAGTATTAAATAATCACCAGCATCGCCGTTAAATACTGTTTTACCGACACTCATGGATGCTTGAACAGCGAGATTGTTTTTAGCATATTGCTCAAATTGGTATGCAACGTACATATCATTGTTTATCAAATTTTTGTAATCCTGTACATCAGTCAAATGTGATCCTGCATTAGTGTATGCCTTGAATTCCGGCGTATTATAATTTTTTGATGTGGGTTTATAATTTGGTATGGTTGTGGTATATGCCTTCACTCTTGATATTAAGTTTGCCCCGTCACTGTCATATATAAAGAATGATTTAGTTGACCCATTCCACTCAACATAAGCACCTAGGCTTTCAACAGCAAATTTTAACGATACCATAGTAATACTGTCCTTTACTCTTGCAGGCACCTCCATGTAATAATTTTTACCGTTAATGGAGGTCTGGTCGCTTCCGGCCGTAAGTACAATTTTTTTGCTTGCCGTCGTGACAGTAATTTTTTTGGTTTTTGCGTTCCAATCCACAGTTGCACCAAATGCTCCAAATATATCATTTACAGGTACCAGGGTACTTCCTTTTTCTGTAACAACCGGTTGGGTAAAATCAATTTTTTTGCCATTCAGATATACTTTTGTGGAATTGTCCCTTGTAAGCGTAAATTCTCCTTTTTTTTCTTTATTGGCCTCCCCTCCGACATTCAGCTCCGGAAACAGGCCCGAACTCTTCGGACCCAATATATCTCCTTTAAAGGTATTGCCGTTGAGTAAACCCAGCATATCAGCAAACACATATGTTTTAGCCTGTTTAACCCATTTTACACCGTTCAGAGAATACTTTTTGGTAGCACTATCATATGTAATATTCATTATATAGCTTCCGGTTTCGACATTTGGATTTTCTCGCAGTGGAAAAAAGCTGAATAAGGCTTGGTATTGACCATATTCATTCCTTGTTACGTCAAGCAGTAATCCCGTTCCGCCATTTGTAGTATAGCTTCCTGTATACGAGCCCAGTAATTTTTCAATATTCGGGTCTACCTTTTCATTCAGACTTACATTTTCAAACTCACAAATAAAACCGATTTTAATTTCTTCAGGAGCATCATTCCAAGCATTAGACCCTTCATAATTTATATTGAGCCTATCTTCTACTCCATTTACATTATTGGGTTCTCCAGGATTCCAGTAATTATAAACAAATGGCTCGCCAGTCACCCATTCCCAGACGCCCTTATCATTTTTAAATCCGCCGATCCAGAAATGTTTATCTATATTTGTGAAAAACTTATTCTTCAGATATTCCTGTTCATTTTCGGAAGTTATAGTTACTAAATGTCCTCCAATACTTTCACAATATTCTTTTGCTTCTTCCCATGTCATTTGCATATTAAATATCTTATACCTTACAGCTGGAGCGGGGGTTGTTACTGATTCTGCAGCAGCAGAAGAGAGCATCGGCTCTACAAGTCCGAAATTTGTACCTCCCGCAGAAGATTCAATATCCTTAAATTCAACCTTTAATATTTTTATACCTGATATGGAAATACTAAATTTTTGCGGAGAAGTCTCCCGATTTATCAGGTTTGATGTATAGATTAGCTTTCCATCGCCATAAACAAACATTTTTGTTTTAGGATTTTCATTAATTCCCCATCCATTCCGCTTTCCACATATTGTTAACATGCCCGAAAAACTTTTATATTTGTCGCCAATATTATACTCATTCCATGCCCAGCTTGTCTCATTTGTATCATTCCATCGGGCAATCCGATAAATAAGACCATGCACATATGTATTCCCATTTAAATCCTTATCCTTGTCAGGCAGCCATTGTTCTGTTCCTGAATCTCCCATGTTACCTGTATACCTGTCAAAATTCAACACTGGTAAGGTATCAAGTTCCACGCTGCTATTATCAGCTGCATTTACTTGAAAACAGGATAGCATGCTTAATACAATGGATAGCGTCAATAGCATTGAAATTAATTTTTTCATATATGCACCTCTTTTTTATTTAGTATTTAGTAAAAAAATGGTATTATGTTATATTTTATTAATACTATATTCTACACCATACACAATAACCCCTTTTTCTTCTTCGTACCTGCTCATTTTTAACTCCTTGTACTAAATTTTTCATCATTATAACATGTCTTAGAAAATAACGTGTCATAATTGAAAAAAATATCTTGAATCAATTCATCGCTAAACATACTATATATTGAATTTTTAAGCATAATAATAGCCCTGATTTCTCAGAGCTAAAATTTAATGAGTAAGTCTGTAAGCCGGGTTCTGTATTAAATGATCATCTATCTAGACCGTGTATCTCGACACAGCTCAAGCCACCTCTCGGGACTGGCGGGCAACCAATGCGTCCCTATACGGTGTTGCTCCAGGTGGGGTTTACATAGACCGACAAGTTGCCATGCCGCTGGTGAGCTCTTACCTCACCTTTCCACCCTTACTAAAGCATACGCTCAAAGAGCCTTCTGCCATAGCGGTATATCTCTGTTGCACTTTCCTTAAAGTCGCCTTCACCGGGAGTTACCCGGCACCCTGCCCTATGGAGCCCGGACTTTCCTCATATACGCCCTTTCGAGACTGTATACGCGATCATCTGGCTTACTCACATTTAAATTGTACATTTATTTTAATCGCTGCTTCACATACTGTCAACACAATTTTAATGGGGCATTTCCCATAGATTTACTGTCAATATATTTCAAACGGATCCTTTTCAACACAATTACCTATGATTTCAACATCCTTAAACCTGCTTTTGAGCTTTTCCAGAAGAAGCTTGACTACTACGTTCTCAGTACCGAAATGTCCGGCATCTATGACACACATACCGTTATCAATCATATCCCTTGCATCGTGATATTTTACATCTCCGGTAACCAGAACATCAATCTCATCCTGTATGTCTCTTAAAATGCCGTTATCATAGCTGCCGTTAAACACTGCTATTTTTTTAACCATTTTGTCTTTATACCCTATCACCCGTACGTTACTAACGTTCAATACCTTCTTGATGTCTTCAATGAAATCCTTAAGTTTTCTTGGGCCTTCAAGCATTCCGACCTTGCCATATCCATACTTGTTCATACTGATCTCAAGAGGATAAACGTCGTATGCAGCTTCTTCATATGGATGTGCATCCAACATAGCTTTCAAAACTATTTTCAATTTATCTGCCGGTACAATGGTTTCAATCCTGTATTCATCTACCTCTTCCAGTTCTCCTTCGGAACCTATGTAAGGGTTTGTACCCTCCAACGGCCTGAAAGTACCTGTTCCTTTTACAATAAAGCTGCAGTCACTGTATTTCCCTATCCAGCCTGCGCCTGCTCCGGTCATACTTTCTCTTACCTTTTCAGTACTGTCTTCAGGTACAAATACTGCCACCTTAAAGAGCTTTTCTGGTCTGTAATCCCGGAGGTTTTTCACGTCCTTCAGCCCCAAAATGCCCGAGAGATACCCAGTTAACCCTTGTTCCGCAAAATCGAGGTTTGTATGGGCACTATACACACCTATACCATTCCTTATAAGCTTATAAATACATTCTCCCTTAAAATCGTTCTCAACTATTCTTTTCATACCTTTGAAAATGAAGGGATGATGAGAAATTATAAGATCAGCTTTCTTATTAACCGCTTCTTCAATGACTTCCCCCGTAACGTCAAGGCATACCAATATTTTATGTATCTCCTGATCTTTGTTTCCGAGAAGCAGCCCAACATTATCCCAATCCTCCGCCAGTCTCGCCGGAGCCAGTTCCTCCATGTATTCAACGATTTCCCTACAGCTTATACTCATACTTTACACCTCTTTCAAGCCTTAAGACTGTTTAATATTTGATTCATAGAATCACTCAGCCAACTATACTTTTTACGGTTTTCAAGCTTGTTTCCTCCGGCATTATCCATTTGCTTCACAGCAGCATCAAGCTGTTTAATCCGTTTAATTAAAAGCCTTTCAAGAAGGGGGTCTTTTTTTTCTACAAGCCGTTTTCCTATGTAATAGAATATTTCTTCCTCATCTGCTATATTTCCGGTCCACTTAACTGACATAACATTATACAGCTTGCTGCCTTCGGCTTCCAATTCTTCATCAATGATTTCAAAGCCGTTCTTATAAAGCCATTCTCGCAGTATTTCGACGGCGTTCATAGGCTGCAGTATCAGAAGATTAGCCTTGCTTGCCCTATCAAAGGCTCTGTTTATGATGTCTTTTATGAGTATTCCGCCCATACCGGCAATTATTATGACATCTTCCTCTCCGGCTTTTACGGGTTCCAGACCATCTCCGATTCGAGTTTCAATAAGGCCTTCCAGACAATTTGCTTTTATGTTCCTTGCAGCAGCCTCAATAGGGCCTTGCTTAACATCCAATGCAAGAGCCTTCTCACATCTTCCTTCGGATACCAGATAAATCGGTATATATGCATGGTCTGTGCCTATGTCTGATACAAGCCTGCATTGAGGCACCTTTTTTGCTATCAGTCCGAGTCTTCCCTTTAAGATCATTATTTATCTCCAAAAATTTTTAATCTTTATAGCTTATATTGTACATAATAATATTACTTTTATAAATACTTGCAAGGAGAATCTTATTATGGCACATAGGGCAAAGGGTTCTAATACGGCACATATAGAAAGAGCAATTGATACAACTTTTATGTACACCGGGCATAATAATTCACTGAATAGAAACTATTCATCCTTGTTTATAAGTTCAAGCATTAATAATTCAGAACAAGCCTCTCCGGACAGTTTTATCGACAAAAGAAATAAGGAGTCCAAATAGACTCCTTATTCTTTATGGTGGGCCTTCAGGGACTCGAACCCCGGACCAACCGGTTATGAGCCGGTTGCTCTAACCAACTGAGCTAAAGGCCCTTATGGCTCCTCAAGTAGGACTCGAACCTACGACCCTGCGGTTAACAGCCGCATGCTCTACCGACTGAGCTATTGAGGAACGTAGCCTGCAGATGCCTGCAATCGTCAATTTACAGCTGTCAGTTGATGATCTAACCTCGCCTCAAAATTGACACATCTAATATTATACTTATGAGAGGGTGTTCGGTCAATAGTTTTTTTTGCGGTATTTGACTTTTTAATTTATTTATTATAACTATTCTAACCGATTCATTAAATACGTAAACAAAACGTCATTTTTCTCGATCATATTAATGTTTTTTGCTTTTATAATCAACCAAAATCTCCCTTAACTTAGTTGCATGCATCCCTTCATCTTCTGCAAACTGCTTGAATACCTGCTTGATGTTTTCATCCTCTATGCGTTTCGAATACATTTCATAATCTCTTACCATTTCCATGGAGTTTTCCCATGCTCTCAACAGCCTGTCATAGGTTGTTATTTCCACTTCATTGTTATTAACAGCATCCACCATTTTATCTCCTCCTTTTACTTTATTTTTTTCATGAGTTCAATTTTTTATCCATGTAATTATTTTGTAAATTGTTTTCAACCCCCTAATCCCCATTCTTGGGGGTATTATAGAAAGATGGAATGACAGCAAGTATACTTACTGTCATTCTATCTTCAAAGAACATCTTTATCATTACATTACAATTAATTATTAGTTTTTAATTTAATTTATAGCTCATTATGATATTAATATATAATTAAACATAAAAGAAAAAACTCGATGTTTTATCGAGTTTAATCTAAGTAATCCTTTAATTTTTTACTTCTGCTTGGATGTCTGAGTTTTCTAAGTGCTTTGGCTTCAATCTGCCTTATTCTTTCTCTGGTTACGTTAAACTCCTTGCCAACCTCTTCGAGAGTCCTGGCCCTGCCATCATCAAGTCCGAATCTAAGTCTCAAGACCTTTTCCTCTCTTGCAGTGAGCGTGTCAAGAACATCTATAAGCTGTTCCTTCAGCAAAGTAAATGCAGCAGCCTCAGCCGGGGCTGGAGCGTCATCGTCCGGTATAAAATCGCCAAGGTGGCTGTCTTCTTCTTCTCCTATAGGAGTTTCAAGGGAAACAGGCTCCTGCGATATCTTCATGATTTCTCTTACCTTATCAACAGACATATTCATTTCTTTGGCTATCTCCTCCGGTTGGGGTTCCCTTCCCAACTCCTGAAGCAGCTGCCTTGATACTCTTATAAGCTTGTTTATCGTCTCAACCATATGAACAGGGATTCTAATCGTTCTAGCCTGGTCAGCTATTGCACGGGTTATAGCTTGTCTGATCCACCAGGTTGCATAAGTACTGAATTTATAGCCTTTTCTGTAATCAAATTTTTCTACGGCTTTTATAAGTCCAAGATTACCTTCCTGTATTAAATCCAGGAAAAGCATACCTCTTCCAACATATCTTTTGGCTATACTTACAACCAATCTTAGATTAGCTTCAGCTAATCTTCTTTTAGCTTCGTTGTCTCCATCTTCCATCCTTTTTGCAAGTTCAATTTCTTCATCTGCAGACAAAAGGGGAACTTTACCGATTTCCTTAAGATACATTCTTACAGGATCGTCAATGCTTATACCTTCAGGTATGGAAATGTCAAGGTCCTCTTCATTGAGCTGAATATCTTCCATTTCAGATTCTATGTCCCCGATTATGTCAATTCCCATGTTTTCAATTGTTTCATATATTTTTTCAACTTGTTCAGGTTCAAGTTCTATTTCTTCAAAAGCATCAATTATTTCCTTATAAGTAAGCATGCCCTTTGACTTACCCTTTTCAACCAGTTCCTTCAATATAAGCTTTCTGTTATCATTACCGGTTTTCAATATTCACCCTCCTTTCTTCTGTAAATGCTTTTATAATGCTTTTCTTTTTAATACAATTGAATTCAGCTCTATAGTTAATTTTTCAACATCTCCTTTTTGCAAACTGTCCCTATTGCTTAATATTTTAAGGATTTCCTTTTTTCTCTCATCAATCTTGAATATTTCTATCTTTTTAATTATATCCAGAACAGCCTTGCTATTATCCTCGCAATTGCAATCTTTCTCCATTATTTTTGCAAATTCATTTGCAAAATCATTTTTCAAAATACTCATCAGCTCTGCAGGCACTATACCCTTTTTGTTTCTGATTCTCTCAAAAACAACCTCAGCGATTTCCTTGTTCTCGCTGTTTTCAAATTCGAAAGCCTCCAATCTTTCTTTTAGCTTGTTGTAAACATTATTGTCTATGCATAAAAATGCTATTAGCCTTCTTTCATAATGAGTTATTTCATCGCCTGCTGATTCTGCTGTTTCTATGTTCCTCTTAGGAGCTGTATCCAAAACCGCGCTTCGGAAATTAGTTTTCGGTTTAACTCTTTTATAGATTTCAGTCAGAATAGATTCTTCTGAAATCTCGTATTCATTCGCAAGCTTTTTGGAATACATAGCCCTTTCAACGTTATTATCAACCTTCGCAAGCAGATCTGCAATTTTATTCAAAAACTTGATTTTACCTTCGGTAGTTTCTGTGTTTATTTCTTTTTTTAAAATCCTGATTTTATACTCTACAAGTGAAAGCGAGTTGTCAACAAGCTTTCTGAATGCATCCGGGCTATTCTTTCTGATAAATTCATCAGGATCCTTTCCATCTGGAACTATAAGCACTCTGACACTGCAGCCTATGTCATTTAAAAGATTCAACCCCCTCATCGTTGCGGATTGTCCGGCTGTATCGGCATCATATGAAATGACAATCTCTTCGGCGTACTTTTTTAATATTCTTCCCTGGCTTTCCGTAAGTGCAGTGCCCAATGACGCAACAGCGTTATTAATCCCGCTCTGATGTAGGGATATGACATCCATGTACCCCTCAACAATTATCAACCTTTTTTCTCCGGAATTTTTTGCGGTATTTAATGCATACAAATTCCGTCCTTTATTATACACAGGTGTTTCCGGAGAATTCATGTATTTCGGAAGAGAGCCATCCAGCACCCGGCCTCCGAATCCTATTACATTTCCCCTTACATCAAATATAGGGAACATTATCCTGCTTCTGAATCTATCGTATAAATTGCCGTTTTTCCCTGTAAGAACAAGTCCGCTTAGCTTGAGATGCTCTTCACTGAAGCTTTTACTTACAAGATGCTTATAAAGTGAATCCCATTCTTCGCTTGAATACCCTAAACCGAACTTTTTTATAGTGCCTTCACTTATTCCGCGTTTTTTTAAATATTCAATGCCCTTTACGTTTCTGTTTTCATTCAACAAAGCATGAAAAAACTTTGCAGCCTCGACATTGATTTTCAATATCTCTTTTTTGGTCCTGGCCTTTTCAGCATCCTGATCATTTTCGCCCTCCGGCAGCTGGATCCTGGCACGTTCGGCTAAAAGCTTTACAGCTTCAATGTAATCGAGATTCTCAGTACCCATTATGAAATTAAAAACATTTCCACCCTTTCCGCAGCCGAAACAGTAAAATATCTGTTTACCCGGCACTACACTGAAGGAGGGGGTTTTTTCCTTATGAAAAGGACATAAACCAAAATAGTCCTTTCCTTTTCTTTCTAATTTCACATATTCAGAAACAACATCAACTATATCATTATTAATCCTTACTTCTTCAATTAAGTCATCTGGGTAAAAGTTATACATTTATTCCCTTTCTTCCCTATGCCGACTAAATAGAAATAAATGTCCACAAACCTTGCTTTCTGAAACACTCATTTTTTACTAATATTTCTTCGACATATTTGTCGATATTCCTTCTTTTTTTATAAAATTAATTAAAAGGTGTAAATTTTTTATTCACATTTTTATTTTCAAACCCTTATAAATAGGTCCTTTCTCTATTTTTCATTTTACAAAACAATATTATTTCCCTCTCGTTTACGAAACACTTGTTTTGGCAATTCTCCTAAATAAAATCTCATCTCGTAATGAGATGAGACCTAGTACTTTGTAAAATCATAATCTTTAATATAAATAAAGATTTTACAAATGTACTTCCTATGTTTGTGGCCTGCATACCCTAAAGTTTTAGCTGTTAAAGGCCACTTGTCACAATTTCTACATTCTTATTTCTATTTAATTTGCTGATTTTCCTTCATTAAAATATAAATTAATTGTAAACAAATAACCCTTTAACTTTTAATAAAGGGTTTTTAGATTATTTTTCTTTGTTTTTCATTATTTATTCACATCTATAAGTTGAATTAAATAATTAGTGCGAAAGCAAGCAAAATATCCAACGCTTCTGGGGATTTTTGCGACGGTTGAGTACATAAATTATTTTCAACTTATAAAATAAATTAGTTCCATGAGTTCGGAACGAATATATCATTGAACTTCTTTACAGCATAACGGTCTGTCATTCCGGCTATGTAATCACAAACAACCCTGTCAATATCATAAGTATCAAGTAATTTTCTCATCTCGAACGGAAGAAGCTCCGGCGAATTCTTAATAAGCCAATACAGTTCTTTTATCATTTTCTGAGCCTTGATTTCCTCTTTTTTGGGAGCTGAGTCAACATACACATTTTTAAACATGAAATCTCTTAATGTATCAGTTGATTGCTGAAATTCGTCACTCATCCTTATAGTATTTTGCTCCCTGCTGTTTTCAACAATATTTATTATCATATTATTTATTCTTTTGCTGGAACTCTTGCCGAGAACATTCACACATTCTCTCGGAAGATCCTCTTCGCACAGTACTTTTCCCCTTATGGCATCTTCTATATCATGGTTTATATAAGCTATTCTGTCCGCAAATTTTATAATCTGTCCTTCTAAAGTTGACGCAGATCCTTTCCCTGTATGGTGCCTTATTCCGTCTCTGACCTCCCATGTAAGGTTCAAGCCGTTTTCCCTTTCCAGGACTTCGACAACTCTTATGCTCTGTTCGTTGTGCTTGAATCCGTGAGGGCATATCTCATTAAGCACTGACTCTCCGGCATGACCAAATGGAGTATGTCCCAGATCGTGACCTAAAGCAATTGCTTCTGTCAAATCTTCGTTAAGTCTAAGATTTCTGGCTATTGTCCTTCCTATCTGGGATACTTCCAATGTATGTGTCAATCTTGTTCTATAATGGTCGCCTTCAGGAGAAAGGAAAACCTGAGTCTTGTGCTTCAGTCGTCTAAAAGCCTTAGAATAAATGATTCTATCCCTATCCCTTTGAAAATCCATTCTCATTTCGCACTTTTCTTCCTCGTATTGCCTGCCTTTTGATTTGCTGCTTAATTGGGCATAGGGTGAAAGAGTTTTTTCTTCGAGCATTTCAAGTTCTTCTCGTATCTTCATGCTAATACCTCCGATAAAATGCATAGCATTAAGTTTAAAAGATTATAATTCAGCCATAATGACAATCATTCAGTATATATTTGTTTGTTTTCATTATATATTTTTATGGTAAGTAATAAAAGCAAAAGTACAAAAAAAGGCAGCATACGCTAACCTTTTATTTATAATTCTAAAATATTTAATCTATAATTTGATTTATACTCCAATCATATCATCCAATATAAATGGCATTCCAACCGGGGTTACTGTATTGTCAGCCAGCTTATTCAATATGAATTCAGTACTTTTCTTACAGTTGGACAGGTTTCTGACAATGCCGCTCTCCACTTTTTTATCTTCGATCAGCTTAACAATTTCAATTCCATATACCGTTTCAGAGTAGGATTCTTCAGTGTCGCTATTATCGCTTTCCAAGAGGTAGTATTCCAGTTCTATTGACTTTTCTAGATTCTTACTTTTTTCATCAGGCAGCAATTCTATTCGCTTTTCCAAGTACTTACTCATCATTTGAAAACCCCCTTCTAAATACTTAAACAAATTATATATTATTGTTGCGTATTTTAATACAAGAAAGTTTCGATAAAAAGTACTAGTATTTTTTTGTTTTCGACAATTAAAGGTTGATTTACATTAACGAAAAGTTTAATTGTGTCAAAGTTAGCAACTTTTAATCATAAAAAAAACAAAATCCGATATTACTTTCTGATTTAATAACTGTAATCTGCAGGTCATTCTCTTTAGCTTTTATATATACCGTTTCAGCTGTAAGGGGTCTGGAATATGCCAATTCATCTACTTGGTAAACTTTTTGCATTGTTGCTTTTCTAGTATTATGTTAACATATGTGTGTTGTATTTTGGATAAGGGGTGATAATATAAATGCATACAAATCTTTCAAAAAACATAGAAAAAATATTCTCAGAATTCAATAAGCTTGGAAACTATTCAAAAATGATTTTAAAATATGGAATTCGAGTTTTCCTTGCGCTTTTTGCTTTAGGTACATTATTGGTTGTAATTAATTACGCTTATTTTAAATTTGACCTGTACATCGATTTAATAGCCACATCTGTCGTGAAATCAAGCTTTGCAATCCTTGCTGAAGCAGTTATCGGCGGTCTGTTAATGGACTATTTTTTCAACAAGCAAAAAGAATAGTAAAAGCTCAGGGTCATCATTTCCCTGAGCTTTAAAGCGTTTATTTTATAACACATTAAGCACCAATAACAGATATTTTTGCTCGAAATCAGAAGTTTTTAATTTCACCGTAATTTTCTTTGAATTTCTTCTCTACAACCTTATTATTCTCATCAACAAAAACTATTACAGGCTTAAATTCCTTTGCTTCACTTTTATCATATAAACCATAAGAAATAATGATTATTATATCCCCCGGATGCACCATTCTTGCCGCAGCCCCATTCAAACATATCATCCCGCTGCCTCTTTCTCCGGGAATAACATATGTCTCAAACCTGTTTCCATTATTATTATCTACAATCTGTACTTTTTCGTTTTCTATTATATCGGCTGCTTCCATAAGCTCTTCATCTATAGTTATACTTCCTACATAGTCAAGATTAGCTTCTGTAACCCTGGCTCTATGAATTTTTGATTTCATTAAGTTAAGATACATCAATGCACCTCCACTATAACATTATCAATCAGACGAGTTCCGCCTATTTTTACCGCTAACGCAATAAGGACTTTACGGTCAATTCTGCTTATTTCATTTAAGGTATCTGCATCCACGATAGTTACATAATCAATATTTGCAAGTTTTTCTTCTGAGATAGACCTTTTTATTGTCTCTATTATTTTCTCTTTACTTCTTTCTCCGTTTTTTATCTGGTTTTCAACCTCAAACAAGGATTTTGAAAGCACTAACGCTGCTTTTCTCTCTTCTGAATTCAAATATAGATTTCTTGAACTCAGTGCGAGTCCGTCTTGCTCTCTTACGATCGGACATACAATAATCTTTGAATTCATATTCAAATCTTTGGTCATTCTTTTTATAACTGCAACCTGCTGCGCATCCTTCTGCCCAAAATATGCATTGTCGGGTTCCACAATATTCAGCAGTTTAAGTACTACGGTAGCAACTCCCCTGAAATGACCCGGCCTTGATTTTCCGCACATTATTTCAGTAATGCCCTCAACGTTTACAAATGTTGAATATCCTTCGGGATACATCTCTTTTGCGCTCGGAGCAAATATGATATCCGCTCCTGCAGCAGCAGCCATACGAGAGTCTTTTTCAATACTTCTTGGGTAGTTGCTGTAATCTTCATTAGGCCCAAATTGGGTCGGATTAACGAAAACGCTTATTATTGTAAAGTCGTTATCATGTATTGATGTTTTGACTAAAGATATATGTCCCTCATGAAGATAACCCATAGTAGGAACCAAGCCTATAGACTTTCCTGTCTTTTTCTGCATTCTTATTACAGCCTTTAAATCTGCAACGGTTTCTATAACTCTCATTTCATTTCTCTCCTTAATTGTTCGATTACAATGTCATCTACTATAAAAGAATTCTTTTCAGTTGGAAAAGCTTTTTCATTAACTTCTTTGATATATGCTTTAGCTGCATATTCTATCTGGTCAGCCATTTCAAAATATCTTTTAGCATGTTTTGGTCTAAAGTCCCTTATAATGCCTAAAGCATCATGTATAACAAGCACCTGTCCATCACAGCCTGCTCCTGAGCCGATTCCTATTGTGGGTATCTCCAAGCTTTCACTTATGAATTCTGCAACCTTGTAAGGCACACATTCAAGCACTATTGAAAATACACCTGCATTTTGCAAAGCTAAAGCATCCTTAAGCAGTTTTTTAGCTGTGTCTATTGTTTTACCCTGTGCCTTATGTCCTCCAAAAACATTTACAGATTGAGGAGTATACCCCAAGTGTCCCATTACTGGTATTCCGGCATTAATAATAGCTTTTATGTCCTCCGTTACTTCCAGACCGCCTTCCAGTTTAACAACATTGCAGCCTCCCTCGCTAACCAGACGTCCGGCGTTCCTTACGCTTTCATATTTTCCCGTATGGTATGATAAAAATGGCATATCACCTACTATTAATGCCCTTTTTGCTCCCCTGGATACTGCTTTAATATGATGAACCATATCATCCATGGTGACGCTTACTGTATTTTCGTATCCTAGGACTACCATTCCAAGTGAATCTCCAACCAGTATGCAATCTACACCCGCTTCATCAACAATTTTAGCAGTTGGGTAGTCATACGCAGTAAGCATTGTAATCTTTTTACCGGCTTCCTTTGATTCCTTAAAACTGCTGACTGTAAACTTATTTCCCATTACAAGCACCTCCTAGTTCATTTTTAATTCAGAATCTTTTTCTAAAACAAACTTCAGGTACATCGGGATTTAGACAATAATAAAGCCGATTCCAGACAGAATCGGCAACAGAAAACAATTGTTAAATAAAAATTCCCGACATCCTGTCTCTGTCCAAATATGGATCAAAGCAGTTAATTAGAACAATTCATTTTTGTATGGTTCCAAAGAGGATACCATCATTGTTAAAATAAGGATAACATACAAAACTGCAAAAATCAAGGAAAATTCAGTTTATACAGGTTATCCTAGTTTTTGAATATTCACTCAGCTTCACATCCATTATCGTAAAAAAGAAATCACCCACTGCTTTTATAGTGAGTGATTTATCTTTTCTATTGAACTTATGCTTTGGATGCTTTTACTTTTCTGCTTCCTTCAATATTCCTTTTATACTGTGATTCCTTCCACATTACCCACAATGGGCTGGCAATAAATATTGAAGAATAGCATCCGCTGGTAATACCTATGATCAAAGGTTCTGTAAATTCACTAATTGAAGTTATATTGTTGTATTTTGCAAAAATGAATACTGTTATGATACAAATCAAAACTGTTACTACTGTATTGATTGATCTGTTCAGAGTCTGAGTTATACTCTTATTAACAAGCTCTGTAATAGCAGTCTTCCTTATAAGCTTACTGTTCTCTCTTATTCTGTCATAGATTATGATGGTATCATTCATCGAATAACCTATAACAGTCAATACCGCGGCAATGAAGGCTTCATTCAGCTTGATCCGGAATATCGCATATACAGACAACATAAGCAGTATGTCATGTAGTAAGGCAATAATAGCCATTACACCGGCAGATGGTCCCGACAGCACACTGAATCTTATCCAAATATACGCTATTATTAAGAGTGATGATACTAAAATAGCTGCCAAACCATTTTTCATTATTTCCTGGCCTATTGAAGCCTGAACGTTTTCAACTGATATTTCAGGATTTGCAATAATGTGCATATTCTTATCAGCCTTTAAAGCCTCAATCAATTTAGTCTGCTCATTACCTTCAAGTGCATCCTTGCTGGAAATACTGATCTGCATGAAGTAAAGCTTACCTTTACCCTTTGAATTTATTGTAGCCAAAGTCTGAACTGTTGCTTTCTTATTAATTGCTTCCTTTACTATTTTCTCTGCATCGGATACATTGAATTTTGTATCCTTTGTCTGTACTTGCACAACGGTTCCACCCTGGAATTGTATATCCAGATTGAAGCCTCCATTTATAAAATAGAAGATTGCACCTAAAGCTATGATCAACAATGATAAACCGAAGAAGTAATACTTCTTGCTCAGAAAATCAATCATGCTTTCACCTCCTTAGTTACCTTTGAGCTAAGCCTTACACCATACAGCCATGGATGCTTTGCAACATCTATGTCTATGATTGATTTCAACATAATCCTTGATGCTATAACTGCGGTCAGGAAGCTTAATGCAACACCAAGACCTAAAGTGATCGCAAAGGATCTGATTGGGCCGGAGTTGAATATATATAGAACAACGGCTGAAATCAATGTTGTCATATTAGCATCAAGAACCGCTGAGAAAGCCCTCTTAAAGCCCACATCTACAGCTGCACGTAATGTCTTGCCGTTTCTCATTTCTTCTCTGATTCTCTCAAATATGATTATATTTGCATCAACACCCATACCAATTGTAAGGATTATACCTGCAATACCAGGCAAAGTAACTGTAATTCCGGTCCACGATATAAACAACACTTGTATTACAGTATGTCCAAGTAAAGCAATATTTGCAATTATACCCATCAACCTGTATTTAACAAGCATGAATATCCAAACCAGAAGCAATGCTACTCCCATTGCCAATACGCTAACGTTGAAAGCATTTTCACCCAACAAAGAGCTTATTGAATCAACCTGCAGCTTGTTTAATTTGAACGGTAGTGCACCCGATCTTATCTGCGAAGCCAGTTCACCGGCTTCTTTTGCAGTGAAGTGTCCGGAGATTTGCGCTGACCCATCAGCTATTTCTGCATCTACCTGAGGGTACGATATCAATTGCTTGTCCATAAAGATTGCAATGATTCCATGTGAAGGATACAGCTTTCTGGTTGCTTCTGCAAACTTCTTGGTTCCTTCACTATTCAATTTAAGACTTACAACTGGTTGTCCGTTCTGATCAGTTCCTACATCTGCATCCTTAACGTCATTACCTTTAAGGATAATTTTGTCGTCCAACGGCAAATAATCACCGTTTTTATCTCTCTGCTTATCATCAACATATCGGAATGTCAATAAAGCTGGCTTAATTGTTTTATCAATAAACTTATTTGGATCGTAGTCTTTCTCATCCTGCGCCCAAGGAATTTCTACCGTCAAGCGGGTATCATTCTTTGAAGCTGTCAAAGTGGCATCAAAAATGCCGTCTTTGTCAAGTCTTGTTCTGATCTTAGCGATCATTGCTTTCATTTCTTTGGATGTTGGCGTAAAATCTTTTCCTGTGACCAAATCCTTGGCACTAAAAGTTGCACGTACGCCGCCCTTGATGTCGACACCTTTGTGCATGTCCCACATTCCAGGTATTTTTAATCCGAACAAATTTCCTGCGGCTGCTATCCAGGTTAAAATTCCTATTACTGCAACGACTAATATGAACTTAACCGCGTTGTTACCTCTCATTTGTAAGATTCCCCCTTTTTATCTAAGTAACAAATCAAATTCTGTCATTTTTGCAAGCAATTAGTGATAAAATTTTACATTTAAAACTAATACTTGTCCTTAATACTGGAAATGACTTCTTAAAAATCCGCATGATTATTATATATCTATAAAAAGTATGAGTCAATAGCAAATACCTTGCTTTATGCTGTAATATAAGGTAATTATAGAAGCCTCGTACCATTAATAACGAGCTCAAAACTCAATCCCAGAAAGTCTGCCGCTCTTCGGTTCATTGTCATTCTGGTTAGAAAAATTTCAAAATAATCCATAACCGGACATATTTTGGTATCTATATGCAGTTCAAGCACTGCCGTCTTTTTTTTATTGTTTACAGTAATTTGAGAATTATCAACTGCATAATTTACCCTGTCGTGGATATCAAAGGTTGCAAAATCATTATTTCTTACCCGGCTCCTATGAACATCAGATTTGTCTGCAAGAATAAGGGCTGCAGAAATTTTGCTGACAGCCGCACCGGTATTCTCATCATGATTCCCTATCGCAAGCATTATTTCAGCTGCTTCCTTATAATCCATTCCGATTTTGGTAAGCAGCGCATATGCCATCAGAGCACCTGTATGGGCATGATCCATCCTGTTCACAGCATTTCCTATATCATGAAGGAACCCTGCTATCCGTGCTAATTCAACTTCTCTTTGATTATCCGTAAGTTTTTCAAGTATATTGCCGGCATTTTTAGATACAAGTGCTACATGCCTGAAGGAATGCTCAGTAAACCCAATAGTTTCAAGCTGTCTTTCAGCGATTTCGAGAAAAGTCCTAACCTCATCGTTTTTCTCAATGTCATTGAGTGTTATCAGTCCCATTCTTTCCTCCTGATCAGCAAAGTAATGGAATTATTATTTCCATTTTCATATATTTCATTTGTTATTTTTATATTCAGCTGAAAGAGCCAAATATTCTCCGATTCCTTTTTTTAAATGTTCCCTTTCTGTTTCTGTCAATGCTCTTACAGCTTTTGCCGGACTGCCCATTGCAAGCATATTATCCGGAATTACAGTGCACGGGGTTACAAGTGATCCTGCCCCAAGCAAACAGCTTTTACCTATTTTAGCCCCATCAAGAACAATTGAGCCTATTCCGATAAGACTATAGTCTCCTATGCTGCAGCTGTGGAGATTTACGCCATGCCCTACAGTCACATTATTGCCTACAATCAGTTCCATATCATTCATACAATGCAGCACACAGCAGTCCTGTATATTGGAGTTTTCACCTATGATGATTTTTTCTATATCCCCTCTGATCACAGCATTATGCCATACACTTGAGTTTTTTCCTATTGTGACATTACCTATAACTGCGGCACCAGGTGCAATAAAACAGCTTTCATCAATCCGGGGAATGTAGTTTTTGAACTTCTGAATCATACATTACTCCTCCTGCGTTTTTATCCAAAGAGCACATTCTAAACGTTTCTTTTCAAGCTCGCAGCCTATTCTGTAAGGTTTGTTTATGTCACCGTTAAAAGAATAGGCATTGGCTGCACATCCGCCGCTGCAATAGAATTTAGCCCAGCATTCCGAACATTCCTTTTTGGTATATATATTGGAATCCTTAAATTTTTTCTGAATCTGTTCTTCAATGATTCCGTCGAATACATTTCCCATTTTATATTCATCCATTCCGACAAACTGATGGCATGGGTAAATGTCACCCTCTGGAGTAACTGCAATGTATTCATGCCCAGATCCGCAGCCGCTCAGCCTTTTAGCCACGCAAGGCCCCTGACTTAGGTCTATCATAAAATGAAAGAAATTGTACCATTGTTCTCCTTTTTGCTTTTCAGCATATTGTTTTGCAAGTTTTTCATATTCCTTAAATGCTGTCGGCAGATCCTCTTCTCTGATGTCATATCCTGTGTCTCTGGCAGCTACGACAGGTTCAACGGAAATTTGTTTGAATCCTTCATCCGCAAGATGAATCACATCCTTTGAAAAATCCAGATTCTCACGTGTAAAAGTACCTCTAACATAGTACTTGTCCTGATTTCTGGATTCAGCCATATCCTTTATTTTAGGAAGTATGCTGTCATAGGTTCCCGTGCCGTCTATTCTGAATCTCATTCTGTCGTTGGTATCTTTTCTTCCGTCAATGCTCAAGACTATATTGTGCATATTTTCATTTATAAATTTTTTATTCTCTTCATTGAGCAGAAGTGCATTTGTCGTCAAGGTAAACCTGAAATTCTTACCTGTTTCCTTCTCCCTGCCTCTTGCATATTCTACAATGTCCTTTACAGTACCGAAATTCATCAGCGGCTCTCCGCCAAAGAAGTCTATCTCCATATTCCTTCTGCTGCCTGATTTTTCAATAAGGAGATCTATTGCTTTTTTACCCACCTCTGAAGACATCATTGATCTTTGTCTTCCAAAATCTCCTGTCGAAGCAAAGCAGTATTTACATCTCAGATTGCAGTCATGTGATATATGAAGGCACATTGCCTTTACAACAGGCTTTTTTTCCCACAACGGCAAATAGTCCTTATATTCATCTTCGGAAAAAAGGAGCCCATCTTTTTCAAGAGCCGATATTTCTTCAAATGCTTCATGTATCTGGGCACTGTCGTATCTGGACGAAAGCCTTTCCTTTATCTCTTCATAACTATACTTTTTATATAAATCAATAATTTCATAAGTGATATCATCGAAGACATGAACGGAGCCGCTGTTCACATCAACAACAATATTGGTGCCATGAATTGTATATTTATGTATCATGTTATTTTCATTTTCCTCTCAAGATTAAATATCAAAAATTTTATTTTTAACCCAAACAAAATCTAACAGGATTTAGGGCCCTTCTTGTTTTAAATAAGCTTACTTTGATTAGTCTCATTAAATGAAAAAAGTGAAAGATTCAACTTCCTTTCACTTTTTATCCTGATCAAATATTGATTATCAAAATATTATTTCTTTTCACAAGACTGATTAGCTACAGTACAGGAAGTTTTGCATGCTGATTGGCATGATGTCTGGCATTCGCCGCATCCCGCACTCTTCAAATTATCCTTCAAAGTCTTTCCGCTTATGGTCTTTATGTGTTTCATTGATTTTCCTCCCATGTCATTTTTTCATAAAAATTATAGCACATATTGTTTTTATTGCAAAGTTTATTTTTTACTTGCTTTTTGTTTGCTTTTGGTCTTGCTTTTACTTTTTGAACCGCTTTTCATATTAATTCCCAGAATGCCGCCGATTGCGCCTGTAAGAACACCTATTAAAAACATTGTAAGAACATTTCTGTCAATAGAATAATCCTTGAACATAATGCTGCTTGCAATATATAAAATCATAACATAAAGAGCGCCTGAAACAGCACCGTTAAGCCAGCCCTTACTGTTTGCCCCTCTGGTAGTAATGGAACCGGCAGCAAGCAAACTTAATAGAGTTGTAATTATTACGGCTGTAGGCATATACTTTTCAGGAAAGACTGTATATGAAAGTATAAATGCAAATAGCATGAACATCGGAATCGTTATAATGTAAGAAAGAATTAAAGCCTTAAGCACTATAGCGATTCTCCCGTTAAACGAAGCTTTGATGTTCTGAGTTAATTCTTTAACCATAGTACACCTCCAAAGATAAACCTATTAATAGCTTATTGAAGGCACCTTGCACTTAGAACACCAAAAAAAAATCATAGGACATATGCCTCTATGACTTTTTAATAATATCTATTAGGCTTCAACCGGTTTTTCAACATCTCTGACAGCCCATTTTTTTACTTTGATCTGTGTTTTTTCAACACTTGATTCAATTATGACTTCATCATCCTTGATGTTTATTACCTTGCCTACTATACCGCCTATTGTCGTTATTGTATTGCCAACGGCTAAGGAAGCAATCAGTTCCTGCTCTTTCTTCTTTCTTTTCTTTTGAGGCAGGAATATCATGAAATACATCATGGCTACCAGCATACCAATCCACACTACCAATACTACCGGGTTGTTCATATATAACCTCCTGTTTATTTGATTTTATTAAACAAAAATCTCAAGTGCTTTATACTTTATTGATTTTAGTTTTTCATTAATCTATTATGCTTTATAATATCATGATTATTTCGTATATAAAAGAAATTTCTGCTTTTTTTCATAATTATTTTATACTTTAATATAGCCAAAATCTCTGAAAAATTGGTTTCTGAAATCTCCAAGCCTATCTTCTTCTATTGCATTTCTGACTTTCTGCATAAGATTTATAAGGAATCGCAGGTTATGCCATGTTGTAAGCCTTATTCCAAGCACCTCGCCTGCCTTCAGCAGATGCCTTATATAAGCTCTTGTGAAATTTCTGCACGCATAGCAGTCACATTCCGGATCCATCGGTGAATAGTCTCGTGCATATTTTGCATCCCTGATAATCATCTTACCCTTGCTTGTAAGAATAGTACCGTTTCTTCCGATTCTTGTCGGCAGAACACAGTCAAACATATCTATGCCTCTTATTGCACCTTCTATTAAATAGTCGGGGCTACCTACTCCCATAAGATATCTGGGCTTGTCAGCCGGTAACATGGGCACGGTGCATTCCAGCATTTCGTACATCAATTCAGCAGGTTCTCCTACACTTAGCCCTCCGATAGCATATCCCGGGAAATCAAGCTCCATTATTTCCTTTGCGCTTTGAATTCTTAAGTCTTTATAGGTTCCGCCCTGAACTATTCCGAACAGCGATTGCCTCTCGGTATCCTTATGGGCTTCCTTGCATCTTTTTGCCCATCTGGTCGTCCTTTCAAGTGATTTCTTTGCATAATCATATTCGCTCGGATAAGGTATGCATTCATCAAATGCCATAATAATATCCGCCCCAAGCGAGTTTTCAATTTGTATTGCAATTTCAGGAGATATGAAATGTCTTGAGCCGTCGATATGTGACTTGAAGGTAACACCTTCCTCTTTAATATCCCTCAGATCGCTCAGGCTGAACACTTGAAATCCGCCGCTGTCTGTTAAAATCGGCCTGTCCCAGTTCATGAACTTATGAAGCCCCCCGGCCTCTCTGACAATATCCTGCCCCGGTCTCATATACAAATGATAAGTATTGCTTAGTATTATTTTAGCCTCTATTTCCTTCAATTCACCAGGAGACATTCCTTTAACGGTAGCTTGAGTTCCTACCGGCATAAACACGGGTGTATCAAAAGAACCATGAGGGGTATGCACCCTTCCCAATCTGGCTCCCGTCTGCTTGCATGTCTTTATTAGCTCATAGCTTACTGCATCCATATTTGTAATCACCTATCCTAAATTAAATTGTATCAATATTTCAAATCCCATGTCAGTTCACTGACATGCACCTTTGACAAAGAGAACTTACCACTTAGCCTCCTTTGCAAAGGGAGGTTTCACTTAGTGACGGAGGGTTTATTTTATCAGCATAGCGTCGCCGAAGCTGAAAAATCTATATTTATCCTCTATTGCTTTCTCATAAGCATTCATAATGTTTTCCCTGCCTGCAAGAGCACTTACAAGCATTAACAACGTCGATTCCGGCAAATGGAAATTAGTTATAAGCGCATCCAGAACCTTGAACCTATAACCCGGATATATAAATATATCCGTCCAACCGCTTTGGGAACTGACAATTCCGTTTTCATCAGCAGCGGTTTCAAGCACACGGCAGCTGGTCGTTCCTACAGAAATTATCCGTTTTCCCTTCGCTTTAGCGCTGTTAATTTTATTGCAGGCTTCCTCGCTTATGTTGAAAAATTCCGAATGCATTTTATGTTCAAGTATGTTATCGGTTTTAACAGGCCTGAATGTCCCAAGTCCTACGTGGAGAACAAGTTTGGCAATGCTGATTCCCTTTTTTTCAATATCGGCCAGCAGCTCTTCCGTAAAATGGAGACCTGCCGTAGGTGCAGCCGCCGAGCCCTTCTGCCTAGCATAAACTGTCTGATATCTTTCCTTGTCCTCAAGCTTTTTAGTTATATATGGCGGCAGAGGCATTATCCCTATTTGGTCGAGTATCTGCTGGAATATTCCTTCATACTCGAATCTGACAAGTCTGTTTCCTTCCTCTGCAATCTCAATAATTTCTGCCTTCAGCTCTCCGTTGCCGAAAATGAACCTTGCCCCGGGTTTAGCCCTTTTACCGGGCTTTAGAATAACTTCCCATATGTCCCCTTCCTTCTGCTTAAGCAATACAAATTCTATCTTCCCGCCGCTTCCTTCTTTTGTTCCAAGGAGTCTTGCTGGGATAACCTTTGTATCGTTAAGAACAAGGCAATCACCTGCTTCAAGGTATTCGATTATATCCTTGAATGTCCGGTGCTCGATGTTACCTGATTTCTTATCCAGTATGAGCAGCCTTGACATATGCCTGAGTTTTAATGGTTCCTGAGCTATCAGCTCGGTAGGAAGCTCATAATTAAAATCGCTTAGTTTCATAATTTTACCCGAAAAATTCTATATAATATTTTAAAGAAAATTCTATCCATTTGAGATTAAATAATACATTAAAAATCAGATTATTACAAGACATAACAAAAACTCTGCGGCTAAACAGAGTTTTAAGATATATAGCTTAGAATTGAGAAATCAAATTACTGCACATTGGTTCCTGTGAAATAATGCATCAATATCTGATCATAAGTATAACCGGCATTTGCAAAACCCTTTGCGCCTTCCTGACTCATGCCTATTCCATGTCCCCATCCCTTTCCCTGGAATTTATAAATTGTAGGCACAAGGGATACGTTTTTTGATCCATTTGCAGTAACGACTGTGACTTTATTGCCGGAACCCTGAATTTTCTTAACTCCGTCCGAGGTCATTATGTTCTTGCTTCCGATCTGAGTTTTAACAGTTTCCGAGCCATTGCTCACCGATATGTCTGCATCACTGGTAACTGTATACCACTGGCTGAAAAGAGCATAATCTGTTCCGCTGAAAATGGTTCTGCAATTTCCCCTCAGGTATGTTCTCTTGTCTTTTGTACCTGTTATTACTACCTCTGTCGCTCTACCCGCGTCTGAAACCTTGGTTATCTGAATTCCGGTAATGTCACCCAGCTTGGCACCTGCAATTTCTTTGACCTTGCTCGCAGGAATATTGACTTCCCAATTATATTTATAGGATTTGCCCGACTCATATGGGTCATCAACACTCTTGAGATAGGGTAAATCACTGTTCCAGACATTTTTTACATCTTCAGTTTTGCCTCCGCTGGAACTGAAATAGTATATTTGTGCCGGCCTGCCGTTGTAAACAAGTATTTTACCCCTGGTTTCATCTACAGCTTTGTTTGTACTTTTGGCTTCACTATTTTTTCCGTTTAGCATATAGCCTTTATAAACCTGGTCAGCTGTTGTTGGGCAAAGATCGAATGCAAGTTTTGAATGTCTGCCTATACCATTGACGGTAAAAGTTCTTGCTGCCACCGCCTGAGCCTTTAAGGCTTCTATGTTTGAACTCGATTCCATTTCACTTGGAACTACGCCATATAAATATTCTTCCAAAGGAAGTACATTTATAACAGTCATATCGCTGCCTGAAAATCTCCTTATTTCAACGGCTCCCCTGTAAGTGCTGTTATTGTTTATTTTCAGAGCATAAAGCGTATTTTCTGGTTTTGGATATATTTGAAAGTGCGCTTTATCGCTTCCGAATATCAATGCAGTGTCACCGGTGCTTTTAGCTGCAACAATCCTGTCGGAAGAGGGTTGTACAATCGTAAAGGCTGTATTAGGCAGCTTTGTTTGCAGATTGCTTTTCAGGTCTGTTTGCGCTGAATTTACATTTGAATAACATCCCGTCCAGGTCTGCCATGAATCAACATATGCCGGGAAAGCAGCTATTCCCTGCTGCTGCAGCTCCGATATTTTTTGATTTACAGAATTCAGGTCAGTATAGTCTCCGCCTATTTTTATATGGTATGGTCCCAGGACGGTTCCACCATTAGTAGCATTTGCGGAAGTTTCAGAAAAAGTATTGTTTGTCCTTATGTAATACGAATCTTTCCTGATTGATACATTGCTGCCTGAAGGTTCCTCATATAAAACATTAAAGGAACCATTAAGGTCATATCCCAGTTGAATCCCCATCGGTGCAGAAACATTCAATGTTGACACAGCACCTTTTACACCCGCCGAGGGGTCAGTATAATACAACCCTATACGTACTTTATCCGGAATTTTAACATCAGCAGCGGTAAATGAACTGAACAGTATTGTTATTGACAAAGCCATGGCTGACACCAAAGCTATTTTAAAATAATGCTTGAACATCCAAACCTCCATATTTGTCTTTTGTAATATTTCATATTATTTATTTCGACAAAATGGCTTATTTACCCTTTACATTTAATTATCTGTAACAAAATTGTAACTTTATATATAATATATATTACAATTTCATTGCCGCAAATGCAAAAAAGTTTGACATTGCAATCTTGAGATGTTAATATAAATAAAAACATCATATGAATAATATGATAGAGGCGCGTTCTTCATTAGTATAGCTGCTGAAAATTATGGGATTTAATGATTCAGCTAAAAAGGGAAAAACGCCGAAGGATATAATCCCCCATTAAATTATGTCCTGGTCATCCAGTGAAAAACTGTATGACTGTCATCAATAACCGTTGATGGAGCGCTATCAGTTCTTAATAAAGCCTTTAGGCTTGACCTGTACAAAACAGAACTGCTGGTAATCTATCGATACCAGTTTTTTTATTTTATAATCCATTATTTAAAAATGGCAAAACAAAGGGAGGGCTTTAAAATGGATAAGAAACTAAAAGCAGCAGTGCTTGGCGGAACCGGAATGGTTGGGCAGAGATTCATCTCCCTGTTGGAAAACCATCCATGGTTTGAAGTAGTATCAATAGCAGCAAGTGAAAGATCCGCAGGAAAAACCTATGAAGAAGCTGTCAGCGGACGTTGGAAAATAGATGTTCCCATGCCTGAAAAAGCAAAAGGCATAATGGTTAAAAACGTTATGGAAATTTCCAAGATAGCTGATGAAGCAGACATTGTTTTTTGTGCAGTTGACATGAAAAAGGATGAAATCAGAGAACTCGAGGAAAAGTATGCAAGGGCTGATATACCTGTAATATCCAACAACTCCGCTCATAGGTGGACTGATGACGTACCTATGGTTATTCCTGAAATCAATCCTGAGCATATCCATGTAATTGAAAGCCAGAGAAAACGTTTGGGAACTAAAAAAGGTTTCATTGCCGTAAAATCCAATTGTTCTTTACAGAGCTATGTACCTCCTGTACACGCACTTATGGGATTTGAGCCGGAGAAAGTGCTTGCATGTACTTATCAGGCAATTTCTGGCGCCGGGAAGACTTTCAGCGAATGGCCGGAAATATTGGATAACGTAATTCCCTACATCGGCGGCGAAGAAGACAAAAGTGAAAATGAACCTTTGAAGATATGGGGTAAGGTTGAAAACGGCAAAATTGTCAAGGCTTCAGGGCCTATAGTTACTTCGCAATGTTATAGGGTAGCTGCTCAGGACGGACATCTGGCTGCTGTTTTCGCATCCTTTAAGAATAAGCCTTCGAAGGAAGAAATACTCAATTGCTGGAAGGAATTCAAAGGCAAGGCTCAGGAGCTTAATCTTCCAAGTGCACCTCAGCAATTCCTGACTTATTTTGACCAGCCTGACAGACCTCAGACCAAGCTTGACAGGATTGTTGAAAACGGCATGGGAATCGCAGTCGGTAGACTGAGGGAAGATTCAATATTCGATTATAAATTCGTATGTCTGTCCCACAACACAATAAGAGGTGCTGCCGGAGGCGGCGTTCTTATGGCAGAGCTGCTCAAGGCCGAAGGCTACCTTGGCTGATTGTAATAATTAAATATTATATATCGGGCGTAACAACGCCCCGATTTCAAGCAAAATAACAGGAGGTAATTCAATGAGAAAGCCAGTATTTAAAGGCTCCGGAGTTGCAATAGTTACTCCTTTTACCGAAGACGGCATTGATTTCAATAAACTTGAAGAACTTATAGAATTTCAAATCAAAGAAGGTACGGATGCAATAATTATTTGCGGTACAACAGGTGAAGCATCAACAATGCCTGATGAAGAGCACAAGTCGGCAATCAAGTTTACAGTTGAAAAGGTCGCTAAAAGAGTTCCTGTAATCGCAGGTACCGGCAGCAATGACACACGTCATGCAATAGCCTTGAGCAAGTATGCCGAGGAAGTGGGTTCTGATGCTATACTTACAGTAACACCTTATTATAATAAGACCACGCAGAAAGGTCTGGTTGAGCACTTCAAGGTAATTGCAAACAGCATTAAAATCCCCGTTATTCTTTACAACGTACCATCAAGGACCAACTTAAACATTAATGCCGAAACAATAAAGGAATTATCTCAGATAGACAATATTGCCGGTTTAAAAGAATGCAACCTTAATCAGGTAGGCGATATCATAAACCTTTGCGGTGATGACTTCCCTATCTATTCCGGTGAAGACGGACTCGTGCTTCCTCTCCTATCACTCGGAGGAATGGGTGTAATATCAGTAATGGCAAATATCATACCAAAGGACACACATAATCTGGTTATAAACTATTTGAACGGCAACATTGATGAAGCCAGAAAGATCCAGCTTAAGACTTTGAATCTTGTTAAGGCTCTTTTCACCGAAGTAAGCCCGATCCCTGTCAAGGCTGCAATGAATCTTCTTGGAATGAATGTCGGAAAATGCAGAATGCCGCTTGTTGACATTAGTGATAAAAATCTTGATGTGTTAAATAAGGAATTAAGAAACTACGGACTGCTTTGATAGCAAATGCGGAATGAAAATTTCTGACATGATAACAATGTACATTAAATGTAATTAAGGAAGTGACTTATGATAAAAATTATACTAAGCGGATGTAACGGAAAAATGGGTCAGGTAATTACAAAGCTTGCAGCAGAAAGAGATGATTTGAAAATCGTAGCGGGACTTGATATCGTCGATTCCGATAAAAACGGATACCCCATTTTCACCAATGTCAAAAGCTGCAATATTATAGCCGATGTAATTATTGATTTTTCCAATCCTGCTGCCTTCGACCCGCTGATGGAATACGCCGTATCGAGAAAAATACCTATTGTTATGGCTACAACAGGACTGTCCGGTGCAAATCTAAAGACATTGCAATCTGTTTCAAAGGACATTCCGGTATTCTTTTCAGCAAACATGTCCTTGGGTGTTAATCTCTTGATTGACCTTGTGAAAAAAGCTGCAAGGATATTGGAAGACAATTTTGATATTGAAATCGTAGAAAAGCACCATAATCAGAAAATCGATGCACCCAGCGGTACGGCACTTGCAATAGCGGATGCGATTAATTCCGCACTCGAACAAAAACAGGAATACATCTATGACAGACACTCAAGAAGGAAAAAGAGAAGCAAACGTGAAATAGGAATTCATGCTGTTCGCGGAGGTACAATTGTGGGTGATCATTCTGTCATTTTCGCCGGAAATGATGAAATAATTGAAATCAACCACATTGCAATGTCCAAAGAAATCTTCGGAACCGGAGCGCTTAAGGCTGCTAAATTCCTTAGCGATAAGAAACCCGGCTTTTATAACATGAATGATTTGCTAGCAGATTGAATATAATTACATGTATATTCAGGAGGTGTATATTATGTCTCTTAATCCTGTAACTGATATTTCGGTTTCATATAATGTGGCATTGGTGACAGTTGATAATTTGCCTAACAATATGACTTTGATATCCGATATTTTTAATGCCCTTGCTGAAAAAAAGATTAATATCGATATGATAAGTCAAGCTCCACCCTATCGCGGAAGTATAAACCTTTCTTTCAGTCTGCCTTCCGATGATTTGATAAAGGCAATTTCAGAGCTTAATAAATTTAAAAAGGCTGTACCCAATCTTCATGTTGAAGTTGACGCGGATAATACCAAGCTTTCAGTCTATGGCAAGGACATGAAAAACATTCCTGGTGTCGCAGCCAAATTATTTATGCTTCTGGCTCAGAACGGTATTGACGTTAAACTGATTACTACATCCGAAGTTGACATTTCTTATCTCTTGTACGAAAAAGACATTGATAAGGCTATAGAAGCAATTAAAAAGGAGTTTGAGCTAAGATAATAGAAATTCATAATAACAAAGGGCGAATTATTTCGCCCTTTTTGTTTGCCCGTGAAACGTTTTAAAACGCATCTCAAAAGCAGATAGAACTCGGTGCCCTTGAGCTTTGATTCCTTGATTAAATTGGTGTATGGAGGCTCTTATTATGCCTCTTCTTCTGTTCCCTCTTCCTCAGGTTCATCCATCATATATTTTTTGAGAATAGGATTTACATAGAAGTTCACAATAAAACCAACTGTACTTGCTGTGATTAGAGGAAACAATATAAGTCCTACAACCCAATAGGAAAATGATAAATATACCACTATGAGGCATAAAATAACTATTCCGAGGTTTGGCAGCAGTTTCGAAATTGCAAAAAGAAATGCATTCTTGTATATTTGCTTTATTGTAAGTTCAAAGGTTACGAGCATAGGATAAATATATAGGTGCATAAGTACAAAAATAATGAAAGCCAGAAGCACCATGGGAATAAATATAAACATAAAATTATAGGTGTTGCTTAGTTGATTGTAAAGGTTTATGCTTATTCCAAACATAATCGTTAAGAAAATGTCTATAAGACATATTATACTGCTTTGCTTGAAATTGCTTTTAGCTGTATCCCTGAAGTCCCACCACAAAAATGAAGGCTCCTCCTGAACGAAATTTCTCAGAATGTATGTCATTCCCGCTTGTGCCGGTCCTGTTGTAATCATGGTAAGACTCAGAAATATACATGTGAAAAAAATACGCATACCAAATTCTTGAGCCGGGTCTTTACTGAATGCACTGCTGAAATAAAAAGCCGTTCCAATGAAAGATATTATTAAAGCAGGTATGTTGAATACTGAAAAAAGAAGATTCAATTTTATCAAATTCCAGAACTTACGAAAGTATAACTCAAAAAATAAAAATATGCCTGTTTTTTTCGGTTCATCTTTCGAAATACCTACCCCAGGCTTAGAATAATCAAAAAAGCCAAAAAAACCTCCCATTTAATCTTCCCCATTTCATATAATGTCTGATGCTAAAATTACTTTGAAAATTAATGTAACAGCCTTTATTTTACCAATTACTCAGAAATATATCAATATATTTTTATTGCCAAAAGTCTTATTCCTCTTTTTTTCCATATTTTTGCTAATATTTTTGCTAATATTTTTATTTCAAAAACTATTGACAATCAGTCGTTCTGTCAGTATAATTTATTATGCTGACTCGAGAGACATAACAACATTATTAATATGCGGTCGTGGCGGAACTGGCAGACGCGTACGTTTGAGGGGCGTATGGGAGACCGTGTGGGTTCAAGTCCCACCGTCCGCACCAAGAAAACCATCTGATAAGGGTGGTTTTCTTTTTATGTTCGAGTAACAAAAAATGTACTTATATTTGGAGTAATGTATATGCCTTCTTTATTGAAATTTATGCCTTTTTCGCTTTTGGTTGTATCAAATATTTTTATGACCTTTGCATGGTACGGAAATCTGAAAATTTTTAAAAACAGCTCTACTCCCTTACCGCTTATTATTCTGATAAGCTGGGGCATTGCATTTTTTGAGTATTGCTTTATGATTCCGGCGAACAGAATTGCTTCAAAGAATTTTGATACCGCCCAGCTTAAAATAGTTCAGGAAGCTATCTCTCTCATTGTTTTTGGAGTATTTTCAGTTATGTATCTAAAGGAAAGCTTCCGGCTGAACTACCTTCTATCATTTGTATGTATAATCGGAGCAGTGTTCTTTGCATTCAAAAAGTTCTAGATATATTTACGACTAAAAGGGCTGATCAAAATATAAATTAATTTTGAAACAGCCCTTCTCAATATAAATGCAGGTTGATAATATATATTTTTACTTTTCCGTAACGGTGCCGGAATATGATGCATTTATTCTTACCTGTAACTGACTTCCCATAACAATTGGTGACCAACACACCGCACTTGTTAAATTCAGAGTCCCCCTATATGTACCATCGTCATAATAATATGTCGGTGAAACATATGATGAAGGTGAATTTGCATAATTGCTGAATTCTGAAGGACTTACAATAAAGGTATAGAGTCTGTCGTAAGATACTGTCTTCGTCTTGCGTGCATATACCGTGCCGGAATATTCAGCATATATTCTTACCTGTAACTGATTTCCTATAACAATTGGTGACCAACACACTGCACTTGATAAATTGAGGGTCCCCCTATATGTACCATCGTCATAATAATATGTCGGTGAAACATATGATGAAGGTGAATTTGCATAATTGATGAATTCTGAAGGACTTACAATAAAGGTATACAGGCTGTTGTAAGTTACGGTTTTCGTCTCATCAGTTGCAAAAACAGAGAGACTCCCGCAGCTTAACACAATAACAAATATTAGCATAAAACACACTGTTTTTTTGGAGACACTAGTCGTTGATGTCATTTTATTAGCCCCTTTCAGATTTGTTTTTTTACATAAACCTGCATTTAATATTAATATTATATCATTTATTAGTTATTTTGTAAATTATTGTTATTTTAAAAGTAAATTCTTTTTCATATTTTGTTACTATATTGCATATTACAGAAACTCAGAACTCATATCTATGGCGACCTAGCTGCCGCCAAATAACTATTAAATCTGTAATGAATAGAATCGACCAGGTCTATTCTTTTAATATTGAATACATTTTCATATCCAAAACTTCTCCGTTTTTTACAGCGTTTTTTCTGAGCGTCCCCTCAAAGATGAATCCCGCTTTTTCCAGTACCTTGCAAGATGCTGTGTTGTAAGCGAAAGGTTCTGCAAAAATACGCATTATGTCTGTATTCGCAAAAATAAAGCTGCACGCTTCCTTAACTGCAATTGTACCAATTCCTTTTCCCCACCAGGGTTCTGCAATATAGTAACCCATTTCTGCGGTGTATCTATGAATATTCTCCTTACGGAAAATTCCGATACTGCCAACAGCCTTGTTATCTACGGTAATAGCCCAGGAATATTGGCTGTCTTTTTCTGCCTTCAACGTAGAAGCTATAAACATCTCTGCGTCAGCAACTGTATATGGATAGGGTATTCCGTCCCTTAAGTTGTCCTGTACTTTTTTACTATTTAAAGCAGCTGCAAGATTATAGGCATCCGCCATTTCCCACGCACGAATTTTTACATCCATCTTGAATACCCCTCCTCACATTATTTGCTTATTTATTACCACATTCCTTCAATGCCCTCATCTGTTATTTTTATAGCCCCCTCTTTTAAAAGCCTTCCGACAGCTCTTTTAAAAGCTGCCTTACTCATGTTCATTTCAGCTTTTATATGTTCCGGAGAGCTTTTGTCATTAAGAGAAAGAGTTCCATTCCTTAATTTCAACCTATCCATAATCTTTTGAGCATCGCCCTCTATTTCATTGCAGGCCTTTTCTCTCAAGCTCAATTCCAGCTTTCCATCCTGCCTTACCTTTTTAATTCTTATATCTACGCTGTCGCCTTCTTTATAATTGCCGTACAACTCCTTTTTTGGAATCAACCCTTGATATTTGTTGTCTACAGCTACGAAAGCCCCCAGCTCTTTACTGATACTATAGATGGTTCCATGAACTCTATCATTTTCTTTGTATGGCGATTCGCTGCTTAAGATATTATATATATTCATAGTTGCACATAATCTGTTGCTGCTATCTATATACAACGCAACTAAATATGAACCTCCTGTTATAACCTTACCTACCTGTTCCCTAAAGGGCAAAAACAAGTCTTTCTCCAATCCCCAATCTAAAAAAGCACCGATATTTGTAGTTTCCACTACTTGTAAAAAAGCCAGTTCATCAATTGTAAGCTTTGGCTTCTTTACCGTACATATCATTCTGTCTTCTGAATCCTTATAAACAAATACCTCTATTTCGTCACCAACTTCAATATCCTGCGGTACCTGTTTTTGCGGCAGTAAAACATCATCGCTGCTTTTATCGCTTTTTGTGTTCAGATACACTCCCATCCGGGTCTTTCTTACTATTTGCAGTTTCTGGATTTTCCCTAATTCAATCATCTTATCCCTCATTTAATATTATTCATTTTGTTGCATTTAGAATTAATTATTTGCATTAATTTATTGCATTAACCCCAAAGGTTACTATTTTGGGGATAGCTCTAAAAATTATTAATCAAATTCGTTGGCATGTTTTTGTTTATGTCCGTTTCTTCCGGGTAATATCAAGTATTACAGCCGTTACTACTGTTGCAACGGTTACGGCAGCCAGCACGATAAACATTACAAAATAGCCTGCTCCCTCAAACATTGTGGAATAATAAAAAGCCTTTATATATAAAAGCACTGTAGTACATAATGCAAGTAAAGACGGTATGTACTTCAAATACCTTTTATTGGTGCGCTTATCGATCTGTACAATTGAAATGTTAAACAAGCAGCCAATAATTATTGCTATAACATAAAACACTTTTGATGACATTCTATTCCCCCAAAAAATCAAGCTATTATAGTTTTAAAATCAGTTTAAATAAGTATACTACCAGTACCGATCCTACCGCAACAGTCAATAGTCCTCTTTCAAAATAGGCAAGTACAAGCGCTGTAACCAAGCCAGCCATGGATGAATACAATGTCCCTGTAGAACCTAGAATCGCAGGAAAAGTCATAGCTCCCAAAACAGCATAAGGCACATAATATAAAAACGATCTTATGAAGCGGGACTTTATCTTTTTATTATACAGGGTTATAGGCAAGGCTCTTGGAATATATGTTACCAATGCCATAAGAAATACTGCTGTCAATGTCTTTATCAACACTCTTCCTCCCCTCTCGGGAAGAGCAGTGCACCAAGACCTGAAGCAGCCACAGTCACTATAATAATTACCCAGCCCTTGGATATTTGTTTAATCAAAGGGAGCCAATTAAATGCAGAGCTTAACATTACCGAAGCAAGAACCACCGTCAACGCCGCTTTTGATTTTTTGGATGCTGGTACAAAAAGTGCAATGAACATGCCATATAAAGCCACTCCCATAGATTGTCTCATTATGTCAGGAAGAATTGACTGTGTAAGTGCTCCTAAAGCAGTCCCTAAAGCCCAGCCCCAATACGGGCAGGTAACAAGTCCAGCCATGTATGGAAAGGTGATTTCCCCCTTCTCCAGTGATGCAACCGCAAATGTCTCATCCGTTATTCCAAATGCCATAACGCTTCTTTTTAAAAGAGTTATGCCTGGAACAAGCTTCTGTGAAAGAGAAAGCGACATCAGCATATAACGGATGTTTATAACAAATGTAGTAAGCGTAATTTCAAAAAGTGTTGCATTTGCAATTATTAAGCCGGCTCCTGCAAATTGCCCTGCAGAAGTAAGATTTGTCATGGATATAAGTATTATTATCCAGACATTCATCCCGCTGTCAGCCATCATCAAGCCAAAAGTGAAGGATACAGGGATGTATCCCAGCGCTATTGGCAGCCCCTTATTGATACCAATAAAAAGGTCATTATAATTTTTTCTTGTTTTTGTCTCCATTTTGTCCCGCCTGGCCAAATGTTAATATTTTACTTGAAATATCGTGTCACCCCACTTGCATATTCGAATACTATGTATTATAATTAATACATAGTGCAAAAAGCATCTAATGCAAAGGAGTGTTAGTATGTTGAACTGTAATTATTGCATATATCTCAAATCGCATTCTTTCAATAATGAAACTTGCTCACATGATAACTTCATTTGCGAGCTTACCAACTACATTTTCACCGAAGATATCGAAGAACTGAACATTGAATATCCATGTTGTAAATCAACGCTCTCATTAACCTTATAATGTTTTTAAAAAATCCAATTTTTTGTAGTCTTTTTCAAGGCGTTCTCTTAAATATCTTTTCAAGATACGTTCCAGATCGCCTTGAACAGAGTCCGATACGCTAAAATTGAATAGCTCTCCTGCGGCCGAATAGATAATGTGCTGCAGCGCTTTTACTGTTCCGGGATTGATTCTTATGGATAATTTGTCATGCATCCCGCAATTGCGGCATAAAAGTCCGCAGTGCCTGAAACTGAAATTCATTTCTCCTTCATCGGCTCCGCACATTGTGCAATTATTAACATGTGGTGCATAGCCGAGAATCTTGAGCATTCTTAATTCGAAAATTCTTATCAGAAGCTCCGGCGGCTGGTTTGACTTTGCAAGCATATGCAGGGTATTCAGAACCAATTGAAGTAATTTGGAGGAAGGTTGATTCTCCTGTATCGCATCATTAACAAGCTCAAGGATATGTGCCGAATATGTAAGCTTAACAACGTCATTCCTCAGTTCGTAGAACGGCTCAATAACATCTGCAGAACTGATTGAATATATTTCCCTTCCTTTGTAAAGAACAAAGTCACTGTAGCATAATAATGCTGTGCTTGCGACAAATTTGCTTTTAGTCCTTCTGGCTCCCTTTGCCGCTCCGCTTATTCTACCGTGACTTTTTGAAAATATTGTTATTATCCTGTCTGCCTCACCTGTATTGACTTCCTTTATTACAATTCCTTTAGTTTTTATATAGCCCATTTTTACCAGCCTGTCACATATTAATTGCTTAATGCAACCTCTTCACCGATAATAAGTTCCTCGCTTTTTACCGGAGCTTTTCCTTCAATCTCTTTAAAAAGCATATAAGCATCGATACTACCTGTATTCTCAAATGTTTTCCAAATTATTTCCTTAAACATATGTGATTCCCCCTTGTATCTTCTTTGTGAAAGACAATCCGATTATTGATCGGATCATACGGCTGAAACAAATCAGCATTCAAGGAGAAGCTTCTTTAAATGCTGTGTTATATATAGATTTCTCTAAAAAACTTATTGTATACTTGAAAAATTAATCAATGCAAAATTTTTCTATACAATTCTTCACACAGCTAAGGAACAATTTTTTATTTTGTGTATCCAAGTGATTTCAACATAAGATTGTTATTCCGCCAATCCGGTTTAACCTTTATCCATAGTTGGAGATAAACCTTTGTTCCAAGGAGCTTTTCTATATCAACCCTGGACTGGCTGCCTATTCTCTTCAGCATTTTTCCTTCCTTGCCTATTATAATCCCTTTATGCGAATCCTTTTCACAATATATGTTGGCTTGAATATCAATAATATCTTTGTTCTCACGCTCTTTAAAGGATATTACCTCTACTCCCACCCCGTGCGGAACTTCGTCATTCAGAAGATTCAAAATTTTCTCCCTGACAAGTTCAGCCACAATCAGTTTTTCAGGCTGATCGGTAAGCATATCGTCCGGAAAGAACTTAGGGCCCTCAGGAAGAGCATCTTTTATTTCTTTAACTATGATTTCCGTTCCTTCATTGTTAAGCGCGGATACCGGAATAATGGCTTTGAAAGGCATCAAAGCTGTAAAAGCGGCAATGATGCCCAGCAATTGATCCTTTTTAACCAGATCTATCTTGTTTATTATTAAAAATACGGGCGTCTTAATATTCTTTAATTGTTCAACAATCTTAAGATCACCCATTCCCGGCTTATTGTCGGTAGCTTCAACCAAAAAAAGCACAATGTCCACTTCATTCAGGGTTTCATAAACAACATTGACCATATATTCACCCAATTTGGTCTTGGGTTTATGTATTCCCGGCGTATCAATGAATATCATTTGCGACTCATCATCTGTTATTACTGTTTTTATCGTGTTTCTTGTTGTCTGCGGCTTGTCCGACATTATGGCGATTTTTTCGCCTGCAAGCTTGTTCAGAAGCGTTGACTTGCCGACATTTGGCCTTCCTATGATAGTTATGAAACCGGATTTAAATGCCATTAATATTTCCTCCATAAGTTATATTATAACGATGCTTGGAATTCAATAAATGCATTGGGCAGCAGCTCGTCCAATGTATATTCCTTATATTCACCGTTCTTTTTTGAACAGATTATCTTCATGCTTTTATCTGCAAATTCAGCAAGAACCTGTCTGCATATTCCGCATGGGAATATATAATCCTCACTGTCGCTTGCAATAGCTATTGCAGTAATCTTTAATTCTCCTTCGGATACAGCTTTGAATACTGCAGTTCTTTCAGCGCAATTAGTTGCGCCGAAGCTTATGTTTTCTATGTTAACACCGGTAAATAGCTTTCCGTTCGAAGTCAGAAGCGCCGCTCCGACTTTAAATCCCGAATAAGGAGCATATGCTCTGCTTTTTGCTTCATCAGCTATTTTAACCAATTCCATACTGTCCATACTCATCCTCCGGTTTATCAAAATAGTCTTTCAATCAAACTGATTGCTTTATCAAAGTAAACAAGATACCCGACAATTACAGAAACAATTGCAGCTACCAGCACAGCGCCTGCAGCTACATCTTTCACTATTTTAGCCTTGGGGTGGTATACCTCGTCTACAATTATGTCTGTCAGAACTTCTATCGCAGTGTTAAAAAGTTCGCAAATCAATACTCCACCTGCTGCCAAGGCTACCATAATGCATTCTGTTTCGGAGATTTTCAGTATAATGCTTGCTGCAATAACAAGTATAATAACCGAAATATGGATTTTCATGTTTTTTTCAAATCTTATTGAATGAATTATACCATTAAATGCATTTGTAAAGCTGTTTGCCAGCGTTTTATTCTTCATAAATCAATCCTCTGCGGTGTTCCGTTGCAGCCGCATTTGCAGCAAAACTGTTTCCTGCTTGCCGAACATTATTTTTGCTTCATCTTCCTCCTCATGATCATAGCCTAAAAGATGAAACATTCCGTGAGTCGTTAAGAATGCCAATTCCCTTTCGAAGGAATGACCGTATTCTTCCGACTGTGTTACAGCCATTTCAAGGGAAATCACTATATCGCCCAAAAGCAGGAGTTTTTCGTCCTTATTATAATCTGCTTCTTTAATTTCAAGCTTTCCGTTTGAACCTTCCAGCAGCGGAAATGAAAGAACATCCGTCGGTTTATCAATCCCCCTGTATTGCTTGTTTATTTCCCTGATTGAAGCATTATCCACAAGAGTTATACTTACTTCTGAAGGAATATTGAAGCCTTCTATCTGCATACTTGTTTCTACAGCCCTGTTCAATAGCCCGTTAATATTATCGGTTATAGCAAATTTCTTTTGAAGATTTTCAATCAGTATCGGCAATTTCCGTGCCTCCTTCATTTTCGTTTCTGCTTTCTTCACTATTTTCTATATTATTGACATCATTTGTTTCTTCCGAAACCTTATCTTTTTCCTTAATTTCAGGATATTCCTCCCTTTCGTGGAATATTCCGCTTAAAACCTTCATAAATCCCTTTGCTATATTGTCAAGATCCTTAAGCGTCAGGTCGCATTGATCCAACTGCCCGTCATCCAGCTTATCCTTGATTATCTTTCTTACAAGTCCTTCTATTTTTCCTTCTGTTTTGTCAATCATTGACCTTACAGCTGCTTCTACCGAGTCTGCAAGCATGACAACAGCCGCCTCCTTTGAAGAAGGCTTGGGACCTGAATACCTGAAATTATCCTGTACAACAGACTCTCCCTTTTCACCTTTTTTGGCCTTGTGGTAGAAGTATACAACCAATGTATTTCCATGATGCTGTTGGATTATGTCTCTTATAGCAAGGGGTATCTTGTATTTCAATGCAAGCTCAACTCCGTCATTTGTATGGGAAGTGATTACAAGTGTGCTTAAATTTGCAGTCATCCTGTCATGAGGGTTGTCCGACAACTGATTTTCCATAAAAAAGTTTGGCCTTTTAAGTTTGCCTATGTCATGGAAATAAGCACCTACGCGGGCTAAAAGCGCATTGCCGCCAATGGATTCAGTCGCAACCTCCGCAAGATTGCCTACCATAAGACTGTGGTGATAGGTTCCCGGCGCCTCCATCAAAAGTCTTTTGACCAAGGGCTGATTAGGATTGGCAAGTTCAAGAAGCTTTAATGGAGTTATTATGTTAAATGTACTTTCAAGGAAAGGTAATATTCCTATTGTCACAATTATTGAACCTACACCGTTAAGAAAAACAATAAGCAGATCCATCGGAATCAATTTAGAGTTTAATATACCTGTCGCACACAGTATAATTAATACATTTAGTACTCCTATTATTACTCCTGACATAAAAAGCTTATTTCTCTGATTTGCTTTAGACACAATATATGACGACAAAGTGCCGCTTATAGTTGACATATAAATGAAGCTCATATCACCTTTAGTAATTAATGACATGGCTATGACCAGAACAAAATTAACCATTATGGCAAGCTTCATATCCAGGAGGATTGAAATCAGCATGGTTGCTATGAAGATCGGTATTGCAAGCGGCGAAATCAAGTAGATGAATCTTCCAATAGTCAATGTGAAAAGAATTATAAAACCTAGAAGAATCAGGTCGCCTCTGCTGGTTAATATCTCCCTGCTAAAATGGTTCATATAGATAACAACAAGAAATCCGAGCATAAAAATCAGTCCAAGGATTCCAAGAGAAAATTTAAAGTCTATCCCGCCTTTGTCCAGTAAATTGAGACTTCTCAGTATTTCAACCGTCTCGGCAGTGACAATATCGTCCCGGTTTATTATCCTTTCACCCTTGTTAATGTATACTTTGTTTTCCATACTTTCCAGTGCTTCTTTATATGTCTGGTGACGAAGCTTTTCTGTTCCCTCTTTGTCCTCTACCAGATTTGGTTTAATAAGCGATTGGAAAATTATCTTTGCCGCTTCCTTAAGTTCTCTCGGCAAATCAGTTTCATCAATTTCTTTCTGACGGTCTTCTATTTCATTAGCCAGGTTTTTTACTGTTATATCCTCGCTAAGTGAATTGTCGATTTTTTTAGTTACAATCTGTTCCAGCTGATTAATCAGGACTAATTTATATTCAAGTACGTTTTCTATCTGCTTATCCGTTAGAGTCAAGTCCAGCTTTTCAATTTCCTTTTGTACTACACCCGAATTTGTTTTCTTGGATTTTGCATTTTTTAATATTTCAAATATTTTTTTCAGCTTTATGTTTGTATTTTCCCTGAGAGTTTCGTCAAAAACCATGATAGGACTTATTCTATCCTTTGCTTTTTCTGCGTTGCTTTTAGTCCTGTATGTGTTTTCTACGCTTTCAGGTGCAGTTATATCATACGGCGACTTATCGGAAACCTTAAGCTTGTACTTCACAGGAGCAGCTCCGCTTTCTACGATTATGTATGCTATGATCAATATCATAAGTCCTATTGCAGCACGATGAAAGGTTTTATTTGTAAACAGCTTTTTTATATTATTACGAATGGTTTTTTCGCTATTCTTGTTCAAAAGCATTTCTACCCCTCCCCAAAAAACAAAGCAGCAGCTGCACTGCAATTGGCAACAGCAGTAAGGCAATAAAAAGCTTAAATTTCTTATTGCCTATAGTCTATTGCCTATCACGCGGCAGTAATAAAGCTTATTTGCCGCTGTCATATTTCTCGTATGCTTTTATTATTTTTTGTACAAGTTCATGCCTTACAACGTCTTTTTCCGTGAGATTTACAAACTCTATTCCTTCAATGTCCTTCAATATCTTGGTTACCTCTTTAAGCCCGGATTTCTTGTCTCCGGGAAGGTCTATCTGTGTTATGTCCCCTGTAATAACGGCTTTTGATCCGAAGCCTACCCTTGTCAAAAACATCTTCATCTGCTCGGGAGTAGTATTTTGGGCCTCATCAAGTATAATGAAGGATTCGTCAAGTGTCCTTCCCCTCATGTATGCCAGGGGTGCTACCTCAATCATACCCTTTTCAAGATATTTCTGGTAGGTTTCGGCACCCATTATCTCATAAAGGCCGTCATATAAAGGCCTTAAATACGGGTCAACCTTGTTTTGAAGGTCACCGGGAAGAAAGCCCAGCTTTTCACCTGCTTCAACGGCAGGTCGGGTCAGTACTATCCTGTTAACCTCCTTGTTTTTGAAGGCTGTAACAGCCATTGCAACTGCGAGAAAGGTTTTACCTGTCCCCGCCGGCCCGATTCCAAAAACAATGTCATTTTTCTGTATTGCACTGACATATCTTTTTTGTCCGTGTGTTTTTGACTTAATCTGCTTTCCCCTGGCTGTAAGGCAAATATAATCACCAAGATAGTCCTTGATTTTTTCAAGCTGGCCTTCTTTTGCCAACTGAACAAGATAGCTGACATTCTGCCTTGTTATTGTATCTCCCTGATTAGCCACCGATATAAGTCGTTGGATAACCGCCTGAGCCTTTTCAACGTTATCAGGAGCTCCTGAAACCCTTATTTCATCGTCACGGAAGACAACCTTGACATTAAGCTCCTGTTCAATTATTCTTATATTTTCATCATAATTTCCGAACAGATTCATTGCTTGTTCCAATCTATCAAATACAACCGTTTTTTCAGTTAATATATCCAATTAGTTACCCCCGATCTCTCTAGCAACACCAATGTTTTCTAAACATTCTACGATGACCTTGGCTGTAAGCTCACCATCATCATTCTCAACAAAACTAACAGTTCTTTTCTCTATTTCCGCATTATCCGGAATGTCCTTTTTTGCCTTGTTATAAGCGTTGTCAGCCGCTATTTTCTTTGCTTCATCAATATCCAATTCTTTATTCACAGTTTTTTCTTCATAATACTTATCTGATATCCATTCAAAAGGAAAAACCAAATCCTTGCCTATTGAAAGCTTATGCCTTACCTCAACCCTTTTATAATTCTTCCCGCCGGCTTTTTTAAAGAACAGGTTGAATTTTTTGGAAAACAGAACTAAAGAATACTTATTTTTAACCTTCCCGGTTCTCACCTTTTCACTCAACACAAAGCTTACAGGACTCTCGGCTTCATACCATGTCCGGGCTTTGACCGTTCCCATTGCATGAACCGTTTTAGGCTTTACATCCTTGTTTTTGCTTTCAACTGTTCCGGAGATAAGCAGTTGTCCCTTGGTGACAGTGTCATCATTGTTTACTGCCTGCTGGCCTATTTTAGTTGAAATGCTTTTGATAACCCCGTCCTTCGATGCAATAATGTCGCACGGCTTCTCATCGGGAACCAGTATCGGAGCTTTAACCCTCTCAAATACCTGTACCTTGACCTTTGTCCCTTTTATGGATACGCCTATCCATGCAAGGTCCTCTTCCTGCAGCATCATCTTATTCGCAGCAGCATCCAGGTTGATTCCGAATTTCAGCACCCCCGGCTTTATCCCAATTGATGCAAGCTTGTCAACTATAGTCTGGGTAGATATCCTATCATTTCCTTTTACCTCAATAGACCAGACGAAAGAAGACATCAAATAAATAAGAAAAATAAAAACAACCGCACCGATAACAAATGTTTTTCTTGCTTTATACTTATGAATTTTAAACGGCAGCCCGCATTTTTTTATAATTCTTATTCTGCAGCCGGTCTTTCTTGCTATTGGCGGCAGGCTTTTAAAAGCCTTGATGCTTACTCTCAAATACATTTCCGAATTCTTACGCCGCTTTATATCCCAAAGAAATATCTGCTTGTTTATACAGATATTTATAAATTTTTCTAGGAAATAACCTTCGACTACTATGATAACATATCCGCGGATATAATTCCACAACCTGAGCAGTAACATTTATTTTCCTCCAAACGCATTGTCTTATGCGGCTTTAAGGCTTTTACTTAATGAATTCCAAAGACGATATTTCCCCCTCAACCATAATGTCCTCGGATGTAATTTCCTTAATAGTCAGCCCTTCGCCGCATATCCTGATCATCCCCTGGCTTGTATTAACCCTTATGCGGATGCTCTCGTATTCAACAATCCCTTTATAATTATCAATTATAAGATTTCTATTTCCAAGCATTGTAAGTTTAGGCAGGTTAAGAACAACTTCCTTGGGCAGTTCCAATACTTCAGTCACTTTTTCTTTCAATTTCGGCTTTATCTCTTCATTTTTGACCTTGCTCTTTCTTCTCCTGGGTTTTTCAGCCATTACTTCCCTCTCCGCCTGTTATATAAGTTGAATCAAATAATTAGCACGAGTACATAAATTATTTTCAACTTATAAGAATCACATAATAAAATTTATGCTTTAGAAAGAGATTTATGATATTCACTGCAATTAAGACGCCTCAGAAAAGAAAAATGGACCCGCACCGGAATCCATTCTATTTATATTATTTACTTTTATTTTTGCTGCCTTTGCCCTTTGCCTGGTCATCTGCTTTGCCTGCATCACTTTTCTTTAGATCCCTTATATCTCCTATTTCATAGCCCTTTTCCCTTGCGCCCTTAATGATTCTGTCCAATGCATCGGCATTATCCTTTGAAACCGCATGAAGAAGCAGTACTGCTCCATTATGAAGGTTTCTCATTACTATGTTGTATGCATAGTCTGCACCTCTGACCTTATCCCTGTACCAGTCATCATAAGCGAAGCTCCAGAAAAGATTGCAATATCCGAGTTTTTGCGTTATATCCAGAGTCCTCGGGCTGTATTCTCCTTTTGGCGGTCTGAGATAGCTCATGTTCTTTCCGAATTTTTCAGAAAAAGCTCTGTCGAGGCCGGTTACTTCTTCCTGAATTCCATTATCACCTAATGAAGGCAGACTTGGATGGTGTATTGTGTGGTTTCCGACTTCATGCCCTTCTTCCACCATTCTGCGTACCAGGTCTTCATGCTGCTTAAGATATGGACCTGTTATAAAGAAAACACCTTTTACATTATTATCCCTTAATACATCCAATATTTTAGGAGTATACCCATTTTCATATCCTTCGTCAAAAGTAAGGTAGATTACCTTTTTGGATGTATCTCCAAGGTACATCCCTCCATAATTCTTAAGCAGCTCCGGAGTTCCGGGATCAGCCGCCGGAAGCTGGTTATCCGGTTTCCTTGCAATCCCCCAGCTCATTATCTTATCATACTGCTGATTAGTTTCATTCGGATTATATACCTCAACCGTCTGGTTAACGTCTTCAGACAATCTGCCGCTTATTTCGGGCTCCAGATCAAGATCCTTGTCAGAGCTTGAGTATACACCTCCATAGTCATTTAGCTCAGCTTTGTCATTATGCTTTCCGCAGCCTGCCATGCACAAAATAAAAGTAAATGCAGTCAGAAATAGTAATATTCTACTAGTCCTCATTTTTATTTATCCTCCATCAAAAAAATAAAGCCCTAAACAAAATACACTTTTCTTTAGTACTTTGTTTAAGGCTGATGCTTTTTCATCCTTAAGGGAAACAGCAGCTGTCTATTTCCCTCTATTATTTATATTTTGAATGGAATGAAAAAATAACTATTGACCAACAACAGTGAGCAAATCTGTCTTTATTACCGTACCGTCGTCTCTTACCTTAGGTATAACTATACTGTCCGATTTCTGTACTGTCACCTTATATGTCTGTGTAAGCTTCTCTATTTCGCCGCCTATGATTTTTAAGGAACGATCCAATTGGTCAGGATCGGCTATTGCTTTTATTTCGTAAGGCGAAACCATTTGCTTGCCGTTGACCATTATATAATTCCCGGCTTCTCTTATCTCGCTGGTTGAAACCATTCTTTCCCCGTTTATGGATATTGCCTGGGTGCCTGAGGCCTTTAATTCGTTGAGGAGCCTTAGCAGTTCGGTATCTGATATGAGGAAAAGATCCCCGTCCTGTATAGTAATTATCAGACCCTTTCCCTTAACGTCCGTAAGTCCCGCTATCATTCTTGTCTTTTCAAGCTCGGATCTGAGGTTCTTTATAACTTGATCGTTGCCGCCCTGTGTATTTTCATAATCCCTAATTTCTTTTTCAAGTTCGTTCAGCTTGGTCTGAAGGTTTTCATTAGTTTTCTTTTCCGTAATCAGTTCATCCTTCAAATCTTCTTCCCTCTTATTTTCTATTGTCGCAACCTGCTGATTGTGATGAATGCTTCTATATTGCCATGCAAGCATTATTCCGAGGATGATACATATTAAAGTTAAAGAAATATTTCTATAAACTTTCATTTTCATTTGTTAGCTACCTCCAGGCCAGTTATTAGTTCGTCAATGTTATAACCATACTTGGGAATTTCAATATTCGATGATTTATCTATGGTGATTCTTATTCCATCCTGTCTCATAAGGTATACTCTTTGGCTGCTGTCAACAGCCGAGTACATTTTGTCGGTATCCCCTATTGCCCTGATAACATACGGAGGCGGATACCTGTTCTTATTGATTAGAATAGTTGGTCCGGCACAGACCAATTCGGATGTTTCGAGAATCCTCTCGTCATTTACGGATATAGCTTGAGCTCCGGCCTTTTTAAGTTCATTTATTATTTTCAGCATATCCGTATCGTGTATAAGGAGAATATTCTTGTCGTCAACATCCTTGGGCAGGGCATCCTGAAGCTTAATAACAATTCCATGCCCCTCGACGTCGGTTAGTCCTGCAGTCAGCTTTGTCTTGTCCAATTCCTTCTTGAGATATTTCAAGGTACTATCCGATTCGTTCTTTACAAGCTTTTTCAGTAATGTCTCTTTTTCTTTTTCCAATTTATCCAACTGCTGATTCAATTCTTCCTGCTTACCATTTTCTTTAGCAAGCTCGTCCCTATAGTAAGCAATCTTTTTGTCTACGGTAGTATTTTGTTTTTTATGCTCGAATATGCTTTTTGACTGAACTGCAATAACAATTCCCAATATCATCAGCGCAAGGGTAAGTATCAATACACGGTCTTTATTCATATAAAACCTCAGTTTTTTTTATTGTAATATCTGCATTTATTTTATATTTTTAACCCGTATTCTAATTCTACTTATAAAATAACTTTATTTCAAGCTTATTTGGAAATTACCATAGCTGCCTTTTTTCTTTTTCTGATTTAAATTTTCAAACTGGTTATAATAAAAACATTAAGGTTGACATATTCTGCGGCATAAAACGAGGTGATTAAATTGAAACATGGCTCTGTAGCAGAAAAACTTGGAATCAGGGAAAGCAGCATTTCCTTGAAACACATTATGGATAACTCCAAAATAGACAGCGGCAGTAAAAGAGATGTTGATTTTTTTCTCTTTCTGATCGAAAACAAGCTTCTTTCTTTATCCGAGGCTGTGCTAAAGCGGAAGGAACCCAGCATAGTGGAGGAATATTACCTTGAACGTTATAAAAAGTTAAGTCATGAAAGCGACAGGCATTTCCTGTGCAGAACAATTATTCAGGATGAACTGAAAAAGCTTGGAATAGACAGCATCAGCGGTAAAGACATCGGCAATATGGAAATACTCAGGTCGAACTGCAGCTATGATATAGTTACTTTTGATTTCACTACTATTATTGATGTGGGCTTGACTCCGGCAAGAAATTATTTCAGAGGTCTTACCGACCTAAAGGTTAAGGATTTCCTGATAACTTCATATTTTGACGATTATATGGATGAAATCATATTTTCTGTTATTTCCCGTACCGATGACACCGATTTTTTGGATGCCGTCAAGGAATTTGAAGAATTAAACAAGCTTTATATTCCCGGCAATAATGAAATTTCAAGCAATGAAAAACGTTTGCAATGATTAATAGTTTTTACTTAAGTAAAAATCCCCTTGAACGGGGATTTTTTTTTAGCTTCTGCTTATTTCTCTAATCTTGTTAATATAAATGTTTGTCAGTTCCTCAGCGAATTCAGCTGAGTTAGCCTCGCTTATAACCTTGCACATAGGTTCCTCGGCATCCGGAAGCACCAAAACCCAACCATCATTCTGATATATTTTAATTCCTTCGAGTGTCTCTATCGATTCGCCCTTCTGCTCCTGCATAATCTGTCTTATTACCTTGCCCTTGGCTCCCCATGGACACTCAACCTCTTTCCTGCGGATGTGGATATCAGGTATCATATCTACAAGATCTGAAAGACTGTATCCGTTCAAATTCATAAAATCAAGTATTTTAACAAGTCCTGCCATAGCATCGAAATGCATTGTGAATTCTTCCAGCATTTCTTCTTTCACATCACTGCTCATAATCTTGCACATTATATCCTGTGGTGATGTCTTAGTCCTCAAAACCCTTCCTTCATTCTCTTCAGCTATTTTTTCCACTACATGGCTTGCTGATATCGGGACAACCAGGGTGCGTCCCTTTACCGACTTAAAGAGTATTATTGAGATTAATGCAATAAACATGTCTTCTGTTATAATTCTTCCCTTGTTATCCACCAGCATCATTTTTTCCGACGTATCTTCTATCGATACTCCGAGGTCAAAATTATTCATCTTGATATGGCTTGTAAAGAATCTTACATCGCTTGAGGTCATGCTCTGCCTCATAGTAAAGGCATTGACGAGCTTCAGATTCGTAAGTTCAACCTTGCATCCCAGTTCCTCGAGTAGATTTTTCATAGTCTCCGAAATGAATTGTGAGCCTGTATTCAGGGAAATCTTATAGTCAATTTTTTTAGATTTTACCGAATTAATAATATTTCTTAAATAAAACTTGCTATAATCAGGTATAGCCGTTATATTTTTAATACAGTCTCCCTCGCATCTGCTGAAATCCTCTCTTACGAATGCATTCTCAATCTTTCTTTCTGTCCCTCTCTCAATATTGCTCCCATTCTTATCAAGAAAGTCAACAAATAACCTGGCGACATCCTGTGTTGACGTGCTGATGTGTATACCGCCGTTTAATCCGTAAAACCTCACAGCCGAACGTGTAATAGGCAAAAGCATATTACCGAAGTCTGTAACATCGATACCTGCCGACAAAAGGCCTGCAATAAATGAAATTTTCAACATCTGTGCGGGCGTTGAGGTGTCACAGCTTATTCCTATTCTTGCTTTCCCTTTAAAAGTAGCTCCGTAAGCTGCTCCAAGCTTTGAAGCATATTCCGGGGTTATGTCGACATTTATCTCCCCGGCAATACCCCTGTTTCCGAAGATTGACCTTGTGTATTTTGATCCCCAGACAAGATTGGAATTAACTTCAACTCCTGAATCTATAATCTTATCAGGCCATATTTTTATATTAGGCTTTATTACAGCATTTTCCTTGACTATAGAGTCATCTCCTATTACGGAATGCTCAAAGGCAGCTGTACTGTCTTTTATATGAACCTTATTGCAAATAACGCTTCCCCTGATCTGAGCATTCTGGTCAATTATGCAATTCTTCCAAAGAATACTTCTCTTGAGACTGCTTCTTTCATTAATAATGTTATGGTCCCCGATAACCGTATACTTTCCGATTAAACAGTTTTTTTTAATTCTTGCATTTTTGCCTATTATGCATGGAGCTATTATTTCTGCAGCATTATCAATCTCTGCACCTTCGTCAACCCATACCCTGTCTTTTATTTCATTCCCGGAAATATTTATATCCACTATTCCCTCAAGTACATCGATGTGAGCCTGCATATACGCTTTAAGGTCTCCTATGTCACACCAGTAGTCTTCTGTTACATATCCGTACATAGGCTGCCTTTGCTTTAAAAGTATCGGGAAAAGATCTTTGCTGAAATCAAACAGCTCGTTTTTTTTATAATATTTAAATATTTCAGGTGACAGAATATAAACGCCTGTATTCACTGTATCACTGAAAACCTCGCCCCAACTCGGTTTTTCAAGAAACCTTGTTATTCTGCCCTCGTCATCAGTAACAACGACACCATATTCAAGAGGTATATCTACTTTTTTCAGTATCAGGGTAGCCATTGATCCTTTTTGGTTATGAAATTCTATTGCCTTTTCCAAATCAATATCTGTAAGGGCATCTCCGCTAATGACAACAAAAGCATCATCCAAAAAATCCTCTGCATTCTTTACGCTTCCAGCAGTACCTAAAGGTGTTTTTTCAATATAATAATGAAGGTTTATTCCAAAATCCTTCCCGTCACCAAAATATTCCTTTATTAATTCAGGCATATACTGAAGAGTTACAGCCACATCCTTCAGGTCGTATTTTCTCAGCAATTCGATAATATGTTCCATAACAGGCTTGTTAGCTATAGGTACCATAGGCTTTGGCCTGTTGCATGTCAGCGGCCTCAACCTCGTGCCCTCCCCTCCCGCCATGATAACAGCTTTCATCTACGTCATTCCTTTCATAATTAGTTTTCCGTATTCGCTGTAGCGTCTATTTCTGAATGGTAAACATAATATCCAGATACATACATATAAAAGTCATTATCAACTAATAAAAGTTTTTGTAATAATAAAAAAATTTATTAGTTTAAAATTACCCAGTTATATTAGCTGAATAATTTTACATTGTTGAAATTTTTACAAGCGTATTTTTGACGTATCGGCAAATAATATTTAGGTCAATTCATTTTTGACTTCAAGTAAATCACAGTAGGTTTTTTACAAATTTTAATATATTACTAAAGGAGGGTGTTTTATGTCAAAAACAAGCAAGAATAACGAATATCTTTCAAATGGAGTTACAATAAGCCCTTCAACACCTTCAGCCGGTGATAAGGTAAAAGTTGTCTATGACGGACTGTTGTCAAAAAACGGAGCAACGCATGTTTATGCTCATATTGGGTATGGATGCAAGTGGGACAACAACAGCTTCTTTAAAATGGATAGGACAAGTATGGGGTTTGAAGCAACTATACCTGTTTCAGATACTTCAACTTCAGCATCCGACACACTGAACATTTGCTTTAAGGATTGTGCCGACAACTGGGATAATAATTCCGGTAAAAATTACTCTTTTGACATTTCTTAGCTAGACTTTAAGGGAGCGGAAATTTTATTCTGCTCCCTTAAAAAAAATTTAACATTATATATGCGTATCCTTGAGTATAGCTTAGATTTTTCTCGCTCTGCTGCGTCCCAAATAGTTATTATAATTCTATGGCCTTTTTTGTTGTGAATTGTCTCCTTTATGGCTTATTTCACCCTTCATTTATTGCATAAACCAGATTATAATATGAAAATAATGCTAATTTCAGTGACAAAACTGGTAACCTGTTGAAAAGTGAATGTCAATGACACTTCACTTTATTTTTTATTACAAATTTAATTATTGTTTTTACATAATTCATTCTGGCTTTGCACAATACTTAAGATACGGGTGATTATAATGTTTAAAAGATTTAAAAGAGTATTAATCGGAAGGCCTTTAAAAAACGAAGCGGCAGAAGGCGAAAAGTACGGCATATTTTGGGGACTGCCGATTCTGGCGAGTGATGCGCTTTCTTCTGTGGCATATGCCTCCGAAGAAATGCTGCTAGTAATGATACCTGCAATCGGTATGCTTGCATTCGGAAAATTGACCATTTTATCCTGCGCAATCATAGGCCTGCTGATTTTACTTACTTTTTCATACAGGCAAACAATCGACGAGTACCCCAACGGCGGAGGCGCCTACATGGTTGCTAAGGAAAATATCGGGGTGATCGCAGGCGTTACAGCCGGTTCCGCTTTGGTAGTCGGCTATGTCATGACTGTTGCTGTAAGCATATCTGCCGCAAGCGCTGCAATAATATCCGCTTTCCCTGATATAAATAATTACAAGGTTCCGATATGCGTTGGACTGCTTATTTTGATTACAATTGGAAATCTTAGAGGCTTAAGTGAATCAGCTAAAATTTTCAGTGCTCCGGCATATGCTTTCATAATCGGTATTATTGTAATGCTGGTATACGGACTCATTAAACTGAAAACAGGCTATGTTCCTGAAAGACCTACAGCAGACATGATTAAGAGTACCGGCCCCGTTACTTTGTTTTTATTGCTTAAGGGCTTCTCAAACGGCTGTGCTGCTTTAACGGGAGTTGAGGTTGTTAGTAATGCCGTTCCCAATTTCAAAGAGCCATCAATAAAGAATGCCAAAAGAGTGCTTTTGCTTCTGTCAGCCTTGGTATTCATACTTTTTGGTGGTATTTCACTATTGGCTAATTTCTATTATGCAATCCCTGATCCTGAAGCAGGAAAAACAGTACTGTCTCAGATAGCTTCACAGGTTTTCGGAAATGGAAGCTTTATGTTCTATTATATACAGTTTGTAACTGCATTAACACTTGCAATGGCAGCCAACACAGCCTTTACAGGATTTCCTCTGCTTTTGGCAGTTATGGCTCGCGACGGATATGTTCCAAAGCAATTAAGCATGCGCGGTGACAGACTCAGCTACTCAAACGGCATCATCCTTTTATCCGCAATGGCCGGCATTCTGATAATAGTATTCAAAGCGAATATTTCTTCATTATTGGGTCTATATGCTATTGGTGTTTTTCTTTCCTTTACTCTATCGCAATCAGGGATGTTTGCAAGGTGGTTAAAGACAAAACACGGTAATTGGGTGCCGAAAGCAATCATAAACGGCTTGGGAGCATTTACAACCTTGCTGGTTGTACTTATAATCGCAGTTGTAAAATTCAAGCAGGGTTCTTGGATTGTTGTCTTTGCTTCACCACTAATGGTATTCCTCATGATGAAGGTCAAAAGACACTATGTTGCGGTTTCTGCCCAGTTGAGATTAAAACCCGAGGAACTAGGCTGCATTGATTTGTCCCAGGATGTGTACAGAAACCGTGTAATCGTGCCGGTCGAAAGTATGAATAAATCCAGTATCAGAGCGCTCAGGTATGCCAGAACGATTTCGGATAACGTTGTTGCCTTCAATGTTTCTACCAGTGAAGAGGACGGCAGGAAAATACGAGAGAGATATGATTTGCTTAAAACGGATATTCCATTGATTATAAAATACTCGCCTTTCAGAAAGGTTGTCGACCCGCTGCTCAAATTCATTGAGTCGGCAGAATATGATTATCAGAAGGGTGATATGATAACTGTCATATTACCGCAATTTACCGTTAAAAACTGGTGGCACAAGCTTCTTCACAATCAAACCTGGAAATACATACAGAGACAATTACTGAAGCACAAACACATAGTTGTTTCAACGATGCCTCTCCAGCTGAAGGATGACCGATATGTCTTCAAAAGCAATAAGTACGGTATTTAAGGCTCTCCTTAACAGAACATTTTGTATGTATAGAAGAATTTCTGAGCATTTTCGGAATCGCCTATTCCTTCATAGGCTTTACTGAAAAGGTAATAGATTTTAGGATTTGTTGTATCTATGGAAATAGCTTTCTTCAAAAGAGCCAGGGCTTCATTATAGTCATTGTTGGAAATCTTGTTTTCAATAATGGCTATTTCTTTTGCCATATCTTCAAACTTGTTTTCACTATCAGTTTTTACATTAAATATTTCATCAACGACAAGTTTTATCTTTTCCGGTGAAAAAGGCTTTTGCAGATATGCTACTGCACCAAGTTTCGTGCATTCTATAGCATTTTTAACTGTAGCAAAGGCTGTCATTATAATAACCGGCACATCAATCCCTTTTTCCCTGATTTGCCTTAATACTTCTGTCCCGCTGATCTGAGGCATCTTTATATCCAAAAATACAAGATCTGCTTTGGAATTCAACAGTATTTCCAGCGCCTTCATGCCGTCATTAGCCTGAACGACTTCATATCCCTCAAGTTCAAGGCATGTCGTTAATAAATTCCTGATATTTTTTGTATCATCTGCAACCACCACTTTTTTCATTAAGCTTCCCCTTCCGGCAGCGGCAAGGTGAACGAGAATGTGCTTCCTATCTCAGGAATGCTTTCGCACCAAATTTCGCCGCCATGTATATTGACTATTTCCTTTACTATTGCAAGCCCGAGTCCTGTTCCCCTGACCTCCAGATCCTGACCTTTAACCTGTACGAATTTATCAAATATTTTCTTTTGATATTCCGGGGGTATTCCGATTCCTGTATCTTTTATTGATACAATAATGCTTCCTGACTGTTCTTTTGCGGATATTCGGATAATGTCACCTGATGCAGTATATTTTAATGCATTTGAAAGCAGATTGTTCATAACCCAGGTTATTTTCTCACCATCAACTCTTATTGATGGAAGCTGCTCGTCAAAACTCGTTTCCAAAATAATTCCCTTACTGTTTATTTGTTCCTGCAGCGTTCTGATGCTGTCATTAATAATGTTTATAATTGTATGTGGTTTTATATTGAATATAGCCTTGCCGGATTCTATTCTTGAAAGTTCAAGCAGATTGTTCACCAGATTGGAAAGGCGGTCGCTGTCCTCTTTGATAGCATCTACTATATTCTTTTGCTTTTCGTTTAAATTGCCGATATTTCCGTTTTCCAGGAGACTTGTCCCCATAATGACAGATGTCAGAGGCGTTTTTAATTCATGCGAAATGGTAGATAAGAAATCCGTTTTCACCATTTCCAATTGCTTCAGCTGAGTTACATTATGAAATGACACCACAAGTCCCGTCAATCTGTGGTCAATGTCCCGAACTCCCGTCACAATTACGTTGAAATAAAATTCATTATTATTTGAATTAATGCATATGATTTTTTCAGAATATTCTTCTTTTGATTCAAAGGCACTCGAAATGTAATCAAACAATTCACCATTTCTAATCACTTCCAGGAAGTGCTTGTTTAAGGCATTCTCCTCCCTTATCCCGAAAAACTTCTCGAAAGCGCTGTTGATTAGTAATATCTTATAGCTTATATCCATTACAATCAAGAGATCAAAAATGCTTTTAACTATTGCGAGCGACTTGTTTTTTTCCACCATCAGCTTTCCGATGCTGCTTCTGTCATAATCAAGGAGCCTTCTTGTCATGTTATTGAATTCTACAGCCATCTCCCCGACCTCATCGTTTGAGATTACTGCTGTCTCCTGATTAAGATCGCCTTCCCTTACAAGTTTGATAGTCTGTATAAGTGCATGCATAGGCTTTAAAAATCTATTTATGAAATACCTTGAAAGTACAAATCCGCCGCTGACTGCAATAACAGTTATGAATAAGAGCAAATACAGATCCTTTATAGAGTCCTCCGTTGCAAGGTTTTTGCTTCTGAACATTGCATGTTCGTTCAAGTCCGTGACCTTTTTAAGTAATGCTTTTATTTTAGTGAATTCCGGAGTTATTTTCTCATTATAAAAATTGATCGATTTACTGTCCTTATTCTCCTTCGCTGCTTCCTGCAATTCCGAAAAGAGCCTTGTAAAGCTTATATAAGAAGAATTAATTGATTTTACGGTTTCTTTTTCCCCATTTTCTGTTATGTTGTTTCTTATAACATTATTCCATTCCATAAATTTACTGCTGTTTTCCGTAAATACATCTATCCCGGCCTGCTTATCACCGTTAATATACAGAAGAATTGCGCTATCCTGCTTTTCCAACGCATCCAGCATGCTATTGACCGCATTTATACTCTTGTAGTTATCAACCATCAAGCTATCTAATGCCTTGCTGAGTTTAAAAAGAGAAAAAACAGACATACCTCCAACTATGGCTATCAGCAATACAAGGCATAAATATACAGCGGATAATTTTCCTTTGAATGTTCTGAACATACCTTCCACCTACTGTCTTATCAATGCTTTCAGTATAGTTTTTGCACAAATAATTGTCAATCCGTTTATACCGAATGTAATTATCAGATTAAATGAGTAAAATTAAGAATTACGGTTATATTTTATCCATATTGTCTGATGTATGTAGGATAAAGGCGTTTCTGAAATTGTGCCGAATTTTTTTTATTATTTGAAAAGGTTTATAATTTGCTGATAATGCTAATTTGAATGATAGCTTAATTTGTTTTTTATAACTTTTTGTGATGTTATCAGGGGTGCTATTGTATGCTTAAAAGATTTAAAAGGGTATTAATCGGGCGGCCATTAAAAAATGAAGCCGCTGAAGGCGAAAAGCTTAATATATTGTGGGGTCTTCCTATTCTTGCCAGCGACGCTGTATCCTCTGTCGCTTATGCAGGCCAGGAAATACTTACGACACTTGTTCCGGTAATCGGCTTACTTGCATATGGGCAGTTAACAGTACTTTCAGGCGCAATAATAGGCTTGCTTATATTATTGATGTTATCTTACAGACAAACCATAGAAAGCTATCCGAACGGCGGAGGAGCCTATATTGTTGCTAAAGAGAATATTGGTGTTTTTGCGGGGGTAGCAGCCGGTGCTGCTTTGTCAATAGACTACATAATGACTGTTGCCGTCAGTATTTCCTCCGGTATTTTGGCAATTACAACACAGTTTACATTTTTAACCCCATATAAGGTATGGTTATGTGTTGGAATAGTTATTCTTCTTATGCTTGGAAATCTTAGAGGTGTCAGTGAATCTTCAAAGGTCTTCAGTATTCCTGCTTATGCATTCATACTTGCCTTGCTTTCCATGATCTGTGTAGGATTTTTTAACTATTTTACAGGCCATTATACGCCAATAAAGCATACTACCGAGGTAATCAAAGCAACCAGCCCGCTAACGATGTTTTTGTTATTAAAGGCATTCTCGAATGGTTGCGCAGCCTTGACGGGCGTAGAGGCAGTGAGCAATGCGGTTCCTTCTTTTAAGGAGCCTTCCAGGAAAACTGCCAAAACAGTTCTTTTACTTCTTGCTATGCTGGTACTACTCCTTTTCGGCGGAAGTTCAATTCTGACAAATATTTATCAGGTTGAGCCAAATGAGCATAAAATGGTACTTATTCAAATAGCTAATGAGGTATTCGGCAATGTTCCTCCAATGTACTATTTTATGATGATAACAACATTTGTAATACTTGCAATGGCAGCTAATACCGCTTTTACCGGTTTCCCGATGCTTGTATCCGTTATGGCTAGAGAAGGCTTTTTTCCAAGGCAGTTAAGCATGAAGGGTGACAGGCTAAGCTACTCAAACGGTATAATTTTGCTTTCACTTGGTTCCATCGCTCTGATTGTCGGGTTCCAGGCTGATGTAAATTCTTTAGTAGGCCTTTATGCAATAGGCGTATTTGTTGCCTTTACACTTTCTCAAAGCGGCATGTTTTTAAAATGGTACCGTGAACGCAGCAAGAACTGGCTGCCTAAGGCGATAATAAATGGATTGGGTGCTTTAGTTACAGCAATTGTTGTCGTAATCGTTGCTGTTACCAAATTTCATCAAGGCTCCTGGATCGTTGTCATTGCAGTGCCGGTAATGATGCTGCTCATGTTAAAGGTTAAACGCCATTATGTCGCTGTCTCTCTTCAGTTGAGAGTAAAACCTGAAGAGCTTTCTTCAATAGACATTTCGCAGGATGTATATCAGAATCGCGTAATTGTACCTATAGAAAGCATGAACAAGTCAAGCATAAGGGCATTAAGATACGCAAGAACCATTTCAGAAAACGTTGTTGCATTCAATGTTTCCATAGATGAGGAAAACGGCAGGAAAATACGTGAAAGATATGATCTCCTGAAAACAGACATACCTTTGATTATCAAGTATTCGCCTTTCAGAAAAGTCGTCGATCCTCTTCTGAAGTTCATAGAATCTGCTGAATACGATTATCAGAAGGGCGACATGATTACCGTCATATTGCCGCAATTTACGGTTAAAAGCTGGTGGCAGACTCTTCTGCACAATAGAACCTGGAAGTATATACAAAGGCAGCTGTTAAAGCACAAGCATATTGTTGTAAGCACTATGCCGCTTCAATTAAAGGACGACGATTATGTAATGAAGAATATTAAATTCAGTAAAATCCAATAAATTGCAAAATAACATTAATGCATTTTCATTATGTAAGTTCCCAAAAAATAAACTCCTCAAAATGAGGAGTTATTTTTATCTTTAAGTAAATTTTACAAGCTACACAGATAATCCCTTTACTACTACGATAAATCCCAGAATCAGCAAAGGTACGCCCAGCAAAGCCCCTATTATAGTGACGCAAAGAACTACTCCGGCAAACATTATTGCCAGCCCTATTACTGTAGCTGTAAACCTTATTACTACTTTAAACATCGTTTCAAGTAAAGACATCAGTATTGCAAAAGGTGATAAAATCACAGCACTATTTCTCTGAAACATTTAAATTGCCTCTTTTCGTAATAAGTTTCTATAGAATAAATCTTAGGTCATAAATAAAATCCTTGTGTTTTTTTATAGCCTGTAACGTCTCTATTAAATATTACTCTGCCTTTTTTATTTTGTCTGATGTTTCAAAAAAAATTCTTTTTAATATTTTCAATTTAATTCTACTGTATGCCTGATGTTTTATTAGTTATTCATAAATACATTAGCATTCCTATATTATTTTATCAAAAAAAGCCAAAATCGTATAGTCATTTTTGATATACGTTTTGGCAAAATTCAATAAATTATTTTTTTAACCTATCCAATATGACCCTTGCAACATGTATACCGCTTGCGCTTGCCTGTGACAGTCCTCTTGTCACACCTGCACCATCTCCTATTGCAAACATATTATTCAGCTTGGTTTCAAGCTCATTGGATAATTGTAGTCTGGAGCTATAAAACTTAACTTCCACTCCATAAAGCAGGGTGTCGTAATTTGCAGTTCCTGGCGCTATCTTATCCAATGCATAAATCATTTCTACTATGTTGTCAAGATGTCTTTTCGTTAATACAAGGCTCAAATCACCCGGCGTGGCCTTAAGAGTCGGCTTTGTAAAGCTTTGCCCCAGCCTATGCTCGTTGGTACGCACTCCCTTGACCAAATCACCGAATCTTTGAACCAGCACTCCCCCGCCTAACATGTTGGAAAGGGATGCTATTCTTTTACCATATTGATAGGGTTCGTTGAACGGTTCGGTAAACCTGTTGCTGACCAGAAGCGCAAAATTGGTGTTCTCGCTCCTCAAATGCTCATCGGTGTAGCTATGGCCGTTTACAGTAATTATTCCGTCAACATTTTCAGCGACAACATGTCCGTATGGATTCATGCAAAAGGTCCTGACTATATCGCCATACTGCTTTGTCCTGTACAACAGCTTTGACTCATAAACGACATCCGTGATATGCTCAAACACCTTTGCAGGGAGCTCAACTCTTACTCCGATGTCAACCTGGTTATTGATCAGCTTAAGCTCCAATGCCTTGCACTGTTGGGAGAACCATTCTGCACCCGACCGCCCGGGAGCAACAATCAGATAATCGCATTCTATAAAACGGTCATTGCCGCAATCAAGCCTGTAGCCGTTGTCCAGCGGAATTATACTGCTTACATAGGTGTTGCATAACAGTTCAAGGCGCTGCCTTAAGTGATCGGAGAGCCTTTTCAATATTTCAAGGTTGTTCTCTGTTCCCAAATGCTTCACGCAAGCCTGTAATAAGTGAAGGTCGTTTTGAATTGCCTTTTTTTCCAAAAGCTTTGCTTGTTTGCTGTATGTCGAAAACATTTCTTCGGTTGCGCCGAATTGTACATTAATCTGATCAATATAGTTTATCAGGTCCATTACCTGGTCATCAGGCACATACTCATTCAGCCAGCCGCCGAATTCCGTTGTAAAGTTATATTTGCCGTCGGAAAATGCTCCTGCTCCGCCAAACCCGCGCATTATGCTGCAGGTCTTGCATTTGGTGCAATCCCCTGTTTTGTTTCTTATCATAGGGCAAACTCTCTTTTCGATGTCGTTGCCCTGTTCAATCATTACTATCTTTAATTCAGGATTCTGCTTTGTGAGCTCATAACCGGCAAAAATTCCTGAGGTGCCGGAGCCGATTATTGCTATGTCGTATCTTTCATTGGATTTCTTCATTAATAGCCCTCCTGATCAATTGCCTGAAATGGACAAAAGCCGTTATACAGCATGGGATTACATATTCTTAAGTAAATATTATAACACATAAGCTTTTATTTTACATTGCTTATTTATAAGGTGCTTTTATGTAATATGATCTAATCAGGTACAAATGGGCTCATGAAGGCTTATATAATCCCCAAAAGCTCCTTCAGCCTTTTTATGCAGTTCCTGCTGACCGGAATGCGCTCGGGAATTCCATCCATCTGCAGGACATAATTACCGTTGAACATAGGCGACAGCTTGTTTATATGCCTCAGGTTTACCAAATACCCTCTATGGCACCTGAAAAAGCCGAAATCAACGAGTTTATCCTCCAAGGTATCCAAGGTCTCCTTTGTCTTGAAGCTGCCATAGCCTGTCCTTATAATGGTTTTCCCGAGCTGTGCCTCATACAGGCTGACATCTGAAAGCTTAATAAGTATTATTTCCTCGTTCTCTGCTGCGGCTATTTTTATTTCTTCCTGTTTTATGCACCTTTCAATCCGCTCAAGCTTTTCCATCAGTTCTCTTTTTGCAATATTCTGCTCTTCCCGGGCCTTTAACAGTTTTTCTATTGTCTTGTCCAATCTTTTTTTATCTACCGGTTTCAATATGTAGTCAACTGCATTTATATCAAATGCTTTAACAGCATAATGATTATAAGCAGTTACAAAGACTATACTCATTCCGCCGCATTGCTCCAGAAGCTTCCCAGCCGTCTCTATTCCGCTCATTTCCGGCATATCGATGTCAAGGAAGGCGACATCCGGCTTAAGCTTTATTGCTTCTTTAACAGCAATTGCAGGAGCATTGAAAATTCCCGCTATTTCTATGTCCCCATATGACTTTAGATAGTATTCAAGCTCATCTGTTGCTGTTTTTTCATCATCCAGCAAAATTACCCTCATTTCCCTTATCACTCCTTTTAAGCATCATGGACACACGTGTACCGCTTTCCCTCTTGCTTTCTATCATAAGGCTTCGTCCGTATAAAGTCCTTAGTCTTTTATTGACATTATTAATTGCAATACCCGCGCCTTTGACCTTACCGGCCAATAAATAAGGTATTATGCTTTCCTCTATTCCCTTTCCGTCATCCTCTATAATAATTTCTATCTCCTCCTCTTGCTCGTGAACGGAGATGCGAATTGTTCCGCCTGAAACTTTGGGCAGAATGCCATGCTTTACGGCATTTTCTACAATCGGCTGCAGAATGAGGTGGGGGATTTCAACTTCGGGTATTTCTTCATAATCATATTCCACTTTTATACGATCGGGATATCGTACAGTCATAATATACAAATATGATTTAACAACACCCAATTCCCTCTCCAAAGGGATCAGTCCGTTTGCCCCCTTGAAGTCGAAGCTTTCCCTCAGATAATTGTTCAGTTCCATCAGCAAAACTCTAGCATTTTCGGGATCTGTTCTGACAAAAGACATGATTGCATTAAGTGTATTATGAAGAAAGTGAGGTTTGATCTGGGCCTGAAGAAATTTCAATTCTGCCGACACCGCTTCCGCAAGAGCATTTTTAAGATCCAGTAGGTTTTTTATCCTTGATTTCAGTTCCTTTTCATGAAAGGGCTTGAGCAAATAATCGTTAGCACCTGCTTCAAAGCCTGCTGCAATGTCCATCGGCTGGTTTTTGATTGTCAGAAGAAGTATCGGAAGCTCGTGCAGCGCATATTTTTCTCTTACCCTCCGGCATACATCATAACCCGACAATTTGGGCATCATTACGTCGAGCAGCAGCAAATCCGGCTTAGTGTTGCTTAATATATAATCCAGGGCCTCAGATCCGTTGTTTGCAGTTATAAGTTCGTATTTTTCATGCTTAAGAATATTGTTTATAAGTTTTAGGTTAACAGGCTCATCATCCGCAATCAATATCCGGGGAAAATCATGATTGGTTGTGTTCTCTGGCACATCAGCCTTTACCGCTGTGCTTTCCTCTTGAGCGTTATTCTCAAACAGTATGTGCGGAAGCCTGTTAATTTTGCCGCCAGCCTCGCATAAAGGCAGACTGAAGGTGAATTTTGAGCCCTTGCCCAATTCCGATTTTACCGAAATCGCTCCCCCATGCATCTCGACAAGCTCCTTTGTAATTGCGAGCCCCAATCCTGTTCCGCTTCCGGAATAGCTTTCGTATTCACCGGCCTGTTCAAATCTTTGGAATATTTTTTTAATTTTGTCCTGCGGTATGCCTATTCCCGTGTCTAATATGCTTATTTCAAGCATTTCTTCCTTTTGAAGGGCTTCTGCCGTTATTTCGCCCTTCTCTGTGAATTTGAGAGCGTTTCCTGCAAGATTGTACATAATCTGAAAGAGCCTGTTTTCATCTGCATATACACATGCCTCCTGTGAAATATGATTCTTGAGTTCTATTTTCTTTTCCTTCGCGATGGGTCTCAAAACAGCAAAAACGACATCTGCAAACTGCCATACGCTTACAGGCTTTATATTCAGTGCAATATCGGAGTTTTTAATTTTTGAAAAGGTAAGAATGTTGTCGACAAGTTCGTTCAGCCTTCTTGCGCTTGACACAATAAGACGCATGCTTTCGATATCCTCTGTCTTCCTTTTGTCCCTGCTTTGCAGCATGGCCTCCAAAAGTCCGATTATTCCATGCAGCGGAGTTTTCAATTCATGAGCAGTATTAACCAAAAAATCATCCTTTAGCCTGTCGAGACTGATAAGCTTTTCTGTAAGCTGCTCGACACTTGAAAAGGCACGTGTAAAATTGAGTGACAGCCTGAATGCCAGAAAAAGTATGAACGATAAATAACCGAACTTCATAAAGTATGAATTGGTGTCTATAAAGAAGCTGGAAACCAGCAGTACCGTAAAGGGCCCTAAAATTATAACCGCATCCGCACTCTTTTTTCTCGAATAAACCACCAAAAAGAGAATATAAGCCGAGACAAAAAGCATTATTGCAAAGTGCAGGTTCTTTATTGTTTGAAACAGCCCCCATCTTTGAAGCAGGTAAATACTTAACAATAATGCAAGACATAAGCTGTTTGCAGCAGTTAATGCTGTCACGATCTTTTTGTTGATAACATTATGATATAGCGACTGTACAAAAATAATAAAGAATATGTCGCTTATGATGACACTCATTAAATGTATAAGGTATGACAAATTATAACTGATATAAGGGATGAAATGATAGATAAGCGGATCTGGTCTTAATGAAGATATGTAAACCGCCGCTGAAACACAGAAGGCCCCTATGTATAAATATGCCCTGTCCTTTTTTCTCATTATGAAAAGCATCATATGGTAGCATGCCATAAAAAATATAACGAATGTAATGGAAATATTAATTGCATAGTGCTTGAAGTTTTTCTCCAGTATTCCGTCTTTTGTGCCGAATATCATGTTACCGGAATTGAAACGCGAGGTCTGTACGACAATTTCCACTTGTTTATTTTTGGCTTCAAAAAATTCCGTTATATTTGTACCGCCTATATGAAATTGTCCGGAATCCTTCCCCATTACACCGTTTGAAGCAATGAGCCTTCCGTTTATCCATATTTTATAAACGGACCTCAACGTGGAAATGTTAATCCCATAAGTAATATCTTTGCGATTTAACAAAATGTTCAACCTGTATGTTGAATATTCTTTTTTCTGTGTGTCGACAGGAATCTTCAAATATTCGAAGGGAACTTGGTCCAAGGTGCCGGGAGAAAGCAGTTTGTTCCGGTAATACTCCCACTCCCCTGTTATGCTGATTGAACCGTTTGCTTTAAAATCGTGCCCTCTTATATCCAAAACACCTTTTTCCGGCACCTCCGACACCTGCTTAAGGGATGTACATCCTGCTGAAACAGTTAAAACCAGCATTATAAAAATAATTAATAATAATTTATGTTTCATAATTTTCTCTTATTGATATATTTTTACAATATTTTATAATAAATACGGCCCAGTGTCCACTTTTTGCATCACGAACCACATTTTATTTCTTATGTTTATAATAATCATTTATGTATTCTGTTTACAATATTTCTAATATATAATTGTAATAAACTTAAATTAGGAGGGTTAACATGTTAGGTGGAAGCGTAATCAGGCTCTTTCAACCGCCAGAAAGCAATTTAAGCGGTTTGAAGCTCATGAATAACAGCATTTATGCTGTTTCATCGCAACAGAAAACTATCTTTATCTACAGTGCAGACGATGAATCTGCATACTGTTCCAAGGTAAAGGTAGATATCGGGAATCCAGCCGGAATAACCATAAAGGATGAAGAAATCCTTGTTGCAGATTCCATAAAAAAGACTGTATACCGGATCAATTCAAAAACAGGAGGTACAAAGCCTTTCTTAGACCTGTCAAAGCTTGATAAAAGCGATGCCTCAGGTGTGCTTAATGCAAAAAACAGTAAAATCACCGATATTGAATATCATGACGGAAAGCTTTGGGTTTCCTGTGAAGCCGGCTATTCAAGCTGTATAATATGCATGGATGCGGTTAAAGGAAAACTCCTTGCAAAGTATAACACACGCGGCCCAAGTCCGTTAAGCATTTCCCTTGATAATTCAAATGAGAATTTATGGGTTCTCGACTCTTCAAATAAAGAAATCAGTGTCTTTGATAAAAAAGGTAAATGGACAGGAGCCGTTTTGCCGGTCTCATTAAGCAAGCCCTCATGTTTTTCCCTTGACACCGAAGGCCATGTATGGCTTTCTGGCGTTTTAGCTGTTCAAGGCAGAAGAAAAGAGGTGGAACGATAATGAGTAAAAATTATGCAGTTCTTATTTCAGGCGGTTTAGCCCAGGATGGCTATGATGAGTTTTGGAACGACCTGGTTCTCATGTGGAAGGCACTTCTTGACGTCGGCTACAGAGATGAGAACATTTTTGTTGTCTATGGTGACGGAAATGATTTTGAAGACCCAGCCCGGCCTTATTACAGCTTTAAAAGATTCAGGCTGCTCAATGGCTCAAAACGCAGAAAACTTACCGATTTCCGGGCTGATACCGAGAGCATTTCCTACTTATTTAATTCGCTTGCAGGGACTTTAAAGCCTATAATTTCAAAATCTGATAGAATACCTGACGTACTGTCACACCAAAAGAGAATAATCAATAAGCTTTCAAGTAAAGATACCTTATTCATCTGGACGTTCGATCACGGCGATAAAGACGGAGGAAGCAGCTCTCTTTGCCTGATGAACGGACAAAAGCTCCCGGATACTGCTTTCGGCAATCTAATTGCAAAAATAAAATGCGCCTTTAAAATTGTTACAATGCAGCAATGCTTCAGCGGGGGTTTTATTGACAACCTTTCGGATGGAAGCACTATGGTCCTGACCGCTTGTTCTCCTGACGAAGCCGCTCACAGATGCGATTCGGAGAATAATGAAATAGATGGGGTAGTTTACCATCATGGAGAATTCAACCATCAGTTCCTCCAGGCGTTTTATGACAAAAACATTAGAAATGCTTACGAAAGAGCTATTTCTTCTGTTGACTTTAATTCTATGAGGACTATACTTAATTCCATTTTTCAATTTATCTATGAATACGATTCACTCGAAGAGACTCCTCAATTCTTTGACGGCAAAGCAATGGCGGCTGCAGATTGCAGCTCTTCCAGGCCGCTTCGCTCCGAGGATATTGTTAAAACAGCCTGGTCTGTCGGGGATGTTAACGGGGGCTTCAGCGTTGAGTTTTCATACAGCGTATCCAATTTCGAAGGCAGCCTGGCTTCACAGATAATCAAGGTTGATATATCAGTAGACGGCTGCTTGCGGGAAACTCATAACATATCCATGAGCAGTAACAGCTTAATGCTGAACATCCCCCCTGCAAGAAACCATTATGGATTGTTTGGCACCTTATATGCCGACTATACCCAGAAAAACATAAGCTTTAACGGCAACATAATCCCAAAGAAAGAAATATACTGCGGCCAGAATTATTCCCCCTATGCCTCATCAAGCTTGATTGCATTTAATTCTGTAGTTTTTAAATGGGTCTGACGCTAAAAACTTAAATTAGTTGAAAATAATTTATGTAAAGGGCTATCTCATTTTTTAATTGAGATAGCTTTTTTGCATTTCATATTCAATTTTATACAATTCATATTAATTATTCTGCATCTTATCCTAGAACAACCCCATTTCCTTCCGGATTTTGTAATATTAAAGAAAACATATTTTGAAGGAGGAAAACTCAAATGCCAGATGAAAAAGATACAAACAAAACTATTGAAACCGCAGATATGGAATTGCGCTCCAATTTTCCAAAGCTTCTTCTGGAGAACCCGAATTATTTCGGAAACCTGAAGGACAGTAAATTAAAACCCGTAGTTGCTATTGCATCCAACAAGAACTACGAAGCAATCTCTCAAATAGGTTATAATCCTTTACACCAAATGCTTTATGCAGTCGTTACAATTAAACAGAGCTCATGCTACAGCGGCAGCTTATGCAGTAACGGCTCCTATGAGTATGTCCGTTTCTATGTAGACTGGAATAATGACGGGGATTTTAAGGATGCAAGCGAAGACAACGGAGTCGGCAGCGTTAATGTTCATGACATTCCGGGCAATAAGCAACTTAATTACTGCGTTTCCGTAAAGCTTAACCCGAAGAGCAAATCCTGTAAGGTTCCGTATGTTGTCAAGGTCCGTGCTATCCTTTCCTGGAATTCGATACCCCCGGCAAACTCACCTGATTACACTCCTGTTTGGGGTGAGGTTCAGGAGTGCATGATCCAGATCAAACCGGCAGATGTATTGCTGTCCGATTTTGTTGACAGCAAGGACATTAAAATCGATAAGTCGGTAATAAACAATATTAATGTTAATCTGCCAATTCAAAAAGAAAAAATATATTCAGTCGAAGAGTTGAAGGAATTATATAAGGGCCTTAATGTAGAGGAGCATAGACTTAACATCAAAGAGATATCCTTGAATTTGAACAACCTTTCTAAAAGCTCAGGTCTCGCATTAGGTGAATTCAGCCCGAACATTAAAGAAGGAATGCTTTCTTCCATTAAAACTCCCGCAAACGTCAGCTATGAAGAGTTAAAGGCGGTTGGTCTGCAGTACGACAATGATACTCTTACTGCAATAATCAAATTGAATAAGCCTTACGGTTTTTCAGGCGGTTTGTGCTCCAAAGGAAGTACGGAGTATGTGGCATTTTTTGCTGACTGGAATAACAACGGTGATTTTGAAAGTTACCTTGGCACCGCAGCAGTAAATGTACACGATATAGCCTCTATACCGAAAGAAGGCCTGTATTATGCAGCTTCCCTGCCTCTTAACCTTTCGAATAAGAAAAAGCTGTGCAAGGAACCGCAAACCTTTAAAATACGCGCAATTTTATCCTGGGAAGTGACGCCACCTCAAAACCCGAATTATGTTCCTGTCTGGGGAAATAAAATCGACACAAACATCCAGATCAAGCCCGGCTTACCGGTTTCATCGGGAGAAAAGGTACCCTTTATCAGTGCTGTAGGCAACATGGCTGTAACGGATATCGCAAACGGTTATGCAACAGGAACAGCTATCACTGCAGGCTTCCATGCAGAAAACAGTCCTTTCGGGGGTATTGTATCCATCGCAGGACATATCTCAAATGCACCTAATTTGAGTGCAGGCGAAGCAAATCTTAAATACTACGTTTCTTACCAAAAGGTAGGAGATTTATACTGGACCAGGATAAACAATGCCTTCGAGGTAACAATTTCACAATGGAATGGCTATGATTGGACACAATCTCAGCTTAATCAGATTGCCGACTCGGAAGGACAATATTTGTATAGGGAAGATCTCAAGGTCAGTCCTCCTGCCGATTCCACTCAGCGATTTGTAGAAGGCAATATATTGGCGAAATGGAATACAAACGGATTAAGTGAAGGTTTATACAGGGTTAAACTTACAATAAAGCAGCCCGCTTTACCTGATACCGACAGCAATACGGTCTATGTAATGATAGACAATACCTCGCCTTTTGCAAGCCTGTCAATCAATGAAGTGATTAATGCCGGAGCTTTAACTCCTGCAAAGCCATGCGGTATATTCAAAAAGGGCTGCACTATCAAGGGATTATTCAGTGCAACTGACAGCCACTTCCGCAGCTACAGATTCACTGTCGAGCCGTCAGTATTGACACCAAATGCAGTCGTTCCTTCAACGGGTTCATACCCATCCATAACGGGTGCAGCTAACAAGGACTGGAAGCTTGATACAACAAAAATGCAGTCCTGCGGCTATATAATCCATCTGCACGCTTATGACAGAACCATAGTGGACAGCGGTTATATTAGCCATTACAGCCATGCTCAAGTAGGTTTCTGCCTTACTGATTAACCATTGAACCTTATTGGCTTACCGGGATTATTTATTCCGGTAAGCCTATTATTAGTGAAACATGCCAAAGCATGTGTTCAAAATCGAGAGGACTCGATGTCCTCGAGATTTTATTAATATTGGGGAGGCTTTTATGAGCGTCAAGAAGATAATGCTTTATGATGAAAGCGGAAATATCATTTTTGAAGACAGGATTGCATCTCTGCCTGTTAAAGAGGATTCAATCATTAAGAAAAGTATAGAGCTGTTTAGTGAAAATGAACCTTGCGTGATTCAAAGAACCATGGCTGTTAAAAGCTGTTATATTGAAATGGATGAGTATTTTACCTGCATGCAGCAAAAGGGGACGCTTGAGGTAAAAAACGACGAGTTACCAGCCTGGATAACCGACATGCTCGACATATCTCAGCAAATACAAAAGTTTGTTATTGCATAAGGCTTAAAACACCTTTATCCGGAAGTTTACATCTGTGAGACTATAATAGAAAACTGCCCAATAAAAACAGATTAAGTATGAGAACTATGATTCCTATAGCATATAACAGGATTTTATCTAGCCATGAGTTTTTGAACCCTCCCATGACTCTTTTTGAGGATGTAAGATAAATCTGAAGAAAAATCGTAAAAGGAAGCTGAATGCTTAGAATCATTTGAGAGTACAAAAGCATTTTAAAGGGGTCGTTCAATATCATTACCAATATAGCAGCAGGAACCATCGTTAAAGCAACACCAAGCTTTGTATGCGGATCCTTAATATCATACGGCTCACCGAATATACCTGTAAAAGTGCTTCCTCCAGCCATTGCAGCTGTAATCAGGGATGCTATTCCTGCAAGAAGGAGTGCCATGGCAAAAATTATTGATGCTGTACTTCCAAGCAATGGCTTAAGCATCTGTTGGGCTTGGGAAAGATCTGAAACAATTGTCCCTTTTGTGTAAAAGGTTGCCGCGGCAATTATTATAATAGCACAGTTTATAGCCCAACCTGCAAGCATTGAGAAAATGGTATCCATAAATTCATACTTCAATTGCTTCACTCTTACCTTCTCATCCTCCAAATTCCATTGTCTGCTTTGAATCATTTCAGAGTGGAGGAATAGATTGTGAGGCATAACTACCGCTCCAAGTATGCTCATTATTATTATGATCGAATTGTTCGGGATTTTAGGAACAAAGCTGTCCTTAATCGCCAGATCCCAGCTAATATTGACAAAAAACAATTCTATAATGAACGACAAAGCTATTAATGATACAAACCCGATAATCCATTTTTCAAGCCTTTTATATGAATTCGTAAACAGCATGATCAACACAAATGCAAGTATTAGCAAAGCCCCTATCCGTATAGGCAGTTTGAAGAGCATATTCAGTGCTATAGCTCCCCCCAATATTTCCGCAAGTGCTGTAGAAACAGATGCGACCATGGCGGTACCAAGCAAGCTTCTGCTTATCCAGGGTTTTATGTAAAAGGTTGCTGCTTCTGAAAGACAATAACCTGTTACTATTCCCAAGTGAGCCGCATTATGCTGGAGGATGATCAAAAAAACGGTTCCCAGAGTAACAACCCAAAGCAAAGAATAGCCATAGGTTGATCCTGCCGACATATTTGACGCCCAATTGCCCGGATCGATAAAACCTACAGTAACCAGAAACCCGGGACCTATATACTTAATGAATTCTATTGCGGTTAATTGCGGGCTGTGTTTCTTTTTTAAAAGCTGTTTGTTTTTCCCCATTTTATTTTCTTTCTATTAAAATATTTTATTGTTAAATATACCATTAATACTGCAATCGTAATCAAATTTTAATAAAAAATTTTTCTACATAATAAATGTCCTCTCTGGACTTAAGCAAATTTTCCATGGCATCGGAGCATCCTTGATTCTGTTCCATTTTTCCTTGGATACCTCCCATTGCAAGTGATAATCCTTTGAACCTGCTGAACTATTTTCAATATAAAGGTAGACAGTCATTCTGAAAGGCGTCTCGCTTGTAAAGGCAGGACGGCAATACAAAACATTTTCATTCCGGCTTCCATCATCACACATTGTTATATCATTTGCTCTTATGCCTACATATGAACACATACTTGATTGCTGATCCACTTTTAGACTGCAGCCCCATTCTTCGGCTTCAATGTATTCATCAGAAATTCTTCTTGCCCCTGATATGTTTTTGCAGCCCGTTAATTGTGCTGCTGCAAGCGTCGGCGGACTTTTAAATATCTCTTCCTTCTTACCTTCTGCTTCTTTACTTCCGTTTGATAAAATAATAATTTTTTCACATAGTCTATATGCTTCTTCAATATTATGAGAAACAAAAAGAGCGGCCCCTTCATAATGCGACAAAGAATCTAAAAGCTGTTTAGTCATTTTGTTCCTTAAGTAGTCATCTAAAGCTGAGAACGGCTCATCAAGCAGCAGAACTTCAGGATCAACAGCCAATGCCCTAGCTAGTGCAACTCTTTGCTGCTGACCTCCCGACAGCTCCGAAGGATATCTTTTTTCCAATCCTTCAAGCTTAAGCATATCAATCTTTTCAGCTACCCTTGAACTAACTTCCCTTTTACCGCAACCCTTTAGAGCAAATCCAATATTTTGTTCCACTGTCATGTTGGGAAAAAGCGCATAGTTTTGAAACAGAAATCCTGTTTTGCGGTATCTTGGCGAAAGATTAATACCTTTTTCTGAATTAAAAAGTGTTCTCCCGTTAAGTATTATTCGTCCGCTGTCTGGTTTCTCCAATCCTGCGATACACTTCAGTGTCATGCTTTTTCCGGATCCGGACGAACCAAGTATGCCTAGCATACCATCGTTTGTGCTGAAGTCGACATCAAGCCTAAAATCTCGAAGCTTTTTAGTTATCTTAACCGAAAGTTCCATTCTATCGCCTCCTTCTCCCGGAGATAAACCTTTGCTGATGCTCAAGCCAGAAATTCATTGCAAAAACTGCGGCCAGAGATATCGCTATTATTAGCGCAACCCATAAATATGCGCTCTTTTCATCTCCACCTGCAGCTGCAAAATATATTGCAAGCGGTATTGTCTGAGTTCTGCCCGGTATATTGCCTGCAAGCATTATCGTCGCACCAAATTCCCCCAATGCCCTGGCAAATGCCAATATGCCTCCAGCCATAATGCCGGGCCAAGCAAGAGGAATACTGATTCTCAAGAATATCCGAACCCCGGATATACCCAAAGTTCGTGCAGCATTGATCAAATTATGGTCGAGCTGTTCAAAAGCACCTTTTGAAGTCTTATACATCATCGGGAATGCAACAACTACAGCAGCAATGACTGTAGCCTGCCATGAAAATACAATCATTATACCCAGCTTATATAAAAGGCTTCCCAGAGGTCCTCTGCGGCCTAATACCACTAACAGTAAAAATCCGACAACTGTCGGCGGCAGCACAAGGGGCAGTAAGAGAATGCCGTCAATCAAGCCTTTCAGTCTTCCGCGATAATTCGCCATAAAATAAGCTGCGAGCAAACCGATAATAAATGTTATTAATGTAGAAAGGAGAACAGTTTTTAATGATACTATAAGCGGCGATATATCAGTTTCCATAACGGCTTCCCTCACTTTCCCGAGACTCTTTCTTTTATTTAAATCATAGTTCTGAATCCATACTTTTTATAAATTACTTTAGCCTTTGCTCCTGTAATGAATTTAATAAAGTCCTTTGCCTCAGAGATATTTTTGCTTGCACTCACGACACCCGCCGGATAAAGAATCGGTGAATGTGTATCATTTGAAGCAATTTCAACAATCTTTACCTTATTGCTGGACATCGCATCAGTCTTATATACTACGCCTGCATCCGCATTACCTTGTTCTACCCATGTAAGCACCTCGCGTACATCTTTTCCGTAAACTGCTTTTTCCTTAACCTTGTCTAATATTTTATAGTAATTGAATATTTGTTCTGCATATTGTCCGCTGGGGACACTTTTTGGTTCACCCAAAGCAATGACTTTTACATCATCGTTAACTAAATCCATAAAACCTTTTACATGGGCAGAAGATTTTTTGTTTACAATAAGCACTGCGTCATTAAGTACAAGGTTCCTTACTGTGTCGGAAATAACAAGTTTTTCCGATCTAAGTATGTTCATCTGCTTTATTCCTGCAGATATAAAAATATCGGCTGGAGCCCCCTGCTCTATTTGTTTTTGAAGCGAACCAGAAGATCCAAAATTAAAAATGATAGTAACATATGGGTTCTCCTTTTTATATAGATTTGAAATATCCTTCAATACATCGGTCATACTTGCGGCTGCAGAAATTGTTAATGTAACAGGCTTTTTAGTTTTTGCATATGCATGGCTTATTGTTATTGAAAAAATAAATACTGTTAAAAGAAATACAGATAAAAGTTTTTTCCTTTTCATAATGGCATACCTCCATAAATATTAGAATTTTCCGGATATTTTTGTGCTCTAACTTCCCAAAACGGCTAGAATCATGATGATTTTGCTCACTTCAGCACAAAGTTTATAAATTCAACTTATATAGCTGCCTGTTATACTTGATTCAAAGAATTCTATTATTTAAATTGATTACCTATAATGAATAAGTTATTAGAACATGCAGCTATGTTAACACACTTGGCACGAACATAGTGCAACAAGACAGGGTGTCTCAGAAATTTTAGTAACGTTTTGTAACGTTTTATACATTTAATTATAATTGAATCAAATAAAAAATCAAGTCTATTATTAAAATTTTTTCAATTTGCTACTAAATCAGTACTTAAGGGTATTTAAATTATTCTGTTAGTGGTATAATATTTTAAGTATTATTATGTTTTATAACGTTTTATATATTTTAATAAATATTTTATTATTGTGATAAAGGAGTGATAAAATGCCAGATAATTCTGCTCTAACGCCTCAAGAAGTTGCAGACATACTAAAAATAGCAAAAAACACTGTGTATGAGCTGATTAAACGTGGAGAATTGAACTCATACAGAGTCGGCAAAAAAGTAAGGGTGGATTTAAGGGATGTAGAAGAGTATAAAAACCGGACAAAAAGTATTAAAAAGCCGTCATCAAAAGCATTGGAACCTTCTGACCCTAAAGGGAATCCTTTTTTGTACGAAGAACCTGCTAAAAGCAGCGGATTCGTTATTTGCGGCCAGGACATAATGCTTGATATCCTATCCAGATATCTCCATCAGCACACAAACGGGGTTCCTGCATTGCGTTCTTATGTCGGGAGCTATAACGGCCTATACAATTTATATCAGGGCAATGTTCAGATCGCTACTGCTCACCTTTGGGACGGAGATTCAGGCCAATACAACATACCTTATGTACGGAGAATGCTTCCCGGAATCCCTTCAGTTATTATCCATCTTGCATGCCGTCTTCAGGGCTTTTATGTCTCAAAAGGCAACCCAAAGGATATTAGAGGCTGGGAAGATCTTAAACGAAGAGACATAACAATAATAAACCGTGAAAAAGGCAGCGGCACAAGAGTGCTTCTTGATGAACAGCTGAGAATACTCCGTTTTCCGTCCAGCCAAATCAAAGGATATGAGCGCGAAAGCACTTCACATTTGGCAATAGCCAGTACTGTTGCCCGCGGTGGAGCTGATTTAGGCATTGGCAACGAAAAATCCGGACTACAGGTCAAGGGAATTGATTTCATACCCTTGCAAACCGAAAGATATGAGCTGGTAATTAAGAAAGAGGATATTAACAAGCCTCCATTTTCAGCTGTTATGGATATTCTTAATTCGCAGGAATTCAGGCTGGAATTGGAGGGTATCGGAGGGTATGACTTGGCCGAACTTGGAAATATTACCGCCGAAACATAACCGATGGGCCCTGTACTGCAAATGTTAAACGTATAGGGTCTTTTTTGTGTTTAGCTGCCAGCTAAAAGTATATGTCTGAAAACTCTGCAGCTACAGACTCTATCACGCGGCTGTCCTTTGGCACCTGCTTTCTTTGGTTTTCACTATTGACTGCCGTCATATCTAAAGGCATTGTGTTTCCGTCAGAGAACAACAATGTGAAAGTACTGCCCTTCCCTTCCTTACTTTTTAGAATAACATCTCCACCCATTGCATCAATAAATAGCTTTACGAGGTGAAGTCCGATTCCAGTACCTTCTGCTTGCCTTGACAAACTGGTGTCTGCTTGTCCAAAGCAGTCAAATATGTGTTTCTGCTTACCTTTAGGTATTCCGATTCCTTCATCTTTGATGCTGATTGAAACCATTTTTTTATTTTTATGCGTTTTTTCACCGATGTAAATCTTGATCGATTTGCCGCTTGGGGTAAATTTCAATGCGTTTGACAAAATATTGAGAAAGATACGTTCAAATTTTTCTTCGTCTACAAGAATTTCCTTTCTGATATATGCAGATGTCAAAGTAAGATTCACACCCTTTTGCTCCGTATAGGTGCTGATAGAATTGACAATCGATTGTGTAAGGTAAACAATATCATACACTCCCATATTCAATTTGATATTACCCGAGGTAATACGAGTTATATCAAGCAGGTTGTTCACAAGACGCAGCTGCCTGTTTGCATTCTGTTTTATTGATTTGATGAATTTATTTGCTTTCTCCGGCATTTGATTCTTACATAATAAATCCATTGTCTGTAACGCTGATTTAATTACCGTAAGCGGAGTTTTGAATTCATGAGTGATCATGTATAGAAACTCGTCCTTAAATTTTATCGTATTTTCAAGAACTTCATTCTTTTCACGTTCCATATTAATCAATAGCCGCTGTTTTTCTTTTAAAATTTGTTGATTCTTTACAACTGCCGTTATATCACAGAATGATATAATACCATAAACGTATCTTCCGTATTTATCATAGATTGGATTACCGCTGCAAAGAAGATAGTATTCACTTTCGCCCACCCTTGTTATAATAACTTTATCTTTAATACAATGACCATTTTTTATGTAATTAATAATTGACTTCTCTGCATTGATTTCATCTCCATCTAAACTATAATATTTTACTTTGTAAACCTCATCAATGCTAGTAATCTTCCTTGGGACCTCCTTAATAATACTATTGTTGCTAAATAAAAAATTTCCGTTAGGATCTATAGCAAATATATTTTCGTAGGCATTATCCAAAATTGCCTCAAATAATCCTTTCTGCTCTTCTAGCTTTTTCCTGTTGACCACCCTTTCAGTAACATCAACAAGCAAAGAAACGACAAATTTTACTTTTCCATCAACTATTATAGGGGTTATTGAATTTTCCCAATACTTACCTTTCATACCTCCTACCAAGCCTTCATGCTCGCTTAGGTAAGCAGTTTCTCCTTTTTGTATAATGCTATTCATTTTTTTTTCAAATTCGCTGCCTTCAAAATCCGGTTCAAATTCTTTTATTTTTAAGCCTGCATAATTTTTATTCATGGGCAAGCCCATGATCTCCAAATATTTCGAGTTTACTTTTATAAGTGTAAAACCTTGAGTGTCAAAAATAGCTATACCGTAATGATTATCATAATATAACTGTTTTAGAAACGTATATTGAGTTATATTATCGAACTCATTAGAATTTTCCATAAAGTCGCCCCCATTGAAGTTACTTTGGTGATAATTTTAATTGTTTACACAATATAATAATACTACTAACTTACATAATCAAGAATAATATCCTTTTTCTTGTATTTCTTTGTTAATATGACATTATTTTTAATAATATATGGTAATCTATATGAATCAATGTTTTTAAAAATGAAAAAAGATTTCAGTCAAAAACCGAAATCTTTTTATCAGCAAGGTTATATCAAGTTAGAAATGTCATTTTTCATGACAACCAATACTCCTTACAGTCATTTGTACGTTTCATGAACCCATACTCAATTAAGTAACGCCGGATAGTAGCATGTTTTTTCATATTATATCACTAACAAATCAATTTCCCCTTACGTCGAAACCTGCTTAATACCCGCCTACATCAATTTCCAAGCCATATGAATGACTCATCCATGCTATTTGTCCAGCATATTGTGTAACCATAAACTCACGATATCCATTCAGCCTAAAGTCTTCTAGAAACTTTTTAATATCGGGTATAAAGTTTATATTCTCCTTTAGATATCTTTTGAGAATTGTTTCAGCCTGTTCTTTACTTCCAAAACATAATGTAAACTCAACTGCATCAGCAATTTCCATTGAAGGTATATCAGTCTTTTCAAGAACATTGAGAGCCACTTTTGGGTCTTTAAACATTGAAAAGAAAGGTATCACTTTACTTCTGATATATTCTATTGCATCCTCTATAACTTTAGGTCGCATCTCCTTATCAGCTAAATCCCATTCAAAGTATGAATTCTCTCTATCAATCAAATGAAGCAATCCGCCAGCTATACATAATCATCATCACCGTTTATATAGAATTTTGGTTTATTATTACTTTTCTACAACTATAGTCTAAACTCCTTTTCATATTTTGCATATTGGTCTAAAAACTCTTTTAAGTCCTCACAAATAAAATTTATCATTACATTGTAATAATCCAAGGATATAATAGTAAAAACCCTGTAACTGTTAAGTTACAAGGTTCACAAAAAGCTTGGTGGGGGTGGTCGGAGTCGAACCGACACGATATCACTATCGCGGGATTTTGAGTCCCGTGCGTCTGCCAATTTCACCACACCCCCGTATTTAATTGTCCCCTGTGATTTACCGCTTTTATATATTAGCACATACCCCTTAATAAATCAAGAGTATTTTTAACCATTTTAATTATAATTAAAAAATATTTAACCGGGCCCCCTGCATTAAGGGGACCGGTTTAACAAGCCTCATGATCCTGTTGCTGCTTGAGAGGCAATTGCCTTCTTAATTGCCTTTACTACTTCTTCCAGGTTTTTGTTACCCGACTTAAAGAAAGTTAGTTTTTTAATGCTTTTTATTTTTTCCTTGTGCTCTTTTCTTTCAGCATTGGATATATATTTAGGATAATAGCCGCACATTGCGTAAAGTGTAACTAACTCCTGATCCTCACCGGCCATATCAGTTCTGTTATTAATAAGAACCTCCCTTAATGTGGAACTCAGCCGCTGGTAATGCTCCCTGTTTGTAAGAGAATATCTTTTCATCGGAAACAATCCCAGAAACCGTTTTTCTTCTTCTCTTAGTATTGCATTATCAACAAGATTCATCAGGATATCTTTTTTCAATTGTGCTGTGTAGATAGAAAATCCATAAATCCAATTGTACAGCGATACAGGTTTTTGTTTTTTACCAAGGACTTTTACAGCATTGTCCAAAATAGCATCGCCTGTCGATGTTGTATCGGTTAAAATGATTTTGGAATTTTCAAATCGGATTTTACCCAGTTGGCACAATTTTAAAGCTATTGCACCTTTTAATCCGAACCTCATAACGTTATGGTTTCTAAAGGATAATTTTCCTTTACTTTCATCAAACGAAACAAGTGTCAATTTCTCCGCAAGATTCAACATAGTCTCACTTCCCTTGAAGACACCTTACTCTTCTTCTTTTTCTATAACCTGCTTTTTCAGCCTCTTTTTAACTGCTTCCTGCAGGAGGTATTCTATCTGGCCGTTAACAGACCTGAATTCTTCTTCGGCCCATTTGAATACCTCGTCATAAATTTTGGGATTCAATCTAAGCAAAATGCTTTTCTTCTCAGCCATTTTAAATCACACCTTAATTGTGAAGAGTTCCAGTATTAATAACCGGTTGTGACGCTCTTTCTCCGCATAGAACCACCAGAAGGTTGCTGACCATTGCTGCTTTTCTTTCCTCATCAAGATCAACTATTCCGTTTTCGCTCAATTTGTTAAGCGCCATTTGAACCATACCTACCGCACCTTCAACAATTTTCTGCCTTGCTGCTATGATTGCTGATGCCTGCTGTCTCTGGAGCATTGCTGCTGCAATTTCCGGTGCATATGCCAAGTGGCTGAGCCTTGCTTCCTGAACAACAACTCCGGCCCTGTTAAACCTTTCCTGAAGCTCGTTCTTTAGTGCTTCGGAAACCTCATTGACGCTTCCCCTAAGTGAGATCTGCTTGCTTTCATCCGTAATGTCATATGGGTATAAGCCTGCAAGATGACGTAATGCGGATTCGCTTTGTGTCTTTACATATTCAATGTAGTTTTCAACATCAAACAGCGCCTCAGCGGTATTCTCAACCTTCCAAACAACAACCGCGGCTATTTCAATCGGATTACCCATTTCATCGTTTACTTTGAGTCTTTCTCCGTTCAGATTGCGAGCCCTCATTGAAACCTTTTTCTTGGTATAGAACGGATTTGCATAATGCCAGCCAGGCTCTTTTACAGTCCCCTTATATGCTCCGAAAAGAATTAATGCCGCTGCTTCATTAGGCTGTAAAACAAAGAAGCCAGATGAAATGATTATGAATGCAACAAAAGCTACACTTCCTGCTACAATTAAAGCTATGTTGAAGGCTGTGGCTTCCTCGTTTGTCTGTATCACTCCATAAACGAATACACCTACTGATGCAACTAGTAAAAGCATATCAAATATTATCATTGCAAAACCCGGCAGTACTTTTCTTTCTATTTCCTTCATAAAATACATCTCCTTTGAATATTAATATTAATATGATATCATTATTATATCACCTTGATATTCCATGTGCAATATATAAAAGAAAATAAATAAAAAAAGCCCGTGAAAAGTTTGATTACAACGTTTTCATGGAGGACCTTACACCCGTATGGCTATTCAATTAAACTGTACTATAATCCATATACATTTATACAAATACAATAACTATCCCTATCAGAAGCACTGCTATGCATACAAATTTCTTTAGAATGTTCTTTTCTCTGAAGAGCAATCCCCCTACAATCGCAGAAATTATGATTGAGGATTTTCTCAGCGGCAGTATGAGAGATATTTTGCTGTCTGAGGCTTCAACTGCAAGAAAATATATTTTATCCGACAAAACAAGGAACAGACTTGTAAGGGGTATGAATACACTGAATTTGAGCGGTATTTTTGTTTTACTTTTTAACCTGTCAAATAAATAAGCTCCCACATACATTACCATGACAAAGAAACAAAACCAGAACTGCATTTGACCTGAATTGACTTTCTTTAGAATTATCTTGTCCAGCATTGCACTGACTGCACTCAATAAGCTGCTGCCGATCATAAGGTAGAGGTATTTGTTCCTAAAAAGCCCTTTTATTTCAGCTTTTCCTGTCATTCCTATAAAGTAATAGGACAGCAGCATAACAAATATTCCGATTGCCTGCTTGAATTCCAGGCTTTCATTCAATATGAATACCCCAAGGAATATTGTAAATACAGGGCTTAATGTTCCAAACGGAGAAATGACACTGATTGGAAGGTGTTTTATTGCCGTGAATCCAAGGGTCCAGCTTAAAAAGATAACCAATGCTTTGATTAAGGTGATCAGTAAGCTTACTTTATTTATACTTATCGCATTATTTAATTCATAAGAGACCAATAAAAAACTGAAAACCGAATATAGAGCCAATACATTTAATACGGGAATTTTTTCGAGGGATTTTTTTTTGAATATATCATAAAAGCCAAGTAAAACACCTGACGCTAAAGTCAACCAAAGCCATATATAAGAATGCATTGTATATTTTCACCTTATTTTTCATTATCGGTAGTGTCTTGATCCTTCGTGTTTGTTTCAGTGCTGTCGTTTAATATGCTTTTGCTTTGTACCATGCCGTATTTCTTAGCCTGTGTAATTATCTGTTCCTTTGTCATGCTCTTTTCAGGTGCTGCTGCGGAGTATCCCAAACTGAATATCAGACCGATTATTGAAGAAAGCACAATACCTATTCCAATTCCTAAAATAAGGCTTTTCATTTCAAATTTTTTCATATTGTCTCCTTCATTACAAAAAGCGCCAAGGCGCTTTTTCTAGGTTTTATACTATTTTATTCATTTCTAATATCAGTTGAATTTCACCCTTGCCCATATTCAGCCTTTTGGCGATATCCGTATCACTTACACCGTTCCTTGCAAGCGAGACAACTTCCTTATATTTGCCGTTCATGGGAATGACCTTTTCTTTCACTCTGGAATAAATCCTGTTTGTCTGGGTATAAACATTGTTCGGGTTTTCAAAATTATGGTTTTCAATTATAAGATCCGTATTGTAGTTCAATGACGGTATCTCGTAACCGGCTTTGCCTTCAGATGCCGGACCCTTAACCTTTTCCTTAGGCGTTTCCTTGATTTCTTTTCTCAACCCGGTATTGGAATTGATATTGCTTATTCTTTCTTCTATTGTTTTCAGATTGTTATTTAACTCCTCGTTTTTTATTTCCATTTGAGTCACTATATAATCTGAAAATTTGTTCATTTCCTCTACCATCTGTTCAGCATCATTGATTACTGTAACAAGATCATCTTTCTTATCGTCAAGCTGCTTTAACAGATCCTTTGATTTTTTGCTGTCATATGCAACCCATACAAACGCAAAAAGTATCAGCATAATGCCAAAAATTATTATACTTACATAAAACTGCAACATAAAAGCACCTCGATCTTTTCTCTTTAGTAAAATACATTGTTATTTCTGATTATAAAGATCCTTTATAATCTTATATCTATTGTGCTTGTCTGAATTCCGTCATCAGTCTCTTTTTTATTGTTATAGTTTCCTTTTTTTCTTTTATCCTGCTTTTTTTGATTGTCTCTTTCTCTTTCACGTTTTTCCCTGATCATGGCTTCCTGAACATTATCCTGGGAATGTACCTGCTTAATGCTATTGTCAACCTTATGCTGTAAATTCGCATTTTGCTGCTGCTGCATAATTTGGCTGCGCTGTTGCTCATCACTGTTTATTTTTGAGACTTCAGCAGTTTTAGGAAGCATTATTTGAAAATCAACAGGCCTAATAGACATATACATCAGCCCTTCCGAAACAAAAGCCAAACTTTCACTGCATGTTTCTTTTATTTATCAAAAGCCCCAACTCTTACATCCGCTCCGTCCCTATACAAGGTGCTGAACTGAAGATTTTCCTTTACATACATCATACAGGTGCCAATCGCAACCTTTGTTCCAGGGTATATGATGTTTGAAGCTCTAACCTTTCCGTTTGCATCTTGCTGCAGCTTTGCTTCAAGCTGGGTTGATTCTTCCTTGAGTTCGTTTATCTTACTTGAATAGTAAACCTTGGTTCTTACGCTTTTAGCCAGCATCTCCTGCTTATCAGGAGTCAGTGCACCTGCTGCTTCCAACTTTTTAAGTATGGTAATTGCCTGCTCAGCCTTCCTGAGATCGGTTTCAATGGTAAAAATCTCATCTTTAACCGCTTTATAACGTTCTCTAAGCGTTGGGTCAACTCCAACCTCAATTTCTGTGACAGTAGCCATATGTGAACCAATTACCTTGGCGATTATTTCCTTGCCCACCTTACAGGTTCCTCCGACAAGAAGGCCTTTTTTCCCGGAAAGCTCAAGCTTATTGCCGCATTTTGTATTACTATGCATTATAGCTTCGGATTTGATGTTATTTTTTGCTTCGATATTGCTGTTTTCTATATACCTGGCAATAATGTCTCCTCCGCTTATAAGCGTTCCTTTACTCATACCCTGCATACCTCTGCGGAGTATTATATCGCCACCTGCTTTTATGACAGCCCCTTCAACTACACCCCATACCTCCACATTTCCGCCGGCTTCGACTGAAAATCCGGATAAGACATTTCCTCTTATGCTTACATTACCGATAAAATAAATATTACCCGTTGAGTTGTCAACATCCGCAGGAACTTCATAGTTAGAAAAAACATTGACTCTCCCGTCAATATAGCTGACTTGTCCGTCTATAGATGCCGTCAATGACTGGCCATCCTGTGAGGGTTCTACGTTTCTGCCCTTTGGCAGTACAGCAGGCTTTCCGTCTAAAGCAGATATTTCAATACCTGTTACTGTTTTACCCTTGACTCCCTGCAGAGGCGGAATGAGTGAGCATAACTTTGACCCTGCCGTAACGCTTTGTATCAGATTCAATTCCCTGTAATCCACTCTTCCGTCTTCAAGTATCGTAGGCTTGCTTTCCCGCTTTACATCAAAATGGAATTCAACTTTTCCGTTCTGACCGTTTGCCGGAACAGCGCCTTCTGCAATACATACCATTTCATTATAAACGGGATATTTTGTGATTGACTCAAGAGTAGCTTTATTTATTCCGTAAACAACACTGCTTTTTCCAAGAGCATCAATTATCTCATTCTCTGTCAGCATCCTTCCTCCCTCCGGCGGAAAGATAGTTATGAAGGCTTTCATTTTGTCAGGACTGACCATAACATTTACAGCTGCATCAATCTTTATCTCTTCCTGCTGAGGAGCAATCTGTACGGGAAGCTTTTCAGACTTGAATACAGCAAGCTCAATTGCTTCTTTATTGAAATTCTTAATCTGTTTCTTGACTGCTTTGTCAATTACCTCACGGACTTCTACCCTTTTACCCTTTCCCACAGGGGGGAAAACAGTCAGAAATATTCCGTTGGGCTGGTATTTTATTTCAAAAAAGCCATCGTTTACATTTCTTGTCATAGCAGAATTGTCCATATAAACCCCCAATTTTAACTTCTTTACTATATATTAATTCTATTATTCACTAAGTATCGATTTATGTCTTGCAAGTTTTCCTCTTAGTCTTAACACAGCCTTAGTATGAAGCTGCGAAATCCTGGATTCAGATACTTTCATTATCGCACTTATTTCTTTTAGTGTCAATTCTTCAAAATAATACAAGGATACAACAGTTTTTTCTTTTTCGGGCAGCTTATTTATTGCATCTCCCAAAATATCTTTCAATTCTACAACTTCTATATAATTCTCGGGCCTATCCTCCTTATTGTTATTAGGAAGATCGACACCGATCTCATAGTTTTGCTCGAGAAATTCTTCCAATGAAACCATCGATGAAACATTAACATCATTAAGCATTTTGTAAAACTCATCAATAGACACTCCAAGCTTATCTGCAACCTCTTTATCCGTAGCACTGTGTCCAAGCTGATTTTCTACTTCCCAGTAGGCCTTTTCAAGCTCCTTGTTTTTTTGTCTGAGAGACCTCGGCACCCAATCCATTTCACGGATGCTGTCGATTATAGCTCCTCTTATTCTCAAAGAGGCATATGTCTCAAATTTAACTCCCTTATTTATGTCGAATTTATCTATTGCATCTATAAGCCCAAAAACGCCAAAACTCACCAAATCATCATATTCCACATTTGATCCGAAATAGACATTGAGCCTTCCGGCAATGTATTTGATGAGGTGAGCATATTCCAGTATTAATTTTTCTCTTATGGAAGGGTCTTTAGTCTCGCTATACTGTTTCCATAATTCCAGTTGTTTGTTATTAGCAGCTGACATTCAAATCCTCCGATTCTGAGTTTTTTCATTTGTAGAGTATTACTCATTCTTTTTTAAATAATCGCTTATGGTTAAAGGTGAGAAATCTTCACCGTAATCATCGTCAACTTTTATATCTATTTGGGGCTTGTTTTCCTGTTCATTTGCCTGTTCTTCCATTAATCGCTGCTGCTCTTCTTCCTCCAGTTTCCTTTGTTCTTCCCGCTTTTTCGCTTCTAATTCTTCAATTATTTCTGTCAATACCTTTTTTATATAAACACCGATTGCGAAAAACGCAACCATGCCAATTGCCATTCTTATGTATATGTTCTTTTGATCAAGATTTGAATAGGTTCCAATCATACCGATCAAAATAGCTGCTATAGATCCCAATATAAACGGAAGTTTCTGGACACAGCCCATAAAGCGATCCTTTCCAATTCATTTGTAATATGCCATAACTTTTGAATCTTATTACAAGTTTTTTATACCATGACCGATTGTTTTGACCATGAGTATTCCATCATCGGAATTAAGCTCTATTGTTCGACCGTAGTTTCCCCCTGTGTCTTCTGCGATTACCGGAATTCTAAGTTCTTCAAGCTTATCCTTGGCTGACAATACATTTCTGGAGCCAATCCTCATCATATCCGAAGATTCTGTAAATGCAAACATCTGTGCACCACCTGCAAGCTTGGCAATAATCCTGTTTCTATTAGCACCTATTTTTACCATTTCAGTAACAAGCTTTACTATAGCAGTATCTGCAAATTTTGCATCATTAATATTATTTCTTGCCTGAAGACTTGAGGGCAGCATTACATGCGCGAGTCCGATAACCTTGCTTACCGAATCATACAATGCAATGCCTACACAGGATCCAAGTCCAAGTGTTGTTAGTACGCCTGGATGATTAGAACATTTCAAATCAGCCATTCCCACTTTTATCAAGTTTTCCATTAACCTATTACTCCCAATGCATTTAATAAAATCTCATATGAAGAAGTGTCGGGTATTAGGAAAAAATCGCCTACTACCTTTGTACTGCCTTCTGTAAATTCCGTCTCAATATATAATACTGTGTCTCCAACCTTTCCAAACTGTATAGCAGGAACACTTAATATAGCACCTGCCATATCGATTGCCATATCCGGTACTGAAGGAAGCAGCTTCAGATTTGTCAAAGTGGATAAAGCGGATAGATACGAACCCGATAAAATATTGCCTATCTCCTTTAATGCAGACAGTTCTAGTTCAGAAAATTCGGAGCAGTTATCAGCCGGATTTCCTAAAAGTATATTGACTAAAACCTTTGCAGCATTATACTCCAGGATAAACATGATATCACCTGTAAGATCTCCGGTAACCCTAAACAGAATGCCTATAACGGGAGTTTCCGGCTCTCCAAGTATGTCTGTAACCTCCATGAACTCCAATATCTTGACCTTGGGCACTTCCATATCGACTTTTTTATTCAACATTTTTGCCAATGCAGTAGCAGCATTTCCGGCGCCAATGTTGCCGATTTCACGAAGTACATCTATTTGCAGCTTGTTCAAATCATCAATGTTCAACGGCATATTTTGCACTCCTAATCTTATAGACTAACCAGCTTTTCTATGTTGAGCAGCGTTATAATCCTATCATCAACCTTGCCGACACCTAAAATATATTCCAGACTGAGATCATTGCTGAAATTGCTGACATTTTCAATCAATTCATCAGTAAGGCTTATTACTTCAGCCACAGCATCAACAATTATCCCAACAGGTTCTTCCTCAATCTTTACGATTATTATTCTTGAATCTTCCGTCTCCTCACCTTTTGGAAGACCGAATTTAGTCCTTAAATCCATTATAGGGATTATCTCGCCTCTTAAGTTTATTACGCCCTTTATAAATACAGGAATCTTAGGAACTCTTGTAATAGTTTTCATTTGCTCAATGGTAGTGATTTTTTTTATATCAATACCATATTCTTCTTTGCCAAGCTTAAATATGATGAATTGTTTGATGTTTTGATTTATCAATTCGTCCATGAGTGCAGCTCCTTTCTATATAAGTGAGTTTACATCAAGTATCAATGCTACATTACCGTCCCCAAGTATTGTAGCTCCAGCAATTGATTTAATGCCTGCCAGCAGCTTGCCCAGGGATTTTATTACTATTTCCTGTTGTCCGATCAGGTTGTCTACTACAAAACCCGACAGCCTTTCGCCTTTCTTTACAATTACCACTGTTGTAAGCTTCTGTTGTTTTTCTTCAATAGGAACATCCAGAATCTTATCCAGTCTTACTATAGGAACAACAGAATTTCTAAGGAGCATTACTTCCTGCTTCTGAACAAACTTTATTTCCTCCGGTGCTATCTTTTCGATTGACTGGATCGAACTCAAAGGTATAGCATATTTTTCATTGCCTATGTTAACCAGCAGGGCTTGAATAATAGCCAATGTCAACGGAAGCTTGATTATGAATTTACTACCCTTTCCCATTTCGGTTTCTACTTCGACAGAACCACCGAGTGCTTCGATTTTTGTTTTTACTACATCAAGACCTACACCTCTGCCCGAGAGGTCTGTTATCTTTTCTGCTGTACTGAAGCTTGGTCTGAACAGTAAATCTATTATTTCCTTTTGAGAAAGGCTGTTAGCTGTTTCCCTGCTTATTACGCCTTTATCAATGGCTTTCCTTTTTATCGCATCAAGGTTAATGCCTTGACCATCCTCTTCAACCTCTATCATTACATTGTTTCCAGATTGATATGCTCTAAGGTATATATGTCCGGTTTCCGGTTTTCCCGCAGCTCTTCTTTTTTCTACTGATTCAATTCCATGATCTGCAGCATTTCTCAGAAGGTGAATGAGAGGATCACCTATCTCATCGATAACTGTTCTGTCCAGTTCCGTCTCTTCTCCGGACATCGTAAGAGTCATTTCCTTTCCGATATCCTTTGAAATATCCCTTATCATTCTTGGGAACCTGTTGAACACGGTTTCAACCGGAACCATTCTTACCTTCATTACAGCATCATTCAGGTTTGTAGTTATTCTTTCCAGATATTCTATGGCTTCATTGTACTCCTGGGATTTTTCCGAGCTGCCTGAACCCTCGAGTCTGGTCTTGGTGATTATAAGTTCTCCCACAAGGTTCATAAGTATGTCAAGCCTGTCAATGTCCACCCTGACAGTTTTTCCTGTTTTGGGCTTTTTAACTGCTGTCTGGGGGCTTGCCTGTTCTTTCTCAACCGGGGAAGAATGTTCTTCGGTTGACTTGTCAGCCTTCTTCTCTTCTACTTTTTCATCAGAAGCTTTTTCTTCAGGAGAATCAATCTTTTTGCTCTGCAATGAGTTAATTATAATTTCATCAACCTCAGCAATAGAATTTAATTCTTTTGTAAACAGCTCTGCATTTTCCTTTGATACTATTACAACTGTAAATTCAAAATCAAACTTCTCATCTTCAATATCTTCAACCTTTGGTTCCGATTTAATTATTTCCGAGTACTTTTCAAGTGTCTGAAAGATGATGAATGCTCTCGCCGATTTAAGTACACAGCCCTTATTAAGGACGAGTGTAATCTTAAAAGCATTCATTCCTGCTTCATGGGCTTTATTAATGACATTCTGCTCGTACTCGTTAATCTTCATGTTTGATGTAGGATGAGCAGAATCAACTTGCACTTCAGGTTCAGGCTTGCTTTGAGGTGCAGGCTTTTCTGCGGCCTTTGCCATGTCATCTGCTGATTTGTTTTTCAGTACATTGTTGAGGGCGTCAATAATATCGGAATATTCCTTATCTCCTTCACCTGAAGTGTTTACAATACAGTTCAGATAGTTTTCCAGTGCATCAAGACATTTGAAAAGTATGTCTATCAGCCCCGTACTTACTTTGATTTCATTATTTCTAAGAGCATGCAGGACATTTTCCATGTCATGCGTCAGTTTCGCCATTTTGCTGTATCCCATTGTGCCTGCCATGCCTTTCAGAGTATGCGCAACCCTGAAAATTTCATTCAGAACACTACTGTCGCCGGGGCTTTGCTCCAACTGCAAAAGCGATTGATTAAGTGACTGAAGGTGCTCTTTTGTTTCTTCAATAAATATTTCCAGATACTGACTCATGTCCATATTAATTCCCCCCTACTATTTTCATTATCGCATTTGAAATTTCCTTCAATGGAACCACTATATCCACTGCACCTGTTTGCACCGCTACCTTCGGCATTCCGTATACAACGCAGGATTTTTCATCTTGAGCAATTATATAGCTTTTATTTATTTGCTTTAATTTTTTAATTCCTTCGCTTCCGTCTCCACCCATTCCTGTCATTATAACACCAATGATGTTATTAAGCCCTGTATCGGAGAGAGACTCCATCATTACGTTTACAGCAGGTCTATGACCGCCGACATGAGGATCTTGTGTGAGCTTTATTCTGATGGTATCGTCTTTTCCTCTGTCAACCAGCATATGATAGTCGCCGGGTGCTATATAAACATATCCGGGTTTTATTTCTTCTCCATGTTCTGCTTCTTTTACAGCAATTTCACTTATTGTATTCAGTCTATCAGCCAGTGATTTGGTAAATCCCGGCGGCATGTGCTGAACTACGAGAAAAGCTGCAGGCACATTGGCCGGTATTAAAGGTATCACATCCTGCAAAGCCTTTGGCCCCCCGGTCGATGTTCCTATTGCGACAATATTCTTTATATTCCTGATTTTAACTGCTTCACTCTTAACTATATCACTTTTTACCCTAATCTGTACATCCTTTGTATCTCTTTTAACACTTTTCGCTTTTTTTGCTACTTTTACTTTTTCAATAATCTCCATTTTTTTGTCGACTGTTGTTATATCAAATATATTAACAGGCTTTGTAATAAAGTCCACAGCACCGTTTTCCAGTGCTTGAAGAGTTGCATTTTCACCCTCTCGGGTAACACTGCTGAGCATTACAACAGGAACATAATCTAACTTGTCTATTTCTTTTAAACATGTTAGACCATCCATTTCGGGCATTTCAACATCCATTGTGACAACATCCGGTTTATTCGATTTCAGCTTTTCCAAAGCATCAAACCCGTTTTTTGCAGTGGCAATAACTTGAATTTCATCATCACTGTTAAGGATATCCGTAATAACTTTTCTCATAAAAGCCGAATCATCTACTACTAAAACTTTTACAATATTTTTTGTTTCAATTGCCATATATCAAATCAGCCCTTTTTGTCTCAGTTTTCTCTGTTCATTGAAAATAAATCTGATAACTGCTTCCCTATCCTTATTTTCTATTTTCTTAAAACATATTCCGTGTTCATACCTGTACTTTTCATTCAAGTCGCTAAGGATGGATCTGACTACTTTACCTGTAAAACCGACTGTCGTATTTTCGTCTAGCTTAAGTTCAAATTCAAGCTGTTTTCCCGCCTCGATCTTTTCTTCGGATAATAAACCCAATCCCCCTCCGCTCAAGTCCTTCGTCAAACCTTTTTGATATGTTTTGCCTTCTTCATCAGTCTTTTCATATTCTCTGAACTTAACTGCTATTGAGCATTCAAATCTATAATACTGTCTTCTTTGAATCCTTTCAAATTCTCCTCTTATCTTCACTTTCAAAAGAGAAATGTTATCTTTCACTCCTCTTTGGACAACCTCTGCCTTGAATCTGTACAATTCAAGCTTTTCAATGAAATAAGCTTCAATGTACGCTCCTATCTTAACCGGATAGATTATGCCTTCAACAATCGGGGCAGCTATATATGCAGTATCTATACCGTCAGCCCACTCGAATTCACTTACCAGCAAAGGCCTTTGTTCAGTTTTTATTTCGTCCCTGACGACCAAATCGAGCCTTGTGCCCATTTTCAGTTTACTAAGCTCCATGTAAACCCCCGTTTATTGAAAAGTGACCGCTGCCACCGATTATTCTCAACTGTTCAAAAAGTTGACAAGCTTGCTTATGAAACTTTTAATACCTGTATTTTCAACCTTCTTGTCCTCTGAATTTTCCACAAGCTTTTTTGATATTTCCCTAATGGACTTGGAGGCCTGACTCCTGGGAAAACTCAACGTAAACGGGGATTGCTGCTTTACTGCCTTTATTACGGCCTCGTCATGCAATATGTATCCTATTGAATCCAGCTTCAGGTTCAGAAATTTTTCGGAGACCATAGTCAGCTTGCTCAATATATCATTTGCCTCATTTATAGTATCTGCCCTGTTTACTATTACTTTAATCGTCTTTTCCTTGTCCCTGTTCGAAACCATTTTTATCAATGCATATGCATCTGTAATGGATGTAGGTTCAGGGGTCGTAACAAGCACCACCTCATCGGCAGCCATTACGAAATTCATTACATTATCGGACAATCCTGCTCCCGTGTCAATCAAAATAACATCTGCTATCTTGTCCAGAAGGCCTATATTATCAACAAACCTTTCCAGTTGTGGCTTTTCCAGTTTTATAAGCTCTTCGACTCCGGAGCCTCCCGAGAGGAACCTTATATTTTTGGGTCCGTCAGCCAATACTTCAAGAATGTTTTTATTATTGTTTATTACATCTACAAGGGTATACTTCGGTATAATTCCGAACAAAACATCTATGTTGGCAAGTCCGAAATCTGCGTCAAGTATTATTACTCTATTACCCATTTCGCTTAAAGTAATTGCCAGATTTATAGTAACATTTGTCTTTCCTACTCCGCCTTTTCCGCTTGTTACGGTTATAACTTTTGCTGTCTTTTTCTTGATGCTGTTTATCAAAGCGGCCTGATTAACTGCTTGTCTCAATTTTATATTATCGATTATTTGTCTTAATTTATCTGCCTGGTCCATCATTTAATTGTTACTCCCCAACAGTATTTTAGTAATCTTGTCGATATTGGCCAATTCAATATCGTCAGGCACGCTTTGTCCGTTAGTCAGATAAGACAGGCTTTTGTTAGTTATGAATTTTGTATTTAGTATTATTCCAAGTACAGGAACCTCATCAATTTTTGTAAATATCAGCTTGTAGTTTTTAATGAAGCTATAGTTGTTTATAATCTCTTTGCACGTACGCATACTTGTTGTAGCACTCAGTACAAGGTATACTTCATCCGCTTCGCATGCCGACACTAGTGTTTTTAATTCATCAAACTGCGTTTTGTTTTTAAAGCTTCTGCCCGCAGTGTCGATAAGGATAAGCTCCTTGTCCGCATACTTGCTTATAGCATCCTTTATTTCTCCGACAGAATATATTACTTCAACAGGCATTGCCAGAATCTCGGCATAAGTCTTCAGCTGTTCTACTGCGGCTATCCTATAGGTGTCTGCTGTTATGAATCCGACATTTTTTTTGTAATTCAAGGCGTAATTTGCAGCAACCTTTGCCAGTGTCGTTGTTTTTCCGACTCCGGTCGGCCCGACAAAAATTACTACAGTCGGTTTGCCGTCTTCTCTGAGTTTTATAGTCTCAGGCTTGCCCAGCATTGCTGAAATCAATCCGTATAATACAGGTACAGCTTCATTTAAGCTTGCTTCGCTTCCTACTTTTTCAGTTAAAGCATCTATCAGTCTTTTTGCTATTTCAGGTTCAATCTCACCTTTTATCAGGTTGTTGTACAAGGACTGCACAACCTTGGATTCAACCTTTTTTTCCTCCTTGGGTGCCTGTTGTTCTTTTTGAGCAGGCGGCTGTATTTGGTCAAGAATTTTATGCAACATAAATTCCATACTATTTACTTTATTCTCTAAATCCGATATTTTTCCTTCTTTTTCTTCAATTTTACTTTTCCCCGAAGCATTATCCGTAGAATTTTGATTTACAGGCTCGTATTGTGGTACTACAGGCCTTTGGACAGGGCTTGAAGGCTGTTTTACCGGCTGATTTTGTACTGCCTTTTCTTTCTTGCTCCCGTAGTCTTCATCAATTGCAGCCAAAACTTCTACCAATGGCTTGGAAAAAATCTTGAAGAGTCCTTTTTTCCTTACCTTCCTGGTATTAAGAATTATTGCGTCATTACCCAGATCCATCTTAACTTTCAATATAGCTTCCTGGGTATTACTTCCCAGATATCGCCTTATTTTCATCTTTAGATACTCACCATCCCAACAGATTGAACCTCAACAGAAGGGTCAATTTCATTATACGATAAAACTATAAGTCCCGGTATTACTTGTTCGGTAATTCTTTTAAAATAAAGCCTTACGACAGGAGAGGCAAGTATAATGGGCTGCTGCCCTATTTGCGTAAGTTTTTGCACCTGTCTTGAAAGATTGCTGATTATATTATTAGTCACATTCGGCTCCAGTGTAAGGTATGAACCATGCTCTGTCCTCTGTACCGAGTCCATTATCATTTGCTCCAGCTTAGGATCCAGCGTAATGACATTTGATTTGTTCTCCCCGACAAACTTCTTTGAAATAGCTCTTCCCAAAGATTGTCTGACATATTCCGTCAACATGTCGGCATCATGCGTAATACTTGCATAATCCGCCATAGTCTCCATTATTGTTACCATGTCCCTTATTGATACGCCCTCTTTTAGAAGATTGGCTAAAACTTTCTGTATTTCGCCCACATTCATAAGCTTGGGAACCAGTTCTTCAACTATTGCGGGGTAATTCTGCTTCACATTGTCTATCAAGGTCTGAACTTCCTGTCTGCCCATCAGCTCATGTGCGTATTTCTTAATTATCTCCGTTAAATGGGTTGAAATTATTGACGGCGGGTCAACAACCGTGTATCCAAGCATTTCAGCCTTATCTCTTTGCGCTTCGCTGACCCAGATTGCAGGCAGTCCGAATGCCGGCTCTGTCGTCTTTATTCCGTCAAGCTCCTCATCTACCAAGCCCGGACTCATTGCAAGGAAATGATCAATAAGAATTTCACCCTTTGTTATTTCTACGCCTTTTATTTTAATCATATATTCGTTAGGATTAAGCTGTATATTATCACGGAGCCTTATTATGGGAACTATCATGCCAAGCTCCAATGCCAATTGTCTTCTTATCATTACTACCCTGTCAAGAAGGTCCCCGCCCTGGTTGACATCTGCCAAGGGTATTATTCCGTAGCCGAATTCAAGTTCAATCGGATCCACCTGAAGGAGAGACACAACGTTTTCGGGCTTCCTGATCTCCTCAACCTCGCTCTCCTGAACCTGAACCTCTTCAATTTTTTGTGCTTCCTTCTGAAGCTTCATCATTCTATAGCCTACAAATCCAAGTAAGCCTGCCATTAAAAAGAATGGTATCGGCGCAATGACTGGACCGATAACTACACAAAGCCCTGCTGCAATAAATAAAACAAAAGGATTATAGAAAAGCTGCTTCAAAAGTTCACTGTTCAGGTCTGAGTCAGCACCGGCCCTTGTTACTATAAAACCTGTAGCCATTGAGATCATTACCGCCGGAAGTAAGCTTACGAGCCCATCGCCTATTGTCAGTATGGTGTATGTCGTTCCGGCATCTCCAAGACTCTCGCCCCTAACCACAACACCCATAATCAGTCCGCCGATAATGTTGATTATTGTAATAAGAATTGAGGCAACGGCATCCATTTTTACGAATTTGCTGGCACCATCCATAGCTCCGTAAAAATCTGCTTCCCTTTGAACCTTTCTTCTTCTTTCCTTTGCCTCTGTTTCATTTATGAGACCGGCATTCAGGTCGGCATCAATTGCCATCTGTTTACCGGGCATAGCGTCAAGAGTAAACCTTGCAGCGACTTCTGCTACCCTTTCGGAACCTTTGGTTATAACAAGAAAGTTAACAATCATTACTATGAAGAATATGATGAACCCTACAACCAGCTGCCCGCCTCCGACAAATATACCGAACGACCTTATTACTTCACCGGCGGAGCCTTCAGTAAGGATAAGTCTTGCAGCAGCAACATTAAGTGTGACCCGGTATACGGTAGTTATAACAAGCAGCGTCGGAAATGCGGAAAAATCCAAAGCTGATTTAAGATAAATTGTGTTCAGTAAAATAATTGCCCCTAAAATTATGTTAACGACGATCAATACACTGAGTATTGTTTCAGGAATAGGTATAATAAATACCAATATGCTTGCCATTACCAGAACCGGAACAGCATAATTCCCGATCTTCATCAGCCTTTGACCCCCTTTGCCTTTTTTCTTTTGTGAAAAACATTATTTATTCATTCACATTCTTAATTGTCTATAACCTGCATTTCTTCAACTATCAACTATCAACTAACTATGTTCTAAGCCGTTCCTGTTTTTCCCTTCAGGTTGTATACGAATGCAAGAACTTCGGCCACTGCCTGATACAACTCAGACGGTATTGCATTTCCAATCTCGACCGTTTCGTAAAGCGTCCTTGCAAGAGGCTTATTTTCAACGATTTCTACATTATTTTCCTTTGCTATTTCCTTAATTCTCAGTGCAATGAAATCCTGTCCTTTTGCCGTAACCACCGGAGCCTTTGAAACCTGTGCGTCATACTTAACGGCAACCGCAAAGTGTGTTGGGTTAGTGATTATTACATCAGCTTTAGGGATTTCGTGAAGCATTCTTCTCATTGATATCTGTCTTTGCTTCTGCTTTATCTTTGCCTTAATTTCCGGGTTACCTTCTGTTTGCTTGAATTCTTCCTTAACCTCCTGTTTGGACATTCTCAGATTTTTTTCATGCTCCCACCAGTTATATGCATAATCCATTATCGAAAGTATGAACAGCGCTATACATATCCTTATTGCAATGTTGACTGCTGTCGTTCCAATAAATACCGCCGTACTCAATACATCCATGCTCATCATGTTAAGAATGTTGTTGGTTTGGCCCTTCAGGTAGGAATATGCTATAAAGCCTACTACAGCGACCTTGAATATTGATTTCAGCAGCTCCACAACGGAATGCATAGAGAATACCCTTTTTATTCCGCTTGCCGGATTAATTCTGTTAAATTTGAACCCCAGCGTCTCTACGGTAAACAAAAATCCTACCTGAGCATAGTTCGCAATGAGGCCGGTTAGAGTCGATATCGCCAAAATGGGGCCTACGGTTTTCAACAGTACTACCATAGAATCATAAAACAATTTATAAAGAACGTTAATGGTAAATAAATCTTCCATTTGGGGATACTCAGTCAAAACCCTTCTTGTAAAAACAACTATTTGCTCATATATATATTTTCCAAAGAACCTTAAACCGATAAAAGTAAGGACAACTACAAGAGTGGAAGTAAGCTCCTTGCTTTGCAGCACCTGCCCCTTTTTTCTCGCTTCCTGCCTCTTTTTGGGGGTTGCCTTTTCAGTTTTGTCATCACTCTGTGCAAAAAGCTGCAGGTCAAGCCTGTATTTAACCATTATTTCGGCCTCATATGGTTCAAAAAGTTTATCGTTTGGTTGTTTGAGTCCCCTATAAGAATATTAATAACCATGTTGAACATTTCAATAGTTAAAAACATAATAAGCAGTCCGACAAATAACTTCAAGGTAATGCCAACCGCAAATATATTCAACTGCGGCACTGTTCTTGATAAAACGCCAAGAGCTATATCTGCTATCAGCATAGCCGCAATTACCGGTGCTGCTATTTTAAAGCCTATAACAAGGGTATTTCCGGATATATTAAGTATGTCTCCAAGAAGATCCTTTCCAAATACCGCCTTGCCGAGAGGTACTATTTCATAGCTTCTGAATAAAGCCTTAATAAGGTCATGATGCCCGTTTGAAATCAGGAAAATCAACATACTAATTATAAAATAAAGGTTTGAGGTGACCGGCACCTGTATGTTGCTTACCGGATCCAAAACACTAACCATGCCGAACCCTATCTGCATATCAATAAGCTGGCCTGCCATATATATTGCCGTGAAAACGAGGTATGAAATATAACCCAGCACAATGCCGACAATCGCTTCCTTGGCTATTAAACCTGCAAATGCAAGCAAATTTGAGTCATAAACAGGTTTTTGCAGTGTTATCGTATTTACAAGTATTAAGGCCATCATAAAGGATAGACCGATTTTTAAATATGCAGGGATATTCCTTCTTCCGAAAATAGGCGCTACCAGAAACAAACCTGCCATACGTACAAATATCAGTAAAAACGAATCAAATCCGTTTGTAATTGCCCCAAGAGGTAATTCCAAAAAATCACCCACTCATCTACCTAATGTATTGGTTCATATTGTTAAAAAGCCCCTGCGTGAATTCTATCAAAACTTTAAGCATCCAGGAGCCGAACAAAGCAATACTGAATACTACAGCCAATATTTTTGGAACAAATGTCAAGGTCTGCTCCTGAATTTGGGTGGTAGCCTGGAAAATACTTATTGCCAGCCCGACGATAAGGCTTAATCCAAGCATTGGTGCAGATACCAGTATAACAACCTGTAAAGCACTTCGAGCTATATCTATTACTGTTCCCTGATCCACCTAAACACCCCCAACTACAGAATACACTTAAGGTACAACCTTTCTAAGTGATGAAGCTTTTTACCAGCGTTTGTGCCACCAGATTCCAACCTCCGACCATTATAAACAGTAATATCTTGAAAGGAAGCGATATCAATGATGGCGGCAGCATCATCATTCCCATTGACATAAGAGTGCTGGAAACAACCATATCAATTATCAAAAATGGTATGAATATCAAAAACCCCATTTTAAAAGCTATCGTTAGTTCGTTTATCATAAAAGCCGGTATAACAACGGTCATCGGTAAATCTTTAGGATTGATTCCCTTTTCAGGGATCTTTATTTTTGCCAGTCTGGTAAAAAGCTCAAGATCCTTGGTATTTTTCCCAAATTGCTTAAGCATGAAGCCCTTCATTATGCCTGATGCATTATCCAATGCCTGCTGCTGCGTTATCTGTCCTTTTGAGAAGGGCTGGTACGCATCGCTGTTAAGCTTGGTAATCGTAGGTGTCATAATAAACAAGGATAAAAACAAAGCTAGCCCAATCAATACTTGATTCGGCGGCATCTGTTGGGTTCCCAAAGCATTTCTTAGAAATGACAGTACAATGATTATCCTCGTAAATGAGGTCATCATAATCAAAATAGACGGGGCAAGTGATAGTATCGTCAGCATTAACAATATTTGAACACTTGCAGAAACATCCTTTGGTGAGCTGGCAGTATCAACATTGATTCCGATTTTAGGAAATGCTACAGTGTCTGCATTTGCATTTATAGCGAATACAATGATTATTGATACTACAATTGCAATCTGAAGGTATACCCTTCTATTTTTCATACGTATCAACATCCTCATCATTTTTGCTTTTGTAATTGACCCTGGAATTTATGGTTCTCAATCTATTTAAGTTCTCTTTTAATGCCGCTCTTTCATCTGCATTATCAAAACCTTCCGATTTCTCCCTTTCGGGACTGTTTTTCCTGGGTTTTGTACCTGACCGGTTTTTATACATTTGAATGTACTTATCGAATAAATTCTTGAAGTCAAAAGGACTGTTGCTTTCTACAGCCTTTTGCTCTTCATAGCTCTCAATGTTTATCGTAGTCAAATATTCTATGTTTTTACCTGACGTAGCTATTAATACAAATTGATCCTCAACCTTAACAAGATGTAAATTCTTATCCAAGCCTAAACTAACTGATTCTACTATTTTAATATAGTTTCCTTTCATGGCCTTCCTGGTTCTACCGCCATAATATCTTGTCGTTACATAGGACAAGAATATGATGGCTGCCAATACCATCAGAACACCTAAAAACTGTAGCACGAACATTTTTAAAAACCCCGATTCATAATGAATTTGGTTTTATATTAACTTATCCGATGACTTTTTTAACTGCTTCTATAACTCTCTCTGCTTGGAACGGCTTTACAATAAAATCACGTGCTCCGGCTTGTATGGATTCGATAACCATTGCCTGCTGACCCATTGCCGAACACATTATTATTTTGGCGTCTCCATTTACTTTTTTGATCTCTTTAACTGCTTGAATTCCATCTACTTCAGGCATGGTAATATCCATGATCACAAGATCGGGAATCAATTCCTTGTATTTTTCTATAGCTCTGGCGCCGTTTTCAGCTTCTCCTGCAACCTCATAGCCATTCTTGCTGAGAATATCCTTTATCATCATTCTCATAAAAGCAGCATCGTCAACAATAAGAATCTTCTTTCCCATCAGTTATCTCTCCTTAATTTAAGTTAGTTTAGTATTGCTGTATCCTATTTTATTACTTTAGGTGACTACTCCCAAAGTAACCTCTGACTTTTTTTCTTTATGTATTACTATAATCTTTTTGACGGGTGTATAATATCGGTAATTCTAACTCCAAAGCTTTCATCAATTACTACAACTTCGCCCTTGGCAATAACTTTGCCATTGACCAGAATATCTACAGGCTCGCCTGCAAGCTTGTCAAGTTCGATTATTGACCCGGGACCGAATTCAAGTATGTCCCTTATCATCTTATTTGTTCTTCCAAGCTCAACAGTTACCTGGAGCGGAACATCCATGATCAAGCCTATGTTCTTCTTTTCAAGAGATATCCTGCCCTCATCAAAAGATTGGAACTGCACGGGCTGAACATTCACATTGCCCCTGTTTCTGGGCATTTCATTATACATGGGCCCCTGATCATACTGGCCTCCGAACCCTTGCTGATACTGGCCTTGCCCATACTGAGGCTGTTCCTGATAGTATCCCTGCTGCGGAGGCATTTGCTGAGGCGGCTGGCCATACGCACTTTGAGGCGCCTGCTGCATCTGTTGAGGCGGCTGTGGAGCGGCCGGCTTCTGCTGGGATGCCTGAGAACTCATTTCTACATTCAGCAAATTGTCTACAAGATTCTTAGCGAAATTAATCGGTATAAGCTGCATTATTTCACTGTCTATCAAGTTTCCGATTTCCATTTTAAATGCTATCTTAACTACTTTCTGCGACTTTTCGAATTCACCATAAGTGTCCGACTGGTCAAAATGCATTACAAAAGCTTTTGGCGGAGATATGTCAATCCTTTTGTCAAACATAGACGACATTGAGGTTGCAGACGATCCCACCATCTGATTCATTGCTTCGCTTATTGCACTAAGATGCAGATCTGTTAAATCTCCGCCGGAACTATTGCCTTCCCCGCCCATCATAAGATCTGTTATGATCTTTACGTCATTTTCCTTTAAAATCAAAAGATTGCTTCCGACCAGACCATGTGTATATTCTACTTTGACGGCAACATATGGCGAACCGTACTCATTTGAAAGCTGTTCCCATGTCAATACACTTACTGTAGGAGTAGTTATCAATACCTTCTGCCCAAGTAGTGTAAATAAAGTAGTAGCAGATGTTCCCATGCTTATGTTACCGATTTCGCCCAAAGCATCAACTTCTTGAGAGGACAAATTCTGGTCGGGGTCATAATCATCAGTGCTTTTAATTTCCAGATCATTAGAGGCGCTCTCTCCCGAGCCTGTGGATCCTCCATTCAATAAAGCATCAATTTCCGCTTGAGATAACATGTCTCCCATACTTTAGTCATCCTCCCTTCTTACGACTTCCGTAATCTTAATGGATACTTTGTTTTTTCGCACACCAGGCTTGGCATAAAACTTTGTCAAATCTCCCACTAAGACTTCAAGGTCGCCGTTCACTACAGAATCCAGCTGCAGGACATCTCCCTTCTGGATTTCAATGATTTCGTTCACATTGATGCTTGTCCTTCCAAGTATCGCTCTGACCGGAACCGGTGTATACTCTATTTTCTTTTCGATAGTTTCCTTTGTCTCTCTGGAAATTTCCTTTTCAACAGTCGAGAACCAGAATTTAGTACTTAGTTTGGATACAACAGGCTCGACTACCATATGTGGAATGCATATATTGATCATTCCTTCGACATCTCCTATTCTTGCACTTAATGTTACCAGTGCAACTATTTCATTAGGAGAAATTATCTGTGCAAACTGTGCATTTGTTTCAATCTTTTCAAGCCTCGGACGAATCGCAATGACGTTTTCCCAAGGCTCCCTCATTAAATTGAGTATCTGAATGATTATTCTTTCAATTATTGCAAGCTCAATTTCCGTAAAACCCCTCATACGCTCCATGGCGGAGCCTTTTCCCCCAAGAATCCTGTCTACCAAAGCGTATGCTATATGAGGAGCCATTTCCAGGATTATCGACCCCGTCAGCGGAGTGAAATCAACAACTGCAAGTATTACAGGATTTGAGATTGAGTTATTGAATTCGTAGTATGACAATGGTTCTACCGATATAACCTCAACCTGCACAAGAGTTCTGAGATACCCTGATAAAAAGTTTGTTACAAGCCTTGCATAGGTATCGTTAATTATATGCAGAGTTTTTATGTGATCTTTCGCAAACTTGTTGGGTTTGCGGAAATCATGGTTTTTTATCTTCTTTTCCTGCGTGGTGGTTTGCATCTGCTGGACGTCAAGCTCACCGGTATTCAGGGCCTTAAGCAGTTCATCTATTTCATTTTGCGATAGAATGTCGCCCACTTATACCACCCCCTACTGACAGAACCATTCTTCAAATATTACTTCATAGACAATCGGAGCTTTAGTGTATTCGTTTTCCAAAAGCAATTCATTTATATTTTTTTTCAATATCTCAGCAGATTCGGCTTTTACTTTATCATCTCTTGCTTCGTCCAGCGGCATCTTCATGAAATATGTACCGATCATGCTCTTGATCTCACTGCTGTATGCTTCAAGCTTTTCAGTCGTGTTCTTAATTCCTTTGACCTTTTTCATATATTTCAGCTTGATCATTACTTTTATTACAGGTATTGAATTGGTATTCTCTTTTTTCAGATTGAAGATTTTTGCTTCACCTTCAGCTTCTGTGCCAAAAACGTATTTTGACAACAGGTCGGTTTCTTTCGGGATCTCCTTGACTGTTTGCGTAGTTGGTGATGCTGGAGAGGCTTTTGACCCGCCGCCGCCGAAAAAGACATAACCGGCAAGAATACAGACGGTCAATGAAAGAAATGCAAGTATAACTATCAGGACTATATTGAATAGACTTCCTTTCCCTTCCAAAATTATGCCCCCTTTATCTTTTGAGTAAATGTAAATAAAAATTATATCTTAAAGAGCACCTTATTTATATAAATAAGTGTTTATAAATTTCTATCTATAAAGCCGTTGTCGAAAAACAAAGTATTTCTTACTATTCTATCACTACATGCTGCTTTAGTTCAATACTTTGTTGATTGCAGCCGGTTTTTTTCCCGTTTTTTAACAATTTTATATTATGCTTCTTAACTAAAAGACATAAAACGACCCTTATAACTATTTAATCTAATAATAATATTTTTAATTCAAAAACTCAATAGCAATTTTTCGGCATGAAAAGGGTGTATAATTTTCCCAATAAAATTATTATTACTGTTTAAAGCAGGGAAACAGCTTTTCTAATTATAAAATAAGCCGCAGGCTGCTTTTGAACTTAATGATATCGGCAAGCCTACGGCATTAAATTATCTCTTAAGATTTACCAGCTCCTGCAGCATTTCGTCAGATGTAGTGATGATTCTGCTGTTGGCTTGGAATCCTCTTTGTGTGGTTATCATATCCGTAAATTCTTTTGACAGGTCGACATTTGACATTTCCAATGTTCCCGGATTCAATGTCCCTACGCCTTCCGAGCCGGCTCTCAAGCCTTTCTTGAAGTCACCCGAGTTTGTAGTCGGTATAAACATGTTATCTCCGACCTTTTGCAAGCCTGCAGGATTCTCAAAGCTTGCAAGAGCTATAAGTCCTATCGGCTGCTGCTGCCCGTTGCTGTAAATGCCTGTAAGAATACCGTCCGATCCGATGCTGAAAGTCGTAAGATTTCCTGTAGAATAACCGTTTACACTTGTCGGCTTTGCAGAGCTATCTGCTGCGTATTGCGTCAACTTAGTGAAATCAAGTTTTACGTTTATCGGCTGTGTTCCAACAGCGGTATCAGGAGCAAACACAATTGTAGGTGTTATATTGCCGGTTCCATCATCTACAATCTGCCCGTTTGTATCAAATGTCAAGGTTCCTGTAGCTGATGAAATGGAGCCTGACCCGTATGATGCCGTCCAATTCCATTGTGAGGTTCCGCTTGCCCCGCTTGCTGTAGTTCCGCTTGCAGATACTTTCCAGAAATTAATATTAATTTTATAATCATTTCCAAGAGAATCGTATATTGTCATAGGAACCGTAAACTGAGGATCTGTTCCGGAAGCTCCGGCCGATGATCCCAAAGCTTTATTGGATGCATCCAGATTTCCCGCAAAAACTGCTTCCGTAGTTGCTTTTGCTGCAATCATCCTTTTATTTTTATTATAAACGTCTGAATAAAGGTTAATCGGCTCAATCGGCTTTTCCGTATCGTATGTAATCTTACCTTCTGCATCCTTTGTATAGGCTTGCCAGCCATAAACATTCATTCCGCTTCCCGATACAAGGTTTCCGAGTTTATCCACCCCAAAGTTTCCGGCCCTTGTGAACATGAATGTACTTTCGGTTCCGCCCCTCACGATAAAGAATCCATCACCTTCAATAGAAAGGTCTGTAGGGTTGTCAGTCCTTTGAAGGCTTCCTCTTGTAACAATTGTATCAACGGCTCCGACTCCGATACCCAATCCAACCTGCATAGGGTTCGTTCCTCCTCTGCCGGAAGCCGAGTCAGGCGCACCTGCGCCCTTTAATGTCTGATTGAATACTTCCTGAAATGTTACGCGTCCGGATTTAAATCCGATAGTATTAACGTTTGCAACGTTATTACCAATGACATCCATTTTTGTCTGATGGGCTCTTAGGCCTGATACACCAGAGAACATAGATCTCATCATAATTAACGACCTCCTTCAGTCTTCTATTCCGTCTGTCGGTCAGGAATAGGTAGCCTCCCGAAAGGGTCCGGCTACAGTCATTATTAGACCTAATAATATATCGACTTTTTTTTATTGTAACTTAACAACTAACCATTTATTTATGCAAATACCGCACCATCAATATTAGTAAATACATTTTCCTTTAGTTCATTGCTGTTTACTGCTGTTATAACCGTCCTGCTTCTGACATTTACAACAAATGCAATGTCATCCATCAATACAAGCGAGTCCTTTACTCCTTTTTGTCCGGCCTTTGTCACAGCCTGGCTTACTTTATCCTTTTGAGCCTCTGTCAATTGAATGTTCCTTGACTGCAATCTCATTTCAGCATGCTTCGAGAACTTAAGCTCTTCATTTCCGCTGATTTTCTGCCGGAGTATCTGGCCGAAATCGCCTTGACCGGGTGCAGGCTGTGGAGCTGTTTTCTGCAGAGGTTGATTTTCTGCCACCCTGTTTACGCTGTTGAAGTATTTTCCGTTAACTACCATTACAAAATCCCCCTCATCATCCCTGATTTGCAGGAATTACATTAGTAATGCTGTCTACAGGAACTTTGACCTGATTAAGCTTTACAGTTATCTTTCCGGTATCTGCATCTGTAGAATAATTATCAAGTTTTCCGCTTACAGTAACGATTTGTCCGGTAGCAGCGTCCTTGACATTAAGTGATACTGTATTATCTGATGAACCTGCACTATGCTCATCCAGATAACTCTTTATTACCGAAGTGTCTGTAGAAGAAGCACTGTTGTTAAGGCTTGCTACCAGTAAGCTTACACCATCCATTACAGCATAGTTCTCATCCTCGCCCGCTATAAGCGATTTTACCGTACCGCTGACACTTACATAATTGTTCTTTGCCTTGTCATGAATGCTTCCTTTTGCGTTGAAGCCTATCAGATTAGTGTAGTTAGCTATGCTTCCTTTATTGGCTGCTGTTATCCCGCTGACACTGAGTACCGGTACATATACCTGATCCAAGGTAGCTTTAATTTTTCCTGCTCCGTCAATGGTGTAATCCCGTAGAATTGCTTTAACTTCAACTGTCTTTCCTGTCTTCTTGTCAACGATTTCGACATCAATCTGCTTTCCAACATGGGTGCTCAAATAGTCTTCTTTGAAGTTGGGATCAGTTGAACTGCCGTCTTTTATCGCCGAAATGTCTACACTTACACCGTTAAGCTCTGCATAGTCCTCATACATTCCCCTTTGAATCGATTTGACGTAACCGCTTACCCCTACAATACTACCTGTTGCTGTGTCATATACTACGCCGTCAACATTCGAGCCTATGAGGTTGGAGTATTGTGAAAGGTTATCTGAGGAGCCTACGCCACCTTCTGCTACTTCTGTTACGTTTTCAACTGGTACGTCCTTTCCTTTAACTACTACATATACTTTTCCGTCAGCCATCCTTACATTTGTTACTTGTCCCTGAACTACAGTTGTTTCTTTTGTAGTTTCATCAGTATAGTTGGCAACTACATTTTTCCCGATTAAGCTGAAGGCTTTGGTAGTAACAGCGTTTGTGTTCATTTCTTTTGCTTGCGTAAGAGCTGTAAATTGTGCCATCTGACCGATAAAGGATGTGTCATCCATTGGTTTTAATGGATCCTGATACTTCAATTGAGTAGTCAGCAGATTCAAAAATTCCTGCTGCCCCAATTCCCCGGTATTTCTGCCGGAAGTGTTTTTTGCGGAATCATTGATTATCTGTTCCATAGTTTTTTGATAGCCTACCTGGTCTATTGCCATTTCTTTCATCTCCTATGCAGTCAGATTGATTTTACTTTCATTCCATGAATACGGGTTGATTGTTTTAGTGCTTTCGGGAATGTCAGCGACACTGACCATCGCCCCAATATTGCTGCTTTCCTGCCTGTTAGAACTGCTGTTTCGATTGCTGCCGTTGTTCATGTTAAAGCCTCTGTATGGATTCTGATCAACCGATACGCTGAATCCCTGTACTGCCAGGCCCTGCTTCTGGAGGGAATCCTTCAGCAGCTGCATATTTGCTTCAAGAGTTTCTTTAACCTGCTGGTTTTCTGCGACAAATTGTGCAACTACCATACCTCTTTCAGTCACTACCTTCAACGAAATTTTACCCAGGCTGTCAGGCTTCAGATCCATTACCATTTCCGATTTGTCACCAGTTAATACCACCTTTGCCTTTTCTACGACTTGATTGATTATTTCGTTTTTCTGAATAGGTATTTCCTTTTGCAATTTCGGAATGTCACTTGTGTTATTTGCCTTATGGGCTTGATTGTGAATCAGGTTGTCAAATCGAACCTCATTATTGTTTTGGCTCTTTTCAGGTATTTCGTTTTTTGCATGCTTCATTTCGATTGGTGCAGCACTGCTTTCCGATTCACTTTGTTTATCAGTGTTGTCCTCGGTATTCTCTTTATTCTGAGAATCCGGCTTTGCATCTGTTTTTTTAACTGCATCGGCCTTTGGGTCAACTATTTTGCTTGATGCATCGGAAGTAATTTCATCTGCCTTTACGTTTTGCTGTTCATTGACCTGTGACACAATGCTTTTGACTTCATTGGATATTTGTTCGAGAGTCGTATCAGGATTTTGCTGTAACTGTTCCCTTAAAACATTCAGTTTCTGCTTCATCTCATTCACTATTTCTTCGAAGCTTTTTCCTTCTGTATTGGTTTTGTCAGTAATAATGCTTGTATTCTGAATCTGAACACCTTCCACTGCAGTTTTTGCCTTAACTTGCCCTACAGCGCTGTCTTGTCCGGCAGCTTCAACCGGCTTCGCCTCTGTCTTTTGCCCTGATGTTTGCTTAACAGAATCAACAACCTGCCTTATAATTGTGTCAAGTGTACTTTTCTGACCGTCATTCAGATTCAAACTGACTGAAAGCTTGTCAATGACAGAATCAAGTTTGGCAGCGTCCGTCAAATCCTCAGGCTTAATATTCATTTTTTCAAGCATTTTCGCAAAATCCTGAGGGTTAACGCCCAAAACAGCTGCAAGGCTTTGCAATGTATAATCGGCTTGGATTTTTTCGTCTGCCTTATCAATCTCTTTATCCTGCCCTTGATCCTGACTGTCTTCTGAAACCCCGGATGCTTTATTTGACTGCTCCTGAAGCTTGCTGCTTCTTGGTTTTGCAATCTCCTTGTAGCTTTTAAAATGAGGTTCCTGCTTTTGTTGAACATCCTTACCGGAGTTGTCACTATTCTTCGCGGAAACACTGTTTGATGGCGATTTACCCACTTTATCATCCAGTATGTTCTTGAAAGATAAAAAATCATCTTTAGAGGAAGCGTCGGCTTTCTTTAATCCGATGCCCGGCTGTACAGCCTTGCCAAGAAAACTCAATGCATAGTTCTGTGTATTCATTTATTCACCTCCTTTCTATACTGATAGTTCCTGCCCATTTTTTATGGTTTAGACATTTTTTCCGTTACATTTCCCGAAAAAGTTGAAGACATGGCTGCAATGATCTGTGCCGCGGAATCCTTGTTCATATTTTTGAGGATTCCTACCGTTAGGTCGATTTTAGATGTTCCCATTCCCTCAAGCACTTTTGCAGCTGCAGACGGGTCCATACCTTCGTATATCTTTGATAATTTCTTTACGGCATCGGTAGCTTTCTTCTCATTCAATATCTGTGCATATACTTTTTGGGCCGTTGCAGGGTCAACCCTTTCAAAATACTGCTGAAACCCCGCCTTATCGCCTGTTGCAATCATTTCGCTTATTTTCTTTTTATCTTCTTCATTCTTCTTTTTCTGCGCTTCTACCTTTGCTTTCTCGGTCTCCATGTCTTTTTTCAGCTTTGTATTCTCAGCTTTGATTTTATCCTGCTGTACCTTGATCTTCTGCAGCTCATCAATATTCTTATTTGCGTCCTTTAGCTGTTGATTCAAGCTGTCGCGGAGTTTTCTCAATTCATTGTATTTCTTTTTCAGTTGGTCGGTTGTAAGATTTTTGGGATCTTCAGGATCTTTTTCTTTCGGAAGCTTCGGAAGAGCCCAGCTTAAAAAGTGGATGTTCAGGATCTTTGCGTTCTGAATGTCTTTCCTGTACATTGTAGTAATGCCGTTAATATTATTATGAACAACAATATAAAAAGCCCCGGTAAACACAATAAGCATAACTGACAATGCTACCAAAAAAGCCAATAATCCGAATACAAATCCGTTTTTCCCCTTCTGATTATCGCTTCCTTGCGTGTTAGGGCTGTTCTCTGCCTTATTTTTTTTATTTTTAGCCATTGCTGTCTCCCAAAGAATTTTTATTGAAATTATAGCTGATTATTTCATCATTCAGCTTCTGCTCTTCCCTGTTCATTTCAAGCATATATTCCTGAAATTTCTTTTCCTTCAGCTTCTCAAGCATGTCCCTTTCCTGGACGGCTTTTATCAGTTCTTCCCTATATTTATCGACAATCTTGTGTGCGTAGTTAACATTTTCTTTTTGTGCCTCAATTCTAGCTTTAAGATAAGAAATGTATACGCCGTACTCTTTTAGCTTTTCAATTGTAATACCTTGTGATGATTCGGCATTAATGCGGTTTATCTGCTCTTCCCGTTCATTCTCTATATGAGATAGTCTGTTTTTTTCAAATTCAAGCTTTTGTGTAGCTTTTCCGAGCTCGTTTTTAAGCTGATCCTCCAACTGCATTTTTAGGTTCAGCATGGGCTGCAATTTGAAGTTAAACTTAGGCATGCTCCACCCCCTGCCATAGCTGAGATTATTATTCTGATCGCCATTCTTCTTTTTTTGTTTCAACCGACTCTGATTTTACTTATTTCATTTCAGTACCCGGTTCAATATCTCAAGCATCTCTTCAAAATTAAATTTATCATGGGTTTGCTGTTCGATGAAACCGATTATATTGTCTATTACATCAATAGCGTAATCTATTTTTTCATTGCTGCCCTTTACATAGGCCCCTATGTTTATTAGGTCCTCGGCATCCCTGTATATTGCCATGACCTTCTTAATTTCCCCTGCGATTTTTTTGTGTTCGGGACTGATTATGTCAGACATGACCCTGCTTATGCTTGCAAGAACATCTATGGCAGGATACTGGTTTCTGTTTGCAAGTGCTCTCGATAAAACAATGTGCCCGTCAAGTATCCCCCTTGCCGTATCCGTTACCGGCTCCGTAAGGTCATCTCCGTCAACCAGCACGGTATATAAACCGGTTATGGAACCTTTTTCGGAATTCCCTGCCCTTTCGAGAAGCTTTGGCAGTATTGAGTAAACTGATGGGGTATATCCCCTTGAAACCGGTGGTTCCCCTATCGCAAGTCCGATTTCACGTTGAGCCATAGCAAACCTGGTTAATGAATCCATCAAAAGCAAAACGTCTTTCCCCTGGTCTCTGAAATATTCCGCTATTGCAGTAGCCAGAAGAGCTCCTTTAAGCCTTATAAGAGCAGGTTGATCCGAAGTGGCAACTACCACGACCGACCGCTGCAAGCCTTCCTCCTTTAAATCCTTCTCCAGAAACTCACGCACTTCTCTGCCACGTTCTCCGATCAGGGCTATAACATTTATATCAGCTTTAGTATTTCTGGCTATCATACCCATCAATGTGCTTTTACCGACGCCACTCCCAGCAAATATGCCTATTCTCTGGCCTTTTCCAACGGTAAGCAGTCCGTCAATAGCTTTAACCCCCAAGGTTAAGGGTTCGGTTATTCTTTTTCTGGTCAATGGATGCGGAGGCTGATTATAGACGGGATAAAAAGACTCTTCTTTGAATTCGCCTATTAGATCTATAGGGTTTCCGATTCCGTCAATTACTCTTCCTGTCAGATTTTGCCCAACACCAACCTTCAAACAGTCTCCTGTCGCTATTACAGTACTTCCCGGGCCAATACCGCTCATTTCTCCCAGAGGCATAAGCAGTACCTTATTGTCTCTGAAACCAACAACCTCGGCTTTAATAGTATTTTTACTTTTTATGGTCTGAATAAGGCATAATTCACCTATATTGACCTCCGGTCCGCATGACTCTATTGTAAGCCCGACAACCTTGGTAACTTTTCCTGAATATTCGATGAAATCCGATTTTTCCAGAATTCTTCTGTATTTATAGAAGTTAATGCTGACCATGGCTTCCTCCGTTATAAACTTCTCGTGAATCATTAGAACACATAATAAATATAAAGATTAAGACATATAATGACTTAATCTTTATTTAATAAAAATGCAATACTCATATCTACATGCTTTTGCTATTCCTTACCAACCGCATCCTTAAACTCTTCTTCTATTTTATTGAATTTTGTGTCAATTCCGCCATCTATGCTTCCATAAGGCGTTTCAACGATACACGCGCCATCCTTCAGCGTTGAATCCTTTTTCAGTTCAAGCTCTCCAAGCCCGTCAACCCTTGACGTAAGCTCTTCCATGTTTTCCGACAAATATTCGTAGTCATCAGGACAGAGCCTCACCTTGACTTCTTCCTTATTTGTACACTTTTCAATAGCCTGTTTAACAATAATCACTACAGCTTCCTTGTTCAGCTTTACTTCTTCACCGATAACCTTTTTCGCTATATCCAATATAAGGCTTACCGCTTCTCCTTCAATTCCGGCAAGAACCTCGGCATACTCGGCTTTTGCATGCTCTTTTATTATCTCAGCCTCATTCATAAGGTCTTCATATTGACTTTTTGCTTCGCTGATTCCTTCTTCATAGCCTTTTTTTCTTGCTTCTTCCTCAATAGCCTTTTTATGCTCTTCCAGAATACTTTGCGCCTCTTCAAGTATCCGCATTCCTTCGAGCTCCGCCTCTTTTCTTATGGCACCTGCTTCCTCACGGGCGGATTCAAGGATATCCTCATAATCCTGAGTCCGGGCAGAAACTTCCTCCTCCCGAACTGCTTCATCCTTCACACCCTCTAACGTATTAACGGTTTTTATGTTATAAGCATTTAAAGGATTGCTTATCTGAAAAGGCATTCCCATATTTATTTGATAATTCTTGAATATCCTGTTAGACAATTATTTCATCTCCTCCGCCTCTGGAGATTACTATTTCTCCGGCATCCTCAAGCTTACGTATGACATTAACAATCTTCTGCTGTGCTTCTTCAACATCCTTAAGTCTTACAGGACCCATAAATTCAATATCTTCCTTAATCATTTCTACCAAACGCTTGGACATATTCGAGAAAATCATCTTAGAAACTTCTTCGGTTGAACCCTTAAGTGCAATAGCAAGCTGATTGTTTTCAACCTCTCGGAGGAATCTCTGTATTGAACGGTTATCAAGCGTGAGTATATCTTCAAATACAAACATTCTCTTTCTGATCTCCTCGGCCAGATCGGTATCTTCGATTTCCAAGGTTTCCATGATATATTTTTCAGTTCCTCTGTCAACGCTGTTGAGTATGTCAACAATAGCTTGCACTCCGCCTGCTGCGGTATAGTCCTCTGTAACAAGTGAGGAAAGCTTTTTTTCGAGCACTCTCTCAACTTCCTTTATGACTTCAGGGGAAGTCCTGTCCATTGTAGCTATCCTTCTCGCAACATCAGCCTGTTTGTCCTGCGGAAGTGCAGAAAGAACTATTGACGATTGCTGAGGTTTCAGATATGCAAGAATCAGCGCAATTGTCTGCGGATGTTCGTTCTGTATAAAGTTAAGCAGCTGAGATGGGTCGGCTTTCCTTACAAAGTCGAAAGGTCTGACCTGCAGCGAAACAGTAAGCTTGTTAATTACATCAAGTGCCTTCTGTGTACCCAATGCTTTCTCAAGTATGTCCTTTGCATAGCCTATACCGCCTTCAGCAATATATTCCTGTGCAAGACATATCTGATAAAATTCTTCCATTACCTTTTCTTTTTCATCGGGTGATACTGTACGGATATTCGCAATTTCCAAGGTTAATTGCTCTATTTCTTCTTCCTTCAGGTGCTTGAATATCTCTGCAGACTTTTCGGGGCCGAGAGAAATCAGAAGCATTGCAGCCTTTTCTTTACCTGAACGATCACTTTTTGTTACAACATTACCACGAGCCACTATAAACTACCCCCTATACGTCCCATTCGTCCGACAGCCAGTTTCTCAAAAGCTGTGCAACAGCATCCGGTTTCTGCTTAACAAATTTTTCGATCTGCTTTTTAACCTCTGACCTTTCTTCCAGGTCAATTTCAGGTATTGCCTCAGTAGGACCGTCGGGAACGATGAATCTCGGTCCGGACAATGCTGCAGACCCATCAGCGTTAATTTCAATATCTTCTGCCTCTTTCTTCTGCTTCCTTGGCATTACTGCAATCATAAGTCCTATAATCAGGAATAGCATTAGAGCGAAGAAGCCATAGTTATTAACAAGATCCTTAAGCGTGTCTGAGAAGGTTGTTGGTATCTCAACAACAGGAGCCTGCTTATGTACGCTGACATTTATATTCGATACCGGTACTCCCCCAAAAGCTGTACTGGCATCCTGTTTTAACTGGTTTATGAAAGCAGGTGTCAGCTTGGATGCATTTTTGACATTTTTGCCATACCAAACTGTTATTGTTGCAGTAGTCTTAGCCGGATCAAGCACACTTGTAGCTTTCTCTATATTTTGAACCGATTCATTATACCCCCAGTCAGTTGAGTTTGTCTTCTTATCGTAAGAGGAATTTTCGCCTGAGGTATTTATTTGGTAGTTTGTAGTCGGATTGGAATTAATGCCGGGTTCGCCTGAAACAGAACCATTTTTAAGTGTTTCAGTTGATGTATCTGTCTTAAGAGGTACACCGCTGTCTCCACCGTTTGGATTTTCCAGAACTTTATTCTGTGCAGAATACTTGTCATTATTTATAAAGGGGCTTACGATTACTCTTAATGCGTCATAGCTGTCCGATGGACTTATATACAAGCTGTAAAGACTATCCTGCATCTTTTTGGCTTTTGCCAGTCTTGCTTCTTCCTGGCTGTTTGCAGTTGCAATATCCGGATCGGCATTGTCTTTGTTAAGAACATTACCTGTATTATCTACCACCGTTACATTTTTAGGTTTCAGACCTACGACGCCGCGTGCAACAACCATAACAACGCCGTTTACCTGCTCTTTGGTAAGGCCGTCGCCCTTTGGCGTAACAGTTACGATAGCAGTGGGTTCATTTAAGTCTCCGTTTGAGTCGGTAAATATGTTTTGTTCCGGCTGGGCAAGTTCAACATCCGCATCCGAAACGCTGTCTATCATTTTGAGCATGCCCACAAGTCTGTTCTTTTTATAATTATTCCATAATTGTTCTTTATCGCTTTCCGTACTTGTAATAGAAATCATGCTGTAGGCATCCGAAAAAGAAGGTCTTCCCTTAGGCAGGCCCGCCATGGTAAGCTCAAGGTCGGCCTTATTCTTGTCCTTCATATCGACCTTTATGCTGTTGTCTGAGGTATCATATTTGTAATTGATGCCGTTTGTAGTCAAAGTACTCGTTATATCCTTTAGCTCCTTCGGGTCAACATTGGTTACGACCGTAACCATATTGCTCCTTGTAAGGATAAAAATTCCGATTATGACTGCTACCGCAACAACTCCCGAGATAATATACAGGCGGGTTTTTTGAGACTTGTCCAGATTTTTCCAGAATCCCACAATCTTCTGTAGAAATTTTGAGAGAAATTCAGGCATGATTCAATCACCTCACAAAATTAGTTTTATCATTAGTAAAATATAAACATTCATTAAATATAATTATTTTAAATCTGCATCCTCATGATTTCGTTATATGCATCCAAAAGCTTATTTCTGATCTGAAGTGCCAGCTGGAGCGACAAATCAGCTTTTGTAGACGAAATCATTACAGCGTTTATATCGTCTGTTTTACCTGCCGCAAAATCTTCGTCAAGCTGTTCTGCTTCAAGCTGATAATCATTAACTTGGTTCAATGCATTTTTGAAAACCTCAGAAAAATCCACTGTACCGGCGTCTTGAGTGCCGTCAGTTCCGAAGATTGAAGGAGACAGCTTATTTAATATATTGATGCCATTTACTCCGTTTACAGCCATAAATTCCTCCTACCTTGGTTTACTTACCAATTTCAAGAGATTTTAACGCCATGCTTTTAGTATCATTAATTGCAGTTATATTTGCTTCATATGAACGTGTTGCCGAAATCATATTAACCATTTCCGTCACTATGTCAACATTTGGCATTTGCACATAGCCATCCTTATCTGCATCCGGGTTGCTTGGATCATACACCCTTTTCAGAGGTGATTGATCTTCAACTATACGGGCAACTCTTACACCCCCGCCTGAAAGCATATTTTTACTTGCACTCGTAAGGTAATCGGAGAAAGGCGCTGAAGAAGACTTTTCTTCAAAGACAACAATTTTTCTCCTGTAAGGTGTACCATTTTCCGTCCTGGTTGTATTTGCATTGGCAATATTCTGTGAAATGGTGTCCATCCTGAGCCTTTGAGCTGTCAACGCAGATGCACTTGTATTAAGAGAATTGAAAAATCCCATTTATTATTTCCCCTCTCTTATTGAACTTCTAAGTCTGGAAAACTGACCATTAAGGCTTTGAATCAGAGTATTGTATTTTATGGTATTTGCCGCTTCGGCAACTGTTTCACTTTCAATGTCTACATTATTACCATCTAATCTTGTGCTGAGATTTGTATTGTCCTCAACCATTTTTATGTCCATCTTATCAAGTTCCTTATCACTCATGGCGTCTTTCAGGAGATTTTCAAACGGTACAACCTTTTTCTTGTACCCTGGTGTATCTACATTCGCCAAGTTCTGCGATATTGCCTCGTTGCGGAGCCATGATGCATCAATTGCCTTTTCAACTATTTTTCCTTTGCTGAAAATCTTGTCCAACACACTTATCACCCCTCAATAGCACATAAATATAAAATAACTTAATATATTATTTCGACATAATTGCCTTGTTTCCTTTATATTTTTTTTAATCTTCCTGCGGCAATATATGCCATGAAGTATTTAGACATAATATCCCATATTCATAATTAAATCTTAACATATTGCGTCTAAAAATACAACAATATAATGTATTATAGCATATAAAGAGCCAACATCTTGTGTTGGTTTTTTTCATTTATTCCATCAACCGAGCCCACTTTGTTAAAATTAAGAAACGAGGCATGTTTTAAAAGCTTGCAGCTGCTAAAACATGCCTTCTATAATAATTACCTTTTTTCAGTAATACATAATAGTAAATAAATCTATCAATTAAAAATAACTCATTTTTTCTCCATTAGTTAGTAGAGATATTATCTCATTAAAAGACTCTTCTTTGTCCTGATGTTCTATGTTTAATTTTTTAATAAGTAACATTGCATATTCAAAAGAATAAATATATGAAAATGATAAAATAACAAAGTTTTCATAATCTATATCACTCATTTTTAAGGATATATTTAATTTATATTCAGCTTTATTTTTAGGTATTAAACCAATATAATAATCTGCAATTTGATTTTCTAGTTGTTTATCCTCTGAGTAAATCCTTCTTCCATTTAATTCAACATAACAATCTAATTTCCCAAAAATAGGTTTGTACTTATCTACCAGAAATCTAGTAATTCTTAACACACTTGCTTCTGTTGGATTATAGTAAAACGAGTAAAGACTTTTAGCTTTATCCATACGTTTATCTATACTTATTGCATTGAAAAGAGTTCTCACCAAATTGATGTAAATCTTTCGTTTACTTGCAGTTGAATAATTTAATTGTTTGTTTAATCTTATTAATTGAGGCATTACAAAATTTTCTTCAAATAGTGCTCTATCCATCTCAAACAAAAATTCATATACTTTATCTAAATTAATAGATAATGAATTACGCTTTGCTAACTTAGTTAATAAATCTTTTTGTATATTTTTAGTACACTTTGAAATATATAACGCTGTAAAGTACTCTTGAAATGTTCTATGAGTATAAGTATATGTTAGTCCATCCTTAACTAATATACATACTGATTTTTGCAAATCTTTCAAAAATTCTTCCTCTCGAAAATTAATATTAGTAAGTTTTTTAGCCATATTAAGATAATCAATTACTTGTTTTAAACTAAAGGAAAAATCCCTACTATAATAGGATAATGTAGAGAAACAAGAAAGCACATATAAAAAATCATCTATTGATAGGTTTGTAAATATTCTCCTTTTATATGCACCTTTTGTCGCATCATGCTTACAAAATAATGTTTCAAAAGCCTGACCATAGAATAAGTGCAATTTATTTGGAATACTTGCATATTGGTTGAAAGTCATTAGCATTATAGTTAGAAGTAACGGGTTTGATACAAATGATTTATGTTCATCAAAAAGATTATCCAACTGTTCTATAAATTTCTGTTTTACTTCATTATCATAATCGATGTTACTAATTAATTGTTTTGCTTTTGGTAACTCTAGTGGTAATGCCTTAAACTCCGTAAATGAATTCCATGAAATAAATTCATCATCAGGCCTTGATGTTATAATAAAACAGTTTTCAGAATATGCATCAGACATATCATGAATTTCTTGAGTAATTTCTGCTCTAATTTCTTCATCAATTTCATCAAATCCGTCAAAAAAGAAAATAAACTTTCCACTATTTAATGATTGAATGAAATATTTTTCTTCAAGTGAGAATTTAAGAGTTTGTATTGTATTATAGATTAATTGCATTAATTTTGTTCTTGGTTTGTTTAGTCTCCTTAATTCAATAAAAATTGGAATATATTTATTAGTATCTAAAGAATTTAAAAATAAATGTTTCATAAGGGTGGATTTACCACAACCTGCTGTACCAGTTATTAGAATGTTTTTACTGATGTTTATTAAATTTTCAATTTTTTTAGTTTCTGTCTCCTCATGCTTATTATTTACATTAATATCAACATAAAAATCATATAAGTATACCGGTCTATCATTATATAGAATCGTTTTAATTTTACTGTGTTTTTTTATTGCTGTCTTTAAGTAACTTTTATAAGCTGAACCAAATTGAACTTTTAATTTTTTGATTACATCATTGCTACAATCGATTACTCCCTGAACTATGGATTCAATGTTATTTTGTATTACTTCTGCAGACATTTTAATATAATCGTCTTGAGTAAGCATAGCTATACCTCCTAGCAAATATAATCACTAGAAGAAGAGTTCTACAAAAAATTATTATATCCTCTAAAATTTAACAATAATTTTATTTATAGTAACATTACCCATAGTTTAGAGACGAAAATCCTATTTAATATCTTCCGAGATCTGTCTTATTACATTAAGAGCTCTTTGTGAAATTTCATAGTTTTTCTTTCTCTTGTCTTTAATCCTTATTTCCAAGCCTTCCATAAGGCCGAAATTGACGTTCATAGGCTGGAAGTCCTTCACTGTCTTATCAGAGACATAATTGCTCAGGGCTCCGGTCGCCGTAGTTCTGGGAAATAATGCCTCATTCTTGTTTAAAACCCTCATTGCAGCGTTGATACCGGCAACCATCCCCGAGGATGCAGACTCAATATAGCCTTCAACACCTGTTATCTGACCAGCGAAATATATATTCGGATTGCTTCTCATTCTGTAGGTACTGTCAAGCAATTTTGGGGAATTTATAAATGTATTTCTGTGCATAACTCCATACCTGAGAAATTTAGCATTTTCCAGTCCGGGTATCAGGCCAAACACCCTTTTTTGCTCCGGCCACTTCAGATGCGTCTGGAACCCGACTATGTTATACATAGTTCCCTCTTCATTATCCTGTCTCAACTGGACAACAGCGTAGGCTTCCTTTTCAGTTTTCGGATCTATCAGTCCAACAGGCTTGAGAGGGCCGAAGCGCAGAGTATCCCTGCCCCTTTTCGCCATGCTTTCAACAGGCATACAACCTTCAAAAAGCACTTCCTTTTCAAAATCCTTCACTTCAGCTGTTTCAGCCTTATTCAGTTCTTCCCAAAAACGTTCATATTCCTCACGGTTCATCGGGCAATTGATATAATCATCTGTTCCCCTTCCGTATCTGGCCGCTTTAAACGCTTTAGTCATATCAATAGACCCATATTCCACTATTGGTGCAGCTGCATCAAAAAAATGCAGATAGCTCTCCCCTATCATGTTTCCTATTGCTTCGGACAGTTCTTCCGATGTAAGCGGTCCTGTTGCAATAACCGTCAGAGAATCATCAGGTATATCTTTAATTTCCTGATTGATTATAGTTATATATTCATTGTTCCTAATCTCACGAGTCACCATTTCGGAAAACTTATAACGGTCAACCGCAAGAGCCCCGCCTGCAGGCACTCTGGTAGAATCAGCACACCTCATTATCAGCGAGTCCAAAATCCGCATCTCTTCTTTCAGCAGCCCAACAGCATTTTCAAGCTGATCCGAGCGGAGCGAATTGCTGCAGACAAGCTCGGCAAATGTATCAATATGGTGTGCAGGCGAATGTTTTTCCGGTTTCATTTCATACAATTTAACCCGTATTCCTCTTTTTGCGATCTGCCATGCAGCCTCACAGCCCGCAAGCCCTGCACCTATTACATTTATATATTCTGTCAAATTACACATCTCCTCTGCCCAAGGGGCAATATATTGAACTCAAAAATTATTAAGATAACTTTATAAGGCAGGCTTATCAGCCTGCCTCACTTTTTTACTTTATATACAACATTATACAACCTCTTATTCTTCTTTAACATAATCGCAGTTTTCATCGCTGCATTTGAGTTGTGCTTTCTTGCCTGAGAATTTTTTCACCAGGAAATTTCCGCATTTCGGACAACTCTCGTTCGTGGGCTTATCCCATGTCATGAAGCTGCAGGTTGGATTGTTCTCGCAGCCAAGGTACCTCTTCCCTTTCTTGGATTTTTTGATAAGCACCTTCCCCTTACATTTCGGACAATTTACACCTGCTTCTTCAACAATCGGCCTGGCATTCCTGCATTCCGGGAAACCGGGACAAGCCAGGAACTTGCCGAATCGTCCATTCTTGATTACCATATTGCGTCCACACTTTTCACAGATTACATCCGTAACCTCGTCAGGGACTTCTATATGTCCAATCTTTGAATCCGCTTCCAAAAAAACATCTATAAATTGCTTGTAGAAGTCGCTCATTACTTCTACCCATCTTTTTTCGCCATCTTCAACATCATCAAGCTTTTTTTCCAATTGTGCGGTAAACTGTACATCCACAATATCCTTAAAATGGTTTTTCATTATGTCCGTAACTATTTTCCCCAGTTCTGTAGGGACAAGGAATTTCTTTTCTTTTTCAACATAGTCACGTTGAAGTATTGTCCCGATAGTAGGAGAATATGTGCTCGGCCTGCCTATGCCTTTTTCCTCTAAAGCTTTTACCAGCGTGGCTTCTGTGTACCTTAGAGGCGGTTGAGTGAAATGCTGCTTGGGATCAATTTTCTTAAGATTGAGTTCTTCCCCCTCTTTTAATTCCGGAAGATTAACTTCCGAATCATCGGTCTCTTCGTCCCTGCCTTCAGTATATACTGCCATGAAGCCGAGAAATTTCACTTTCGAGCCATTGGCCTTAAATAGGTAATTATTAACCTTTATATCAATTGTCATAGTGTCATAGATTGCTGAAGCCATCTGGCTTGCTACGAATCTTTCCCAAATAAGCTTGTATAGCTTGTATTGCTCATTTGTCAGAGAGCCTTTTATTGAATCAGGCTCCATAGAAACATGCGTAGGCCTTATTGCCTCATGGGCATCCTGTGATGCAGATTTATTCTTGAATACCCTGACTTCCTCAGGTATATATTTGGCTCCGTACTTATCCTGTATGAAAGTCCTGGCTTCCTGCTGTGCTTCGGTTGATATCCTGGTTGAATCGGTACGAATATATGTGACCAACCCGACAGGCCCTATCGACTTTACATCAATTCCTTCATAAAGCTGCTGAGCAATCATCATAGTCTTCTTTGTTGTAAAGCCGAGCTTTCTTGAAGCCTCCTGCTGGAGAGTGCTGGTAATGAACGGTGGAGCAGGAGTCCTTTTCTTTTCGCTTGCCTTAACCTTCAAAACAGTATATTTGCCATTCTCGATTTCCTTCAATATCTTATCAACCTGCTGCTGATTCTCAAGCTCTATTTTTTCCTTTTCAGTGCCGTAGAATTTGGCTTCAAAATGTGTTTTAGCCTTTTGCTTGCTCAGTAATGCACCTATAGTCCAATACTCTTCAGCAACAAAGTTTTCTATTTCTTCCTCTCTGTCGCATATAAGTCTGGTAGCAACAGACTGGACTCTTCCTGCGCTTAATCCTTTTCTTACCTTCTTCCATAGAAGAGGACTTATCTTGTATCCGACTATTCTGTCCAGAACCCTTCTTGCCTGCTGCGCATCGACAAGATCCATATCTATTCTTCTCGGAGCTTTAATTGCACTTTTAACGGCATTTTTAGTTATTTCATTAAATGTTATCCTGCACTTATCCTTTTCATCTATTTTAAGCAGATTGGCTAAATGCCATGAAATCGCTTCACCCTCGCGGTCAGGGTCAGTTGCGAGAAAAACCTTGTCGGCATTTTTTGCCTGCTTTTTAAGCTTGTTTATTAACTCTGCCTTGCCCCTTATTGTGATGTATTTGGGTTCGAAATCTTTATCTACGTCTACACCCATCTGACTTTTCGGCAGATCCCTTATGTGTCCCATTGACGCTTCTATATGATAACCCTTGCCAAGGAATTTTCCTATAGTCTTAGCTTTTGCCGGTGACTCGACTATTACTAGATATTCAGCCATTGTATTCCTCCGTATAAATATGCGTAGCATTGGTAATAGAAATTAATTAATACCTGACTATTACCTCTTCTAAATCAAATTGTTCATAATATTTTATATATTAACATATTTCTTGATAAAATCCAGTGTTCTTTTTTATTATTTATTTTATTCTCTGATTTTAAAAATTTTACCCGGCATTTGTTCAACAACACCCTTCATTTCCAGCATTACAAGAACAGAATTCACGGCTTGTATGCTCAGACCGGTTTTTTCTGAAATAAAATCAATGTGCAAAGATGCATTTTCCAACTGTTCAGCTATCTTTTTTTCGTCCTCATCCAAGCCTTTGTATAAATTCTCCCTTTTGTTAGGTTTTTTGCCCGCCGGGCCTGCTCCATCATCAAAAACTCTAAGTTCTTCAAGAATATCCTCTACACATGTTACTATCTTCGCACCCTCTTTTATAAGCTTGTTGGTTCCCCTGCTGTTTATGCTGTAAACGTTGCCCGGAACAGCAAATACCTCTCTTCCCTGCTCTAAGGCAAAATCCGCCGTAATCAGCGAACCGCTCTTTTCATTCGCTTCCACAATAACGACCCCGAGTGACAAACCGCTAATAATCCTATTCCTTGCCGGGAAATTCTTCGGCAGGGGCGGAGTGCCCGGCAAATATTCCGATATAACCGTTCCGGATTCAGCTATCTTATTCATTAAATCTTTGTTCTCCGGAGGATACGCCGTATCCAGACCGCAGCCCAAAACGGCAATTGTTCTTCCGTTTGCCTTTATTGCTCCGTAATGAGCATAAGAATCTACTCCCCTTGCCATTCCGCTTACTACAGTCATGCCCAAAGCACCTAGTTCATAAGAAACACTTCCAGCCATTTTCAATCCGTATTCGCTTGCTCTTCTTGAGCCGACAATAGCTATAGTTTTGTTTTCCTTTTTAATATCCCCTTTATAATATAAAATAGCAGGCGGATCATAAATGTTTTTCAAATATGGAGGGTATTTCTCATCATTTATTGTTATTGCTTTAATATTGTTTTTATACAAATTCTTTAAGTGTGTCTCTGCCTCAAGCCTCTTTTTTTTGTCCTTGATATGATTAATAATCGCGCCATTGAGCAATTGATGGGATCTCAATTCGGCTTCTGAAGCCATCCAAATATTTACCGGCGACCCAAAGTCTCGTATCAGCTGGACTATTTTTTTATTTCCAATATCAGGTATGGTGCTTAACCACATCCAATACAAAAGGTTTTCCATATTTCACCCCTATTCAGAAAGGAACACCAGAATGTTTCTTTCCGGAAAATCTTTTGTTATTATATCATAAATCATACAAATAACAACATTTTTTGTGTAAATATTTCCAATCAAAAAGAGACCCTCAATCGAGTCTCTTTTAACTTCATTACTGGTCTATTAGCAGTTCTGCCACTTTTCAAGGTGACATTCTCAAGAATTTTAGAATTATTTCAGTTTAAAATGTATCTTGGATTTGTCATAATCTTGCTGCCCATTATCTTTAAGAACAAGGAAGTTCTCTTCACCCTTATAAATCGGCAGAATAACTTTTCCTTCTGCAGTGAAAGATCCTGTCATTCCAACATTTAATTTCTTGGAATCGGTGACTTCACTTATATTTCTGCTTATGCTGCCATCAAAGCCATAATCAGTTCCACCGATTATATAATGTCCTGAAGCTGTTTCTGAACCCCAGATATCAGGTGCAAATGAAGACAAATACTTATATGGGTAGCTCTTTGAAGCAGATATTAACTTGCAATTCTTAGCTTCCCAAACCAAGTCAACAAGCACATAGTCAATTTTTTCATTACTTTCGGGTTTTTTAAATCCCAAGGCTGCGATTTGGTCTCTTGTTATAGCTTTGACACTTTTTATGGTGCATGAATATGTACCGCTGTATGAATCCTCTTTATAAGTATATTTAGATGTAAATGTAAATTTCTGATTCATAGGTATCGGTGATGTAAGTGATCCGGTTGCCTTTGTCGTAGTTGCTGAACCAGTTGGCTTCGAAGGTGTAGTCACAGGTGTTTCATTTACCGGTTTACCTTCACTACTTGAAGTGGTTGAAATAGAATAGATTCCGTCGCCGGAATTCTTAAATGTAATAGATGATCCCAAAGCCTGAGTATAATTGATTATAGGTACATAAGTTTTTCCATTGTAAACTATTGGGTGCAAAGCTGCATTCTTTTCGTCTTTAGGTTGAAATTTCTTTCCATTGACCTGTATTGTGATCCCTGAGTTTAAAAACGCCTTGATAGCTGTAATATTTGTTGCAGCAAACACCCCAGTTGCAAAGGAAAACAGCAGCATAATGGAAATCAGCAATAATAAAGCTCTTTTTTTCATTGTTTAACCCTCCTAAATATAATAACTAAATGACGTGTAAATTCTACCATAATGCACTTGAATATGTAAACCTAAATTTACCTTAATCTCCGGCAATAATCACCTGATAGTTTACATAAGGTATTAATTGCTCGTTCCCGCTGTACCTTTCCATACATTCTTTAACTGCAAAAAGGCCGGATATTTGCGTTATGCAAATACCCAGACACGATAATTTTATTTATTGTCTGATTATAACACCATCCTTAATTACCATCTTAACATTCTTCAAATTTTTAATGTCCTTAAGGGGGTCGGACTTCAATATTAATAGGTCTGCGATCTTCCCTTTTTCAACTGTGCCAAGATCTTTTTCCCTGCCGCAAACATAAGCTGCATTTTTAGTTGCTGAAACGATGATCTGCATTGGTGTCATACCTGCCTCCGACATCCAGCCTATTTCATTGGAAGGCATTCCAAGCTGCATGACCAAGCCCGTAGGTGACCCGTCATAATCAGTACCCAAGGCTACCTTGCCCCCTTTTGAGACATATGTTGAAAGATTGTTTATCGCAGTATATTTCATATCGCCATATACCTCTATAGTCGGCTCTAAATAAGCTCCTTTGGAAATTATCTTTGCAATGGTTCCATCTGAAAGCAACCCAGCCGGCATATGTGCTATATCGTCCACACCCGCATCAAGTGCCAGTTCCAGATATTTGCTATCCAAAATGTCCGTATGAGCAGTTACTTTTACTTTTCTTTTATGCGCCGCATTTACTATTGCCTTTGTGATATCCGTCTTCATTACAGGATAATCAGCCCCAAATGCTGTACCTGATTCAAGTGCGATTTTTATTACATCAGCTCCCCTATCCAATACATGGTTGGTTTTAGCCTGTGCATCCTTTACTGAATTTACTTCAAGAGAATAGCTGCCGTCTGGATAGCCTCCTGGTGCTGTAAACATAGGACCTGCTGCAATGATTCTGGCCAAACCCAGATTTTTGGATACCATATTCCTGAATTTAAATATGTCCCATCCAATGTACGCACCCATGTCACGAACAGTTGTTACTCCCGCTTGGGCCCATTTCTTCAATTTCACTGAATTGTAGGAATGATGTACGTGTGCATTAATAAAGCCTGGGAGTATAAATGCCCCTTTAAGGTCTATTTTTTTAACTTTAGATAACTTTGAGAATTTTTTCAGATCATCGATTGCTTTGATCTTACCATTGCTTATAAGTATTACTTTCCCTTTTATAGGCTTTTTTCCCGTTCCGTCAATTATTGCAGCATTTATAAGAAGCAGATCGCTTTTTGCTATTGCTGCATTTAATGATTTATTTTTTACTGCAGCCTTTGGAAGAATAGCTGCAGAACTTTTTATCTGTGCATTGAAAGTATATGCTTCCGCCTCCGGCATTTTTTTGTTAATGATTTTTATTTCCGGTGATTTATTGTCGATATCTGCTATTACAGTCATTTGCTTATTGCTCGAATTATCATCCTGTAAATATATCTTAAGCAGAAGCTTGTTTCCGTCAATCCATGCTTGCGGCTCCGCCCAGCCTTTTTCAGCCACATTGACTTCACTGGATTTTTTATTTTTTATATCATAGACCATGATATTTGAACTCGATTTACCTTCAAAGTAATATGCAAGCTTAGATCCATCAGGAGAAAAGAACGGTTTAGAAACATATTTCATATCAGTATGTGATATTGCAATTGTCTTATTTGTTTTCATGTCCAATAAATAAATCTTCCGGTTACTCTCCCCATCAGGGCTTTCCCTGTCGGATACAAATGCGATCTTATCCCCTTCCGGCGACCAGGAAGGATCGCTGTCATTGTAAGCATTGTTCGAAAGGTTATGTACTTTTCCATTACCAAGTTCAATAGCATAAATTTGAGAATTGATATCTCTAAGGGAAGCTACAAGCAGGTACTTACCATCAGGTGACCAGCTATATGGCTTGTCAAGTGAAGATGCCCCGGCAACTTCTTTTAAATCGGAACCATCAATACCCATGGTGTATATCTTCCATTTACCGTCACGGTCTGACTGAAACGCAATTTTAGTACCGTCTGGAGAACATACCGGTGTTGAGTAATATCCAGGTTTTTTTGTTAGATTTGCCAAATCCGTTCCATCCTTATTCATTGAATAGATGTCACCGGAAGCAAATTTGCTTGATAAAGTAAATATCTTTTCTTTATACTCGGAATTGCTTCCATCCTTGAAAGCCAATAAGGACAATATTGCAAGAGTGATTAAAATTGAAACAGGCAAAGCAATGATTGCTTTCTTCTTTGTACTTGTATTGGTCAAAATTGACATAGGACCTCCCATATTTATTTTAATCTTTAACACTAAGTATTCCCGAAGTACATACATCAAGAGTTCCTTAGTTGTCATAAAACGTATAATTCTACACTTAATTAACAATACCTTCCGAATTTCAATAAGTTTTTCCTTTATGGATTGGGTGGTCTCGGTTGGATATGTAAGGGAGGTTGCTTCAGCACCATTTAGACACAACTCAACAAGGTTGAAATTTATCGGTCTGTTTGTTCTGTCATCAATCCCCATCGGAAACCAAATTTATCTATAAATACAACCATGCAAGAGCTATATGTTGTGCTCTGCATCTGATAAATTGTCTCGCTGTCCTCCCGTAAAACTTCATATGCCTGTTTTACTTCTTCCTTTGTATCGAATGTGACAGTCAGTGAAAGAGCCGTACTTTTTGCCAAATTAACATCCATATTATCACACATCATAATCCTTTGGTCACCAATAAAAAGCTCTGCGTGATATATGTAGTTTTTTTGTTCTGGTGTTAGTTTTTTATCCCAATCAGACTTATTGGCGTCGGAATATCGTAATAAACAACCAATCTTTGCGTCAAAAGCCTTTTGATACAGTACAATTGCTTCTTCACAACGACCTGCAAAATTAAAATTTGGTGTGATTATAGCCATTTTACCACCCTTTCATTTATTCATTAAGCTATATATAGCTATTAGTAGTGTTAGTTATGTGTTTTGAACGGTTGCGTCTAAAAACCTTGCCTTAAAGGAATATAACTTTTCCTCCATAGTCTTAATATTCTTATCTATTAAATTTTCCAAATCACTTTTATATATAGGGTTACTAACCCAAAAATCATTATCTACTCTTAATACAGCATCTAAAAGGTCTCCACAATAAAAATCTCCTTGTGAAAGTATATTATCTCCAAGTGATTCCAGTGCTAATGGGATTAAGTAATCTAAGCTATTTTGTTGTTCTATCATAATTCTTAAATCTTCTATCGAGAAATTTCCAATCGGCTTTTTCCTCAATTCATGGCAAGTGACAACTAAGTGTGAATCAAAGTTAGGTTCACACCAGTAGACGTTTTCAAGGTCTTGTAAGGATTTATTTCTATCAAAGTGAAAGTATTTTTCCATAGCATCCTCACTACTTTAAGGATTATTTTAGGCTTTTGAATAGTTGCTTTTTAACAATTATAATCAGAACAATTTATTTCACATAAATATATTGAATTTTTCAAAAGGACTGGCAATAACTTATTTAGGTAAATACTGAAATCCGTATATCTTTCAGCATCTTTTATCCTTACTCCGTAACCTATTGCAAAATTAATGTCATAATGATTTTTATAGTCTGAATAATTATTTTCAAGTTTAGTTGAACTTACAAGTAAACTTTCATCTGTTTCATTATCCCAAATAACAATATAGTTGTTATATCCTTTCTGCTCTCTTTTATCAAGAACTCCTTTTACAATATCAAATGTATCAAACTCCATATAATTGAATTCATCTACGTCATTTTCTGATAAAGTAACTATTTTATTTTTTTCACCGAAACAGTATCCCTCACTAATTAGAACTGTAATAATATCTGAAAAAAAATTTAAATTTGTTAATAGTCTTATTCTTATGTTTCTACTTACGCCCATATCATATTACCTCTCAGTACATAACCTATATTAGTTTTCGGAGTAATGGTTTATTTTTCAAATATAAAATAATATGGAACAATAATATCAATAGTTTTCTATATGGTCAAACCTCTTTCTTTATTAGTGCATATTATTATATTCTAGAATATACAAGTTAAATGAATATTAACATTGCTTTTTCAAAAGGGTGATTAAATGATATTTAAAAGAGCTTCCAAATATAAAATAATCGGATACACTTATTTGTTTTGTAGATATAGTTCCTTTGATATTTCCAACTCTTGGATTACCAAAAGACATTGTAAATCCAATTCTTTTTATCTTTACTGGCGAAGCCTATTAAACCCACATAAATGGTGGAGGCGAACCGTACTGTCAAAGATAACAACAAGCATTAAATATTATAGACATAAAGCATAATAAAATTAAATTAGTAATTCGTTATCTGAAATTAATTGAATCTCGAACTTTATACAAAACATCCTTTTTTAATGCGAAATCGGTTTTTATGTCCCAAATCATAACTAAATAAAAAGTATCATCTTTTTTAATAAAGGTATATATGTATATAGTCTTTGTACCATTATTGTAATTCGTTATTTCATAACTCGAGGCATCATACCCTTTTAACTTAATTTTGCTTGTTGAGGTTGGATTTGTAGCACCCTTTTCAGCTATTTGCGAATTTTTTATAACATTTGCAGCTTCATATATGTCATATGCATCTTTTATCGTTGGATTAGTTGTCTTAGTTACTATAATGCCAGTTGCAGCTGATGCCTCTCCCATAGATAATATTGAAGAATTGTTTATATTAATTTTCATCCAGTTTATCGGTACGCGAAGTCTAAAGTCTGGAATTGACACAGCTTTTAGATTATAACTATTATAAGTGTTTATAGACGAAAATAAAAAAAGTATTGATATGACCATGGAAACCGATGTATAAATAATTAAACGTTTATCCCGCTTTTTAACAAACAACATGCATATGAGTGTAATAACTAATCCCGGCAAAAATGAAAATATAAAAGCTCCGATATAAGAACCAAATCTAAATGCAGCATTTCCTCTAATCTCCGCAGACGATAAGATCGTTCCTGCAAATGCAAAACAAATGGTTAAAATAATAAAAACTATTGATATCCTGCCTAAAACCTTGGAGTTAGATTTTATCTCATCTACCTCTAAATTCACCTGATCCATTTGTTTCCTCCAAAATGAAATGAGTTGTAAAAATGGCTTAATACGTTTTTTATGTATATATTATGAAAGAAAAGTAAATATTTTAAATAATAATACTACTATCACTTATATGACCAAACATTTACGACCTCCATAAGTACTTTTAAGGATTTCTCTTGGGTTGCTCATAATACATATCAAGTAATGCCATAAATACTATATTGGCAAGTTGGGGCATTTTGACTTGCGTCTCACCGCCCCCATATGACCCATATTTAATGTGTAACCCCGCTTGTATAGTCATCACTTAAGCGCTTATCCGCATAATAGAACACTGTATCGCCGTCACTGAGTGTATAATTCGCTCCTGAATAGTCCTTTTTACTGTAGTCAAAGCCCTCTGTCTCCCACATATTGCAGTACGGCGCCTTATAATAACTCAGATATGGCTGTTCCAACTCACCGTTTTTAAATGCCGATATATTGAAATTGACTATTATATAGCCGTTTTTCAGCCATATCGGCTCTTTTCCGTCCAGTCCCTTGTGCACTTTGGAATATTCCATGACATTATATCCGTAAGGAACTGCATAACACTTATCCGGCAGCGTGTACTGCCCATACCAATGCTGTCTGGCAGTTACGGCATCCTTCCATGCCACACCCGAAGGCAGTTTGTCAGTATCCCCAGCCACTGTTCTAAGGGGCTTTGTAAGAATAATGCTGTCATACCATCCAAGTTTTGCGTTCTGTGTTGTAAATGTCTTTTTGTCGATTCCAAGGGCGTTGCAGGTGTTTGCTATTTCTGAATCGGGTACATTCCTGTAGCGGTCTGCGAGCTTGGTGTAATGCATGTTCTGATGATCCTGTTCACTGCCGACTTTAACAAAGTAATGCTCTTTTCCGTTGAACTTTTCATTGTAATACAAGTCTACTCTCTGTCTTCCCGTGCCATCCTTTTTTACAAACCAGAAGGTCGGATCCAGTTGAATATAGTCCTTTTCTCCACAATAATCGCCAATGGAATACAGCTCGAACTTAAAAGTTGTTCCGGTCTTTAATGCACCCTTGTTCTTGTACTGCGGATGACTTCCATTAATAAGAGGTAAAGTGAAAAGAGGGCTAATACTTACGGGATTTCCGTTCTGATCCTTTGAACCCACTCTATAGTAATTGTTCGTGTGCACTGTTGAATTGTTATCCTTCCTAAATACCTTTTCCCATAAAGGATAGTCCGAAATGTCGGATATCCTGAAGCCGTAAAGTCGGCCTGAAACCTGCACATTGCATGTATCGGCCGCTATATAATTACTGATATCAAGATTTGCATTAGTTTGTGTATGGTCATTTGCATTTGGAGCATTAATTGCAACTGTTTTATACTTTATGACATAGTTGTCTTCCTTAACCCAAATAGGTATATAGAAATCTACGATGTCCTTTCCATCCGGAACCTTATACCAGGATTCTTTCTTTATGAATTGTCCCTTGTCATCAGTTCCGATGTAAACATCGAAAGGCCAAGAAACATATTTTGCGTTCACATAATCTGAATAGTCTCTGTCTCCATAACCCAGAATGTTCAAATGCTGCCCTTTCGAAGTTATTTTCACCTGACTGGCTGTACCCAGTACCATGGAAGCTCTTTTGCTATCGGGTTTCACCAATTGATTGTATGTAACATCTGAAAGTGCTGCACCATTACAAACCACAGGTGTATGCACCGTAACTGAGTTAATATTATCTATAGGCGCTGTTATCTCTTCAGGCCCTGCAGTCAAATCTGTTGTCGGTACTCTTTTGTAATATATTTTTCCGCTGCTTGTTTTCACACCATTGGCTTCTGTGTCGTCAATCTTCAAGCCACTTTTATATAGTACGTCTTTGCCTATATTTGAGGGGTTAGGCATGGCAGAAGGGTCTGATGTGGTAAATGCACAAGAGGTTTGATCCATAATGGACGTATCGTTTACAACGAGCTTATCGTTTTTTACTCTCACAGGATCGTTTGCAACCTCCAAATTGGCTTCGGACTGATAGTCAGGTACAGCCCCATCCGGTACGGATTTATAGTCCTTAAGATATACGTCATGGTGTACACGCTTGACATATTTGCCTGAGTTTTTGTCATATGTAAAGGTTGCAGGCATTGTCACATGATCATTTGCACTGTCAGAATGCTTTTCACTGAGGGTAGGTTCAGAATATCCGTTTGGTGTCAATTCTATGCTGCCGCCGTGAATAGCAGAGTTGCTCACAATAGCCTTTTCTATCTTGTATATATCAAGCTTATCAATGACCCAATAGGAATAACCCTGATTGATGTTATACGTCAGTGTTCCCGTCTCATTGGACTCATGTTTCTCATTATGTCCGCCATTAAGAACGGTATGACCCGGACAAGAATCATTTACACCATCGCCATCTGTATCCTCGCAATAATCATCCGGGGGACCATGACGTATAGTAGTGTAATCCGGAACCCAGTCTGTCCAGCTCAAATGAAAGGTTACATCTACAATATACTGGTATTGGGCTGTCGCTGCCTTCTTTGTAAACTTGTAGTTCGCCAGTAAGTTTTTAGCTGATACGTTTGTATAGAGACTTTCAGACGATGGTATGCCCTTTAGAACATCGAATTTTTCCCTGCCTCGATTGTCAGCCTTAATAATGCCTGTTGCTTTAGCGCTTGTATTGTTTGTTTCATTGTCAGGAGTAACCGGGTTGTTTATTGTAACCGCTTCATCGATAGTTTCATCTGTAACTTTCCAGTAGGTTACTTTAATCGGGTAATAGAAAACAACCCCTATAGCTCCGACATTCTGGAAGGTTCCGTTGCCTATTTTCAAATCCTGGCTCCATATTGTTTTGGTAGCATTATTGCCTATGCTGATTTTAAGCTGTTTTCCTTTCTCAATGGTTCCCTTTTCATCAAGTATCATGCTGTAGTCAAGCTTATACGCTTCGGTCGGATTGCTGTATGTGCTGTAAGCTTCACCGACATGAGTAGGATTCTTTATGGTGAACATGGAATATATATTTCTTCCATAGGTTTGATCAGGGACAGGGACAAAACCATACTTTGCTAATGATGGAAATCTTATATTGAACCAAAGGTCTGGATTTTTCGAACATACAAATTGAGGTATTGCTTCCCAACTCATGAAATACTGACCACCTTTATCGTATATCTTGAATTGTGCAGTTCCGGGCTTATACATTTCCTGAGGGTTCATGTAATAATACCCGCCGCTCTTGTCAATACTGACTTGCACCTTACCACCATTGTCTATGTAGCTCTGAACCGATTCAGGTACAGAAAGATCTTGCGTTATTTTAAAGCCCTTATCTTCTGCAATGTAGTTAATATTCGTCCATGTTTTGTATTCTGTATCTTTTATGAAATGGTGCGTTCCGTCAGGCATTGTGCATTGCCAATATCCGGGCTTGTCATCCCCTGCTGAGTAATGCCACCATTCATACTGAGCCCAATATGTGTATGTTGAAAGTACACCATAATTTCCAGTTGGCTCTTCTCCAATCGTCAAAGAAAGGTACTGATTGTCATACGCATAAGGAACTACAGTCTGGGAATTTATCCTCGATGGAAATGCCATCAGTAAAGATGCAGCCAATATTAAAGCTATAACTTTCCTAATGCATCTTTTTACCATCTGCTGAACATCTCCTTTGGTATGCCTAAATCTTGAGGTTGTTTATCCCAATAGATTTTTTGTAACTTTAAATCAGGCCAATAAAGGATAATACTACCATTGTCCCCGGAATCTCCATTTTTTAAAATCGTTATTATAAGTGAATATTCCTTTATATCTTTTCTGTTTAATTGCATATACTTATCAAAATATCCCTGATTCGGTATATTCCATTGGTCATATTTTGAACCATTACTGAAGACAGAGGTAGCATTATTAATTAATAGGATTATAGATATGTGATAACCTTCAGGAACCTTTGGTACGTAGCCCTTGAAATATGCCTTACCGTTTTTTGTATAGAACTGTAGGTGATTAAAAAATACCATTGCGAACTCTGAAACCTTATCAAGCTTCATTTCATCACGTTTTCCGGTTGTATCCGTGTAGGGGTTGAATTTTATCCCTTCTACAGTAACCGTAGCCTTGGCTGTGTAATTGTCTATATCAACCTTGATCCTGTGCGACGGGTCTAAAAGCCTCCTTACAACTGCTACTGCCTGCGCCCTTGTGAACTTGTCGTTTGCACCAAATTCACCATTTGTGTAACCGCCTATCAAGCCAAGATCAAACGTTTTAACTATGTAATCCCGTAAGTTTTCAGGAAGCTTTTTATAATCCTTTATAATCGCTTTGAATTTTTCCGGGTTGCGGTAGGTCGGCTTTGTTGACTGGCTTTCAAGCTCACGGATTAAGATCCTAGCCATTTCGCCCCTTGTTATATACTTTTCATAGTTCGTAAATTCGCCTTCCCTGATGTATCCTATAGCCTTTGCCTTTGTTATATACGGAACATACCATTTCTGCTTCGGGTTTTCACCTGATACAAGGATGCTGCTTGTAACAATCGCGATCTTAACAAACTGTGCAACAGTCAGATTATCATTAGGGTTGAACTTGCCTTTATAGCCTTCGAGGATTTTTCTCTTGTCGTTGGTTATATAGTCAAGATCATTTTTATACCATGCGTTCTGTGGTACATCCTTGAAATTTGTTGCAGCAATCGAACTTACAGTTATCAAGCTATTAAGTGTAAACGCAATAAGCAATACAGAAATTAATTTTTTCATAAAGACTCTCCTTAAACAATTCCAGTTACTTACATTACTATTCCTATCTTGCGCCAGCTATCTCTCCCAGAACTTTCGATCCAGACTGCGGTATTGTATCGCTTCCGCCAGGTGATTCATTTTTATCTCCTCGCTGCCCTCCATGTCCGCAATAGTCCTGGATACCTTAAGAATCCTGTTATGTGCGCGGGCACTCAGGCCAAGCTTATCAAAGGCTGTACGCAGCAGTTCCTTACCCTTGTCATCTATTTTGCAGAATTTATTAATTAAAGACGGAGATAATTGAGAATTGGAGTATATTTTATATCCTTTATATCTTTCCAACTGAATCTTTCTTGCCTTATTGACTCTTTCCCTAATAACTGCAGAGCTTTCTGCACTTTTGGTGCTCTCAAGCTCCTTGTACTTTACTGAAGCGACTTCAATATGAATGTCTATTCTGTCCAGAAGAGGACCCGATAATCTCCCCATGTATTGTTGTATCTGTTTGGGAGTGCAGTTGCATTGCTTTGAAGGGTCTAGATAATTGCCGCATTTACATGGATTGGCGGCACAAATCAGTGTAGTCTCAGCCGGGTATGTAAGGCTGGCATTAACCCGTGATATGGTTACTGAGCCGTCTTCGAGAGGCTGTCTCAACACCTCAAGGGCCTCTTTGCTAAATTCAGGCACCTCATCCAGGAACAGCACGCCATAATGAGAAAGGCTTATTTCACCGGGCTTTGGATATTTTCCGCCTCCGACAAGCCCTATATCCGATATTGTATGATGAGGAGAGCGAAACGGCCTTGTTGTTATAAGCGAGGTTTTAGTCGGCAAAATACCGGCAATGCTGTGTATCTTTGTCACCTCAAGAGCTTCCTCGAATGTCATCTCAGGCAGTATCGTAGGCAATCTCTTTGCAATCATCGTTTTTCCTGATCCGGGTGATCCGATCATTATGCAGTTATGCGCACCAGATGCAGCCACTTCAAGAGCTCTTTTAACATTTTCCTGTCCTTTCACATCCGAGAAATCCAATTCGTGTTCAGCCCCGTATTTAAAGATTCCATCCAGATCTATTACATGCTTTTCAATCTTTTTTTCACCGTTCAAATGGTTAATAATCTCATGCAAGTTCTTAATAGGCAATACGTTAAGGCCTTTTACAACAGCAGCCTCGTCAGCGTTAGCCACAGGCAGCACAAGATTCTCAATTTTTTCATTTAATGCACATATGGCCATGGGGAGAACTCCATTAACCGGTTTGACCTCACCGTCGAGAGACAGTTCGCCGATAAACATATATTTATCAAGACTCTTATTATAAATCTGTTCAGTTGCGGTTAAGATTCCAAGTGCAATAGGAAGGTCAAAAGAAGACCCCTCTTTTTTTGTATTAGCAGGAGCAAGGTTTATAGTTATTCTCCTTACCGGAAAGTCAAGTTCCGTATTCTTTATTGCAGCCCTTACCCTTTCCTTCGACTCCTTTACTGCCATATCCGCCAGTCCCACAATATCAAAGGCCGGGATTCCGTTGCTTATATCAGTTTCAACCTCAATTATGTATCCGTCGATACCGGCTAAACCACAGCTTTTTATTTTTGATAGCATACTTTTCTCCCCTTGATTGTACATAATTTCTGTTATTTCTTTATTATACTACAATATATTTACATAATTGTATATAGTTCAATTCATTACAAGACATTTCATTTCAAAATTTCTTTATTGACATAAATAAATCCCCCTAACTAGGGAGATTTATTTAATATTTATATAAAATTAAGTTGCTTATACATCATGTCTCAAATGTCTGACATGAGCTATGGCATTCGGGAATTCATTACTCTACAAGCAGCTTCTTTAACTTCCCGAGCTTATCTTCCAGTATACTGTGCTGTTTACCTATTGCTTCCAGGTAAACCTCTTTCAGTTCTTTGTAATCTACAGCCTGTTCGCTCGCTCTTTCAACTTCCCGCTTGATTATATAGAATTCAATCTCGATTAAGTTCTTAAGCACTGTATTGTATATCGATGAATTCAGTATGCTGTCAAATATGGAGTTGACCCGCCCTAATGTTCTGTCAAAAGCTTTTCTGTCTTTGTTTGGATGATAAACTTCTCTTTGCAGCAAATCGGCAATTTTCCGAAGTTCCTTATTCAATTCTTCCAGTTTAATGACTTCTTCAAGTATTTTTGTCTTATATTCATCAAGCTTAACACTCACTTCGTCCGTAAAATGATACTCATTATAAATTCCGCTTATTAATTCGCCTACACCTACACTTTTGAATTTTTTCTCTTTTATAACATCTTCAAGCTTAACATTTTTCGCAAATTCTATATTGAGACCGCCTTCAGTAGCATTCAATATTTCGACCTTATCACTCACTTTTTCAAAATATGTCTCAAACCAGTTCTTCATTGTAAGCATAGGCAGCTTTGTGTAGACATCATTGCCGTAAATATCCTTGGTAAGGATAAACTCTTCTTGTGCGATATCTAGATCCTTTATTGCAATACCTTTTTCATCCCCGGCATATTTGGCTCCATTGGTATAAGCCAGGTCCTGACCTATAAGTAAGATTGGATCGCACCCCATTTTCAGGAGCAGGTCAAAAGTGGTATTTGCAACCGACGGCCCGCTTAAAAACATTTCTGAATCTACCTTGGCATTTTTGAAAAAGTCTGCAGTAAATTCATCCATTGAATAATTCATGCAGAATTTAGGACCCTTGTAATAGCTTAACGATCCGACAGCAACTTGGTTTGTATATATGAAGTTGATGTTTTTGGCTTTAATTCTGCCATGCATTTCCGCCTCACTTTCAGAGGCATCGATTCCGACCATGAAATGAGGCGCTATGCCGTTATCATCAAGAATTGCAGCTGAAGTACCTGCAGCCATTATAACAGCCTTGTCCTTCAGTTCTCTCAGGAGATGCATGTTTTTTGAAAGAGATGGCCCTGCTGATACCAATATCCCCGGGATTCCCTTAAACCTTCCGACAAGGCCCTGTGCATTCGATGCTTTTGCCAGCTCACCTGCGTTTTTAATATAATTATGTATCCATAAGTCGGCAAAAAACCTTTTAGTTGCAACATTGACGTTGAAATTTTCAGCTTGCTTTATAAATTTGCTTCTCAAGTCATCCCACAACTGAGAGAACATTTCCGCATAAACTTCGAAAGGCTGACATTGGATTCCTCCTTTTGAGGTTTCCCAAAACAGGTTATTGACTATATTGAGAATCGTATTCAAAGGTTCATCAAGTATGATGGTAGAATTCTTTATAATCGGTTCAATATTACGTACCTTGATAATCTGATAAAACAATTCAAGGTTGGGCTCTATAATAAATATCCTCTTGTTGCTAAAGCTGGTGATCAAAACCTCAAGATGAAATGCAAAACCCATTCCGAAAATGATTTCTGATGAATTTGAGGGATCAATGTATTTATCAATCCATTCATAGGACTGCCCGATAGGATCCTCATGGTCGCAAATGGCAAATTGGCCGTTTTGACAGACAACCAGAAGATTAATAACCATATCGTCGCAATTAGCGACAAGGATTTTTTCGACTTCCTTATTAACCGGCTTGTATTGGCCCTGCATATATAAATTAAGCTTTTGGAATACATTCGGCTGGTATTTCCGAAGAAGCTGCAGGTTTTTTTCCATTATATCGCTCATGTTATCCCCCGAGTCAATTTTTAGTTATATAGTATCAAATTTATTTGTGACGTACAAGAATGGAGGAAGCACGGCAGCTTTATTAAATTTACTACTTTGGAAAAAGCGTGTAAAATAAAAAAGGATGATATATCATCACCCTGTAATCTAATATTCTACTTTTCATTCAAGAGCTTCCTCAGTTCGTCCATAAACGTATTAATGTCCTTAAACTGCCTGTAAACGGAAGCAAACCTTACATAAGCCACTTCGTCCATGTTTTTCAGCCTGGACATCACCAATTCCCCTATTTCTTCAGTTGTAATCTCCCTTTGAAGCGAATTATGAAGCTGGCTCTCTATTTCATCCACCATTTTTTCAAGGTCATGGATTGAAACAGGCCTCTTTTCACAAGCACGCATCAACCCATTCAGCAGCTTGTTCCGGTCGAAAAGTTCTCTGTTCTTGTCTTTCTTGATAACCATTAACGGAAGGCTTTCTACTTTCTCATATGTAGTAAATCTTCGAGTACACTTTGAGCATTCTCTCCGGCGTCTGATCGAAGAACCTTCGTCAGTGGGCCTTGAATCAATGACCTTATCATCTTCATAACCGCAGTATGGACATCTCATTTGTTAGTCCCCCATATCTCCATTAAAAAATGGAATTCATCATAAGTAAAATTAGAATACACCATATATAGTATCGGATTAAAAATTATATACTTTATACCGATTTTAAAATAAATTTTCTAATCAAAGTGTTTCCTCAAGAACCTGTCATCCAGGTCCACAAGTATAATATCTTCTCCAATCTTTTTTATTCTTTCCCATGGAATTATCAACTCGTTATCCTTGCCGATAAAGCCGAATATTTTGTTTCCGCTTGGAATAACTATGGCTTCAAGGCTTCCATCATCAAAATTAACTTCAACATCACTCACAAAGCCCAGTCTTCTCCCATCTAAAATGTTAATTACTTCCTTTTGCTTAAAATCAGATGTACGCCCCATAAAAATCACTTCCCGATTAGACTATGGCTGAATTGGCTATTGTCTATTGTATTGTCCAAAGCTTCTAATTCAAATATATGTTTTGAAGCACCAGAATATGAAAAAAACACCTTTCGGTGTTCATTTCTTCATTCTCTATTGTTAAAAGACTATATCATATATACTTTTTCATGTGCATAAGTGCTGACTTCTCAAGCCTTGAAACCTGAGCCTGCGATATGCCTATTTCCTCTGCAACCTCCATCTGAGTTCTGCCGTCAAAGAACCTTAGGTTCAAGATTAACTTCTCCCTGTCGTTTAATTTCCTCATTGCTTCCTTTAAAGCAATGCCTTCAAGCCAATTTTCATCATGGTTCTTTTCATCGCTGACCTGATCCATTACATAAATTGCATCCCCGCCATCATGATACACTGATTCAAAAAGAGAAATAGGATCTTGTATGGCATCAAGAGCAAATACAACATCTTCCTTTGGAAGTTTCAGTTCTTCCGCAATTTCATTAATTGTCGGTTCTTTTGAATTCTTGTTGGTAAGCTTCTCTTTGGCCTGCAGCGCCTTATAAGCAATATCTCTCAAGGATCTGCTGACTCTTATTGAATTATTGTCGCGAAGATACCTTCTTATCTCCCCAATTATCATAGGAACAGCGTATGTTGAGAATTTAACATTCTGGGTAACGTCAAAATTATCTATTGCCTTTATCAAGCCTATGCATCCTACCTGGAAGAGATCATCCACATACTCTCCCCTGTTATTAAATCTTTGAATAACGCTAAGGACAAGTCTTAGGTTTCCTTTTATGAATTCATCTCGTGCAGAGGTGTCTCCCTTGTGCATCTTTTCAAAAAGTTCTTTTTTTTGATCATTGGATAGAATCGGTAACTTGGCTGTATTAACTCCACATATTTCTACTTTATTTACCAGCATGGAAAAACCTCCCGGGAACTAAATTTAAGTCATTATCATTATTGCCATGGAGGTCTTTTTTATACTGTTCCGAGAGGCAAAAAATTTTTAAAAATAGCCTTGACAAAGCCCGATTTAAGCCGAGCCTTAGGCATCGTTAAAACATAACTTCCGGTAATCTTTTGCAGAAACCCTTAAATTCGTGGGTATTCTGAAAAAGAACCGGAATTAATATTTTGCCGAGCCTTAAATCATTCTGTTTATCTCTTTCTTAAGTCTGCTTATTATTCGTTTCTCCAATCTGGAAATATATGACTGCGAGATCCCCAGCATATCAGCTACTTCTTTCTGTGTCTTTTCAACCCCGCTTGAGAGTCCGAACCTCAACTCCATTATTCTTTTATCACGGGCTGAAAGCTTTTTCATAGCAGTGCTCAGCAATTCCTTGTCAACCTCATCCTCAATACTGCGGTATATCATGTCATTCTCTGTGCCAAGAATGTCCGAAAGTAATAATTCATTTCCGTCCCAGTCAATGTTCAACGGCTCATCAATAGATATCTCAGTCTTGATCCTGTTATTCCTTCTCAAGTACATCAGTATTTCATTCTCTATGCACCTTGATGCATATGTTGCGAGCTTGATATTCTTTGAAGGATTAAAGGTATTGATTGCTTTAATGAGGCCGATTGTTCCTATCGAAACAAGATCCTCTACTCCTACGCCTGTATTTTCGAATTTCCTTGCAATATACACAACAAGCCTTAGATTACGCTCTATTAAAATTGTTTTGACTCCAAATTCACTCTGTTCCAGCTTGTTTAAAAGGTAATTCTCTTCTTCACTGCTCAATGGAGGAGGCAAAGCTTCGTTGCCCCCTATATAATGCACTGGAATTCCTTCATGCAAATTCAACTTTTTTATAATTTCTATATACTTTATTCTTATAATTAACCTTAGTTTTCTTAGATATTTCAAAAGCCCAACCCCTTTCACCTTTCCTATATAATTGATATAATCAAACTAGTTCAGGCCCTAAAAGTGCATTGTACTTCTCACTTTTGGACAGTGCCTTATTACAGATACCTATTACTACATTCTCAATTCCCTTTTTTGCATTCTTATTTTCCACTTCAATATAATCAGGCTTAAACCCTATCATCATGCCGTTTTCTTTTCCAAGAGAATTGAACGGTATAAGCCTGAAACGCGAAAACCAAGTGGAGTTGGAGATGATCTCAGTCACTTTGTTGAGGTCATTTTCCTTATAATCCGTGAAAATGCTCTGAATTTCAAACGGAAGAATCTCCTTCAGGGCTTTAAACTCAGCTACTACAACAGGCATATTTGTTAACGGGTCATGCAGTGTATTTCCGGTATCTATCAGTGCCTCAAGCTCTGTGGATTTACTTTCAAAGGCGACTTTTAACCTTACCATCAGCCTTTCCATAGCAATCTTATGTCTGGCAGCCTCAAGGAAGATTTTTACAATAATTCCCACTGTTATTACTGAAAAGAATAAAAACAAGTAGTTCCACTTAAACTGCCATATCGCATAAATTATTCCGTTTTTAACAAATCCGCCGCTTTGGTTGAAATAAAAAAATGTAAATGCTGCTCCGGCAAAGATAAAGGTCGATATATAAAACATGGCCAGCGTTTTAAGAAAGGATCCTATCTTTTTTGGTGAAAAAGCGACGGCTATTATAAGGAATGACAATAAAAACTTGGCGAAAGCCGTGTAATATATTTTCATTCCGGGAAGAAGAATAAGTAATACGACATATATGGCGCCAATTACAGCACCGAGGAACAATCTAAGGGTTGTAGTGCCTGTTCTCGATAACTTTGCAGCAACAAGCAGGATCAAATAGTTCATAACCAGATTTTCCAGAAATAGTATATCAAGATAAATCTCCACGGGCTACCTCACAATAGACAATCCCTTATTTTACATATATTCAGGTGCTTGTATTTATATGATTATTATATGGGCTTGAACCAAAATAATTTGTCAAATGGAATTGTTGAAAAAGAAAAATGATGTGACAAAAAAACGTCAGGCTGAACGCCTGACGCTTTAAAATTGACAATAGTTTTATTTGAATCTGTTCCTTCTCAGGAAGGTTGGAATATCAAGCTCATCTCCGCCCTGTACATTACCGGTTTCTTTTACAGGTCTTTCCGGGCTGCTGCTGTTGGCTGCCTGAGTTTTTTCGATTACCTTTTCAGGCTTTTTAATAATCGGACCCTTGTCAAATCCTGTAGCAATTACGGTAATAAGTATTTCATCCTTCAGGTTTTCGTCAATTACCGCACCGAATATAATGTTTGCATCCGGGTCAGCAGATTTCTGAACCAACTCTGCAGCCGTATTGACCTCGAACAATCCAAGATCCGAACTGCCTGTTATGTTAAGCAATACCCCTCTCGCTCCTTCGATGGAAGTTTCGAGCAAAGGACTGTGTATAGCTTGTCTGGCAGCCTCTTCAGCCCTATTTTCGCCTGAAGCTCTTCCAACACCCATATGTGCAAGTCCGGTGTCAAGCATAATAGTTTTGACGTCTGCGAAGTCAAGGTTAACAAGTCCGGGTACAGCAATAAGATCCGAAATACCTTGAACACCCTGTCTCAGAACATCGTCAGCAATCTTAAACGCATCTACGAACGACATCTTCTTTTCGGCTACCTGAAGCAATCTGTCATTTGGAATAGTAACCAGTGTGTCAACAACTGACTTTAGGGTCTCTACTCCTCTTTCCGCATACTGCATACGTTTACGGCCTTCAAACATAAAAGGCTTGGTAACGACTCCGACAGTCAGAATGCCCATTTCCTTAGCAATTGAAGCAACTACCGGTGCTGCTCCTGTACCTGTACCACCGCCCATGCCGGCAGTAACAAACACCATGTCTGCTCCTTTAATAGCCTGTGCGATTTCATCCTTACTTTCATTTGCAGCCTTTTCGCCGATATCAGGGTTCGCACCTGCACCAAGACCCTTGGTCAGCTTGTCCCCTATCTGAATCTTGGTATTTGCTTTTGAAAGAAACAAAGCCTGTTTATCAGTATTAATTGCAATGAACTCAACCCCACGAAGACCTGCGGCTATCATGCGGTTTACAGCGTTATTTCCGCCCCCGCCGACACCTATTACCTTAATCTGGGCAAATTGTTCCATATCAATATCAAACTCTAACAATTATAATCCCCCTTCATTTATCATTTGTCTTAAATTAATAATATGAAATGTCTTTTGAATATTTATGATATTTTCTATTCATGTCTGATTTTTACACAATCATTATAAACCAATTTATTGATATTGTATATCGTAATTTAGAACTATACTTCTAAAAAAAGTCACTGAAAAATTTTGAAAGCTTTTCGAGCAGCTTATTCTTTTTCTTCTTCTGAGGCGTTCTATTCATTGCTGCCACCACTTCGGCTTCAGCGCTCAAGCCCTTCTTATTGCTGAAAATATATTTTATCATTCCTGCCGAAGTGACATATTCATCCTTGGAGATACCGGCAACTTTATTTTCAGCTATTCTCACAGGCAGTTCAAAAACCTCTCCCGCCAATTGAATACATCCATCCAGACGTGAAATTCCTCCTCCGGTTAAAACAGTGCCGGCGCTTAAATTCATATCTATCCCTGCATTCTGTAGCATTTCTTTGCACAAGGAAAACATCTCGTAGACTCTTGCTTCAATTATTTCTACCGCTTCAGAAACCTTTATACTTTTCTTATTTACCCTGTTTGTATCGTTGATCGAAATATCCTGATCATTCTTAATTAGAGAAGTAAGGGCAAGATTATACTGTTTCTTAATTTTTTCAGCTTCTCCAAAGGAAACTTTAAGCCCGATAGAAATGTCGTTTGTAATATGATCCCCGCCAACCGGTATGGAGTCATAAAAAATAAGGTTATTTTTCCGGAATACGGAGACATCAGTTACACCGGCACCGACATCTATCATAAGAACGCCCATTTCCTTCTCGTCCTGCGCCAAAAGAACCTCGCTTGTTGCAAGAGCCTGGATAATAAGGCCGTTTATGCGCAAATTGGCTCTTTCAAAGCTTTTCACTATATTCTGAACCGAAGTTATCTTTGCTATAACTATATCAGCCTCTACTTCCAGTCTTACTCCAACCATGCCTATCGGGTCGATAATCTCATCATAGTCATCTATTATGTACTGTTTGACAATTATATCTATTATCTGCCTGTCATCAGGTACTGCTATTTCCCTGACTGCATTCAGAACCCTTTCGACATCTCTTGATGTAATTTCTTTGTTTTCATTAGATATGGTTATGCCTGCCCTGTTATTGACTACATTGACATGGGAACCCATAATATTGGCATAGGCAGAATTCACCTTTACACCCGACATGGACTCTGCCTGATTTATGGATTCTTTTATGGAATTGGCGGTGGCTTCGATGTCTACAATGATACCCTTTTTAACACCATTGCATGGGCTTATGCCACTGCCGATAATATCTATCTGATTTGCTCTATCCATTCGGCCGATTATAGTGCATACTTTCGATGCACCTATATCTATTCCAACGATTGTATCGCCCACTAAACTAAACCCCCTAAGAAACACCTATTTCTCTATTATATTATCTTTTTTCGAATATTTATTCAATACAAATCTTCGAATAATTGCAAAATTCAAAAACAGTCTGTTTCCGAAAGCAAAAACAGCTGCAAGATAAAGCTGTATTCCCAACTGGTCTCCAATGTATGCCAATCCGCCTGCCAACAGGGCGTTTCCGAAAAAGCCCGATATGAAAATCTTCAGATTGAATTTGCCCTGAAGAGATGCTGCAATCGCTCCGAAAACCGAGTCGAGAGCTGCAAGTATGGCAACCGCAACATAATTAGAATATTCATAAGGTATATTATAGCGTGCAGGTATTAGAATTCCAATCAATATTCCTAATATTAGTCCAAGTACCGGTATCATATGTTTCCCCCTGAAAATTTATTTTGAATCACGGCCATATACATTTTTACCGCTTGATAAATCAATATAGCCGCTCTTATAATTGCCGGATAGAATTGTCTTCAAAAAGTCTATGCGGTAGGTTAAGTCCTGATAGGGTAAGTCCTGAATATTTCCAAAATTAACATCAAGCTTGGTATTCACACCTACTGTGACTTTTTCAGAATCGCTAATATCTATGTAATTGATACTTTTAATCAATTTTATATCAAAGGCTGTGTTTTCAGCATCATTCTTTTTAATAGCTTCAATCAATGCTACGGCGCTGTCAATTGCGTTTTTGTCTGAAAGCTTAAGTGCTTGTCCCAGCTTAAACCGGTTGAAGGATAAGCCTTTGAGGAACGGTACACCTGTTTTTTGGCCGTTCGGGATTGTATCAATTACATATGCCTGGTCATCGACAAGCAAATTTGTACCCAGATACTGTATTACCCCTATTGGTTTTCTTTCGGTTATCTTTACCTTAATAACACCTGTAATATTGAAAACAGCTTTAACGTCTTTAACGTACGGGCAGCTTTTTAGGATGTTTATTTCCGCCTTTCCGTCCCTGAATGTAAATATATTTCTCAAATCGCTTCCTACTGCTTTAAAACCATTGCTTCCGATAACTATGCCTGAAGCATTTTTAATTTCTTCCTTATTATAGTGTTCACTGCCGTAAACTTCAATCTCTCTTATATTGAATAACGGTGAAATAGCAAGCAGAACAATGCATGCCCCCATTATTATAAGTTCTATGACTAATTTTAGCCATCTTAATTTTCTTTTAGACTTATTCTTTTTCTTGCCCACTTTGGGTTTTTTAACCGGTTGCTCCGAATAACCGTTGTTTATCTCTTGTATTCTCAAATTTGATCCCCTCGTATAAATTAATGTTGATTTCAATTATCTTCAACACGCTTAATATTTGCACCCAGCAGTTGGAGTTTTTCCTCTATCTTCTCATAGCCTCTGTCAATGTAATGAGTGTTGTTTACGACCGTTTCTCCTTCGGCTGCAAGTCCCGCAAGCACTAATGCAGCTCCGCCTCTTAAGTCTCTTGCAAATACGTTGGCTCCCGTAAGCTTCCTTACTCCCTTTACAACAGCAAGCCTTCCCTCAAGCTTAATATTGGCTCCCATCCTCAAGAGCTCATCTACATGCTTATATCTGTTTTCAAAAACAGTCTCGACAACAATGCTGGTACCCTTTGCAAATGACAGGTATGCCAACATCTGCGCCTGCATGTCTGTCGGAAATCCCGGATAAGGAAGAGTCCTTATAATGTCAATTGCTCTCGGTCTCATGCTTCCTATTATATATATGGAATTTCGTTTAACATTTATCCTGCAGCCGCTTTCTCTCAAAAGCGATATTATGGAGCTTATATGCTCCGGCACAACATTTTTTAGAAGTACTTCTCCGCCCGTAATAGCTGATGAAATCAAATATGTACCCGCAACTATACGGTCAGGGATTACATTATGTTCAACATTCCTAAGCTTTGCGGAATCCCCGACTATACGCACAATGCTCGTACCTGCCCCTGAAACATTTGCTCCCATATTAACGAGATAATTCTGCAAGTCTATTATTTCAGGCTCTTTTGCGGCATTTCTTATATATGTCTCCCCATCGGCAAAAACAGCTGCAAGCATTATATTCTCAGTAGCACCTACACTGGGATAATCCAAATGAATATCGCAGCCTTTCAGTTTGTCGGCTTCAGCAAATATGAACCCACCATGGGCGTCCTGAATCTTTGCGCCCATCATTCTTAAAGCTTTAAGGTGCAAATCTATCGGTCTCGGTCCTATTTCGCACCCACCCGGGTGCGTCAGCTTATGGGCGCAACGAAACTCATATATAATTCTATCATTTCAAAAATGAGGTATCAATGTTTTGACCAAAATTTAAATGCTTGACCAATTTATTTCCCTCTTTGCATTACTGAATAACTAAATTGCTTATCAGCTTTGAATAAAACCTTCGTTCATAGAGTATAAATCAATATAGTTTTATTATAAAGTTGCGGGAAAGTAGAAATAATAATAAAAATATTTTTTTTAGGAGAGGTAATGAATCTTAGGCTGTTTTTTGTTATTTTGATATCTAAACTTGCAATCAAAATCTGCCGCTTTCTGCACCTGGGAGGAACAAGCTTTCCCGGAAAGCTGGCCAGAAAGCTTTATCCCTATATATTGAAAGCTATTGCTGCCGGTCACCGGATCATAATGGTTACAGGCACCAACGGCAAAACAACAACTACAAGCATGATTGGACACATACTGTCTGAGAATGGAATTAGATATATATCAAATAAATCAGGGGCAAATCTTGAATACGGCATAATTACTACATTCATTGAATCGTATAGGTTTGGGCGAAAAAATGATGAAACAGCTTTGCTGGAGATAGACGAGGCTGCATTTCCCAAGGTTGTTGCAAACCTTGAACCTGATTGTATTGTTGTCACTAATTTCTTCAGAGACCAGCTCGACAGATACGGAGAGATTTACACTACCGTGAATAAAATACAAAAAAGTATTGAAAACCTAAAAAAAACCAAACTTATCCTTAATGCTGATGACTCTTTATGCTCATCTTTGGGAAGGAATTCTTCTATTGAAAAGCTTTACTATGGGTTTGAAAAAAGCCTCAATTTCGACGCAAGCGTAAACAACAGCAGCGATGCCGCATATTGCATCTATTGCAAAACAAAGTATGATTATGCAAACCGTATTTACGGACATTTGGGCGGTTACTCCTGCCCGAATTGCCATTACAGCAGCCCCGAAGCTGATGTCATGTGTTCTGCGCTCATTGAAGCTTCAGACAAATATTCGTTAATAGAGCTTTCAACCAGTCTTCCATCCGATAAAAAAGAAGTTCAGAATAATATTGTGAAAATAAACGTTCCCGGGCTTTACAACATATACAACTCAATGTCTGCAGTAACATGCGGCTTAGCATTGGGACTGTCTTTGGAAAACTCGGTTAAAGCGCTTGAAAGATTTGAAAACAGCTTTGGCAGGATGGAGAATATAAGAATATCAAACCTTAACATTAATATTATACTTGTGAAGAATCCAACAGGCTTTAATCAGGTCTTGGAATACCTCTCTTCATTTCCTGAAGTAAATCAGCTTGCACTCCTTATTAATGACAATGCTGCCGACGGCAGGGATATTTCCTGGCTATGGGACGTTGAGTTTGAAAAGCTATCCGGACATCAAGATAGGTTCGAAAAGATTTATGTCTCTGGCACAAGGGCTGAAGATATGGCATTGAGACTTAAATATGCCGGCTTCGACACCAAAAGGATCGAGCTTGTAAAAGATTACAATAAAATAATCAACAGTGCAATTTCCAATAATTATCCGGAAAAAAGCTTCTGCATTCTCCCCACTTATACCGCTTTGCTTGAGATAAGAAGGGTTCTTCAAAAGAAAATCAGACTTAAGGAAATCTGGAAATAAATAAAGCATTTGCAGCTAATTGGTTTATGTATTTTGTGTGAATATTGCATTATTGTTATTGAAACCTTGAGATAATTGATATAAAATTAAAAAAGTGTTAAAAAGAAGTTAAGAAAACGTATACAATAAATTTATTTGAGAGCAGGCTTACAAGATATATAAAGCTTGTCTAAGCGACAATTTCGCATATTTTGAAAGGGGTCCTTATTTTGTCAAGATTTATCTCTTTTTTGAAGAAAAACATAATTCTTCATCGTTTTGTGCTGTCAGAAGTGCTTTTCTTTGTATTCATTTTTGGTTATATGCTTGTTAAAGCTTTATATTTCCAGCTTTCAACCGGAATAAGTTCAACTACCTCGATATTTTTTAATTCCATGCTGGGTATGACTGTTTCCATATTACTCATGCTCACTTCCTTTGTTCTGCTTATAACGAATAAACGCCGTAAACTCGGAATGATAATCCTTGATGTCATTTTGACCGTAATTTTGCTTTCGGACCTTATTTATTACCGTTATTACCATAGTGCAATATCGGTTCCCGTGCTGCTTCAAATAGGTCTTGTCAGTTCGCTCGGCGATAGCATCAAGGGCCTGCTGAAGTTCTGGGATATCTTATATATTATAGATATTCCGATTTTCATAGCGGCATCAATATTTATGAAAAGATTTTTCACCATCAAAGCAAGGTTTGTTCGGAAATTAATCCCTTCCCTGGCTATACTTTTAATAAGTTCGGTTGCATGCGCAGTTATTTATGCGAACATAGACAAAACAATGTTTAAGTATGATAAGAACTACGTTGTAAAAGAGCTTGGGGTTTTATGCTTCCATGCTTATGATACAGGCGGATATATCCAGGCAAATGTTTTGGCGGATAAATCCCTGACAGCCGAGGACAAAAAAGCTATACAGCAATTATATTCAAATAAGCCTAAGACTACGAGCAAGTATAAAGATATAGCCAAAGGCAAAAATCTTATGATCATTCAGCTTGAAGCCATCCAGGCCTTCTTCATTAACAGGCAGATAAACGGCATGGAAATAACGCCCAACATGAATAAGCTCGTTAAAGAAAATGTATACTTCAACAATTTCTTTTATCAGATCGGGGGAGGAAATACCTCCGATGCAGAATTTATGACAAATACCTCCATGTACCCGGTTTTGGATGGGGCAGTATATTTCAGGTATCCAGTAAACACATATCATTCCATAGCAAAGATGCTTACAGCCCAAGGGTATACTGCAAACAGCTTCCATGGCTATGAACCAAGCTTCTGGAACAGAACCAACATGCATAGGAATCTCGGCTTTGACAAATTTTACAGCAACAAGGACTTTAAAATTGATCAGGTAAGAGGCTGGGGACTCAGCGACCTGTCAATGTTCCGGCAGGCAGTCGAAAAAATCGCTGCTTTTGACAAGCCTTCATATAGTTTTCTGATTACTCTTTCGAGCCATTTTTCCTACGGTTCGTTCAGTAATTATCAGTTTAATGTTGCTCCTTATGACGGGACTACTTTAGGAAACTACATTAGGGCCGCTCACTATGTTGATTATTGCATCGGTGAACTTGTAAGTGACTTAAAAGCAAGAGGATTGTACGATAAGACTGTTCTTGCCATATATGGCGATCACTTCGGCATTCCGAAATATCAGGGCTCCGATTTGAGAAAATTCCTCAATCTTGATGACAGCGATGCGGATTGGATGTCGGTTCAAAAAGTCCCGTTCATCCTTCACTGTCCCGGTTTGCCAAAAGGATTGGTTGTAGAAACAACAGGCGGGCAAATGGATACTCTCCCTACTCTTGCAAACCTGATGGGTTTTGATTCGACATATGCAATGGGCAAGGATCTCCTTAATACAAAGAAAGGTTATGCCGTACTCAGAAACGGTTCTGTTGCTACAGATACCTACTACTACTTCAGCGATACCGATACGGCTGTAAGAATAAAAGATAAGAAGGAACTGAAAAAAGAAGATTATCAGGATGAAGTTCTAAAATTCAAAGAAGATCTCAGAACATCTGAAATGATCTTACAAAAAGATGCATTCAAATCATACAAGCTTAAATAACATTACAAAAGATTACGATCTATTAACCGGGAGAATTTGTTTCTCCCGGCTTATAATTTGAAAGAAGGGGTTTTTTTGGCTACCTTGCTGGCATTTAAACAAAAGCTTGAAAAAAATCGTTTATTTATAATTGAAATTTCTTTTGCACTTGTTTTTATTATTGCTGTTTTATTGAAATCTTTATATTTCCAATATACAAGCGAAATAATGGAACGCCCTTATGTGCCTTCAGCCTATATAAACATGTTTTTGTCTACTCTTAGTATTGTGGTTTTTATTTGCTTTTTGGTTTTTATTGCATTTAATAAAAGAAGAAAAACTGCTTTCTTGATTGTTAACCTTCTTCTTTCGATTCTTCTCTTTGCAGATACCATTAATTTCAGGAAATACCATACAGGCTTAACCATATCCTCCTTTTTTGAAATCCAGTTCGGCAATTTCGGTTCAATGGGCGGATTTGCTAAGGGTTTGCTAAAATTAACCGATCTGTCGTATATAATAGATTTTCCTTTTATAGTCTTCGGAATGATAAAATTGAGGCGCAGAGTAGTAAAAATTCATATTCTTAAGCGTGCAATAGTATCTTTGGCGATTATGATCGCATGCTCCGCATTGTTTGCGGTTAACAACAGGACAGTTGACCATAGCGGCTTTGTATACTATAAGGATTCTGCGATTAAATATCTTGGCATTTATTATTATCATTATTATGATATCCATGGTTACGTTAAACAAAAACTTAAGATAAACAGCCGTCTCAGCAAGGAAGATAAGGCCACTCTGGTAAGCTTCTTCAAAAATAAGACTACGGCTGTAACGGCACCTGAATATAAAGGAATTGCACAGGGCAAAAACCTGATAATTGTACAATTGGAATCTATACAGGACTTTTTCATTAATAAGAAGCTTAACGGACATGAAATAACTCCTAACATGAACAAGCTTATTAAGGACAGCATTTATTTCAGTAATTTCCATTACCAGATAGGCAGCGGTAATACTTCCGATGCTGAGTTTTTAACAAATAACTCGCTGTATCCTTTACGTGACAGTTCTGTTTATTACCAGTATCCTTCAAACAAATACGAATCCTTGCCAAATATACTCAAAAGCAAAGGCTATAATGTCTATGCATTCCATGCTTATAAGCCGGGGTTCTGGAATAGGGCCGAGATGTACAAGGCTATAGGGTTTAATAAATTCTATAGTGAAAAGGATTTCAAGCAGGACGAAGTTATAGGCATCGGAATCAGCGACACCTCTTTATTTCGTCAAAGCCTTGCAAAGATAGATAAGAGTAAGCCCTTTTACAGCTTTATGATAACGCTTTCCAGCCACTTCCCATTTGATTATTTCGGCAGCAAATATTCTTTTGGCGTCGGGAAATATGAAGGTACTACATTCGGCAGGTATATAAAAGCTACAAATTATGTCGATAATAGCATTGGAGAGCTTGTAAAAGCGTTGAAAAAGGAAGGTTTGTACGATAATACCGTACTGGTTATATATGGTGATCACTATGGAGTTGCCAGATATCAGAGTGAAGATTTAAGAGATTATCTTAAAACAACTAACAGCGATATTGACTGGTTCAAGTATCAAAAGGTACCTTGCATACTTCATTATCCGGGACTGAAAAACGGCGACATAGTTGCAACTACCGGCGGTCAAATAGATATAATGCCCACTCTGGCCAATATAATGGGGTTTAGTGCACCTCACATGCTGGGCAAGGATCTTCTCAATACAAAAGATGGCTTTGCCGTATTAAGAAACGGGTCCTTCTATACCGACAAGTACTTTTACTATAGTGAAACTGACACTGCATATGATCTTGATACAAAGCAGCCTATTGATAAGAGCATATTGGCTGATAAACTGAAAAAACACCTTAATGAATTAAGGATTTCCGATATGATCATTCAGAACAATGCTTTAAAAAAATTGAAATAGATATTAACAACTACTTATAATAATTTCACTATGGAGGTTAATCCATGAAAACCGTTACTATTTTTAACAAAAAAATTAACTTGAATATTTCAGTAATTGTAGAAGTCTTATTTTTCGGCTATTTTTTAATGTCAATATTCATGAAGTGCGCTTATTTTCAGTTTTCAAACAGATTAAACGGAAGACCTCTGACGCATATCGCGAATATAAAGATGTATATGTCGACATTGGGAATCATACTTATCATATCCTCTATCGCCTTTATATTTTTTAAAAAGCGCAGAGTAATAATGCTTGTTATTATTGATTTTTTGCTTACTCTTCTGCTTATATCAGATACTCTGTATTTCAGGTATTTTCATGATGCAGTAACTGTTTCGGTAATAGCCCAGGCAACTTTGCTGGGCTCCCTCGGAGACAGCATTTCAAACCTTTTAAGAATAAAGGACATAATTTTTGTTATTGACTTCCCTGTTTTGATTGCGGGAATAATTTTCCTCCATAAAAAAGGTATGTACAGCGTGGGTATAATTAAAAGGCTTGTCATATCAGTACTGCTGATAGCAATCGGAACTGTTTCCTTCTACACTGCTTACAGCCGTGTTCAAAAGAGCATGTTCCATTTCGACAAAAACTATATAATTAAAAGCCTTGGAATTCTCCAATTTCATGCAGATGACCTCGAAACCTACGTAAAAGAGAACCTATTTTCTTCCAACTCTCCTACAGCTTCAGAAAGAAAGGTTGTCGACAGCTTCTTCAAAACAAAGGTTATAGAAGGAAATTCACTTAATGGCATAGCTAAAGGCAAAAATTTGATTATACTTCAGAGCGAAGCGCTGCAAAGCTTCCTGATTAATCTTAAGGTAAACGGAGTTGAAGTTACTCCAAACATCAATAAGCTTATGAAGGAAAGTGTATCTTTCAGTAATTTCTATTACCAGGCCTCAAGGGGTAAAACTTCTGATGCAGAGTTATTGTGCAATGCTTCACTTTACCCGGTTACCGACGGCTCGGTTTATTTCAAATATCCTACCAGGACTTATCATTCTATAGCAGAAATGCTTAAAGCTGCCGGGTACACCGCTAATTCTTATCACGCTTATGATCCAAGCTTCTACAATAGAACAGTAGCGCATAGGTCATTGGGCTTTAAAAAGTTCTACAGCAAATCCGATTTCAAAATAGATCAGATTGAAGGATGGGGATTGAGCGATGAATCTTTTTACAGGCAGGTTCTGGACAAGCTCGACAAATCCAAACCGTCATACAGCTTTTTAATAAGTCTTTCAAGCCACTACCCCTTCAACCAGTATCAGGATTTCCCTTTTGATGTGGGCAGTCTTAATAAGACCTTGCTCGGCAATTATATTAAGGCAGAAAACTATGCAGACAAATGCGTTGGTGTGCTTATTGACGAGTTGAAAAAAAGAGGTCTTTATGACAATACTGTGTTTGTATTGTACGGCGATCATTATGGAATCCCTCTTGATGTCGGCAAGCCTCTTTTGAAGTATCTTAATCTGCCCGATAATGAGCTGGAATGGGCTAAGCTTCAAAAGGTTCCGTTTATTATTCATTATCCCGGATTGAAGAATGGCGAAACAATGAATATAACTGGCGGTCAGATCGACATAATGCCGACAATTGCGAATATTATGGGTGTTAAAAGCCAATATGCTTTAGGAAAGGACCTGTTTAACACCTCCAAGGGCTATGCTGTATTCAGGGACGGTTCGGTTGTTACCGACAATTATTTCTTTATCAGCAATGCAAACAAGGTATTTGATATTAAAACGAGTGGCATTTTGGACAAAAATTCTATCATGTCTGACCTGACAAAATATCAGAATGAGCTTACAGTTTCAGATATAATCATTAAGAAGAATGCGTTCAAGAAATAACTATAAAGTATTTCTAGAGATTTATAAATACAAAATTGAGGAATGTTGTCATTGCAGCATTCCTCAATTTTTATCTCTTAAATATCAAATTTCTTAATATACCGAGCATCCTTCTCCGATTATGAAGGAAATTGGGTGATGCTTCCCATGAGGTATTGCTTCAGCAGCGCAAAATCAATTGCATCCCTGTAATTATCATTATTCAGATCCATAACATATTGATAATCGGCGATTGTTGTTTCATCTACAATTTTCAGCAGATATTGCTTATATAAAGCAAGATCCAGTGCATCCACATATCCATCGCCATCCAGGTCACCCTTCTTACCGGCAGGATCCACCGTAATGGTGACTGTGTCGTAGGATGAAAGTGCACCATCGCTTGCGGTAAGCCTCAATACGTATGTTCCTGCTGCCGAGAAGCTTGCAGTTGTAGCCTTCGCGCTTGCGTTGCCGAAGGTTACCGTACCGGAACCGGAATCCTTGGTCCAGGTAGTGGTTAGGGTATTGTTAGGTTTTCCGTCATCGGTGACTGTTCCCGAAAGGTTAGCAGCTGCCGGCAGAGTTATTTTTTGGTCGTTTCCGGCCTCTACAACAGGAGCCTGGTTTATGCTGTTGCCTTTTACAAAGGTCATGGTATCCCCGATTGCGCCTATATTGGATATTATAATCCCGGAATTGGTATTGTTATGCCATTTGGCGTTGGGTACAGTACTATCATTAAAGACTGTCTTGTAACCTGCATGGAACAGGTCACCGTCTGCACCGCTGTTTATTCTTCTTTCAAGCTGGTTCAATCCGTCGGACTGCTCTACCGCAACCATGAAAGGCTTGGTGTTATCGCTGTTGTCGCCGTCTTCATCTACGTGCCATATTAGCAGTCCTTCATCAGGGAAGTCTGAATAACGTCCGGATTTCCGTATATTCTCGATAAGGAAATACTCATCTGAATACGAACCGTTCCAACGGTATACCTTTTGTGTTCCATTTGGATTTGCAGGCGCAGTTACAGTCGCTCCTTCGGTTACATTATTTAAAACAGAAGTACTGTTCCATCCTGTGATTATATTTCTGCAGTATGGATCCGGTGGGGGCGGATTTTTTTCATTTTTTGAGTATGACATTACTGAATACATTCCACAGCCGTTTGTACTCCCGTCATAGTCGTAAAGATCGGGGTAGTTGCATATCATATGACCGTTTTCATGGCAGAAGGTACCTATAGACAAATCATTGCCGATATTTGAAATCTCATATTTATATGTACTTACACCGTCTGCGCTGAAATTCACCCAGCCCTGATGGGGCCATATGCCCTCACCCCACCCTACGTCTGGATCTCCGGCATATAATATGTTTACAGCTAAAATTTTTTTTCTTGAATCAGTAGTCAGGGTTGCATAATTGAAGCCTGTTGAGTCAAGCCATTGCAGTGCTTCAGTTACCAGCTCTACTGCACGCTGTGCATAAGGAACACTGGTGTCGTTATAGTAGCTTTTAGGGTGCTTTGCGGTATAGAAGCCGTTTACAGAGTTGGTATATGTCATGCTTCCACCAGATATGTCATAATAGTAGTCGCGTACCGAACCGTTGTTATTGTACCCGGTATAACCCGCCTTGTTAATCATATCGGTTATGTTGGCTTTGGAGATGGTACTGGACTCGTTAGGGAAATTTATAAGTATGGTCAAACCGGTAACATTACCTGCTAGTGGGGCTGCTAGTGGAGCTGCTTGTACAACTTCAGACTGCTTGTCGCCAGTCGGAGTAGAGACTGCATAAAAAGAACTTTCCATATTATTCTTGTATTTCAGAAGCTGTTTCTTTGTGATATCCCTTTTATTTTTGATAGATTCCGGCTTTATTCTCATATGCTTTGAAGAACTACCATTTCCAGCAGCCTTTGTTTCTATCCTTGCAGACCCTTTGTAGATTTCCCCGGACGATATATATTCCATACCATCATTGCTCAAAACTGCGTAGCATATCCATCCTGTTTTCGGATCACGGCATAGGGTATAACCGTCTACGCTTTCGACATCCTGATAGTATTCGTCTCCCGACACCTTTACCTCAACCTTTGTATTATCGGGCTGTTTAAGATAAAAGGATTTGTTGAGGTAGGGAGAGGCATAAGCGTTGATAGAGAAAAGAATTATTAGACTAAAAAAAGCAGATACTATTAATGTTAATTTAGTAAGCCTTTTCATATAAAACCTCCTTTACATAATTACTAAACCTTAAAAATACAGGAAAAAAGAGAAACATCAGTAAGACATTGAACTGGTTTAATATTAAGAAGTGCTGAGCTTGCTTTGACCTAAAGTCTAAATTGACGAATGCTCCTTCCTGAAATTATTAGCTATACACTGACCCTCCTTTCAACATGAATTTGCATCAGCATCGCCGGATAGCGGTATTTATGCAATTTATCAGGCAGCTAAAAATTGTCGTAAGGCTGATTAGAACTTAAGTGATTATTATGAAGTGGTTTATTAATTAATAAGGCATTCTTCAAATCCTTTACTCCTGTGATTATACCCGCAATTGGTATTAAATCAGATGCAAAATTGCCTATCGCCTGAATTCCAGGCTTGTTGTAATAGAATATCGCAACCTTTTATGGCATAATATGTACATAATATTCCAAATATTTCATCATGCATTCATTCTAATATACCTTTATGGTAAAGTAAATACAATTTTGTTATAATTAAACATACAGTAATAAAGGAGCTGTTGCAATTAGTTTGCAATAGCTCCTTTTTATTTGTTTTGTTTAGAATTTTTATAAGGGATTAAAAGAAAGATTTAAGTTCATGCTCCGTCAAAAATCTCCACTTTCCTTCCTGAAGATCTCCGAGTTTTAAATTTCCGATTGCAATTCTTTTCAGCTTTCTTACCGGATGCCCGATCACATCGCACATTAACCTGACCTGTCTGTTTTTGCCTTCATGTATTGTTATTTCAACCAGAGAAGCTTTTTCTCCTTTTTCAATTACCCTCAACTTTGAAGGTGCGGTAATATAGTCTTTAATTTTCAGTCCTTTTTCAAACCTTGATATTTCATCCTGCGTAGGCATTCCTTCTATTTCTGCAGAATAAACCTTTGTATGTTCATGCTTGGGATGTGTTATTTGATATGTAAAATCACCGTCGTTTGTGAGTATTAAGAGTCCTGATGTATCATAATCAAGTCTCCCTACGGGATAAACCCTTTCATGGATTTCTTTCAGAAGGTCAATAACTGTCGGCCTGCTGAATTGATCCTTGACTGTTGTCACATAGCCTGTCGGCTTATTCAGCATTATATAGACCTTTTTTTCTTCTTGAAGCACCTTTCTGCCGGATACTTCTATATTGTCGGAGCCCTTTATCTTAAAACCCATTTCTGTTACGGTATTTCCATTAACCTTTACCAAGCCTTGCCTGATAATCTCTTCAGCTTTTCTCCTTGAAGAAATTCCTGCCTGGGCCAGAAACTTCTGAAGCCTCATTTCCTCCATCAGTATAATGTCCTTTCTGCCTTATTAAACTAATTATTAATCATTACAGCAAATTATGCAAGGCAGAAAAATAAAATCTCGAGGACATCATAGTCCTCTCGATTTTGAACACATGCTTTGGCATGTACCACTAAAAAAAGTGGGGTATGTATCATATCCCACTTATTCGTTTTCAATTTCCCTTACTACTTTTCCGACTCCGTCTCCCGTTTTAACTTCCTTCTTGACGGTTATCTTTTTTCTTATACTTTCATTGATTTTATCAACTATTTCAGGTACCATATCCAGAACCTTCTCAAACGATGAGTTTACATTCACCGGTAAAAGCTTTATCTGTTCCTGTCCGACTACCATAAAGGCTACAGGATTGATGCTTACTCCGGCACCGCTGCCGCCTGCAAAAGGATATTTTATTGAACTCTGTCCTTCTTCGTAATCGTCGCTTTCTCCCGATTCTTTTGAAGCGGGACTGTACTCGCCTCCGCCTGCCGCAAAACCAAAGGATACCCTCGATATTGGAATTATTACGGTACCGTCGGGAGCTTCAACTGCATCTCCCACGATTGTATTAACGTCCACCATCTCCTTAATGCTCTGCATAGCAGTTGTCATCAAGCCTTGAATAGGATGTTCAGCCAAATTAAATCACCGCCTTTTCTTTTTGCTTTTTTAATTTTTGCTTTTTTACTTTTCTCTTTTTTATTTTCTTTTTTAAATTGTGAAGGTACAATTTTATTACCACTACTATAATATTTACAATTTTTATATTAAATATACAATGGAGTTCTACTCGAAACTTTAACTGATTGAAATCAGTCTTCACATCAACATGCTTTTTGCAGGTTTTGAAGGTATTTATCACATATGACGTAAAAGCCCCGACAGCCGCCCAGATCATTCCTGAAAGAATTCCTGTATAGAAGACATCACCTGTACCGAATTCAATATCAAGGCTATAGTCTTTTAAAGTCAGCTTTTTTCTCAGAAGAATTTTAATTTTAATAATACTTCTTACAAACTCACTAAAATTTTTAATTTTGTCTGTCAGCGCATCTATTCTTGACCTTTTTTCTATTTCTTCACTCGGCTTTTTTTTGACCGGAAGCTTAAAATCATACTTTATCAGCCCCTTTAATGCAGTTAATCTTATACTTATATCATCGTCCAAGCCATTTAGAATATAGTCAAGGGTAATGTTCGCTCTAGCTGTATATAAAATTATTATGATCAATACAATAATTGCAATAAAAATAACCGGAAAAAGCATTAGCTACACCTCTTCCAGTTATTTTTTCCTTATTTTTCAATTATTAGACGTAATTCTTAAATGACTTCAACGAATTTATACATATTTCGGAGCAGCTCGAACTCCCCAAACGCTTATTCCTACAGCCATAATAATTGTATAGCCTACATATAAAAGATAAGGAATACAGCTTCCATGATTATATTCCGGGTTGATTAAATAAAGATTGAAAAATAAATTGCCTGTAAAATGCCAGATAGAAGCAGGTATCACATTTCCATCTGATTTGTATGTCACCCAGTAATATCCGTAACTGTCAGCGATGCATCCAAGCACAAACAGTAATAAGGGTGCCGATGTTGTTCCCAGCAGAAACAGGTGATAGTGCCATAAAGCCCATATTACGCCAATAAGTAAGGGTGTAATATAGTGACCGAAAAACTTATTGAGCCGGGCCTGTAAAAATCCTCTCCAACCGACCTCTTCCGCGATCAAGGCCCAAACTATAATTATCAGCTTCTTAGTACCTATTCCGGTTATTTGAGAAGCATCCTGGATAAATTTATATGACGTTAGCTTTGTTAGTGTAAGAACAACAATCGGAAGCACTGCAGCCAGAATAATATATTTTATTTTTATATTATCGAAATAACACCTTTTAATAAAATGTCTACACTCATTTCCGCCATCTAGAATTGCTATTGTCAGAAATGCCGAGATTGTTGGTGTTGCAGCCTGAATTCCAAATAGAATAAAGCTCTGTAAACCTGTTTGAAAAATGCTGAGATTTTGGTTTAAAAGCAAGCATATCAGCGGCAGTACAAATGCCAATACTAAATACAAGACAATTGAAGTCTTAATATTATGCTCCTTCACTCCTTTACCCCCAAATCCTCCGCGTTTTAAAATGTTATATCAACTATAAAGCTCTCACGAAAATCATTGTCTCATTCCAGCCCTCGAACAGCGGCTCGATATTATTCATGTCTTTTTTAGTCAAAAGGTACATCAACATTGCCTAACTTTTAGAATTTCCTTAATGTCTTCTACCGTTTCTGCAATAAAATCCGCACCGGCATTCTCAAGTTCAATTCTATCTCCATAGCCGAACAGAACACCTATTGAATCAATTCCAGACTCTTCTGCACCAACAATATCGTACTCCCTGTCGCCGATCATTATTGCCTTCGACAGATCTGTAATATCTGCACTTTCGATTGCATACCTGATGACGTCAGTCTTTCTTACTCTTGATCCGTCAAGATTGCTGCCGCAGATAAAAGAGAAGTATTTTTCGATTTTGAAATGCTCAAGAATTTGTCTTGCAAACACTTCCGGCTTGGAAGTTGCAACAATCAATATGAGACCTTTGCCTTTCAAGGTTTTAAGCAGTTCATCCATGCCGTCATAAACCAAATTTTCAAAGATGCCTTTATCTCTGTAATATTCCCGATAGTATTCCACAGCTTTTTGGGCTTCTTCCTTTGAAAAGCCGTAATAGTTTTGGAAAGAATCCCATAATGGCGGACCTATGAACTTATACAGTTCAGTTCTATTGCTCACATTTATGCCGAATTTTTCAAGAGCATACATTACAGAATTTGTTATGCCTGTTGCAGGATCGGTAAGTGTACCGTCAAGATCAAACAATATGTATTTATATTTCATGTTATTAGTCCTATCAATTTTAATTTATTATAATAGTACAATTCATAACATAATGTGTCAATTATAATGAAGGAATAATTTAAATATAATGATAAAAGCCTGATAATCAGCATATATATAAGTTGAATTAAATAATTTGTGCGAAAGCGAGCAAAATATCCAATGATTCTGGGGATTTTTGCGACTTTTGAGTACATAAATCATTTTCAACTTATATCACGCTGGTTACCAGGCGTAATCTTTAATAATCGGCTATTTTTAGGATTTCTTTGATGTATATTTTCTTTTCATATCCTTTAATTCCTTTTCAGTATACGTGACTGAGCTGTTGATGTATTGTTGGGAACGATATGCATCCTTTACTACAAGAGTCTTTTTCTTTAACTCTGAAGGTTCTTTAAATGCTTTTACCATATTACTCGCCTCCGTAAATGTTTAATATAATATTTTTCCCCATCATACCGTTTCACAATTCAGCTCAAGAAAACAATTATTCAGCTGAACCGATAACGGCGTCAATCTCAATTTCAATAAGTTGTGACGGCCTGTTCAGAGCAGCAATACCAACCAGAGTGCACAAAGGCTTTACCGGCTTGAAAATCTCGGAATAAGCTTTTATGTATTCTTTTGACCTGTTCATGTCTGTGGCATACATTTTTACTCGTATAACCTCTTCTTTTTTCCCTCCGGCCTGCTCGATGAATTTTACCATTTTGTCCAGTATATATTTTGTTTGAGCATACCCGTCATTTTCTCCGTATACAGTACCGTCAGGCTGCACAGAAGTAGTTCCTCCTACATAAATAAAAGGTCCTGTCTTTACTACCCTGCTGTATCCTGCTGATTCCTCAAGTGGTGCTCCCGATGAATAATTGGTTCTTTTCAAATCCATAATGATTTCCTCCTTATTTTATGTTAATTTAAATTCTTGGCTTGAACCTGTCATATCTGAGGGAATCCAAAGGTATCGAGGTCTCACCCTTTACGACTAATTCAGATATAACCTTACCGACTGCTGGTGATATTCCGTAACCATGGCCGCTGAAGCCGCAGGCCAGTACAAGGCCCGGAGCCTCATCCACCCTGCCTAATGCAGGTACATGATCGCACATTTCATCAACAAACCCTGCCCAGGTTCTTATGATATTGGCTTTTGCAAGGGACGGTATATACCCCAGTATTCCTCTGCTGATCGAAGGGGCTGTATAGCTTTTTGTTACGGGATTCATTTTCTCATACTCATAGTTTTCATACCCCGATGAACCCCCAAAAACAAATGAGCCATGCTTAGTCTGGTGTCCGTAAAAATCGGCTGCCGCTGTCCCCAGCATTTGATTGAACATCTCCGGCTGAGCCTCGGTAATCAATGCCTCCAGCAACACCTTCTGCATAGGTATGTCTATCCCTGCGGTATTGGCCAAAGGACGTGAATTCACTCCGCAGGCAAGGATAACTGTTTCCCCTGTGTAGGAATTTCTGTCGGTTTTGACTCCGACAACCCTTCCTTTTTTTATAATAAGCGACAAAGCACTTTCTCCCGTTATAAATAAAGCTCCCAATTGTCTTGCCCTTTTATAAAATGCAAGTGTTGTCTTCATAGGATTTCCGTGCCCGTCTGTCGGACAGTAGCTGGCGCCTATTACTTCCTCGGATATGTAAGGACACGCCTCACGTACTTCTTCCCCCGAGATCATTCTAAGCTCCAGGCCTGCTGAGTTTCCCTGTTCTACAAGCTTTTTAAGGAATTTAAGATGCTCCTCGGTCTTACCCATCCGGAAATTTCCGCCCTGACAGTACTCCACATCCGTCCCCAGCTCTTCGGATAAAGTCGGCCAAAGATTTTTTACTCCATACATGGCAAGAGGCAGTTCCCGCGGATCTCTTGCAGACTGTCTTATGCCGCCGCCGTTTCGGCTTGAACCCCCGCAGCCTATTTCATCCTTTTCTATTAAAATCGTACTTACTCCGTCTTTAGAAAGGTTATAGGCGATCGCACAACCTATGACACCTCCGCCGACAATGATAACTTCAGAATTTTTCATAATAGCATCCTCCCTGTCACTTCATGCCGTCATTTGCAAATATCTCCATGGAAACAGGCCTTGCAGGTGCTCTTGACTCAGATAGCTCAACCTCTGCCGGACTTACTCCAAGTTCTCTCGCAATGATTCCTCTAACAAGGCGGCTGCAGTTTTGCCCCTGGCATAATCCCATTCCGGTTCTTAAATAGCGTTTTACCTCGTTCATTGTTCGCATTCCGTCATATATTGCTTTTCTGATTTCTCCCTTTGTGATTTCCTCACACCTGCATATGATTACCGAATCGTCCGGCTGGCTCACAAATTCTGAGTCGGACAGCATTCTATCAAAATTTTTCATTAAATCCCCTCCTATTAAGACAGAACAATGCTTCTTATATTAATACGGCTTGAAAAATCTGGCCTTCATAGACCATTCCAAGGGAACCTTCATGGTAAGTACAGCAGTCTCATCACTGGCCTTAGTCAATTTTACACTGATGACCTCAGCCTCTCCTATCGCCTTTCCGGACCTGTCCGTGGCAGTTCCGAGAGTACCTGTGTCCGGCAGGGGATAAAATTCATAAGGTATGGATACTGCAGCATAACCGGGTTCATAGCTTTCATTAACAAGAAAGATCGCCTGTCCCGAGCAAGACACCACACACATTCCGCAGCCTGTACATTCTATTGAATCATCTATCGCAGGCAGTCTGGTAATAGTCTCTCCCACTTTGATACAGCCCTTCTTGCAGGCATCCTGGCATGGATTGCACGGAATATTCTGTGTACATTCTATTACCGGTACAATTCCCTTTTTACGTCTTTCTTCCGACGGCACTCCAGGATAATGGTTTACTTCAACGTCAGCAACATAGCCCTTTGCCAGAAGGGTTTCAGATATCCTGTATCCCTCATCTGTCTGTGTTATATCTGTCCTTCTCTTGTTTTTGTGTCCGAACATACCCTCTCTTAATTGAGACAATGAATGCCTGTAAGTCTCACAGCGGCCTGTAAAATCATTACCTTCAATGTAGCCGAGGAAATTACACGCTGCTGCACCTACAATCCTGCCTTGAATCATGGCTGAACTTGCTTCTTCGATTCCGGCAACATCACCTGCCGCATATATTCCCGGAATCGATGTTTCTCCGAATTCATTACAAACCGGGACAAACCCGCCCTTTGAAGGGTTTTCCTCCATTACGCAGCCGGCCATTTTCAAAAGCTGAGACATCGGCGAAAGTCCGACTGCCAAACAAATAGTATCTACTTCAATGTATTTCTCGCTTCCCGGAACAGGCTTCCAGTTTTTGTCCACCTCAACAACCGTTGCCCCTTCAACCTTTTCTTTGCCGTGTGCTTCCTTTATTGTATGCGAAAGGTAAAACGGAACACCAATCCTTGCGATTTTTGAAGCATGCACACCATAGCCTCCGACTCGGGGCGCCGCATCAACCAGCGCCTCAAGGCTGCATCCTGCCTGAAGCAGCTGGTAGCCTACCACAAGGCCTACATTTCCAGATCCGACCATAAGCACCTTATTTCCGGGCTGAATACCGTGTATGTTCATCATGGTCTGGGCTGCGCCCGCACCTATAACACCCGGCAATGTCCAGCCTTTGAAAGGCACCATGTTTTCGGAGGCTCCTGTTGCTACCACAATAGAATTTCCTCTTACGTGTTCTATCCGGTCGTTTATCATTACCGTAATTTCTCTGTTTTCATATAAGCCTATGACAGTTGCCTGCAGGACAACTTCTACTCCAAGGTCTTCCGCTTCCTTAAGCAGTTTTTCTCCTATTTTGAAGCCTCTTTCCTTGGCTCTGTGCTCCTTTGAACCAAAAAACTTATGAATTTGCTTGAACAATTGACCTCCCGGTCTTGCATTCTCATCATATACTATGACCTTCATCCCTGCTGCTGCCGCTTCTATTGCAGCAGAAAGTCCGGCAGGCCCCGCACCGATAACAATCAACTCATATCTTTTCATAAATCTTCATCCTATCTCTTTTTTGATACTCCATATTGAGTTTCAACCTTCATTCCTTCCTCCAGAAGAGTCACACATGTTCTTACATTCGGCTTTCCGTCAACAATCATTACGCAGTCGGTACAGCGCCCTATCGCACAGAACATGCCTCTCGGCTCGGAATTTTTGGAAGTGTACCTATGGATCATAACTCCGTTTGCTTTCAGTGCTACTGCAATAGGCTCACCCTCATAGCCCTCCATCGTTTTGCCGTCAAACTCGAATTTAACGGGTCTGCCCTTTTCAAATTTTTTCAGAATTGGATGTTCCTCTATTCTCATGCTCATCATCCTTTACTCACCGAATCCAAAACGGCTGCCAAAGACATAATCGCTTCCTACGAGCGGAATACCGGTCATTGCACATGCTTCCAGTGTCAACGACCTTAAATCTTCCCTCTCAAGGTTTTTAAGCTTTGTTTTGCCTGCTGCCTTTGCCAGCAGCACAGCCTCATTGGTCATAGCTTTTATATAATTTGCAACTCTTTCGGCAGCTTCGTCAATATCCAGATTATTTCTCAATTCGGGATCCTGAGTTCCGATGCCGTATGCACATACTCCTTTGTGACATCTGAGACAGACCTTGCAGCCCATCGCAACCATAGCGCCTGTACCGATTGCTACAGCATCCGCACCGATTGCCAAAGCCTTTGCGATATCCGCTCCGTCCTTGATTCCGCCTGAAATTATGATACTGACTTCGTCCTTCAGGCCCATTTCTTCAAGCGTTTTTACGGCTTGCACCAGAGCGGGCATTGTCGGTATTCCGAGATGGTTGGAGGCCATTACAGGTGCTGCTCCTGTTCCCCCCTGTGCCCCGTCGATTATTATACCGTCCGCACCTATTTTTACTGCTATTTTTACATCATCTCTTACCCTTCCGGCAGCGATCTTTGCAAAGATCGGTATTTCACCGTTTGTAAGCTCTCTCAGCTGCTGCATCTTGATAACCATGTCATCGGCACCGAATGCATCTCCATGCCTTGGGTGGCTGTGAAGGTCAATACCGACCGGGAGCTGACGGAAATTTGCAATATCCTCAGTTATCTTGCTTCCCATAAGGTGTCCCGAAAGCCCCGGCTTTGCACCAATTCCTACAAGAAACTCCAGTACATCCGCAGCTTCTATGTTCCTTTTGCTGAAGCCGAAACGGCTTGGAAGCACCTGAATAGATTGACGGTAGGAATACTGCCTTTCTTCTGGAAGCAATCCTCCTTCACCGTTGCTGATGAAGGTTCCGGTCAGAGCTGTTGCTTTAGCCAGTGCGATTTTCGCTTCCTTACTCAATGCACCGTATGACATTCCACCGATCATTATTGGTGTTTCAATAACAAGCGGTTTGGTAGCAAAACGCTTTCCCAGAACAGTTCTCGTTTCGCAAGGCTCACGGTAAGTGTCGATAGACATTCGTGAAAGCTGTGAAGGAAGTATCATCAAATCATCAAAGGTCGGCATATAACGTGTTGCACCGCAGCCTCTTATCCTGTGTTTGCCGTACCTTGCCTTATACTCAATTTCCGAAACCGTTTCCTGGTTCCATATCCCTCTCTGTACATCCTTTGGCTCAAATTCCTTTTCGTTGTTTATTTTATCGCTCATATCGATTACCCCTTATTTTTCAGATTGGCCGTCTTGCCTCTTCGGGTTTCAGCTCCGGCTTAAACAGCACATATGTGTGCCTGCCTGTTGTCAATGGTCTGACTGCCTTCAAGGCCTCTGCTTTTGCTTCAATCCCGTATTTACCGAAAAGCTCGTTCAGTTCCGTTACCTCTTCCTCATTAAGTGCGTCAACAAATACATTGCCTCCAAGCTTTGATTCAATGTCCTTATCGGCGGCATAAATGACTCCCTTATACATCGATTCTCCGACCTGCTTTCCGGTACTGCCGAGCAGTACAAGCTTTCCTCCGAGTGTCATTTGTCCTGCCCATCTTCCCGCGGAACCGCAGACTATAATCGTGCCGCCCTTCATACCGTAGCCTACTCTGCTGCCTGTGCTCCCGTAAATCACCATTGTACCGCCGTACAAATAAGAGCCTGCGTTGCAGCCGGTATTTTTTGTAACAATGAGTTCACCGGACATCATATTGTCGCCTGCATACCATCCGGCATTGCCATCCACCACAACAGTAGCGCCCTCAAGAAATCCGCCCGTATAGAATCCGGTACTGCCCTGAATGACTACCTTTCCTTTTTTCTGCAGTCCTATCGCAATGTTGTGCATGGAATGCGGGTCCTGTATAGACACTTCCTGAGATATCTCAAGTTTTTCGGAAATCAATTCATTCAATTCCTTGCTTTTCATATTCAATGCATCTATATATTCCATACTCTTATCTCCCCCGGTTCCATTTCTTCCGCATACACGTCCGGAAATAATGCGGTAAATTCTATCTGCTCCGAACCCAGCATTGTAATTCCGTCCTTTTCAAATAACAACAGCGGCTTGATTCCCATTTTGTCCTTAACGAAGCCGATCTGGGTGGGCGTTGATGCAATAATACAGAAAATTCCGTCCAGCTCTTCCAATGCATAGTGCAGTGCCGCTTCCAGATCTCCTCCGTTTTTCATCATTGCATATGCAATCAGATGGCTTGCCGCCTCCGAGTCGTTCAGGGTTTTGAATATTGCCCCCTTGCTTTCAAGACTTCTTCTGAGGTTAAAATAGTTGGTGAACTGCCCGTTATGTACAATTGACAATTCAGGGTAGAACGGTGAAACAAAAGGATGTGCTGCGTTGATGTCTTCAGCGCTTTCCGTTGCCATTCTGACATGCCCCATTCCATGAGTGCAATTCTGCCGGTCAATGTCATGATTTTTCAAAAGCTGGTCAATCATGCCGCCATCCTTATAAACCTTAATCCCTCTTCCCAGAGAGTGCACATAAAGCCCTTCTATCTTGTTGATAGCTATATGGAGCTTTTGAATGTCTTCATCCGCAAGCTTCAGGCTGAATTCGGAAAAGACTACGTTTCTATTCCACTCAGAAGTTTTTTCTGAGAGTATGGTTGCATATGAAGCCACCGTATCCATAAGTAAATGCCGGTTTTCCTTCTTTTTAATTGATACCCTCAATGTAACTGCCGGTCCGCAGCCGTATAAAGCTATACCGCTTGCATCCGGTCCGCGGTGCTGAATCAGATTAAGCATTTCTATAAGCTTTGTCGAAACATCCATTCCTTTACTGTTGATTATTCCTGCAATACCGCACATGTAAAACCCTCCCTTAAAGACATTACAGAATGCCTTTAGTAATTTATAACTTAAATGTGATACGAATATGTCTTCCATTCCCAATCCGTAACCGAATTATTAAAGCCTTCAACTTCTATTGTTTTAAGTCCGATAAAACTGTTTATAAGGTCGGCTCCGGCATACTCACAAAGCCATTCATCCTTTTCCAGTTCGGATAAAGCTCTGTAAAGGCTCCTTGGCACAGTCTCCGACTGTTTTTCGGAATCATGGTAGAGATCTGTAGTAATTATTTCTGACGGCATAAGATTATTTTTGATTCCATCAAGTCCGGCAGCAAGTATTCCTGCTATTGCCAAATAAGGATTTGATGCTGCGCTTGCAGCCCTGACCTCTACCCTTGTAGCCTCACCTCTCTCTTCCGGTATTCTTATATAGGTGGTTCTGTTATCGTAGCCCCAGCCGATGTAATACGGTGCGAAAGAGTCCGGCTTGTATCTTTTATAGCAGTTTATTGTCGGTGCAAGGAAAGCAACCAAGGGTTTTGCATGCTTCAATACACCTGCAACGAAGTTTTTCATCAGCTTGGACATTTGATGCTCATCTTTCTCATCGTAGAAAACATTCTTTCCTGTCTCTATACTGTTGAGTGACAGGTGGAAATGGCATCCGCTGCCTCCGTTGTCATTCTTGGGTTTTGCCATAAATGTTGCGACCATGTCGTTCTGTTCGGCAATATCCTTGCAAATACCCTTGAACATTGCCGTCTCGTCAACATTCCTCAATGCCGGTGCATGACTCCAGTTATATTCATATTGTCCGGGATAAAACTCATGGTTCATATAAAGCACCTTGAAGTCCATCTGTGTAAAAGTCTTGGTAAGCTTCGCCAGAAACCCCCTGGGATCTATCCTGATGTTGCTGGTATAACAATTACAGGGCTGGTTGGTATAAGGCTTGCCGTCTCCGCATTCCGTTTTGTTGTAAAGGAAGAATTCCACCTCGCTTGCCGTAATAGGATTAAGTCCGAGCTTGTGATATTCCTCAATAATATTTTTCAAAAACCATCTGGGCGACTGTGACAAAGGCTTGCGGTGGTAATAAATGTCCCCCAGCAGTAAAGCTGTCTTTTCCAGATATGGCAGTATAACAAAGGTTGACGGGTCCGCAACCACTTTCATGTCATCGTATGTGCTTTCCGAAGCACCCTTTACTTCAGCCATGCTGTTGTCAAAGCTCATTGTCATTACCGCTGCCGCGAAGGCAATACCCTTCTCGAATACTTCATCCAGCATCTCAGCCGGCAAAAGCTTGCCGCGATTGATACCGTTCAGGTCTATGAATTCAAGCCTTATCAATTCAATTCCGTTTTCCTTGATCATTCTCTTGACATCTTCCTTTGTTAAGCTTTTATATCCGCTTAATTCTTCAGTGTTAAACATTTTTTCCATAATAGTTCACCTCATTTAAATATTTTTGTAACGATATCCCGAATTCTTTTTTATAGTGTTCTAAAACATTTTCCATAAGCCTTTTGAAAAGGGGATAGGTTTCCGGCATACTTTCAAGCTCTTCCAAAAAACTTTCCTTTTCCGCAACATATCCTCCTCCCTTCCACTCCTGCTCATAATAGGTCTGACAGTATCCTGATATTACGGCTTTTGTATACTCCGGGTGAAATTGAAAACCAACCACAGGAAAGCTTTCTGCTGCAATAATCTGATTTTCTGCAGCTATGGTGAAGCCTAATGAAATGCATTCAGGCGGTAGCTCAAAATGATCCGAGTGCCACATGAAAGAAGTAAATCCTGTTTCCAACCCTTTGAGCAGTGTATGCCTTTCAAAAGTTTCTCTTGGAGAAACCTTGTAAAAACCGATTTCCTTTTCCTCTGCCCGGTATACCTTTCCCCCGAGAATTTCAGCAATAAGCTGACATCCGAGGCAAAAACCTATTACAGGCTTGTTATTATAGATTGCCTCTTTTACGAAACGTATTTCATCCTTGAGCCATGGATCCGATTCCTTGTCCCATATATGCTGAGCGCCTCCATGTATCAGCAGAAGGTCAAAGCTTTCAATTCCCGGCTCGGTGAAATTTGAATACATAAGCATTTTTTTAGTCTCAAAGCCCGCATTCTCATTCACCCAGCTGTCTATATTAGTAAATTCCGGATGATCAGTATCATGTATTAATTCAAGTATCTTCAAGGCTGCCTCCTAAAATCTCCGTATCCGGGGAGCGAATGCTTGCTCTCTCTGGAAATAATATCTTTTTTTATTCAAAAGCTGCTTTCAAGGATTCGATGATTATTTCAATCCTATCTTCAAAATAAATGTTTTTGGCCTCCGATACAAAGAAAGAATCGAACCTCTCGGTATGGTATTCCGAAACAAGAGCGTATGAAAACAATGTAATATAATTGTCAATCAGGCATGCTGCAATTTCGCTCCTGATTTTCTTGCTTATTTCATTATTCCTCTTGCCCATTTCAACCAATTTTACTGTATAACTGCTTGTTGCATTTTTGAATTTGCCTGAAGCATATGCGGCAAATCTGTTCATTGCTCCCGAACCGAGATCGGAATATATTGACAAATGATCCCTGTTCTCCTTGCCGAAATCCAACATTCCCTCCAGAAGGTTGCGTACTCCCTCAAATATGGATTCTACGTTCTCCATATATTTGATATACAACTCCCCCTCTACTCTTGCGGCAACACAATCTATTACCGAAAGGTAAAGCATCTCTTTGTTCTTGAAATATTTGTATAATGCACCGTTTGATATTCCGGCCTTCTCGCATATCCTTGAAATACTTGCATAATGATAGCCTTCTTCAGCAAATACGCCTGCTGCCGCATTCAATATGCTTTTCTGTTTTTCAAAAGTCAATTTTTCAAAAGCACTTAACATTCTGTTCACCCCGATGTAAAACCCCATTTTTCTGTTTAATCAAGAGCCATAAACACCGCTTTGAGTATTTATGACATACATTACCTTTTGACCGGCGGCACTCATCATAGAGTACCGCCTTAATTAATACTGACTTAGGTCATGAATCACAATCCCTTTTGCACAGCTACCTTATCACTGACTATATTGACATCCTTTTTGACCTGTGCCGATAAGCCGCTGTTTTTTGCATTAGCTATTGCATACCATGCACCGCCTACAACCAGCCATCCAAGGAATATGAACGGGAATAGATTGTACGGATAGGCCGGAAGAGGATAAACGCTTCCAACTATAGGTATCATCAGTATCGCCATTGTTATTAGTGCAATTATTACATTCTTCACTTTCAATTCCTTTTGTTTTTTAAGGAAAACAGGTACACCAAGAACAATCATTGCATAGCTGAAGAGGAAGCCTAATGTCGCTATCGTACCAACCCAACCGAAAATATCCATCAAGCTGCATTTCAGAGCAACCATTATTGCCGGTATAATGAAGGTTATCAGTGATATTACTGTTGAAGCGATATGCGGAGTCTCATTTTTTTCATGAGTCTGTGCAAGTGAAGAATGCAGTATTTTATTACGTCCCATTGTCATAAGAATTCTTCCGCAGGCTGTCATGCAAGCTACAACACAGGACCAGAAGCTTATTATTGCACCAAGGGAAATGAATAATCCCATAAAGCTTACGCCGTTCTTATCTGCAAGGAAACTCAAGGCTGCCGGAACCTCATTCAACTTCTCTTTGCTTCCGGAAAAGCCCATAACTTCGATATAAGAGAAAATTATAAATACTAAACCTACAAATACGGCACTGGTTATAACTGCTTTCGGTATGTTCTTGAGAGGATTCTTTGCTTCCGCACCTAAAGCCGTTGAACTCTCAAAGCCTACAAAGCTGAAGAATGCCAATACCAAACCGATTCTAATACTGGTGAAGGATACATCCTTTAATTGAAATTGTGCCGTATCGATACTCGCACCATTCTTCACAAGAACAATAATCCCAAGAATAAAGATTAAACCCAGCGAAATACCTTCCATGGCAAGCATGAGCTTTGCCGACAGCTGAATATCCTTAACAACAAAGTACCAGGCAGCCAATATACCTATTACGCATAAAACCAATGGGGGAACACTTAAATGGAAATAACTCAAAAACTCGTTTGTAAAGTTTGAAAAGGCTGCAAGTGTCGCACATCCTGTGAGGATGTAGGCCAGTACCAAGCCCCAGCCGGAAACAAATCCCGCACCAGGTCCCAAGCCTTGAGAAACATAAGTGTACAACGCACCCGGAGAAGCCGATCTGCGGGCAAATTGATTAATATGGTAGCCGATAAGCACTACGGCGATTGTCGCAAAAATGTATGTGAGCCAGGTTCCGTTGCCTGCTGTAGCGAATACAAGGGCTATTCCGAATGCAGGACCGCCGCTGGGAGCAATGTTCGCTATAGACTGTGCAAGCACTTCCGTGGAGGAAAGGCATTGCGATCTAAGTCCTGAATCAATTTTAGAAATTTCTTTTTTTGAACTCATATATTACATCCCCTTTATAAATAAAATAATTTTTTACAACCCTTAGGATTAAATCCTTTTAGTTAACATTTCAAGTTAATGCTGCAATAAGAGCGAGTGGTTGCTCTTTTTTTGCTTTAATTCTGAAATGCTACCAGATGAAGCATTCTTGCGGCTTAATTAACCTAAAATTAAAAACAAAAAAGCCATAAACTGATTTTCCTAAGAAAATCGTTTATGGCATTCAGGGCCATCTCAAACAGTATTCAAACCAAGATCTGCTGTTCAATATTTAATTTATGAACCTAGTATATTGCATAATTAATATTATGTCAATAACATTTTGCAATTTTTTATTTAAAATCTTTCATCAACTTCAAATTATTTATTATTAAGCCATTGAAATTAATTTCAATATGCTTGTAAAATCCTTGCAACAATTGCAAGCATGCGGTGTAGCCGGTGTTTTGAATTCAAAACTAAAAATCGAGTCATTAAAATTATATGCAGGATGCTGTAATGAACATTTCATAATTGTTATTTATGATATGATCAAATTCACCCTCTTTTTCTATAATATTTCCAGTATTTCAACTTTGTATGTTCCATTTGGGGCGTTGACATCAACAATATCCCCGGCTTTATGTCCGGATAATGCCTTTCCCAAATCGGATTCTATGCTTATTTTCATGCTTGCAGGGTCAAAATCCATAGTAGTTACCAGGGTTACTATATCTTCATCCCCATCTTCCACGAATTTTATTCTGGCTTTTTTGTTAATTCCCAATACTGACTTGTCTATGTCTTTTTCTTCTATTACAGTTGCTGTAGATATCATATTCATCAAGAACTGGATCCTATCGTCATTTTTTCTGTATCTTTCACAAGCTTCCTTATACTCGGCATTTTCAGACCTATCGCCATGTGCTGCGGCTTCCGCCTTATCTCTTGCGATCTCACCTCTTTTTACAGTCATTCTATATTCCAATTCTTCTCTTAATTTCTTCATGTTTTCTTCTGTTAGTGTATGATTCATATTGCTTCAATCCTCCTGTGATATGTATTGTCTCCTTTAATTATACCACTAAATTAAAAGTCTATTTTTCATTTCCATTTTTATCGAATTTCTTTCTTAAGGCAATTTCAGTAGGCGCAATCGGAATGCACATAACAATTAGCTGAAATAATGTAATAATTATAACGATTAATCCGAGATCATCCACATTATAATTTCTAAAAGCAGCTAATAATAGAATGGTTATTATACCCAATGGAACTCCTGTATATAACCAGGCCTTACCGAAATAACCATGTGCAAAATCCCACGTTTTCTGACTTTTCTTTGACCAGGAGGTCCTATATCCGTATAGATCGTTTATTTTTTTCGGCGGATTAAGCTTCCATAGCAGCCCGAACCCAATCATTATAAAAGGCATTAGCAGCAATATAATCAAGAAAAATATAAACATATTATCCCTCCTCACCTACAATGGTATGTTATGTAAAAGGATATGTCAATTTAACAAATCAAAAAATGCTTGGCTAAAACTTGTTTATAATTCTTTCAATTTTATTTCTTTAGGGGTAAAATATATTATGTTGCACAGTGACCTAACGTACAGCTGACGGAAGAGGTTCCAAATATAAGGAGAAGTCTATGAAAAGAAAAGTCAGGTGGCTTGTATTAGCAATAGTAAGTCTTGTAATTACTTTCATTGCATTATGCTGTTTTGGATTATTGACACTGATATATCTGATATTTTCAGGTGGGACGGTTGACGGCCAGCGTGCCCATTTCGAATCACTTTCCGGCGTTTTTCTTTTTTTTGCAATAGGTGCATTGCTGTTTACAGGTTTAGCTGTTTTAGGCTTCTATAAGTACATAAAATCTGGCAAAAATACATACATCAGCTGATATTACTATGCTTTATTACTGATGGCATTTAATAACCACGCCATACTCTGACCCAAATTCACCATGTTCCTCAGCAAAATGCCCTTGATGGGCATTTTGCTGGTTACTTGATCCATTTCCCGAAAAAAGATCGGAACTATTATTTTAAGCGAACCTTAGTGAAATGTTCTACTCATCTAATAGGGTTGTTCGAGCCCCACCGAATCTAAAAATTCCCCTAATCGCATCCAAAAGCGGCTGATAGGTAAAATACGGGAAAAGCACTATAAGCACATAATTCATAAGATCCTTGCCAATATGGTCTTCTGACACACCGATACTTTTTAAGTAGATAAACGATATCACCAAGATCGATAGGAATAATACAAAGTATATTTTAAAGGCCTTTGTAACGGTAGAAAAAGTTTTAATGATTGTTCCGCCATTAAGGCTCTCTACACTTGTAACTGCAAAAGATGATTTAATGCTAAAGAAGAAAGCAATCAGCCCCTTGACTATGTAGAGTGAAACACATGACATCATGATGCTGTTAAAAAAGAAACATATGAAGTTCTTTAAAAAGCCTCCGAATGACTTCGCATTAAAAAGCAGGAAATCCTTTGTTCTGATACTTAGCAGCAAAACTGACACGACAAAAATCATGCCTGTATCTGTAACAGGCGTATTATAAAAAGCTACACCTGTAAACACTAGTAAAACCTGCCCTACAAAAAACCATGATAAGTATATTAAACTAACGCCAAATATGATTGTATCCAAAAAGTTGGCCCAGTCCGAATAAGGCGATTTAAGGTACATACTGAAGGATGGTGAAAAAACGCCTTTTTTAAACCAGTCTGCAATAGGATTAAATACGCTTTGCAGCGTACCAAAGCAATATCGCATAAACCTTTTTGATTCCGTTTGAAAATCCAACGTTACATATTCTCCAAAATGGCAATCCTTATGATGAATAAATTTCCCATGATATCCCTTAGAATATACTTTGAATGTAAAATCAATATCCTCAGCAACCCCCAATTCATTAAAGTAGGAAACTTCTATCAAAACCGACTTGCGTATAAAAGCATTATGGCCTATAAAATAAACAATCCCATCCATTAGTGCTCTGCCCTGAATAATCAGTGACATAAAGTTATGCGTAAAATAGCAGCTAATTCGTGTAAAGAAATTTTCATTTTGATTTAACGGTAATGTTTTATTCTGTGTAAATCCAAGGGAAGCATCCTGTACAAATTCCGGAACAGTGTTAATAATGGCATCAGGCGGTGTGTAGCTGTCTTTATCAAGAATTAAGATAATATCGTTTAAGCAAACATCACCTTCTGCATGGCTGTAAGAAAATTCATTGCGGGACAATACCTTTTGTAATGCCTCTTCTCTCTTTAAGCCTTTATTCATCAAACTGATTATTTCTTCCGAGAACTTCACAGTATGATTCACATTTCCAGCTTTCTTGAACATTCCCCTCCGGGCGGTTACTTCAATTCCTTGTATTGGTTTCGGACGCGATACGAAGCCTACTCCCTTTGACCTATAATAGTCAACTCTTTCCAGAACTTTGGCCTCCAACTCGCTTCGTTCACTTTCATCCTTACTTCTTGCCCTTTCTTCAAATCCGTACAAATCATTACCCGCCCAGACCATTAAAGCATCATCACAAACTACCAAATTCGTTTTTCCTTTTGAAGACTTTTCATATACTCCCATAGAAATCAAAGCATATTCAATCGTATCCTTGATAATGCTAAACGACTCTGTATATACAGGAATCAAAACAGATACATTTGTTTTCAACTGCTCAGGAGACATCTTAATGGGTGCATTGGAAAAACTCTTTGTATTGACTACTGTTTTATACTTCAGAGCACGGGTGGCAGACGGCTTACACATCCAGAAAGCTCTTACAATCATAAGCACTACCGAAACCATAATCGGAAACATTAAGACGCCGATTGTTACCATAAATGGGTTCAGGCTTCCCAATCTTACCTGATTTAGCATACCATAAACAATGATACCGGCACTAAAGATAAACGTTAAAATCAATACCCATTTGATCGTGAAGCTTGTACTTAATTTGACCTTTTTATCCCTACTCATATTATCATCCCCCTTATAACTTAGGAATAGGCAATTAACTTTTCGGCAATATATTTAGTTATAGTTTGAATATTTTCAAGGATGTAAAAATGCTTCCCTTCAAGGATTTTTATTTCACAGAAACCCTTCGTATGCTTTCGCCACTCATCCCCGCTGTCTCCGTCAGTCATCAAATCTCTTGCAGCATATATAACCGAAAAATCCGTATCCAATTTGTCTTTTTTAGCACTGTAGCTATAGTTCTCAATAATTTTGCAATCCGCTCTAATGAGCGGAAGATAGTTATTGAACATCTCATCAGTTTCATACACTATTTGAGGTACTCCACCAAGGCGAACTATCTCTCTTTTAAAATCCTCATCGTTTAATTGATGGTAAACCACCCCATTATATGGAATATCAGGTGCTCCTCTTGCTGAAAAGAAAACATGTACAGGCATCTTTAGTCCCGAATTTTTTATCCTGTAAAGAAGTTCATAGGCAATCCAACTACCCATACTGTGACCAAAAATTGCATAGGGCATCTCATTAAAGTAGCCTTTCGCTTTGGTGAATACATCATCAACCGCCTCTTCAAAAGTATTATAGAAATTTTCTTCTGAACGTCTCCCCCTTCCCGCCAGTTCCAGAGGAAGTACCTCTACCCAATGCGGCAGATGCTTTTTCCACCTGTTATAAGTAGAAGCAGTGCCACCCGCACAAGGAAGGCAAAACAATCTAACCTTTTTCACAAAATCCCCTTCTTTTGTTAAAGTTGGGCCATTCAGCTTACTTAACTCCAAATGGCGCTATATGCGATTTCTTGTTGAAGACAATTAAATTCACAGTACCCTTTGCGTTCTACCGCCACCGATAAATAATAACCCGGTGAAGGACTTACAGAGTGGAAAAAAAACTCATTGTTTTCACATACGCTGAAATTATCTAAAGGTACTGTTATTCCCACTCCTTTTGCCTTTACATAGGCCTCCTTCAGTGTCCAAATCTTGCATGAGATTGTATTTTGAGCTTCGTGAGGAAAGGTGCCAATATAATCAATCTCATCTGCTGAAAAAAATGAGTTACCGATTTCCAGAATATTTCTTCGTTCTTCCTCTACATCAATTCCTACAAAGGTCCCTATCGTGAAAGCACATGCTACTAATCCCTTACAGTGAGATATATTGAAATCGATCATTTCGTTTGGGTAACCTTGGCCTTTCAAGTACGGTTTTCCGTATTGATTCCGGCTAAAATGAAGTTCTTCAGGCGCTATACTCAATTGGGCAGCCAGCTTTGATTTCAGCAAAGCCCTTCCTGTTGCGAATTTTATCCTTCTACCCAAGCTGTGGCTTCTATTATAAATTTGCAACTCTTCTTCATCTAAAAAGTTTAGAGCACTTTCGCCTAAATCCTGCCCATTCTCCTTCTCAATGAAGGTATAATAGATATATATTTCTCCCCATTTCAATCCCAAAGCAATCCAAATCTCCTTTACCTGTCATGTATTCAACCTATTGATTAACGATTAACCACTGAGATTTTTCATTATCTGTAAAGATACCTTTTCGGGTTGGCGTACACTGATACAGTTTAGAACCCTTCCAAAAGCAGACAGTATACATATTGCTGTTGTTGCAATCGTTAAGATAAAAGTTACCGGATTCACAATTGCTTTCAAATACATGTCGCATATACATGCAATCATTGGTATAAGGTAAAACATAATCGCCGCAAGCCTTCCCAAGAAATCAAACACAAACATCCGGGAACTTTTGTTTTCTATTTTCATTACAGCTGAGGTGATTATGAATTCTGTAAGCTTCAATATAATAACCAATACAAACCAGGCAGGCATAATACTTTTCATAATAAGGGCTGTACTTGAAAAAAGAATGAAAAGGAAGTCTGCCAAAACATCTAATACACTCCCCATCTTTGTGGTCAGACGATAGAACCTGGCAATTTTCCCGTCGATATAATCAGTTAAGTAAACCAGTAGGAATACAATAATAATAAGAACCTTGTCTTCTCTATATCCCCTTTCCAAGCCATTCAAAATAAGCACAAATATGCCGAAAGCCATGAAAATTCTAGATATTGTAATTATATTAGGTATCTTAAAAAAGTTCTTCATTATCATTCTCCAGCAATTTTTTTGCCAAACTTAATTCCGGCTTTTTCTAAATTACCTTTTGATTTAAATTTCGTCTTCTCAAACACTTTCTGATTTCCCAGCGCATCTTCTATTTTCTTTAGATCACTTTGATTGTTTGGATCCATGTTAAATCCAGTGGTGAAAATAACGATTTTCTTTCCTTCAGCGTTTTTAAGGCCTTTAACATAATTTACCAAAACTTTGGATACCTTATTTGCATAAGTCGCCGAGCCAAAAACGATGATAGAATATTGAGAAACATCTGTGGATAAATGTTTTCCAGGGTGATTTAGGGTAACCTCCATCCCTGCATTGTTTAAACCCTTTGCAATTCCAAGGGCAGCTTCGCGTGTATAATTGAGCCTGCTGGGTTGGTATACAACCAGTGCCTTTTCAGATGTTGTTCCTTTCAAAACTTCTTCTTTATTACCAAAATCCCTATTGTTTAATAAGATACACACTCCTGTTGTTGCAATAACGATTAAAACACTGGCTAAAACAATGGATATACAAGCAATAGCAACTTTCATTAAAATCTTAAAAAACTTTCGCATAACAATCTCCTATTCTGCAATATTCAGCTCGACTTTTTGAAAGCCAAGTCCTTCAGATGATATTGAGGAAGTTTAAGTTTCCAGTCACAGATGTCATTTGCACAAATCCTCCCTGAAACTGAAGCTGTTGGTATGCCTCCTCCAGGATTGACTGATGCACCTGCCAGATAAAGGCCTTTTATTGGAGTTTTAAAGTCCGGTCTCCTTACTCCAATGGAATGATCAAAAATATATGTCGCTCCTTTTGGAACACCGGTGTACCTTTCCAGAGTTTTTGGTGTTGCAGCATCACTTACTTCAACCATAGAGCCAAGGCCTGGGATAATTTTCTCTGCTTTTCTTATAAGCTCAAGTTTTTTTGCTTCCTTTTTCTCTTCATATTCTTTTGTTCCTCTTTCGGGGTATTGGTCATATGAAAATTCAGGATCTTCTAAAATAATAACGCTGGATTTCCCTTCCGGTGCTGTATCTTTATCAACATTGGATATAATATATATCTCAAGCCCCTGATCCATATCTTTATAAACTGTAGGATACATGGATAGATCTGAATCCACCCCAAGAAACACTAGAAAGTTGGATGGAGAAAACTTAATACGTTTGATATACTCCGAAAAGCCTACCTTCAGGTTTTTTTCACCTACCAGTTCAAGGAAGGTTGTTCTTGCATTTACATTTGAAACAACAATCGAACTCTTGTAGGTTTTACCCCCAACTTCAATCCCCTCAACACTTCCACCCTTTACAAGAATCCGGTCAACTTCTTTACCCTGAAGTACTTTACCACCGTATTTTTCAAAAACATCCTTCAAACTGTCTGCAAATTTCTGTGCTTTTAGATAGTACCCGCCATATACAAAATACGAATAGGCTGCAAAACAAGCTGTTATAAAGCGTGCACCTTCTGCTTTAACCCCCATGAACCGGACAAAATAAGATAAAAACTCTTTTAATTCCTCATTTTTAAAATACCTGTCGAGCACTTGCCTGTAGCTCTCATTAAAAGCTTTTCCAGTCTTTTTAAAATCTCTCATGATTGGGATAAGCGCAGGAATTCCGTATATTTTAACAATGAGTTCCATAGGTAGAAAGCTTCCGTATTCCCTGTAATTTCTCTGCCTGTCACGGCCCTTGGTAGTCTCAATGATATAATTTATAAAACCTCTCAATCCCTCTTTTTCCCCAGGAAACATTCTTCCTAAAAGTGCTTCAAACTCTTCAATACTCTCCGGAATAACTATCTCTTTTCCTTTAAATTTGAATTTTACCGGAGTATTCTTTAAAAAATATTCCTTTTCGCTAAATCCAAACTCTTTGAGGAGAATATCAATATTTCCGTTCTGATCCAATCCACTTTGATTTCTATGGATTCCAACCACATTCAGTGTTCCGCTGTTAAAAGAAAATCCTTCTCTGACAAATGAATTGCAATATCCGCCTACCTTACGAAGTCTTTCTGCCAAAAGCACCTTGTAACCCCTCTTAGCTAGAAGAGCTGCACATGTCAGGCCCCCCACCCCGGCACCTGCAACAATAACATCATACTCATCCTGACTTTTCTCTTTTTTGGGGTCAACTTTAACCTTCCAGTCTACTTTATTAAATTCACTGATCATAAAGAAAACAGGCAAAAAGTTCTTCAGTAGAAGTAAAGCCATGATCCCAAGTACTATTAAAAGTGCAGCTGTAATAACATTGTATGGAAATGGCAATAATACGATGGAAATTCCACTTAGAATTATGACAACTGTCATCACCAAAGATGCTTTTTTCTTAAAGTATGCTGCAAAAGGATTTTTACCCCTCATCTTTTTCTCCATTCCTATCCACCCCCTTTTAAATTTTCTATACATTCATGACACGTTTTTTTATTTCCTTGTTTGCTGCATATCTGGACGCTTCTGCATAAATGCTTGCTAACTTCAGTACAAAAGGAAGCAGTTCTTTCTTTTTCTTTATAATATCTACTACTCCTATTTTATAAGCTTCGTTTGCACTGATCAGATCACCCCGCAAAATGATTTCCTTCGCTCTTGATCTTCCGGCCGTCTTTTCCAGTCGAATACTCCCACTCAGCCCGGTAATGATTCCAAAACTCAATTCCGGGCAACCTAGAAATGCATCGGTACTACAAACCCGAATATCACACGCCAATGCAAGTTCAAGTCCTGATCCCGTACAAAATCCATTGATGGCAGCAATTACCGGAATATCAAGTGTCTCAAGTTCTCTTAGTACAGCCGCATTTCTATAAACTAATTCGTTTGTGTTGTTTTCTGCGGAAGCATTCATAGAAACATTATTTTTAATATCTTCGACATCTGCTCCCGCTGAAAAATGTCTGCCGCTACTATGGATAACAACAGCTTTGAGGCTTTGATCTTTTTTAATTTCCAAAACTGTTTCGGAGAGTTCTGTGAAAAATTTTGTCCCCATCCTATTATCCGGTGGCCTGCTCAATATGATTTTGGCAATGCCCGAAGCTTTTTCCAATTGGATTATTTCATTTTCAGCCATTTAAGCCTCACCACCGTATCGGTTTATTACTAAATCAGCAAACATCCGGCCTTCTTCCTTCATCGCTGTTTCAAAATCCAGTCTGCACGAGTTATTTACAGAACGTATTGCATATGTTACTGGTTTTTCTCCCTTTGCAATAATTTTTTCCATAACTTCAACTGCATAATTGAAACAGCTTTTCTCAGAAGAAATATAATTTACAAGACCGATTTCCAATGCTCTCTCTGCACCAAATGTATCGCCTGTCAAGAGAATTTCGATGGCCCTTGACCTCCCCACTGTTTTAACTAGTCTCTCTGTTCCTCCAAATCCAGGTAAAATACCGTGGTTTATTTCCGGAAACCCGAACACGGCATTGCAGCTGCAATAACGTATATGACATGCAAGTGCAAATTCAAGTCCTCCCCCAAGACAAGCGCCGTCAATAGCTGCAATAACCGGTTTTTCCAAGTTCTCAATATAATTCAATATTGCATTCCCACGGTTAAACTCATTTGTATATTCCTCTTGGCTTAAATTTGTTTCGTTAAAATACCTTAGATCCGCTCCGGCAGAGAAGTGTCTGCCGTCCCCCTTTAAAATAATACCCGAAACATTATTTCCCTCCAGCCATTCCATCACCTTTTTGCCGTCTGCAAACTCAGGCTTTGGAATCATGTTAGATGGCTTGTTTGATATCTTCAGTATACCAATCCGGTCTTTTAACTCCCATTCTAAACAACCCGATCTGTCTATCAATTTCTTCCCTCCCCACATTATTCGTTACTGCGTATTCAAGAATACCGGGCGGAGCGAAAACATCATCATATTGAATAGAATACGCCTTCAGCCTCCCAAGCAAATTTTCAAGGCCGTACTCATAGGCCATTGCTACCGGTCCCTTTTGCGTTGAATAAAGTTCAGCCATCACTTCATCAAGCAACTTTGAATCAATCCAGCAGCCATCAATCAGCTTAAGACAAGTATTCAAATAGATCATCTTTAATCTTTCCTCAATTGCTTCGCATATCTTCCGATCAGGGTTCTCGATCGTTCCGGCATAAGGATCTGCTAGGGCTTCATCACTATATTCGAAAACACCTCTCCCGCTTTTCTTTCCCAAATGGCCTCTATTCACTTTTTCAGCTAAGAATTCCCTCAATTCAGCATGTTTCTGGTACTCACCGGTTCCCTTATAAAGTGCTTCCAAGCTGTTTAAAATAATTTCAAGGCCTACACTGTCGCTGAGATCATACGGTGGAGAAGCAAAATTTGCTTTCTCAACAATACGGTCAATGGCCTTTGGAGAAATATTTTCTTTTCTGTAAATATTGAACGCTTCATGAAACAACCTTGACATGATTCTGATTGTGAAAGCACCTACTTCTTCCTTCACAGGTACAGGCTTCTTGTCAATATAAATAAGGAAATTGACTATCTTTTCAAGCATTGTTTTATTGGAATTTTCACCGTATATAACCTCTGCTGCCTTTATAAACTGTATAGGATAAATAAAGTGCACCCCGAAAAGGTTTTCCTTCCAATAGTTATCTGGCAGTATCTTACCCGGAACAATAGAAGAAGATCCGGTTGCAAGGATTTGCTCTTCCTTCTTTCTAACTTCAAGCAATTGATTAAAAAGTGCTCTTTTATCCCCTATATCTTCAGATATAAAATCAAAAACGATGTCACATTCCCCTAAAAGTTCTATATTGTTGGTGATAGAAACTTTCGGTAATTGATTCTCAGATATTTCTCCCTTTTTAATTTTCACCGAAAGCTTTCTCATAAAGCTTTGTTGCACTTTTTCCACCTTTTGAGGATTTCGTATGTAAAAAACTACTTCCAAATCATTGAAACGGGTAATATACTCAAAAAAGCTAAGGCCCATTTTGCCTCCACCACATATTCCAATAACCTTCAGATTGTTTATTTCCATGCTTTCACCACTTTCACAAAAATTAAATAAAATTCAAGCCAGATTTTCATTCCATTCTTTATTCTCTTCTATAATCTTCTTGTAGCTTAAAAATTCACTCTGACTGCTATTAAACGCTGAAACCCTGGTAAGAGAAGCACCCAAACCCACTTCCAGGAAATTACATACACCAAGTGAGCAGGCTTTTTCAATGGTATTACGCCATGAAAGTGGAGATTTAAGGTTAAGACAAAGTTCATTTCTGACATCCATATCATTTTTTACTATATTCTGCCTTATGCTTGAAATTATAGGAAACTTCAGATGTTTTAATTTTAACCCATTGACGTATTCCTCGAAATCACCTAATGCACCTGATATAAATTTTGAGTGGTATGCTATGTTTGTTTTAATTGTTAAAACCTTTAGTGCACCTTCTTCAGTAGCCATTTCCATAAGAACCTCAACATATTTTTTAATCCCTGAAACAACAATGCTGTACTCATTATTTTCATTGACAATTTCAACTTTTTCTTTTGCTCCAAGGATTCCAATCAGATGCTCTATATCTTTTCTGTTAAGTCCTATAACGGAAGCCATCCCCCCCGCTAAAGCCCCCATGGATCTTTTCATACATTCATATGCTTTGATAACAAGCCTTAATCCGTCCTCATAACCATATGCGCCGCCTGATGCGAGAGCTGAATAAATACCCATGCTGTAAGCCAACAAATAGCGCGGTATATACCCATATGCAATGTATGTTTCAAATATACAGCAATTGATTGTATATATGACAATCTGGTCAAGCAGTTCTTCGTCCCAATCCTTGGCACTGCCGGTACGGATATAATTGAAAACATCCATGCCGGTTTCCTTCGATGCTAATTTGCAACGTTTTTCCAAACTTTCAAACGTTTTTGCGTCCAAATTTTCCAAGTACTTGCGAAATACTGTTCCTGCCCCCTGAAAGATAAAAGCGCTCATTTTTTTCTTATCACCTCATACCAAAATCTTATCCTTCCGTTTTATAACAGTTCATAATTTAATACAAAAAGGATTCTCCCGAGTGCGTCTTAATGTCTGGGGCCAACCATTGGAGGCCTGGAAGAAGTCCTGAGCAATGAAATCCTTCTATAGAATTCCTCTTCCGGTAATTTGGTCTTTAGTACAGAATTGAATAAGTTATAATAATCGTAATCTTTAATGATAATTTGATCTTTCATTTGGTTGTATAGTGGCGTACCGGGAAAAGGCGTCATAATCGTTACGCTGGAAATGGAAATTTCATTTTCTTTAGCAAAAGCAGCCAGTTTTTCAAAATCCTTTTCAACATAATCAGGTTGTGCGATGAAAAGCCCCCGTATCATAATATCATTCTTTTTTAGTACCTCTATGGATCTTAAAATAGCATCTTTAGAGGATTCCTTGTTATAAAAATCAAGTTCTTGCTCATTAATTGATTCTATCCCTACAATAACTGCTTTAAGACCTGCCTTAGCAGCTTTTGCTATGAGATCCGGGTGGTTTGCAGCTGTATCATTTCGAATATCTGCAATAAATCCTTTGTCATAACCTTCATCAATTAACCTGTCAAAAAGTTTATGGGAAAATTCCAGATCCCCTGTAGTGTTAGCATCACCAAACCTAACCAGCTTATAGTCCTTCATTTCATTCAATTCGCCGATGATGTCCTCTATATTTCTGGTATAATAATGACCTTGATTCATCGGCCATATAGAACAGAAACTGCATCTGCTGGGACACCCATAGGAAGTTTCCATATAAGTAAGTGTAAAATCCATATTTCCTACTTTATATACACTCTCATATTTCTTTACTAATTCCCGGTTGGCATATACGTTAGATAGAAGCTTGTCCGGACTTAAAAAAAGATTTTCTTTCTTTGTTTTAAAGAATTGACCATCCTTTTGGACACAGATGTTCGGGATATCTGAAAAATCTCCATGATTCATATGCGCCAGGACAACATCCCTGAAAATTTTCTTTCCATGCCCATATATAGTAATATCAATAGTTGGCTGATAAAAGTCTTCAGGACTGAGTGATGCGTGTATACCGCCAGCAATCGTCAGAATCTTTGGGTTTATCTCCTTTGCAAGCTTAAAAATCCTGCATCCGGCATTATACTCACTGGTATAAATGGTTACGCCGACAATATCCGGATTAAATTCTTCTATTTTCTTTGATACAGCCTCATCCGGACTAAGGGTAAGCCCCAGATCATATTCAGCTTTCAAGTCAAATATATCCACGTCAAAATCTCTTAAATTTCCGGCTATAGAACATAATGATAGTGGTGGACCGCTAATGTCCATTCTTTTCATGATTTCTTTCACTTGCTGCGGTGCATATTCTACCACCAGGTTTTTAGGAGATTTCGGTGGGTTGATTAGCAAAATTCTCATAAACCAAACTCCTTTATCAATAATGTTTTATCACGAATCCGCCCTGCATCATCTTACTCACTTCTGTTACAAAGCTTATTATTTGGTCTCCCGGCTTCAGGTTTTCTTCCCTAAAAAGCATGTCCATTGTTATTAATGCTGCCGGTGGACCTGGATAACCATTATTACTCAATTTCATATAGAAAGAACTTTCTGGAATTCCATAGGAAACGCACTTTTCCTTGATAAGGTCATAAATATGTCTCGCCGGAAGGTTAATCTGAAAATAAGTTGTTTTTGTAAGATCAACATCAAACATGATTGCCATTCTCTTAAGACCTTCTGCAAAAGAGTTATAAATTAATTTTCCTCTTTCTTCTCCCTCGGGTGTTGACATACTGACACCCTCTTGGACTATGTGATGAAGTCCGTTTTCGTATGCTTCCAACGGATTCATCTCATAGGATTTCCACTTGTTGTACATCATTGGTGTCACACCACAACCTATGGATTCAATATACGTTGCTTCGAGATAATTACCCTTTAACTCGCTGTTTTCATCGCGTGTAAAGATCAAACATCCCGCACCGTCACACAAGAACCATCGAAGAAGCATTTGGTCCCTCTCGATAAGTTTCTGGTTGTAATATTCAGACCGCATCGTTGCAGATGCCATATTGGAAGAAATAACCATTACAGTTTTATACCTGCCGACAGAAATCAGGTCATGTGCAAGCATAATGGCTTTATAAGCAGAAGTGCAGTTTGAGTGTATAGACATTTCTCCACAGGCTTGTATTCCGAGAGCTTCCTGGATACGCACACTTGTGGTCGGCATTTGTGTAAGACAAGCGCAACCATATGCCAAAAAATCTATATCATTCGGCTTCATTCCGGCATTTTCCAAGGCCTTTTGTGCCGCTTTTACCGACATTGAAATATTATCGTCGGTAAATTCTCTTGTTTCCGGGTCAATTGCATAATGTGACTGTTCAATTCCCAGCATTTCTTTCATTACCGGCTGAATCGATTTAATCCATTTCATTACATTTTTTGGTGCTTCGGTAACTTCACCGAGAATTGTTTGAATATCTTCAAATTTAACTGGCTTTCCGGGAAGATATGATCCGGTACCCGCCAGTTTTACTTTATACCTGTTCATTATCTCGAATCCCCCAAATAAGTTTTTATCCTTGCTGTTCTACCAATGATAAAAACTTTTCTCTATCGTTAATTATTAGCAGTGCTAAATCAATTGCTTTTCCGATGGTATTCGCCGGATTTTTAGTCATATATTTTCCGATTACTCTGAATTCTATATTTAGGTTATATTCCTTTTTCCAGCTCTCTAAAAGTTGAAGAAACATGAGTGAATCCCCTTCAATATCTGCGATGATATCGGTATCATCATTTAACTCTGAAATATCAACGCCACACTCATCTGAAAAAAATTCGTACACCTGGTCCCTTATTTTCTTTTCTAATTCTACTGTTCCTATCATAGTTAACAACTCCTTTTTAAAATTAATATTTTTAATGACTTATAGATTTTTATAAAGATTTTTTATTCATGATTATTCGTACTTTTTAAATACAAGGGTAGCATTGTGTCCGCCAAAAGCAAATGAGTTAGATAAGGCAGCTTTGATGCTGCACTTTCTCGACTGATTGGGTACATAATCAAGATCACAATCCGGATCAGGTTCAGAATAGTTAATGGTTGGAGTAATGATACCCTCATAAACACTCTTAGCGGTAATAATTCCTTCAATGCCCCCGGCAGCGCCTAAAGTATGTCCAATCATTGACTTGGATGAGCTGACAGGAATTTTATAGGCTCTTTCTCCAAACACCTTTTTAATTGCTTTTGTTTCGTACAGATCATTTAACATAGTAGATGTTCCATGCGCATTGATATAGCCTATATCACCAACATTGACATCTGATTTTTCAATTGCAAGTGCCATCGTTCTTGCCATACCTTCACCATCTTTTTCCGGTGCAACGATATTGTAAGATTCAGAGGTAGCACCATATCCTGCAAGCTCACAGTAAATCCTGGCTCCGCGTTTGAGAGCACTTTCAAGGCTCTCTAGCACCAAAATTCCCGTACCTTCGCCCATAACAAAACCGTCCCTGTTTTTATCAAAAGGTCTGCAAGCCTTTCCCAGTGCCTGATTATTTTCAGACAACGCCAAAAGTTCATTAAAACCCGCGATTCCTTCTTTGGAAATCATGGACTCGGTTCCCCCTGCTATCATAAAGTCCGATTCTCCGGAAACGATCATATTGTATGCCAGCCCGATAGCATAACTTGCCGAAGCACATGCGGTGTTTATTGTAAAATTTGGACCTTTAAAGCCATACTTAAGACTAACCCAAGCAGAAAGTGAATTGAGCATACCTTTAAGTATCGAATTACTTCTTTCTTGTTCATTACTTGAGAATCCTGCATTTGTAGCCCCGAGAAAAACTCCGGTTCTGTTTTTGTCCAGGTCATCGATATTGATTCCCGAATCTTCAATTGCTTGCTTTGCACAAACCATTGTCATTCCACCCAGACGGGTCATTTGCCTAAGATTTCTTTTCGACATAATTCCACTAGCCAAGTCTTTAATTCCAGGAGATACCTCTCCAGCAATTTTTGTCAAGGATTCCGATGTATCAAAAAGCGTAATTGGACCAATACCGCTTTTCCCTGCAACAAGGTTACCCCATGTTTCATTTAAATTGAGCCCAAGGGCTGTAACGGCGTCCATGCCAGTGATAACAACCTTCCCCTTTTGCCTCCCCACTTATTTACTCCCTCCTCATAAGCAACGTTTTTGTTTTAATATGAATCGATTAAAATATTACTTCCTGTTTTTTTCTCAGCGATTTTCTTGAATTCCAACGTAGAGAAAAAATGATACGGGAAGTTATATTTTAGTGGTTACGCACAACTTCCACCACTGGTAAATAATATTATATTTGGAAGCACATAATGTCAAATTTGTTAGACACGCAAAAATGAGCTTTATTTACATTTATCGCTATAAAGCTCATTTTATCTCAATATATGGATTATTTTGGTATAGGTTATTTGTCCAAGTTTCTTGACGTGTTGAATTCAATGGAATGGCCTAAAAGATAGTCAGTACTTACATTAAAGTAACTTGCTATTTTCTTGATTATTTCGATCGAAGGCTCACTAAAACCACTTTCATAATTAGCAATCGTCGTCCGCCTTACTTCAAGATACTTGGCAAGATCATCCTGACTTAAGTTGTGATATTTTCTAATTTCCTTTAGCCTACTGGCAAAACCACATTCTATTTTTCTAAAAAAGTTGATGGACTTTAATGCTGATTCAATAGAAATAAGAATTCGTTCAAAGTCCGAACCCTTTTCGCAGTAACACTGTATATCCATATTTTCCAAGGCTGTACTTCCAGGCACATCTTCCTTATACCCGGTAAGAAGCATAATATAAATATCTTTATTGAATTTCCTTACACTTTCTACCACCTGATGTCCATTCATATCATCAATATAAAAGTCTACAATCAGCAAATCAAATTTTTCTTCTTTCAGGCGCTGGATACCCCCGTGCGAAGTAGTAATTCCCTCCACAAAATATTTGTTTGATAGCACGGTCTTCAGTGCATTAATAATTCCTATCTCATCATCAATGATTAAAATTTTATATGTATTTGGTTTCACAATTTGCCATTTCCTTTCTTCCCTAAATTGCTATATTTAATGTCAATTGCGATAATGTAATTTATTCCTTGTAATATCATTATCGCAACTTATATACTTTATTTCCGAAATTAATATTTTAATCGTTCCTTAAAAAAAATTATGCACTAATATTTCTCCGGGTGGGGGGTAACGGAATACGCATCGTTACCAATGTACCTGCTCCTAACTTTGATTCAACGTCCATACTGCCGTTAAACTGTGCCTTTATCATTGAGTTGGACAAGTATAAGCCAAGTCCCATTCCCCCTTTCCCTTTTGTTGTGACCATTTTCTTCAAAAGGCTTTGCATGACTTCCGGATTGATCCCCTTACCAGAATCTTTGATAGATATTTCCAAATGTGAATTTACTTCCTCTACCGAAAATTCTATGGTTCCCCCGTTGTTATCATAGGAACCTATGGCATTGGATATGATATTAATAATTACTTGTATTAAAATATTTATATCTCCCCTAAGAAGAATATCCCCTGCATCCTCATAATTATAACAAACCGTACATTTTTTTTCAGTACATTCAAAGTTAATTAGAAAATCAACCTTCTTTATCAATTCCGAAACAGTAAATGTTTCTCCCTCTGTACTACTTTCTTCTTCACCATTCGCTTGTCCCATGCTTGGACATTGGTCATCAATATTGATAACCTTTTCCCGAACAGAGTTTATAACTTCAGACATATAATTTATATACTCCCTGACCCGATCCTCCCAAAGGTACATTTCATCAATCAGTTTACGAAATTCCTGTTGTTCTTCACATAACCCCAATCCAGAAAGTCTCTCATCAATCTGCTTTGTACAGTTTTTCAGTATATAAAGACCTCCGGCAGAACTCATGATAGGCGTTTTCATATTGTGTGCTATACTCCCTGAAAGCTGCTTTAAAGACATTAATTTTTCTCTTTCAATCAACTGGTATTTATTCTTTTCAGTCAAATTCAGCATTTCAACTTGCTCAGTTATATCTTTAAAAAAGATAATCACCGAGAGAGCATTTCCATTAACAAGTATAGGAACTACATTTATCAAAAAATGTTTATCAAATTCTCCAAATACCATATGAGTCTGAAACTTTTGCGTCTCTTTTGTTCTTCTGGCCTCGTCAACTAAGTAAAGGAGCTTTTCACGTATATTATCAAATACAGGATTGTTTATGACATACATGAAACTACGATCCAATGGAATATCTATAAACTTACCAAATATTTTTGTACAAGCTTTATTAAATTCTACAATACGCAATTTGTTGTCAACCGCAATAAAAGCATCGGATATATAATCTACAACATCATTAAGTGCAACCGGTGTTATTTCAAGGAAGTGGAACTTAAGCTCCATATACATGATAGTCACTATACCTGTTGTGAAAGAAAGAGGTTCTACAAAACTCGGGACATTCATGGTCCCAAGAGAACTAAACAAGCTCAATACAGGTGGTATTACAGCACCAAAGAAAAATAAAAACATTTTCGGGGATACCCCGCCAGCAAATTTAATAACATAAAAAACCAGATTAAAAATACCTATGGTAATATAGACAAAAGAATATGTACAGTGCACGAAGTAATATATTCCATAAACATTTTTACCCAGATACGAATTGTAAACCTGGAAGAAAAGATGATGATATTCATTGGTTGCTACCATAATTAAAGACATGACCGGAGGAATAAAAAATAACACCTTCTTTTTTAAAGGGAAAAAACCCTCATAAAGGAAACTAAAGCTTGTAAACATCCATGATAGCGACATAAAGCATACACCAATATTATAAAACACCAGTAAAGGAATTAACGTGTGTCCGAAAATACTTCTTGTCAAATACTCCATAAATCGTCCGAATATCCAAATAAAAAGCAGCAGTGAATTACTCAGTAAAAGGTAATGCCTTTTATCTTTGTTTTTATATCTAATCATAAAGAACGTTGCGGCAAGTAAAACGAGTGAAGAAAAAATATCTACCGATATGTTCACAATTCCGTATTTCTCCATTTGAATACACCTCGTATTTTCACATTCATACTCATTTGCGATTGAAAAGTTAGTAATTCAGGAAGTCCTAAAGGCAACACCGTACCGAGTGAAGCGAGGGCTTAGAACTTAAGGGATCGCTTTTAACATTTCCGAAGCAAATTAGTATCATTTAAAATTGTTGCTTCTACTTATCATAATGAATAATGCGGAATTTGTCAATATATGTAAACGTAAGTTATTAGTTTGGAACAACGATATAGTTGTATAGCTACTAGATTTGGCCTTTACTGAATAAAAGAAAATAAACATAGAAAACCGGACTTCATAGCAAATCCGGACTTTTCTATTTTGCCTGCAGACCTGCATCCAACACGGCACTGATATGGCTGTTGATCTTATTAATGTCGATTGAAGCGACAGGGCTGTCAGACAATCTGTATTTCTGCTTTAGCTTCAGTATCCTGTATACGCTTTCATCCACTCTGTTCTCTTTAATAGAGCCGTCTTCAACTGCTTTCTTCAGACTGTTGATTACAGTCAACTCATTATCGTACCCATGGCACACCAAAACAATATCACTGCCTGCATTTACAGACCGTACAGCTGCGCTGCCAATGCTGTAGTTTTTGACAATTGCTCCCATTGTCATATCGTCTGTCAATACTACTCCGTTAAAGTTCAACTGCTTTCTTAATAGGTCGGTTATTATGGTTTTTGATAAGGAAGCCGGGTACCCGGGGTCAATCCTGGTTAATAAGATATGTGCCACCATTACGGCATCGGCTCCATTGCGGATTGCATCGTTAAACGGCACAAGCTCAAATCTTTTTAACCTGTCCATGTCATCGACAACGGAAGGAAGCCCTACATGCGAGTCAACTGAGGTATCACCATGCCCGGGGAAATGCTTGACAACCGGAATTACTCCACCTGCCCGAATGCCCTTCATGGTCTCTACGCCAAGCCTTGTCACGATTTTCTCATCTGAGCCAAAGGCTCTGTCCCCTATTACGGGATTTTGCGGATTGCTGTTTATATCCAAAACAGGTGCGAAATCCATATTAAAACCGAATGAAGCCGTCTCTTCAGCGAGTACCTTCCCGATCTTATAGGATATATTACTTCCGGCTTTACCTATGGTTTTGTTCGATGGCAGCTTTACCAACTGTGAAGGCATCCTGCTCACCCTTCCGCCTTCTTCATCAACAGATACAAAAAGAGGCACCTTACTCCCCGAATTGGTGTCTTTTAACGAGTTGATCAGATTAAGAAGCTGGTCCGGACTGTCTACATTCCGGCCGAACAAAATGAAACCGCCAATGTGGTAATCTTCAATCAAGGTTCTTGTATTCCCGTCAACAGTATAGCCTTCAAATCCGGCTATGACCATCTGGCCTATTTTATCTTCAAGGGTCATTTTTTTAATCTGTTCCCTAATTGGATCTACAGTTTTTTCCGGCCGCTGTGTATTTTCCTTTGAAGGCTTCTGTTCATTTACCGCTGAACAACCTGTAAAAGCCAATATAACAATCATTGATGCTATGATAATCAATTTTCTAAACATACAAGTTTTCTCCCATATATAAACCCTGTCCGTTTTCATCAACCATTACTTCCAGATAATATTGTTCCCAATACTTCTGTTTATGTATAAAAAAATGCGAAAAACATTTGTCAATGCTCACCGTACAGCCTGTTGAATGGATGTAACAATTGGTTTTTTCATCACATAGTATACATAAGAATATTAACAGAAGGTGTTCCTATGTTATACGATTTTAACAGACAGTGTCCCGCAAACCATTATCCATATATAATTCAGCCTGGAGATACTTTGGATTTGATTGCAAGGAGACTTGAGATCAGCGTTTCAAGAATCATGTCGGCAAACCCCGGAATAAATCCTTATAACCTTAGGGTAGGCCAGACTTTATGCATACCTGCCTGTCTTCCTGATCTCACCCCTTATATTATTCAATCGGGAGATACGCTGTACAGGATCTCACAAAGATTCAATGTAAGCGTTGCAAGTATAATATCGGCTAATCCCGGTGTTGATCCGAATTATCTCAGAGTAGGACAGAGAATCTGCATACCCCAGGGCTGTCCCTCAAATTACCGGGAAATAATTGCGGCTATGCAAAGTGATATTAATATGCTTAAAGCGGAAAGTGATGCGCAGAAAATTGAGGAATCAAACTATGGAAGCTCTACCGCAACTACACGTGTCTTAAGTATATCAGATAGAGAAATTCGGTTTGATGCGGCACCCGCAGTTTTCTCCGGCAACTACACAGGACATTATACCCAGGGCCAAAGCTATCCATTTTACTCGGAATCTGCCAGCGGCGGTCAAAGAGGCATAACTGTAAGGGATAATTTCGGAGTATGGCATATTTTCGGGTATCATGTGCCATTACCCTAAATCGGATAAAATCAAACAAATTTCAAATTTCCGCTTTATTATTGATGGCATTTAATAACCACGCCATATTCTGACCCAAATTCACCATGTTCCTCATACCTTCTTCATCATTCAATACCTCGCCGATTTCTTTTCCATATACCATATTCCAGTAAGTAGAGCCAACCAGGAGCATTTCCTTATTCAGCATAAAATGGTTCAGGCAATCTACAGCAGTCATTCCTCCGCCACGTCTGACGGCAGCAACTGATGCACCCGCTTTATGCTTAAGTATACCGGGATTCGTAGCCACAACCACTCCCGCTCTTTCAATAAAAGCTTTCATCTTGGACGATATGTCTGCGGAATAAACCGGAGAACCCAGTATTACACCATCTGCCCCCAACATTTTGCTAAGGCACTCGTTAAAGAAGTCATCCACTATCACGCATTTCTTTATTCCCTTGCAGCCAAAACAGCCGCTGCAGCTTTTTATGTCCTTATCATAAAATTGAATCAACTCAGTCTCTATACCGTTCTTTACCAATTCAGCAAATATTGTATTTATTAATATCGCTGTATTGCCGTCCTTGCGTGCACTTCCATTAAATCCGACAACCTTCATTTATTCTTCCGTCCATTCATTAATTAGTATTCTTTGTCTAATCCTATATTATGGTAATGAATTAGTCAATAATTAGGATGATCTATAATATGAGCATACAAACATATTTTCCACTAGTCACGAATCTGTACCCCAAGAAATCCAATTCATCATCTTGGACAAGGAACACCCGATAACGGATATGCTTTAAGCCGCTCAAGCGATGTAAGTATTTGATCTAAACCTGTCTTTTACCTTTTCAACGATGAAAATGTAACGAAAAATCGCCACTCAAGCGACGTGGGGTCTGAACCGAAAAGTCTTTGACAGGAATACCAGCTGTTTGAATAAAATGCTTTTCATTAAACCCATTAATTCGCATCCTTGCTCAATAATGGGCGATATGCCATCCGTGGCATATCCGAAGCGTGAAAGCATTTTATCCTTCGCAGGGTATTGCTATGTCTTGACTTAACGGCGATTGCAAGAGGTGTCTTCGAAGCTCTATGAGTAGGGGCTTCGTAGTAAATGGAATATCGTTCTAATTCATTTTTAGCGCAAGATAGTATACTGGAAAATCATATCCATCTCGCGTAAGAATCATAGTTGCAACACGAGTTGATGCATTTGGATGCGCCAATATATTTAATTTCTTCTTGATGCCCAAGGTAAAAGAATGTCTCTCTATATGATTAGCATATCTATTCCAAAAAGCTTCAAAGTCTGCTGTAGTAACATAAGCAACTATAAAGGTTGCTGTCCCAAGTGCATTATAATTAGTGATTGCTTTTTTTATATGTTCATCGATGTAATCCGCGCTTACACTATTTAATTTCAATCCTTCAAAAATAGCAATTTCCTTATTGGCTTTGGTCAATAAAATATCTACTTCTGCGGCATCTTTACCACTTGCCGATACTCCGTGACGAGTTTGATCCTTAACCTCGTCATATCCCATACTAAACAGCATATCTCTGAAATAATCATTAATAATGTTCTCAGAACTTGCAGCATTGTACGTATAATTCAAACATACACGTTCACCAATTTTAATTAGATCATTTAGCACCATATTGGCAGTTGCAATATCAGCATTTAATCTTTCATCATTTGAAGAAAACAAAGATGTTTCTCCTACCATTTCTGATGCAATAGATTTTATTTCAAGTGCTTTGTTCACATATTTATCTACAAATTCATCATCATATTCTTGTTTTCGAGAGATGCTTTCTTCGCGAATTTCTAAAAGACCAAGTATCACTTTCCCAACAATAGAATCTTCCTCATTGTTCCAAAATCTTCTTAATTTCTTTGCCTTTGAGGATTCCTCGATATATCCAGGTTCTAGATAAACATCAATATCTGTTTGTTCTGCCATAAATGTACGAAAAGTATTATTTGAAAAGCCTAAAACATAGCCACTTTCCATTTCAAATAACTGTTCCATTATAGCTTTATGTTTAAATGTTAGTTTTGACAATAAATTCCCCCCTTTCTTATATTGTTTTAAAAAATTTATCGTACTAACAATTCTTATTAGAAAATTGCTCTACCATGATATGTTCTTTCCCAAAAGCATTCCAGAATAATGGTTCTGTTTCACATGCATACTTTACTTCTGCATACTTATTTTTACTGCCTAAATCTCCAACTTCATTATCGGTTAATAAGAAATTACTATTGATGATTACAATCATTAAATTATCAAATTTATCTTTCATTAATTGATATTTTTGATGTACTATATCCGAATCTATATACTCATAATTTGCTTTAAACACATTTGCATGAAACTTACTTCGCCAAGATCTTTCCTTATTTGAATTATCTTCATGCATACTCTCGATATCATATATTATTTCACTCACAACATCTTCTGCTTCTTTACTTGCAACCTGTAAGCAAATCCAATCATCCTTATTGTCCGAGCCATATAACGCCCACACATGCTTCTCTAAACAATCCTTTTTTATTACTTCACATATGTTTCGTCTCTTTTCTTCTTCATCGATGTTAGAACAAGCAAATTCACATATCACTGTATGATTGCGATTATTTCTTAATTCTTTACCACTATATACTTTACAGTCATATGGAAAACCACTCTCTATTATATACATACTTTTTTCCTTCAGTCATTTATAATTTATCGTGCTAAAATCTAAGTCTGAAACATCTAGTTCTCCAGCCATAAGCTTAGGAAGTAATGAATTCCTTAATGAAGCCAGTCTTTGATTTTCACGATAATTAATCTCTATCAAACCCCTCGCTGGTAAAAGATTACTTTATAGTTTTATCATATCATTATCAGAAAAAGTTGGTACTTCTAGTTTAGGTATATCCTTAACATTTAAAGCATTCATGATAGTTCCACGTCTGTATTTTTATTAATTTCATGCTTCATATGGTTGGAAAGAAGTACAGTGATTAAATATGCATACCATTGACAATTTTTCTTCAATCTAATACACGTCATATTTCTTCCCATTGCAGCATGTGTTCCTGCTGGTGCCTGAGAAACTGCGCCTACTCGTCCAACGTTTGTAATCACACTTTCGTACCCAAAATGAATAGTCTTCATCAGATATCATAAATAGTTTGGGAAAGTTAACCAATTTAATTATAATTTAAACTTCCATAAAAAAGTGAATTTCCTTTAGGATTTTATTAATACCTCAATAAAATTCACATACAAATTTTATAACGTAAGAAAATAAATGTTTTTGGGTAACAAAAAGACACCCCTTGATAATATCTGCAATTATTCTATAATGCAAATAAAGATTTGTCCGATTTGTAAATGTCATAACCTCGCGTACATAGGTTAAAACAACAAGAGGCCGAAATATTTTTGAACCTCTTTGCAATTTCACTTATTCCAAGTCCACATAAGTTGTTCAGCATGTAGGCGGTGATACCCCTGAATTTCATGCTCTTTCTTTTCCATCGGTGCGAAAGGGTGTCTATATCCTCTATTTTTAGCTTTTCAGCAATCGTTTTAATAAGTTCTTCCGGGTTCATGTCCCGCATGATCACTTCCCTGTAAGATTTGTACTCATACTGTTCCTTCATGAATTCTTCTATATATCCATTCAGCTTTGAGTTTATTCCCACGTCTTTCCTCTCTATCACCATTTCTTCATATGCTTTTATTGCCCGGCTTTTATCACCCTCATTTATACAACTGAGTATAAAGCCTGTATCTACAAGATTACGCTTGTCTTTTGCTTTGCCAAGATAATATACCATCGAAGAGTAGGGATAGCTGAATTCTCTTCCTTTGTATTCTGGAAGGTCTTTGGGGTTTGAGTGGATGTAGGCGGATACTGTCAAAAGATAACCATCCGATTCAATAATCTTGCTGTGAAATCGCTCTGTCAGAAGATGTCCCTTTCGATTGTACTTTTTGTTGACATATCTTACATACGTCTGATTCAAGCTCTTCATGAATTTCGATATGTCATATCCGTTTGTGTCTATTAGTATGTGATAGTGATTTGACATTAAGCAGTATGAGTATATTTTACAGTCATGCTTTTCTTTGTACTTCTGGAGAGTATTAAGGAAGTACTCCTTATCGGAGTTATCTGGGTAAAGGTCAAATTCACTTATGCTGTGCGCCATAATATGATATATGGCAGCCGGATCCTTTTTTCTAGCTGTTCTCGGCATGAATATATCCTCCTTCGTGAGCTTTAAATCCATAGTATTCCATTTCCTATATTGTGTCAAATATAATTACCTGTCCCGTAATGTCTTTTACAAATTACCGCGAAATAATTGCGGCTATGCAAAGTGATATTAATATGCTTAAAGCGGAAAGTGATGCGCAGAGAATTGAGGAATCAAACTATGGAAGCTCTACCGCAACTACACGTGTCTTAAGTATATCAGATAGAGAAATCCTGTTTGATGCGGCACCCGCAGTTTTCTCCGGCAACTACACAGGACATTATACCCAGGGCCAAAGCTATCCATTTTACTCAGAATCTGCCAGCGGCGGTCAAAGAGGCATAACTGTGAGGGATAATTTCGGAGTATGGGCATATTTTCGGGTATCATGTGCCATTACCCTAAATCGGTTAAAAACAAACAAATTTCAAATTTCCAAACAACGCGGGATGATTTTCGACAACAATTCCAGGCGACCACTCATACCAGCATTTTCCCCCACAAGGGTGTTCGCTGCTATATATTGCAGTATTAAATTTGAATATATCATTCTTTAACGGTGCAATTTGGAGCTCATTCCATGAAACTGCAGTCATATATAAAACATTTCCATTTTCTTTCCATTGCTATCCACAGGTTTATCTATTTTTGGATTCTTTAAATATAGAAAATCGGGCAAGAATGCAGATATCAATTGACATTGGAATATTAGCTTCATGTTTTAAATAATCTAGGATAGTCCCTCGAACCATGCACTATATGATAAATAAAAACAGTGTCCCCCATAACTCTGTATATACAAACATAATTTCCACTAATTACAAATCTGTACCCCAAGGAATCCAATTCAGCATCTTGGACAGCAACACCAGATAACGGATATGCTTTAAGCCGCTCAAGCGATGTAAGTATTTGATCTGTTATATTTTTTGCAGAAACCGGACCAACCATCATTAAGTGATAATCCGCAATATCCTCAAGTTCTGCCCATGCAGGTGCTAGAATATCCAACTTATATTCCTGCATTTTTGAATTTCTCCTCTAATCTTTTTTTAGCATCTTCTAGCGAAACAGTGGGTTCTCCTGAAAGCCTTGACCGTTCAGCCATTGCAAGCTTGGCTTTGAGTTTTAAAAGCTGTTCTCTCTTTTCGAAAGCTTCAATACTCATTACAACAATGTCACCTTCACCATTCTTTGTAATATATATAGGCTCTTCTACCTCATGAGCCAAGGTAGAAATTTTGCCGTAGTCATTTCTCAATGTAGTTGATGACTTAATTATCATAAATAATAACCTCCAGAATTAATTATTCTGCTATTATTATACTATAATTATTAATGGTGTATCAACTTATACTTCTTGATACATGCATTCATAAGCCTGTATTTACCTTTTCAGCGATGAAAATGTAACGAAAAATCGTCACTCTATTTTGAAAAACCGCTCCGTCAGTCTCCGTCTGCCACCTCTCCTGCAGTAGAAGCTAATTCAGGCTCTACAGAGCTGTCACAGAGCGACAGAGAGGGTTAATGCCATCCGTGGCATATCCGAAGCGTGAAAGCATTTTATCCTTCGCAGGGTATTGCTATGTCTCGGCTTAACGGCGATTGCTAGGGTTAATACTTGGTGTGCCTTTGAAGCCCTCTGAGTACATGTTACCCTGGTTTTGAAATATGTTTGAACCGTGCATTTTGGATAAATCGTGGTTTAGAACCATCCCTCGACACTATTTATTACGTATGAATCTCCCTTTTGTTTTTCACAAGCATAAGCTTCATTCCATTTAATACGTGTTAGTAGTAATTCCTATAACATATTCTATTTCTCTATAGGATTTTCCACTTAACCAGAGCGTTAAAGCCATCGCTTTATCTTTTTGGGAATATGCAATTGTGCCTTGTAACTCTTTTTGCCATTTTGCACTTTTCCTTTCTTTTTAGAATTTTCGTTTTTTGAATCTGCGCTGTACCGACTTGCCCCAACCTGAGGAGAAGCGAAGCGACAGATAATACCCAGTACTTATTGTCGAAACGACAATAAACTGGGTCAAGGTTGTCACCCTGAACGGACTAAGGTGCTTCGCCCTTAACCAGAGTCGGAGTCTTCCTCCGACACCACGCATTAAGGCTCATTCGTTCAAGGCTGCACCTTGAAGATCTTCTAATCAATAAAACAAAAATGGACCATTACCTAGTCTTGGTTATGATCCATTTATTACTTTATTGGTTATTTTTCAACATAGTTTAAGATTTTTATATTTTTAGCTAATTCTGCTTGTTGATTAAAAATCTTCACAATGCTTGTTGGATTTTCTATAATACTATCAATATCTTCTTTTTGAAGATTTAAAATACAAAGATTTGTTTCTTCCATAATGGCTCTTGAATATCTTACAGCCTCCGAAGACAAATGCCCCGTAGTCATCATTACAATACAATTACTTTTTAGTACATGCGAAAGACCAACTTCTTTTGCTACTTGGTCAATTGTAACAGTTTTTGTATTCTTACACTGAACTTGCCATCTTGAATACATCAACTTCATCGAATCAAAAATGACATCAACTTCACCGCCTGCGGCTTTATCTCTATATCTTGTCTTTTGGAAATTCAATCCAATAATTCCCATTACCTTAATTGCAAATGCTTCAAGTGCCAATCCCTTTTTGTATGTATTCTCATCATCAATTTCTTTCCTTAAATCAGAAAAAGTTTTACAATAGGCTTCTGCCAATGCATTACCCACTTGTCCCTTAAGCTGTTCTAATAAAGGCTGAACAATTTCCTTTTCACTCAGTTCTGTCAATCTAACTAGTGATGGTTTTGAACCTCTCCCTTCGGTTGTCTTGGTAACAACAATTAATCCTTTTTCCTCCAAAGGCTTAAGAATCTGATTTGCAAATGCCTTTTCTCCAAATGTTACTCCATAAGAAGCTGTAGCCAATTCTCTTATTTCTGTAGCATTTTGATTTGTCTTTCCACCTGCGTTTACCAATGCTAAGAGAAAATAATACTGCTCTTGGGGAAGTTCTTTAAATAGTCCTATCGAATCTGAACTTATTCCTATAATCTCATTTAACCTTTGCTCTTGAATTTGCCACTTGTCTAAAACCTTAGCTTTTTCAAGCCATAATTTCATAACCTGTGCATAATTTGAAGTTTTTTGCAAATTATATCCTAACTGTATCAAAGCATCGTTTACAGTTTCGTTGGTTATTTTGTCCCCAAGAAGAGATAGTTTTCTTAATGTATCAATCAACGCAAGTCCATTCAAATTTTCTAAAATATGTTTTGCCATTCGTTCATATGCTTCATCTTCTGATGAGGCATTTATTAAAGAATCACCAAATTCAGTAACTTCCACTGTTTCTGAATTCTTAATAATTTCATATGAACATATCGCAACTTTGCAATTATACGCAAGGTCTTTACTTTTTCCATTGTAAAACTCTTGATATATTTGGTATTCAAATGTCTTAACATCTTTTCCTCTACTCTCGTGAATGATTTTCATTATCTTCACCAAATCAACAACATTCGGTGAAAATTGTGAGCCAAAAGGTAATTCATTTTCTCTCATTTCCTACGCCTCCTTGAAATACTGTTCAAAAATTGCATTTGCCATCACTTCTGCCATGTGAACTGGCACTGCATTCCCTATTTGTCTCCATTGTTCTTGAAAGTCTCCTTGAATTTCGTAACCATCATCAAATGTCTGAATTCTCTTAATTTCATTTATTCTTAAAAAACGATTTTTCCAATGAAAAGGACCCATATTATCTGAATGTGTTGCTTGAATTGTCCATGATGGTCTATCTGGAGATAATTTAAGCAAAAACGACCAATATCGAGACCTATATTTGAACTTAGGGTCTGGATATCCACGTTCAGCTGTTAAATATAAATAATTTTCGCCCGGCGGAATCAACTTAAGCAGCTCCTTATCCTTTGCTCCAGCATGCTTATTAACATCTTCTGGAAGGTCATAATCCAAATCACTTAGCACATCTCCGCAAGTAACCCAAGGCAATAATTCAGAATCTGTTTTTATCTTGTTAGGGTCACAATGTGTTTCCTTAGGAAAAACAAATTTTTCACCTTCACCCTTTTTTATTCCCACACATAAAAATCTTTCTCTTGTCTGTGGAACACCATAATTCGCTGTATTTACAACTTTAAATGTAATATCATATCCATACTGTTCAGCCCTTTCTAAGAGCAAATCAAAAGCAGGTTTATGAGGCTTATATACAAATCCAAATACATTTTCAAATAAAAAAACCTTAGGTCGAATCTCATCTAATGCTCTAAAATATTCATATAATGTAAACGAATTATCATCATCAAGTGCTCTTTTTTTGTCAGTTCGATAAAAACGAGATTTTGAATAAGCAGGGCAAGGAGGGCCTCCAACTAACACATCTATGTCCTTTTTTGATAATCCAATTTTCTCCAACTCTTCTTCGTAATTAATCTTTCGGATATCTTTACACACCACAAGCTTTCCCACTTGATTATGCTCAAGTGTGTTACATGCAGGTTCCCAAATATCCGTTGAAAAACATATATCGAATTCCGCTTTTTTAAATCCACAATCTATTCCTCCGCCACCAGAGAATATACTTAACACATTCGGCATTATTCTAAACTCTCCTTTACATATTCTACCACGGCTTTTCCCATCAATGATGGAACTGCATTTCCAATTTGCTTTTGTATTGACCTTCTACTCCCAAAAAATTTATATCCTTTTGGAAATGTCTGTATTGCAGCAACCTCTGGAACTCTTAATCTTCTATTTTCCCAATGAAAAGGTCCAATCCATGTTCCTGGTTGAGCCGTAATAGTAATAGATGCTTCATTTGGAGAAAGTTTGTATAAAAAATTCCAAAATCTTTTATTAACAACAAACTTAGGATTAGGATATCCTGCCCACTCAGTTAACGCATTGTAATTCTTACCAGCTGGAATCTCTCTTAATTCATCTTCATATTTTCCCTTAACTACTTCCTCAGGTTCAAAGAATTCTTCTCCGTCAAACTCTCCAATCACATCACCAACAGTCACATATGGAAGTAAGCCCGTTTCTTCTACTTTCTCTGGTGAACAATGTGTTTTTTTAGGTTCCTCTGTTTTAAAAGTACCCTTTGTGCCAACTATAAATAGTCTTTTCCTTTTTTCTGGAACCCCATAATCAAGTGCATTTGCATGAACTATCTTATATACATATCCTGCATCTGTAATAATCTCTATAAATTTGTCTACAATCACCTTATTTGTAGGATGTAAAATACTTTCTACATTCTCAAAGACAAAACCATCTGGTCTTAATTCCGTAACAATCCTTAAATACTCATTAATCAAATTCGCTCTAGGGTCATTTATTCCTCTTCTCTTTTCATGAGTAACCCAATAGCCGTTCTTTGAAAAAGGCTGACAAGGTGCTCCACCAATCACAATAAATCTATCACATTTCTTTTTTTTCAAAATGTCTGCGAATACTGAACTATCAATATCATGCAAATCACCCAGTAATAACTCCGTATTTTTATATGATTCATTAAGTTTTAAGGTTTCTATACAATCAGACTCAATATCAGCACTTACTATAACTGGAACGCCTGCCAAAAAACTTCCTGCATCTAAGCCACCTGCTCCTGAAAAAAGACTCACAGCGCCTATGCTTTTACTCATTATCTCTACCTCTTTTCCAACTATTTTCAACATCTTCAACATTTACTCCGCACTTTTGCAAATATGCAATTAAGCGTTTCATTGTTTGGTAATTAGGATATGTTTTCCCCTTTTCCCATCTGTTTACGGTTGAAAAAGAGACCTCAATCTGTGTTGCAAAATCAGACTGGCTCATATAACATTCTTGTCTTGCTTTTTTTATTGCAACTGAAAAATCCATGATTCTACCTCTCAAAAAATATAGCAAAATTATAGCATTTCTATACAGTTTTTACAACAAAATTAGAGCGTTTTTGACAACATTTTTCTTACTCAGTTAAGATATTCTACAGTGATTGAACTTCATAAATTTTCTTTAATAAAACAGTGTCGAGGGACGGTTCTAAGACACGATTTGTCCAAAATGCAACATTAAACTTATCCCCAAATAGTCCAAACTGCCGTGCAAAAATCCCGGCAGGGGCAAAATCAAAAAGATCTTCAAGACCGAAGTCCTGAAACCCTTGATTTCTCTGGAGTCTCATCTTACCATGGTAATTTTATGCTTGAAACGCCACAAAAAAGAAACCCTCACGGGTTTCCGTCGTTTATCGTTTCTTCCAAGTTCCCTGTCATGTTCTCCAATTCATTCGTCTCAAGCCTTGGCATGTCATTCAGGGCCTTGAACCCGAAGCTTCTGAGGAACTCCTCTGTCGTTTCATAGAGCATAGGCTTGCCCGGAACATCCATCTTTCCGGCTTCCTTGATCAGATTCCTTTCAATGAGCCTTGTTACTGCGCTGTCTGAATTGACACCCCTGATCTGTTCTATCTTTCCTCTGGTAATCGGCTGATTGTAGGCAATAATCGCCAGCGTCTCAAATGCCGCCTGTGATAACCCCTGCCTTTGCCTTGGAGCAAACAGCTTCCTGAGATATTCATAGTGTTCAGGCCTCGTACACAGCTGGTACCCATTGTTTATCTCCCTCAGCATAATGCCTCTTTTCGAGCTTTTAAAATTGAGGATCATATTATTCAAGATGAGCTTCGTTGTCTTTTTATCAACCTCGATTATTTCTGCTATCTTCTCAAGCGACAGTGTATCGCCTGCTGCAAAGAGCAGCCCTTCTATCACTGACTCTATATCCTTTATTTCCAATCAAATTCACCCCGCAATGTCTGACTCATTGTCTTCCGAAAGCTTCTCCAAATCAAATTGCTCGTAATCATCCGCAGCCTTATGGATATAAATATCCGTAAACTGCCCCTTCTGCTCCAGATTAACCTTTTTTAGCTTTGCCAGCTCCAAAACGGCCATGAAGCCGGTAACCACCTCGGTTCTGGATTTCTTCTTCAACGTAAAGATATCGGAGAATACGCAAAAGGTTTTGTTAAAAAGCGTTCTTATTATTTCGCGCATTTTGCTTTTAATAGAGACCTTTTCATGCTGCAGTATATGGGTTGTTATCTTGCCGACATTGGTATTAAATCTTCTTTTATTTTTCTCCACAAGTTCGCTGTATACTCTCAGGAGTTCTTCCGGCGAAAGGTCTAATGTCTCGTCCTCTCTTGCGAATTCGATGAGTTCGGGAAGCTTGTAGCAGACCTTCTCCCACTCCGCTTCCCTCTGTCTCAGAACCTGTGAAAATTCCTTATACTTTTTGTATTCTACCAACTTAAGAATGAGCTCTTCCCTGGGGTCCACTTCTTCTTCCTGCTTGTCCTTCTTATCAGGAAGGAGCATCTTTGATTTTATATGAAGAAGCGTTGCGGCCATAACAAGGAATTCACTGGCTATTTCAAGGTTCATTTCCTTCATGGCAAACAGATATTCCATATACTGATCCGTAATCTCGTTGACCGGAATATCATAAATACTCACCTGATTCTTTTCAATCAGGTGAAATAAAAGGTCAAACGGTCCTTCAAAATTCTGTATTTTAATTGTACATGCTTTCGTAAGAGAACTCTCCATATAGCCCCTACCAGTCTATCTTCATTGCACTGCGAACTTCTTCCATGGTCTTCTGTGCTTTTGCTCGTGCCTTCTTGTTTCCTTCCTCAATGATTTCTCTGATCATTTCAGGCTTTTTGAGAAGCTCCTGTCTCTTTTCATATATCGGAGTAAGGTATTCCGCCATCTTATTTGCAAGGTTCTTTTTGCACTGAACGCAGCCTATTTTACCGCCTGTACATTGTTCTTCTATCCCGCACACTTCACCTTCGTTGAACACCTTATGGAAAGCATAGACAGAGCAAACATCCGGATGTCCCGGATCATCTTTTCTGATCCTTGCCGGGTCAGTAATCATTGTACTGACTTTCTTTCTTACCTCTTCCGGGCTGTCAGAGAGAGCAATAGTGTTTCCGTAGCTCTTGCTCATTTTCCTTCCGTCAAGGCCGGGCAGAACCTTTGCCTTTGTCAGAATCGACTTGGGTTCCGGAAATACTTCTCCGAACAGGAAATTGAAACGTCTTGCAATCTCCCTTGTAAGCTCGACATGCGGCACCTGGTCTTCTCCGACAGGTACATAGTCAGCCTTGTATATAAGTATGTCGGCTGCCTGGAGGTTTGGGTATCCAAGAAACCCGTAAGTAGTAATGTCTTTATCCTTCATTTGAGCCAGCTGATCCTTATAAGTCGGGTTACGGAACAGCCAGGACAACGGAGTCGTCATCGAAAACAGCAAATGGAGCTCAGCATGCTCCTTAATGCTGGATTGGAGGAACATGCTGCATTTTTCAGGGTCAAGTCCGGCGCTAATCCAATCTATTACCAAATCAGTTATATTATTTTTAATTTCAGACGTGTCTTCATATCCTGTAGTAAGGGCATGCCAGTCTGCAACAAAAAAGTGGCAGTCGTATTCATCCTGTAGTTTTACCCAGTTTTCAAGGGCACCGAAATAGTTTCCAAGGTGCAGGGCACCTGTAGGCCTCATGCCGCTCAATATAGTACCTTTTTTCACAGTTATTTCACTCTCCTGTTGATTGATGTATTTCCCACATTAGCTATTTCTTTTCTTCTTATATTAGCATATTAATAATCAAATTTACAACAAATAATATGCCCAACTACCTAGACAATCAAAATTTCATTTGGTAAACTTTAGTTAAGAATCGGCAAAAATATTAATTCCGGTTCTTTTTTCAGAATATCCACGAACTTAAGGGTTTCTGTAAAAGATTACCAGAAGTTATATTTTGACGGTTCCTAAATAAATATTTTAGGAGAACTGTTTAATGAATATATTTAACCGAAGTCCTGAAGAGATTTTATATTCCTTGCCCGGAATACTTATTGCAATTGTATTTCATGAATTTGCCCACGGTATTGTCTCTGACAAGCTTGGAGACCCAACTCCAAGAAGCACCGGAAGGTTGTCCCTGTCTCCTCTCCCGCATATTGATATAATCGGTTTTATATTAATGCTGCTTGTCGGCTTTGGATGGGCCAAGCCGGTACAGATCAACCCAAGTTATTATAAAAAACCGCGCAGGGATGAGATTCTTGTTTCAATAGCAGGGCCGTTAATGAACATTATAATTGCATTCATATTTTTGGGTTTCATAAAGGCACTTTTTGTATTTGGAATGAATTTGGGCAATAATATATTTGAAATATTGTTTTATATGTTTTTTTATGCAATGTCTATAAACATTATGCTGTTCTTGTTCAACTTAATTCCGATTTATCCTCTGGATGGGTCGCATGTACTGTCAAACATCATAGGCTATAGAAACTATAATATTGTTAATTTTCTCAACAGATACGGAATGATAATCCTTATTATACTTATAATAAGCCCTTTGTCTTATTATATTATCGGTTACCCTACAACGGTTATTGCCAGATGGATGTTCCGCTTAGTATCCATCACGATATAAATTGATATGAAAATGAAGCCAAAGGATAAACCTGAGGCCTCATTTTTTGTAACTGCAGCTATTCCTTCTTAAAGGTACCGCCCATACCTGATGATAACGTCAGTATCCCTTTCTTGATAGTATATTCAGTCTCTATTGTCGTCTTATTCAAATCATCGGGGGTAATGCGTATTTTACCTTCTTTTCCTCCATCAAGTATCTTGTACTTTCCCTTTTCTTCTACCCCAAATGTACTTATAACAAACCTTCCGTTGCTTTTAAATTGTATGTACGCTGTACTCGTATAGTTTCCTTCGGTGATCTGCATATCCCATTTACCCACAAGCGGGCTGCCTGCAAAAGCAAAACGCAGAACTACGATCAGCAGTATCAAAGCCACCGCTCCGACCACTACGATTCCTACCATTTTATTGATGCGGTTTACGGGCTTTAAATCGACATTAATGTGGTTTGCAGGTTGAGAAGAACCATCCGGAACATCTTTCCTGGCAGGCGTCCCGCAGCTTCCGCAGAAATTGACGCCTTCAGGCACCTCATCCCCGCAGTTGTCACAATAATACTTTGGAACAAGAGGACTGCCGCATACGCCGCAGAAGCCCTGCTCAGAACCATACTCTTTGTTGCAGCAGACTTTCTTAATCATAAAACCAACCTCCCGATTAATTATTTAATTTCTTTTTTCCTGATTTCCTCATATATTTGACTATTAATATTGCTGCATACGCCGATATAATTACTGCACCTCCCAATGCAGCATATTTGTATGTTCTTACATAGAACAAGCCGGTTGAAGTATCAATGTCGAAAATCCTGAAGCCGCTTATCTTGTGATGGGCATAGAAGGAATATATCAACAGGATCAGTCCCAACAGCAAAGGTAAAAACTTAATTGCCTTCTTCATCGTTCTGTTCTCCTTCCTTTCCCGATTCATCCGAAAGCCCTTGAGTGTCTTTTGTTTTAGCAGTCCTTTTCTTACCAGCTCGAAAAAATACAATAGCATAGTAGATAGATAAGGCTAAGAAAATAGCCAAAATAATACCTGCATAAAACAACCAGCTTCCAAGAACGTCGAATGTTGCCGTAAATACTATTTTAGATTGGTTGCCCGCCAGATCGCTTGAAATTATTGTAATTTTATTTTTTCCTGGCATCATTCTCAGCTTGAAGCTGAAGCTGCCGCTCTTTCCGACCGAAACATTCCTGCCGTTTATTTTCACCTTTGCTGAAGGTTCCGTTTTTCCGGGAATATAAATATTCGGCGAAGTAAAATGCTTTCCGTTCAAATCAGCAGTCATTTGCAGCTGAGGCGGATATGTATCGACATAGTATATTCCTTCATAAGATTTCTTGTTACCCTTGCTGTCGGTTATAACAAAGCCCAGATGGTTTTCACCGTCTTCAAGGGCTACGCTGTAATCACCGGCCTTTATTTGATCCTGAATGAGATAATCACCGTTATTAAATATGTCAAGCTTATAACCTTCAGGGAACTTAACCGGCACTATTATTTTTTTAGAATTAATATTTTTACTTTCGGGAAGGCCTACCTTAGCATTAAAATCAACCTTCAAAGGCACTGAAATCTTGCTAAAAGAGCCTGAAAGCTCCCCTTTGACTACAGCAACTCCCACATCAAGCTTATCCGAATCGGCAGGTGCCGGATAGGAATACCAGTTTTTATCGGTGTCTGATGAGAACAAAAGCTTGCCTGAACCGGTTTCAAAAAACATTACTCTGTAAGCAGACGCGCCTTCCAGGGGCTGCCACTTTACAAATATGTCGCCGTTAACCATTGAAGCTGTGACTCCCTGCACCGTTTCAGGTATTGATTTGTTTACTATATGAATCTTTGTGCTACAGTATAAGTAATCCGGCAGCACGTTGCCGTCCTCAGCTCTCAAATAGAAATAATAATCTCCGGTACTAAGGTTTTCAATCTGTATTTCCCTGCTGCCTTGTGCTGCGTCACCGAAATTGGCGACCTGCACACCGCTTCTGCCCTTATCTGAGGTATCTGCAAATACCGAATACGATATGCTGCCGGAGGAATTCTTTGCGGCCCATGTAATTGTAATTTTGTCATCGGCAGTTTTTACAGCATTAAACTTTGTAATTTGTATATACTTCGGAAGTTCACCACCTGATACCGTAACCTTCCCCAAAGATTCACCGGATATGTTTACACTCCATACACCTGCTTTTGCCGAGCCGACAAATATGACGACAGAGCCCTTGGTCTCATTGTAAACGTTGGGAGTGGCCTTTTTCCCGTATTCCCTGCCATCAGGACTTTTTAACACCACGGAAGCGTTTTTGTCTGAATTTTCCCAGCTTATTTGGAATACGCAATTGGAAATATCCTTATCAATAGTGACCTGAGTGGCTTTATCTTCCGCATATGCACTAAATTGGTTTAAAGATAAAGCCAACAGTAAAACTGCCATTAAAGAAATCAGTTTTTTTAACATCTTATCCCCCTTATACCTCTACAATAAATCTCTTAAAGAAGTTAACATCGCCATTTGCATTATATCCAAGCTTGAATATCCTGGCATTTGTCGAAAATCCTTCAAGAGCAGCTATTTTGTTCTCATAGCTGAGGCGCAGCAAACCATCTCCGTCAAATTTCGCACCCAGTATATCGTATTGAAGTCTTCCCTCTGTTTCAAAAACCACTGTCATTGGTATGTACTTCAAATAAGCCATTTCTCTTGCATTAACCTGAATACTGTTGCCAAAGACCTCAATCGCGCCTTTAATCTGCAATTCAGCTTTTGCTTCCTCTTTATTGAGTCCGAACGATACTTCGCCCACTTCCTGTCCAAGCAGCTTCATCTTTGCCCCTAATTGTGCATCAAGTTTGAACGGAGCAATGCTTAACTCTGCATCCTCTATCTCTGCGACATTAAACAAGTCATTCAGCTTTTTGCTTGGCAAAGTGATGTTAAGTGCTTCAAGAAGGTTAAGTTCTGCTTCGGCCCCAACAAAAAATGTTATTTGTGATGCTGAAGGCTTCTCAAACTCAGGATCGCTCTCGATCTTTTTAATAAATGAATCCGGAAGGAACTTGTCGATTACGGGCTTTGTTAAAAATGCAAGCTTCTTGACGCCCCCTTCAATCTGGGTTATCTGAATTACATTGTATATCTTTATAGGAGCTGGTGCCCCACCATCAAATTTAATTCCCAGTTTTATGCTGTCCGGATATACGTAGTACGAACTCAGTTCTCCATATATTCCCGAAATAGCCTCACCTATCTTAGGTATCTTAGCCAAACCGGGTATCAGCTTCTCAGTGTCCAGTCCGAAGCCCACCGTGTAGTAGCTCTTTTCATCGCTCATAGTATCTATATCTACCTTAAAGCTTCCTATATCAACATTTCCTATAGGGCATTTACCTTCAAACTCGACCGAGGCCTTGAATTGTATGTCTGAACCAGTAGCTTTGAATTTGAGTTCCGTACTGAGGGACTCAAGCTTGCCCCTTGATGAAGCTGTATCAGCAGATTCACTTTGAAACACCTTGCTTAAAAATTCCGAACTGCTCACAGGAGAACTGTCTGAGCTGCCTCCCTTGGATTTGAAGGCTTTAACAAGTGCATCCTTGATTTCCACAATGTCTCCGCTGAAAGCAGTAAATTCTATGCCGTCTTTTACTACCGCAACGTTATTTAATTCGAGGTCAATGACTGTCGGTATCTTAATGTTCCAGCTGGAGCCGCCCAGATCAAATTCCGAATCTGTAGGACTTGTTCTTAAGCAGAAGCTTCCGCTTTTTACTATGAAGTCCCTTCCGCCCATAACAATATTGGCGAATAGCAGGCTGTTCTGTTTGATGTCGCTATAGCTGACATAAACCTTACCTACGCCTTCAATGCTTCCGGCCTCTGCCAAGTCTATAATATCGGAGCTTGTAACATCAAGCTTTTTCGGTGAATCGGCATGGATTTTGACATCGGCGCTTGACCGTATTACATCATTTATAACGACGTCTCCGCTTGCTACGTAATTATAATCGTCTATTTTCCCAATACTCTTGGCTTCCACAGTCAGCTGCCCTACTTTGAGTTTTTTTGCTGTTCCGGGCCTGAAAAGGGAAAATGCCATTTCATTTGTCTTTCTGTTCCCATCCGGATTCTCTGCAGTAACAGAATAAAAACCCGGTGTTAAAGCCTCAGGCAGCGAAACCTCAGCCTCACCTGAATTGATAACCTTCACGTTCTTCGAATAAAAGCTTCCGACCATAACCTTCATCTTTTTATCAAAGTTTTTGCCGGTGATTTTTATCTTTGTATCCTTATCCACATTTGAGACTGCCAGAGAAGATGGATTTACGCTGTTAATCCAAAGACTGTCAGGATCCTGAAGCTGCGCTTCATACTCATCCTTGTCTGTTGGTGTGTCTTCTCCCCCCAGATTGTATGCCTTAAAACCTGAAACGCCTTGCTTTTCCAGCAGTATCTCGCAGTTTCTTACCTGAGCTTCAGTATTTTTCTCGACAGTATAATCAAATGTATAGTTATTTACTATATACCTTTGGAGCATCCGGTAAATATCATAAAGCTGGGTCGTATTGTCTGCTTTTATGAAAGCCGCTCCAGTCTGATCAGCAATGTCTCTTAAATACCCTTCGTCCACATCACCGAGTCCGACTGTAAAAATAACAATACCGTTAACTTTGGCATACTTAATTATCTTGTCAAGCAAGCCGGCCTCAGAACTGTTGTCCTGACCGTCAGACATCAGGATCATTGCCTTCACACCGCTTGCGTCTGCAAGGGTATCAAGGCCCTTTGACAAACCGTCAGATATGTTTGTGCTGCCGTCCGGATAACTCATCATGTTTACTGAACTCTTAAGTATTTCACTATTGTTGTTAAGGCCGCTTACTATCGTTGCATTGTTGCTGTAGGTGACAATTGAGAAATTGTCCTTTTTTCCTTTATTGTCAATGCACGAACCTATAGCCAGCTTTGCATCCTCAAAAGGCCGTCCCTGCATGCTTCCGCTCTGATCTAGTATAACGGCAATATTGGCACCTTCATTGGCAGTGTTTTTCTTCAATTTGAACTTGGAAATCCTGTAATTCGTATCTGTCACAACGAAATCCTTGCTGCTGTAATTATTGGCTAGTCCGAATCTTCCTTTTTCCTGTCCGCTCAGATTAACATCAGCTTTGATGTCAGGGTACCTTGAGTAATCGACACGGCTAATGAAAAGCTGAAGGTTGCTGTATTTCAGTTCTGACACCATTGAATTCTTAAATTCACTGTTAATGTTTGCCTTGCCGGTAGGAACGATGTTTTGAGACATCTTGCTTACAATATTGTCAACCGCAGGCGCATATACAGATTCAGGAGGGATTCCCGAATTGTCCGCACTTGCCAGTGCATCGTTGATTTCCGCAATGTCATTTTTTATAATTGAATCGGAGGAAATTCTGTTTGAATTCAGAACTCTATGTATATAATCTCTAGATCTTTCTATTTCATCAGCAGCATAATACAGCTTTGCAATCTGCATATTGATTAAACCCGTGTTGTCTCCAAAGATTGGCTTGCTGGCGAGAAGATAATTGATTGCACGTTTTACAGGAACGAGCAATGCCTGTTTGTTCAAATCGGCCGCTTCATTTAGAAGTTTTCCCTTTTCAGCTTCAATCCTTGCTTTTTTGTTCTCATCGGTCTCCGCATTAATAAGGTTGTCGTAGGCAGATGCCTTGGTTTTCAAATCCTGAGCCTTTTTAATCAGCTTTAATACTTCCGGGTCATCCGATGATGTGCTGTAATTCTGTGAAGTCAGTTCGTTTCTCACCCTTTGGGTTAAAATATCGGTATATACTATTTTATTGCTGACCGACGGGCTCTTTTTAACAAGCTTTTTAGCCGTTTCTTCCGCTGAAGCCAAGTCTCCCTTTGCAAAATAATATTTTATTGAAGTCTTATATGCATCAGCATTGCCGTTTCTGGATAAAAGTTCGGATATTAACTGTTCGGTCTGGGAGGTAAAATCATTTTTGGAAATTGCCTCATCGATGTTATAAATTGCGTCATAGTTAAGTCTTATTTCATCACTTATTTTAAAGGATTTGAACAGGCTGTTGGTAGAAGCCTTAAAGATTTGATCCGCTTTAGTCTTCAAAACATCCCTTTCCGGTTGTTCTTGAGAAGAAACTATTTTTTTTGCAATACTGTTCATCTGCTCTAACTGGCTCTTTTGCTTAGAGGATAGGTTTGAAGTGCTTTTCAGCAGCTCCGCCCTATCTGTCATAGCGGCGTAATTACCGTTAATTCCGTCAGCTATCATATTGAGTACTGTCTTGTAATACCTTTGTTCATCGCTTGTCTCGGGCAGAATATTTATATATTTTACTGCTTGTTCCGAATTGCCCGCAGCAAGGTATTTTACAGCCAGATATTTTTGAGACGCATCAGAGTCATGTGATTTCAATTGATTGGTAATTCCGACGTAGCCGGTTGATAAAAAGGCTGCTGTCAGTACAAATAAAAATATTATGCCGCCTCTTCCTCTTTTAATGGCTTTTTTCTTGTGAATAATGATGTCCAGACTGAAAAACAGCAAAAAAACAATAGATAATATTATAAGCGTAATATTAAGCATCGGCCCTCTCCTTCTTTTAACTTCAGAAAAAATAAACACCTACAGGATGTCTTCCCATAGGTGTCAGCTGCTTATCTTACCTTATTACCGCAGTTTGTGCAGAATACTGTATCTTCCGAAAAAGGCTTGCCGCATTTAGAACAATTATTTAGATTTAAATCTCCCGGTGAACTTTCTTCAATTGAATTCGCCTTAGCACCGCATACACCGCAGAAAGCTGATGAATCATTGATTTCCGCACCGCACTTCGGACATTTTTTTATTCCTTTGATTTTCTGTATTTGGATTTTATTATCTTCGATTTTTTTGAGTGATTCCTTTATTGAATTGCAAAACCCGGCGAATCTTTCATCGGGAGAATCTGCAAACAGCTCAAAATACATTTTTCCCATCTGGCCGTATACATTCCTTATGTTATCTTCTTCTTTGCTGTTTTGCATATTTAACTTTGTTATTTCTGTGAGGTCTTTTGCTTTTTGTGTGGCATCTTTGCTGACATTTGTTATTTTCTTTCCGATTTCATCGAAAAAAGCCATATAGTTTTCACTCCTTTTGAGTTACATGTTTTTATTGACAATTCTATCGATGGGCTTTATCGCCAGTGAGCCTTGTGAGAAAGACTTAATTCCTAAAATTATAAGAACAGCCTTTTCAGCTATACTTATCAGAGAGCTTAAAATAGAATCCAGGTTCAAAGGCCATGTTAGAGTAAATGTGCTGTGGAATGCTGAAAATATGCTGTTGAAGAAACCGCATATGTTATCGCCAAAACCAATCACTATAAACATCAGCTGGAAGCTGACAACAATTGCAACTGCCTTAACAGCAGTCATTTTAAGCCATTCATTGGATTCGAACAACAGAACATAACCAGCTAGAACAATTAATCCTAAAAAGTTAATCAGTCCCATGAAATATAATGCAGCGCCTAGCATACCTACCGTAATGCCTAATTTTGTTTTCTGCATAAATAGACCCCCTTATAAATTTATCAAAAGTTCACCCTATAATAATGACATAGTCTAATATTTTGTGTCAATGACTTTAAAGTAAAAAAGGTGCATTTTGGAATAGTCATGTCGATTATAAGCTTAAACTACCTGAATATAGATGTTGCCAGAAGTACAAGAGATAAACCGATCAGTATAAGTATTGTGGTCCAGCCTATTATGTTGCCCGCTTTTTTATTGATATGCGCTCCCATTTCTTCTCTGTCGTTGACAATCAGCATCATATATATGAGTACTATCGGAAGCATTATTCCGTTTAATCTTTGCGACCAGAGGGATATACCTATTAAGGGAACGTCAGGAAGCAGAATTATACCGGCGCCTATTACAACAATCGCTGTGTACAGCCAATAAAACTGCGGGGCTTCTTTCCATTTCTTGTCGATCCCGGCTTCAAAGCCAAAGGCTTCGCATACATAGAAGGATGCAGCCACAGGTAAAATTGTTGCCGAGAAAACAGATGCCACAAATAGCCCGAAGGCAAAAACCTGCGAAGCAAGTGCACCGGCCAAGGGTTTCAGAGCTGCTGCCGCATCTCTGGCAGAATTGATTACTATGCCTTGCTTATGTAGTGTTGAAGCGCATGCTACGATTATGAAAAATGCTACAACAACAGTTGCCAAACAGCCTACTAAAATATCCAGTAACGTGAATTTGTAGTCCTTTAGCTTAAGTCCCTTTTCTATTACAGCAGCCTGCATGTAGAAAAGCATCCAGGGAGCAATCGTTGTACCTATGATTCCTATGACTACCGAAAAATAATCAAAATCAGCACCTGAAAGATTTGGCTTTATGATAGCCGTACCAACCTCGCCCCAATTGGGATTACCCATTACTGCCGATACAACATATGAAAGTAATGCAACACTGAAAATCAGAAAAATCTTCTCGGCGAATTTGTATGTCCCCTTAACAACAAGAAGCCATACTGCTAATGCAACAAGCGGAACTGCTATGTATTTGCTTACACCGAAAATATTCATACTCCCTGCTACACCGGCAAATTCGGTAGTTGTGTTCATAATGTCGGTAAAAAGCAAGCCTATAAATATGAAAAAAGTAACCTTTACCCCCGCACGCTCCCTGATAAGATCGGCAAGCCCTTTGCCTGTGACGATCCCCATCCTCGCATTCATTTCCTGTACTATGAAAAGAATAACAAAGGCCGGAATCAGAATCCATATGAGGTTAAAGCCGTACCTTGCTCCTGCATCCGAATAAGTTGTTATGCCTCCCACATCGTTATCAACGCTGCCGGTTATTATTCCCGGCCCCAATATTGCCAGAAATATTAATACATTCTTCCAAAAACTATTCTTCTTTGCTTTTGCACCCACTAGTGTTCACCCCCGTTTATGCCCTTCTTCTCTTAGATCTGATGAGGGTGTGTATTATATCGTCGATTATGACCATTCCCAGCATCCTCATTTCCTTGTCTACCACCGGGATAGCCAGAAGACTGTATTTGGACACTATCTCCGCAAGAGAATCTATCTGGTCATCATCATAAACAAATATTATTTTTTCGTTCATTATCTGCTTTAACATAACATCAGGTTCGGATATAACAATGTCCCTTAGGGAAACTGTTGCTACAAGCCTTTCGTCATCATCCAGTACGTATAGGTAATAGATGGTATCAGACTCAGGCTTAAGCTTTCTTAACTCATTTATAGTCATATCAATCGTAGCGTTCTCATTAAATGAGATATAATCAGTTGTCATCAGACTTCCAACAGTGTCCTCATCATATTCCATGAGCTCACGGACTTCTTCCGAGGCTTCGCTCTCCATTTCGTCAAGCAGTTCCTCAGCTTTTTCATCCTCCATCTCATCAAGGATGTCGGCAACTTCATCGGCAGGCATTTTTTCAAGCACATCCGCAGCTTTCTCAATAGTCATGCTTTCCAACACATTGAGCTGAGCCTCTGTTTCAAGCTCTTCAAGGACATCGGCGGCCTTCTCCTCATCCAAAGATGCAAAAATGGCTATCTGGGTATTGCTGTCCAAATCCTCGATTATGTCTGCAAGGTCGGAAGGGTGCAGAGTCGACAGCTTTGAATATTCTTTGGAAAGCCTGATTCCCGAATGTGTAAAATCTATAGTTGCAACTTCATCCCAAAGTATCATTTTACTTGGAATGGTTAAGCCAAACGGCTTGATTATTTTTTTCACGGGCTTGGCAACGCCCAGCCTTCTTAAAAGGCCTTCAACCCCTACGTCAACCGCCACCGCATATGTTCCGTTTGAAAGTATGGCAAGCCTTAAATCATTAACTCTTACAACTTTCCTTCCGTCCATATCGACGATTTGCCTGTCCATGACATTTTTCTTAAGAGAAAGTATATTATCTTCCAAAAGTACAATGTCATTCAACTCACTGCATTTCAGTACATACTGCCCTTTTTCCTTAAGAATGGTAAATTTCTCGTAATCAACCACTCTTTCCTTATGATCTTCTCTTATACTTACGGCAACTATCCTTGGTCTTATATAAGAAGTGTCGACATATATGTCTTTAAGTTTTCCTACCGTTTCTTTTTGATCATTAATTATCCTATTCCCTAATATACGGCTAAGATAAAATGTTGAGACTGCAGTCATATCCATCCCTCCATGTTCCTTAAGGAAGGATTGATTCTGCATCAGAATGCTTCAGAATAGTTATCCTTCCTTAATGAGATTGTATAACCTTGCAAATATACGCAGGGTCTGAATCCATTAAAGAATCACCTCATTTTTCATAAAATACATTAAAAAACCTCCGCCAGCTTGAACATGACGAAGGTAATAACCAATCAATCTCCCGTTCGAGCTTTGGCACTGCAAGGCGGTGAAATTGCATTAGGTAATGCCTTGTTTGTTCGGCAAAACCTGCTAACCAGTTCAGGTTGTCTCCAACCTTTTACGGCAGCAATCCATATCCTTGTAGTAACCTCACCTACCGAGGTCTATTAAATTCAATGTAATTATAGTACTTTTAATTGTTAATTTCAACTGTTTATTTATAAATTATTGTGTCTGTCTCGAATCTGATTAGTTTATCTCTGTTTTTCTATTAATATAACCTAATTAGTACATCTTATACAATTTTATGTATTTTGGTTCATATTCCATACAAATTTTACGATGTCCGGCTATTTAATTACATCTTTTATAATATACAAAATTATTATAAAAGCTCCAAACAGGAATCTATAAACCGCAAAAATACCAAACCCTTTTTTCTTTAAATAATCCAAAATGAACTTAATACTCAGAATACCCACAATAGCTGCAGTCAATATTGCAGTAAAGAAAGATACCTTATCGGGTACCCTGCCCATGTCTTTAAGGTGGTATAAACCGTCGAGGAGCACAATCGGAGTTGATAGGAGAAAGGTGAACTTTGCGATACCTTCCCTTGTTATACCTATGGCACGTCCTGCTGACATGGTAATACCTGAACGGGATACTCCCGGAATGATTGCAAGCATCTGAGATATACCTACTATAAGGCTTTCTTTAATCCCTATCTTTTTTATATCTATTTCATTCCTTCCGAACTTATCGGCAAAATACAGCACGAAGCCCATCACGATAAGCAATATACCTATCAGAGCCGGATTGACAATCTTATCGGCATATTCACTGAACAAAAGGCCTGCAATACCGCCGGGTATAGTTGCAACAACCAAAAACCAAAAAAGCTTTCCGTCCTGGGATTTGGGTTTGGTAAGTCCCGAAAAAATCAGGTTGACCCAATCTTTAAAGAAGAACAGTATTACAGCCGCAGCTGTTCCCAAATGAAGTGCAACCTCAAAAGCCGGAGGAGGCGCATCCCAGCCTGTGATGAAAGGAATCAGTTTGAGATGTGCTGTGCTCGATATCGGAAGAAATTCCCCGATTCCCTGAACAATTCCATAAACAATAGCCTGAATTAAATCCATTAGTTTCTCTCCCTTAACCAATAATCTTTAGTACGTTACTATTATAATAGACTGATCTTAATAAATCCTTAAAAATTTGTAAAATTTACTTTTAGTATGATGGTTTGTCCCCGGCAATATAAATCCTGTTTACAATAGGAATGAATATTCCCAGCCAGGCAATACCTGCAGAAAAGCCTGCAAGAACATCGCTTGCAAAATGAACACCTAAATATATCCGGCTTATACCGATCGAAAAAACTAATAATGAAAGCAAAGCTATCGCAAGATATTTCCACTTGACCCCACAATTAGAATAAATCATATACGCCAGTAGTCCGTAAAAGCTTGCGCTAACCATCGAATGCCCACTTGGGAAGCTGAAGCCGGCAGCTTCCACAAGCCTTAATATATCCGGCCTTTCCCTTTGAAAAAAAATTTTAAAGGCTTCGTTTAACACCGCAACAAGTACAAGGTTAACCCCTAGCATCCAGGAATAGAAATAAAACTTTTTATGTCCCCGTGATCTGAGAATAAGGGCTATTGCTATCGCTATAAGCACCAGTCCGGATCCCATGTAGGTTATAAATCTCATAACTTCAGTCATATCTTCGGAAAAAAACCTTGTAATAAACTGATATATCGTATTGTCAAAAATAGTAAGTTCGTTCTTCAGCAAGTCCTCACAAAGCTTCACAAACAGCATCATGGGAAAGGTTATTGCAAATATGATTTTTTTGTGCTTATTGAAAAACTTGATAACAACAAAAATAAATACAATAAGCAATATGAATATAACGGTATAGCCTTTTATTATATCTTCAGCAATTGACCATTTTTCTCCCAACGCATACCCTAATCCTATGAAAGATGTGCACCAAATAAGGGAACCCAACAGGTTATATATAATATATGAACCTGTGCTCATGCCGCTGATTCCTCCCATATAAGGAACAAGGTGCCTCATTCCCGGAACATATCTGCCGAATAAAAGCAAGGATACCTTGTGTTTTACGAATGCAGCACTTGCAGAATCCAGTTTTTTCTTGTTGAGGTGCAGCAGTTTCCCATACTTTAAAAGAATACTCTCACCATACTTTTTCCCCAAAAACCATGCTATTTGAGATCCTGCAAATGAACCCGCAACAGAAAAAATCAAAGAATAAACCACATAAAGACTGTGGCTTTTCCAACTCAGAAACCCAATAAAGGTCATTGCTGTTTCACCCGGTACAGGAAACCCGATATATTCAAGCAGCAGACTTAGAAATATTGCCGCGGGACCGTATTGCTGAATGAAAGGAATAAAAAATTCTTTTATCAAAGCTTGCACCTCTGACTATTTTTAAGAAATCAAAACCATTATAACAGATTTTTTGACTAAAAATGCATTTGACTTACAATTTTCTTATAAACCATGTCATGCGCAAGCTGTTCCAAACCGTCATCCAACTTTTTTAAGCTCTTAAAATCCTTGTATTTATTTTTTAGCGCAAGCGTAATCAGATAATCGGCAAAATGCGGGTTTTTCGGAAGCAGGCTGCCGTGAGAATAGGTGCAAAATGTATTTCTGAACATTGCCCCCTCATAATGGTCTTCTCCGTTATTGCCATACCCTGAAATAACACTTCCGAGAGGTTTTATATCAGTTCCCATGTATGTTTTCCCGGAATGGTTCTCAAAACCGATTACTACTCCATCGCAGTCTTCCGATAAAAGAAAATCGCACTTGAAAGCTATATTTCCAATCATCCTTTCCTTCCCTGCTATGGTCCAAATATCCAGTGCGCCGAGAAAACCTATCTCCCTACCGTCTCCGGTTCTATAATAGCTGCCAAGCATCTGGTACCCTCCGCAAATAGCAAGGAATACCTTGCCGTTCTTTATTGCATTCCTTATCTCTGCTCCTTTTTGATTAAGAAAGTCATCCTGTATGATTTCCTGTTCATAGTCCTGCCCGCCTCCTATAAAAACAATATCATAGTTTTCCGGGATAAAGCGGTCTCCGATTGATACGTTCATTACTGTTGTATTTAATCCTTGCCATTCTGCCCTCATTTTCAATGCAGTAACATTTCCTTTGTCTCCATAAAGGTTCAGCAAATCAGGGTAAAGATGGCATATGTTCAGTTCAAACATCTTAGGTCTCCTTTAAATCGAATCTCCCTTTACTTAGTCTAATTATAATTTTGACAAATAGGGAGAATTCCATTCATTAAAAGAATATCCCCGGATCGGAATCAATTGAGTTCAAATACATGCTCAATGGCAGATTTCAAAAACCTTTGGAATGATTAATTTTGGACATTTATATTGCTTTATTTATGTAGGTTCATACTTCCATCCCAAATCTTCGTTGTATATCATTTGTTTTGTCATTCCGCCGTCCACTGTTATATTTTCGCCTGTAACGAAGCTATTATCTTCATCACATAAAAACATAACAGTTCGTGCAATATCTGCCGGTCTGCCGATACGACCCGCAGGATGCTGTCGTTTATCAGCCGTTTTATGTTTTTCCTCAAAGCCGTCATCATAATTGGCACTAACGTCTATCCAGCCGGGACTTATGCTATTGACCCTCACTTTTCCGGCAAGGCTTACAGCCAAAGCATGTGTTAATGCAGTTATCCCGCCTTTTGCCGCCGTGTAGCTTTCGGTATCCTCCTGTGACATGAAAGCCCTTGTAGAAGAGATATTTACTATAGAGCCGTTTGTTCCGAAATGAGCCATAAAGAGCTTTGAAAGCAAATAAGGTGCTGTAACGCCAACCCTCAAAACATAATTGAAGTCTTCAAAATCGCAGCCTGAAAGTACCCCTCTGCGGCTTAGGCAAGCATTATTGATCAAATAATCCACCTTACCGTACCTTTTGATCACTTCGCTTGCAAACCCTTCAAGTACAGCTTTTTCTGCTATATCGCCGCAGTAAAAAAAGCCTTCTTCACCGAATGAATTTATCTCCTTCAGTGCTTTTTCACCTTCCGTTTTGTCAAGGTCAACAAAAGCAACCTTCGATTTTTTCTTTGCAAACTCTCTTGCAATGCAAAGACCTATTCCTTTCGCACCGCCGGTAATAACAGCAACTTTATTTTCAAAACCCACGTTGTTCACCTCTCAAGTTCTTCAATCTTAATAATGTAGCCTGCAGTTATGCATTTTCCCCTTTCATCAGCAAAAACCATTTGGTATAATATGGATGCAAGGAGGACAGTTTCATGTCTGAACACATTAAAGGTATATTTGAACCAATTTTAACATTTTTATTTATATTACTGTTAGTAGATTTTTTACTTTTTTTAAGAGCATGGAGCCTTTATGACTTTACTATAAAGCGAATCCTGAAGGTTATATTGGTATTAGATGCTTGCTTTGCCGCATCTGCAATTTTTATAGCCATAATGGCAAATCTCCCTGATATAATTACCTTTGTTAATGAGTTTTTTATTAATTGATTATTTATATTAGCAAAGAAAAAAGCGATTTGTTTGGTTTCATCAACCTAACAACCCGCTTATATCGTCATATGGAAACACTTTTTACTTCTATTTTAATATCCTTCTGGCAGTTATGTACGAATCTGAGTAAAAACCTTTTGTCAGATTTGATATTATAACCTTTCCTGCAGCAGATGAAGCATGTATGAACATCCCATTTCCTTTATATATCCCCACATGGTTTATATAGTTACGTCCGCCGTCTGTATCGAAGAATACAAGATCGCCCGGGATCAAGTCCGTTTTGCCTACCCATGTTCCCTGCTTAGCCTGATCGCATGCAACTCTGTTCAATTCAAACCCGAAGCTGTGATAAACATATTTTACAAATCCTGAACAGTCAAATACACCAGGACCATTACCGCCCCATACATACGGAATGCCTAAAAACCTTTCGGAATATCCCACAATCGCCGGAAGATTTGAATCACTTCTTGAAGTAAGGCTTGATTGGACAGCCACGTACTGAGAATTCACCCACCCTATTTCATCATTCTCGGTGATAACATTGTACCAAGCGCCGCTTTTTGCAAGAATTTGAAGACTAGTGCCTCGGGGGAGCCCATCAATGACTTGAGTTGTTATACCCGGACCAATACGGAGATTTAAGACTGATGCCGTTACTTTTCCTTTAGAATTTTCGCTGGCAAAAACAGGCACCGCAAGTGAATTTGCCAACACAAGAGCTGCAAGACCGCCTATAAGCTTTCTTTTCAATTTGACCATTTTGACCTCCTATTTTTGGCTTCCGAAGTTAGCTGTCGGGTTCGGGTAATAGGATGACCCCTACTGTCTTAAGACAGATTAACCCCATCAAATGGTTCCTCCGTACTTCACTCTGAAGATTCAGCCAATAATTAATTTGCTTAATTAGTTTACCATAATGACTACTATATGTAAACCTCGGATGAACTCTATCCAACCTCACTTTTAAATCCTTAATACTTCAAAACCGCCCAGCATAAGCATTAGGCGGTTTTTATCAGTAAATAATTCCCTTTTTTAATGGCCTAACAACTGCTATCTGGTTTACTTACATTCCCTTCATTCCCTTCATTGTAAAAAGGTCCGGACTAAGCATGCCGAATATCATTGCTACATGTGCTAAAACAAGGAATATACCTACAAGTATTGCATGAAGCTTCAGCTTTTCAACCTCATTTTTCTTCCTTCCGATAAGGCCCAGTTCCAGCAAAGTCATTCCCATGAAAGGAATTATACCTGAAAGGTAGAAACCAACAGCTATAACATCTGCCGGGCCTCTCCAATCTCCGGAAGCCGTCAGAGGAATGACTGCGTTCACAAGCAGGTAAATGAAAATCCCGAGGAAATATATTCCCGCAAAGATACCTGTTGCCTTGCTTACAGCTTTAGCCTTACCCGTAAGGTTTCTTGTAAATAGGATAATCAATTCAGTAATTGCCAGCGTTTCCGCGCAAATAACCGGTATTGCCATAAAGATGATCAGATGCCATGGCTGAGAAGTCGCAAGCAGTTCCATATAATGCGTCATTGTTTGGTTCATAAATAATCCTCCCTAATAAATATGTTAAGAAGGATTATACCTGCCTTATGTGAAGAAAGTTTGAAGAAAAATTAATCTCTATTCAAAGGCATTTCTCCTCTTTTGCCTAGAGGTACAATCATTTGAAGGAATATTAAGTAATTGTGATATGCACCTTTTTGGAGATGTTTATTTATATTAAAAAATTTATTGAATTTATGGGAGGATATAGTAAGTTTTTGTAGAATAATATTGATTAAGTATATTTATGTTATGTTCTGCTTGGTTTTAATTATCTTAAAGCAAACATTTTACCCAAAGAACCTATTTATCAAGGAGTGATGATATTAATGGAAGATAGTTTGGAAGGCTTGTTTAAGAAAAACTTACTGCAGTATCAAAAGGATCTAAGCAGTTCTATAACCTTCTATTGTACAATAGGGGGTTTTGGCGGTGTAGCTTTTTACGCATTTATGAAAATAATAGGCGTAATGGGTATTTTCACATGGATTAACCTGCTTTATTTCTCACTGCCGGTTGTTTTCAATGTTACAGTTATGGCAGTCTCAAATGCAATTCTGAAAAAAAAGAATGAAAAAACTTATGTAAATATATACAAATATATCATCGTCTCCGTCGCATGCATAAATTATTTTGCAATTGCCGTATTTATTCCTTATAGAGACGTATGGGGAGTACTTATATTGATATTCTTCGTATCATCCTATTACCTTGAAAAGATAGTCGCATTGTACGGTATCCTATTCAGTTCGGCGATCTGTATATTCAGTTTTTATGTGAATACTTGTCCGGAGCATCTAAACACCTCACTGGGAGATATAACGACAAGACTTCAGGTTATTTCCTTCGGCGGAGTTGCAGCATTTATTTGCACAATTCTGGCTAGAAAACTTCTTTACAAATCCTGCAAGAACGAATTTAATGTGAGCAAATCCCTTAACAACCTCCAATCAATGGTTTTAAAGGTAAAGGACGTATCTGTTACCCTTACTCAATCAAGCGAATTAATTACTCAACTGGCATCCCAACAGCAAGAGGCAGCGGAAATGACCGCCGTAAATTCATCTGATATTCTTGAAGGGGCTATGAAGGCTTCCGAAAGCGTTAAGGAAAGTACCGATCTCATATCACAGCTTGTTCAGGAAACAAGGAGCATGCAGGAAAATACAATGCGTGTCATAACCGACTCCGAGGAACTAAAAAATATAGCCGGGAAGGGAAAAGACTCAATCGATAATGCTGTAGAAAAAATAATGAATATAAAAGAAAGCGCAACCGCTACATATGCAAGTGCAAAAGAGCTTGATTTAAAGGCACAAAAAATTGATTCCATTGTGGGTTCAATACAGAGTATATCCAAGCAGACCAATCTTTTGTCGCTTAATGCTTCGATTGAAGCGGCAAGAGCGGGCGAATACGGCTTGGGTTTTGCTGTTGTTGCCGATGAAATAAGAAAGCTTGCGGAGCAAAGCCACAATGCTTTGAACGACATAACCGTAACCCTGAAAGAGATATTCCAGCATGACGATAAGGTAAACGATCTTGTCCAAAAGGTGGATGACGGCGTTACAATCATAAAGATGTCCAAGGAATACTACCAAAACATAATTGATGCTCTAAATGCAACCATACAATCCCTTTTGAGTATGAGGGATGCATCCGAAAAACAGCTTTCCAATACCGAGATGGTTAACAACTTCATAGCAGAAGTTAAAAACATTTCGGTTATGACTACAGACAGCATAGAATCCGCTACCGCTTCAACACAAGAAACGCTGGCATCCAGTGAAGAGCTGTTTAATTCTGCAAAAGCGCTTGAAAACCTTGCAAAGGAAATGAATGAAATGGTACTAAAAATATAAAATGGAGGCGACATGCTATGAGTTATGAAACAGAGTACGGGCAATATGTTGATTCAAAGGAACCGTTGAGCGCTCTGCAGAATACAGATTGGAATTTTTACGGACAATGCAGTATGTCTTACCCATATCTGTATGCTACACCGGATCCTAACCGTGAGGATTACATTGCTATTCCTTTTGGCGAGGATCCGCTGCAGAGACTTGATATCCACCATTTGAAGAGCGGGACAAAAAAACAAAGGCCTGTAATATTTTTTATTCATGGCGGGGGCTGGACTAGCGAAGATAAAAGCAACACAAGATTTTATGCACTTGAGTGGATAAAAAGAGGATACACGGTCGTTTCCACCAATTACAGGCTGTCTCCCAATGTAATTCATCCACTCCAGATAGAAGATTGTGCAATGGCTTTCAAATGGGTACAGGACAATATTAAGGACTATGGCGGCGATCCCAATAATATTGCAGTACTTGGCCATTCTTCAGGTGCACATTTAGGGGCGCTGCTTGTGACGGGGAGAAAATGGCAAAAGAAATACAACATTAATATAAACAAAGTAAAATGCTGGATACCGGTAAGCGGTATATATGACTTTAATTTCGATGCTAATTATCTGCATCCCCTTCTGAGCTCGTCAATACTTGCAATGCTTGGAAACGGTGATAGAAATGATCCTTCGCCTGTTAATCATGTTACGGGGCATGAACCTCCTTGCCTGATATTGCATGGGGGTGATGACTGGCTTGTTCCGAGGGTTAACTCGATTAAATTGTATGACAAGCTTATTGAAAAAGGAGCAAAAGGAGCAAAACTTGAAATAGTTCCTGGATATATGCATTGTAACATGATGCTCGGATATGACAAACCGGATCACAAGCCGGCAAAAATCATTAATTCATATCTTGCAGAAATGCTGGCTACTCCTGAATGGAACAGCAGTAATGACTGATATAGGTAAATCATAGGATTCTTTAAAAGACACTTGAGGTTGTTCATTCTCAAGTGCCTTTTAAAGCTTAATATTTTATGCGGTCATAACCGAATCATCAAGTTGCTGACCCGAATAAGCATACTGCTCTTCTCTTTCCAAAGAATCTATAAAATCAACGACCATTTTGTTGAACTCTTTCGGTTTCTGGAATATAAATACATGTCCTACGTCTTTTAGAACCTTGAACTCTGAATTTGTAAACTTCTCTTTCAGTGAAACAGCATCACTGTAGAAGCAAAAATCCTTGCTGCCTACAACAATCAACGAAGGAATATCATATTGGGATAGGAAGGAATAGTGATCTCCCTGCACAACAACCTTCCACCATTTGCGGAATTCCGAACTGCTCATTTTAAGAGTTTCCTGAAGGAAGAACTTTCTTGATTTTAAATGCGCTTTTCCGGGAAGCATCATGTTTGCCATGAGTTTAAGATATGCATCCTTGCTGAAGATTTTCAAAAAAACCTTTTCAGCGAAACTGTTCATAAACCTTGATAAATAATTGGGTTTACATATTGGGCTTGCAAATATTAATGAAATAACCCTCTCCGGAAACAATTCACAAAAATATTGCTGTATTATTGTTCCGAGAGACAAACCGAGAATATGGGCTTTTTCTACTCCAAGCTCATCCATCAGTAATCTTACATGATTTGCAATAATAACAGCGCTGTATTTCTCACAATCCAGTGAAGTTGAATTTCCATGACCTGCAAGGTCAAGATTGAGTACCTTAAAATGTTTGTTGAAATCATCGACCTGATTTTTCCAGCACTTCGTAGATCCGGATATACCATGGAGTAAAACCAACCATTCTCCATCAGGCTTACCTGAAATCTCGTAATACATTTTCAAATTCCCTACCATTGCATAACTCTGTAATGCTGTTTCCATTTTAACAGCCCCCCCAAATAAATAATTTTAATTTTTAAATGCTTTATTTCATGCATTTTTCTTTTGTTTGGCAAATAACCTTTGTTACATTCCGCTAGCAGATAATTACATATTACGACTTTATTATACATCTTCTGATAATAATGTCAAGGAGTTTTTTTATTTTTTTGTCGAATAATAGTAATTTTCCCATTAAGTTTTAAGATATATTATTGTATCTTTGTCGAATATCGTCATTATTTGTAGATTAATGTTTAATTTCATCTGTTTTGATACATTCAGCTTCCAATAAAAAAAAGGCAGTTCATAAGAACTGCCAACTATTGTAAATGTGTTATAAAATTCGTATGTGGTAATTACTCCTATCTATCTGTTCCCAAAGAATATACTGACAATTTTTTATATAATTACTACATCTTTGATAAACATAGTAAGACTTTTCAGCAGGTCTATCTCCCCTAAAACCGCCGTGTCGTTGAAAACCCTGACAACAGGCCTTTGTGGGCTCCCGATATTTTGCCTTATAACGATTCCTTTTAGACCGTTACTCATCTGAACAGTACAGCCATTAGGATAAAAAATAATTGCATCTCTAAATTGTTCTACAACAGAAGGATCGAGGAGTGTCCCTGACATTGCAAGCAGGTGCTCATAAGCCAGATGAGGCATTAAAGAAACGTTTTCATTGTTATAACCGTGAAGAAAATTATCATATACATCCGCTACCTGAATAAGCCTGGTAAATTCCGATATAGCCTGACCCTTAATCCTTCTGGGATAACCTGTTCCATCAAATTTTTCATGATGTTCATAGCATACAATCGAAGAATGGAGATTGAATCCCCTGCATTTGCGCATTACATCAAAGCCCTTTTGCGTATGTTCCGGCTTCTCCTCACAAACGTTTTCTCTGCCTAAATCATGAATAAGTGCACCTGTAACCATATCGCAAAGCTGGTTATAGTTATAGTTCATTCGATTGCCCAGGAAAGCCGAAAGCAAGGCTACGTTTATAGTGTGCTCAATTATATAATCATCTACGGCAGATATGGAAAGAATGCTTGCTCCTTTGTCACCGGAATCCCGGACAAAATCAACAATGCTTTTAGAAATATCCTTTATGACATATTCATTTATAGGCTTGTCCTTATGAAGGTTTTGGTGGGTTTCTCTTATAACCTGTATCGCATTGTTTTTCGTAATTGCATCCAAAGACTGCACAGGTTCAACATCTTCAAACCTTTCATCTTCAATGTAAATCTTATTGATGCCCAGAAGTCTGAGTTTTTCCAGATATGCCTCTGTAAGAACAACTCCTGCATTAAGCACTGCTTTCCCGCTTGAAGTATATACCGCAATGCTCAGCACACTTCCAGGTTCCACACTTTTTATCCCTACAAGTCTCATATTTTGCCTCCACTATAATACAATTATTGCATATTTTTTTACATAGGACGGTTAAGAAAGTGTATATTATAATTTCTATTTTTTTTTGTATTTTCCTTCAATTTGGGCTAATTTTTTTATCCCATTTTATTCCTGCATCTCAATGCTGTCGGAATGATTAAACTCAATAACAATTACACCCTCGGAATCTTCTGACCTTGCGGTCACCTTGGAAAACTGTTCAAAGTCGCCCTCCTCATATACAATAATCCTGTTTACCAATAGCTTTACGATCTCGTTTGTAATTCTCGGGTCTCTTACGTTGTTCCGAGCTTCATTAAGTACTTCCATGAAATCATTGCTGTCAGTTTCCCTGGATTTAGCCTTAACAATTTCATGCCTCAGCTGATCTATCCTGTTTTCTATGTTTGCATTCATCCTTATAAACAGCTGTTCGGTTATTTTGCCTTCAAGCTTATCCATGTAAAGAATGTCCTGCTGCTTCTGCTTCCCTATTAACAGCTGCTCAAGCCTTTGAACATCCTGCGCGCCGTTTGCGGTATTATCTTTATCCTTTTCAAACAGCAGTTGCAGTCTTGCCATACAACTGCTGTCATCTAGCAGCCCCTTTAGTTCTTCAATAATTATCCCAACAACAAAATCCTCTCTGATATGATGGCTTGTGCACTTTTGTCTGCCTAATTTTGTATAGTTGCTGCATACATATCCCGGAGGCCTGTCTTTTCTGACCCGGGCAAACATTGAACTGCCGCAGCTTCCGCAGAACATTAATCCCTTTAGTACATGCAGCTGCCCTTTATGTGGGCCGGAGCCGTTTCTTTTGCTCTTAATTATCCTTTGGACTTCCTCAAACTCCCGCAAGTCGATAATCGGCTCATGCGTGTCCTTTGTAACTATCCATTTACTTTCAGGCAATTTCCTTGTCTTTTTGCTCTTAAAGCTTATTCTTTCACTTACCCCCTGCACCGTATCACCTATGTAAACCGGGTTGGTTAATATTCTCCTGACACCGACTGCGTTCCAATGCCTATAACTGCCTGGATTATGCTTTTCAGACGGCGGACGGCAATTAATCGAATCCAGATGCTTTGCAATATAACCATAACCAAAGCCCTGTCTGTACTTTTCATAAATTAATTTTACAAAGGGTGCTGTTTCCGGATCTACACATAATTTGTTTTTCTCCTCTTTTGATTTGCTGTATCCATACGGGGCATGGCCGAGGTATTCCCCCTTTTCAAGCTTAAATCTGATATTTGCCCTTATTTTCTTTGAAACATCTCGTACGTAGCGCTCATTGAACCAGGTTTCAATTCCTACAGTCTCATTGTCCTTACTGCTGTCATAACGTCCGTCACAGGTCATTACTCTTACACTGCATTCCTCCAGGAAATCCAGGAACATCAAGGTTTTGGCATTATTTCTTCCCAACCTTGAAAGATCCTTCAGCAGCACCAGGTCGATTACATGTTTTTCCGCATCCTCCTTTAAGGCTTCAATTCCCCTTCTGCTGAAGGTGGAACCTGAAACGTTGTCATCGATATAGACTTTATGAATAGTACCCATACCGCTTTTCTGAGCAAAATCCATGAGCAGGTTCTTTTGGGTCTCTATTGTCTCGTAGTTTTCCTCATTGTCATCCCTGCTCTCCCTCACATATATGCCTATACGATATTTTCCGGGTTCTCCGCAATCGTGCATAATTTCACACCCAGCCCTTACTTCGGCTCCGAGAGAATTTTAACTATTCTCCAAAGCATTGCATCACACGGAATGTTGTCTTTATAGAGCTTTACAACCTTTATGGGCTTTTTCTTCTTCATACTATAAATCCCCTATTCTATACTGCCTATATAAATATATATGCAGGAAGTCAAGGGGATAAAATTTGTCCCAGGGGGATAATGTAGGGGTTTTAATGAAATTGTTTTATAAATGACATTATTCATCAAGTAATTGTTTCAAAAAATCCTTTAATTCAATTTCAGATTTGCTCTGTCAATTAAAGACACTGCCCTCCGCATCTGTCAAGATATGATTGGAAATTTAGCAGCTTTATAGTATTATGAATCCAGATACAAATTTGAATTTGTTACTGTACTAAAGGATATAAAAAGTGCCATTTTAGCCGATGTAAAAGCATTTTGACATGGTATTTTAGGCAATGTAAAAGTGGTTTGATAGACTTTTGAAGATCCTGGACTGATAATAAGATCAACAAGGAGAACTGCAATGGAGATTGGAAGTAAGCTGAAAAGTGCAAGGACAAAAATGGGAATGACACAGGAAAAAGTAGCTGAGGAGATTGGCGTTAGCCGGCAGACGATTTCTAACTGGGAAAACAACAGGTCTTTTCCAGATATTATTAGCGTTATCAGCTTAAGTGATCTTTATTCTGTCAGCCTTGATGAATTATTGAAGGAGGATAAGAAAATGATCGAATATCTCGATAAAAGTACAAATGAGGTTAAGAGCCGTCAGAGGTTTTTTAAGTTAATACAGGTTATGAGTTATCTGTTAATCTGGGCAATGTCGATTATTGTATTCTGGATTGGAGGAAGATCAGACGCATTGGGATATTCACTGGTTGTATTCTATCTTGTTTTACCTGTAAGTACGTTAGTGATTTCTGTATTTATCGGACAAGATAGCGGTTGGGCTAATTATAAATGGATTATGCTGCTGTTTTTTGGATTTATGTATGCACTTGCTTCTTATGCCACTTTTAGTTTAGCTAATACAGTTGCTTTCGGAAATTTGAATGCCCCAGATATAACCGGGTTACTTCCAGGAATTTTATGCTCAGCAGTCGGAATGATAATTGGTACAATTATTAGTGTAATAAAAGCGAAAAAAGCGAATTAGACTTTACTCCAGAACCAGCCAAAAAGGACTAAGTCCGGTATAATACCTAACTTAGTCCTCTTGCTTAATCCTTGACTATATTTTGTCTGACTTATTTTGGGGCAGGTTCAAAAGAACCTTTCCACACTGCTTATTCCTGAAGATCAAATGCTTTTCCAAGGAAGATTATATTTCCTTTCTTTTCATCGGCAATTACAAAAACAAACGGCCTGTCTGCTATAAATTCCGGATGTTCTACCGGCATTACAGATGTAGGCATTAATACAGCTGTTACAGCAGCAGCTTCAGTACCTTTTTCATTCACTTCAACTACAGCCTTATGTTTTACTTCGCTGATGAAAAGGCCAGGAGCTATTCCTGTAAAATCAGCCGTACTGTCAAATGCTTTATTCATACCCAATGTTTTTAATGCATCGTTAAGAGACTCGGTATATTCCATTTTAAAACGCGGCAGTAACAGCTCAACATCTCTGGCGCTTGCTATGCTCTTTTTTATTTCATTCCACTTTTCTGCATTCAGATTTGCAATTAAGTCATTTACATTGCCGTCAGGAAGTATACAGTACATCGCCATGCTGCCGTTTCCATACGGAAGCCTTACGGCTTTGTAGCCCGTACCTTCTCCGTAATCCATTGTTTCATGGATTTTTTTCATATACACAACATTTTTGCGTACATTATTCCCAGTATAAAAACTACCGTTGTAGGACATTTTTTCATCGAAAATATTTGTCCATTGGCCCTTAAAATAAATGGCATTTATCAGGCATAAGGCCATATCGTCCAGAGGAGGCTGCAGCATAGAGGGAATCAAATGATTGGTAGCATTCGATATCCAGGTGTTTATTGTATTTGCAGCATCGGGGCTTGTAAAATCTATGGGTGATATATATGAACCGAATATATTTTTATTGGTTTCCAAGAAATTATTGTTAATATTCAGGTTGTATTTGTACCAGATAGAGTTGCTTATATTTAACTTCACCATGGGATCTATACTGTTTAGATATTCAAGAATAGTCTTATATCCCCGGTTTATAGTGTTTATATCAAGCCCCTCGTATTTTAATGCTTTTGTCATTTCGTCCCTTGTAGTACTGCCTGCGCCCTGATATACCATTGAAAGGGCTGTTGAAATACTCAACGGAGAAATGAACACATTCTTTTCGGAATTATTTTTGTTTGAAACTTTAAAAATATCAAAGGCAAAATCTGTATTTGCCTTTATAACCTTTATGTCGTCATTTTGCGCAGGAATAAGCAGTGCTTTTTTAAGGGCTGCATAGTCTAAAGCATCAATTTGTCCGTCGCCGTTCAGGTCAAAAACAGCTGAAGGATTGGGAGTTTTAAACATTAGCAGACACAATTTAAACTCCACCAGGTCAAGCGCATCTGTTTCCCCATCAAGATTTAGGTCGCCCCATAACGGTTGAGTCACAGCAGCGGAAGCGGTAGTAAGCAATGCTGCAGATGCCAGGACAAATGACATAAGAAGGCTCAGCAGCAGTCTGTTTAGTTTCGTTCTCAACATAACAAATACCTCCATATTTAAATTAATAGACCCATTTTTTGTCATATTTTCCATGAAGTCTATTAATATATATATTCGTTGACCTATTACTTTTTATGTGGGCTTACCCGGATGAAATTTGCTCAAAAAAATAAAGGGGCTGTCTCAAAATAAACTTTGAGGCAGCTCTTTTTTCGTCGAAAAAACGCAAGAAGTGCACCCTAAGATGCACCAAATGTGGTAGAATATAGTTGTGAACAAAATATTACTACACAAA
>JAEXSP010000023.1 GCA_023453795.1 Bacillota bacterium
TCAATACAATATTTAACGATTTCAACTCTTTCGTCAAAAGTGGTCTTTCTGCCATTAGTCATGATACGGGCTCCTCCTGTTCCGGAAGCTTTCAGTTCCTCATGACTATTATACTTCAAAATCCAATTACGTAACTGACGAGTTGACTTAATTCCGTACTTTTTACAAATATCCATAAGAGTTCCGTTACCAGACTGATACTCCTTAATAGCAGCTTCTTTTAGGGTAATTGAATATTTGGAGTTAGAGACGGAAGGTTTAAGACCTTGTTCACCGAGAGACTGAAAGTTAAAGACCCATTGCTTAACTGATTGAAAATCAACGCCTAGAATTAAAGCAATATGATTCATCGAATCAATGCCTTTAAGATATTGCTCTACAGCTGATATTTTTTGTTCAAATGATATCTTACCTTTTCTCATGAAAAATGCTCCTCCTTATGATAAACAGTTTTATTATTTTAACTGTCTACCACAAGGGGAGCATATCAGCCCCCTTGGATAAAGGGGGTTTGTTTTATTACCCCAAGGTTTCAAAATGGAGCAAAATCTGTGGATTAAATAATGTTTTTATGTTATAATAAAACACCGTTAATTTAATCATAGATTTTTAAGAGGTGTATTAATGTTTGACAATCTTGAAGCAGTAGAAAACAGGTATGATGAAGTGGCCCTCAAATTAAGCGATCCGTCGGTTATCGCAAATCAGGACGAATACAAACGTTTAATGAAGGAGTATTCCGACCTGGAAGAGATTGTCGTCAAATTCCGTGAATATAAAACTATTGTAAAAAACATACAGGATGCGGAAGAAATGCTGGGAGACAAGCTTGAGAATGATTTCCGCGAATTGGTTCAGACTGAACTGGACGAAAATAAGGAAAACCTTGAAAAAGTAAAAAGGGAACTTAAAATACTTCTTGTTCCCAAGGACCCCAATGACGATAAAAATGTCATCGTAGAAATACGCGGCGGGGCCGGAGGCGAAGAAGCCGCCTTGTTCGCAGGTGTTTTGTTCAGAGCTTATACCAGATATGCCGAACGCAAGCGCTGGAAGACTGAAATCCTTGATTCCAACCCTACTGAGCTTGGCGGGTTTAAGGAAGTTGTATTCTCCATCGAAGGAAAAGGCGCCTACAGCCGTCTTAAGTTTGAAAGCGGAGTACACAGAGTCCAAAGGGTTCCCTCAACAGAATCCAGCGGCAGGATTCATACCTCGACTATTACAGTAGCTATTATGGCTGAGGTTGAAGACGTGGATGTAGACGTTAACCCCAACGATCTTCAAATAGACACCTTCCGTGCAGGCGGAGCAGGCGGACAGCACATCAACAAAACAGACTCCGCAATCCGAATTACGCATTTACCTACGGGAATCGTAGTGAAGTGCCAGGATGAAAGATCCCAGCACAAGAATAAGGACAAGGCTATGAAGGTACTTAGGGCTAGGCTGTATGAAATGGCTCAGGAAGCGCAGTCATCGGAGGTTGCTCAGGCAAGGAAAAGCCAGGTCGGCACCGGCGACAGGAGCGAGAGGATAAGAACCTACAACTATCCTCAAGGAAGGGTCACAGACCATAGAATAGGATTAACTCTGTATAAGATCGAAGAGATCCTCGACGGAGACTTTGATGAAGTCATAGATGCATTGATAACCACCGATCAGACCGAGAAACTCGGTTCAAGCGGTATGGATGACGACGAATAAACTCAACACTTTATCCCCTTTCTTTAAGAAAGGGGATTTTTATTTATCACTTCTTTTCCCCCACTGAAATGAATACTATTATATAGGCTTTTATTTAGGGGGATTTTCTTGGAACACATAATGAGCGTCACAATTACAGGCCTCGTCTCCGGCATTGTTGGCACCAGCACCGGTGGACTTATGGCGTTTTTGGTCAATAAAAAAATCAGCAACCGGTTTCTAGGCTTCATCCTGGAGTTTTCTGCAGGTCTCATGATTGCTGTCGTTTGTTTTAAGCTGATTCCGGAGGCCTTCAATTTCGGGGGCTATTTCAATACCTTTATGGGTATCTTTCTGGGTATAGCCATCATATTTTATCTGGAAAATGTGATTAAAAAAATTAATTTCATCAAGAAGGGGGCAAAAAACACCAATCTTCTGCAGGCAGGAATCTTAACAGCAATCGGGATCGCCCTCCATAACTTCCCTGAAGGCTTTGCGGTAGGCTCGGGTTTTGAGGCATCAATGAGTCTAGGCTTCACCCTTATGATAGTCATTCTCATACACGATGTACCCGAGGGCATAGCAATGGCTGTACCCATGCGTGCAGGTGGATTTTCCAAATCAAAAGCCTTTTTGCTCACTGTTTTGTCCGGTGTTCCTATGGGCTTCGGTGCATTTTTCGGTGCTATTCTCGGAGAGGTGTCGAAAAATTTTATATCCATCTGCCTTGGCTTTGCGGGGGGAGCCATGCTCTATATAGTGTGTGCGGAATTGATTCCCGAATCAAAAAGGCTGTATTTAGGCCGTTTTTCTTCAATCGGTAATATTATCGGTATAATATGTGGTATAATAGTGTCGACAATATAAGATTGGAGCGTTCTTGAGTGGACACTGAAATAATAAAAATTGATTTAGATAATATAGATATGTACAAGCTTCAGCATGCTGCAGATGTGCTTAAACGCGGCGGACTAGTGGCTTTCCCCACCGAAACCGTGTATGGGATAGGTGCCAATGCTCTTGACGAGGCCTCTGTTAAAAAAATCTATGAAGCCAAAGGCAGACCCTCGGACAACCCTTTGATAGTACATATTGCCGATACTGAAGCCCTATGCAGCCTCGTAGAAGTTATACCCTACAATTTTCATTCCCTTAAGGAGAATTTCTGGCCCGGCCCCCTCACCATGATAATGAAAAAGTCAAAGCTCATACCTGACATTATAACCGGGGGGCTGGATACTGTCGCCGTAAGGATGCCGTCACATCCGGTTGCACTGGCCCTGATTCGTTTGTCGGGTCTTCCGGTGGCTGCACCGAGCGCGAACCTCTCGGGCAAACCCAGCCCTACCTCCGCAAAGCATGTAATAGACGATCTGTCCGGACGTGTAGATATAATAATAGATGCAGGCGATTCCGATGTCGGTGTTGAGTCTACCGTGCTTGACCTTACGTCTTCTGTCCCGATGATATTACGCCCGGGGGGAATAACATCAGAAGCGCTGAATATTGTTATAGGAAAAGTCGGCATTGATCCTGCCCTATCCCCTAACAATAGCAAAGGCCTTAAGCCAAAGTCCCCCGGCATGAAATACCGGCATTATTCTCCAAAAGCCGACCTATGCATCGTTGATGGCGAGCTGGATACCATTGTTGCAAAAATAAAGGAGTTGTCTTTACAATATTTAAATGAAGGGGTATCCGTCGGGATTCTCGCTACAGAACAAACCAAAGGCAATTACAGCTCCGGAGAAATCCTTTCAATGGGCGACAGAAACCACCCGGAAACGCTAGCTGCCAATTTGTTCAAGGCATTACGCGAGTTCGACAAAAGAAACGTAAAACAGATCCTGGCAGAATCTGTGGACAAAACCGGAATAGGCTTAGCAATAATGAACAGAATGACCAAGGCGGCCGGATATAATATAATTAAGGCGGACAAGCATCCATGAAAAAAATATTATTCGTATGTACCGGCAATACCTGCCGCAGCAGTATGGCTGAGGCCATATTGAAAAATGCACTTGAGAATGATCCGGTCTTGTCCGATAAATATAGTGTATCCTCAGTAGGGATCGCAGCTTTCGAGGGTGATAAGGCCAGTACAAATGCCGTTTCAGCATTAAAAGAGCTTTGGGGAATAGACGCCGCTTCACACCGGTCCAGGCAAATTTCTGGGAACCATATCAACGATGCCTGGTTAATACTTACTATGACAAGAAATCACAAGGAATCGGTATTGTCTCTCTTTCCGGAAACTCAATCGAGGGTATTCACACTTAAGGAATATGCCAGTGCCTGCAAAAGCAAAGGAATTGGAGAGTACGGCTATTCTACGGACATTCAGGATCCCTTCGGCATGAACCTCAGTACCTATAAGCACTGCGCCAAGGAAATAAAAGAGGCAATCGATGAACTCGTTATAAAATTAAGAGATTTTGGTTAAATTTATCAGGCAGTACGATTTAAAGTTTTTTTTGACATCAATAATTGAATACTATAAAATATCACATAGGAGGTTTATCAATGATTGCAATCGGAAGTGACCATGCAGGGTATGGTCTGAAGACGGAAATTATAGATTACCTTAAAGCAAAAGGCTACCAGCTCAAGGATTTGGGTACATACAACGATTCTTCCGTAGATTACCCTGATTTCGGAGTTGCAGTTGCCGAAACCGTAATCAGCGGTGAATGTGAAAAAGGCATCATTATCTGTGGGACAGGCTTGGGCATATCGATCAGCGCAAATAAGGTTCCCGGTATAAGAGCTGCTTTATGTACAGACAGTTACATGGCAAGAATGAGCAGAGAGCACAATGATGCCAATATCCTTGCATTAGGCGCAAGAGTCGTAGGTTCAGGCCTGGCAATGGATATAATAGATACCTGGCTGAACTCTGAATTTCTCGAAGGAAAGCATAAAGCAAGAATTGACAAAATTTCAGAGATAGAAACAAAATATTCTAAATAACAGGGGGACATGCGTATGAAAAATGTTTTTGTATTTGATCATCCTTTAATTCAACACAAGATTTCTCTCTTGAGAGATAAAAATACTGATACAAAGGAATTCAGGGAACTGGTTTCCGAGATAGCAATGCTTATGGGATATGAAGTAACAAGAAGCATGCCCTTGAAAGAAGTCGAGATTGAAACTCCTGTTGCTATAGCAAGAACAAATGTTATATCGGGAAAGAAGCTTGGTATAGTTCCTATTTTAAGAGCAGGCCTTGGAATGGTCGATGGAATGCTTAAGCTGCTCCCAATGGCAAAAGTAGGCCATATTGGCTTATACAGGGATCCCGAGACTCTGCAGCCTGTAGAATATTACTGCAAGCTCCCCGTGGATGCAGCTGAAAGAGACATTGTAGTTCTTGACCCTATGCTTGCTACCGGCGGCTCCGCTTCTGCCGCAATTAAATATATAAAAGACAAGGGAATCTGCAACATTAAGCTGATGTGCCTTATTGCTTCTCAAGTCGGAATTGACAGAATAAATAAGGATCATCCCGATGTTGAGATTTATTGTGCAAGCGTCGATAAAGAGCTTAATGATCACGGTTATATCGTTCCCGGTCTTGGAGATGCGGGCGACAGGCTCTTCGGAACCAAATAAATAAATTCAGAATTTAATGTAAAGCGGGGTTATACTATGCGTCCATCCTGGGATGATTATTTTATGGATATCGTAGACCTTATCAAAACAAGATCCACTTGCCTAAGGCGTCAAGTTGGCGCACTTATTGTAAAGGATAAACGAATTTTGTCTACAGGTTATAACGGAGCTCCCATGGGTTGTAAGCATTGCTCCGAAATAGGGTGTCTCCGGGACGAATTACGGATTCCCTCAGGACAAAGGCATGAGCTTTGCAGGGCTATTCATGCTGAACAGAACGCTATTGTCCAGGCTGCTTATTCAGGCACCAGCGTTAAGGACGGAACACTTTATGTTACAGATCAGCCGTGCGTATTATGTGCGAAGATGGCAATCAATGCGGGAATTAAGAAAATTGTTTTCCGCGGAGAATACCCCGACCAATTAGCCCTGGACATGCTTAAGGAAGCTGGGGTTAGGGTTGTTAAGCTCTAACGAAAAAAAATTCCTTTTATACTAAAGAAGGTGTTCTGAATGTATCCCATATATGAATACTTTATCTCTTTTACTTTGGCGTTTATTGTAGCCTTTGCCGCTACCCCTATCGCGAGAAAAATCGCTTTTAAGGTAGGTGCAGTTGATATACCTAAAGACAATAGGCGAATGCACAAGAAACCTATAGCAAGGTTTGGCGGCATTGCTATTGTCGCAGGTTTTTTAGTTTCACTTATTTTCAGCGTCTTTACTTCAGCTTTTAACAAGGCTGATATATTTAAAGCTGATCTACCCTTTTTCGGGTTTCTTCTGGGTATCGTCCTAATCGTTTTCATTTGCATAATTGATGATATAATTTCGGTAGGTGCCAGATATAAGCTCATGTTTCAGTTATCGGCAGCTCTTGTTGTTGTTCTAGCCGGAACGAGGATAGAGTATGTCACGAACCCTTTTTCTTCTTCGGGCATTTCTCATTTGAGCCCTATGATTTCTTATCCTTTGACCATTATCTGGATCATCGGAATAACCAATGCGATTAACCTTATTGACGGTCTGGACGGGTTGGCTGCAGGAGTCTCTTCGATAGCAGCTCTGTCCCTTTTCTTGGTTTCAGTGATAATTGAACAATGGGATGTGGCAATTATAACTGCCGCACTTGCCGGTTCAACTCTCGGGTTTTTGCCTTACAATTTCAACCCGGCGAAGATTTTTATGGGTGATACGGGCTCCAATTTCCTGGGCTTCACGTTGGGCGTAATATCTATTCAGGGAACATTAAAGGCCTACGCTACCATAGCCATCGCAATCCCCTTGCTGGTTCTGGGCCTGCCTCTTTTTGATACTGCGTTTGCAATCATCAGAAGGATTCTAAAAAGAAAGCCCATCATGGAGGCTGACAGGGGCCATCTTCACCACAGACTGATTGATATGGGCTTGAGCCAAAGGCAGTCCGTTATAGTAATGTACACCGTCAGCGGTGCACTTGGTTTATGTGCTATTGTGCTTGCCGATAAAGGCGCATTGAGCGCCATAATTCTTGTTATATCAATTTCGGTGTTTATAGTGGGCGGAGCCAAATACATGAGTGATATGAATAATGATAACTCAGAGGAATCAGATAAAGAAGCCGAACAGGCTGACGAGGCTTTAGGTATAAAAATGCCTGAGGTTGAGCTTACAGGCGGCAACTCGCCAAGGGTTGATTCAAACATTGCTGATACAATCGTAAATGACATTATAGATAATGATAAGGAGAAGTAAAGTGGATAGTTTAAAAGTAATGACTGTTTTCGGTACAAGGCCGGAAGCCGTCAAAATGGCACCATTGGTAAAAGAATTGCAGGCATGCGATAAAATAGAATCAATCGTATGCGTCACAGCTCAACATAGACAAATGCTTGATCAGGTTCTTAAAATGTTTGATGTGACACCGGATCATGACCTGAACATAATGCAGAACCGCCAAACCCTTGCCGGAATAACTGTTAGGGCCCTGGAAGGTCTCAGCAAAGTATTTTCGGAAGTTAAGCCCGACATTGTACTTGTCCACGGCGATACTACAACTACCTTTGTCGGAAGCCTGGCTGCTTTTTATAACCATATAAGCGTAGGTCATGTCGAGGCAGGCTTGAGGACATACGACAAATACTTCCCATACCCTGAGGAAATGAACAGAAAGCTGACCGGTGCATTGGCAGATCTTCATTTTGCACCCACCCTTCTTAATAAATCCAATCTTTTAAAAGAGGGTGTTGATGAAAGCAAGATAGTGACCACAGGAAATACTGTAATAGATGCACTAAAGACCACAATCAGAAAAGATTACATATTTGAAAATAAAGCCTTAGGGAAAATAGATTATAAGAATAAAAGAGTAATCACTGTGACAGCCCACAGGAGGGAAAATCTCGGGGAACCCCTTGAGAATATATGCAGAGCCCTTCTGAGTGTTGCAAAGAATTACGAGGATATTGAGATTGTCTACCCTGTACACCTTAATCCGGCTGTTCAGGATGTTGCCAAATCCATTCTCGGAAATCAGAAGAACGTTCATCTGATCAGTCCGCTTGATGTACAGGACATGCATAACCTTATGGACAGATCTTATCTTATATTGACCGATTCGGGCGGACTTCAGGAAGAAGCACCTTCTCTGGGCAAACCTGTGCTTGTCCTTAGGAATGAAACTGAAAGGCCGGAAGCCGTGTCGGCAGGAACAGTTAAGCTGGCAGGCGTAAATGAAGAATCGATATTCAACATGGCATGCGAACTTCTCGAATCCTCCGAAGAATACAACCGTATGGCCAAATCCGTTAATCCGTATGGAGACGGCAAAGCTTCGGAAAGAATAGTTAAGGCTCTTCTTCATCATTATGGTATGTCTGATGAAAAGCCGCAGGAATTCGAGGTTTAATTCTCCCTGAGTCAAGCAAATCCCTAAACACTTTAGCAGCTTCAAACGGGAGAAGCTCAAAATATCAGAAATATCCTTTAAGCGAGATCAAATTGTACTGAACATTAAACAGGCCCCCGTTTTTGGAGGCCTGAAATTTTTTTCTATGTATCAACTAAATTTTTAGTAATTTAATTATTCTAAAGGCTGTCCGTCAATGATAGAAAAATACCTTGGCGTTTTTGTTCCGTCTCCCGTTTTTACACGCCATACAACGTTTTCGGAGAATTCTCCCTTCTCCCCAAGGTATAGGCCTCTGAAGCCCAAATCAATACTTCTTATTACTGTTTTATTGCCTTTAGTAAAGTTTTTGATTAAGACCTGATAAGCCGGAACGATTTTCGTATTTGTATACGTCAAGCTTTTTACCTTAATAAAATAGCTTTGAATATCCGTTATCCCTTTATCGCTTACAATGACTGTTATAAAGCTGCTATAAAGCAGGAAATCCTTGTATTTCTCATTAAAAACATAGGTAACAGATTTATTCGAATTTGTACGAGCATAATCAAGATAAAAGTCCGTAATGCCCATATCCAAATTTTTCAGATACTTAAGGATGTACTTTTCAGTCTCTTTTTTATTGCCCACATCCAGTTTTCCGTCGGGTTTATCCTGGTAATGAAAATTATTATCTACTGCAAACGTTAATTTCTTCTTTCCTTTTGAGAATTCTACCGTGTTGTCTATAATTTCAGGCAGAGCATCGATATGCCCTAAAAGTTTATCTATAATTTTTTTTCTGTCAAGATGCGCCATCTGATAATTTATCATTGCTGCCTTACCAGAGTCCCCAGGTATACTGCATCCCAGAACATATCCTCTTTCCTTGAGTATACTTTTTGTGACAGAAATATTCTTTACCGTATCATCAGTGTTATAGTAATAGGGACGCAAATTAATAAACAAAAAAATATTCAATAGCAGGAATACAAATATTAAAATGCTTTTAGCCCTTGCCCAATCCATATCACTTTACTCCGTTTACTTTTTCCAAAGTCGCATAAATGTTTTTTGCTTCCGTATTAATAACCCAAATCGGGAACAGTTTCTGAGTGGTATCATTCGATGTAAGTGCATAAGAGGGAATAATATCGGTTACAGTATCGGTTTTACTCTTCCTTAAGGTCTTAAATATATTTTGCTGATCATTTTCCAGGAAAGACCTTAAGGACACATTATAAAAATTCGTTTCTTTTGTTTTTTTAAAATCCCTTAAAACCCAGCTGCAATTCAAGACTGAGTTTTCATTTGCCTCGATGGTTATTGCGTCTGTGAGGTCAGTACCGCTTACCTCAGACTGGAAATCAATGAATATCGGGTATTCATCTTTAATGTAGTTAAAATAGAATATATAGCTGTTATCTTCGCTTTTCATACCTGAAAGGTATATGCCTGTGTCAGAACTAAGCAGCTTACACCGGCTGATAAACTTAAAAGCATTTTTGAAAGCGTCCTCTGCCTTACCCTTTGAGCCCTGCCAATTTGCTTGAAGGTTTGTAAATTGCAGCAGACCGTCAAAGTATATCTTATACATATTGTTAACTGTACTGAATTTAACCGCTTCCTCGACCACTGAACGGTCATAGCTGTAAACATCGCTTCCAAGCACACTTTTTGCAAGATTCAAAAGCTCTGATGAATCGTAAGACTCTCTATCTTTCAGCATTTTAGGAATAGAACTGACAATACTGTTAAAAGGCTTTACCTTCATCCCGTCAGTTATGCCTAGAATATCAGGCTTCATTGATCCTTCATTTCCAATCATTCCATAAGAGCTTATATGGCTGTTGTTCTGATATGAAGATATAATATCTTCATAAGACTCCTTTGACTGCTCATTCATTTGAATGTTATATTTATAGACATTAACGTCATCAAAAATATAAATGGCAGCATAATTATAGTCATCACCCGGTGATACAAGTACCTTGTATACCCCATTAGGGCCGTTCGGATAAACAGTCCCTGAATTAAGAAGCCAAGCAGTCAAATTAGTATCAATATCTGATTTGAATTCAAAGACTATAGATCTCCCGCTCATGAGATATGGCCACTGATTTTGATCCAAGGCCTGTTTTGGTGCACTTGATATTGCCTTGGTCAAAAGAGTTTTTACGTCATCCCATAGAAACTTGTAGCTTGGATCGCTTTTATTTATAATCCAATGCTTGCCGAATCCATCAGACACACTGACCCTGTATGGCATAAATAATTTGCTCAGTAAATCAACATCAAGCTTCTGAGAATTAGCCTGCCTAATAGGAAAAAAGGCAGGAGACCAAAGGATCCCTACCTGTACAATGCTTGCTATTACCAGTGCTATCAGGACAAAAAACTTTATTTTTTCCTTCCAGTATTTATTCATCCGTAACCCCGCACCGTTATTTTATTACATTCTTAAACATCGAATCAGTGTTAAGAGCTTTTATGTAGCTTTCATCAAAAACCTTAATCGTAAAATCAGTTATCTGGATCTTATTTTTGTTAGATAATTTATATGCAACAAGCCTGAACCTGTTTAATCCCTTTTTAAGGTCAATCTGCTTCCAAAAGTAGCCGGAAGTTTTAATTACCCAACTGGTCTCACCATCAGTGTTTTTGTAATAATCGTAAGCGCCTTTTTCTCTATTGTATTTCAGGAGTTCCACTTTAACATTTTCATAATCAGTGACACCTTTTAAGTCGCAAGTACTGCAAACCTTTGTTTCTGCATCCACTGGCTGAGTAATGGTAACGAGGAAGGGCTCAGTACTATCTGTATCCCTGCTGAAAATATCATTTCCTCCGGCAAGAACTGTAGTACAAATAAGAACCAATATGATAATTGTTGATATAAACGATATAATTTTCTTAATCATAGGCATTTCGCTCCGCTATGTACAACTGCGGAGAATTTACCCCGCACCGATTTGATACTTTAATTATACAATATTTATGTTACAAAACGATTACAGCCCATTTAAAAATAAATTACACTATACCTTAAACCTCATTACCCTTGTCAATGCACCCAACCGGAAGCTTCACAACTACTTCAGTTCCTCTGTCCTTTTCGCTTGTTATAGTTATGCTTCCACCATGAGCTTCAACAATTTCCTTTGCAATCGAAAGGCCAAGTCCGGTTCCGCCCATTTCTCTGGAACGCGCTTTATCCACACGGTAAAACCTTTCGAAAATCCTCGGCAAATCCTTCTGCGGAATCCCGATACCATTATCTACAACCTTAAAATAGACATCATTGTAAATCCGGCCTATATAAACCGTTATATTACCCATTTCAGGAGTGTATTTGATGGCATTGCTCAAAATATTAACCGCTACTTGCTCTATCCTGTCACGGTCGGCGTTTATCTCAGGTATGTCCCCAATGGTAAAGCACTCTATAACCTGCCTCTTATTGTCAGCTTCAATCTGGATATTTTTCACTGTGTTCTTTATAAGCTCCTCAATACTGAACAATGTTATTTTCATCTGCATCTGATGATTGTCAAGCCTTGAAAGCTGGAGCAGATCTTTGACGATCCTTGTCATCCTGTCGGCCTCGGAGCTAATTACACCAAGGAATCTTTCTGCAGTTTCCCTGTCCTCAATGGCCCCATCAAGGAGCGTCTCGGAGTAGCTTTTTATTGAAGTGAGAGGCGTCCTCAGTTCATGTGATACATTAGCAACGAACTCCCTTCTCATCAGTTCCAGCTTCTGCATATCGGTAATGTCCTGCAAAACGGCTATTATTCCCTCTGCTTTTTTTTCTTCATCTGTAAATAGTGCAAAATATACCTTAAGGAACTTATCCTCTACTTGTATTTTTGCTTCTCTGCCATTTAGAATACCCAAATATAAGAAATCTTCAATTTTAACCCCTAAATCATATTTTTCTGAGAATTCCTTGAAATCGTCCTTGAAATTATCTACTCCCAGCATATTTTTGGACGCCGGATTGGCATGGATGACTTGCCCGTGAAGGTCGAAGGCGATAACGCCGTCAGCCATATAGTTTAGAATTGTTTCTATTTTATTTTTTTCACTTGATATTTCATTAAGGTTGCTTTTCAATTCCTTGGCCATAAGGTTAAAAGTCTTTGTGAGATTTCCGATTTCATCCTCAGACTTAACCTCCAGAGCCTCGTCAAAATTTCCTTCCGCAAGCCTTTCTGCTTTATGCATTATGCTTACTATCGGGGTGATTATAGTTCTTGAAAGCATATAGCCGAGTATAAGCGATATTATTATTGCAATCAAAACGCCGTTTTTTATTATTGTATTAAAATTATTTATAATATCCTGCCAGTCATCACTATAATACCTGAAATATAATATAAAGTTATCGACCTTCCGTGCATAATCAAAAAAAGCTCTGCCGTCCTCATGTACAAGCTTTTTGCTGTTTTGACCATTTGACATTGCTGACAGAAAGTTTTGTGACTTAAGTATTTTTAAGCTGGCATCAGGAGCATTTTTCAATTCTGGATCAGTAGAAAAATCGATTTTAGCACTTCTAATTTCATAAATCGTATAGCTCTTATTCGAGCCGTTTATTTTGAAAAAGGAAGCTGCGTTCTTCTCATCATACAAATCTCTCTTAATTTTTTTTGCCGTCGGATTATTGCCTATTTTCCAGATTGAAAAACCATATTCGATGTCCCTTTTAAAGAAATTGTAATACGAGGACTCTACTCTTATATTTAAAATAAGGCCTATGGGAACAACTAGAGAAAAGGCTATGGCTACAAACATTGCCACAAGTCTCCATTGGAGGCTTCTGATCTGTTTCAGCGCAAGACTCCATAAGTTTCTCAATTGCAATTTCCTTTTTGGCATAAAAACCCCTCAGTATTATAATTTATCAGCTTATCCAATTAAAATAATACCCTACTCCCCTTCGGGTCATAATGTATTCGGGATTGCTCGGGTCACGTTCTATCTTCTCTCTCAGTCTTCTGACCGTTACGTCTACAGTTCTTACATCGCCGTAATATTCATATCCCCAAACCTTCTCAAGCAGGCTTTCCCGTGAAAAGACCTGATCCTGCTGCAGTGCAAGAAACTTTATAAGTTCAAATTCCCTAAGTGTAAGTTCTACAACCGTACCATTACGTCTTACTTCATACCTGTCGGTGTCTATGCACAAGTCGCCGCATTTTATCTCATTAGTGTTTTTCTTAGCCGGGAGATCAGATTCTGTTCTTCTGAGGTTTGCTTTTACTCTTGCCATCAGCTCCCTTGGACTAAAAGGCTTGGTTATATAATCGTCAGCCCCAAGCTCCAGCCCGAGCACCTTGTCAACCTCCTCCTCCTTTGCAGTAAGCATCAGAATAGGTGTTGAAATGGTTTCCCTCAGTTTTCTGCATACAGTAAAACCGTCCATTTTAGGAAGCATTATATCCAGAAGAATAAGATCGGGCTTTTCGTTTATTGCAGTTTCGTAGGCTTGTTCACCGTCATATGCCTCAATGGTTTCGAATCCCTCTTTTTTAAGATTAAACCTAAGGATGTCCACTATATTTTTTTCATCATCAACTATGAGTATTTTTTTACTCACAAATACACCCCCGTTAATTCTAAATATGTTCTACTCAAAAGAACACATAAGGAATAAGCTGCAACTAATTCCTAACATATTTATTCTATAAATGCCCGCATATACAGACAAAATCCGCATTACTATTATATCATTAAAAAAATAAATTTACATAGCTATTTCGTACATTCATACCATCATATTCCATTGAGGAACGTTTTAAAAAATATTTTTACAAATGCAAATACAAATACTTGCTTGTTTTTACATATTATGTTACTATTATATTGTCCGTTTTTTATGTTACTCATTTCCTTCTGTGGAGATAATGGGTATTTCGTCATAGATAAAGCTTCTAACCAAGTTACACTTAAAACTAGAGCAAGCACTTTGATATTTTCAATTATCCATATATAAAATTGATCGCACAAATGACGATTCTTTAGGATTACTGATTACTGCCCATATTTATATACTTGTGGCCTGTAACGTCTAAAAGTTATAGATAAGCAGGCCCACAACATCAAGGAAGTGTATTTGTAACACTTTGAATGATATATAAGATTTAAGTGTTCCAAAACACTAGCTGGTTAATTTCTTTTGGGGGTATTTAATTATGTCGAAAGAATTAATGTACATTCTAATTACAAAAATGCATTTCAAACTTAACTCTCTCATCGAATCAAATAATTACAATCTTTTGAGTCCCTCTGTTCAGACATACAGCAGAAGGCTTGACAAAGTACTAATAAGATATAATAAGCTTCTTGAAAGCAGCCACAAATCTGATCTGAAGCTTTGCTCGTATAAATCAATGAGCTGCATGCCGGAAGAATGCGATAATCTGGCAGGTCAAGCTCTTTTCAAAACATAAATTGCCTAAATAATTGGAATAATAGTGTTGATTTTAACGTATAAAAGTTATGAAAAGCCACGATTACCCAAGCTTTTAATGGTTACTTGCCGGCTAAATTAAGGAATTCTGCTTTTTGAATGCTGTAGTCGTATATTGCAAGATATTTCTGATAAACAGCAGCTATGTCATCCTCCTTACCCGAAATAACAGCTTCGTTGCTAACTACTCCCTTTTTAAGCTTCGTTTGCAAATTGTTAAGCTTTTTATCGCAGAGTTTAAGATACTTGTCAGCATTTTCAATCTTTGCTTTTTGATTAAGAAGTTCATTGTATTTGTTTTTGACAATCACAGTCATGTTTGTTCTGGCTGACTCCAAGCCAAGCTTTGCTGATTCAAGACCCAAGACATTACTGTCGTATGTACTGTCGCCTGGTTTGTAATATAAGGCTGTAAGCTCAACTCGCTTTTGTTCTGCTTTAACTTTTTCTTCTGCCTCAAATATTTCAACACTGTAACTGACTGCTTCATTTATAAAGCTATCAAGATCTATTTCACCAAGGGGTTCATACTTAAGATCATCTTTAATCGAAATAATTCTGTCATCCAATTCAAGATTCAAAAGGTTTTTAAGCTTAAGCGATTCAATTTTAATTTGTTCCTGCAGGTTCTGAATATCGTTTTCTTTATTATCAATATCGTACTCAACACCTATTACATCATTTTCAGTAATTTTACCGGCTTTCAATTTTGCTTGTGCAATTTTCAATTTTTCCTTTAATACATTACCATCGGCATAAGCAAAAGCCATACTTAATGTCACTGCAAGAATAATTATAAGGCAAGTGATTTTTTTCATGGCATCTTTCCTCCAAAGACTTGCATAGCCCCTGTTATAAAAATAAAAATTATTGCCGAGGCTATAATTCTTTTCACTCTAACCCTCCTTAATGCCCTTGTCTTTTTGTACGGCTTTTGGAAAAAGCCTGCTTTATTAAATATTATATATCGACAAAGGTTTAATAATAAAGAGACAAATATATTAATTATGGTTTAAAAATCGTTAATATTTACTGAATTTGTGATTATCAGCAGCTACGTTTTGGGTCTGAACTCCTAATATTCCAGATGTAAGAAGCCACTCCGGAACATGAAAAAATCGGAACTATCCGTTCATGTTTCGTTAATCCGAAACATCCAAAAAGCAGATCCGAGAAAAATGGTGCACAAAAATATTCTTCATGTCAGGGAGCGGCTCAGATGTTTAATGAAAAATGAAATACAGCACGGGAGGACATAAAGTCCCCCTAGCTTTCACTTTAAAATCTATTTTACTTTAAACTTTTTCTCAGCAATAGTCTTTTTATCTGAAGTGAAATTGAAAAGATATTCGCCAGGCTCTTTGATTTTTAATGGACATGCCATTATATTGTCATTCGGATTCAGATAAAAAGTTGATTTTCGTATTTGTTTCTTTGCACTGCCGTGCACACTGTAAATGGTCATATCCGCAGTACTGATATTCAATGGCTTGCTCTTTGTCACTACAATATATACATATTGTCCTGCAGGAATCTCCTTGAGCTTCTGGCTTAACACACCAGTCTTGTTGTTATAGCTTTTGCCTATCTCAACTTCCTTCGTCTTTGAACAGGCAGACAAACCTAAAGATAATGATATGATCATCACTAAACCAACTAAAAGAAAAAGCTTTTTCATTAAAACCCTCCTATCCTAAAAAAACATTACTTATTATTCCTCAATTAGCCTTTTTATATGTCGGTACAATGGATTTAATATAATCGAAAATCTTGTCTGCATCACTTATAACTATTTCCTTAAGATAATCAATTTCTCTTCTTAGCAGTGCCAGATCGGTAAACACAGGCTGAGCAACGAATATCTTGTGGTTAACGGTAGTTTCAAGACCCTCTTCAGCAAGCAGAAGCTCTTCATATAACTTTTCGCCGGGCCTCAGTCCTGTAAATACAATTTTTATATCTTCGTTTGGTTCCAAGCCCGAAAGTCGTATAAGGTTTACCGCAAGATCAAGAATTTTAACGGGCTGCCCCATATCCAGCACGAATATCTCACCGCCGTTAGCCATAGACCCTGCCTGCATAACAAGCTGCACCGCCTCTGGTATAGTCATGAAGTACCTTATTATATCAGGGTGTGTTACCGTTACCGGCCCGCCTTGCTCTATCTGCTTCTTGAACAGGGGAATAACACTGCCGTTGCTTCCTAATACATTTCCAAACCTGACAGCTACAAATTCTGTTTTGCTATGTGCGTTAATAGCCTGAATTATCATTTCAGCAATTCTTTTTGTAGCTCCCATAATATTTGTAGGATTTACAGCTTTATCGGTGGATATCAATACAAAACGCTTTACATTATACTTGTCAGCACATTCTGCAATATTCATAGTTCCGAAGACATTGTTTTTAATAGCCTCTGCCGGATTGGCTTCCATTAAGGGGACATGCTTGTGTGCAGCTGCATGGAATACAACATTTGGCCTATATTTGGCAAAAATGCTTTCTATCCTCTGCTTCTCCCTGATATTCGCAACAACAGACACCAGATCCAGCTCCGGATGCAGAAACAAGAGTTCATTTTGTATGTCATAAAGACTATTTTCATAATTGTCCAATATGATTAACTGCTTTGGCTTATATTCGGCTATCTGCCTGCACAGCTCCGAGCCTATAGATCCCCCTCCGCCTGTAACAAGAATTATGTGATTGTTTACATAAGATGCTACTTCACTGGAATTGAGCTTCACCTGTTCCCTGCCGAGGAGGTCTTCAATATTAACATCCCTGATCTTCTGCATAACTACAGACTCATCAATAAGCTGGGATACGGACGGTAATATTTTTATCTTGCAATGAGACTTGGCACACTCATTGTATATTTCATTCAGATCCTTTTTACTTGCAGAAGGTATGGCAATTATGACTTCATCAATATTTTTCTTATTAATAGTATCTAAAATTTCCTTTCTGCCGCCCACAATACTTACGCCGTTTATCTTTCTGCCTTTTTTATACATGTCGTCATCTATAATACCTACGGGCACACTGTTAAGTTCGGGATGCAGCTTCAATTCTTTAATGACAATGGCTCCGGCATCTCCGCCGCCTATGATAAGAACTCTTTTTGAATCCTTAAGCCGCACCATTTCACCCCTGATAACACGTCTGAAAGCCCTATAGCCAAACCTTAGTCCGCCTATAAGAAAAATGTCTATAAAGAACGTAAAGACAAATATGCTCCATGGCCTTGTATTTGTCAGTACAATATAGCCTGTCATTATTCCATTGCTGAAAAAAGCGGCACCTACTATAGATATCATTTCATAGACGCTTGCATAACGCCAAAGACTGCTGTACAGTTTAAAGAGCATGTACAGGCCAATCTTGACGACAGTTGCTATAATCGCAAGCAGATACGCATCCTTCAGAAAGTCGGTAGGAATCTTTCCGTAATCGCCGGAAAAACGTAAGAAATACGCAAGTGCAAGAGAAACATTGACAAGTATTATGTCAAATACCCTTACTATATTTGCTCTGATCTTTAGTTTCATTATGACCACCTATTCTAATTGCGGAAATAACCTTCGGCACTAATAATCTCATTTTATTTGAACATTTTCTTTATACAATCAATTACTCTTTGCTGCTGCTCCTCCGACATATTTGAACCGGAGGGCAGACATACGCCCATATAAAAAATATCATCCGAGATGCCGTCCCCATTATGAGGATAATACTTGCAGCTCGAATAAAGGGGCTGCAAATGCATTGGTTTCCATACAGGTCTAGATTCAATATTCTCATTTTCGAGTGTATCCATTATGTCATTAGGCCTGATGGTAGAAGCTTTGTCTATTTGCAGTACAGTAAGCCAGTAATTTGGCTGGCTGAAGGAAGGTATCGGCATGAAACTGATTTCTCTTATTTCTGCCAACTCTTCTTTGTACCTTTCATTGATGCTTTTTCTCTTCTGGACCCTGTCCTCCAGTACCTTAAGCTGTGCTCTTCCAATGCCTGCCAGGACATTGCTCATCCTATAATTGTACCCGTACTCCGAATGCTGGTAATACCTGGCCTTATCCCTCGCCTGTGTTGACCAGAATCTGCACTTTTCTATAGCCTGAGAGTCATTTGACACAAGCATTCCGCCCCCGGAGGTAGTTATGATTTTATTTCCGTTGAAAGAGTATATACCGAAGTACCCAAATGTACCGCTGGCCTTCCCTTTGTATTTTGCACCAAGAGATTCCGCAGCATCCTCAACCACCGGAACTGAAAATTGATGCGCAAGCTCCAAAATCGGATCGAGGTCAGCAGATTGACCGTACAGGTTTGTTACCACCAGGGCCTTTGGAAGCTTCCCATTTTTCTTATGTTCCGTCAAAGCCCTTTCCAAAGCATTTGCAGACATATTCCACGAATCAGGCTCGGAATCAATGAAAACAGGTTCTGCCCCCTGATACAATATTGGGTTGCAGCTTGCTGCAAATGTAAAGGATGAGCAAAAAACAATATCCCCTTGATTAACCCCAAGATAGCGTAACGCGAGATGGATTGCAGATGTCCCTGACGACAAAGCCAGAGCATTTCCACAGCCCACCTTTTCAGAAAGCTCCATTTCAAAAGCATCCACATTAGGACCAAGAGGAGCAACCCAATTGCTCCTGAAAGCTTCTTCTATATATTGAATCTCATTTCCGGTCATATGCGGAGATGATAGATATATTCTTTCTTTGCTGCTACTCATTATAAAGCCCCCAAATTGTATTTTATTGGTTTGGCAGGATTTCCAACAGCAGTACAATTGGATGGAATATCATTAATCACATTGCTGCCCGAGCCGATGGTTGACCAGTTACCTATGCTTTTACCCTGTATTATAACAGATTTCGAACCTAATACACAGCCTTCTCCTATTTTTACATTTCCGGAAACATTTACATTCCAAAACAAGGAGGTGTAATCGCCTATAATGCTGTCATGGGCTATTCCGCACTGGGGATTGACGTGGACATGATTACCCAGCCTTACATTTGTAGTAACAACACAATTGCTTTGAATAATTATACCCTGCCCCAGCTCAACGGTCCCGGATATTATCGCGCTCGGATGTATCAGGTTAGCGAAAACCACGTTGCTGTTACTCACCTTGTCAATAACCTTTTTCTTTACATTTGCATAACCAATGGGGCATGTAATGAAAACCTCATCGGTGTAATTATTCAAATACTCAGCTCCGCCAAGTACCTTATAACCATTGACTATTTTGTTTTTCAGTTCCGGAGCATCGTCTACAAAGCCCTCGATTACCCAGTCTTCTTTTTTCAGGTTGATGTCCTCAATCAGCTGTGCCGTTTCTCTCCCAAAACCGCCGGCCCCAAATATGATTATTCTTTTCATCACACATCTGCCTTTTCAATAGTGCCTTTAAATTTTTCCATAGTGGCACTGTTTTCGCTGGAAATACCTTCTCTTTTAAAAACCTTATAAAATGTCAGAAAAAATATCTTTATATCAAGCCATAAGCTCCAATTATCAACGTACCATAAGTCCAGCTTAAATTTCTCTTCCCATGAGATGGCGTTCCTGCCATTTACCTGAGCCCAGCCTGTAACTCCTGGCCTTACAAGATGCCTCCGCCTCTGTTCCGGCGTATAATAATTCAGGTACTCCACCAGAAGAGGCCTCGGGCCAACCAAACTCATATCACCCTTTAAAACATTGATCAATTCGGGCAATTCATCAAGGCTTGCAGCCCTCAAAAACTTTCCGAAGGAAGTAAGGCGTTTTTCATCGGGAAGCAGTTGCCCCGAACTGTCTTTTGTATTCAGCATCGTCCTGAACTTATACATTCCGAATATCCTACCGTCTTTACCAGGCCTTTTTTGCCTGAAAAATATCGGTCTGCCCAGTTTTAAAAAAACTAAAAAAGATACTGCCAGCATAACCGGGGACAGTATAATTAATATTGTAAAACTAACTATTATATCTGATAATCTTTTAACAATATGCATTTTAATGCCCTCAAATTTATTAAACCTTCTATAAAATAAATCCAAAACAAGTATACATTTTTTTTTTCATTTCATCAACCTTACATTCTCCTATAAAAACAATCTGGTTAACTTCAAGTAAAAATATCCTTATACTATATTCATCAAGCTGGTGGTTATTATTTGACAGGCATTAAAGGGGAATGTATTAATATGTCTAGAGGGGTTTTAAAAGGCTAATTACTTTTGTTACTACAGCTTCTCTATCAAAATTATTCTCCATATGAAGTCTGGCTGATTTACCCATGCTTACTTTCTGTTCCTGTGACAACTGTACGAAATGTTTCATTTTTTCATAAAGGTCTTCTTCATCTCTGACACTGCATAAAAAGCCTGTTTCACCATCTATTAGTGCTTCTTTGCAGCCATTTATATTACTTGTGATAATAGGCCTTCCCATAGCCGCTGATTCAAGTAAAGTATTTGACATTCCCTCGTGATATGAAGGCAGCACCACGCAGTGGCTCTTTTCTATATATTTTTTCACATCAGTTTGAAAACCATAAAAATTTATTATTTCCCTATTACTAAGGCTTTCAACTATAGTTTTATAATTTTCCTCAAAAAAACCAAGAACATCGATCTCAACAGCAGCATACTCATTTTTTAGCCTTTCAGCTGCGTAGAACAACTCGTCCACGCCCTTTTCCTGCATTATTCTGCCCATAAAAAGAAATCTGCATTTAGTCTCGTCATTTAACTGTGTATATTGGAATTCTTGCAGATTTACCCCTGCACCCGGAAGCAAAAAGGCCTGCTTTGAGTCTATGATTTTATTATCTACAAACACTTGAAGATTCGCCTGATTTTCAAATAGTACTTTCTTTGTTTTACGAAGTGCAGTCTTATAAAGCAGGCTGATAATACTTTTAAGTAAGCTCTGCTGCTGAAAAGCAGAGCCAAGCCCTGTAATGGTTGATATAGTCGGTACCCGTTTGAGTCTTGCGGCTAAAGAGCCGTATATATTGGGTTTTATCGTATATGTAATCACATAGTCGGGCTTTACTTTCTTGATTAATCTAGTATAAATAAGGAAAAGCTTAAAGTCAGTTAACGGGTTAATCCCTCTTCTATCTACCGGCGTATCTATAAAAATACAGCCTTTATCTACTAAAGGTGTTACCTTTTCTCCGTAGGGTAAAGAAATATACACTTTATGTCCCTGCTCAATAAGCCTAAATAGCAGCTCTTTTCTAAAATTGTAAAGCCCTAAGTCATAGTTGGCCAGAATCAGAATCTTCATGGGTTTTCCTTCCACCATCTTTTTTCATTCTGTATTGCATTATAAGCTTTGCCGGAATCAAACCTACTATTAACGGTTTAATTATATATAGTATCCCTTTTGGCATAAGTCCAAGGGTTTTGAAGCTTTTATACCGCAATATAGCTTCATCAACACGGTATTTGTATTTACGCTTTTTATATGCATCTCTGTCTTCTCTATAGAAATATAGCGGTTCCTGAAGATTGTATCCCCTCATTCCCGCTGCGTACATCCTGACGAACAGGTCATAGTCCTCAGCTCTTCTGGTTTCTTTAGCCTGACGATACCCGCCGACTTTAAGGACATCAGATTTTCTCATCATAACTGTTGGATGAAAGAAAGGTATACCGAACAGAAAATCATCTTTACATGGGATCTGCTTTAATCGCCGTCCGCCCCATACACCCTCTAAGTTGAAAAGCTTTATATTGCACCCGAGAATACTATAGCCTGCGTGTTCTTCAATAAAATCAAACTGCCTTTTTAATCTCTCTAAATCTGAGATATCGTCAGCATCTTGAATAGCTATAAATTCACCTGCTGCCTCATTTATACACCTATTTCTGGTTGGGCCCGATCCAAGGTTTTTTGTATTAAAAATCACCCTGATTCGATTGTCCTCTTTAGCAAGTTCATTGATAATGTCCTTTGTACTATCAGTTGAACAGTCATCGCAGATTATTATTTCGAAATCCTTGAATGTTTGTTTTTTCAGAGATTCAACACAATCAGTGATATAGTTTTCGACATTATAAGCAGCTATAATAATTGACAATCTTGGCATTTATGTTTCACCCAATCTTCCGGAACGATATTCATATAATCAAATTTTTGTAATTACACACGCGAAAGAGCACTTTATCCATATTATATTCCTCAATTATTTCAGCTTATTGTAAACTTTTCTGATTGTACCCCTTAAATTCTTATGATATTTCCGCTCAATAACAATGGAGTCATTTACCCTTTTCCGGATAAAAGTTGAACCGTTATCTATATCATCAATCCATTCATTAATGTTATGCTTATCAAACAACATTATCTCATAGTCTCTTCTCCGGTATGAAATATAATCTTTTTTTATAACAGGATAGTGTCTTACTCCCCACAAGCTGGAATGTCCAACCTTTATCCCTGCTTCTTTTGCCCTAAGAAAAAAATCTCCATGTTCAGAGAGTTTGAGATCTTTGTCCCAACCTCCCATAGCTAAAATACTGCTCTTTTTTCCAATAAAGAAGTTATGTACGGTATCACATCTTATAAAGTCACATTTTACTCTCGTTTTTATGTCTATTCTAACTTTATCGTTACTCTTCTCAATAGTTCCAACGTAAGTTTGGCTAAATCCTTTTGAATATAAATGTTGTGTTAACAAAAGACACTTATCAAATAAGTTGCTAACCTTGAAAAAATTATATAAAACTCCCGATAATATATCTACGTCCTTACTGATAAGCAAATTCCTGGCCTTTTCTATGTCTGTTCTCTTATCGAAGTAAAAATCATCATCGCATAAGACAAATAATTCTGTATTGATTTTCTGGAGCAAGAAATTTCTTCCATAGGAAAGCCCGCTATCGAAAGGGATATTGTAGTACGATATTTGTAAATCAGGGAATAGCTGAAGTATCTCGTCTCTGTATGGCACTTCACTATCATCTGCAATAGCAATCGGATAGGTCATTTCAAGTTTTTCAATAGATTTTAAAAGCTTTATTAAAGACTCTTTTCTATTAAAGGTTTTTATAATTATTGTTATATCTTCAGAAAAGAATTTTTTCACTACTGTTACCCCCTTGTACTAAAACAACCTCTGCTATCTTGTTTCCCAATTAGGATTAAATAAAATATTAATTAAAAAAGGAATTTATCTTTTCCCATTCTTTCTATAGAATTCATATATGTAAAGAAGTATCTTTATTCGTTTTCCCAATTTAAAGAGATTAGCTTTAAGTACTGCAATCTTGTACATTCGCCATGCTTTCCCAGCTATTGCTCCATAATCTATTTTGATCAAAGTACTTTCTCTTAACCCCTCATTATGATTGTCACATGCACCTCCCTCTCGAAAATTCGCTATTATCTCATCAATATATTTAAACTTTATACTCTTACTGCTGCATCTCATTACAAATTCATGATCTGCAGCTATCTTATATTTTGTATTAAATGCGCCAATACTGTCATACACTGTTTTTCTGACAAATGCCGTAGGATGTCCAAAAGGCATCCAGTCATAACAAGAGTAATTTGTTAAGTCACTAGTGGGCTTTGCAAATAAGACAATCTTGCCATCTTTATCTACCAAATACATGTTACCATAGAATACACCAATATCCGGTGACTTGTTATATTCACTTACCAATATTTCTACAGCATTTTGGGAATACCAATCATCACTATTAATGATACCTATCAATTCCCCATTTGCCATCTTTATTCCCTTATTCATAGCATCATAAATACCATTATCTTTTTCAGATATCCATCTCATACGACCATTAAATAGTGGCTCATATTCCTTAATAATATTAAGTGTACTATCGGATGATGATCCATCGACAATTATATATTCTATATTGCTATAGGTTTGATTTAAAACAGATTCTATTGTTTTTTTAATAAATTTTTCACTGTTAAAACAGACAGTTATTATTGAAACGAGTGGAGTATTATGCATAAACTTCATTTTCTTACACCTTACTGTTAAAGAACGATTGTATGCTGCTTATAACAAACTGCTGTTCCAGTTCATTAAGGCAAATATTCATTGGTATGGACAAAATTCGTTCGCACAAACTTTCAGTAAACGGCAAATCCCCCGAATTATAACTTATAAATGCTTTTTGTTTATGGGCAGGTATTGGATAGTGAATTAAAGTACCAATTTCTCTGTCCTTTAAATACCCCATCAAGTCATCTTTCATAGCCCTGTTTTCCATAGCAATAACACATAGATGCCACCCAGGGTTACAATTATCAGTAACTTTTTGAAAAGTAATAGGTAGGCTTGCCATTTCTTTTGTATAATTCTCCATTATTTTATTCTTTCTAATATTCCATTCATCCAGATATTTTAATTTTATATCGAGTATAGCCGCTTGAACTTCATCCAAGCGGCTATTAAGACCACCTGTTATTTCTGCATCATATCTGCTTTTTTGTCCATAATTTCTTAACATTTTTAATTTTTCAGCAGCCTCATTGTTTTTGCAAAATATGGCTCCTCCATCTCCTAAAGCGCCTATATTCTTACTCGGGTAAAAGCTATACGCACCGAAATCCCCCAGTGTGCCTGCTTTCAAACCAGATAATTTAGCCCCGTGAGCCTGTGCAACATCTTCAATTATTGCAATATCCTCTCTGCCAATCGCTTTAAGAGTATTTTTCAGCTTTATTATGTCTACCATGTTGCCATAAAGATGAACAGGAATTATTGCCTTTGTTTTTACCGTAATCACATTAGAAATTTTAGTTATATCCATCAACCAGGTATTTGGGTCAATATCAACAAATACAGGCACTGCGCCTAAGCAGCATATAGCAGAAACTGTAGGAATAGCTGTATTTGCTACTGTAATGACTTCGTCCCCTCTTCTGACTTCACTTGCTCTCAATGAAAGCACTAAAGCATCAGTACCAGAATTACAACCAATAACATGTCCAGAGTTTTCACACGAAAGATAGTTTGCCATACTTTTTTCAAAACATAGCCCTGACTCACCCAAAATGTACCAACCACTGCTAATTACTTTATTGATTGCATTATGAATTTCTTCGTTAATTTCTTCATTAATTTTTTTAAGACTTAAAAACTCGACTTTCATTGCAGCTCACCCAAATATCTTTCTTTATATTTATTATAAAAATCGATTGTTCTTCTGAGCCCTTCCTTTAGGTTAACCTTTGGCTTCCATCCGGTCTCTCTGCAGAACTTATCAGAATTTCCATAGAAATTCCCAATATCAATTTTCTTGCGTTCTTCTGGAAAAGGTACTATCTTATATGATCCTGACCCATAGCAAGCAATAAGGATTTCGGCAATTTCTTTCAAACTTGATTTATCCCCGCTAAGATTATAACATTGGCCAATACAATTGTCATTTCCAGATGCCAGTATCAATGCATCTACGACATCATCAACATAGTTGAAATCTCTTATTTGTTCTCCTGTACCAAATAATTGTATTTCAGTTCCCGTAATTACACGGTTTATAAACCAGCCTATAAAACCTTGTCTGGCGTTTTTTATCAACTGCCTGGGACCATAAGTATTTGTAAGACGCAGCGATACTGTCTTTATCCCAAATGCTTTATAATATAAAAGATGATATTGTTCTCCAGCAAATTTATTAACCCCATTAATATCAGGCGGATTTACCACATGTTCTTCATCCACAGGGAGATATTTCGGACTGCCATACAGTTGGCGCGTACTTGTAAAAATAATTTTTGCATTACTATTGTTATACCTGCAAGCTTCCAAAAGACTCAATTGTGCTCTCGCATTTATATCCATGTCTAAAAGGGGATTTTGCATGCTATCACTGTGACTGACTTGTCCAGCTAAATTAAAAATTATATCTTTCTCTTTGACTAAATAGGATAAACTACTGTAATCACGTATATCGGAAAAATTTATATTAAGCTTGTTTCTAACAGGTTCCAAGTTAAATAAATTACCACCATAATCCGGCAACATTGAATCTACAACAGTTACATTCGCACCTTCATTAACAAGTCTTATGGCTAAATTACTACCGATGAAACCTGCTCCGCCCGTAATTAAAATATTCTTACCTTCGTATAACATTATATGTACCTCGCATCGCTCGTTTTATGTGTCTCAAAATATCAAGTACCCCGTTATTATAGGGTATTATACCTTTACTAAAATCTTTATGATCTTTACGAACAAGTTTTAGTTGATTTTCCAAACTTTCTATATAAGGAATATATATATTTTTTTGAACCTTCTTTGATAAAATATAATGCCCCAAATAGTATCGTTCCTTGGTATGCCATTTAAAAGCATGAAAATGATAAAATACAATCACTTGTCCATTGACTTTTGGGCCACTGCTAACTTCATATTGCTGTACATTCCAAGGAGCTACTCCCCCACCCAAATTTTTAAGAACATGAACCCCGTTAAACATACTTGTCCAATTATCTAAATACTTCTGGTCGCCAAACTTTCCCTCTTCATTCCTATTATAGCACCATTCAAGACATCTATCCTGCCACCATTGTAAAACCTCCAAACCTTCCTCATTAGATTTAAATGTCATAAACTGAACACAATAGATTCCTAAATCTTTTGATTGGTCATACTTTGGAGTATATCTATGCTCAGTTATCATGACAGATTTATTCGTACTATGAAACTCGTCAAGTAATATAGATGGTTTCTCATAAAAGAAAATATCTGCATCAAGATAAGTTACTTCTTTTAAACCAAATTTATCTAAGGCATAGCGTATTATAAATGGAGTACATGTCCAGCAATACTCTGCTTTAGTCCTATCTGATTTAACACTAAGCAGCCTTTCATCTTCTAACTGTTCAAGCGTAATAAGTTTTATATTATACAAGTCTAACTTTAAAAGAATTTCATAAGCCAGGTTGTCAAAGCAAAAAATATATAGTATAAACTGCTCCCCTGTATCACATAAAGACCGATACATAGCTAGTCCACGAGTTAAATAATTGGAATCAAACAACGTGCAATAATTATTCATAATGACTCCTTAATCTTTAAAATCAGACCTTGACCGTATGTTTTATATCCTCTTAACTCATGTTGATCCAAACAATCAAATTCGGCTATAAGTTTATACTTTTTTTCTAATATCTTTAATAATTTGCTTTTATTAAAAAACCATGCGGGGTAACTAGCCTTGTAAATCTTAGGATCTACCTTTTGAACGGTTAATATATTGCTATTATTATCTGTATTGATAAAAACTGTCCTATCTATGATTATGAATTTGATGTTATATTTTAATATATCAATTAAAAAATCCATGGGTTTCTCCAGATACTGAAGAAATCCTGAGAAAAGTATAACATTCGCTTTATTCTCTTCTAGGCATTTATCTATTGAATAATAGAATTTAAGTTCAGCATTTTCAAATTCTTTTTTGCCACATTCAACAAAATGCCTCTGCTCAATAACATTCCATTTTATTATTTTAACACTTGCCTTTAAAAATTCTCTGTTCTGAAAATAGGTGCTTCCTAGTGATCCCCCATAGTCAATTAAATTCAATACTCCTTCATTTTCATTTGCTGCAGAAAGTAGTCCGGCAAGTAAAGGATATGAGTATTCTTTTTCATTAAAAATAACAGAATCCCTTTCATATATTGCTTGCCCATCCCGAACCTTTATTAATGATCCTTTAACCTTATTTAATATTTCTTCAGCTTCATAGCTGGTAGTATTATTAAGGGCCTCCTGCCACGACTTATAATCTCCAAAAAAACCATATTCTTTAGGTAATAACTTTTTAGAAACTTCTATTATGATAGGTGGTAATAACCTCTTTATTAAGCTCTTTGCTTTCAGAACCATTGAGTTTCCCCCTTTATAAGTCTTAAAAAATTCACCATTATTTCATTATCTTTTTTAAAAAAGCTTTTGCTTTTAAAACTATTCTCTTATAAAAAATAGGTCTCTGCTTTTTCATTTCCTTTATCATAATAGCTCTTATTTTAGGATTTTCGCTCGCTATAGATGGAAACCTAAATGTGTTCTCTTGTATAGATATAAAATTACTCTTAATATATCCTTTGTCACAATGTACTCCGCTTCCATCCAAACCTATATTCTTTATTAGTGATTTTTGGGGATATAATGTTAGTCCACCTTGCCTAAATACAGACCAATACCACCTTATTGCCCAGGAGTTTATACTATTTTCCATCTGACTCTTTAGCATATTGTAATAATTATAGGAATTGCTAAAATTAAATTCGTATCTTAATTTTTTGTTATATTTTAACTCTTCCCATCCTGTAGCATCTTTATCAAAGTACTTCCATCTATCGGCCCATGTTGCCCATGACCAGCAATCTCCCATTTTGATGAAGTAATAATCATCTAATTTACCTGATCTATTATTTGATGTGAATGAGTAACCTGTTATAGAAAAAACATTCTTTTGGTTTTCATAAAAATTTAAAGCTTTATTCATATATAGTAAAAAATCTTCCGACGTTATGATGTCATCTTCTAAAACAATAATCTTCCCAGACTTATTAATAATATCAGTAACGCCAGTTATTATCGAATTTGCAAGACCAAAATTTTCTTTACGTTCACAAATATTAAGGGTTTTAAAACCTTTGATTTCTCTGATATACTCCCTGACCTCTTTGACTTTTTGTTCAGTATCCTCATCTTTAGGTCCATCAGAAAATATAAATAAATCACTTTGATCAGCAAGCTTATTCTTCTTAAGAGCCTCAACCGTCTGCATAGTAAGATTAAGGCGGCTGTATACAAATAATACAATAGGAGCTAGCTTATTTTCTTGCATTTTTACACCCCATAATTATACTTTATCAATAAAATTTTAGAAAATTAACCCTGCATCAATTATATTTTTATAAACCAAAACCAACAATAATTCTAAAAACATTATATTTTACAACTTATATTTTCGCAAAATAGATCAATTTCTATTGCGTAGGTAATACCCTATTTCATATAATACACCTTTCCAAACCCTAACCCAGTTTAATAATTTCCATCTAAACGGACAAGCAAGTGCAATAAAGCCTGTCCAATATAATGGGTTAGCTGCGGATTTCTTCGAAAAATATTTTTTTAAGTATTCTAACAAACTGTCAGCCTTTATGGAGTGGTAACCTGTAGTACTTTCATCTAGATAAAGTCTGAGTTCAGGTAAAGTTAATAATTTCATACCTTTTCTATAAGCCCTAATCGTGAACTCATAATCAGACAGGTAATGCGGCAAAATCTTAGGATGAAATCCACCTATTTCGAATAAGTCTTCGATTCGCAAAAAGAGCCCTCTTGTTGATAAGCAATTTGTTTCCTCATCAATAGAAGTCTGGTTAAATCTCAAATATCTCCAGTCAACATGAACCCCGGCGTCAATCAAATTACGTGTTATACTACTATAACATTGTGAAAGTAATAATGTTCTCGTAGTGTTTTTTAACATAGAAACTGCTGTTTCTAAAAAGTAGTTATCAAATTCAGTATCATCATTTATAATTAATACATAATTATCCTTTTTCAAAGTTTGATTTTTCAGCCACTTATATCCTTGTTGCAGTGAACCTGCCCACCACCAGTTGCCCTTTCCGCTGATAACTGTTAAAGAGTCAATCTTATCTATTACCATTTCTACCGTACCATCAACAGACCCATCGTCAATTAAAACTAAATGATAATCCGTAAAAGTCTGAGATTTCAAGCATTTTATAAATTTTTTGGTCACTTCTTTCCTGTTGTGTACAGGGAGAAGTATATATACTTTCTCCATAGACTCCCCATAAAATAAAATTTATTTTCATTGTTTCCATTATGGCAGCAGAGCTACCTATCTAATTCCACAAACTTCTACATTCATTTTTCTCAAGTGATCTTTTATATTTTATCATAAACCTTTTAGCACTAACTTTTTTATTATAATTCAAGAAATTCTTTAATTTTTGACCACCTTGTTTCTGAAGCATGGCAAATCTTTAAGGTATTTTCACTATTCTTTCTTAGTAATTCCATTTTTTCAGAATTTAAATATAGATCGGATAGCATGTCTGCCATAGAAACTATTTCCCCTTGATTTATAATGATTCCATTATACCCTGTTTGAATAAATTCACGGTTTCCAATTACATCAAATGCTATAACAACACAGCCTGCCCACATTGCCTCCATCATAGGAAGACCAAAGCCCTCACCCCAAAGCTTATCTTTTCCATGATTCATTCCAAGAAAAACATTACATGTTTGCATTGCCTCAAGACATTCTTTTTCAGACCCCTTTATTAACTGGAATTGAAGATCTATCCCTTTATTAAGAACTCTATTTTTTATAAGACCAATTTCATTTTCAGTTTCATCACTCTCCAACATATACCCAATCTTATAAAAATCACGTTTTTGGGGATTTGACATCCAGAATTCCTCATCGACCCAATCCACTAATAAAGTACAGGGCATTTTCCAATAAGTCATATGCCAAGAACAAATCATGGAATTACACCCCGCAACTCTTAATGACTTATGCCTATATAGGGAATAAATGGCCGAAAAATGATCGTTATCTGAATAAGCAAGTTCCATATCCCAAAAGTATACCTTTTTACAACGATCAATAAACATTTTTGAAATGGCCCATGATGTAACACATCGGATTTCCTTGTTATCTCTAGCCAATTTCTCAAATTCTTTGATTGAAATATGCGGTTGATGCTCAATCAGCCATGGTTCATAAGTCCCATCATAAGTTACCATATATGATTCATACCCATGCTTTCTCAGCAGTTTTACTAAAAGATTCAACATTTTTATTCCACCATTATACTTCCATACACCTGGAATGCTTTTATCCACACAAGCAGAAACAAATATAATAGGCCTATTGTTTTGTTTAGTTAAACTTTCGGGGATACTGCCCTGACTTCTGGAATTAATATTATTTGCCGTGGTAATATTTGTTCCGGTTAGTAGCCTTCTGGCAATTCTTACCATGTCTTCTGCTAGTTGCTTCAGAAAACGAATGAAAAATAAATGTAATCGACTAAAATAGTTCTGTGTCTTTATAAAATAATTCATAGCATATCTCCTAATTTAAAAAGTATTTCATTGATCAAGAGTATTTAGAATTTTTTCTGCAATTTTTTGAGCAGAATGATTCCTTTTTAATGTTTCATTGTATTCTTTAGAATAATTAAAATCATTTTGTATTTGGTATAGTATAGTTTTTTTTAGTTCATTTATATCATTGTTGTAAAGCACAAATGGTAAATTATTTTGTTTAAAGTATGAAATAGATGTCGAGTATTCTGGACCATAGACAACAACAAAACGGCCTGCAGCTAACATATCTAAAATCTTGGAGGGAAATGAAGAAGAAACCATTTCTTTGTATTCTTCTTTAAAGGAATATGGCACATAACATAGCAAACTTTGTGATATTTCATAATACATTGCATTAATATCATTAAAGCACTCAGATATTATGAATTCATAATCACCAATAACCTTTTTTATCTCAACCGTATTTGGTATAGTAAACCTTAATTTTAAATCACAATTATGTTCTTCATTAATACTTTTTATAACAGCAGCTATTTCTTTTATTCCGTCAACATAAAAATGGCTTAAATTCCCGACAAACATTATCTGGTCTCTCTTTTTTTTGTTTTCTAGATTAGTTGCATTAAAGAACGAATCATATGGCAAAGGCAATAAAACAGACTCTAAATTATACATACTTTTTATTCTTTGTTGTAAGCCCTCTGAAATCACAAATATTTGCTTAGCATACTTTAGCCATATAGGTATATCTCGATTAGCAACATCAAAATGGTCTTTATTTCCTGATAAGACGGCTCCAGAAACGAAATCATCAACTAAATATACTGCCAGTGGCAATCCACAGGCTTTTGATAATTCAACACCCCTACCTAAATCATAAGGGTTTACTCCACATGGGCAAAATATCCAATTGGAATTAGTTTGTTTTATCTTCTTGACTAGCTTTTGTAATTCATTAATTAATAAAGTATCTTGGTTAATACTTCTATTAAAATATCTATTCATAAACTTAACAATTCGCGGAAACCTTGGCAGTAATATTGTTTTGCCCCTAATCTCATCGACAATTTCATTATACTTATAATGATAATAGTTATTGGTACAAATGTTTAATGAGATATTGCATGATAGTGCAGTAAATAATCTTGCATTTACCCTACTCATCCCCCATGCAAATACATTATCTTTAACCGGGACATTATTTGTAATAGTTACCATTTTAATGTATTTGTTCATTTTAATCCCCATAAAAAACTTTCGTTATTTATTTTAAAAATCTAATTGGTTTTACTTTGAATTACCCACAATCCAAACTGTAGGCCCTAAAACACATATCTCTTGATTAATAGCATGGTAAATAATTTTACGTAAAAGGAATCTTGCTAATTTACTAGTCGGAACACGCCACCACCTATTACTAATTATATTTGCTGGACACTCATCAATAACTTTGCTTAATTTGAATCCGCACATCGACAATGTTGCATTTAGAGCAGTTATTGTAAATACAGTATGGTGTGTAATGTCATTATAAAAATTAAGACCAAAAAACGGACTGTTAGCGCATGGTATTCTTGCAAAAAATACACCTTTGGGAGATAACACATCCCTGAGCAGGTCTAACATATCTATAAATTGTTCTTTATTAAGATGTTCAAAAAAGTCAACTGCAAATATTACATCAATAGAACCTTTCTTTTGATCTTTTAGCCATGCTACTGCATCCTGTTTTATTACATTTAACCCTTGAAAATTACAAATGTTTAAATATTTATCATCAATATCTACTCCTACAATATGCTCGAATCCATTTTTTTTAAGATATCTTAATAGAATACCAGGTCCACATGCCAATTCTACTATGTTTGCTGATTTATATTCTTGAAGATTCTTTAATAGAATTCTGTCATAAATCTTTGATTCGTAGGCTTCAATTTTTTGTACATCATTTACTGTGGAAATGCCCCTAAGAATTGATTGGTTCATATAATACCTTGTAATATAATCCATATAATTTTCCCTCCAACACCAAAGAAAAGATTACCACTTAATCTTGTTTAAGATAACATATAGATGAATAATAAGAATTAAGTATAAGTATATTTTTCACAATTTTAACAAAACTACCGTCGTATTAAACCAAAAATAAATCTTCAAGATCCTCTGGCGAATAATTCTTTAAAGGGCTAGTTATTTCAACTGCAGGTTCTCTTTTTTTAATAACCTTTGCTGGTACTCCCACCGCTATAGACCAGTCTGGTATATCTTTGTTAACTAAAGAGCAGGCACCAATTATGCAACCCTTCCCTATCTTAACACCACCTAAGATTGTAACTCTCACACCTATCCAACAACCCTGACCGATTATTACTTCTTGATTACATTCTTTTGGCGAAAATGAATCATTCTCATGTGAGCCCGAGATAATCAAAAGATCCTTTGCTGTATGCGTATACTTCCCAATAACCACCCGATTAAAGGCCCAAATGCTGTTATCATGGCCTATTGAAACATTATCTTGCAAAGTAATATTACTTGGATAAAGACATTTAAATCCACTACTTAAAAGTACTTCTTTTCCAATATTTATGCCACAAACCCTACAAATAAAATTTTTATATTTATACAAAAATCGAGGGTTTTGAAAATTTAACAAGTTAGTTGCCAAAATTAAAAATGGTCCTAGTTTATTTGTAACATATCTAAATAGTTTTTTATCTGAAAACATAAACTTCTCCTGCAACAACAGATTTATAAATACTCGGATTCACCCAGGAAAATTATTGAACCTACATCCATATTTTTATCAAATGTTAATCCAGATAGTGTTGGATAACCTTCTGCTATTATCTTTGCTGCGAATGGTATTTCATATATCGATTTTATACCAGGATCGTATATTGTAATATTTATGTAGTACTCACCCTTTATTATTTTCGGCAACTCTAGCTTCCCTTTAATCCTCATATCCCCTTCATTAAGCATCTTTGTATTCTCATTCATATACGCAGGACTAAATATACCTATGACATTATAAAGATTATCAAGTAATTTTGCTTCAATATTAACTCTTGTCGGTTTATTAACGTATCCTTCTATGTCGATTTCTAAAGAAGTAGCCACTTTAGGGAGATTAATTACGTCACTATCGCACCCATTAATTTTAATTGTTTTAATTGCTATATCGTTACTTTTTACGATTCCGTGAAAAATTATTTTTTCAGTTCGTGATGTAATAGATTCAGTATATTTATTTACACAGTTTTCTATACTACTATTCATTTCAATTGCACCGTTTTTTAATAGTATTCCCGTAGTGCATAGTTGACTAATGGCTGACATATTATGACTTACAAACAAAACAGTTCTTCCCTCATTACCTACCTCTTCCATTTTACCTATGCACTTCTTTTGAAATTGCGCATCTCCAACAGCCAGAACCTCATCAACAATTAAAATCTCAGGTTCTATATGTGCTGCAACCGAAAAAGCCAGTCTAACATACATTCCCGAGGAATATCTCTTAACAGGTGTATCAAGAAACTTTTCAACCTCGGCAAATTCAACTATTTCATCGAATTTATTTTTAATTTCTTCCTTGCCCATACCTAATATAGCGCCATTTAAATATATATTTTCACGACCAGTTAATTCCGGGTGAAAGCCTGTACCAACCTCAAGTAAACTTGCAATTCGCCCTTTAATACTTACTTTCCCACTTGTGGGCTCAGTAATTCTGCTTAACACTTTTAGTAAAGTGGATTTTCCAGCGCCATTTCTACCGATTATACCGACTCTATCACCTTGTTTTATTTCAAAATTAAGATCCCTTAAAGCCCAAAATTCTTCATTAGAACCTTTATTAAATCCCTTTTTACAAATTGATTTTACTCTATTTGCAACTGAATCTCTTAAAGTAGAATACTTCTCTTGCTTTTGATGATTTATAATATATTTTTTACTTAAGCTCTCTACTTTAATTACTGTATCTGCCATTTCTACCTCCCAAGTATAACCGTTTTGTAAGATACTAATTAGCATCTTATATCACGTCTGCAAATGTTTTCTCCATTTTTCTAAAATATTTCAACCCAAATATAAATACTATACACACTAATCCTATTGAAATAAGTAATCCTGGCATATAAATCTTCAAATTTCCTAAGATTGACCATCTGAAACCGTCAATTACCCCCACCATAGGATTTAACGAGTAAAGCAGTCTCCATTTTTCCGGCACAATTGAACTGGAGAAACCAACCGGCGATATATACAATCCAAACTGAACAATAAAAGGAACAATATATCTAAAATCCCTGTACTTTACGTTAAGTGCCGCCAGCCATAAGCCAAAGCCCATCGCTGCTAAAAACGCTATTACTGTAAACACAGGTAACATCAATATCTGTATATTTGGAACAAAACCATAAAATATCATCATTCCTATTAAAATAATAAACGATATCAGAAAGTCTACAAAACTTACTATCACTGCACTTGTCGGCACTACCAGCCTTGGAAAATATATTTTTGAAATCATGCTTGCATTTGTTATCAGGCTATTGCTGCTCTCCTGAAGAGCACTGGCAAAAAACTGCCATGGCAGCATAGCAGCAAAAACCATTATAGGATATGGTGCTCCTCCTTCGGTTGGCAGCTTTGCCAGATTTCCAAAGACAAAGGTAAATACAACCATCGTAAGAAAAGGTCTTATAACAGCCCACAATATTCCTATAACTGTTTGTTTATAGCGTACCAGTATATCTCTCCATGCAAGGAAGTAAAATAGCTCCCGATATCTCCATATATCTTTAAAATACTGTTTTTCTGTTTTTCCCGCCTCTATAAAAAGCGTAAATTCCTGCTGATTTTCCAAATTTGATGCCTCCACTACATATTCTCCAAATACCAATCATAAGTACTTCTTAATCCATCTTCCAAACCGATTTGCGCTTTCCATCCTGCCTTCTCAAGCCTGCTCACATCCAAAAGCTTTCTTGGTGTTCCATCAGGCTTGGTGCTGTCAAACCGCAGTTCTCCCTTAAAGCCTACTACCCTTTTAATCATTTCTGCAAGTTGTAATATAGTCAGCTCCTTACCTGTACCAACATTGAAGAAGTCATCTCCGCTGTAATTTTCCATAAGGAAAACACACGCATCTGCCATATCATCAACATGCAGAAACTCTCTAAGCGGTGCTCCTGTTCCCCATAGCTCCACATATGGTTTGTGCTGAACCTTTGCTTCGTGAAACTTCCTGATTAGTGCCGGAAGTACATGCGAGCTTTCCAAATCAAAATTGTCGTTCGGCCCATATAGATTCGTAGGCATAACACTTATGAAATTTGTTCCGTATTGCTTATTGTAATACTGACACATCTTAAGGCCTGATATTTTGGCAAGTGCGTAAGCCTCATTAGTAGGCTCCAGCTCGCCTGTAAGTAAATATTCTTCCCTGATCGGCTGAGGGCAGAGCTTGGGATATATACATGAGCTTCCTAAAAACATAAGTTTTTTTACTTTGTTTTTATAAGCACTGTTAATTACGTTGCACTGGATAAGTTCATTTATCATAATGAAATCGGCAGGATATGAATTGTTTGCATTAATGCCGCCAACTTTAGCAGCAGCCAAAAAGACGTAATCCGGCTTTTCACTATGAAAAAATTCATCAACAGCAGCCTGGTGTGTTAAATCAAGCTCACTATGAGATTTTCCTATAACATTGGTATAGCCCTTGTTTTTGAGGTTACGAACTATTGCGGAGCCAACCAAGCCTTTGTGCCCGGCAACATATATCTTTGCGTTTTTCTCCATTTATAGCTTCACTCCAGCTTCTTTACAATCTGCTTTCACCATCATTTCAACGAGACCCTCGAAAGATATTTCCCTCTTCCAACCAAGCTTACTTTCAGCCTTGGTCGGATCTCCCAGTAATACTTCAACTTCTGTCGGCCTGAAATATCTTGGATTTATATCGACTAAAACCCTGCCGGTTTTTTTGTCAAAGCCTTTCTCCTCTACACCTATCCCCTGCCAGATTATTTCCATTCCGGCATACTTAAATGCCAAATCAGCAAATTCTCTTACAGTATGTGTTTCACCTGTCGCAAGTACGTAATCCCCAGGCTTGTCCTGCTGGAGCATCATCCACATTCCTTTTATATAATCACCGGCATAGCCCCAGTCGCGTTTGGCATCCAAATTTCCTAATGAAAGCTTCTCTTTTTTCCCGATTAATATACCCGCAACGGCCCTCGTTATCTTCCTTGTAACAAAAGTTTCCCCTCTTCTTGGGGATTCATGATTAAAAAGTATACCATTACATCCGAACACACCGTAAGCTTCTCTATAGTTTACAGTTACCCAGTAAGCATATAGCTTAGCTGCCCCATAAGGACTTCTGGGATAAAACGGAGTCTTCTCATTCTGTGGCTCGGTTCCCGGTAACCCACCGTAAAGCTCACTTGTTGAAGCCTGATAGAACTTTGTTTTTAATCCGCTTTCCTTTATAGCATCGAGAAGCCTGATTGTACCGATTGCGTCCACTTCAGCAGTATATTCAGGTACCTCGAATGAGACCTGAACATGGCTTTGTGCAGCAAGATTATATATCTCATCCGGCTGGGCCTTTTCCAAAACTCTGTTCAGATTGCTTGAATCAGCCAGATCGCCGTGATAAAGGAAAAGCTTTTTATCCATTATTTCCTTGTTGTCCATGAGATGATCGATTCTTTTTGTATTAAATGTACTAGCCCTTCTTATTATCCCATGAACTTCATAACCCTTTCCCAATAAAAATTCAGCAAGGTATGATCCGTCCTGACCAGTTATACCAGTTATAAGCGCTCTTTTCATAACTCCTCCACATTTTTATGACATCTACGGTTATAGTTTCCGCAATTAAGTTTACCCAGTTAGTGCCTCTCAAATTTAAGTCTGTTTTTTCAACTCCTGGGATACCATAAAGTTACATGCCATACCCAGCCCGAATAATATCCAGAAAACAGGTGCAACAGTAACTGTACTATCATTAAAGATTCCAACAAAACAGTAGCCTACAACAGAAATAAGTATTGACACTCCAACTACCTCTTTAAAGGTTGAATAATTGCCCTTTATATACAATTTAACGCTCATGACGAGATAAATTCCTATTGCAATCAAAAATGCAATCAAGGATAAAACACCTGATGAAACAGCTATGCCCAAATATAAATTATGCGGCTTGTCAACCAGCTGAAATATTGTTGAGAATGTGTTTAGTTTTCCTACGTAGTCGTTCTGAGGAAATTCAATCGCATAAGTATCCGGACCATATCCGATAATAAATGATTTTTTGAGAAGCGGTATGGTTCGCGACCAAATATATCCCCTTCCATCAAAAAACATTTCTTTCCCTTTGAATCCGACTTTTTCTATAGAATGAATAACATCGGGCTTACCAGTTATACCTGCAATTCTTATTCCTTCCTTGAGATTATATACAAAGAGCATCTTATTGCCTATAAATAACTGAATTGCCCCTTCCTTAGTTAAAGAAAAGTACACATCCTTATACCGTTCATCTTGAAAATGATATGTTTTCTCAACTTGTTTTATAGATAAAGGCTTCCCTTTGCTGTCATAGAACACAACACTTCCATTTTTATTTGCTATAGCCAGGTTGCCTGAATTATACATAATGATCATAACATTTTTTTCAATGCTTATATCTTTTATATATGTTTTATCTTCTTCCAATTTTAAGCCCGTAACCGTTCTGGAAATTGTATTTTTTATACTATTGGTAATTCTCCAACCACTTAACACGTTAAAACAAACAAATAATACAGCCAAGCTCGTCAGACCGATAATAATTATTTTGTAATGCTTTTTTACATTTTTCCTGAAAGCAATAATGAGCAAGATTACAGTAATTAATGTTGCTCCAAAACCAGCCCTTGATTCAGAACCCACAAGGCTGAAAAATACCACTATTAATGCCAATGCGGATACTGCCTTGACAAAGATATTTTTAACAAAAAACAAGAGGCTTGTTAAAACAGGTACAATTAAAACAACATAACTTGCGACATAATTTGGATTAAATAATGTGGTGTAGGTTCGATTTTTCCCAAACTGGAAGGTCAGAGTCTCAGCCATATCTTCATGTGCTTTCGGAAGAATAAGGTGTCTGCCGAAATCTGTTGCAAAGAAGTCATGTCCAAAGAACTGGAAGCATCCTATGCCTCCTATTACCAAGGCAGAGCCTACTAGTGAATAAATAATCCATTTAATTGCTTTCTCACTGTTTACAAAATTAAAGGTTGCAAAGCACAACAAAAGATAGGACAGGAGTACCAACATTCCCTCGCGCCTGTCAATAAAGCCCATAAAAGCAATATCCTTATACTGCGACATTAATGCAGAAACAATGATGAACCCGCAGTAAATACCTAACGGAATGTAAATATTGCTCTTCTTTAATTCCAGCTTCCTCATATACATACGTACAAGAAAAATAGCTGACGCTATTATTGCACATCCAATAAGCCACATTGCTTTATAATAATTAAAGAAGTCCGAATTACTATCTGCTCCCTTGAATTCCTTCAGAATTCCGGTTAAGCTTTCAGTCTTCATAAAAACGATCATTGGTACAATTGCTGCTGCAATCAAAATCGGTAACAAATATATATTTTGAATATTTTCAGATTGACTATTTTTCTGTTTTAAATTTCTTTTTGCCCCCATTTAATGCTCTCCAATCTCAAAAGATACAATTTAATCAAATAATAGCACACTCTCAACAGGTTTGTATACATGCTGCATTTTCATAAATTGGTTGATAAAAACTATGCTTGCTGCTCTGTTTAGGTTTTTGCCAAGTCTTAATTATAAATTCTATAGACCAATACATCCTTGAACAGATTAACGGATATATACTTCATGCCCTTGTTATCCACAAAATAGTTGTCTTTATTGCCGAGATCCAGTATGATGCTCGTGTATATGTCTCCATAGGTTTCAGTGTTTTTATAAAGATCAACATTTTTTACCGAAATGTTGAAATATTTTTTCAGATCCGACGTAGAAATGTATATAGTATCCTTATACTTTACTGCTGTTTTACAGCCCTTGTACTCTGCATATGCTGCACCATACGGCAGCCCGGTTTTTTCATCAAACTCAGGGGTTATTGCTGCTAAAACGGCAGCATGTTCTTTACTTATAATGTTTATGGTATTTGTTTTATCATCTACATTTACCTTTGCACCTAATGCTTCAGCGATTTCCCTTGGCGCAGCATAGGTTTTGGCATACTTGTCCTGATGAGTTTTAACCGTAAGGCAGGGGTAATTTTGTGCTATAAATTTCCCATCCACTTTTATTTTAGTTGAGTTGAATTGTGCACTCTTTAATGTCTTGACTGCCGCAAATGCAGAAATAGATGAGGCTATCAACAATCCTGTCAATATCCCCGCAATGTAGGGTTTTATAATTTTCATAGAACACCATCCTTATCGTATATCATCTTGGTTTATTATACCATTCATAGATTATTTTAAGTAGTATAATTTATAAAATAATAGATGTACCCAATAAAGGGGCTGTCTCAAAATAAACTTTGAGGCAGCTCTTTTTTCGTCGAAAAAACGCAAGAAGTGCACCCTAAGATGCACCAAATGTGGTAGAATATAGTTGTGAACAAAATATTACTACACAAA